>NZ_JALJRX010000009.1:0-74240 GCF_024519495.1 Stenotrophomonas sp. Ste96 | reverse complement strand
ATCGCCAGGGTTTTTACCCGAAAACCCCGCTGCTCACGCAGCGGGGTTTTCTTTTTGTCCGCGATTCAGCGCCTGGCTCCGCCGCCTTCCGGCAACCAGGCACGCCCTGCCGGTGTCTGGCGCAGCTGTCTGTAAAGCACGTCGCCATGCAGACGTACCGTCATGGCTGCTGATGACGGACAACTCCACCCCGCTGACCTGCGTGATTCTCGACGACCACCCGGGGGGCGTGGCGATCTCGTCCGCCGATTGGCACTGGCTCGCCGATGCCGTGCAGATACGCAGGTCGGCGACGCCCCACACCGGGGATGCGCTGGTGACCGCACTCGCAGGATGCCGGGACACGGGGGTGATGCGCATGCGCACGCCGATCACCGCCGCGAAGGCGCAAGGCGTGGTCGTGTGCGGAACCGACAGCCATCCCCAACCGGCGATGGAACTGACCTGGGTGCTGATCCTGGCGGTAATGCGGAATCTGGTGCCGGAGGCGAACGCGCTGCGTGTGCAAGGACCGTGGCAGCAGAGCGTCGGTCGTGATCTGCACGGCGCACGCCTGGGGCTGCCGACTGGGCGGGATCGGTCAGCGGGTCGCGCGGATCGGCCCGGGAGTCGGCTTGCAGGTCAATGCGTGGCGTTTGAATCTGGATGCTGGCCAAGCAGAGGCCGCCGGCGTGCACCTGGCGGTATCCAGGCAGGCGCTGTTCGCCAGCAGAACATACTGGCGACGCGGCAATGGGGCGAAGTCACCGAGCGCAACGATCGCGATGCCTTCAGCCAGGCGGTCGAACGCATCGCCGCCTGACTGCAGGACGCGCCGCGGCGCGTGCTGGACTGACGCCGATCAGGCCACTGCGGCCGCGCGGTAGGCCTGTTCCTGATGGCGGAACACCGCGACCGCCTGGGTCAGGTCGGCAGCCTGCGCTTCCAGCAACCGCGCCGCAGCACTGGCTTCCTCGACCAGCGCCGCGTTCTGCTGGGTGGCATCGTCCATCTGCGCCACGGTCTGGTTGACCTGGTCGATGCCGGCCGCCTGCTCCTGCGACGCAGAAGAGATCTCGGCCATGATGCCGCTGACACTGGCGACGCGGGTGACGATCTCGCCCATGGTCTGTCCGGCGTCCTGGACCAGACGGGCGCCCTCGGCGACCTGTTCCACGGAGGCCTCGATCAGGCCCTTGATCTCCTTGGCCGCTTCGGCCGATCGCTGCGCCAGGCTGCGCACTTCGCTGGCGACCACGGCGAAGCCCCGGCCCTGCTCGCCGGCGCGCGCGGCTTCCACCGCCGCGTTGAGTGCCAGGATGTTGGTCTGGAAGGCGATGCCGTCGATCACCCGGGTGATGTCGCCGATCCGGTGGGAGGCGCTCTGGATGGCGTCCATGGTGGTCACCACCTGGCCCACCACCTGGCTGCCGCGCGTGGCGACGTCATGTGCGCCGTGGGCCAGCGCGCTGGCCTGGCGCGCATGCTCGGCGTTCTGGCGGACGGTCGAGGTCAGCTCTTCCATCGAGGCGGCGGTTTCCTCCAGATGTGCGGCCTGGCGTTCGGTGCGCTCGGAGAGGTCATCGTTGCCGCTGGCGATCTCGCTGGCGGCCAGCGAGATAGAGCCGGTGCACCGCTTGATCCGCTCGACCATCGCGGTCAACTGTTCGGCGGTCGCGTTGGCATCGCGTTGCATGGCTTGGAACGAGCCGTGGAAGTCGCCGCGCATGCGCTGGCCCAGGTCGCCGTCGGCCAGCGCGGAAAGCATGCGGCGGATCTCGCCGACCGTACCACCAACACTGTCCAGCAACTGGTTGATGCCGCCGGTCAGGCCATTGAGGAAGCCGGCGCCGCCGTCGGTGGCCTGCAGGCGACGATCGAGGTCGCCCTTGCTGGCCGCCTCGACGATGTCGGCCACGGCGGTCTCCAGCAGCAGCTCGTGGGTACGGTCATGCCACTCCACCGCGAAGCCCTGGCGCTGGCCCTGCGCATCGAACACCGGCGTCACCACCTGGGCGAAATGCACCGGGCCGATCCGCACGCGGCCATGATGGGTGGCCATCAGGGTGTTGAGGATGCCGCGGATACGGTCCGGGTTGGCATGGAAACGGTGGATGCTGCTGCCGACCAGGCGCTCGGCGTCGAAATCGGGGAAGGCCTCGCGCAGACTGGCCTGCTGGTTGCGCAGCAGCGTCACCACCGACTGGTTGACGTAGCGGATCACGTGGTCGTTGTCGGCAATCATCATCGCCGTGCGGGAGACATCCAGCGCCTGCCGCACCTGGGCATCGTGGGCGTGGTCGACGCTGTCGCGCGCCTGCGCGCGCGCCGCCTCTGTGGCCAGCGAAAGCGCTCGCGTCTCTGCCTGCCGCAGGGCATGACCCTGCTGCCTCACACGCAGCGCCACCAGGCCCAGCAGCAGCCCCGCGATCGCGACCGGAAGCAGCGCCCAGGGCTGCCGCTGCCAGACCGCAGCGATCACGGCCGCGGCGATCAGCAGCCCCGCGGTGATCAGACAGGCCGCGTCCGCGAACGGTCGGGACGTGCGCGTGCGCAGCAGATCGGGTGGGCGGGTCGAGGCAACGGGAAGGGCGGACATGGCGGCTCCAGAATCATCAGAAAGCAGAAATCCTGCGGCGCTCGCGCGCACAGGCGGGTGCCGCACCCCTCACCGGCGATCCGGTGGGCGCAGCAGCGAAAGGAAGCAGGGAGGCGCGTAGGGAGCACACAGCGAACGCCGCGTCGGCGGTGGCGATCACCGCCGGCATGGCCCGGTCCTGTGGGCGATGGCACGGCCAATCCGGCATTGCGACGACGTTCCCTGGAAGCCTGGGTGATGCGCGGCTTCGCAACGGCGGAGCAAGCGACGACAGTGCAGTCGAGAAAATCGCCTGCACCCTCGGTATCGGTCGCTGCCGGGATAAGTTGAGTGCGACCGTGTGTCGCACCGTGCAGGCTTACCCGGCGAGGAAGCCCTGGATCACCTCGGCCACCACCTGCGGGTGCTCCATGTGCAGGTGATGGGTGCCCGGGAACACGGCCAGGCGGCCTTCGCGCAGCAGCCCGATGCGCTGGCTGCGCAGCGGCTCGGGGTAATACGGCTGCGCCGGCGTGGCGTAGATCACCTGGGTCGGGCACTCGATCGCGGCGAGCAGGTCGTCGATCTGCGCCTCACTCAGGCGCATTGCGGTGGGCAGCATCAGGCGTTGATCGCTGCACCAGCTGTACCCGCCCTCGACCGGTTTGACGCCACGTTCGACCAGCAGGCGTGCGCACGGCTCGCTGAGCTGGTTGGCCATCATGCGGGCGCGGATCGGCGCAGCCAGATCGGGGAACACACGCAGCCTGCGGGTGGACAGTGCACGCGCGGCGCGCACGTGTTCGCGAAGACGCTGTGCTGTCTCATTCTCCGGACCGCGCAGGCCGCCGAGCGCCTCGATCGCGATCAGGCGCTCCACGCGCTCCGGTGCGGCTGCCGCGGTGAGGCTGGCGATGCCCGCGCCCATCGAATGGCCGAGCAGCACGAAGCGATCCCAGCCCAGCGCATCGGCGACTTCAAGGACATGGCAGATCGCACCGGGTGTGTTGTATTGCGTGCCGGGCGGCAGATGCGCGCTGTGGCCGTGCCCGGGCAGATCGATCGCCACCAGCTCGAGCCCGGGCAGCTGCGCGGCCAACGGCACGAAGCTGGCCGCGTTGTCGAGCCAGCCGTGCAGCGCCAGCACACGCAGGCCACCGCTCACAGGCGACCGCAGGCCGGCCACGGTGCTGCCGGCAACCGCCAGGGAGAACGGCTGCAGGGTCATGCCAGCGCCGCGATGCTCAGTCGCGACAGCGCCAGTGCATGCGCCTGCGCATCGTTGAGGCAGGGGATGTAGCGCATGGTCGCGCCGCGCTGGGCCACGGTTTCGGTAAAGCCCATCGCCACTTCCTCCAGCGTTTCCAGGCAGTCCGTGGCAAAGCCCGGGCAGACCACGTCCATGCTGCGCACGCCGCTGTCTGCCATTGCCCACAGGGTGGGCTCGGCATAGGGCTGCAGCCACTTCTCGCGGCCGAACCGCGACTGGTAGGTCAACTGCCAGGCATCGTCGGTCAGCTCCAGGGCCTGCGCGATCGCTCGCGCACTGGCCTCGCAGCGTTGCGGATACGGATCGCCGGCATCGGCCAGGCGCTGCGGGATGCCATGGAAAGAGAACACCAGCTTCTCGCCGCGACCGTGGTGCTCCCACCACTGGCGGATGCTGCCGGCGACGGCGGCGACCCAGTCCGGATCGACCGCGTAATCGCGCACCAGGGTCACGGTGACGCCGGGATGTGCCGGCTGCCACTGGCGCACCTGATCCTCGATGGAGGCGGTGGTGGTGGTCGAATACTGCGGATACAGCGGCAGCACCACGATCCGCTTGATGCCCTCGGCGGCCAGCCGATCCAGCTCGGCCGGTAGCGCCGGCGCACCGTAGCGCATCGCATGACGCACCCGCAGGTCCGGCATGAGGCCCTGCATGGCCTCGGCCAGCCGGCGGGTGTAGACCATCAGCGGGGAGCCGTCCGGCAGCCAGACCTGGGCGTACTTGGCGGCCGATCGACCACTGCGCAACGGCAGGATCAGCCCGTACAGCAAGGGTTTCCAGAACAGTGGCGGAATCGCGACCACGCGCGGATCGCTGAGGAACTCAGCCAGGTAGCGACGCACCGCCGGGGCGGTTGGCGTCTCGGGCGTGCCTAGATTGACCGCCAGCACGGCGGTGTCGGGTGCGTCGAGCATGTCGCCATTCTCGCAGGTCTGCGCGATTGGCGGGATGGATTTGGATGATGAACACGATCCAGCAGGCATTTCGATAGCCCGGAATACTCATTGCCGATTCATCGCCGGGCTTCTAACGTCCAGAAGCGTATCGACCCCGGTCGAACGTGCCGCTATCTTGTATGAATCGACTTTCTGGAGCCCACCCATGCGCCGCCTCAGCCTTGTACTGCTGATCACCGCCAGCCTGCTGTCGACCCAGGCCATGGCCGGGCCACAGGAGGACCAGCGCGCCCGCAATGCCGTGCGCGTCCTGAATGAAATCCAGGGCATCCCCGAGCAGGGGATTCCCGACAAGCTGCTCGACGAAGGTCGCGCGGTCGTCGTCATCCCTGACACCATCAAAGCCGGCCTGGTGATCGGTGGCCGTCGCGGCCACGGCCTGATGTCGGTCAAGACGCCCGACGGCAGCTGGTCCAACCCGGTGTTCGTGAAGCTCACCGGCGGCAGCATCGGCTTCCAGGCCGGTGTGCAGTCCTCCGACGTGGTGCTGGTGTTCCGCAATGACCGCAGCCTGGACAATCTCGTCAACGGCAAATTCACCCTGGGCGCCGATGCCGGTGTCGCCGCCGGTCCTGTCGGCCGCAACGCGGCGGCCGCCACCGATGGCCAGTTGAAGGCCGAAATCTGGTCCTGGTCGCGCGCCCGCGGGCTGTTCGCCGGTGTGGCGCTGGATGGCGCCGTGCTGCAGATCGACGATGCCGCCAATCTGGATGCCTACGGCAGCAACACCACGCCGCGCATGGTGTTCGAAGGCCGCGTCGGCGAGCCGCCGTCGGTGGACGTGGTCGCCTTCCGCGATCGCCTGGAAGAAGCCACCTACACCGCCCGCGAGAAACGCGGCACCGCCGGCAGCGCGCCTGCACCGGCCCCGGCGCCGCGCGCCGCTGCCGTGCCGGTCCGACCTGAACAGGCGCCGGCCCCGGCCGCCGCTGGCGCGACCACCGCCCCGTTGCAGTCCGTGCCGGCGCAACCGGCCCCGCAGCAGGGCTTCCAGCCGGTCGGCGACGGTGAAGTCCGTACCGAATCGCTGGACGGCAACTGACTTTCGTCACGCGCGCCGGCTTACCGCCGGTGCGCTATGCTCAACCGTCTGATCACTACGTAACGAGCGAGTCATGGGCAGTTTCAGCATCTGGCATTGGTTGGTCGTGCTGGTCATCGTTCTGCTGGTGTTCGGCACCAAGAAACTGACCAGCGGCGCCAAGGACCTTGGCAGCGCCGTCAAGGAATTCAAGAAGGGCATGCGCGACGAGGACAAGCCGAACGCGCAGCTCAGCGACAGCTCGCGTCCGCAGGACTCGACGACGACGTCGCAGACCGAGCACGACCGCGACCCGCGCTGATCCGGGCGGCTTGGCGTGTTCGATATCGGTTTCAGTGAACTGCTGGTCATCGCGGTGGTGGCCCTGGTCGTGCTCGGCCCCGAGCGGCTGCCCAAGGCGGCCCGCTTCGCCGGGTTGTGGGTACGCCGTGCCCGCAACCAGTGGGATTCGGTGAAGCAGGAGCTTGAGCGCGAGCTGCATGCCGAAGAGATCAAGCGCCAGTTCGATGATGTGAAGTCTTCGGTACGCGATACCGAGTCGCAGCTGCGCGCCAGCGGCGAAGCGGTGCGCCGCGAGGCCGAGCAGATGCGCCAGGACGTGGCGCGTCACGGCGAGGGCGTTGCCGCCGCCGCGGACGACGCGCCGGTGATGACCGGCCCGGCGCCAGGTTCTCCGGCCAGCGTGGCCCAGCATGCGGTGGCGACCGATGAGGTCGAGCCGCCGCGCGATGCGATGGCTCCGCCCGGGATCGATGGCAGTGCGCCCCGTGCGGACGTGTCGGCACCGCTGCCGCCATCGACGGATGCCGCGGCGCATGCGCCCACGCCCACGCCGCCGAACGACGAGGCACCGCGATGAGCGAGCATGAAAGCAGCGAGAGCTCGCTGGTCGAACACCTGATTGAACTGCGTGCGCGCCTGGTGCGCGCGTTGATCGGCCTGGGCGTGGTGCTGCTGGGGCTGATGCCGTTCTCGCGGCAGATCTACACGATGGTCGCCGAACCGCTGATCTCGCAGCTGCCGAACGGGCAGACGATGATCGCGACCAATCCTGCGGGTGCCTTCTTCGCGCCGTTGAAGCTGACCTTCTTCGTAGCGGTGTTCATCGCCGTGCCGTGGCTGCTGTTCCAGCTGTGGTCGTTCGTGGCACCGGGCCTGTATGCCCGCGAAAAACGCCTGGCCGTGCCGTTGCTGGCCTCGTCGGTCCTGCTGTTCTATCTGGGCTGCGCGTTCGCGTACTTCCTGGTGCTGCCGGCGGTGTTCCACTTCCTGACCACGTTCCGCCCGGAGGTGATCGCGATCACTCCGGACGCAACGGCTTACCTGGATTTCGTGCTGGCGATCTTCTTCGCCTTCGGCACCAGTTTCGAGCTGCCGGTGGCGATGGTGATCCTGGTGCTGCTGGGCTGGATCACGCCGCAGCAGTTCAAGGAAGGCCGCGGCTACGCGATCGTCGGCATCTTCGTGCTGGCCGCGGTGCTGACGCCGCCGGACGTGGTCTCGCAGCTGATGCTGGCCATTCCGATGTGCCTGCTCTACGAACTGGGCATCCATGCGGCACGCTGGCTGGTGCCACGCCCCGGTGGGAAAGCACAGCCGGAGTGAGGCACAAACAAAAACCCCGGCCTTGGCCGGGGTTTTGTTTTGATCAGGCCGCGAAAACGTTGTTCGGGCCGGGCATCGGCGGCGGGGTCTGCGGACCCTGCTGGCCGAACATCTGCTTCCACGCGGTGTAGATGGCACCGGCGAACACCGGCATCACCACCCCCATCAGCAGCAGCTGCGCGACGAACAGGGCGAGCATGGTGCCGCCGATCAGCTGCGCGATCAGGGCCACCAGCATCACGCCGAAGTAGATCGCAAACACCGCCACGAAGGCGAGCAGGAAGAACACCACCATCGCCAGCACGTTGTGCAGGCAGGCGCGCAGGCTCAGGCGCATCGCCTGCAGGCCGTTGCGGTGCTCGAACATCACCTGCGGCGGCAGGGTGAACAGCGCCAGCGCCATGGCCAGGAAGGTGACCACCACCAGCGCCAGCCACAGCAGGATGCGCATCGCCGGCAGGCTCGCCATCAACTCTTCGATCTGCGCCGGGTCCGGCTGCGCGCCGGACTGGCTGATCGTGTTGAGCTGGACCATCACCTCGCTGAGGTGCTGCAGGCCGCTGCTACCGATCAGCACCAGCAGCAGCACGCCCAGGAACAGGCCGGCCACCAGCTGCGGCAGCAGCGAGGCGAGCAGGTTCAGGGCGCGGCCTTCATGCAGCCCCTGCAGCAGGTGCGCAGGCTGTGCAACGCGCCCCTGGTCCACTTCGCGCACGGCCCAGACCAGGCCACCGAAGAACAACGGGCCGGCCAGCGCCATCAACAGCTGCGCCAGTGTGCTCAGCGCCGGGCTCACCATCGCCAGCGACATCACCAGCAACGCGGCCACGGCCCAGATCACGCCGAGCAGGCCCAGCGCCAGCGGCGCCTTGCGCAGCAGGGTGAAACCCGACACCAGCCATTCCGCGCCGGCGGAGGCCGGCAGCTTGCGAATCTCGCTCATAACATTCCGGGGACAGGGGAGGAGGCGCGAACGCCCGATTGCCGTCGATTATCCCTGTTTTCCCGGCGCGTGACCTGAAGGCCGCCCAGCGCGGCGCGGACGCTGCGTTGCGCCCGGTGCCTTGCCGGTGCTGGCCTCAGGCGTTGCGCGCCTGGCGGACGAAACGGCGCAGCAGCTGGCGGGCCAGCGGCGCGGCGCTGACCTCGCGGGCGACGCGGCGCGCGCAGCCGCCGTGCTGGCGGATGCACTCGGCGCGGGCGCGGACATAGCCGCGCATGTGGTGGGTGGCGAACTCGGGGTGGAACTGCACGCCCCAGGCATGCGCGCCCCAGCGGAAGGCGTGGCAGTTGTCCTGCGCCGAGCGCGCCAGGATCGCCGCGCCCTCGGGGGCGCGCAGGACCGTCTGCAGGTGGGTGGCGTGCGCCGGGAAGCGCGCGGGCAGGCCACTGAACAGCGGATCGTCGATCGCTGACGGATCCAGCGCCAGCTCGATCGTGCCCGATTCGCGGCCCGCCGGGTTGTAGGCGACTTCGCCGCCCAGCGCGTGGGCCAGCAGCTGGTGGCCGTAGCAGATGCCGAACACCGGGCGGTCGTCGTGGGCGGCATCGCGCAGCCATTGCGCGCTGCGCTCGCTCCAGTCGGCGCGGTCGGTGACATAGGCGGCCGAGCCGCTGACGATCACGCCGGCGAAATCGCGGTGGCTGGGCAGGGTGCCGCCGTGCTCGACATCGACCACCACGGTCTCGTCGGCGTCGAGCCCGGCCGCGACCCGGATCCAGTGCGAAAACCGCCCGTAGCGGCGCAGCGAGGCGACGGGTTGGCCGGTTTCAAGAATCAGGAACGGGGCGGAATTCATCCGGGGGAGGCAGGACCGAGAGGACTTCCTCGATTGTAGTCAGCCCTGCCGCTACCTTTTCAAGCCCTGCGCGGCGCAGGGTTCGTACCCCTTCAGCACGTGCGGCACGGTTGAAGGCGGCCAGATCCATGTCCGCGCGGATGTGCCGGCGCAGGCTGGAACCCAATGGCAGCAACTCATACAGGCCCACGCGGCCGAGAAAACCGGTGCGCCGGCAGTCGATGCAGCCGACCGGTGCATATGGCGTGGGTGCCTCAGGTAATGCCGCATCGGCATCAGCCAACACCGCCCATTGCTCGGCCGAGAGCACCGTGGGCACCTTGCAGTGGGTGCACAGGGTGCGCACCAGGCGTTGGGCCAATACCCCGTTGAGGGTGGAGGCGAGCAGGTAGTGCGGCACCCCCAGGTCCAGCAGGCGGGTGATCGCCGAGGGCGCATCGTTGGTGTGCAGGGTGGACAGCACCAGGTGGCCGGTCAGCGAGGCCTGCACCGCCATCTGCGCGGTCTCCAGGTCGCGGATCTCGCCGATCATGATGATGTCCGGGTCCTGCCGCAGCAGGGTGCGCACGCCGCTGGCGAAGTCCAGATCGATGTTGGTCTGCACCTGCATCTGGTTGAATTCCGGCGCGATCATTTCGATCGGGTCTTCCACCGTGCAGACATTCACGTCCGGTGTGGCCAGCCGCTTCAGCGTGGAATACAGGGTGGTGGTCTTGCCCGAGCCGGTCGGCCCGGTGACCAGCACGATGCCGTGCGGGCGCTCGACCAGGGCGCTCCAGCCAGCCGCTTCCTGCGGGCTGAAACCCAGCTGGTCGATGCTCTTGAAGGCGGCATCCGGGTCGAAGATGCGCATCACGCACTTTTCGCCGAACGCAGTGGGCATGGTCGACAGGCGCATTTCCACCTCGCGCCCACCGGGCGAGCGGGTCTTGATGCGGCCATCCTGCGGGCGGCGACGCTCGGCCAGGTCCATCCGGCCCAGCACCTTGATCCGGCTGACCACAGCGGTCATCACCGCCGGCGGCACCTCGAACACCTTGTGCAGCACCCCATCGATGCGGAAGCGCATGCGGCCCATGTCGCGGCGCGGCTCCAGGTGGATGTCCGAGGCGCGCTGCTCATAGGCGTACTGCAGCAGCCAATCCACGATGTGCACGATGTGCTGGTCGTCGGCGTTGACGTCGCCGGCGCGGCCCAGCTCGACCAGCTGCTCGAAGCTGGGCAGGGTGCTGCTGGCCTCGCCCCGGACATCGCCGCGGGCGCCGCGTACCGAGCGCGTGACCCCGTAGAACTCCATGGTGTAGCGGTGCAGGTCGAGCGGGTTGACCATCGCCAGCTCGATCCGGCGGCGGCTCAGGTGCTGCAGGTCGCGCAGCCACTCCTGGGCCAGCGGTTCGCTGGTGGCGACCAGCACGCGCTCGCTGTCCACGGCCAGTGGCAGGAAGCGGTGGCGGCGTGCATAGGCATGGGAGACCAGGGCGGTGACCGCCGAGACGTCGACCCGGGTCGGGTCCACCCGCAGGTAGCGCACGCCCGCGCGCTGGGCCAGCCATTCGCTGAGGCGCTCCAGGCCGAGTTCACCGCCGCCGCTGGCGCCCAGCTTCAGGTTGGCCAGCAGAACCAGTGGATGGACCTCGCTGGCATTGCGTGCGCCCGGGGCGGAGAAGCGGATCCGCTCCAGATCGGCAGGGGCGACCAGGCCATCGGCGACCAGTGCTGCAGCGACCTGGTCGAAGTCCAGGCGGCCGTGCGGCAGGGGCACGGCCGGCGCAGGAACACGGGCAATGGCCGCGGGCAGGCGTGGATCCATCCTCCAATTCCCCAAGGCACGGAAGGCCCGTGCGGTCGGTCGCTATACTAGCGCACCCCTCCTGCAGGCAAGAATCCGCCGCATGTCCGTCACGAAGAGCGTTCCGATCACTTTCCAGGGCCTGATCCAGACCCTCAACCAGTATTGGGCACAGCAGGGCTGCGTGCTGATCCAGCCGCTGGACCTGGAGGTCGGTGCCGGTACGTTCCACCCGGCCACCTTCCTGCGCTCGATCGGTCCGGAAAGCTGGAACGCCGCGTACGTGCAGCCCTCGCGCCGCCCGACCGACGGCCGCTACGGTGAGAACCCCAACCGCCTGCAGCGCTACTACCAGTACCAGGTGGCGATGAAGCCGAGCCCGGACAACATCCAGCAGCTGTACCTGGATTCGCTCAAGGCGCTGGGTATCGACCCGCTGGTGCACGACCTGCGCTTCGTCGAGGACAACTGGGAATCGCCGACCCTCGGTGCCTGGGGCCTGGGCTGGGAAGTGTGGTTGAACGGGATGGAAGTCACCCAGTTCACCTATTTCCAGCAGGCCGGTGGCCTGGAATGCAAGCCGGTGCTCGGCGAGATCACCTACGGTCTGGAGCGCCTGTGCATGTACCTGCAGAACTGCGACAACGTCTATGACCTGATCTGGACCTACGGTCCGGATGGCACCCCGGTCACCTACGGCGATGTGTACCTGCAGAACGAGATCGAGCAGAGCACCTACAACTTCGAATACGCCGACGTGGATGAAATGTTCCATCGCTTCGATGCCTGCGAAAAAGAGGCGCAGAAGCTGGTCGATGTCGGCCTGCCGCTGCCGGCCTATGAGCAGGTCTGCAAGGCCAGCCATGCCTTCAACCTGCTGGATGCGCGCCGCGCGATCAGCGTGACCGAGCGCCAGCGCTACATCCTGCGCGTGCGCGCGCTGGCCCAGGCCGTGGCCAGGCTGTACGAGGCCAAGCGCCTGGAAGCCGTCGCCGCCAAGGAGGTGCAGGCATGAGCACGATGCAGCCGCTGCTGATTGAACTGGGTACCGAAGAACTGCCGGTCAAGGCGCTGCCGGGCCTGGCCCAGGCCTTCTTCGATGGCATCGTCGACGGCCTGACCAAGCGTGGCGTGGCCATCGAACGTGGCGATGCCAAGCCGCTGTCGACCCCGCGCCGCCTGGCCGTGCTGCTGCCCGGCGTGGCCGTTGAGCAGCCGGAACAGCACAGCGAAGTGCTGGGCCCGTACCTGAACATCGCGCTGGATGCCGAGGGTCAGCCGACCAAGGCGCTGCAGGGCTTCGCCGCCAAGGCCGGGATCGACTGGACCGCGCTGGAGCGCACCACCGATGCCAAGGGCGAGCGCTTCGTGCACCGCTCCACCACGCCGGGCGCGCGCACCGCGACCCTGCTGCCGGAGATCCTGCGCGAGGCGATCGCGGCGATGCCGATTCCCAAGCCCATGCGCTGGGGGAGCCACACCTACGGCTTCGCGCGCCCGGTGCATTGGCTGGTGCTGCTGCACGGCCCGGACATCATCGAGGCCGAGGTGCTGGGCCTGAAGGCCGACCGCATGAGCCGCGGCCATCGCTTCATGCACGACAAGACCGTGCGGCTGAGCGCGCCGGAGGACTACGTCGCCTCGCTGCAGGCCGCCTACGTGCTGGTCGATGCCGACGCGCGCCGCGCGCGCATCGTCGAACAGGTCAACGCGGCGGCCGCGCAGGCCGGCGGCCAGGCGCGCATCACCCCGGACAACTTGGAGCAGGTGGTCAACCTGGTCGAGTGGCCGGCGCCGGTGCTGTGCAGTTTCGAGCGCGAGTTCCTGGCGGTCCCGCAGGAAGCGCTGATCGAGACGATGGAGATCAACCAGAAGTTCTTCCCGGTGCTCGATGCCGGCGGCACGCTGACCGAGAAGTTCATCGGCATCGCCAACATCGAATCCAAGGACGTGGCCGAAGTGGCCAAGGGCTACGAGCGCGTGATCCGTCCGCGTTTCTCCGATGCCAAGTTCTTCTTCGACGAAGATCTGAAGCAGGGCCTGGACGCCATGGGCGACGGCCTGAAGACCGTCACCTACCAGGCCAAGCTGGGCTCGGTGGCCGACAAGGTCGCCCGCGTGGCCGCACTGGCCGAGGCCATCGCGCCGCAGGTCGGCGTGGACCCGGTGCTGGCCAAGCGCGCGGCGCTGCTGGCCAAGAACGACCTGCAGTCGCGCATGGTCAACGAGTTCCCGGAACTGCAGGGCATCGCCGGCCGGCATTACGCCGTGGTCGGCGGCGAGTCGCCGGAGGTGGCGCTGGCCATCGACGAGGCCTACCAGCCGCGCTTCGGTGGCGATGACATCGCACTCTCGCCGCTGGGCAAGGTGCTGGCCATCGCCGAGCGCCTGGACACGCTGGCCGGTGGCTTTGCCGCAGGCCTGAAGCCGACCGGCAACAAGGATCCGTTCGCGCTGCGCCGCAATGCGCTGGGCCTGGCCCGCACGGTGATCGAGAGCGGGTTTGATCTGGATCTGCGCGCGCTGGTCGGCACCGCCATCGCCGGCCTGCCGGCGGGCGTGCAGCCCAGTGCCGAGCGCAAGACCGAGGCGCTGCCGCAGGAGCTGTACGACTTCGTGATCGATCGTCTGCGCGGCTATTACGCCGACAAGGGCGTGCCGGCCACGCACTTCAACGCGGTCGCCGAGCTGAAGCCGGTCTCGCTCTACGACTTCGACCGCCGCATCGATGCCATCGGCACCTTTGCCGCGCTGCCGGAAGCGGAAGCACTGGCCGCGGCCAACAAGCGCATCCGCAACATCCTGCGCAAGGCCGAGGGCGCGATCCCGGGCATGATCGACCCGGCGCTGCTGGCCGAGCCGGCCGAGAGCGAACTGGCCGAAGCGGTGGAAGCGGCCATCGATGACAGCAACGCCAGCCTGCACCAGAAGGACTACGTGAGCGTGTTGAACCGGTTGGCGCGCCTGCGCCCGCAGGTGGATGCGTTCTTCGATGCGGTGATGGTCAATGCCGAGGACCCCGCGCTGCGGGCCAATCGCCTGGCCCTGCTCAAGCGCCTGGGCGACCGCCTGGGCAGCGTGGCGGCGATCGAACACCTGTCCAACTGACGCTGCGGGGCGCGGTGCCCCACGGTTCACCGGAAGGCGCGACGGCTTCGGCGGTTCGCGCCTTCTGCGTTTCCAAGGGGTGGCCGTCGCAATGCGCACCATTCGCGCCGGGAACGTCATGAGCCGTCGCGGACGGTTCTGTCCGACACCGTGTCGGCATCGCTCAGGGCCGATGCGTCCGCAGCGACTTTCTCGCGGAATTTAACGGCTTCTTCACCGCCGTTCTGAAACAGCCACGCCGATTTCGCATGCTCGCGATGGCCCGTTATGCTGTCGCCATGCAGCCAACGAAATTCGCCCTTCCGCTGATGTTCCTGTCCTTTGCCACCGTCTCGGTGGCACATGCACGGGGGACCATCGAGAAAGTGGACATCAAAGGATTGGACAAGGGCGACGACGCCGAGATGATCGAGAACATCGAGGTCTCGCTGTCCCTGTACGACACCATCGGCAAGGTCCAGGGCGAGTCGCGGCTGGAGTACCTGTTGTCCCAGGCCGAGCGCCAGACCCGCGAGGCGCTGGAACCGTTCGGCTACTACAACCCGACCATCACGGTGGAAAGCCCCCGCGAAGGCGAGAACCTGCGCGTGGTGATCCAGGTGGACAAGGGGCCGCCGACCGTGGTCCGTCGCGAGCACATCGACATCACCGGCCCGGCCCAGCTGGACCAGTACCTCCAGGAAGACCTGGAGAACTTCAAGCCGCGCAAGGGCCAGCGCTTCGAGCACACCGAGTACGAAGCCAGCAAGATCCGGGTAACCCGGCGCCTGGCCGAACGTGGTTACTTCGATGCCGACTTCACCCAGCGCCAGGTCCAGATCACCCGTGCCGAGAACGCGGCCGACGTCGATCTCACCTGGGACAGCGGCCGCCGCTACAACATGGGCGAAATCCGCTTCCACCAGGATTACTTCGTCGACAAGCTGTTCGACCCGCTGGTCTATTGGGACGAAGGCAGCTACTTCCACGAAGGCAAGCTGGACCGCCTGCGCGAATCACTGACCAAGCTGGATTACTTCAGCGTGATCGACATCCAGCCGCGCCCGGACCAGGCCGATGAGAACGGCGATGTGCCGGTGGACGTCAACCTCACCCGCGCCAAGCGCACGATCTACACGGCCGGCCTGAGCTACGGCAGCGAGAGTGGCGCCGGTGTGCGCGGCGGCCTGGAGCGGCGCTTCCTCAACAGCCGCGGGCACAAGATGAACACCCAGCTCGACTATGCGCAGAAGCGCAAGAGCCTGGTCACCAGCTACCGCATTCCGGCCTTCAACTGGCTCGATGGCTGGTATGCGTTCACCGCCAGCGCGTATGACGAGCAGACCGACTACATCGACCTGCGCAACTTCAAGCTGTCGGCCAGCCGCAGTGGCGAGATCAACGAGTACTGGACCGCGATCGCCTCGATCAACGCCCTGCGCGAGCGCTGGCGTTACGCTTCGGGCACCGAGTTCACCGATGCGGTCTACAACACCTCCACGCTGGTCTACCCGCAGCTGGTGGCCGACTACGTCAACGTTGACGATGAAATGTTCCCGCGGCGTGGCCTGAGTGGCAGCGCGACGCTGCGCGGCGGCATCGAAGGCGCCGGCTCGGACACCAGCTTCGTGCAGGCCAACATGGTGCTGCGCTGGTATGTGCCGATCGGCGACACCGACCGCCTGATCCTGCGCGGTGAAGGCGGCACCACCTGGACCAGCGACCTGGTGGCGATGCCGCCGAGCCTGCGCTTCTTCGCCGGTGGCGACCGCAGCATCCGCGGCTATGCCTTCCGCGAAGTCGGCCCGCGCACCGCACCGCCGGACAAGTACGCGCTCGGCGCGAAGAACCTGGTGGTCGGCTCGGCCGAGTATGAGCATTACTTCAAGGGCGGGCCGTGGGGCGCGGCGGTGTTCGTCGATACCGGCAGCGCGTTCGACAACACCATCGACCTGCACACCGGCGTGGGCTTCGGCGTGCGCTGGAAATCGCCGGTGGGCCCGGTGCGCGTGGATATCGCGCACGGCCTGAACAACCCGGATTCGCAGTTCCAGCTGTACCTGAACATCGGAGCGGACCTGTGAGCACGCCGACGCCTTCCGCACCCGCCACCCCGCCGCCGCCGCGCGTGCGTTTCTACCGCAGGCGCCGCTTCTGGGCGTGGTCCGGCTTCACCGTGCTCGGCCTGGTGCTGCTCGCGCTGCTGCTGGTGTACTGGCTGCTGCAGACCGTGGCCGGCCGCGATGTGCTGCTGGCGCAGGTGGTCGCGCGCTTGCCGGTCGGCGCGTCGCTGACGTGGAGCAAGGTGGATGGTCCCGTCGCCGGGCCGCTGGTGCTGCACGATCTGGACTTCCGCTACGACGATATCCATTTCACCGCCGAGCGCGCCTATCTGGATCCGGACATCCGCCCGCTGCTGGGGCGCAAGCTGCAGCTCGATGCCCTGCAGATCAAGAACGCGACGCTGAACCTGGCCAAGAGCGATGAGCCGTTCGAGCTGCCCTCGTGGCCGGACTCGCTGCCGCAGATCGAAATGCCCCTGGCGATCCAGGCCGACACGATCATCATCGATGGCTTCCGCATCACCCAGGCGCAGCAGCCGCTGATCGACATCGCCAAGGTGCGCGGTGGCGTGGAGATCGCCAATGGCGAATTCCGCGCGACCCAGCTCAAGGTCGACAGCGACATGGGCGATTTCCGCGTGGACGGCCGTTACCTGCCACGCAGCGATTACGACACCGACATTACCATCGGCGCGCTGATGCCGGCCCCGCGCGGGCGCACCCCGGCGCGGCTGGGGCTGGTCGCACGCGGCGACCTGGGGCACATGGAAGTGGCGATCGCCGGCAACGCACCGGCGCCGCTGCAGGCCAGCCTGGTCTTTGATGGCCGCACCGATCCGGTCTGGAAACTCACCGCACGCAGCAAGGAACTCGACCTGGCACTGCTGGTGCCGGGGATGGACGCGAGCACCAGCACGCCGATGGCGCTGGATGTGCAGGCCGACGGCAAGGGCGGCCAGGCCAATCTGCAGGGCAGCTTCAAGCAGGGCGACATCGCGGTGGAACTGGCGCCTTCCAAGGTCGGCCTGGCCGACCAGGTGCTGACCGTGGCGCCGCTGCAGGTGAAGGGCTTCGGTGGCCAGGCGAGGCTGGAAGGCATCGCCGATTTCACCGACAAGGAAAACGCGAGCCTGCGGTTCTCCGTCGTCGCCAACGACCTGACCTTCGTGCCCGCCGCCGACACCACCACCCCGGGCGCCGCTGCGCCAGTGCCGGTGACGCTCAAGGAAGCGCGCATGGGCCTGGCCGGCACGCTGAAGGCCTGGGCGGCGGTTGGCCGTGCCTCGGTTGAGCGCGAGAAGCAGGTCGCCGACCTGACGTTCGACGTGCGCGGCAACGACCAGGCCGCCGTGATCAAGCAGCTGCAGGCGAGCACGCCGGGCGGCTCGCTGGATGTCACCGGCCAGGTGGCCTGGGCACCGCAGCTGGATTGGGACGTCGCCGCCAAACTGGCCGGCTTCGATCCGGGTTACTTCGCGCCGGGCTGGGACGGCAAGCTGTCCGGTTCGTTTGCATCGAAGGGCCGCCAGTTGCCGCCGCCGGCCGGCAGTCCGGCCGGTACGGCCGGCAGCTACGAAGCCACCGTCGATGTGCCCGGCATCAAGGGCACGCTGCGCAAGCGCGCGCTGGATGCACAGGGCAGGTTCGCCCTGCGCGGCGAGCAGGGCGAGGGCAACCTCAAGCTCGCGCTGGGCAACAGCCGCCTGACCGCCAAGGGCTCGGTCGGTGACCGCCTGGATATCGATGCACAGCTGGAACCGGTGCAGCTGGCGGACCTGTTGCCCAACAGCACCGGCAGCCTGCGTGGCCACGTGCTGATCAAGGGCGCCCGTACCGCACCGGACATCACCGCCGACCTGGTCGGCAGTGGCCTGCGCTGGGACGACTGGAGCGCCGAGGCAATCAGCATCAAGGGCCGCCTGCCATGGCAGGGCGACAGCGGCACGCTGGCGGTGCAGGGCAGCAAGCTGCAGGTGGGCATGCTGCTGGACACGCTCAACGTGGATGCGCGCGGCAGCCTCTCCAATCTGCGTCTTGATGCACAGACCAAGAACGAGCTGGGTGCTGTCGCGCTGGAAGGTGGCGTGCGCCAGCAGGGCCAGGCCTGGCGCGGTGACCTGACCGCGCTGCGCATCGCACCGATGAAGGGCGATGTCTGGAGCCTGCGTGCGCCGGCCACCTTCAGCGTGCAGGGCAGCAACGTCACCCTGAGCGATGCCTGCCTGGGGGCGGCCACCGGTGGTGCGCTGTGCGCCAGCGCGAACTGGCCGCGCGAAGGCCTGCTCGTACGTGGCGATGCATTGCCGCTGGCGCTGGTGCAGCCCTGGCTGCCGCCGCAGTCCGGCCGCCGCATCTTCCTGCGCGGTGAAGTGAATCTGGACGGGCGCATCCGCCCGCGCGGCAACGCGTGGGAAGGCAGCGCTTCGGTCACCTCGCGCGAAGGCGGCGTGCGCCTGGGCGACAACGCCCGTGGCGAACTGGTGCGCTACGACCAGTTCTCGGTGAACCTGGAGATGACCCCGCAGCAGATCAACGCCAAGCTCGGTGTGGGCTTCCAGGGCGATGGCTTCGTCGATGCCAAGGTGCAGACCGGCTGGGATGCCAACGCACCGCTGACCGGCGAGCTCTACATGAACATCGCGCGCCTGTACTGGCTCGAACTGTTCTCCCCGGACATCGTGCGCCCGACCGGGCTGATCGAAGGCCACGTCAGCCTGCGCGGTACCCGTGGCACGCCCTCGCTGGGGGGCGAAGCCACGTTGAGCAAGTTCAATGGCGAATTCCCCGCGCTGGGCCTGACCTTCGCCGAGGGCAAGGGCAGCTTCACCGCACAGCCGGATGGCTCCGCCAAGATCACCGCCCAGGCCAACTCCGGCAAGGGCACGCTGTACGTCGATGGCGGGCTGTCCTGGTTCGGTGACGCGCAGCCGCTGCAGCTGCATATCCACGGCGAGAACGTGCTGCTGGCCAATACCAGCGAACTGCGCGTGGTGGCCAACCCCAACCTGGACTTCACCCTGGCCGGCAGCGCGATGCAGCTGCGCGGCACGGTGCATGTGCCCGAAGCAGACCTGGACCTGGAGCGCCTGGATCGCGGTACCTCGGTCTCCGAAGACGTGGTGGTGCTGGACCCGGTCGATCCGGAAGAGGGCCCCAGTTCGCCGCTGGACATGGACCTGACCGTCAGCCTGGGCGACCAGGTCAAGATGGCCGGATTCGGGTTGAAGGGCGCCCTGACCGGCAAGATGCAGGTGTGGGCGCGCCCCGGACGCGAGATGACCGCCAACGGCGGGCTCGAAGTCAGTGGCCGCTACAAGGCCTACGGCCAGGATCTGACCATCACCCGCGGCAACTTGAACTGGAACTACAACGCGGTCTCCGATCCGCGCATCAACATCCGTGCCCAGCGCACCGTCGGCGACATCACCGCCGGTATCGATGTGACCGGGCGGGCGCAGTCGCCGCGCGTGGACGTGTGGTCGGACCCGGCCATGTCGCAGTCCGAAGCACTGGCCTACCTGGTGCTGGGTCGCAGCCTCACCGGTGCCAGCAGCGACCAGGCCCAGCAGGTCAACGCGGCCTCGGCGGCGCTGTCGGCCGGCAGTGGCCTGCTCGCTTCCCAGCTGGGGGCCAAGCTCGGCCTGGACGATGCCGGCGTGAGCCAGTCGCGCGCGCTGGGCGGCTCGGTCATCGGCTTCGGCAAGTACATCTCGCCCAAGCTCTACATCGGCTACGGCGTCTCGCTGGTCGGCAGTGGTTCGGTACTGACGCTGAAGTACCTGCTGCGGCGTGGCTTCGATGTGGAGCTGGAATCGAGCACGGTGGAGAACCGTGGGTCGCTGAACTGGCGGCGGGAGAAGTAAGCCGCGGCCGGTGGTTCAGGTGCCCCTGACCATCGGCCGTTGCCCTGCCGGGCCTCAGTGGCTAAGGTCTCGGGCTGTTCTGACGTACCGGAAGTGCCCATGTCTTCACGCAAACCCCTCACCGCCGCGCTGGCGCTTGGCCTGACCCTCGCCGCCGGCGCCCATGCCGACGAAGGCATGTGGATGCCGACCCAGCTGCCGGACCTGGCCAAACCGCTGAAGGCGGCCGGCTTCAAGGGCAACCCGGGCGACCTGGCCAACGTCACCGCGCCGCCGCTGAGCGCGGTGGTGCGGGCCGGTGGCGGCACCGGTTCGTTCGTCTCCGACGACGGCCTGCTGCTGACCAACCACCACGTGGCCATGGGCGTGATCCAGTACAACACCTCGCCCGAGCACAACCTGATCAACGACGGTTTCATCGCCAAGGGCCGCAGCGACGAGCGCGCGGCCAATCCGGATTTCCGCGTGCTGGTCACGGTCGGGTTCGACAAGGTCACCGATGAGGTGCTGCGGGATGCGCGCGGCAAGACCGGGCGGGCGTACTTCGATGCCGTGGACCGCGCCAGCAAGCAGCTGGTGGCCGAGTGCGAGAAGGAAGGCAACGTCCGCTGCAGCGTGGCGGACATGTACTACGGCACCGATTTCTACCGCATCCGCCAGCTCGAGCTGAGCGATGTGCGCCTGGTCTACGCGCCGCCGCGCGCGATCGGCAACTACGGCGATGAGATCGACAACTTCATGTGGCCGCGCCACACCGGCGATTTCACCCTGCTGCGTGCCTACGTCGGCAAGGACGGCAAGCCTGCGCCGTACAGCGTGGACAACGTGCCCTACCACCCGCCGGCGCACCTGAAGATGGCGGTCGACGGCCCGAAGACCGGCGATTACGCGATGTTGGCCGGTTACCCGGGCATCACCTACCGCCATCGCACCGCCGCCGAATTCGCCAGCCAGATCGATGCGGTGCTGCCGCGCCGCGTGTCGGTGTTCCAGCAGATGATCGACACCATCGAGTCGGCCAGTGCCAAGGACGCGCAGGCGCGTACCCGGTACGCCTCGCAGCTGCAGTCGCTGAAGAACAACCGCAAGCGTGCCGCCGGCGAGCTGGAAGGCCTGCTGCGCAGCGATGCCAAGGCCCAGCGCGCCGCGGATGAAGCGGCGATGTTGCAGGCCACCGACGCGCGCTACCAGGGCGACATCCAGTCGCTGCTGACCTCGCTGTCCAGCGGTGCCTCGGTGGGAGAGCGCGACCTGCTGCTCGACCTGGTGGCGGCGCAGAGCCAGCTGCTGCGCTCGGCACTGACCCTGGAGCGCCTGCGCATCGAATCGGCCAAGCCCGACGCCGAGCGCGACAGCGGCTACCAGCAGCGCGATCTGGCGCTGATCGAAGGCGTGCTCAAGCAGGTCCAGCGCCGCTACGATCCGGCCATCGAAAAAGCCCTGCTGACCACGCTGCTGACCCGTTACCAGCAGCTGCCCGACGCGCAGCGCGTGCCCGAGTTCGACGCTGCCTTCGGCCGGACCCCGGCTGCGCTGGCCAAGACCCTGGATACGCTGTACGCCAGCACCCGCCTGGGCGACGAAGCCGAGCGCCTGTCGCGCTTTGCCGCGGCCAAGGAGGGCAAGGCGCTGGCGCGCGATCCGCTGATCGACCTGGCCGGCCCGCTGGTGGCCGCGCAGCTGCGCCTGGATGACGAACGCAAGACCCGCGAAGGCGAGCAGCTGCGCCTGCGCCCGGCCTACATGCAGGCGCTGTTCGCCTGGCGGGCCAAGCAGGGCCGCGCGGTGTACCCCGACGCCAACCGTACGCTGCGCATCAGCTACGGCAAGGTCGAGGCGCTCTCGCCGCGCGATGCCGTGCATTTCGACCCGGTGACCACCGTGGCCGGGATCGTGGAGAAGAACACCAACGCCTACCCGTTCGATGCGCCCAAGCCGCTGCTGGCCGCGATCACCAAGGGCGATTTCGGCTCCACCGCCGACCCGGTGCTCAAGACCCAGACGGTCAACTTCCTGACCAACCTGGACACCACCGGCGGCAACTCCGGCTCGCCGGTGCTCAACGCCAAGGGCGAGCTGATCGGCCTCAACTTCGACAGCAACTGGGAGTCGGTCAGCGCCAGCTGGTGGTTCGACCCGCGCTTCAAGCGCGCGGTGCACGTGGACATGCGCTACCTGCGCTGGCTGCTGGCCAAGGTCTACCCGGCGCCGGAGCTGTTGAAGGAAATGGGCGTCCCCGCCGAGTAAGGGACACCGGCCGGCCCCGTAGCGCCACGACCAACGGTCGTGGCCTACACTGCGGGCTGCTCTTGCGGAAACAACCCTGTGGTTTCTAGCTGGATCCTGCTGCTGGTCTCGGTGGTCTACGCCGCGCTGCTGTTCGCCGTGGCGTGGTGGGGCGACCGCCGCCCGATGTATCCGGACCGGCCATGGCTGCGCCCGGTGGTCTACAGCCTGGCGCTGGCGGTGTACTGCTCGTCGTGGACGTTCTACGGGGCGGTCGGCACGGCGGTGCGCAATGGCATCGGCTATCTGCCGATCTACCTGGGGCCGCTGCTGCTGTGGGTGTTCGGCTGGCGCATCATCGAGCGCCTGGCACTGATCGCACGCAGCCAGAACGTGGTGTCCATCGCCGATTTCATCTCTTCGCGGTTCGGCCGCTCGCGGCGCCTGGCCGCGCTGGTGGCGGTGATCGCACTGATCGGTATCGTGCCGTACCTGGCATTGCAGTACAAAGCCGTGGCGATGAGCCTGCAGGTGCTGACCGGCAACGTCGGCCCGACCGGCTTCTTCACCGACCCGGCGCTGTACGTGGCGCTGCTGATGGCCTTGTTCGCCACGCTGTTCGGCACCCGCCAGGTGGACGCCACCGAGCACCACCACGGCATGATGCTGGCGATCGCGCTGGAATCGATGATCAAGCTGATCGCGATGGTGGCGCTGGGCCTGTTCGCCTACCTGTGGCTCAACGACCGCACCGATGCGGTGATCGAGTCCGCGCATACGCTGTTCACCGGGCTGCCACCGGTCGGCTTCATCTCGCAGACGCTGCTCAGCTTCCTGGCGATCATCTGCCTGCCGCGCCAGTTCCATGTAGCGGTGGTGGAGTGCGGCGACGTGCGCGACATCCGCCGCGCGCGCTGGATGTTCGGGGCCTACCTGGTGATCATTTCGGCGATGGTGATTCCGATCGCCACGGCTGGCGTGACCCTGTTCGGCACAGGCGGCAGCGTCGCCGACGACAGCATGGTACTGGCGCTGCCGCTGGCCGAGGGGCGCAAGTTCCTGGCGCTGGTGGCCTACGTGGGCGGCTTCTCGGCCGCGACCGGGATGGTGATCGTGGCCTCGATCGCGCTGGCCACCATGGTCAGCAACGATCTGGTGATGCCGGTGCTGCTGCGCCGCAGTGGCGACCACCAGGAGGCGGCCGACGTTGCCTCGCGCGTGCTGTGGATCCGGCGCACGGCGATCCTGCTGCTGGCCCTGGTGGCCTACAGCTACTACCGCGGCAGCAGCAACGACAGCACCCTGGCCTCGTACGGGCTGATGGCCTTCGCTGCCGTGGCGCAGTTCGCGCCAGGCTTGATCGGCGGCCTGTACTGGCGGGGAGCGAGCCGCCGGGGCGTGGAGGTCGGCATGCTGTTCGGCTTCGCCACCTGGGTGTACACGTTGCTCTTGCCCGCGCTCACGCATGCCGGCTGGATGGACGAGGCCTGGCTGGTGCACGGGCCGTTCGGGATCGGCTGGCTGCAGCCGCAGCATCTGTTCGGCATGAGCGGCTGGGACCCGTTGACCCACGGCACGTTCTGGTCGCTGCTGGTCAATGTCGCGGCGATGGTGCTGGTTTCCGTGCGCTGGCGCCCGGGCGTGGACGAGCGCCTGCGTGCCGCGCCGTTCCTGGACCCGTACGCGCAGCGGCCTTCGGTGGCCGGTGTGTGGCCCGGCAACGTGCATGTGGGCGACCTGCTGGCGCTGGCCTCACGGGTGGTCGGTGACCGCCATGCGCGCCGGTCCTTCTTCGAGCAGGCGCAGTCGATGGATCGTGAGCTGCAGGCCTCCGCACCGGCGGACCGGGCGTGGGTGCAGTTCACCGAGCGCCTGCTGGCGGCCTCGATCGGCGCCGCCTCCGCGCGCCTGCTGCTGACCAGCCTGCTGCGCGGCTCGGGCATGGACCTGGGGGAAGTGGTGGCGGTGCTCGACGAAGCCGGGCAGGAGCTGCGCTTCAACCGCGAGATTCTTTCCACCACGCTGGAGAACATCAGTGCCGGGGTCAGCGTGGTCGACCCGGACATGCGCCTGACCGCCTGGAACCGCCGTTACCAGCAGATGTTCGGGTACCCCGACGGGATGCTCTACGTCGGCCGCCCGGTGGCCGACCTGATCCGCTACAACGCCGAGCGTGGCGAGCTGGGCGAGGGCGACATCGAGGTGCAGATCAACCGCCGCATCGGCTACATGCGCGCCGGTTCACCGCACATCTTCGAGCGCACCCGCAGCGACGGCAAAGTGATCGAGATGCGCGGCCAGGCATTGCCCGGCGGTGGCTATGTCACCAGCTACAACGACATCACCGACTACAAACACGCCGAGCGCGCGCTGCTGGAAGCCAACGAGACGCTGGAGCAGCGCGTGGCCGAGCGCTCGCACGAGGCCGAGATGGCGCAGCAGTCCAAGACGCGCTTCCTGGCGGCGATCAGCCACGATGTGCTGCAGCCGCTCAATGCCGCGCGCCTGTTCGCCTCGGCGCTGCGTGAGAGCCACCACAACAACGAAGAGCAGCGGCACCTGGCCGAGCGCGTGGATGCCTCGCTGCGCGCGGCCGAGGAGCTACTGGATGGCCTGCTGGATGTCTCCCGCCTGGACGCCGGCGGCCTGCACCCGGTGATCGGCGATTTCGATGTCAGCCTGCTGATGCGCGAGCTGGCGGCGCAGTACTCGCCCGTCGCCGCCGGGCGCGGCCTGCGCATGGATCTGTTCGCGCGCCCGGCCTGGGTGCGCAGCGACCGCCGCCTGCTGCGGCGCGTGCTGCAGAACTTCCTGGCCAACGCACTGCGTTACACCCGCCAGGGGCGCATCGTGCTGGCCGTGCGCCATCGCGGGCCGGAAGTAGAGCTGCAGGTCTGGGATACCGGCCCGGGCATCCCCGAGCACCACATGCAGCAGATCTTCGACGAGTTCCACCGCTACCAGCAGCCGTTCGACTGGGGCGAGCAGGGCCTGGGGCTGGGCCTGTCGATCTGCCAGCGCATCTCGCGCCTGCTCGATCACCGCCTCAACGCCCGCAGCCGCGTGGGCAGCGGCAGCATGTTCTCGATCCTGCTGCCCCTGGTGGCCGCACCGCAGCTGCCGGCCGCGACGTCCTCGCCGGCGCCCAGCCCGGTCACCCGTGCCGATTCGCTGGCCGGGATGCGCGTGCTGTGCGTGGACAACGACCAGGAAATCCTGGACGGCATGCGCGCGCTGCTGGGGCGCTGGCAGGTGCAGGTGATCACTGCCAGTACCGTCGACCAGGCGCTGGAGAAAGTCGTCGAGCGCCCGGATGTGATGCTGGTGGATTACCACCTGCATGACCGCCTGGATGGGCTGGATACGCTGGTGGCGCTGGGCCAGAAGGCCGGCCGTGCGATTCCGGGTGCGCTGCTCACCGCCGATGGGCGCGATGAGCTCAAGCGGATGGCGCGCGACCGTGGCTACCGGTTGTTGACCAAGCCGATCAAGCCGGCCTCGCTGCGCGCCTTCCTGGCGGCCTTCCACGACACCCGCGGCGATCTCTAGCCGCGGGCGTCCTGGGGAGGCGGCGGTAGGCGGTCAGGCCATGGCACCGCTGAGGTGTTCGTACAGGATGGTCGAGCCGATGATGATCAGGATCAGGCCGCCGATGATCTCCGCGCGCTTGCCGACCATGCCGCCCAGCACGCGGCCGAGCATGATGCCCATCGTCACCATGGTCAGCGTGCACAGGCCGATGATCAGCGCCATGACGCCGATATGCACATCGAGGAAGGCCAGGCCGATGCCCACCGCCATCGCATCGATGCTGGTGGCGAAGCCGGTCACCGCCAGGCGCCAGAAGCCATGGTGTTTGCTGGTGTCCTCGTCGTCCGCGCCGTCGTCTGGGCGTAGGCCATTGATGATCATGTGCACGCCCAGCGCACCGAGCAGGCCGAAGGCGATCCAGTGATCGAAGGCCTCCACGTACTGCAGCGCGGCGCGGCCGAGCAGCCAGCCGATCACCGGGGTGATGCCTTCGATGACACCGAAAATGAGGCCGGCGCGCAGCGCGTCGGAGAAACGGGGCTTGCGCATCGCCGCGCCTTTGCCGATCGCCGCGGCGAAGGCATCGGTGGACATGGCAAAGCCGATCAGCAGGATCGAAACAGGCGACATTGGGGTACGCGGCAGGTCGGGCGATATCGAGCAACGGACCGCGAACGCGCCCAACCTGTCGTTGCGCACGCGGACCGCTGGTCTCGCCAACCATGATGGTTGCCCGCACCACGGCGCACTGGCCGAGTATGTTGATGCGGGCGATTCCTGCAGCAGGAATCCGGCTACTCCCCAAGGGGACGCGAAGCTTAGCACCGGGGTTGTGGCGTGGCGCGTTTACCGGCAATTGCGCAGGTCACGCTGGATTTCATAGCCCCGGCTATAAGCCGGGCGGATAGAGCCGACCGTTGGTCGGCAGCACGGCGTGATCGGGCTCTACGCCACCGATCCGCGTGGTGCCCTCACTCCTCTTCGGGCGGCAACACGATCTGCTCGTCATCGATGGCCAGCTTGCCGGCCATCAGCACCGCCTGGGTGCGGTTGGTGACGCCCAGCTTGCGCAGGATCGCGGTGACGTGCGCCTTGATCGTCGCCTCGGAGACATTGAGGTCGTAGGCGATCTGCTTGTTGAGGCGGCCGGCGCCGAGCATCTGCAGCACGCGGAACTGCTGCGGGGTCAGCTCGCGCAGGCGCTGGCCGATCTCGCGCTCTTCGCGGCCGGTCGGTGGCACGTTGTGTGCCTCCGGCGGGGCCCAGGTTTCGCCATCGAGGATGGTGCCCAGCGCATGGCCGATCGTGTCCGAATCGGCGGATTTGGGGATGAAGCCGAACGCACCGTGGTCGAGCGCACGGCGCATCACGGTCGGTTCCTCACGCGCGGAGACCACCACCACCGGCAGCTGCGGGTGCAGGGCACGCATATGGACCAGCGCATTGAAGCCCTGCGCACCGGGCATGTTGAGGTCCATCAGGACCAGGTCGGCGTCGGTGTGCTGGTCGGCCAGCTGGTACAGCGCTTCCACGCTGTCCGCTTCGTACAGCTGCACGCCGGGGATGACACGGCTCACGGCGCCGCGAAGGGCTTCGCGGAACAGCGGGTGGTCATCGGCAATCAGGAGGGTAGGCATGGTGGGGGCCATGTTGCGAAAGGGGTAACACGCTGAAACGGAACGAGTGTATCGAGACGGCAGCCCCCTGAGTCAGGGGGCGGCCGCGCGGCGGCGGGGGTGTGGGTGATCGTGAGAAAGGGCCCACGGTCCGCTTGCGGACCCCTCACTTCACCTTGCGTTCTTCCACCAGCGAGGCCACGACCGACGGATCGGCCAGGGTCGAGGTGTCGCCAAGCTGATCCGGGGCGTTCTCGGCGATCTTGCGCAGGATGCGGCGCATGATCTTGCCCGAGCGCGTCTTCGGCAGGCCCGGGGCCCACTGCAGATGATCGGGCGCGGCGATCGGACCGATCTCCTTGCGCACCCATGCCACCAGCTCCTTGTGCAGTTCATCGCTCGGCGTCTCGTCGGCGATCAGGGTCACGTAGGCATAGATGCCCTGGCCCTTGATGTCGTGCGGGAAGCCGACCACGGCCGCTTCGGCCACCTTGGGATGCGAGACCAGCGCGCTTTCCACTTCGGCGGTACCAATGCGGTGGCCGGAGACGTTGATCACGTCGTCCACGCGGCCGGTGATCCAGTAGTAGCCATCCTCATCACGACGGCAGCCGTCGCCGGTGAAGTAGCTGCCCGGGTAGGTGCGGAAATACGTATCGATGAAACGCTGATGGTCACCGTAGACCGTGCGCATCTGGCCCGGCCACGAATCGCGGATGATCAGGTTGCCTTCGGTGGCCCCTTCCTGGATCTCGCCATCGGCGTTGACCAGGGCCGGCTGCACGCCGAAGAAGGGCAGGGTGGCCGAGCCCGGCTTGAGATCGACCGCGCCGGGCAGCGGCGAGATCAGGATGCCGCCGGTTTCGGTCTGCCACCAGGTATCCACGATCGGGCAGCGGCTGTCGCCGACCACCTCGTAGTACCAGCGCCAGGCTTCGGGATTGATCGGCTCGCCGACGCTGCCGAGCAGGCGCAGCGAACTGCGCGAGGTGCGCTTGACCGGTGCATCGCCTTCGCGCATCAACGCGCGGATTGCGGTGGGGGCGGTGTAGAAGATGGTGACCTGGTGTTTGTCGATCACCTCCCAGAAGCGGGACGTGTTCGGGAAGTTCGGCACGCCTTCGAACATCACCGAGGTTGCGCCATTGGCCAGCGGCCCGTACACGATGTAGCTGTGGCCGGTGACCCAGCCCACGTCGGCGGTGCACCAGTAGATGTCGTCCTCGCGCAGGTCGAACACCGCTTCATGGGTGTAGGCCGCATACAGCAGGTAACCGCCGGTGGTGTGCAGCACGCCCTTGGGCTTGCCGGTGGAGCCGGAGGTGTAGAGGATGAACAGCGGATCCTCGGCATTCATGCGCTCGGGCTCGCACTGGGTCGGCTGCGGGTCCACCACATCGTGGAACCAGCGGTCGCGCGGGGCCTGCATGTCCACCGCGCCGCCGGTGTGGCGCACCACCAGCACCGTTTCCACGGTGGTGGTGCCGGGCAGCTTCAGCGCCGCATCGACGTTGGCCTTGAGCGGGATCTTCTTGCCACCGCGCAGCCCTTCATCGGCAGTGATGATCAGCTTGCTGCCGCAGTCGATGACGCGGTCGGCGATCGAGTTCGGGGCAAAGCCGCCGAACACCACCGAGTGGATCGCACCGATGCGTGCGCAGGCCAGCATGGCCACGGCGGCGTCGACGATCATCGGCAGGTAGATGGTGACCCGGTCGCCCTTCTTGACGCCGAGGTTGCGCAGCGCGTTGCCGAGGCGGCAGGTGCGCTCATACAGCTCGCGGTAGGTCACGCCCTGGGCGGGTGCATCGGGGCTGTCCGGTTCGAACAGCAGGGCGACCTTGTCACCGCGTTTGTCGAGCTGCCGGTCCAAACAGTTGACGCTGGCGTTGAGTTCGCCGTCTTCGAACCACTTGATGCGGAAATCATCGAGCTGGTAGCTGACGTTCTTGATGCGGGTCGGTTTCTTGAACCAGTCCAGGCGCTCGGCGGCCTTGCCCCAGAAGGCGTCCGGGTGCTCCACCGATTCACGGTAGCGCTGCTGGTACGTGTTCCTGTCGATCCGCGATGCCGCGGCGAACGCGGCGTCGACGGGGTAAAGATCAGCCATGGCACCCTCACTTGCACGTTGACTTGGGTTGTGCGGTCGCAGCATAAGCGGCGACCTCTCCCCCTCAGTTTGCCGCATCCACCCGCCTGCGCGGTGTCGAGGTGGTTAGACCATGGTCGAACGCCGCATGCCCTGGTATGAGAGGGCCGTCTAGCCCGGTAGCTCACGACCGTTCGCTGCGGTAGCTCGCGACCATTGGTCGTGAGGCACTGCGTACCGACCAGCGGTCGGTACCTGCGCGGTGCCTGCGGCACCTGCCGGTCGCCTGCCGGCGCCCGGGTCGTACTCGCCCCTTGGGGCGAGTACGACTAATGGCCAATAGCTTCGGTGCGTCAACGCGCCGCACCCTCGGCTCGACCGTGCCCCACGCGCGGCATCACTTTGCCACCCGGGAGAGAGGGCAACATGAGCCACCGTTTGCTGAGGACGACACGCCGGCCGTTGGCCGCCGCCCTGTTCGTCGCACTGATCGCGCCAGGCATGGCGTTCGCTGAAACCGCAAAAGAGAAAGCGCTGGAAGCCCGCGTCGTCGAGCTTGAACGCCAGGTCCAGCTGCTGCTGAACAACCAGCAGCAACAGCAGGCCCAGATCAGCCAGGCCCAGACCGATGTCACCGCCGTGCGCACGGTGCAGGCGCAGCAGCCGGTGGCGGCCACCGTGCCGGCCGGCAAGCAGCCGATCCAGGTCACCACCATCACCCCCGGCGCCGCGCTGGGCACCACGGTCAAGATCGGTGGCTTCATCAAGGCCGACTTCCTGGCCACCCAGACCGGCGATGGCCAGCTGGCCGACGACGCTACCGGTCGCGCGCTGTACCTGCCGGGCCAGACCCCGGTGGCCGGTGCCGGCGGCAGCGGCAAGCGCTCGGACGTGGACTACAACGCCCACGCCAAGTTCTCGCGCTTCAACCTTGGCATCGACAATGTCAGCGAGGCCGGCAACAAGTCCGGTGCGTTCTTCGAGATGGACTTCTTCGGCAACTCGCTGGGCAACCAGACCGCGACCAATACCTACGGTGCGACCCTGCGTCACGCCTACATGTACTGGAACAACTGGATGGCCGGCCAGACCTGGTCGAACTTCATGGATGCGGCCTCGCTGCCGGAAGCGGCCGACTTCGTCGGTCCGACCGATGGCGTGATCTTCGTGCGCCAGGCCCAGATCCGCTACACCCAGGGGGGCTTCAGTGTCGCGCTGGAAAACCCGGAAACCACGCTGCTCACCGGCACCCGCAACCCGGTCACCGGCGTGTGGACCAACGTGGCCAGCAACTCCGACCGTGGCGCACTGCCGGACCTGACGCTGCGGTATGGCTGGAAGGGTGACTGGGGCACCTTCGGGGTCGGCGGCGTGGTTCGCCAGCTCAAGGTCGACAACCAGACCACCGGTGCCGACGCGGACAAGATCGCCGGCGGCCTGACCCTCGGCGGCAAGTGGGTGATGGGCCCGACCGACACCCTGCATTACCAGGTCACCGGCGGCGAAGGCATCGCGCGCTACATCGGCCTGGGTGTCACCGCCGATACCGCGTATGACATCGCCCGTGACGAACTCAACCCGACCGGCGTGCTGGCCGGTTACGTGGGCTGGCGCCACGCCTTCACCCCGAAGCTGCGCACCAACCTGATCTACGCGCGCAGTGATTACGACAACGACGGCAGTCTCGGCCCGCTGGTCACCAAGAGCGTGCAGAGCATCCGCGGCAACGTGTTCTACACGCCGATGCCCAAGGTCGATGTCGGCGCCGAGCTGATGTACGGCGTGCGCGAGATCGAGGATGGCCGCAAGGGCGATATCAGCCGCCTGCAGTTCACTACGAAGTACAGCTTCTAAATGCGTGCCGACCAACGGTCGGCACCTACCAACAACGATTGCTTCGGAGGGGAAGCGTCCCATGTCAACAACACCTGCACCGGCGAAAGCCCAACTCACCCAGGGACACAAGAAGGTCATCTTCGCGTCCAGCCTGGGGACCGTCTTCGAGTGGTACGACTTCTTCCTGTACGGCTCACTCGCCGCGATCATCGCCAAGCAGTTCTTCAGCGGTGTCAATGAAACCACCGGCATGATCTTCGCCCTGCTGGCATTCGCGGCCGGCTTCTTCGTGCGCCCGTTCGGCGCGGCCTTCTTCGGCAGCCTCGGCGACCGCATCGGCCGCAAGTACACCTTCCTGGTCACGATCCTGATCATGGGCATCTCGACCTTCCTGGTCGGCGTGCTGCCAAACTATGCCTCGATCGGGTTCGCCGCCCCGGTGATCCTGATCATCCTGCGCCTGGCCCAGGGCCTGGCGATGGGTGGCGAATACGGTGGTGCCGCGACCTACGTGGCCGAGCACGCACCGGCCGACAAGCGTGGCCTGTACACCAGCTTCATCCAGTGCACCGCCACGCTCGGCCTGTTCATGTCGTTGCTGATCATCCTGGCCTGCCGCTACTTCCTGGGCAATGAAGCGTTCGAAGCCTGGGGCTGGCGTATTCCGTTCCTGGTCTCGATCGTGCTGCTGGGCATCTCGGTGTGGATCCGCCTGCAGCTGAGCGAATCCCCGCTGTTCCAGCAGATGAAGGCTGAAGGCAAGGGCTCCAAGACCCCGTTCCGTGACAGCCTCAAGGACGGCAACCTCAAGCTGATGCTGCTGGTCCTGCTCGGTGCCGCAGCCGGCCAGGCCGTGGTGTGGTACGGCGGCCAGTTCTACGCGCTGTTCTTCCTGAGCAGCATGCTCAAGGTCGACGCCACCACCTCCTATCTGCTGATCGCTGCAGCGCTGGCGCTGGGCGTGCCGTTCTTCATCTTCTTCGGCTGGCTGTCCGACCGTATCGGCCGCAAGAAGATCATCCTGGCCGGCTGTCTGTTGGCCGCGGTCACCTACATCCCGATCTTCAAGGGCCTGACCCACTTCGCCAACCCGGCCATCGAAGAAGCCCGCACCAACTCACCGGCGCTGGTCAATGCCGATCCGAACACCTGCTCGTTCCAGTTCGATCCGGTTGGCCTGCGCAAGTTCACCAGCTCCTGCGACGTGGCCACCGCGGCCCTGACCAAGGCCGGTGTGCCCTATGACGTGAAGCCGGCACCGGCCGGTACGCTGGCAACGGTCAACGTCGGGACCACCGCGGTGACCTCCTACGAGGCTGCAGGCCTGACCAAGGAAGACCTCAAGGCCAAGGGCGATGCCTTCGGCGGCGAGCTCAAGGGTGCATTGGGTGCGGCGGGCTACCCGGCCAAGGCCGACAATGCACGCATCAACATCCCCGGCACGATCTTCATGCTCTGGCTGCTGGTGCTGTACGTGACCATGGTCTACGGCCCGATCGCCGCCTACCTGGTCGAGCTGTTCCCGACCCGCATCCGCTACACCTCGATGTCGCTGCCGTACCACATCGGTAACGGCTGGTTCGGTGGTTTCCTGCCGGCGATCTCGTTCGCACTGGTGGCCGGTACCGGCAACCTCTACTACGGCCTGTGGTACCCGATCATCATCGCGCTGATGACGGTCGTGGTCGGTGGCCTGTTCCTGCATGAAACCAAGGACGTGGACATCACCAAGTAACGGTGATCCACACGGCAGGACGAAGGGGCCGCGATGCGAATCGCGGCCCTTTCTGTGTCCGGGGTAGTGCCGGCCGCTGGCCGGCTCTGCATGAGATTCCGGAGATGCGTGCATGGCTGCCGGCCAGCGGCCGGCACTACCGATCATCACGTTCTGTGCGGCTATAGTCGGCCCATGAGCGATGCCCACACCGATCCTGCCGCGCTTCCCGCGATTCTGCAGCGCCTACGTACCGCCTGGCAGGCCAACCGCCCGACGCTGGAACAGCGCCGCGATGACCTGCAGCGCCTGCGCGCGGCCCTCAAGGCCCGCCTGCCGGAGATGGCCACGGCGATCTCGGCCGACTTCGGCCACCGCTCCACCCACGAATCGCAGATCGCCGACGGCATGACCGTGCTCGGCGACATCGACCATCTGTGCAGCCACCTGCGCGGCTGGATGCGCCCGCGCCGGGTCGGGGTCGGCTGGCGGTTCTGGCCGGCACGCGCCCAGACCCGGCCGGTACCGCTGGGTGTGGTCGGGGTGATCTCGCCCTGGAACTACCCGGTCAACCTGGCATTGATTCCGCTGGCGACCGCGATCGCCGCCGGCAACCATGTGATCCTCAAGCCGTCCGAGCACACGCCGCGCACCAGCGCCTTCCTGCAGTCGCTGCTGGCGGAGGTGTTCCCCTCCGATCGCGTGGCGGTCGTGCAGGGCGATGGAGACCTTGCCAGCGCCGTGGCCGGCTCGCCGCTGGACCACCTGGTGTTCACTGGCTCCACCGCCATCGGCCGCAAGGTCATGGCGGCCGCCGCCGAACACCTGACCCCGCTCACGCTGGAGCTGGGGGGCAAATCTCCGGCCATCGTCTGCAGCGATTACCCGCTGGAGAAGGCGGCCGCGCGGCTGGCCACCGGCAAGTTCTTCAATGCCGGCCAGACCTGCATCGCGCCGGATTACGTGCTGATCGACGGCCATCGCCAGCGCGAACTGGTGCAGCAGCTGCAGACGCAGGTGCAGGCGCGCTATGGCGATTTCAGCGACGCCGCGGATTACACCCGGATCATCCACGACGGCCAGTACCAGCGCCTGCGTGGCTATCTCGAGGAGGCCCGCGCGCGGGGCGTGCCGGTGATCGAACTGGCCACGGTCGATCCCGAGCGTGCGCAGCGCGAGCGGCTGATCGTGCCGACCATCGTGCTCGATCCGCCGGCGGACCTGGCGCTGATGCGCGAAGAGATCTTCGGTCCGATCCTGCCGGTCTGCGCGTATCCGGATTTGGATGCCGCCATCGCAGAGGTGCAGTCCCGTGACCGCCCGTTGGCGCTGTACGTCTTCAGTCACGAACGTGCGCAGGTGGAACGGGTGCTGGCGCAGGTCGTGGCCGGCGGCGTCACCGTCAACGACACCCTGCTGCATTTCGCGGTCAATGGCCTGCCGTTCGGCGGGGTCGGCCCGAGTGGCATGGGCGCGTACCACGCGCGCGCCGGGTTCGACGCGATGAGCAAGCAGCTGCCTATCTTGTGGCAGTCACGTTGGGCGGCCAGCGATCTGCTCAAGCCGCCGTATTCGAAGATCGCCGGGATGTTGAAGGCGATGGTGCGGTGAGGGCCGCCGGCATGGACGCCCGCTACAGACGCCTGAGCGCGGCCAGGAACGCGTCGGGATCCTCCGGGGATACCAGCAGAGTGTAACCGGCCGTCGTCGGCAGGATCACCACCTTCGCGGGATCGGTCACTGCTGCAAATGCTTTCCCCTTGCCGGTGCGGAACCACCCCAGTGAAAGGCCCGGCATGCCGATGCCATTGGTGCGTAGACCCAACGCAGTGTCATCGCTGCCGGGCAGCCGCCGTCGTGCGCCGGCATGATCGATCTGTGCCATCGGAACGGAAACGGAATACGCGCCGCCACCGACGCTCAGGGTCGTGGCGTCCGCCGTCAGCCGGATCGCGCTGAGTTGCCAGACGCCAAGCAGGCCGATGATGACGGCCAGAGAGGTGGCGCCGAGCGCGGCCAACTGGGACATCCTGTCCTGCCCGAGGAAGTAGACCGCCGCGCCGACCAACAGCAGCGGGACGACGCCGATCAGCAGCACCGCAGCGAGTGTCTTGTAATTCAACGCGTGGATCGCGAATTCAGCTGGCATGGATGCGGAACTCCTTCTGGCATATGTCGCGGTCACGGGCGACATCTCGAGAATCTTCCTCCAGTCGACAGCGATGCAAGTGGGGAAGCTCCTCGCTTTCATGTGCGAAAGCACCTACAGAACTGCGAGTCATCTGCAACATTTGCAGTGTGATATTCCCTTGCCCACTGGATAACGTGTTGCGCCGCTGGCCCCGGCACCTCCGCTAGCGAGTGGCGCTGCGGGTCAATCAGGTCATGTGGCGCAAAGCACCCTCAACGCCCCGGCTGCGGCGATCGGTCTTCGTGGAACCACGCATGGGCCGCAGCTTCCAGATCGCCTTCCTCGGCGATCACCGAACCGTCCTCGTCCAGCAGGGTGTAGTGGCGCTGGTCACCGCCCAGCGCAGCGCTGCCATCCAACCCGAGCAGCAGGGTATAGAGGGTGTCGGTGGTGAAGACATCGAGCATCTCCCGCAACAGCTGGGTCTGCTCGGGCGACAGGTCCATCGCGGCGATCCTTGCTGCGCACGCCGTGCCTTCGGTCCATGCCATGGCGAGCAGGTTCGCTTTCTCCGCGTACCACCTTGCTACGAAGGCATCTGCGTTCATTGAATATCTGCGCTACCGGGGGTGGGCCACAGCCTAGCGGCGACGCAGGCGTGTGGCAAAAATCTGGGTGGCCGGACGCGAGAGCCTGCCGGCCAGCAGCCGGCAGGGCGTGCGCCCACCGACCAACGGTCGGTGGCTACCGGTAGAATGCCCGCATGAAAATCGCCTCCTGGAACGTCAATTCGCTCAACGTGCGCCTGCCGCACCTGGAACAATGGCTCACGGCGTTCGCGCCGGACGTGGTCGGCATCCAGGAAACCAAGATGGAGGACCACAAGTTCCCCGATGCGGTGCTGGCCGGGCTGGGCTACCGCAGCGTGTTTGCCGGGCAGAAGACCTACAACGGCGTCGCGCTGCTCTCGCGCGAACCGGCGCAGGACGTGCAGATCGGCATTCCCGGTTTCGAGGATGAGCAGAAGCGCGTCATCGCCGGGACCGTCAACGGCGTGCGCGTCATCAATCTGTACGTTGTCAACGGTCAGGACGTCGGCACCGACAAGTACGCCTACAAGCTGCGCTGGCTGGAGGCCGTGCATGCCTGGGTCGAGGCCGAGCTGGCCAGGTACCCGGAACTGGTGGTGATGGGTGACTTCAACATCGCCCCCGATGCCCGCGACGTGCACGACCCGCTGGTGTGGAACGAGAACCACATCCTGACCTCCACCGCCGAGCGCGGCGCCCTGAACAAGCTGCTGCAGCTGGGCCTGCACGATGCGTTCCGCCTGCACAGCGAGGAAGAAGGCGTGTTCAGCTGGTGGGATTACCGGGCGGCCGGCTTCCGCCGCAACCTGGGCCTGCGCATCGACCTGACCCTGGTCTCCGACGCGCTCAAGGCGCGCGCGCTGGCCTCGGGCATCGACCGCGAACCGCGTACCTGGGAACGCCCCAGCGACCACGCCCCGGCGTGGGTAGAGCTGGCGCCGTAAACAACAAGGCCCGACAGTGCCGGGCCTTGTTGATCGAACGAAGTACGTGAGCGCGTCAGCGGACGCTTCGACGCGTAAACAGATTCACGATCGCGAGCAGGATGACTGCGCCGATCAACGAGAACAGGAACGTGCGGATGGTGATCGCTTCATTGATGCCACCGCCGAACAGCCAACCGGCCAGCAATGCGCCGACGATGCCGACCACGATGTTGAGGATGATGCCTTGCTGCGCGTCCCGCTTCATGATGATGCTGGCAAGCCAGCCCACGATGCCGCCGACGATCAACCAGATGATGATGCCCATAGCGTTGACTCCCTCTGTGCGGATGCGACCTGTGCAGTTGACGGCACACCCCGTGAAGTCGTCGTGCAGCCGGTATGGCGGGGGCGTGGCATGACCCTGCCTGCGACCTTGGACGGCCCCTGGCGCTTCGGCCCGGTCACGGTCTGGCGCCTGCCGCATGTGCCGGGCACCCGCGGCGAGCCCCAGGCCCGGGTCCTGCTGGCCGAGCAGCTGGGCGGGGCGCCGCAGGACCTGCCGCTGCAGCGTGACCCGCGTGGCCGCCCGGCGCTGCATGGTCCGTTGGCCCATGTGGGCACCGGCTGGAGCCACAGCCACGGCCTGCTGCTGGTCGCGATGGGTGAGGGGGTGCGGCTGGGCGTGGACCTGGAACCGCTGCGCCCGCGCCCGCGGATGCTGGAGATCGTGCAGCGCTTCTTCCACCCGGCCGAAATCGCCTGGCTGGAATCGCTGGACGAGAACGCCCGCAACCACTGGTTCTTCCGGGTGTGGTGCGCCAAGGAGGCGCTGCTGAAGGCGCAGGGGCAGGGCATCTCGTTTGGTCTGCACCGGCTGCAGCTGGCCCCCGGCATCGACGGAGGCCTGCACCTGGCCTGGTGCGACCCGGAACTGGGGCCGGCCGAGCGCTGGCACCTGCATGAGTGGCAGGCGGCGGATGATTTCCGCGCGGCGCTGGCCTGGCATGCGATGTGAAATCGAGGGCGTGGCCAATGATTGGGTGTGCGGGCGGAGGCAGCCGACCAACGGTCGGCTCTACCGACCTGCGATAATGGTGCCATGACTGAACACATCCTCCCCGCTGGCGTGGCCGACGCGCTTGAGCGCGGCCTGGCCGCCATGCAGCTGGACGCCGCGCTGGCACCGCCGCTGCTGACCTACCTGACCCTGCTCGACCGCTGGAACCGCACCTACAACCTCACCGCGATCCGCGACCCGCTGGAGATGGTCACCCGCCATCTGCTCGATTCGCTGGCGATGCAGCCGTACCTGGAGAGCGGCACCCTGGCGGACCTGGGCACCGGCCCCGGGCTGCCCGGCATCCCGCTGGCGATCGCGCGCCCGCAGCTGCAGGTGACCCTGGTCGAAAGCAATGGCAAGAAGGCCCGCTTCATGCGCGAGGCCGTGCGCCAGCTGGGCCTGGGCAACGCCCGCGTAGCCGAGTCGCGCGCCGAGGCGCTGGCCGAACCGGCCGCGTATGACCATCTGACCGCGCGCGCGATGGACACCCTGGCCGGGATCATCCGCGTCGGTGGGCACCTGCTGCGCCCGGGCGGCCGCCTGCTGGCGATGAAAGGCGTGTACCCGCACGACGAGATCGCGCAGCTGCCGGCCGGTTGGTCGGTCGAACAGGTGCTGCCGTTGAGCGTCCCTGGATTGACCGGCGAGCGCCATCTGGTGGTGGTCGCCGGCCCGTGAGCCGGTGACTCCCGCGCCCGCATCGCCCGCCCCAGCGTCGTCCCGGCGCCCTCCCGCGGTGGCCCCATGCGGCGCCACCGGCGTGCCCGTGGGCGTCGTTGCGGCATTGCGGCGCATGCCTGCCGCGCATCTCACAGTGCATGACACGCCCCATATACGCATAATGACCAGTCCCACTCCCTGCCGATGAGGCTCACCCGCATGGCCCGCATCATCGCCATCGCCAACCAGAAAGGTGGCGTCGGCAAGACCACGACCGCCGTCAATCTGGCCGCCTCCCTGGCTGCTGCACCCAAGCGCGTGCTTCTTGTCGACCTCGATTCCCAAGGCAATGCGACCATGGGCAGCGGCGTGGACAAGCGCGAAGTCGCCGCCTCCACCTGTGATCTGCTGCTGGGCGAAAGCACCGCGGCCGAGGTCCGGGTCAAGACGCCGGAGGGCTTCGACCTGCTCCCGGGCAACATCGACCTGACCGCCGCCGAGATCCAGCTGATGGACCAGAGCGAGCGCGAGCAGCGCCTCAAGCGCGCGCTGGCCCCGATCCGCGACGAATACGACTACATCCTGATCGACTGCCCGCCGGCGCTGTCGCTGCTGACGCTCAACGCGCTGGCCGCCGCCGATTCGGTGATCGTGCCGATGCAGTGCGAGTACTACGCGCTGGAAGGCCTGAGCGCGCTGGTGGAAACCATCGAAGCGCTGCGCGCCAACCTCAATCCCGCGCTGGAAATCGAGGGCGTGCTGCGCACCATGTTCGATGTGCGCAACAACCTGGCCAATGCCGTGTCGGCCGAGCTGACCGAGCACTTCGGCGAGCAGGTGTTCCGCACCATCGTGCCGCGCAACGTCCGCCTGGCCGAGGCGCCCAGCCATGGCCAGAGCATCGTCGGGTACGACCGTGCCTCGCGCGGTGGCGTTGCCTATCTCGGCCTGGCCGGCGAGATCATCCGTCGCAACAACCAACGCAAGAAGGCCGACAAGGCCATGGAGACCGCCTGATGAGCACCAAGCCTGCCCTCGGCAAGAAACGCGGCCTCGGCCGTGGCCTCGACGCGCTGTTGGGGCCCAAGGGGGCGGTGACACAGGTGCAGGCAGCGGCCGTGGTCGAACCGCAGCCGGGCGAACTCCTGCGCAAGCTGCCGGTGGGCCATCTGCAGCCGGGCAAATACCAGCCGCGCCGCGATATGGACGAAACCAAGCTCGCCGAGCTGGCCGAGTCGATCAAGGCCCAAGGCGTGATCCAGCCAATCCTGGTCCGCCAGCTCGGCCCGGACAGCTTCGAGATCGTGGCCGGCGAACGCCGCTGGCGCGCATCGCAGCTGGCCGGCCTGGACGAAGTGCCGGTGGTGGTGCGCGAGCTGGAAGACCGCACCGTCATCGCGATGGCGCTGATCGAGAACATCCAGCGCGAAGACCTCAACCCGCTCGAGGAAGCCGAAGCCCTGCAGCGGCTGATCAGCGAGTTCGCCCTGACCCATGCCGAGGCCGCCCAGGCCGTGGGCCGCTCGCGTGCGGCGGTGTCCAACCTGCTGCGCCTGCTGGAGCTGCCGATCGCGATCCGCCTGCTGCTGGAAACCCGCCGGCTGGAAATGGGCCATGCCCGCGCCCTGCTGACCCTGGCGCCGGAACTGGCCAGCAAGCTCGCCCAGGAAGCGGCCGACCAGGGCTGGTCGGTACGCGAAGTGGAGCACCGCGCGCAGCAGTTCGCCGCCGGCAAGGTGCCCGGCGCGTTGCGCAAGAAGCCCTCCGCCGCTGCACCGCAGGCCGACATCGCCTCGCTGGAAACCGAACTGTCCGAGTCGCTGGGCGCCCGCGTGGCGATCAACCACGGCCGCGGCGGCAAGGGCAAGCTGATCATCCATTACACCGACCTGGACACGCTGGATGGCGTGCTCGACCGACTTCGCGCACAGAAGGGCTGAGTCCCCCGCAGGCGTCAGAGGATTTCCCCCCAGCAATGAACCCCACCAAGGTCGACCGCAACCATCTGTTGCGTCTGACCGACCTGCCGAATGTCGGGCCGGCCTGTGAGAAAGATCTCCGTCTGATCGGCATCCGCGTGCCAGCGCATCTGCGCGGTCGCGATGCCTATGACATGTACGCGCAGCTGTGCCTGCGCACGGGGGTGATGCACGACCCCTGCGTGATCGATGTATTCCTGTCGGTGCTGCGTTTCATGCAGGGCGAAGCGCCGCGGCCGTGGTGGGATTTCAGCAAGGAACGCAAGGCCACCCTGGCCAAGGAAGCGCCGCTCAGCCTCTGGTGAAGCGGACCACCGGGACGTGTGCAACGCCACGCGGGCGTCCCGGGAAAGCACTGTATTGATACGTGGCAAGTAGGACGGACGGACCCCATGACCATTCTCGTGACCGGCGCTGCCGGCTTCATCGGCGCCAACACCTGCAAGGCCCTGCTCGCGCGCGGTGAGCGCGTCGTCGGCCTGGACAACTACAACGACTACTACGATCCGCAGATCAAGCGTGATCGCGTGGCTGCGCTGTGCCCGCAGGCCGATATCCGCGTGCTCGACCTGACCGACCGCGACGGCCTGGCCGCGCTGTTCGATGAGGTGCAGCCGACCCGGGTCATCCACCTGGCCGCCCAGGCCGGCGTGCGGTACTCGCTGGAAAACCCGCATGCCTACGTCGACAGCAACCTGACCGGCTTCGTCAACATGCTGGAGCTGTGCCGCCACCGCGGCGTGGCCCATCTGGTGTATGCCTCGAGCAGCTCGGTGTACGGCGATTCGGCCACCCCGCCGTTCTCCGAAGACCAGCGCATCGACAAGCCGCGCTCGCTGTACGCCGCGACCAAGGCCGCCAACGAACTGATGGCCTACACCTACGCCCAGCTGTTCGGCCTGCATGCCACCGGCCTGCGCTTCTTCACCGTGTACGGCCCGTGGGGCCGCCCGGACATGGCGCCGCTGCTGTTTTCGCGCGCGGTCCTGGCCGGCCGCCCGATCGACGTGTTCAACGACGGAAAAATGCAGCGCGACTTCACACATGTCTCCGACATCGTGGATGGCATCCTCGGCGCGCTGGCGCATCCGTCCAGCGACACGGTGCCGCACCGGGTGTTCAACCTCGGCAACCACACGCCGATCGAACTGGAGCACTTCATCGGGGTCATCGAGTCCGCCGCCGGACGCCCGGCGCAGAAGGTCTACAAGCCGATGCAGCCCGGCGACATGGTCCGCACGATGGCCGATACCACGCGGGCACATGACGCCTTCGGCTACGAGCCGGCGATGCCGATCGAGCGCGGTCTGCCGCCGGTGGTGGCCTGGTGCCGGGATTATTTCGGGGATCACGCCTGACACACACGCCTCGATTCATCTTCGGATAACCTCGGGTGCGGAAAATGCGCGCTCTTTTTCGATCCTGGCCATTCGCAGAGCCCGACCATGAGCCAACCCCAGTTGTCGGTCGTCGTCCCGGTCTTCAATGAACGCGACAACGTCACGCCCCTGATCAACGAGATCACCACCGCGCTGCGCGGGCAGGTCGATTTCGAAATCGTCTACATCGACGACCACTCGCGCGACGACACCCTGGCGGTCCTGCAGGCCCTGAAGGCCACCACGCCCGAGCTGCGGGTACTGCACCACGTCACCCAGAGCGGGCAGAGCACCGCGGTGCGCAACGGCGTCAAGCACGCCCGCGCGCCCTGGATCGCGACTCTGGACGGTGACGGCCAGAACGATCCGGCCGACATCCCCAAGCTGCTCGCCGCGCGCGCGGCGGCCGCTACCGAGGTCAAGCTGTTCGCCGGGTGGCGTGTAAACCGCCAGGATTCGGGCAGCAAGCGCTGGGCCAGCAAGTGGGCCAATGCGATCCGCGCGCGCATGCTGCACGACGATACCCCCGATACCGGCTGCGGCATCAAGCTGTTCGAGCGTGCGGCGTTCCTGGAGCTGCCGTACTTCGACCACATGCACCGCTACCTGCCCGCGCTGATGCAGCGGGCCGGCTGGAAGAGCACCAGCGTGCCGGTCAACCATCGGCACCGCACCGCGGGTGTGTCCAAGTACAACAACCTGGGCCGCGCGCTGGTCGGCATCCGCGACCTGCGCGGCGTAGCCTGGCTGATCACGCGCAGCAAGCGCACCGCCGTGGAAGAGCGCTGATGGAACTGCACTGGCTCGACCAGCCACTGACGTGGCTTTACTGGACCGGCCTGCACGTCACCGGCTGGAAGTTGATCGGCTACACCGGCGCGCTGATGTTCGGTGGCCGCTGGCTGGTCCAGTTCATCGCCTCGCGCCGTGCCGGCAAGCCGGTGATCCCGCGCCTGTTCTGGTACATGAGCGTGGTCGGCAGCCTGATGACGCTGAGCTACTTCCTGTTCTCGGCCAAGCAGGACTCGGTGGGCGTGCTGCAGAACCTGTTCCCGGCGTTCACCGCGCTGTACAGCCTGAAGCTGGATATCGACCATCGTGGGTGGAAGCGGGACAAGGCGGCGCATTGAGGGCGTGCCGACCGACCAACGGTCGGTGGCTACCTCGCGCCTTCGGCGCTGGGGTCCCAGCCTGCGGCCGGTCCCCGGTCCTGCCCACGACGCGGGCAGGACCTTTGATCCATGCGCGGCCCCTTCGCCGGGTGCCATGATCGGGGTTTGCCGTCCCCCGGGAACCCTGATCGTGAAATCACCGCTCGTTGCTGCGCTGCTGCTCGCCCTGGCCCTTCCTGCCGGCGCCGCCCTGGCCGCGCCTCCAGCTGCCCCGGCCGCCGCCCCGGCCAGCCTGGCCACCGAAAGCCCCGCCGATGCGCAGTTCCGCGCCATCTACGAGAAGGAATGGGCCTGGCGCGAAGCCGGTGGCGGTGAGGCCAGCGAAGACGGCGACGGCCCGGCCAACGCCACCCGCATGCCCGATGTCGGCGCGGCCGCGCAGCAGGGCCGGTTGAAGGTCTGGGACGACGTGCTGGCCCAGCTGGACAAGGTCGACACCCAGGCGCTCTCGGCCGAGAACCGCATCAACTACGCGATCTACCGCGACCAGGTGTTCAACCTGGCCGCCGATGTGCGCCTGCGCGCCTACGAAATGCCGTTCAACGCGGACTCCTCGTTCTGGTCCAACCTGTCCTTCATGGCCCGGCGCGAGATGAAGACCGCGCAGGACTACCGCAACTACATCGCGCGCCTGAACGATGTGCCGCGCTACTTCGACCAGCAGACCGACAACATGCGTGCCGGCCTCAAGCGTGGCTTCAGCGTGCCGCGCGCGGTGCTCGATGGCCGCGAGGTGTCCATCGCCACGGTCTCCGAACTGAAGGACCCGACCCAGTCGCCGCTGTACGCGCCGTTCAAGAAGCTGCCGGCCAGCATCCCGGCCGCCGAGCAGGCACAGCTGCAGGAGCAGGCCCGCCAGGCCATCGGCGGCAGCGTGGTGCCGGCCTTCGCCAAGCTGCGCACCTTCTTCGTCAGCGAGTACGTGCCGCAGGCGCGCACCACCCTGGCCGCCGAAGCGATGCCCGGCGGCAAGGCGTACTACAAGCAGCAGATCCACGAATACACCACGCTGGACCTGACCCCGCAGCAGATCCACGAGATCGGCCTGAAGGAAGTGGCGCGCATCCAGGCCGAGATGGACGGCATCATCAAGCAGGTCGAGTTCAAGGGCAGCTTCGCCGAGTTCCTGACCTTCCTGCGCACCGATCCGCAGTTCTATGCCAAGACCCCGGACGAGCTGCTGCACCGCGCGGCGTGGATCTCCAAGCGCGTGGATGGCGTGATCGGCAAGTACATGACCCTGCCGCGCGCGCGCTTCACCATCGTGCCGGTACCGCCGGACATCGCCCCGTTCTGGACCGCCGGCCGCGGTGGCATGGGCACCTACTGGCTCAACACCTACAACCTGCCGGCACGGCCGCTGTACAACCTGCCGGCGCTGACCCTGCACGAGTCCGATCCGGGCCATGCCCTGCAGGGCGCGCTGGCGGCCGAGCAGGGCGAGCAGCCGGCGTTCCGCCGCAACAACTACATCTCCGCCTACGGCGAAGGGTGGGGCCTGTACTGCGAGAAGCTCGGCGTGGAGATGGGCATCTACGAAACCCCGTACGAGGATTTCGGCCGCCTCACCTACGAGATGTGGCGTGCCGCGCGCCTGGTGATCGATACCGGCGTGCACCACAAGGGCTGGACCCGCGAGCAGGCGCTGTCCTACCTGCGCGACCACACCGCGCTGAGCGAGCATGAAGTGACCACCGAAGTGGACCGCTACATCTCCTGGCCGGGCCAGGCGCTGAGCTACAAGCTCGGTGAGATCGCGATCGTGCGCCTGCGTGCGCAGGCCGAGAAGGAGCTGGGTGACCGCTTCGACGTCAAGGCCTTCCACGACGCCGTGCTGAGCCAGGGCTCGGTGCCGCTGCCGGTGCTGGAGGCGCAGATCCAGGCCTTCATCGCCCAGCGCAAGGCCGCCGCCAGCTGAGGTGCGCGGGGGGCCGGCCCTCGCGCCGGCCCCGCCAACGTGAACCAACCTGCCGGCCTGCGATTGTGTAACGGCTTCACGCCCGGCTACCCTGCGGGCCATGCTCCGTCGTGCCCGCCCGCGTCCGTCCCTGCTGCTCCGCCTGCTGATGCTGGTGGTGGTCGGTGTGGGCGTGTTCGGCAGTTCGCTGGCCTCGGCCCTGGCCGATATCCACCTGAGCGTGCATGCCGACAGCAGCGAGCTGCATGGCAGCGATGACACGGCCGGCACCGCCTCCAGCGACGACGACGGCAACGAAGACTGGCTGCATGCCCTGGTGCATTGCGGCCACTGCCATGGCCACGGCGGCGTGCTGCCGATGGCGGCGATGGCCTGGAGCCTGCCCGCCGCCCCCAGCCACGGCGTCCCTGCCGGGTTGGTCGCGCAACTGCGCACCCAGCCGCCCGAGAACCTGCTGCGTCCTCCGATAGCGATCTGATGCCCTGCGGCCGCGTGCCGCCGTTTGCCATCTGATTGTTTTCTGGAGACTCCCATGTGGATGCGTCTGGCAGCGTTGGCTGCCATTGCGTTCGTGCCGTGCGTATACGCACAGGGCACGACACCTGCTGCACCGTTGACCCTCGACGACGCCATCGCGCGCGTCGCCCAGTACCACCCCGACCTGCGCCTGGCGCAGGCCCAGCGCCCGGTGTGGGAAGCCCGCCGTGACGCGGCCGGCCTGTCGCCGCCGTTGACCGTGGGCGTGGAACTGGAGAACGCGCTCGGCACCGGCGAGGCCCGCGGCGTCGATGCCGCCGAGGTCACCGTCACCCTGGCCGGCGTGCTGGAGCGGGGCGGCAAGCTGGATGCCCGCCGCGCCGTGGCCCAGGCCAACCTCGACAGCCTCGCCCCGCAACGCGAAACCGCGCGGCTGGACCTGATGGCCGAGGTCGCCCGCCGCTACCTGGCGGTGACCGACGCGCGCCAGCAGCTGCGCATCGCCGAGACCGATATCGAACAGCGCAGGCGCGCGGTGGCCGCCGCGCGGCTGCGCCTGCAGGCCGGCGCCTCGCCGGAATCGGTGCTGATGACGGCCCAGGCGATGCTGGCCCAGGCTGAGCTGGACCGCGATCGCGCCACGCAGATGGATCAGTCCGCGCGTGCGGCACTGTCGGCGTTGTGGCGCCAGCGTGATCCTGGCTTCGATGTGGTGAGTGGCGACCCGATGCAGCTGCCCGCGCTGCAGGACTTTGCCGTGCTCGCCGACGAACTCCAGCGCACGCCGGAACTGGCGGTGCTGGCCGGTGAGCGCCGCATCCGCGAAGCGCAGGTGCAGCTGGCCCGAACCGAAGCACGGCCCGACGTCAGCTGGCAGGTGGGCGTGCGCAACAGCCGCGATACCCGCGATACCTCGCTGGTGGCTGGTTTCAGCCTGCCGCTGGGCAGCGTGCGCCGCGCCGAGCCGGAGATCCGCGCGGCCGAGGCCGAGCTGGCGCTCAACAGCGTGGAGCGCGAGGCGCGCGCGCTGCAGCTGTACGCCACGCTCGCTGAAGCGCATGGCCGCTACCTGACCTCGCGATTGGAAGTCACGCGCATGGCGCGCGACGTCCTGCCCCAGCTCAAGCGCGCCGAGAATGCCGCCGAGAAGGCCTGGCGTGCCGGCGCCATCAGCTACATGGAATGGGCCCAGCTGCAGGCGATGCGGATCGAAGCACGCCAGCGCCAGCTGGAAGCGGCCATCGCCGCACAGACCGCCCTCATTGAAATCCAGCGGCTGACCGGCCAGAGCATGGTCGCCGCCACCGACACCGTGTCCACGGAGGACCGCCGATGACCGCTTCCCTGACCCGTACCGTGCTGGCCGGCAGCCTGTTGATCGCGCTGATGGCGCTCGCCGGCTGCGGCAGCAGTGACCCCGCGGCAGCGCCGACCCAGGCCGCTGCGACGGACGCCGGCCATGGCGAGGCCGGGCATGCCGATGATCATGACGACCATGACGCCCCGGAAAGCACCACCATCGCCGCAGCGATGGCCGAACAGGCCGGCATCCGGGTGGCGCCGGTGGTGGCCGGCACCATCGCCGACGAGCACGACGTGCAGGGCCTGCTGACCCCGGTCGATGGCCGTGTCGCGCAGGTGATGGCGCGCTTCCCCGGGCCGATCCGCTCGCTGCGCGCCAATGTCGGCGACCGGGTGCGCGCCGGCCAGGTGCTGGCCAGCATCGAGAGCAACCTGAGTCTCACCACCTACACCGTGACCGCACCGATCGGTGGCGTGGTGCTCGCGCGCCAGGCCCAGGTCGGCGGCGTGGCCGGCGAGGGCACCCCCTTGTTCGAGATCGGTGATCTGTCCACGTTGTGGGTGGACCTGCATATCTTCGGCAACGACACCCAGCACATCACCGCCGGTGTGCCGGTCACGGTGTCGCGGATGACCGACGGCGTCAGCCAGGCCACCACGCTGGAGCGTGTGCTGCCCGGTACCGCCACCGCCAGCCAGAGCACGGTCGCCCGTGCCACGCTGCGCAACGATGACGGTCAATGGCGGCCCGGTGCCGCGGTGAAGGCCCGCATCGTGGTCGCTACCACCTCGGCCGCGCAGGTGGTGCCGCTGAGCGCCCTGCAGACGATGGACGGCAAGGACGTGGTGTTCGTGCGCGAAGGCGAGACCTACACCGCGCGTGCGGTCACGCTCGGTGCGCGCGATGCCGGCAAGGTGGAAGTGCTCGGTGGCCTGACCCTCGGCGAAGAGGTGGTGGTCGAGCAGAGCTACGTGGTCAAGGCCGACATCGGCAAGGCAGGGGCATCGCATGAACATTGACGCCTCGCCACGCCCCGCATCCGGAGGGCGCCGTCATGCTTGAGCGCATCATCCGCGCCGCCATCGCCCATCGCTGGTTGATGATGGCCCTGACGTTGGTGCTGATCGCGCTCGGCAGCTGGAGTTTCACCAAGCTGCCGATCGATGCCACCCCGGACATCACCAACGTCCAGGTGCAGATCAACACCGCCGCGCCGGGCTACTCGCCGCTGGAGACCGAACAGCGCATCACCTATCCGGTGGAAACGGTGATGGCCGGCCTGCCGGCGATGGAGCAGGCCCGTTCGCTGTCACGCTACGGCCTCTCGCAGGTGACCGTGGTGTTCAAGGACGGCACCGATATCTACTTCGCCCGGCAGCAGGTCGCCGAGCGCCTGCAGCAGGTCAAATCGCAGATCCCCGAGGGACTGGATCCGCAGCTGGGGCCGATCTCCACCGGCCTCGGCGAGATCTTCATGTACACCATCGACGCTGATCCCAAGGCGCGCAAGGCCGATGGCACGGCGTACACCGCCACCGACCTGCGCACGCTGCAGGACTGGGTGATCCGCCCGCAGCTGCGCAACGTGCCGGGCGTGACCGAGGTCAACACCATCGGTGGCTTCCAGCGCCAGGTGCACATCACCCCGGACCCGGCACGGCTGCGCGCGCTGGGCTTCACCCTGGAAGATGTCGCCCAGGCGGTGGAAACCAACAACCAGAACGTCGGCGCCGGCTACATCGAACGCAACGGCCAGCAGTTCCTGGTGCGCATCCCCGGGCAGGTCGCCAACCTGGAGGAGATCGGCAACATCGTGCTGGCCCGCCGCGAAGGCGTGCCGATCCATGTGCACGATGTGGCCCAGGTGCAGGACGGCCCGGAACTGCGCAGCGGCGCGGCCACCCAGAACGGCCATGAAGTGGTGATGGGCACGGTGGTGATGCTGATCGGCGCCAACAGCCGTGATGTTGCCCAGGCCGCGGCCGCGCGCCTGCAGCAGGCGCAGGCCAGCTTGCCCGAGGGCGTCACCGTCACCGCCAGCTACGACCGCACCGCGCTGGTCGACCGCACCATCGAGACCGTCGCCAGGAACCTGATCGAAGGCGCCCTGCTGGTGATCGTGGTGCTGTTCCTGCTGCTCGGCAACTTCCGTGCGGCGTTGATCACCGCGGCGGTGATTCCACTGGCGATGCTGTTCACGCTGACCGGCATGGCCCGGGGCGGTGTGTCGGCCAATCTGATGAGCCTGGGCGCGCTGGACTTCGGCCTGATCGTCGATGGTGCGGTGATCATCATCGAGAACTGCCTGCGCCGCTTCGGCGAACGCCAGCACCTGCTCGGCCGCGACATGACCCGCGAAGAACGCTTCGCCGAAACCGCCAGCGCCACCGCCGAAGTGATCCGCCCGAGCCTGTTCGGGCTGGGCATCATCACCGCGGTGTATCTGCCGATCTTCGCGCTCACCGGCGTGGAAGGAAAAATGTTCCACCCGATGGCGATCACCGTGGTGCTGGCCCTGACCGGTGCGATGGTGCTGGCACTGACCTTCGTGCCGGCCGCGATCGCGCTGTTCCTCGGTGGCCGTGTGCAGGAGAAGGAAAACCGCCTGATGGCCTGGGTGCGTCGGCGCTATGAGCCGATGCTGGCCTTCGCCCTGCGGCGCGGCCGCTGGATGGTCGCCGGCGCGCTGGTGCTGGTGATCGGCTGCGGCCTGCTGGCCACGCGGCTGGGCAGCGAGTTCGTGCCGAACCTGGACGAAGGCGATGTCGCCATGCACGCCATGCGCATCCCCGGCACCAGCCTCACCCAGTCCATCGAGATGCAGAAGCAGATCGAGAACCGGCTGGTGCAGTTCGCCGAGGTGGACAAGGTGTTCTCCAAGATCGGCACGCCGGAGGTCGCGTCCGATCCGATGCCGCCCTCGGTCGCCGATACCTTCATCATGATGAAGCCGCGCAAGGCCTGGCCGGATCCGCGCAAGACACGTGCGGCGCTGCTGGCCGAACTGGAAGGCGCGGTCGAACAGTTGCCCGGCAACAACTACGAGTTCACCCAGCCGATCCAGATGCGCACCAACGAGTTGATTTCCGGCGTGCGTGCCGACGTGGCGGTGATGCTGTTCGGCGATGACCTGGAGACGCTGCTGTCGGTCGGCAAGCGCATCGCGGCGGTGGCCGGCAGCGTGCCGGGTGCGGCCGACGTGCGGGTAGAAGAGACGAGCGGCCTGCCACTGCTGACCGTTACCCCCAACCGCACCGCGTTGGCCGGGTATGGCTTGAACCCGGGCCAGGTGCAGTCGACCGTGGCCACTGCGGTGGGTGGCCAGGTGGCAGGGCAGCTGTTCGAAGGCGATCGCCGCTTCGATATCGTGGTGCGCCTGCCCGAAGCGCTGCGCCAGGATCCGGCCGCGCTGGCGGACCTGCCGGTGTCGTTGGAGACTGCACTGGCCGATGACGCTGACGAGTCCAGCCGCCCCGGAAGCTGGACCAGTGGCAGTGCGCGCACGGTGCCGCTGCGTGAGCTGGCGACGCTGAGCAACAGCGAAGGGCCGAACCAGATCAACCGCGAGAACGGCAAACGCCGGATCGTGGTCACCGCCAACGTGCGTGACCGCGACCTTGGTGGATTTGTCGGTGATCTGCAGCAGGCGATCGGGCGCGATGTGCAGGTGCCCAACGGCTACTGGATCGAGTACGGCGGCAGTTTCGAGCAGCTGATCTCGGCCAGCCAGCGCCTGTCCATCGTGGTGCCGGTGACGCTGGCGATCATCTTCGCGCTGCTGTTCTGGGCGTTCGGCTCGGTCAAGGATGCGGCGATCGTGTTCAGCGGCGTGCCGCTGGCGCTTACCGGTGGCGTGCTGGCGTTGGCGCTGCGCGGCATTCCGCTGTCGATCTCGGCCGGTGTCGGCTTCATCGCACTATCCGGCGTGGCGGTACTCAACGGCCTGGTGATGATCAGCTTCGTGCGCAGCCTGCGCGAGCAGGGGATGCCATTGCCGCAGGCGGTACGCGAGGGTGCCTTGGGCCGTCTGCGCCCGGTGCTGATGACCGCATTGGTGGCCTCGCTGGGCTTCGTGCCGATGGCCTTCAACGTGGGCGCCGGCTCGGAGGTGCAGCGTCCGCTGGCGACCGTGGTGATCGGCGGCATCGTCTCGTCCACGCTGCTGACCTTGCTGGTGCTGCCGGTGCTGTATCGCTGGCTGCATCGGAAAGGATGAGGCGGCACAGGTGGTGGGGTAACCCTTCATCGATGGGGTAGCACCCGACCGTTGGTCGGGTGATTCTTCAGACGGCACAGAAAAATATGTGCGCGCCGTGGCCGCTGCTATCGAGGTGACAACCACGCCTCGATGGCAGCGACGCCAGTGCTGACGCCGTTCTCGGCAGTCATCGCGTGACCCAGCGCGGCGGCGCGGGCACGGGTATCGGCACGTTCGGCGAACGCGATGGCCCGCCTCAGTGTCCCTGCGTCCAGGCGCTTCGGCGACAGCGCCGCCGGTGCCACGCCCAACTGCTGCAACCGGTCCGCCCAGAAGAACTGATCCGCGGCGAACGGCATCACCAGCGACGGCACCCCGGCCCGGCAGGCCGAGTGCGTGGTGCCGCTGCCACCGTGGTGGATGACGAGCGAGCAGCGCGGGAACAAGGCCTCATGCGGGGTCGGCCCGATCACGAACACATTGGGCGGCAAGGGAGCGCTGGGCAGCCCGGCCCAGCCCGGGAACAGCAGTACCCGCCGCGGCGCCAAGGCCGCCAGCAGCGCCGGCAGCACCTGGTCGCGATCGAAGCCGGTCATGCTGCCGAACCCGAGGTAGACCGGGGCGGGGCCGGCGTCCAGGAAGGCCTGCAGGGCCGGCGGCGGCTGCCAGCCGTGCTCCGGTGCTCGCCACTGGCCGCAGATTCGGTGGTTGGTGGGCCAGTCCGGCGGCGGGGGCAGCAGGCTGGGCGAGATGCCGTACAGCATCGGCAGATCCCGCCAGGGCGAGGCGCGCCCCGGCATGCCCAATGCCCGTCGCGCGGCGTTGATCGGACCGCGGAAGGTGCGCCATACCGCCTGGTTGACCAAGGTGTAGCTGAGGCGATTGAGCGCGCCGGGCAGGCGCAGCCGTGGCAGGAACGGAGAGGGGAAGCCGGCGGTCGGGGTCAGCGGAATCATCCCGGTGCCGATCACCGGCAGCCCATGGTGTTCGGCCACGGCCAGGCCCACGAACGCGGCCAGCCCGCCGGTCAGCACCGCATCGCACCCGGCGGCCGCCGCGTCGGCCTGGCGCATCCAGCCGGGCACGTGCCGTTGCGCCATCCGCGCCAAGCCCCGCGAGGCCGCAAGGCGGGCGTTGCCGCGCGACACCAGCGCCACCACCTCGTCATGGATGTCGCCCTCCAGCGCGGCATGCGGGACGCCCAGCAGGCGCGCGGTATCCAGCGTGCCGCGCTCGGCCAGCAGCAGCACCTCATGGCCGGCGCCGATCAGCCCATGACAGAGCATCACCAGCGGGCGGGTGTCGCCTTCGGTGCCGTAGGTCAGGGCGAGCAGCTTCATGAAAGGCCGCGGGCGAGGGGGAGGGGAGGCGTTGGGGTCATCTATTCAGTCCGGGTTCGATGCCCGGGCAGCCTAGCGGAGGGGCCGTCATGGAACCGGCATGGCTCCGCCGGGCCATGCCAGCTTGCCGCAGGCCCTTCAAGCGGGCATAATGCGCGGCTCGCTGTGTCCAAAAACCTTTGGATCGGTGGCCGGGAACACGTCATCCGGCCCGCCCTCGACAGCGTAACCCTTTGATTCTCATGACGTGTGGCGGGAAACCGCCGAGGCCGCCGTCGCCCGGGCTATGGGCTGACAACTACTTTATCGAGGTGCGCAATGTCCCGCGTATGCCAAGTTTCCGGCAAGCGAGTGCAGACGGGTAACAACGTCTCGCACGCCAACAACAAGACCCGTCGTCGTTTCCTGCCCAACCTGCACGAGCGCCGCTTCTGGGTTGCCAGCGAGAACCGCTGGGTCAAGCTTCGTGTTTCCGCGCATGCCCTGCGCACCATCGACAAGAACGGCATCGACTCCGTTCTGGCTGAGCTGCGTTCGCGCGGCGAAAAGGTCTGAGGAGTAAACGATCATGGCAGGCAAGCGCGATAAGATCCGTCTGATTTCGACGGCCAACACTGGCCACTTCTACACGACGGACAAGAACAAGAAGAACACCCCCGGGAAGATGGAATTCCTGAAGTACGATCCGGTCGTGCGCAAGCACGTCCTGTACAAGGAAGGCAAGATCAAGTAATCCGCGAGGATGCTTGAGCTTCCCGAAAAAACCCGCCCCTCGTGGCGGGGTTTTTCATGGGCCGTGCCCGGCCCCGCACCCGGCATGAGCGGTTGCATGCAGCGACCCATGGCAGAATGCGGTTCCCCTCCCGACGGGCGACGCGATGCTGTTCGAGTGGCTGCTGGGTTCGTGGTTGTTGATGCTGGATTGGCTGATCCGGCTGGCCGCGCTGTTCTGGATTCCCAGCCGCACCACGCCCGGTGCCGCGCGCAGCTGGCTGCTGCTGGTCGGCTTCGTGCCGCTGCTCGGGCTGCCGCTGTACCTGCTGTTCGGCCACCCTTGGCTGTCGCGCCAGCGCGTGCAGCGCCAGGCCGAGGCGTCCCAGGTGATCCGCGAGGAACAGGCCCTGCAGCCGCCGCTGCGCTGGACGCCCGCGCCGGATACCGCCACCGCCGAGATCGTGCCGCTGATCGAGCGCCAGGGCGATTTCATGCCCATCCACGGCAACGCGGTGGATCTGCTCAACAACTACGACGCTTCGCTGCAGGCGCTGATCGAAGACATCGACCAGGCGCGCGAACGCGTCCACCTGCTGTACTACCTGATGTTCGACGATGCGGTCGGTGAGGCCATCGTGCAGGCACTGCAGCGCGCCGCGGCGCGTGGCGTGCACTGCCGGTTGCTGCTGGATGCTGTCGGCGCCAAGCGCGGGCTGCGCCACTATCGCCACCGCCTGCAGGCGATCGGCGTGGATGTGCGCGCGATGTTGCCCGGTGGCCTGCGCTGGCGCCGCAGTGGCCGCATGGACCTGCGCAACCACCGCAAGATCGCGGTGATCGACAACCGCGTCGGTTACATCGGCTCGCAGAACCTGGCGCGGGCGCAGTTCGTGGCCGGGTTCCCGAACAAGGAACTGGTCGCGCGCGTGCGTGGGCCCGTAGTCGCCCATCTGGAGGCCGTGTTCGCCAGCGACTGGTACATGGAAACCGGACAGCGCCTGGATGTGCTGACCGCAGTGCCGGTGTGCTCGGCCGATGTCCCGACCCAGCTGCTGCCCAGCGGCCCGGCGTATCCCTTCAGCAACGCGCGCGATGCGGTGAACGCGCTGATCCATCTGGCCCGCCGGCGGATCGTGCTGGTCACGCCCTATTTCGTGCCCGACGAAGCGACCTTGAGCGCGCTGCGCATCGCCGCGCTGTCCGGCGTGCAGGTGCAGCTGATCCTGTCGGCCAGCACCAACCAGCGGCTGACCTCCTGGGCGCAGGAGGCCTACTACGACGAGCTGCTGCGCAGTGGCGTGCGCATCGCGCTGTACGCACCCAACTTCCTGCACGCCAAGCACCTGACCGTCGATGAGGATATCGCGCTGGTCGGCTCGATCAATCTTGATATCCGCTCGTTCGCGCTCAATGCCGAGATCGGCATGCTCTGCTACGACGCCGGCATGGTGCGCCAGCTGGCGCAGATCGAAGCGGACTATCTGGAGCAGTCGCGTCAGCTGGATCTGGCGACGTGGCGCCAACGTCCGGCCTGGAAGCGCAGCCGCGAAGGCATCGCGCGGCTGGCCGATGCCTTGATGTAGTCCGCTGTGACGCACGTGGACGGCCGGTCCACGTGCATCGCCTACAATCGGGGCATGACTGCGTCCGATACCCATCGCCAGTGTGATCTGGCCATCGTCGGCGGCGGCGCTGCCGGCGTCCTTGTCGCACTGCAGGCGCTGCGCCATGCCGAGCGGCCGTCACGCATCGTGCTGTTCGAGCCGGCCTCGGTGCTGGCCGAAGGCATCGCCTACGCCACTCCGTGGCCCGAGCATCTGCTCAATGTGCCGGCCGGCAAAATGAGTGGGCTGCCGGACCAGCCCGCGGATTTTCTCGATTACCTGATCGACAGCGAGGCGATCGCCGATGTGCCGCGCGAGGTGCTGGCCGAACAGTTCGTGCCGCGCCGCCATTACGCTGCCTACCTGCGCCAGCGCCTGGAACAGGCGCGCGAACGCAGCGTGGCGGTGCTGGAGGTGGTCGAACAGCCGGTCTTCGCGCTGGTTCCCCACGCACAGGGCGTGCAGCTGCGGCTCGATGACGACGTGACCTGGAGCGCACAGCGCGTGGTGCTGGCCTGCGGCAACAGCATGCGCCCGCTGCCGGTGCCCGGTGCCGACGCACTGCCGCCCGCGCAGGCGGTGGAAGCCTGGGATTACGACGGCGTGCGTGTTCTGGCCGGCGATGACGATCTGGCCATCATCGGCTCGGGCCTGAGCATGGCCGACAGCGTGGTCGCCCTCGCCGCCGCTGGTCACCGTGGGCGCATTTTCGTGCTCTCGCGTCATGCGTTGCTGCCGTTGCCGCAGGCGCATGGCGCATCCGTCACCTTCGATCCGCAGCCACTGCTGGCGATGTCGCTGCGCCAGCGCATGCGGGAGCTGCGTGCGCAGGCCGATGCCGCCGTGGCGCGGGGCATTCCGTGGCAGAGCGTGATGGACCGCATCCGGCCGATGGGCCAGGCGCTGTGGCTGAGCTTGAGCGAGGCCGACCAGCGCCGTTTCCTGCGCCACGTGGTGCGCTATTGGGACGTACACCGCCACCGCATCGCCGAATCGGTGCACGCCCAGGTGGCCGAACTGGAGCGTCGTGGCCAGCTGCAGCGCCACCGCGCCCGCCTGGACACGCTGCTGGTGCAGGAAAGCGGGCTGCAGCTGCACGGCCGCAGCCCGGACGGTGGCCTGCCGCCATTGACCGTGGCCGCGGTGATCAACGCCACCGGGGTGGAGACGCGCGCACTGTCCATGCGCAATCCACTGATCCGGCAGCTGCTGGCCGACGGGCATGCCCGCCCGGGCCCGCATGGCCTGGGCCTGGATACCACGGAGGAGGAGGGCGGCCTGATCGACGGCCGTGGCCAGCCGCAGCCGGCGATCCGGGTGGTCGGCAGCCTGCGCATCGGCACCCTGTGGGAAAGCCTGGCGATCCCGGAGCTGCGGGTGCAGGCCGAACAGGCCGCGCGACGCAGCCTGGGCTGACGGCGACATCCTTCCCGGGGCCGCGCAACCAGCCGCAGAGCCACCTCATGCCTCCCTTTCGAAATCTGCATTGGTGATGGGGTGGAGACGGCTCTAGGCTCGTGTGTTTCACAGAGGGAAATGCCCATGTCGTCCAGCCCCGACCGGACCGCCACCCCTGCCCCTGCGAGGGCCACGCTGCGCGCACTCACCTTGCTGGGCGCCATGCTGGGTCTGGCCGCCTGCCATCGTCAGGCACCTGCTGATGGCGCTGTTGCGACCGCTCGGGGTGCCGAGGCAGCGGCCGCCGCCACCGCGCTGGGCGACATTCCCGCCTGTCCGGCGGGTGCGAGCGTGATGGAGGGATGGAACGATCGTGCCCCGCCGCGGCGTATCTTCGGCAATACGTGGTACGTGGGCACCTGTGGCCTGGCGGCCGTGCTGGTGACGTCCGATCAGGGCCATGTGCTCATCGATGGCGGCACGACACCGGCTGGCCCGCTGATCGAGGCCAATATCCGCACGCTGGGCTTCGACCCGCGCGACGTGACGTACCTGCTGAACTCGCACGAGCATTACGATCACGCCGCCGGCCTGGCGCATCTGCAGGCGGCCACCGGTGCACCGCTGCTGGCGCGGGCCCCTGCCGTGGCCACCCTGCGCAACGGCAGAAGCGACCGCAATGATCCACAGTACCTTGAGGAAGGCGCGGCATTTCCACCGGTAGCGCAGGTTCGGGCCATCGGCGATGACGAGGTCGTCCGCGTCGGTCCGCTGGCATTGACTGCCCACGCCACCCCGGGCCATACGCCGGGCGGAACCAGCTGGACCTGGCGTTCATGCGACGCTGGGCGCTGCCTGGATATCGCTTACACCGACAGCGTCAGTGCGATCTCCGATGCGCAGTACCGCTATATCGATCACCCGCGGATGGTGGAGGCCTTCCGGCGCGGCCTGGACCGCTTGGCCGCGCTTCCCTGCGACGTGCATGTCACGCCGCATCCACTGGGCAGCGACCTGTTCGCCCGTCTGCAGGACGACGCGGCCTCTCCGCTGGTCGATGCCGGCGCCTGCCGCCGCTACGCACAGCAGGGGCGCATCAACCTGGACAAACGGCTTGCCGAGGAAGCGGCCGGACGCGCGCCCTGACGCAGGGGCGGCCCGGAGGGCGTAAAATGGGGACATGGATGTTTCCCACTTGCTCGACGGGTTGAACCCCGCCCAGCGCGAAGCTGTGTCCGCCCCGCCCGGCCACCATCTGGTGCTTGCCGGTGCCGGTTCCGGCAAGACCCGCGTGCTTATCCACCGCATCGCCTGGCTCAATGAAGTCTGCGGCGTGCCGACCCATGGCATTTTTGCGGTGACCTTCACCAACAAGGCCGCCGGGGAGATGCGTCACCGCATCGACCTGCAGCTGCCGCAGGGCAGCCGCGGTGCCTGGATCGGCACCTTCCACGGCCTGGCCCACCGCCTGCTGCGCCTGCATTACCAGGACGCCAAGCTGCCCGACAGCTTCCAGGTGATGGACTCGGACGACCAGCTGCGGCTGGTCAAGCGCGTGGTCCAGCAGCTGGAGATCGACGACGGCAAGTTCCCGCCAAAGCAGATCGCCTGGTGGATCAACGAGCAGAAGGACGAGGGCCGCCGCCCACAGCACATCCAGCCCGAGCCGCATGATGCGTGGCTGGAGACCATGCGCCAGGCCTACGCGGCCTACCAGGAGCGCTGCGACCGTGCCGGCCTGGTCGATTTCGCCGAGCTGCTGCTGCGCGCGCATGAACTGCTGCGCGACAACCCGGCCCTGCTGGCCCACTACCGTTCGCGCTTCCGCGAAATCCTGGTGGACGAGTTCCAGGACACCAACGCCATCCAGTACGCCTTCGTGCGCGTGCTGGCCGGCGACAGCGGCCACGTGTTCGTGGTCGGCGACGACGACCAGGCCATCTACGGCTGGCGCGGCGCCAAGGTCGAGAACGTCCAGCGCTTCCTGAAGGATTTCCCGGGTGCGCAGACCGTGCGCCTGGAGCAGAACTACCGCTCCACCGCCAACATCCTCGGCGCGGCCAATGCGGTGATCGCGCACAACCCGGACCGCATCGGCAAGGAGTTGTGGACCGACAGCGGCGATGGCGATCCGATCGATCTGTACGCGGCCTACAACGAAATGGACGAGGCGCGTTACGTGGTCGAGCGGGCGCGCCAGTGGGTGCGCGATGGCGGCAGCTACGGCGACGTGGCCGTGCTCTACCGCAGCAACGCACAGTCGCGCGCGTTCGAAGAAGCACTGCTCTCCGAGCAGGTGCCGTACCGTGTGTATGGCGGCATGCGCTTCTTCGAGCGCGCCGAAATCAAGGACGCGCTGGCATACCTGCGGTTGATGACCAACCGCAACGATGACGCCGCCTTCGAACGCGCGGTCAACACGCCGACGCGCGGCATCGGCGACCGCACCCTGGATGAAGTGCGCCGGTTGGCGCGCGCCCAGGCGATCTCGCTGTGGGAAGCGACCATGCTGACCACCCAGGGGAATGCGCTGGCCGCACGCGCACGCAACGCGCTGGCCGGTTTCCTGGTGCTGGTCAATCAGCTCCAGGCCGAAGCGGACACGATGACCCTGGCCGAACGCATCGACCACGTGCTGATGCGCTCGGGCCTGCGTGAGCACTGGTCCAAGGAAAGCCGCAATGCGCTGGATTCGGAATCGCGCGCGGACAACCTGGACGAACTGGTCTCGGTGGCCTCGCGCTTCGTGCGTCGCGAGGATGATGTCGAAGAAACCCAGGACATGAGCGAGCTGGTCGCCTTCCTCGCCTACGCCTCGCTGGAGGCTGGCGAAGGCCAGGCCCAGGCTGGCGAAGAGGGCGTGCAGTTGATGACGCTGCACGCCGCCAAGGGCCTGGAATTCCCGCTGGTGTTCCTGGCCGGCATGGAAGACGGCCTGTTCCCGAGTGCACGTTCGCTGGAAGAAAGCGGCCGGCTGGAAGAAGAGCGTCGTCTGGCCTACGTGGGCATCACGCGCGCGCGCCAGAAGCTGGTGCTCTGCTACGCCGAATCGCGCCGCATCCATGGCCAGGACAACTACAACGTGCCCTCGCGTTTCCTGCGCGAGATCCCGCGTGAGCTGGTGAACGAAGTGCGCCCCAAGGTGCAGGTCTCGCGCGGCACCTCGCTGGGCGCCAACCGGGTGATGGGCCATGCGGCGCTGGAAGCACCGCCGCTCAAGCTGGGCGCGATGGTCAACCATCCCAAGTTCGGCGAAGGCATGGTCACCGACTACGAAGGCAGCGGCCAGCACGCCCGCGTGCAGGTGGAATTCATCGAGGCCGGCAGCAAGTGGCTGGTGATGGCGTATGCCAACCTGACGGTGATCTGATCACCGTCGGGGGCCGGGAATTCCTGTAGAGCCGAGCCATGCTCGGCTCCTCAACAGCGGTCGATCGTCAGCCGGTCGTGAACGTCTCCACGGCTGCCACCACCCCGGCGCGTTCCATCAGCTCTTCATGCTGACGGTTTTGGATCAGCACATAGCGCCCTTCCTCCGGCGACAGCACTTCGATCACCTCGTCGCGATAATTGGTGATCTCGATGAAGCCATCGCTCACTCCGTTGAGGTTTTCGATCTCGGCCATCAGTGTCTCAAGACTCACGATGGCCCCGTCCTTGTCCGCTCCGCCGCCAGTCCGGGGGTTGTCGAAATACAGGCTGATCTTCGGTTGCCTGATCCTGCGCCAGTTGTTGACGTCGACGATGTGATGCGTGGACCACTTGAAATCCTCTTCTGATTCGTTGCCGCTGAACTCGCACTGGAAGATCGGCAGACACAGGAACAGGTCGGTTCGATTCGCACTGCGGTTCAGGAGCCCGTGATACGTGCTGGGAACCGCTATCGCGTGGGTGAATCCATAGATGTTTGGTGGAATAGCAAAAATCGTCGGTCTGTCATGAGACAGGTGGGACGGCGCGCTCAGCCCTACGCTGGAAGCGAACTGCGGATCATGGATGTCCTTCGAGGTGATCGCCAGATCATGCCCGTCGGCGTTTCGCAGGCAGCAATAAAGCGTGTACGTCGCAACGACGTATTTGCCAACGTAGCAACCATGGGCTTGGCCGACCTCGCCAAATTCCCTCAACAGCTCATCTCTGGTGATCATGGTTATCTGGACGGTGGGGAAGCCCATGATGGCTGTCGGAACCTTCGTCAGCAATGCAATTTGTTTAGATTGTCCTGTGGAGTCAGATCCCTTTTCCGATGGAAAAGGAATCCGCCCCCGATTACGCTGCGAGCCATGACCCGCAACGTACTTTTCCTTTGCAGCCAGAACCGCCTGCGCAGCCCGACGGCCGAGCAGGTATTTGCCGATTGGCCCGGTATCGAGACCGCCTCGGCAGGGCTGCTGGCCCACGCCGAGGAAGTGCTCAGTTCGGAACTGTTGCAGTGGGCCGACCTGGTCTTCGTGATGGAGAAGGCGCACCGCAACCGGCTGTCCAGTCGCTACAACGCATGGCTGGGCGGCAAGCGGGTAATCTGCCTGGATATCCCGGACGACTACGAGTACATGGACCCGGTGCTGGTGGAGTTGCTCAAACGTAAGGTGGCGCCGTTCCTGCGTTGACCGCGCTGTTGTAGCGCCGAGCCATGCTCGGCTGCTTACTGCCGAAAGGCAGTCGAGCACCGCTCGACTCTACACATGGGAGCCGGCCAGCGGCCGGCACTACAATGGGCGGCATTCCTTTCGCGCAGGCCCCCGCCATGACCGATTCGCCGCTGCACGTCACCGTGAAGTTGAACGCCAAGCTTCAGCCCGAGCATCGCCACGAGCTGTTCGAAGATCCGCTGGATGCCCTGCTGGGCACTGCCGAACTGGGCGAGATCACGGGCGGTGGCACCGCGCTGACCGACGACGGCGAAGTGGACTATGGCGATATCGAGATCGCGCTGAACGATCCGGCCTCGCTGCCCGGCGTGATCGAGCTGCTGCAGCAGCTGGGTGCACCCAAGGGCTCGCTGATCCAGCGCGAAGGCGTTGCCGATCAGCCGTTCGGTGTCACCGAGGGCCTGGCGTTGTACTTGAACGGCACCGACCTCCCCGATGAGGTCTACGAGCAGTGCGATTCGAACTACGTGTTCGAGCAGATCGTCGAGCGTATCGAAGGCCACGGCGAGATCTGCAGCTGGTGGCAGGGCCGGACCGAGACGGCGCTGTATCTGTATGGCGCCTCGTTCGACACGATGCACGAGCGTATCGTCGATCTGCTGGCGAGCTACCCGCTGTGCCAGGGCGCGCGCGTGGTACGCACCGCCTGATCGATCAACACGCCGGCGCGTGGCCTGCCGCATAGCGCAGGCCACGGCGCAGCTGCGCGCGGACATTCGGGTCGGCATACACCGCCGCGTCGTGGCCCAGCCCGGTGTACCAGCTGCGGCCGCCATCGAAGGGCCGGCACCAGGCGATGGGATGATCGGCGCCCATGCTGCCGCCGTCGTAGCGCGATTCGTCCACCGTCGCGATGACCTGCACCATCCCACGGGGATTGCGCCGGTAGTTGTAGAGCTCATCGCGGATCGGCCAGGCCACTCCGGAAGCCTTCCCGTCCCGTTCGGGCTGCACCAACGTGTCCTGCAGACCTTCCGGGTGTTTGTGGAACCACGCGCCCACCAGCTCGCCATACCACGGCCAGTCGTACTCGGTATCCGCGGCAGCGTGTACGCCCATGAAACCGCCGCCGTTGCGGATGAACTGCTCCATCGCGGCCTGCTGCGTGGCGTCGAGCACATCGCCGGTGGTGTTGGCGAAGACCACGGCGCGGTAGCGGGCGAGGGTGTCGGCGCGGAAGTCGCGCGGATCCTCGCTGTGGTCCGCCGTGATCCCGGCCTCGGTGCTCAGCTGGCGCAGCGTCGCCACGGCCACTGGAATCGAGTCGTGGTGGAACTTGGCGGTGCGGGTGAAGATCAGGATGCGGTCGGCGCCGGGTGGGGCGGCAGGCCCGGCCATCGGGAGCAGGAGCAGCGAACACAGCAGGGCGATGAGCAGTCGGCGCATGCGCGGAGTCTGTCACGGGCCGTGGCGCCTGGCGTCCTGCGCTGCAGCACGGGCAACGCATGCGTGCGCGATCGGGCAGGGGGCGGGGCGGGCGGGCACGCTTCATCCCGGATCCTCCCCGGCTCATCCCGGATTTCACGCGCTTCGTCGCGTGCCGCTTGTCGCTTCCAAGGGCGGCGCCCAGAGTCTGCCCCTGTCCGCTGGGAGCGCACTCGTGAACAAGGGAATTCCGTATCTGCTTGCTGCACTGGTCCTGCTGACGTGGTCGGCAGGCTGGGCCGAGCCGGTGCTGGCCCTGGTCCACCACGCGCAGAGCTGCCTGGCCGGCGGCGGCGACTTCGATCTGCTGCGCCTGCGCTGCCAGCCACAGCCCAGCGTGGTGTGCATCGGCCCCGCAACGTTGTGGTTCTGGCTGAGCGGCGTCGTCTTCGCGGTGGTGGCACTGCTGGGCACACGGCGCGGCGCACGCTGACACGCGCGTGGGCAACCGGCATCATCGGGCTCTGTCTGATGGAGGCCACATGGGTCCGAGCGAAAAGGAAAAGATGCTGTCCGGGATGCCGTATCGTCCGGGCGACCCGGAACTGCAGGCCGAGATGGCGGCGGCCAAGGTCTGGATGGTCCGTTACAACGCCGCCCTGGCCGAGAGCCCGGCCGTGCGCCGCGCGCTGTTGCGCGAGCAGCTCGGTGCGGTCGGCGAAGGCGCGGTGATCCGGCCGCCGTTCCACTGCGATTACGGCAGCAACATCCGCCTGGGCCAGGGCGTATTCCTCAACTACAACTGCGTGATCCTGGACGTGGCCGAGGTCAGCATCGGTGATGGCACCCAGATCGGCCCGGCGGTGCAGATCTATGCGGCCGACCATCCGCGCGACCCGCAGGCACGCGCGCAGGGCCTGGAGTCGGCCAGGCCGGTGCGCATCGGCCGCAATGTCTGGATCGGCGGGGGCGCGATCATATTGCCCGGCGTGACCATTGGCGATGACGCGGTGGTCGGTGCCGGCAGCGTGGTCACCCGCGATGTACCGGCCGGTGCGACGGTGGTGGGCAACCCGGCACGGGGAGTGACTGCACGCACCCACGGCGATTGATCCAGCTCAAGGCACCGCGTCCACATCGGGTGTGCAATGGTGATGTTCCCATTGCCACCCCAAGGAGCTCTGCCATGTACAAGCGCATCCTGATCGCCACCGATGGTTCGGAGCTGGCTGAAAAAGGCCTGGCCAAGGGCCTGGAGCTGGCCAGGGACCTCGATGCCGAGGTCGATATCGTGACCGTCTCCGAACCGTGGGCGGTGGGCATGTACGACGCCATGGGCTGGAGCGTGGGCTACATGAACACGCCCGAGTACAAAGCCGACCGCGAAGAGACCGCGCAGAAAGTGTTGCAGCCGGCCAAGGCCGCCGCCGAGGCGCAGGGACTGCGCACCACCACCGTGCACGTGCTTGACCGCTATGCCGCCGACGGCATCATCGATACTGCCACTGAACGCGGCAGCGACCTGATCGTGATGACCTCGCATGGCCGCCGTGGCGTCACCCGCGTGCTGCTCGGCAGCCAGACCGCCGAAGTGCTGGCACGCAGCACCGTACCGGTACTGGTCATCCGGTAATGGGGAAAGCGGTAGTGCCGGCCGCTGGCCGGCTCCCAGGTTGGCCCGATGCACGCGCAGCCGGCCAGCGGCCGGCACTACCTCCTCTTCGTCGCAAAGCGTGCGCGTCCGATCAGTCGCGCAGCTTCAACGTCTGCGATTCATCCAGCGTGCCATCGGGCTGCAGCACCACATAGCGCTCGCCGTGGCGGTCGAACAGTACCGGGATCGGGTCGCGGAACAGCGGGCGGCGCACGAAGCGCAGCTGCCAGCCGAAATGCTCCAGCGTTTCCACCGCCTGGCGCTGCTCCGCCGTCAGGCCGGCGCGCAGTTCAGCCGGGTTCGGGGCAGTGCGGCGTTCGGGTGTGGTCATCGAGCGTAGGCGTGCAGGGACGGGCGTGTTGCCCCGGCCACCGCGTGCGGACACGGGGCGGCCGGGCGGACAACGCCGCGGTTCACCAGCTGTAGAGCTTCCAGTAGACCGGCGAGACGCCGTCCTTGTCACTGTCCATGCGGCCATCGCCGTTCTGGTCATACATGTAGAACGGGGCACCGCGCGACGGGGTCACCTTGACCATCCGCAGCTGGCCACCCACCCGGTATTCCTCGATGGTGTCGCCGTTGTCCTGGACCGTCTTGACCACGTCGGCACCGGTGACATCGACCGGGGGCCTGCCGCCGCCACCGGTGGCACAGCCGGCCAGCGCGAGCAGGCCTGCGAGCAACAGAATCTTCATGGGCCGGGAGTCCTTGGGCGAAGAGGGCCTGATTATGCCCGATGGATCGTGAGCCCGGCGCCGACGACGGTCAGGGCCGGGCGCGTAGAATCGTCGCATGAGCCGATTAGTCCTGATTGACGGGTCCAGTTACCTGTATCGCGCGTTCCACGCGCTTCCGCCGCTGACCAACGCACACGGTGAACCCACCGGCGCGTTGTTCGGTGTGGTCAACATGCTGCGCGCCACCCTGAAGGAGCGCCCCGAGTACGTCGCTTTCGTGGTCGATGCGCCGGGCAAGACCTTCCGTGACGACCTGTACGCCGACTACAAGGCCAACCGCCCGCCGATGCCCGACGACCTGCGCCCGCAGATCGAGCCGATGTGCCGCATCGTCGAAGCGCTGGGCCTGAGCATCCTGCGCATCCCCGGCGTGGAAGCCGATGATGTGATCGGCACGCTGGCCCTGCAGGGCCACCGCGATGGCCTGCAGGTCACCATTTCCACCGGTGACAAGGACTTCGCCCAGCTGGTCCGCCCGGGCATCGAGCTGGTCAACACCATGACCGGCAGCCGCATGGATTCGGACGCGGCGGTGATGGAGAAGTTCGGCGTGCGTGCCGACCAGATCGTCGACCTGCTGGCGCTGATGGGCGACGCGGTGGACAACGTGCCGGGGGTGGAAAAGTGCGGCCCCAAGACCGCCGCCAAGTGGCTGGCCGAGTACCAGCACCTGGACGGCGTGATCGCCGCAGCCCCGACCATGAAGGGCAAGATCGGCGAAAACCTGCGCGCGGCGCTGGAGCGCCTGCCGCTCAACCGCGAGCTGGTCACGATCCGCACCGACGTGCCGCTGGAAGTGACGCCGCAGACGCTGCCGCTGCGCGAGCCGGATGTGCCCTCGCTGAGCGAGCTGTACCTGCGCTACGGTTTCACCCAGGCCCTCAAGGAGCTGGGCGGCCCGGTGCCGGCCCCCGCCGCCGCCAGCGATGCCCCGGTCAGCCTGCGCGGCACCGCGGCCGGCTACGCCCGCGGCACGGCGGAGGAGGCGGTGGTGCCGGTCGACCCGGCGCTCTCCGCCCCCGGTGAGTACGAGATGGTGCTGACCACTGAACAGCTGGACGCCTGGGTGCAGCGCCTGGCCACGGCCGAACTGATCTCCTTCGATACCGAGACCGACGCGCTGGACGCCATGCGCGCCAACCTGGTCGGTATCAGCCTGGCGGTCGAGCCGGGCCGGGCGGCCTACATCCCGGTCGGCCACGATTACCCGGGTGCGCCGGCCCAGCTGCCGCGCGAGCAGGTGCTGGCAGCGCTGCGCCCTGCCCTGGAAGACCCCACCAGGAAGAAGCTTGGCCAGCACGGCAAGTACGACCTGCACGTGCTGCGCCGCCACGGCGTGAACCTGCAGGGGTACCACGACGACACCATGCTGGAGAGCTTCGTGCTCAATTCCACCGCCACGCGCCATGACATGGACTCGCTGGCGATGCGCTACCTGGGCTACACCACGATCAAGTTCGAGGAGGTGGCCGGCAAGGGCGCCAAGCAGATCTCGTTCTCGCAGGTGGGCCTGGACGAAGCGTGCCGTTACGCTGCCGAAGATGCCGACGTGACCCTGCGCCTGCACCACGCGCTGCAGCCACAACTGCAGGCCACGCCCTCGCTGGACGGCGTCTACCGCGACATCGAGATGCCGCTGGTGCCGGTGCTGGCGCGGATCGAAGCCAATGGCGTGCACATCGACATGGCCGAGCTGCGCCGGCAGAGCCAGGACCTGGGCTCGCGCATGCTGGCCGCCCAGCAGAAGGCCACCGAGCTGGCCGGGCGCACCTTCAACCTGGATTCGCCCAAGCAGCTGCAGGCCGTGCTGTTCGACGAACTGCAGCTGCCGGCACTGGTGAAGACGCCCAAGGGCCAGCCCAGCACCAACGAAGAGGCGCTGGAGGCGATCGCCGAGCAGCATGAACTGCCGCGGGTGATCCTGGAGTACCGCGGGCTGGCCAAGCTGCGCAGCACCTACACCGACAAGCTGCCGGAGATGATCAACCAGGACACCGGGCGGGTACACACCAGCTACCACCAGTCCGGCGCCGCCACCGGCCGGCTGTCCTCGTCCGACCCGAACCTGCAGAACATCCCGATCCGCACCGAGGACGGCCGCCGCATCCGCCGCGCCTTCGTCGCCCCGCCGGGCCGCAAGATCCTGGCCTGCGATTACTCGCAGATCGAACTGCGGATCATGGCCCACCTCTCCGAAGACCCCGGCCTGGTGCGGGCCTTCGAGCAGGGCGTGGACGTGCACCGGGCGACCGCGGCCGAAGTCTTCAGCCGCAGCCTGGAGGAGGTCACCTCCAACGAGCGCCGGGCCGCCAAGGCGATCAACTTCGGGCTGATGTACGGCATGAGTGCGTTCGGGCTGGCCCGCAACCTGGGCATCGACCGCGGCCAGGCCCAGGATTACGTGGCGCTGTACTTCAGCCGCTACCCGGGCGTGCGTGATTTCATGGAACGGATGCGCCAGCAGGCCCGGGACCAGGGCTACGTGGAGACCCTGTTCGGCCGTCGGCTGTACCTGAACGACATCAACGCCCGCAACCAGGGCCTGCGCGCCGGGGCGGAACGCGCCGCCATCAATGCCCCCATGCAGGGCACGGCGGCCGACATCATCAAGCGCGCCATGGTGAAGGTGGACAGCTGGCTGCTCGACCACAGCGACCAGGCCAAGATGATTCTGCAGGTACACGATGAACTGGTCTTTGAAACCGAAAGTAGTTTCCTCGATACCTTGCGTTTGAAAGTCGTTGAATTGATGTCGTCAGCGGCCGAACTGCGGGTACCGCTGGTGGTGGATGCCGGCGTCGGTGATAACTGGGATGAGGCACATTGAGGCCTGAATCACAGTCAAAAGGCTGAATCGGTTCATTGCGCCACGATAATCTGACTGTTGGATGAATGTTTCCGGGATGAGGGGCGGATTAATTGGGCCCCTTCACGAACTATCAATGTTCGGAGTGCTTTGATAGACCTCGACAGGCGCAATGCCTGTTGTGGATCTCTCCCATCCCCTGGAGCAGATCTCGGAACGGGGGCTCCTCCCCAAGCGCCCGTTCCCCGGCCCCGCTAACCTCCCCCTGGTTGGCGGGGCTTTTTATTTGTGGCGCCGAAAGCAGCCCGTCCGCGCCGCCCGGCCATTGCCTCGCAGCGGGTGCCGGCCCATGCTGGCTGGACCAGTCCGGGGAAAGGCGATGAGCGACCTGTTTGCATTGGCCATGCCGTGGTGGGAATTCATCCTGCGCGCGGTGGTGGTGTACGTGGTGGTCCTGGGCATGGTCCGGCTGTCCGGCAAGCGCGCGCTGGGCCAGATCACCCCGTTCGACGTGCTGTTGATCGTGTTGCTCGGCAACGCGGTGCAGAACGCCCTGCTGGGCCAGGACACCTCCCTGGGCGGCGGCCTGCTGCTGGCGGCGACGCTGATCTCGATCAACTACGGCGTGGGCTGGCTCAGCACGCGCAGCCGACGGGTGGAAACCCTGGTTGAAGGCGAGCCGATCCTGATCGCGCGCGATGGCAAGGTGCTCGATTCCGTGCTCAAGCGCGAACTGGTCACCCCGGCCGACCTGGACGCGGCGATGCGTCAGCAGGGCTGCCTGTCCATCGACGATGTCGCCCTGGCGGTGCTGGAGATCAACGGCCACATCACGATCGTGCCGAAGAAGGGGTAGCGCTCCGGCCGCTGCGGTGCCGCGGCCGGTTACACCCAGTCGCGCGGCACGAGATAGTCGGCCAGACGCGCCTCGTCGCTGCCGGCCTCCGGCTGGAAGCCATACTCCCAGCGCACGCGCGGGGGCAGGCTCATCAGGATGCTCTCGCTGCGCCCGCCGCTCTGCAGCCCGAACAGGGTGCCGCGGTCGTAGACCAGGTTGAACTCGACATAGCGGCCGCGCCGGTACAGCTGGAATTCGCGCTCGCGCTCGCCATACGGCGTGTCCTTGCGGCGCTCGACCAGCGGCAGATAGGCGTCCATGAAGCCGTCGCCGACCGCGCGCAGATACGCAAAATCGCGCTCGAAGTCGCCATGCAGGTCGTCGAAGAACAATCCGCCTACGCCCCGCGTCTCGTTGCGGTGGCGCAGGAAGAAATACTCATCGCACCAGCGCTTGTGCGCCGCATAGCGCTCTTCGCCGAAAGGCGCGCACAGATCGTGCGCAACCTGGTGCCAGTGCCGCACGTCTTCGTCGATCGGGTAGAACGGGGTGAGGTCGAAGCCGCCGCCGAACCAGGACGCCACCGCCACGCCATCGCGCTCGGCGCGGAAGTAGCGCACGTTGGCGTGCGTGGTCGGCAGATAGGGATTGGCCGGATGGAACACCAGCGAGACGCCGGTCGCGCGCCATGACGCGCCGGCCAGCTCCGGCCGGTTCGCCGAGGCCGATGGCGGCAGGCGGGTACCGGCCACATCGGAAAACCCGATCCCGGCCTGCTCGAACACCGCGCCGTCGCGCAGGATGCGGGTACGGCCACCGCCACCCTCCGCACGCTGCCAGAGATCTTCGGCAAAGCGGGCCTGGCCGTCGGCGGTTTCGATCGCCGCACAGATGCGGTCCTGCAGGTCGGTCAGATACGCGCGGACGCGGTCGAAGTCGTTCATGGCGCTACTTTACCGCAGGCCGGTGCACGGCCTGCGTGTGCTCAGTGGCCGCTCTTGCGGTTGCGGTTGCTGCTGTCCTTTGTCGCGGCAGGGGCCTGGGCCGGCGCATCGGCATCGTCGTCCGCCTCGGCCTCGGCGGCCATGCGCTCGGCGATCTGCTCCAGCCCGGCGCTGACCTGCAGCAGGCCCCAGTTGCGGGTCGCGTGCACATCGCAGGCGACGTGGGTGCCGTTGCCGTCCTTTGCGCAGATCGCGGCCATCTGCTCGGGCAGCGCCTCGTCACCGGTGTGTTCGTAGACGCTGGCCAGGTTCTCGCAGCCCTCGCGCACGCCGGCGGTGCACAGCGTCAGATAGAACGGCGACGCCTCGGCCCAGCGGTTGCGCAGCGCCAGCTGATGACCGGCGGCATTGCAGCCCTGCAGCTTGCCGGCCGCGCAGCACGCCTGGGCACCGCCTTCGCGGGCCAGCGTCGGGCAGTCCTGCGGCAGCGGGGTTTCGACGAAGACCACCGGCGCGCTGCACTGCTGCGCCTCGCCGGTGTGTGCGTAGTAGCTGAAGCGGTTCCAGCTGTCCATGCCGATGAGGTTGCCATTGGCCAGGCGCTTGAAGACGAAATCGTCGCCCTGGTCGTGACGTACGCGGATGTCGCCATCGACCAGGCGCGCGCGCAGCTTGCCGCCGAAGCCGCTGTCGATCATGCCGCCATCGCCGAACGGCAGATGGTCCATCAGGCCCTGGCTGGCCACATAGCTGCCGCAGGGCAGGGACGTGGCTGCCACCGGGCTCAACGCCGTGGCGTCCAGCCCCGCCAGCGGGGCGGCCCGCTCACAGGCGCGCGGGTCGTGGCCCCGGGTGCAGGCCCGATGCAGTGCATCGCGGGCGGGAACCAGGCGGCCGGCGTCCCACAGTGCTTCGGCGGCCTTGGCGCAGAACGTGCCGCTGGTCTGTGCCTGGCAGAGCGCGGTGATCTCATCCAGTTGCGCGGCCGGCAGCGGCGAGGCATCGGCGGTGAGGCCGCCGAGCAGAGCCTTGGCAAAGGCTTGGCTCACGGCTTCGCGCGCGGCCTCCAGGCAGGCGTCCTCGTCATACTGAGCGGATTCGGGCTTGCAGACGTCCGGTTCGGGCGGCTCTGCGGCAATGCTCTGTCTCGCGACCACCCTGTCGGCCTCGCGCGCTTCGGTCTGGAAGTTGGCCAGCAGGCGCTTGCAGGCGGCCGGGACATCCTCGTGGCACCACTGGCGGAGGCGGTCGTTGCTGGCGAAAAGCATGTCGTCCAGGCAGGTGCCGATCTCGGCCCGGCAGGACGCAGCGGGGAACACCGTGGCGGGGCGACAGGTGGCGGCCTTCTGCAGGCGGTACGCGTTGAAGCGGTCGCTGAGCAGGCGGCCGCCGTCCTCTACGGTCAGCGCGCCGACGCCGCCATTGTCCAGGTCGGCCAGCTTCAGCTCGTCGCCGAGGCGGCTGAGGAGGTACGGCTCGGGTGCCTGGCCGGGAATCTGCCGCACGCCTTCATTCGCACTGTGCAGGGTCAACGTGGTGCCGGTGTCCTCGGAGACGAACGTGCCGCACACCATCGCCTGGGCGGCTGCGGTCGCGGGCAGGCTGACCGCCGTGAGCAGGGTGAACAGGGTCGTGCGCCAGCCGTGGCGGCGCAGAAGGGGGAGGGAAACGGTCACACCATCATCCTTGCAGGTCGTGCAGCGCACGGTGGCGCTGCGGGGGAAATGTCAGCGGCGGAACAGGGCACGCACATCGGCCGCGCACAGGCGCACGATCAGCCAGCCCTGCAGGACCGCGAAGGCCAGCGCGGTCATGCCGGCAAGGCCGCTGCAGATCACGCGCTGCACGCGCAGTTCACTGCGCAGCTTGAGCAGTTCAATCGACATCGTGTCGTCGGGTATCTGCGCCAGCAGGTGGCCGAACGCATCGTCCAGCAACCACGCGGCGATCACGTTGAGCACGGCGGTGACCGCCAGCAGCACGATGAACAGTGCCCATGCCCAGCGCCAGCGACGCAGCATCCCCCAGCACGCCGCACTGCCCAGCAGGCTGGACATGCACAGCAGCACGTTGGCGAGCACCGGGTGGGTCAGCAGCCAGCGCAGCGAGCCGGGCAGCCAGTGCAGCTCCTCATCGGCCAGCAGCGCCTGCAGCGCCTCCGCGCCCGACAGTGGAATGGCAACCAGGGCCAGGACGGCCCACATCGCGGCCGAGGCCAGGCAGACCAGCAGGACGGACTTGAGCAGGGGGGCGAGAAAGGCAGGGGCGCCATCCCCGCTGGGCCGGGGCATGGAGGAAGGCAATTGCGGGGGAAGCGACGCTGACATCCGGTGTCCTGGTTGGGCAGGCCGCAACGTCTAGGTCGCCGCCACCGCGTTTGCGGCCGCGGGCAGGATATGGTCTGCGCTCAACGGTGCCAAGCGCCGCCCATGCGGCGGGCGCAACGGCACCCAGGCCAGTTCGGCGATTTCCGCCTGTGGCCGCGGCGTCCCGGTGATCGTGACCAGGAACGCATGGGCCCGTACGCGATGCCCGGCTTCGTGCACCGCCCACGCCTCGAAGCAGCCCAGCGCCACGGCGCTTCCAGCCACCAGGGTGACGCCGAGTTCTTCGTCCAGCTCACGCGCCAGGGCGGCCAGCGGCGCCTCGCCCGGCTCGGGCTTGCCACCCGGCTGGATGAAGGTCGCCGAGCCCTGTTTGCGCACCACCAGCACGTGGCCACCGGCATCGAAAACGACCGCGGCGACGATATCGATCGTCGCCGCGGCGTGCTGCACGTCAGTGGGCACCGACGTCATCGCTGGCTTACTTCAGGTTCTCTTCGAACAGCTTGAGGATGCGCTTGTACTGGTCCAGCCAGGAATCGGCACGCACATAGCCGTGGCGTTCCAGCGGGTACGGCGCGATCGACCAGTTGTCCTTGTGCAGCTCGATCAGCTTCTGGGTGAGGTTGACCGAGTCCTGGAAGAACACGTTGTCATCCATCATCCCGTGCGCGATCAGCAGGTGGTCCTGCAGGCCGTCGGCGTATTCGATCGGCGAGGACTTGCGGTACGCCTCCGGGTCGATGTCCGGGGTGTTGAGGATGTTGGCGGTGTAGCCGTGGTTGTACTGGTGCCAGTCGACCACCGGGCGCAGCGCGGCGCCGGCCTTGAACGTGCCCGGCGAGCGGAACAGCGCCATGAAGGTCATGAAGCCGCCGTAGGAGCCGCCGTAGATGCCGGCGTGGTCACGGTCGCCCTGCTTGGTCTGGACCAGCCAGTCCAGGCCGTCCTTGTAGTCTTCCAGTTCCGGGTGGCCCATGTTGCGGTAGATCGCCGTGCGCCAGTCGCGGCCGTAGCCGGCGCTGCCGCGGTAATCCATGTCCAGCACCACGTAGCCCTTCTGCACCAGCAGGTTGTGGAACATCTGCTCGCGGAAGTAGGCCGGGTATTGCTGGTGCACGTTCTGCAGGTAACCGGCGCCGTGCACGAACATGGCGATCGGGTACTGCTTGCCCGGCTCGAAGGTGTCCGGGCCGTAGTACTTGGCCCAGACCACACCGGCACCGTGCTTGGACGGCACCTGCACCAGCTTGGGCTGGATCCACTCGCGCGCCTTGAACTCGGCGGTGCGGGTGTCGGTCAGCACCTTGGCCTGGCCACCGGCGGCGGGCACCACGGCCAGCTGGGTCGGCAGGTAGGCACCGGAGTACCGCACCAGCAGCTGCTGGCCGTCTGGGGAGAGAGAGAAGTCCTCGACACCGTTGAGCGCGGTCAGCTCACGCACCTGCCTGCTGGCGGTATCGACCGCGCACACTTCGTAATCGCCCGGCGACTGCTGGTTGCACAGGAAGTAGAAGCCACGGCCATCGGCGCTGGGCACCGGCATCGAGGTTTCCCACTTGCCACCGGTCAGCGCCTGCGGCTTGGCCGTGCCCTGCTGGGTGTACAGGTGCGAGTAGCCGGATTCTTCGGACAGCAGCCACAGCGTACGGTTGTCGTTGGACCAGCCGAAATCGTTGAAGCTCCAGTTGATCCAGGCGCTGTCGGTCAAGCGATGACGCGTCTCCAGCTTGGCGCTGGCCGGGGTCACGCTGGCGATCCAGCGGTCCTTGTTGTCATTGGCGCGCAGCATGATCGCGGCCTGCTGGCCATCGGCGCTCCAGCGGATGCCGGGCGCGCCGGGGCCGCCCAGCACTTCCACCGGGCGATTGCCTTTCAGCGCGTCCTTGCCGGCGGCCTTGCGCAGCGCGGCCAGCGGGTCGGTGGCGATGCCCGGCAGACCGTCCAGCGACAGCGGCTTGACCGTGCCGGCCACGGCATCGACCAGCCACAGCGCGTTCGGCTCGGGATCGTTGCGGCCGACGCGGGTGCGGGTGTCTTCGAATTCTTCGTAACCCGATTCGGTCACGTATTTGGGCATCTTGCCGCCGCGGCCTTCATCGAAGCTCTTCGGCTTGGTGACCACGATCAGGGTGCGCGCATCGGGCGAGAGCACGCTGTCGACGATCTCCACATCGGCGCCCAGATACACCGGACCCGGCGCACGGGTGCCGTCGGCACGGCGCCAGCTGGCTTCCTGCGCCTTGAGCGCCTCGCGCTGGGCGCGATCGTTGCGCAGCGTGGCCAGGGTGCGCAGCTGCTGCTCGCGCAGGGTGTCGGCCTTGGGCGCGTCGTCCGGGTTCTTTTCGGCCTTCAGGCTGGCGACCTGCTGCACGCCGGCGGCGGCCGTCCAGTGGAACCAGTTCTGGCCGGTGCGCCAGATCACGCCGCCATCGCGGGCGAAATTGACCGCGCCGGATTTTTCGGTGCTGCGGGTCAGCTGGGTCAGCGCGCCACTGCGCAGGTCACGCACGAACACATCGCCATTGCGCACGAACGCCGAGCGCTGTCGCGCGCTGTCGTAGACCGGGCTGTCCACGTCCAGGGTGCCGCGCTGGTCATCGCCAACCTGCGCCGCCACCCCACCGGCGACCGGCTGGCGGAAGGTGTCGCGCACCGGGCTGCCAGTGCGCTTGAGCTGGTACTCCACCTGCTGGCTGTTCCACGACCACCAGGCGCTTTCGACCGGGGGGCCGATCCAGTCCGGGTCGGCCATGGCCTGCTCGATGGTGATCGGCGTCGGCGCCGCAGGGGCAGCGCCGCCAAGGGCGGCGAGCAGCAGCAGGGACAAAGGCAGCGTTCTGGGCATTGCGGGCGGCACCAATGAGGAAAACCCGGCAAGCGTAGCAGCCGCAAGGGCCGCGGGAAGGGGCCACAGGTCATGGGCGTGCGCTCATGAGCGACGGCCGGTGGGTCGGGCGCTGGGCCCCCATACCCTTTCCGGCGAATGTCCTCCGGCGTCGGCCTGCGGCCGCCCCCTCCCCCT
>NZ_JALJRX010000008.1:0-138833 GCF_024519495.1 Stenotrophomonas sp. Ste96 | reverse complement strand
CTCCAAGGAAAACACCACGATCATCGATGGCGCCGGCGAGAAGGCCAACATCGAAGCGCGTGTCACCCAGATCAAGACCCAGATCGAAGACACCTCGTCGGATTACGATCGCGAGAAGCTGCAGGAACGCGTAGCCAAGCTGGCCGGCGGCGTTGCCGTGATCAAGGTCGGTGCCTCGACCGAAATCGAAATGAAGGAAAAGAAGGATCGCGTCGACGACGCCCTGCACGCGACCCGTGCAGCCGTTGAAGAAGGCGTGGTCCCGGGCGGCGGCGTTGCCCTGGTCCGTGCGGTCACCGCGCTGAGCGGCCTGAAGGGTGCCAACGAAGACCAGAACCACGGCATCCAGATCGCCCTGCGCGCGATGGAAGCCCCGCTGCGCGAAATCGTGGCCAACGCTGGCGAAGAGCCGTCCGTGATCGTCAACAAGGTCAAGGAAGGCACCGGCAGCTTCGGCTACAACGCCGCCACCGGCGAGTTCGGCGACATGCTGGAATTCGGCATCCTGGACCCGACCAAGGTGACCCGTTCGGCGCTGCAGAACGCGGCCTCGATCGCTGGCCTGATGATCACCACCGAAGCCATGGTTGCCGAAGCCCCGAAGAAGGATGACGGCGCTGGCGCAGCCGGCGGCGGCATGGGCGGTATGGGTGGCATGGGCGGCATGGACTTCTGATGTAGAGGCCGGCCATCGGTCGGCACCTGCCATCCGCCACCGCAGTACGAAAAACCCCGCCGGAAGGCGGGGTTTTTTTGTGCGCGTAGTACCGACTCACAGCGCGCTGGTGGGGGCCTCGACCTCGTCCTGCAACCAACCCAGGAAGGCTGCGATGGCCGGTGTCTCCTCGGCGCCGGGCGGGGTGACGGCGTAGTACGCAAACCGCTTCGGCCAGGGCTGATCCAGCACCACCGCCAGCCGACCGCTGGCCACTTCGGCGTCCACATACAGATCGCGCACCAGCGCGATGCCCTGGCCCGCTTCCGCCGCGCGGATCAGCAGCACGTCATCATCGAAGGCCGGGCCACGCTCGATGCGCGGATCGGCGGGCAGGCCAAGCGCGCGGAACCATAGCGACCAGTCACTGCGATCGGAATCCTGCAGCAGCGGGTACTGCAGGCAGTCCGCGGGGGAGTGGATCGGCGGCCCCTCGGCGAGCAGCGTCGGGCAGGCCACCGGCAACAGCACCGGTGCCGCCAGCGGGCGCGAGACCAGCCCGGGATACTCGCCGAGACCGTGGCGGATCGCGATGTCGATGCGATCGCGGCGCAGATCCGCCAAGGCCGCCGGGGCGATTCCGCTGCTGGTGACCGGCACCTCGCAGCAGACACTGGACTGGGTCGGGCAGCATGCCGATGGCTGGCTGACCTATCCCGAGGCAACCCATCACGCCGCCGGGCCGCAGCGCCTGGCCGGCAAGATCCAGGCCTGGCGCCGCCTCATTCCCGACGGGGGCTTCCGCCCGCATGTCACCAACGAATGGCTGGATCTGGTCGAGGACCCGAACCATCCACGCACCCCGCTCAATGGCGGCTACACGTTGAGGACCGGTCGCCACGGATTGATCGATCTGCTCGGCGAGTGGCAGCGCGCCGGCGTGAACCATGCTGCGCTGGGCATCCAGTTCTCGCAGCGCCCCGCAGCCGAGGTGCTGCAGGAGCTGGCCGAGTACGTGCTGCCGTTGTTTCCCTCGCATGACGGGCCATTGCCGGCACAGGTGCGCTGGTAAAAGGGGGCGAACGGAATCCCTTCGCTATGACTGGGCGTGTCCTTCGACGCGGATGGCGGCCTCGGCGCCGCGTGCACGCCGGTCAAGCCACAGCTGGGTGGGGAAATACGTCAGCAACGCGCCGATCAGCATGCCCTGCGAAAAGGCCATCGGAAACTGGCTGGCCACCGCGGCGCCCACGGCCATGCCGACCAGGCTTGCTCCTGCGGCCTTACGCTGACGCTTCAGTTGTGCGGCGCTGGCAAGACGCCGTGCCCGCACGGCCTCGCGCTTGGGATCGGGTTGCAGCATGGCATCCGCCATGGCTTCAGCTTGAGAACGGTCCATCGGCGTGTCCTTGCGTCGGTGGTGATGGCTTCATGCTGCCGCGGGACGGCTCCCGCGTAAACCCCCACTCGCGCGCGGCTCAGTGCGTTGCAGGACGCTGCAGGCAATGCGCAGCAGGCGCAGGATATGACGCGCATGCTGGCAGCGGTCGCGCACGATCTGCGCACGCCAGTGCCCCGGCTGGGCCTGGCGCCGAGTTCGCACCGCTCACGCACGCGGTGCGGATGGTGGCCGACATTGAACCCTTGAACGCGATGATCGAACAGATTGGGCTGGCGGTGGCGCAGGGCGCGGTTCGGCAGCAAGGAGGTCAGCTCTGGCTGCTGCACAGGCCGGGCGGCGGGCTGATCGTACGGATGCAGGTGCCCGCAGTAGCGGCAACGCAGGCGGGAGCCTTTCTCTCAGAGCGCAACGACGATATAGTTAGCCGCCGTATTATGTCGAAGCCGCCTGCATGCTGGAAACCAAACACCAGGCCTTCCTGACCGAACTGGAGCGCCGTGGCCAGCCCGATTCGGGCGAACTGGCGTTGTGCTTCCAGGTGCTGTCGCTGGCCAGCGCGATCGACCAGGACTGTGCCAGCCGGCTGGCGCCGCTGGGCCTGAGTGAAGGGCGCTTCGTGCTGCTGTTCCTGCTGCGCGGTGCGGAAACGGCACTCTCGCCTCACCAGTTGGCCGAGCGCGCCGGGGTGACCCGCGCCACCATCACCGGCCTGCTCGATGGGCTGGAGCGCGAGCACCTGGTCAGCCGCCACAGTGATCCGGATGACAAGCGCCGCATCCACGTGCGCTTGACCAGGGCGGGTCAGGCGCTGGCCGCGCGCTTGTTCGACCAGCAGACCGCGTGGATCGCCTCGCTGTTCGCCGATATCAGCCCGCGGGAACGGCGCACGCTCGGCACGCTGCTGCAGCGCGTGTGGTCGCGCACTGATGCGGGCCGCGCGGCATGAAACAGCCCATCACCCGCGAACGCCGCGGGCAGCTCGATCGCGGTGAAACCGAAGCCACGCATCTGGCCGAAGTGCTGGCCGTCGACTTCGCCAAGCTGATGGCCCATGTCGCCCCCGGCTTGCCCGCCGCTGCGATCACCCCGATGCGCAATGCCGCCAAGCGCGGCATCACGCTGCGCATGCAGGGCGCCGCGACGCTGTTGCGCGTGCATGGCCACGGCGATCATGCACGGTGGTCGCGGCACGCCAGCGACACCGTGCGTGGCTGGGCCTGCTATCTGATCGGCAGCGACCCGGCCTTGTCGCTCGAGCACAGGCTCGATGCGCTGCGCACGCTGGCCGACGATGCGCATTTCGGCGTCCGCGAGTGGGCATGGCTGGCTGTGCGTCCGCATGTTGTCGCCGAACCCCTGCGTGTACTCGCGCACCTGCACGGCTGGACCACCGACGTCTCACCCAACGTGCGTCGCTTCGCCTGCGAAGCGCTGCGCCCGCGGGGCGTGTGGGCTGCGCACATCACCTTGTTCAAGCAGGCGCCGCAACACGCGCTGCCGCTGCTGCAGGCGCTGTGCTGCGATGCCTCGCGCTATGTGCAGGATTCAGTCGGCAACTGGCTGAACGATGCGGGCAAAAGCCAGCCTGACTGGGTCCGCGCGCTGTGCAGCGAATGGCAGCAGCACCACGCCGATGATCCGGCCAACACCTATATCCGCAAGCGCGCACTGCGCTCGCTCTGACCTCAAGGAATGCCATGTCGCACATGTTGATCGAGCTCTACACCGCCACCCCCGCCTGGACCGCGCTGGACCCGGTGTCGCGCGGGGCGTTCTTCGCCCGCATCGGCGCCGGCATGCAGCACGTGGATCCGGCCCGCATCACGCCGGTGGCGATGGGCCGCATCGAACAGGACGTTCCGCACACCACGGCCGAGCAGTTCTATGCGGTGTGGCAGTGCGCCGAACGGCTCGATGCCGATGCCTTGCTGGCCGCGATCGGCGCTACCGGGTGGCACGAGTACTTCACCACGACGCACGCGGTGGGGGCAGCAGGCACGCTGCAGCAGCACCTGGCCGAGCTGGCGGCGTTGCCGCGGGGGTGAGCGCACCGCTCGCGGGGAGGGGCCTGAACCGATGCCGCAGTTGCGAATGAAACAGTTGGCACCTCCAAATCCCTGTGTTATCAATACTCCCCAATGAACGCACGCCCCGCCAATTCCTACTTTTGGTATTACTTTCCGAAGCCACCGGCGGAGGAAGGCATGCGCTCACCCTGAAGAAACCTTCAGACGCATTCCCGAAAGCCGCCAGCGCACCTGGCGGCTTTTTTGTTGCCGCCGCGCTGGGGACCCCCACTTCCAAGGAGTTACCCCATGCCCCCCCATACCGACGACCTGCGCATCCGCAAGATCGAACCGTTGACCCCGCCGGCACAGCTGCTGGCGATGCTGCCCTGCGACGACGAAGCCTCCGATACGGTCAGCGCCTCGCGCGCGGCCCTGCACGAGATCCTGCATGGCCGCGACGATCGCCTCGCGGTAGTGATCGGCCCGTGTTCGATCCATGACCCGGTGGCCGCCATCGAGTACGCCCAGCGCCTCAAGCCGCTGCGCGATGCCTACGCCGATGAGCTGGAAATCGTCATGCGCGTGTACTTCGAGAAGCCGCGCACCACGGTGGGCTGGAAGGGCCTGATCAACGATCCGGACCTGGATGGCAGCTTCAACATCAACAAGGGGCTGCGCGTGGCGCGCGGCCTGCTGCGCGACATCAACAAGCTGGGCCTGCCGGCCGGCGTTGAATTCCTCGATGTGATCTCGCCGCAGTACATCGCCGACCTGGTCGCCTGGGGTGCGATCGGCGCACGCACCACCGAAAGCCAGGTGCACCGCGAACTGGCCTCGGGGCTGTCCTGCCCGGTCGGGTTCAAGAACGGTACCGACGGCAACATCAAGATCGCCGCCGATGCGATCGGCGCGGCCTCCAACCCGCATCACTTCCTGTCGGTGACCAAGGAAGGCGGCACCGCCATCGTGGCCACCGCCGGCAATCCGGACTGTCACGTGATCCTGCGCGGCGGCAAGACGCCGAACTACGATGCCGACCACGTTGAAGCGACCAGCCAGACGCTGGCCAAGTCGCACCTGGCCGCACGCATCATGATCGATGCCAGCCACGCCAACAGCAGCAAGAATCCGGAGAACCAGCCCAAGGTCATCGCCGACATCAACGCGCAGCTGGCAAACGGCGAAGAGCGCATCGTCGGCGTCATGGTCGAGAGTCATCTGGTGGCCGGCCGGCAGGACCTGGTGGACGACCAGCCGCTGACCTACGGCCAGAGCATCACCGATGGCTGCATCGGCTGGGACAGCTCGCTGGCGGTGCTGGAGAGCCTCGCCGAGGCAGTGCGGGCACGGCGGGCGGCGCGCATCAGCGAGGCGGCATAAGCGTGCGTTGATCCGGGGTAGAGCCACCCCACGGGTGGCTGCGTACAGCGCCGCGGCGCTTCATGCAGTTCATGCAGAAGCAGCCACGCATGGCGTGGCTCTACCCCTGGGGTGTCGCGCGTTCGATGATCACGCGGCGCGCCTCAGCTTCGCCAACGCCAGATAGATCGCCGGCGTGGTGTACAGCGTCAGCCACTGGCTGACCAGCAACCCGCCCACGATCGCGATGCCCAGCGGCTGGCGCATCTCCCAGCCTTCGCCGGTGGCCAGCATCAGCGGCAACGTGCCCAACAGCGCGGCCACGCTGGTCATCAGGATCGGCCGGAACCGCAGCCGTGCGGCTTCGCAGATGGCCTCATACGACGACAGCCCGCGCTCGCGTTCGGCCGACAGCGCAAAGTCGATGATCAGGATGGTGTTCTTCATCACCACGCCCACCAGCAGGAACAGCCCGAGCAGCGAGATCAGGTTCAGCTCGTTGCCGAAGGCCATCAGCGCCAGCAACGCGCCCACGCCGGCCGAGGGCAGGGTGGAGAGGATCGCCAGCGGCTGCACGAAACTTTCGTACAGCACGCCCAGCACCAGATACACCGCCAGCATCGCGCCGAGGATCAGCCACAGCTGGCGCTCGCGCAGTTTCTCGAAGCCGCCGGCCTCGCCGCTGAGCCGCGCCTGCACATGGGTGGGCAGCATGATCCTGGCCATGGCCTGGTCCACCGCTTTTACCGCCTGGTCCAGGGTGACGCCGGGCGCCAGCGCGAATTCGATCCAGACCGAGGCGAACTGCTGGCTGTGATAGATCCGGTCCGGCGCCATGCCGTACTCCCACCGCGCGATGGACGACAACGGCAGGCGCTGGCCGTCCTTGCCGATCACATGGATCTGCTCCAGCGTGGAAGGATCCTGGGTGTAGCGTGGGTCCAGCTCCATCACCACGCGGTATTGGTTGAGGGTGTCGTACAGCGTGGCGACCTGGCGTTGGCTGAAGGCGTTGTTGAGCACCGAAGCGATCATGCGCATGTCCACGCCCAGGCGGGCGGCGGCATCGCGGTCGATGTCGAGCACCACCTGGCGCATGCCTTCATCGCCCTTGGACTCCACATCGACCAGCTCGGGCAGGGCGCGCAGCGCATCGGCCACCTTGGGCGTCCACTGCCGCAGCGGTTCCAGCTCGCCGGAGAGCAGCTGGAACTCGTACTGGCCGCTGTCGCCGCTGCCTTCCAGCTTGATGTCCTGGTCCACCCACAGGAACATGCCGCCGCCCGGAATCTTCGGCATGTTGGCGCGCAGGCGGTCGATCACCTGCTGGCTGGAGACCTTGCGCTCGGCCAGCGGCTTCATCTTGATCATGATGAAGGCGTTGTTGACCCCGCTGCGGCCGCCGATGTACCCGATGATGTCGCTGATCGCCGGGTCGGCCAGCAGCAGCTGGCGGTAGGCCTCGATCTTGGGCTGCATCACCTGGAACGAGAGGCCATCGTCGCCGCGCGCGAAGCCACGCAGCTGCGCGGTGTCCTGCTTGGGCACGATGCCCTTGGGCACCTGCTGGAACAGCCACACGTTCAGTGCGATCACACCGGCGAACAGCAGCAGCGGCAGCGCGAGCCAGCGCAGCATTGTCTGCAGGCTGCCCATATAGGCGCCGCGCAGACGCTCGAACAACGCGGTGCCGGCGCGCTGCAGTCCATTGCCGGGGCCGGGCCGTGCCTGCCCGAGCAGGCGCGCGCACAGCATCGGGGTCAGGCTCAGCGAGACCAGCAGCGAGACGCCCATCGCCGCCACCAGGGTCAGCGAGAACTCGCGGAACAGTTTCTCGACGAAGTCATCCAGGAACAGGATCGAGATGAACACCACCGCCAGCGCGATGTTCATCGACAGCAGCGTGGCGCCGACTTCCCCCGCGCCCCGCAGCGCGGCGGTCATCGGTGAGGCGCCTTCTTCCCGGTGGCGCGCGATGTTCTCCAGCACCACGATGGCATCGTCGACCACCAGCACCGCGGCCACGATCAGCGCCATCAGCGAGAGCGTGTTGAGCGAGAACCCGAGCAGGGCGATGATCGCCAGCGCGCCCAGCAGCGAGACCGGGATGGCGACGGTCGGCACCAGCGCCGCGCGCCAGTGGCCGAGGAAGGCCAGCACCACCAGCACCACCAGGGCGATCGCCAGCAGCAACGTCAGCTCGGCCTCGCGCAGGGTGGCGCGGATCACCGGCGAACGGTCCATCACCACCTGCATGTCGATGTTGGCCGGCAGCAGCGCCTGCAGCGTGTCCATCTGTGCCTGGATGGCGTCGACGGTCTCGATGATGTTGGCATCCGGCTGGCGGCTGACGATCAGCAGCACCGCCGGGCGCTCGTTGTGGAAGCCGCTGGCGTAGCGGTCTTCAACCCCTTCGCTGATCCCGGCCACGTCCTCCAGGTACACCGGGCGGCCGTCGCGCATCGCCACGATCAGGCGGCGGTACTCGGCGGCGGTGCGCAGCTGCAGCGTCGCTTCCAGCTGCCATTGCTGGGCCTGGCTGGCGACGGTGCCCAGTGGCTTGAGCGCGTTGGCGTTGCGGATCGCCGCGGCGATGTCGTCCAGCGCGATGCGATGATGGTTGAGTGCATTGGGATCCAGCGAGACGCGCACCGCCGGCAGCGAACTGCCGCCCACCTGCACCTCGCCGACGCCGGGAATCTGCGCCAGCTTCTGCGCGATCACCGTGGAGGCCACGTCGTAGATCTGCCCCGGCGAGAGGCTGTCCGAACTCAGCGCGAGCGCCATGATCGGTGCCTGCGAGGGATTCACCTTGCGGTACTGCGGCATGCCCGGCATGCCACTGGGCAGCTGCGCGCGCGCGGCATTGATCGCGGCCTGCACGTCGCGCGCGGCATCGTCCACGTCGCGGCCGAGCGCGAACTTCAGCTCGACCTGGGTCGAGCCCTGGGTGCTGGCCGAGTCGATCCCGGTCAGCCCGGGGAGGGTGCCCAGGGCACGCTCCAGCGGCGTGGCGACGTTGGCGGCCATCGATTCCGGGCTCGCGCCGGGCAGGCTGGCGCTGACGTTGATGGCCGGGTAGTCGACCTGCGGCAACGGCGCGACCGGCAGCAGGCGCAGCCCGAGCAGGCCGGCCAGCACCACCGCCACCGCGAGCAGCACGGTGGCGACCGGATGCTGCACGAACCAACCGATCGCCCGCGACAGCGGACTCACGCCAGCGCCCCGTCAGCCTCGTCGGTCACCGGCGCGGGGCGCTGCCGGAAGCGGTCGAAGAACAGGTAGATCACCGGCGTGGTGAACAGGGTCAGCACCTGGCTGACGATCAGCCCGCCCACCATCACCAGGCCCAGCGGCTGGCGCAGCTCGGCGCCCGAGCCACTGGCGAACATCAGCGGAATCGCGCCGAACAGCGCGGCCAGCGTGGTCATCAGGATCGGGCGGAAGCGCAGGAGCGCGGCCTGGTGGATCGCCTGGCGTGGCGCCATGCCATGCTCGCGCTCGGCCTCCAGCGCGAAGTCGATCATCATGATCGCGTTCTTCTTGACCAGCCCGATCAGCAGCACGATGCCGATCACCGCGATCAGGTCCAGGCTGCGCCCGCTGACCAGCAACGCCAGCAGTGCACCCACCGTGGCCGAGGGCAGGGTGGAAAGGATGGTGATCGGGTGGATGAAACTCTCATAGAGCACGCCCAGCACCAGGTACATCACCACCACCGCGGCCAGCACCAGCCACAAGGTGCTCGACAGCGACGCGCGGAACGCATCGGCCGCGCCCTGCAGGCGCAGTTCGACGCTGGCCGGCAGCCCGATCGCGGCGCGTGCACCTTCGATCGCCTCCACCGCTTCGCCCAGCGACGCATCCGGGGCGAGATTGAAGGAGAACGTCACCGCCGGGAACTGGCCGACATGGTTGATCAGCAGCTGCGCCGGGCGCTGTTCGATCCGCGCGATGCCGCCCAGCGGCACCTGCCGCCCGTCCGGCCCGGTGACGTGCAGGCGCGTGATCGCATCCGGGCCGAAGGCCACGTCCGGGCGCGCTTCCAGCACCACGCGGTACTGGTTGGCCTGGGTGAAGATGGTCGAGATCTGCCGCTGCCCGAAGGCGTCGTAGAGCGCGTCGGCGATGGCCTCCACGCTGATCCCCAGCCGCGCGGCGGCGACCCGGTCGATCACCACATGCGCCTGCAGGCCCTGGTTCTGCAGATCACTGGCGACGTCGGCCAGTGCCGGCGACTGCTGCAGGTGCGCGAGCAGGCGCGGTGTCCATGTTTCCAGCTGCGCGAGGTCCGGGCTGGTCAGGGTGAACTGGTACTGGGTCCGGCTGATCCGGTCTTCGATGCCCAGTTCCTGCACCGGCTGCAGGTACAGCTTGATGCCCGGCACGTGCGCCACGCGCTGCTGCAGCCGCGCGATGATCGCCTGTGCATCGGCAGCGCGCTGTGCATGCGGCTTCAGCTCGATCAGCAGGCGGCCGCTGTTGAGCGTGGCGTTGTTGCCGTCCACGCCGATGAACGAAGACAGGCTGGCCACGTCCTCATCCTCCAGCAACGCCGCGGACAACGCCTGCTGGCGCTGCGCCATCGCCTGGAAGGAAATCGACTGCGGCGCCTCGCTGATGCCCTGGATCAGCCCGGCATCCTGCACCGGGAAGAAGCCCTTGGGCACCCACACGTACAGCACGGCCGTCAGCACCAGCGTGGCGACGGTGGCGGCCAGCATCAGCGGCTGGCGCTGCAGCACCCAGTGCAGCTGACGATCGTAGAGCGCCACGACGCGGTCGAACGGGTCGCCCTGCTGCGACGATTCCTGCCCATCGGCATCGCGACGGGTCGCGTGGCCGGCCTTGAGCAGGCGCGCGCACATCATCGGCGTCAGCGTCAGCGAGACCAGCAGCGAAATGCCGATCGCCACCGCGAGCGTGATCGCGAACTCATGGAACAACTTGCCGACCACGTCGGCCATGAACAGCAGCGGGATCAGTACCGCGATCAGCGACAGCGTCAGCGAGATCAGGGTGAAACCGATCTGCCTGGCGCCTTTCAGCGCCGCCTGCATCGGCGTCGCGCCGCGCTCCAGGTGACGGGCGATGTTCTCCAGCATGACGATCGCATCGTCCACCACGAAGCCGGTGGCGATGGTCAGCGCCATCAGGGTGAGGTTGTTGAGCGAGAAGCCGGCCAGCAGCATTACCCCGAAGGTGCCCACCAGCGACAGCGGTACCGCGATGCTGGGAATGATCGTGGCCGGGATGTTGCGCAGGAACACGAAGGTGACCATCACCACCAGCGCGATCGCGATCAGCAGCTCGTGCTGCACGCCACGGATCGAGGCGCGGATCGATTCGGTGCGGTCGCTCAGCACCGCCACGTCCACGCCCTTGGGCAGCGACGCCTGCAGCTGCGGCAGCAGCGCCCGCACCTGCTCGACCACGGCGATCACGTTCGCACCCGGCTGGCGCTGGATGTTGATCAGCACGGCCGGGGTGGTGACCGACCACGCGGCCAGCTGGCGGTTCTCGGCGCCATCCTCGATGGTGGCCACGTCGCCCAGGCGCAGCGGCGCGCCGTCTTTCCAGGCCAGGATCAGCGCGCGGTACTCGGCCACCGAGCGCATCTGGTCGTTGGCATCGAGCATGATCGCGCGGGTCGGGCCGTCGAAGCTGCCCTTGGGCATGTTGACGTTGGCCGTGCCGATCGCGGTGCGGATGCTGGCCATGCTCAGGCCGTTGGCGGCCAGCGCCGAAGGATTGACCTGGATGCGCACCGCCGGGCGCTGCCCACCGGCCAGGCTGACCAGGCCGACGCCGGGCAGCTGCGACAGGCGCTGGGCCATGCGCGTATCGACCAGATCGTGCACCTGCGGCAGCGACAGCCCCTGCGAGGTCACCGCCAGGGTCAGGATCGGGGTATCGGCCGGGTTGACCTTGCGGTACACCGGCGGCACCGGCAGGTCAGCGGGCAGGAAGCTGTCGGCGGCGTTGATCGCGGCCTGCACTTCCTGCTCGGCCACCCCGAGCGCGACCTCCAGCGAGAACTGCAGCGTGATGACCGAAGCGCCGCCCGAACTGGTCGAGGACATCTGCTTCAGGCCGGGGATCTGCCCCAGCTGCCGTTCCAGCGGTGCAGTGACCGCGCTGGTGGTGACATCCGGGCTGGCACCGGGATACAGCGTGGTGATCTGGATGATCGGGTAATCGACCTGCGGCAGTGCCGCGACCGGCAGCAGGCGGTAGGCCATCACGCCGGACAGCAGCAGCGCCACCATCAGCAGCGTGGTCGCGACCGGGCGCTCGATGAAGGGGCGCGAGAGGTTCATGCGCCGGTCCGCGTCGGGTCCTGCTCCACCACCTCGACCTTGGCGCCTTCGCGCAGGCCGTCGATGCCTTCCACCACCACGCGCTCGCCGGCCTTGAGCCCTTCGCGCACCGAAACCCGTTCGCCATCGGCCGGGCCGAGCACCACGTTGCGCAGGTGCGAGGTGGCATCGGCCGCGATCACGTAGACGTAGCTGCCTTTGCTGCCGAACTGCACGGCGGCATTGGGGATCACCACCGAATCGCTGCTGCTGACCTGCAGGCGCACATTGACGAACTGGTTGGGGAACAACGACTCATCGGCGTTGGCGAACTGCGCGCGCAGCTTGAGCGTGCCGGTGGCGGTATCGATGCGGTTGTCCAGGCTGGAGAGCACGCCGTCGCCCAGCGCGGTGCGCTCCTCGCGGTCCCAGGCTTCCACGGTGAGCTGCGGATTGGCACGGGCGGCGGCGACCACCGCCGGCAGGTCCGGCTCGGGCACGGTGAACAGCACGCTGATCGGCGTGGTCTGGGTGATCGTGGCCAGCGGTTCGGTATCGCCACTGCGCACCAGGTTGCCGACATCCACATTGCGCAGGCCCATGCGTCCGGCCACCGGCGCGGTAATGCGGGTGTACTGCAGCTGCAGGCGCGCTTCATCCACGGCCGCCTGGTCGGTCTGGCGACGGCCCTGCAGCTGGCGCACCTTGCTCTGCTGATCACTCAGGTCCTGCGCGGAGACGAAGTGCTTGGTCTGCAGTTCGGTGAAGCGCCTGAGCTGGCTCTCGGCGTTGTCCAGCTCGGCCAGGTTCTGCTGCTGGGTGCCCAGCGCACGCGACAGCTGTACCTGGAACGGGCGCGGGTCGATCTCGGCCAGCAGCTCGCCGGCCTTGACGTGCTGGCCTTCGGAGAACGCCAGCCGCAGCAGTTCGCCATCCACGCGGCTGCGCAGGCTCACCGTATGCAGCGGGGTCACCGTGCCGAGCGCCTTCAGGCGCACCACCAGGTCTTCCTGCGTCGCAGTGGCCACGCGCACCGGGGTCGGCTGCGGGCCACCGGCGGGGCTGGCGGCAGGCGCGGGCGAAAGCAGCTTCCATGCGGCGATCGCGACCAGCCCGACGGCGGCAGCGATCAACAGCGGTTTGGCGAAACGACGGCGAGACGAGGCGGGCGTTGAAGCGGACATACGCATCCTGCGCACCCTCCACCGGAGCAGTGCGTCCATGGGGACCGGCCGAGTGCGGCAGGTCAACGGGGGAGAGGGTGTCTGGCGGGGCAGCGGGTGGAACACCGCCGCGTGGCTGGATGCCGTTCGATTGGAACGGGAGCGCCATGATACAGGGCCAGGCCGCTCAAGCTCCCGTGACCTTGGTCATGCCTGCGCGTGCGTCAATGCACCTCGTCGCGGTACACGAACTTCGGCATTTCCCATTTGAAGTGGATCGCCAGCAGGCGGAACAGGAAGCCGCCGCCCAGGCACCACAGCGTGGCCGCGTTGAGCGACACGCCGAGTTCCAGCAGGGTCAGGTAGGCCGCGCCGGTGAGCAGGGTGATCACGGCATACAGTTCTTTCTGGAAGATCAGCGGCACCTCGTTGCACAGCACGTCGCGCAGCACGCCGCCGAACGCACCGGTCAGCATGCCGGCGATCAGGATGATCGGCACGGTATGCCCGCCCTCGCGTGCGACCGCGCAGCCGATCAGGGTGAACGCGATCAGGCCCAGGCCATCGAGCACCAGGAAGGTACGCCGGAAGTGGTGCATCCAGCGCGCCACCCAGGTCGCGATCAGCGCCGCGCAGATGGTGAAGCCCAGGTATTCCGGGTGCTTCACCCAGCCCAGCGGGTAATGCCCGAGCACGATGTCGCGCAGTGAGCCGCCGCCGAGCGCGGTGACGCAGGCGATGATGACCACGCCGAACAGGTCCATGCGGCGGCGGCCGGCCGACAGCGCGCCGGTCATGGCTTCGGCCGAGATGGCGATGAGGTAGATCAGGGAGAGCAGCATGGGGGTGGCTCCGGAAAACACGTCAGGCGGGGACGGAAACGCACACGCATCACGCCAGCGCCGCTGCACTGTCATGAGGTGGGATTCCGTTGCCGCTCCCGCTGTCCTTTTGCCTGAGAGTTCGGTGGCCAAGGCCACGTGCCCCTTCGGCGGGTCATTGAAGACCTCTCTCCAGATCGGCGTGTCGGATGCATGGTTGGTGGCGTATCGAGCCACCGGCCTGAGCGATTATGGGAGCCTGCGCCTTCGGCGGGCGCCAGCGCGGCGCCTCTCTCCTGCATCCGGGGCGGATTCTAGCAGCCGCCGGGCCCGCGCCGGGGGATAATCCCGGTATGCCCGCTGAACCCGCCCTGTGGTACCTGTACCTGCTTGAATGCCGCAATGGCAGCTATTACGCCGGCATCAGCAACGACGTGGAGGCGCGCTTCCAGGCCCACCTCGCCGGCAAAGGGGCCAAATACACCCGGGCCCACCCACCGGTGAGGGTGCTGGCGATGCGCGCCTACCCGGACCGGGCCGCGGCGTCGAAGGCCGAGTGGCAGCTCAAGCGGCAACCGCGCGAGCGAAAGCTGGCGTGGTTGGCGCTGCCCGATCCCATGTAGCCCCGCGTGCTGGTTGTTCGGGTCTTCGTTGGCGGCATACCATCGACCCTCGTTCGTTGATCCGCTTGCCCAAGCCCTGGAGTGCCATGTCCCGCGATCTGTCGTTGTACCCGGAAGATGAGAATGGCGATGTGCTCTGGAACATGTTGCAGGATGGCGATGACCTGTCGATTCCGCGCGAGGTGGATTTCGCGCTGATCTTCCCAACCCAGGACGTGGCCATCGCCTTCGCCGTGCACCTGCTCAAGAACGAGCAGAAGGTGTCCTTGGCTGCCTACGAGGGCAACGACGAATACCCGTGGCAGGTGGTGGTGCATCCGCTGATGCTGCCGACCCACCAGAACATCTCGGGCTTCGAAGGCCTGCTGGCCAGCGAGGCGGTGTCCTACAGCGGCCAGGTTGATGGCTGGGGATGTCTGTCGCAGGGCTGAGTGGCCCATCCGTGTGGCAGCCCGGCATGGCTGGCTGCCACCGTGGCCGCTCGACCGCTCAGGGCGTCGGCGGTCGCTTCGGCCGGCGATCATCCTGCGCATCGCCGAAGATGATCCGCGCGCTGCGCTGGTAGCTCCAGTACGCCACTGCCCAGTTCAGTAGCACCACCACGCGGTTGCGGAAGCCGATCAGGAAGAACACGTGCGCGGCCAGCCAGAACCACCACGCCAGCACGCCGGAGAGCTGCAGGCGGCCGAGGTGGACGATCGCGGCCATGCGGCCGATGGTGGCCAGATTGCCGAAGTCCTGGTACTTGAACGGGCCTGGCGCAGGCTTGCCAGCCAGGCGCGCCTGGATCGTGGTCGCCACGTGCTTGCCCATCTGCTTGGCTGCCGGGGCAACGCCGGGTACCGGCTTGCCATCGGCCTGGGTCAATGCGGCCAGATCCCCGGCCACGAAGATCTCCGGGTGGCCGTCCAGGGTGAGATCGGGCTGCACCGGCACGCGGCCGGCGCGATCCAGGGGCACCTCCAGCGTGCGCGCCAGCGGTGAGGCGGCGACACCGGCGGCCCAGACCACGGTGCGCGCTTCGACGAAGCGCTCGCCGAGCTGGAAGCCCTCGGCGTTGATGTCGCTCACCGGCGTACCGGTGAGCACTTCCACGCCCAGTTTCTCCAGCTGGCGGCGCGCCTTGAGCGAGAGCACCTCGGGGAAGGTGGACAACACGCGCGGGCCGGCCTCGACCAAGCGCACCCTGGCCGAGGCGGGATCGATATGGCGGAACTCATTGCGCAGCGTATGCCGGGCGATCTCGGCCAGCGTGCCGGCCAGTTCCACCCCGGTGGGGCCGCCGCCGACGACGGCGAAACTGAGCCAGGCGGCCTTGCGCGCGGGATCGGGTTCGGCCTCGGCGCGCTCGAAGGCGAGCAGCAGCTTGCGGCGCAGGGCGATGGCATCGTCCAGCGTTTTCAGGCCCGGCGCATCGGCGGCCCATTCGTCGTGACCGAAGTAGGCGTGGGTGGCGCCGGTGCACAGCATCAGCGTGTCGTAGGCGATCTGCGTGCCATCGGCCAGCGTCGCAGTGCGTGCGGCCTTGTCGATGCCAGTGACTTCACCCAGGCGCACTTCAACGTTGCGCTGATGGCCCAGGATGTGGCGCAGCGGGGCGGCGATATCGGGTGCCGAGAGGCCGGCGGTGGCCACCTGGTAAAGCAGCGGCTGGAACAGATGGTGGTTGCGACGGTCCACCAGGGTGATGCGCACGTGCGCCGAGGCAAGGGCACGGGTGGCCCAGAGGCCGGCAAAACCACCACCGATGATGAGCAGGTGGGGCGTGGGATCGCGGGTCATGCTTCACTCCTTGGCGGGCGCCGGAGGGGGGCGGCGCAGGTCGTCTCGTGATGCGGCCCATGGTCGCACGTGAAGCGCGATGTTCACGTCGATGGCCGATACTGGGTTCAGGGGCCATCGCGCTTGCCCGATGGCCGATCCGATCCCGCCCTGGAGACCGAGATGTCCGAACCGGAAAAGCGCATCGCCCTGCTGATCGATGCCGACAACGCACCCGCCTCCAAGATCGATGCGGTGCTGGCCGAAGTCGCCCGCTACGGCGTGGCCAATGTCCGCCGTGCCTACGGCAACTGGAAGAGCCCGCGCTTGAAAGGGTGGGAATCGGTGCTGCACGAATACGCGATCCGCCCGATCCAGCAGTTCGCCTACAGCCGTGGCAAAAATGCCTCGGACATGGCGATGGTGATCGATGCGATGGACATGCTGTACGCGCGCAATCTGGACGGCTTTGCGATCGTCTCCAGCGATGCCGACTTCACGCCGCTGGTGATGCGCCTGCTGACCGATGGGGTCAAGGTGTACGGCTTCGGTGAGAAGAAAACGCCCGAGCCGTTCGTCAACGCGTGCTCGAAGTTCACCTACATCGAAGCGCTGGGCCAGCCGCATGCGGCCGATCAGGAGGTGGAACAGGACAACGAAGAAACGCGCCCGCGAAAGAGCGGGCCCGAACTGCGCAACGACACCCGCTTGGTGCAGATGCTGCGCCGCGCAGTTACGTCGGCCGAAGCGGAGGATGGCTGGTCGCACCTGGGGCCGGTCGGTAGCCAGATCGGCAACCAGGCCTCGTTCGATTCGCGCAATTACGGGTACAGCAAACTCAGCGATCTGCTGGCCGCGACCGGCTTGTTCGAGATGAAGAAGGACGGCAAATCGACCTATGTGCGCGCGCTGCCCAAGAAGAGCGCGGCGAAGGCGGCGAAGTAAGCCCCCGCCGATCGGCGTATCGTATCCGCACCGCGCGACCCGTGCCGCGCATCGCCCGATATGAGAATCCGATCATGCTGAAAATCTGGGGCCGTCGCAATTCCAGCAACGTGCGCAAAGTGCTGTGGTGTGCCGAGGAGATCGGCGCGCCGTACGAGTCGATCGAGGTCGGCGGTGCCTTCGGTGGCACGCAGTCGCCGGAATACCGTGCGATGAACCCGAACGGGCTGGTGCCGGTGATCGAGGACCAGGGCCTGCCGCTGTGGGAATCCAACACGATCGTGCGCTATCTCTCGGCGCGCTACGCGCTGGGCACGCTGTACCCGGAAGACGTGGTGGCGCGCGCGCAGTCGGAGAAGTGGATGGACTGGACCACCTCGACCTTCGCCGGCGTGTTCCGCGATCTGTTCTGGGGCACGCTGCGGACCGCGCCGGCGGATCGGGACGAGGCGCGCATTGCTGCCGCACTGGTGCGTTCCGGCGAGCTGCTGGCGATGGCCGATGAAGCCCTGTCGCGGCAGCCGTATCTGTCCGGTGAGCAGTTCGCGATGGGGGATATTCCGCTGGGCGCCTTCATCTATGCCTGGTTCGAGATGCCGATCCAGCGCCCGGACCTGCCGCATCTGGCGGCCTGGTACGAACGGCTGAAACAGCGGCCGGCATATCAGCGTGGGGTCATGACCGCGCTCACCTGAGCGACCGTGCCGCGCTAATACAGATCCATCGGATCCACATCCAGCGACCAGCGTACCCGGCGTGCCTGCGGCAAGCCGGCAATCTGCGGCGTCACCTGGTCCAGCACACCATGCAACGGGCGCCGCGCCGGTGAGGACAGCAGCAACTGGGTGCGCTGGTAGCCCGCGCGGCGCGGCATCGGCGCGGGCATCGGGCCATAGCGTTCCACCGCCGCATCGTCGGGAATCAACGCGCGCACGGCACTGAGCATCGCGTTGGCATGCTCCACCTGCTGCGCTTCGGCACGCAGCAGTGCCAGATGCGCGAAGGGCGGAAAACCGGCCGCCTCGCGCTGCTGCAGTTCCGCATGGGCAAAGGCGTGATACCCGCCGTTGACCAGTGTCTCCAGCAGCGGATGCCCCGGGTGGTGGGTCTGCAGCCAGACTTCCCCCGCATCCACCGCGCGCCCGGCGCGGCCGGCGACCTGGATCAGCTGCTGTGCGAGTTTTTCACTGGCGCGGAAATCCGCCGAGAACAGGCCTTCGTCGATGCCGACCACGACCACCAGGGTCAGCTTCGGCAGGTCGTGCCCCTTGGCCAGGATCTGCGTGCCGACCAGGATGCCCGCGCGATCGCCGAGCGAGGCCAACTGGGTCTCCAGCGCGTCGCGCTTGCCGGTGGTGCCGCGGTCGATGCGGATCACCGGAAAATCCGGGAAGGCCTCGACCAGATGTTCTTCCAGCCGCTCCGTCCCGATGCCCTGCGGCTGCAGCGCCAGGCTGCCGCAGTCCGGGCAGGCCAGCGGCGCGGACTGGCGTGCGCCACAGTGATGGCACTGCAGGCGGCGGCCGCCGGCGTGCACGGTCATCGGCGCATCGCAGCGCTGGCACGGGGCGGTCCAACCGCAGTCATGGCAGAGCAGCACGGGTGCATAGCCGCGGCGGTTCTTGAACACCAGCACCTGGTGCCCGGCCTGCAGATGCTGGGTGATGCCGGCCAGTACCTCCGGCGATAGCCCATCGCGCAGCGGCCGTTTGCGCACGTCGAGCACGCGCACCACGGGGGGCCGCGCCGCGCCCGCGCGCTGCTTCAGGCGCAGGTGGGTGTAGCGGCCGGCCTGCGCGTTGTGCAGCGATTCCAGCGACGGCGTGGCACTGCCGAGCACCACCGCCACGTCCAGTGCCTTGGCGCGCACCAGCGCGAAATCCCGCGCGTGGTAGCGGATGCCGTCCTGTTGCTTGTAGCTGCCGTCGTGCTCTTCGTCGATCACGATCAGACCCGCATTCGGCAGCGGGGTGAATACCGCCGAGCGCGTGCCGACGATGACCTGCGCTTCACCCCGCGCGGCAGCCGCCCACACGCGGGCACGCTCGTTGTCGTTCAGGCCCGAGTGCAGCACATGCACCGGAATGCCCAGGCGGTTGCGGAAGCGCGACAGCGTCTGTGGGGTCAGCCCGATCTCCGGCACCAGCACCAGCGCCTGCTTGCCACGCGCAAGGCACGCCACGATCGCCTGCAGGTAGACCTCGGTCTTGCCACTGCCGGTCACGCCATCGAGGAGGTAGGCGGCAAAGCCGTCGGCGGCGGTGATCGCGGCGATCGCGTCGGCCTGTTCGGCGTTGGGCGCGGGGCCGCCTGCGGGCGAGGCCACGGCCGGCGAATGGGCCAGCGCGATCCGTTCAACCAGCCCGCGCTTGGCCAGCGAGCGGGCGGCGCTGCGCCAGTCGTCCATCAACGTATCCAGGCGGTCTTCGTTCACCACCCCCTCGGCCAGGCACTCGGCCAGTCGCTGCGGGCGGGTGCCGTTGCGCAACTTCGGCTGCGGGTCGTGCCCGGCGTTGGTGAGCTGCCAGCCCCACTGATGGGTGTCCGGCACTGCTTCACCGCGCCGCAGCGGGCCGGGCAGGCCCGTACTGATCACCTCGCCCAGCGGCGCATGGGTGTAGCGCGCCAGCCACTGCAGCGAGCGCCACAGCTCGCCGGTCAGCAGCGGCGTGGTGTCGATCCACTCGATCGCCGCGCGCAGGCTGCCGGGATCCTCCACCTGACCGATCCCGGCCACCACCCCCACCAGCTCGCGGGAGCCGAACGGCACCCGTACCCGTTGCCCGGTCATTCCGGGGTCCGGGACCGGCCCAGGCGGCGGGGCGTAGTCGAACAGTTGCGGCAGCGGCACCGGCAGGGCGACGCGCAGGGTCGAAGACGAGGAGGTCATCGGGCCAGTGTAGCGGGGCAGGTGGACGCGGATCACGCCCATTCACCGTCTCAACCAGGTGCGCGCCGAATCATAAATCCCACCTAAATATCCGAGTTGATTGGAGATTCAGGCTTATCCACATCTTCTGTGGATAAGTCTGTGTGCCATTGCGTATGTGACCGCCTTGCGTCAGGAACTTCCGATGTTCTGCTCAGGTTGGTCAAAAAATAGCCAAGAAACAATAATCAATAAAAACAACAAGATAGCTGTGAAACAAAGTTGAAACAGACTTGACGTGGGCCTCACCTGCGGTTCTACCCCGGTTTTTCGTGGTGCTGTGCACAACCTTTTCCACCGGAACGCTTTGCAGACCGTGGCCGCTCACAGGAAATGAACATCCGCGCGCCGCAGCAGTGACGCAATCGCTATCATTTCCCCACAATGATGGAGTTGCTATGACGGCTGCGCCCGCCCCTGTTTCCTCTACCGCAGCCGGCGCGCTGTCGGCATTTCTTCGTGGCGTTGAACGCCGGGCCCTGGTCGTGGCCGAGCTGCAGTGCGGCGACCCGACCGTGGCCGAGCAGGCCCTGGTCGCGGTCATGCGCGCCTTTGCCGGGATCGCCAGCGACCTGCCCATGGCCCAGTGGCCGGAGCGGTTCTGGTCGCTGCTGGTGCACCGCGCACCGTTGCGGGACCCGGCCGCAGGCCAGTGGCCGGCGCCGCTGGCGCATCTGGCCGGGCTGGCCCCGCCGGCACGGCTGGCGTTCGTGCTGCGGATCGGCGGCGGGCTGGATGAAGCCGCTGCCGCACAGGTCCTGGATCTGCCGATGGCCGACTACCAGCACGCCCTGGCCGATGCCTGCCCGCGCGATGCCCATGGCAATCCCGATGCCGCTGGCTGGCGCGCCCTGGCCGAGCAGGTCCAGTTGCGCATCCGGGATCTGCCCGCCAGCCGTCTGCAGCGGCTGCAGCAACCGGTGGCCGCCCCGGCCAGCCAGCCATCGGACGCAGCGTCCTGGCGCACCCCGGCCAAGTCCGATGCCCCCGCCCAGCGCCGCCCGGTCAGGCGCCAACGCGGCCGCCGTTTCCCATGGAAGGGCGTGCTGATCGTGGCCGTGACCGTCGGCGTGCTGCTGGGCGGTGCCGCCTGGTGGAAACACGCCCGCCAGGCCGGCGACCCCGTGATGGATACCCCCGAAGGCGCGGTCGCCGATGCGGGCCCGGTGAAGGTCGAAGCGCTCCCGGCTGACGATCTGCCGAGCATGGCCCCGGCTGCCTCGCCGTACGCCGCCAGTGATGCGGCGATGCTGGCCGACCCGGACCTGCCGACCGCCCGTGATGCCGATCTGTACGCCTGGTTCGCCGCCGGTGGCCCGGTCCCGGTCGACGAATCGCAGGCCCAGCCGAGCCGCCCCGAACCCGCCACCGCCGGCCTGGAGACGGCTGCCGCCGATGAGTAAGCCTGCCTTCCTGCTGATCGCCCTCGGGCTCTCCAGTGCGGCCATCGCCGCCCCCAACCGGGTTGAAGTGCCGCTGGCGGTGCCCGCGCCTGCCAGTGCCACCGCCCCGGCGATCCCGGCCACGCCTGCGGCGCTGGACCCGGCCCAGCTGCGTGAACTGCGCAGCCGCTATGCCGCCTGGCAGGCCATGAGCGAGGGCGAGCGTGCCCGCGTGCGTGCCGCCGCGGCGCGCGTGGCGGCGCTGCCTCCGGCCCAGCAGCAGGCGCTGCGCCAGCGCTTCGCCGAGCAGGACCAGCGCTTCCGCGACGGCTGGCTGCTTGGCCCGCAGCTCGGCCACGAGTTCACCAAACTGCAGGGCCTGTTCGGCTATCTGCCGGCCGAGCAGCGTCCCACCGCGTTGGCCGTGCTGCGCCAGCTCACGCCTTCCCAGCTGACCCAGCTCACGCTGGTGGCCCAGCGCACCCCGCCGCAGGACCGCGACCGCGTGCGCGCCGAGTTCCTGGGGGTTGCCCCCACCGCACGCGACACCTGGCTGCGCGAGCACGTGGGGCACTGACGGGTTCGTCTCCGTTTACCTGAAAGCGCGGCTTTTCCCCCGCCGCGCGCGTAAGATGGCGGGCCGCAACCCGGTGCCTGTGCCCTCCGCGCGCGACCGTAGTTGCCGTCTGTGACTCCCATGTCTACCGCTTCCTCCACGCCGCGCCTCTCCCGGGAAGTGCGCGCCACCGGTCTGCTCGCGCTGCCGCTGGTTCTGGGCCACGTCTCCACCGGCCTGATTTCCTTCGTCGACAACGTGATCGCCGGTCACCACGGCACCCACACGCTCGCCGCCGTCACCATCGGTACGGCGCTGCTGTGGCTGCCGATGCTGATCCCGATCGGCACGCTGATTTCGCTGACCGCCTCGGTGTCGCAGCTGCATGGCGCCGGCCGCGAGCGCGAGATCGGCCCGCTGTTCCGCCAGGCCCTGTGGCTGGCGCTCGGCCTGGGCCTGATCATGTTCACCTTCCTCACGGTGGTGCCGCCGCTGCTCCCCGCGTTCGGCATCGCGCCGGACATCGTGCCGGGCGCGACCGCGTTCCTGCACGCGGTGCGCTGGGGCGGGCCGGCGCTGACCCTGTACTTCTGCATGCGCTACCTCAGCGAAGGCATGCACTGGACGCTGCCGACGATGCTGCTCGGCTTCGGCGGCCTGCTGGTGCTCGCGCCGCTGGGCTATGTGCTGTGTTACGGCAAGCTCGGCTTCCCCGAGCTGGGCGCCGAAGGCCTGGGCATGGCCTCGGCGATCATGATGTGGCTGCAGGCGCTGTGCTTTGCCGGTTATCTGTGGAAGACCAAGCGTTTCGCCCACCTGCAGCTGTTTTCGCATCTCGAAGCGCCGCGCTGGTCGGCGATCTGGGACCTGCTGCGGACCGGCCTGCCGATCGGCATCACCGTGCTGATGGAAGGTGGGTTGTTCATCGTCACCGCGCTGCTGATCGGTCGCCTCGGCGCCACCGAAGCCGCCTCGCACCAGATCGCCATCAACGTCGCGCAGCTGTGCTTCATGATCCCGATGGGCGTGGCCGAGGCCACCACGGTACGGGTCGGCCATGCGGTCGGCAGCGGCAACGGGCTGGGCGTGCGCCGCGCGGCGATCGCCGGGCTGGTGATCATCCTCGGCACGCAGACGCTCTCGGCGCTGGTGCTGCTGTTTGGCCATGACGCCATCGTCGGCGTCTACACGGCCGACATGGGCGTAGCCGCACTGGCCTCGACGCTGTTGCTGTACGCGGCGGCGTTCCAGTTCCCGGATGGCATCCAGGTGCTCTCGGCCGGCGCATTGCGCGGGCTGAAGGACACCCGCGTGCCGATGTTCATCGCCATGTTCTCGTACTGGGGCCTGGGCATGCCGCTTGGCGCCGGGCTGGGTCTCGGCCTGGGCATGGGCCCGCAGGGCATGTGGCTGGGCCTCATCCTGGGCCTGACCGCGGCCGCGATCCTGATGGGCTGGCGCCTGCGCGTGAGCAGCGCCCGCGCCGGTCTCCCTTCGACACCCTGACTTGTGTCCGATGCCGGCGCGCCCGGCACCGGCTATTCTGGCACCACGGCAAGAAGCCACTCTGGAGTTACCCCCATGAACCAACCCGCGCGTCGCAATCCCGTCGCCAGCTTCTTCATCGGGCTGTGGGATGTGATGAACTTTACCCGCCGGCTGATCCTCAACCTGGTGTTCTTCGGCCTGCTGTTCCTGATCCTGATCCTGTTCATCGTCGCGATGGGCAAGAGCGCGACCTCCAAGGCCTCGCTGCAGGACCGCACGACCCTGGTGATCGCACCGGAAGGCCGGCTGGTCGAGCAGTTCAGCGCCGATCCGGTCAGCCGCGCGCTGGGCAAGGCAGTGGGTGACAAGGGCGCCGATGAGATCCAGCTGCGCGATCTGATCCGCGCGCTGGAGGCGGCAAAGACCGACAAGAAGATCGAGCGCGTGGTGCTGGAGCTGGACAAGCTGCAGCCGAGCGGCTTCGCTTCCATGCGCGAAGTGACCGTCGCGCTGCAGGAGCTGCGCGCCGCCGGCAAGCAGGTGGTGGCCTTCAGCGAGAACATGAGCCAGTCGCAGTACCTGCTCGCTTCGCAGGCCGATGAGGTCTACCTGGACCCGATGGGCGGCGTGGTGCTCGAGGGCCTGGGCCGCTACCGCCAGTACTTCCGCACCGGCCTGCAGGACAAGCTGGGCGTGGACGTGCACCTGTTCAAGGTGGGCGAGTACAAGTCGGCCGCCGAGCCGTATGTGCTCGATGCCGCCTCGCCGCAGGCCAAGGAAGCCGATCTGTTCTGGATGAACGATGTGTGGCAGCGCTACCTGGCCGACATCGCCAAGGCACGCAAGCTCGATCCGGCACAGCTGGCCGCCGGCATCGACACCATGCCCGAAGGGATCGCTGCCGCCGGTGGCGACCTGGCCAAGTTCGCCCTGCAGCAGAAGCTGGTGGACGGCCTGAAGACGCGCGAGGAAGTGGACACCCTGCTGACCGAGCGTGGCATCGCCGACGATGACGCCGACGGTGGCTACCGCAACGTCAATCTCGACGCCTACCTGAGCGTGCTGGATGGCCGTCGCTCGCCGGTGGATTCGCGTCCGCAGGTGGCGGTGATCGTGGCGTCCGGTGAAATCTCCGGTGGCGATCTGCCGGCCGGCCGCATCGGTGGCGAGTCGACCTCGGCGCTGCTGCGCGAAGCGCGCGACGACAAGGACGTGAAGGCCGTGGTGCTGCGCGTGAGCTCGCCGGGTGGTGAAGTGTTCGCCTCCGAACAGATCCGCCGCGAAGTGGTCGCGCTGAAGGAAGCCGGCAAGCCGGTGGTGGTCTCGATGGGCGACCTGGCTGCCTCGGGCGGCTACTGGATCAGCATGAACGCTGATCGCATCTACGCCGATCCCTCCACGATCACCGGTTCCATCGGCATCTTCGGCATGATCCCGAACGTGGCGCGCTCGCTGGACAAGATCGGCGTGCATACCGACGGCGTGGGCACCACCCGTTTCGCCGGTGCGTTCGACATCACCCGCCCGATGGATCCGGCCGTGGGCCAGGTGATCCAGTCGGTGATCAACAAGGGCTACGCCGATTTCACCGGCAAGGTCGCCGCCGCGCGCAACAAGCCGGTGGAAGCGGTCGATGAAGTCGCCCGCGGCCGGGTGTGGAGCGGTGCGCAGGCCAAGGAACGCGGCCTGGTGGATGACTTCGGTGGCTTGAAGGCCGCGGTGGCCGATGCCGCCAGCCGTGCCAAGCTCGGCGACGCCGGCAAGTTCCGCGTGCGTTACATCGAGAAGGCGGCCACGCCGTTCGCGCAGTTCCTCAGCGGCTTCGCCAGCAGCCATGCCGGTGCCTGGATGCTGGGCGAATCGGGCATGGCCCGGCTGATGCTGGCCCGTTCGATGCCGGAGCTGGACACCCAGCTGCGCTTTGTCGAAGAGGCCGCGCGTGACCCGCGCAACAACGCCGCGCCGGTCAAGACGCTGGTGTACTGCTTCTGCGGGCTGTAAGCGGCTTCAGCGGTGCTGTGTGACACCCGAACGCCCGGCCTGTGCCGGGCGTTCTGCCATCCGGCCGATGGGGTCAGGGGCTGGGCGGTGGCGCATCGCCGGTAGCGCGGTCCACCTCGGCGGCTTGAGCGTCGGCGGTCTTCTGCAACGTATCACCCACGCCCTTGGCGCGGTCGATCGGATCGTGGATCGCATCGCGCAGTGCGGTCGCCTGCGGTTCCGGCGGCGTGTCCGGTGCCGGGGGCACCGGCCGGTTGCAGGCGCTCAGCGCGAGCATCGCGAGCAGCGGCAGGGCAGTACGGATCGTCATGGCAACCTCCCTCGGTGAGCCGGTGGCAGAGGACCAGTGTCCCACCGCCTCGCGCCCCGCGCGTGATGGCGCCCGGCGTGCCGGCCATCGCGCGTTATCCTATCCGCGCAGCACGACCGGTGCCGCATTCCATGGATTACCGCAGGAGAAGCACGTGAGCGCGCAACGTTGGCGACTGGATGGACAGACCGCATTGATCACCGGCGCCAGCGCCGGCATCGGCTTGGCGATCGCGCGCGAACTGCTGGGCTTCGGTGCGGACCTGCTGATCGTGGGCCGTGATGCCGATGCGCTGGAGATGGCGCGCGACGAGCTCGCCGATGCCTTCCCGGACCGTGAGATCCACGGCCTGGCCGCCGACGTCTCCGATGATGAAGATCGCCGCGAGATCCTGGACTGGGTGGAAGACCACAGCGATGGGCTGCACATCCTGGTCAACAATGCCGGCGGCAACATCAGCAAGCCGGCCACCGAATACACCGAGGACGAATGGCGCGGGATCTTCGAGACCAACCTGTTCTCGGCCTTCGAGCTGTCGCGCTACGCGCACCCGCTGCTGGCGCGGCATGCGGCTTCGGCCATCGTCAACGTCGGCAGCGTCTCCGGCCTGACCCACGTACGCAGCGGCGCGGTGTATGGAATGACCAAGGCCGCCATGCACCAGATGACCCGCAACCTGGCCGTGGAGTGGGCCGAGGATGGCATCCGCGTCAACGCGGTGGCGCCGTGGTACATCCGCACCCGGCGGACCTCAGGGCCGTTGTCGGATCCGGATTACTACGAGCAGGTGATCGACCGCACCCCGATGCGGCGCATCGGCGAGCCGGAAGAAGTCGCTGCCGCCGTCGGCTTCCTGTGCCTGCCGGCCTCCAGCTACGTCACTGGTGAGTGCATCGCGGTGGATGGCGGGTTCCTGCGCTACGGGTTCTGAGCCGCCAGCGGCCGGCACTACCGATCACACAGTGCGTGGCAGCTCACGGGGTGCGCGGCAGCACGCGGTCATGGCGCACGGTCAATCCCGTCACGACGCGGGCAAGCCGGGTCACGGGACCGGGCAATCGCTGTCGGCCAGCACCGCTTCCAGGCGCGCGCGTTCGGCGGTTGCAGCGGCCTGATTCTCCGGCGCAGCAAAGCGCTCGCGGCCGCGCGCGTCGCGGAAGCGCTGCTGCCAGCTGCTGCAGCGCTGCGCCTCGGCCACCGGCTCGCAGGCATCGCGGACCACTTCGCAGCTGGCCGCATTGCCTGGTGCCTGGCTGCCACCCAGCCCGGTCAGGGCCAGCGATTCGCACCGTGACGGGGCCGGTTCGCGCTCATGCAGGTAACGAACACCTTCTGCGGAGACGCATTGGTAAATGTCCGGCAGCGGCGGCTTGGGCGGCCCTGCAGCGTCGTGCTCGGCCACCGGCGGTTCCGGGCGCGGGGCTGCACTGTCGAGCAGGCCGCTTTCCTCATCGCCCGCCTGCGGCAGCGGTGGCATGGTGTGCGCGGTGGTGGGCACGGACGGCGCTGCCTCGGCCACGGCGGCGCCACGCACCGGCGCGCTGATCCGCTGGATGCGCTGTTCGCTGCCGGCGGGACAGGCCACGCTCTGGATGGTGAGGTTGCCGCCTGCATCGGTGCAGCGGAAGAACACCGCCTCGTCTGCCGCAGCGGGCAAGGACACGAACAGCAGGGGCAGCAGGAACCGTCGTTTCATCGCATCAGTGTAGAGCGCAGCGCGCTCAGTGGCCGCCGCAGTCCTGGTCCAGGCGTGCATCGATCCCGCGCTGCTCGCGGGTCAGCGCGTCGCGCTCGCTCTGCAGCGCACTGTTGTAGCGGCGGATCAGGTCCCAGCGCCGGTCTTTCAACCGCGAGCAGACCTCCTGCGCGGGCAGGGCATGACATTCATCGCGCACCAGCACGTTGCCGGCCGGTACCACCACGCTGTTCCCCACGCCCGGGTACGGATAGCCACCGCCTTCCCACTGCGAGCTGCCACCGCCGATGTTGATGCTGCCGCCGACCCGTGAGCCGCCGCCACTGACGGAGAGCGAGCCTGCACTGCTGCGCACCGGGCCGCTGCCCATCGGCATGATCGGTGGCAACGGCCGTGAGGGTGGATGGCTGCCCGAGGGCGGCCGCGGGCCAGGCGGATACGGCAGATAGGCCTCGGTCCAGATCGGCACCCAGCGCGGATTGCCTTCATTGCTGTCGCTGACGTAGCTGTCGCCCTCGCTGGTGGTGCATTCGTACATCGGCTGCGGCGGCTGCACGTGCACGTAACGCACCTCGCGGTCCGGCGCGCGCGGTGCAGGCGTCGGCTCGGGCGCGCGGTTGCTGCGAACGACCTGCGGGGCCGGGTCGCGTGGGCGCTGCAGGTCGCGGACCTGCTGTCGGCCCTCGCGGCACGGCGCGTCCTGCAGCGAGACGGCGCCGTTGCTGCCGACGCAGCGATAGATGCGTACGTTGTCGTTCTGCGCCGCAGCGGGCAGCACAGGGCCCACCAGTGCGAGCAGGGCCAACCACAGGGCAGGGCGCAGGGTCATGCAGCCAGTGTGCGGGTTTGCCTGCCTGCGCGCAAAAGGCGGCTCAGCTGCGCAACACCTGGCCGCTGAGCGCATCGCGGATCGGCGTGGGCTGTGCCAGGCCACCGGTCTGGCCATCGATCAGGCCATCGAGCAGGGCCAGCAGGCGCGGGTCCAGCTCGGCACGCGTGCGTGCCGGCGGCTCGCCGGCAAGGTTGGCACTGGTGGAGACCAGTGGCCCGCCCCAGGCACGGCAGAGCGCGGCGACCAGCGGGTGGGCGCTGATCCGTACGGCGATGCCGCTGTGTTCGCCGGTGATCCAGCGCGGCGCGCGAACGCCGGCGGGCAGGATCCAGGTATTGGCACCGGGCCAGCTGGCCAGCACTGCGCTTTGGCGGTCCAAGGGCAGGACCTCCATCCGCACCCACCCTTCCAGCTGGGCCGGATCGGCGGCGACGAGGATCATGCCTTTTTCGACCGGCCGCTGCTTGAGCTGCAGCAGCTTCATCACGGCCGCCTCGTGCGCGGGGTCGCAGCCCAGGCCCCAGACCGCTTCGGTGGGATAGGCGATCACCCCGCCAGCGCGCAGCACGGGCAGGGCAGTGTCCACAGTGAGTTCGTTCATGGCAGGCGGGCCGGATGCATGGCCCGCATTATCCTCCCGCCGTGGCGGGAGGGGTCAACCCGGCCGCAGGCAGGTTCACGTGACGTGACCTGCCCAAGGGGGTCAGGAGGCCTTTTTGACGGCCTTCTTCACCGCTTTCTTGGCCACCTTCTTGGTCGCCTTCTTCGCCGTGGCTTTCTTGGCGACCTTCTTCACCGCCTTCTTGGTGGCGGTCTTCTTGGTCGCTTCACCGGCAGCGGCTTTCTTGGCCGGTGCCTTCTTGGCCACGACCTTCTTGGCGGCCTTCTTGCCGAAGCCCTTGCGCACCGGCTTGCCGGTTTCTTCCATCAGCTTCTGCACCTCGGCCAGGGTCAGCGACGCCGGCTCCCGATCCTTCGGGATCTTGCCGTTCATCTTGCCGTCGCTGATGTACGGGCCGAAGCGACCGTTCAGCACCTGGATCTCGCTGCCCTCGAATTCCTTGATGATCCGGTTGCGCGCGATCTCTTCCTTCTCTTCGATCAGGAACACGGCGCGGGCCAGGTCGATCGTGTACGGGTCGTCTTCCTTCTTCAGCGAGGCATAGGTGCTGCCGCGCTTGGCAAACGGACCGAAGCGACCGATGCCGACGCTGACGTCCTCATCCTTGTCCTGGCCGAGCGCACGCGGCATCAGGAACAGCTCCAGCGCGTCTTCCAGGGAGATGGTGTGCATCGACTGGCCGGGGCGCAGCGAGGCGAACTTGGGCTTGTCCTCGGCATCTTCGGCGGTGCTGCCGATCGCCGCGTAGGGCCCGAAGCGGCCCAGGCGCACGCTGACCGGCTTGCCGGTCTTGGGGTCGGTGCCGAGCTCGCGCGCGCCACTGGCCTCGGCGCGGTCGACCGATTCGTTCTTCTCGCCGACCAGCTTGTGGAACGGTTCCCAGAAGCGCGCCATCAGCGGGATCCAGTCTTCCTCGCCACGCGACACCGCATCGAGCTCATCTTCGAGCTTGGCGGTGAAGTCGTAATCCACGTACTGGGTGAAATGGCTGGACAGGAACTTGGAGACCGCGCGGCCCACGTCGGACGGGCGGAAGCTGCGGCCTTCCATCTCCACGTACTTGCGGAACAGCAGGGTCTGGATGATCGAGGCGTAGGTCGACGGACGGCCGATGCCATATTCTTCGAGCGCCTTGACCAGCGCCGCTTCGGTGAAGCGCGGCGGCGGCTGGGTGAAGTGCTGTTCGGCCAGGATGCGCTCGAGTGGCACGCGGTCGCCGGGCTTCATCGCCGGCAGCTTGCGGCCTTCATCGTCGTCCTCGGCACTCTTGTTGTCCTTGCCTTCTTCGTACACGGCCAGGAAGCCGGGCACGACCACGGTGGTGCCGCTGGCGCGGAACACGTGCTCGCTGCCGGCCGACAGGTCCACGCTGACGGTATTGAGCGTGGCCGGAATCATCTGGCAGGCGACGGCGCGTTTCCAGATCAGCTCGTACAGCTTGCGCTCGTCGTCGGTGAGGAAGCGTGCCACCTGGGCAGGGGTACGCAGCGCCGAGGTCGGACGCACGGCTTCGTGCGCTTCCTGGGCGTTCTTGGATTTGGTCTGGTAGGTGTTGGGCTGGTCCGGCAGCGAGGCGATGCCGAAGTCGCGCGCGATCACGTCGCGGATCTCGGCCAGCGCGTCCTGGGAGAGGTTCACCGAGTCGGTACGCATGTACGAGATCAGGCCGACCGTGCCTTCTTCCTCACCGATCGCCACGCCTTCATACAGCTTCTGCGCGACCTGCATGGTCTTGCGCGTGGTGAAGCCGAGCTTGCGCGACGCTTCCTGCTGCAGGGTGGAGGTGGTGAACGGCGGGGCCGGGCGGCGCTTGCGCTCCTTGCTGACCACGTCGGTGACGTGCAGGGCGCCCTGGGCGGCCTGCTGGATGCGCATGCGCGCGGCCTCGGCGGTGTCGCCGTCGGTCACGGTGAACTGTTCGAACTTCTGGCCGTCCAGCTTGATCAGGCGCGCATTGAAGTGCTGGGAGGGATGCGCGCACAGCGCGTCGATGCTCCAGTACTCGCGGGCGATGAAGGCTTCGATCTCTTCTTCGCGCTCGACGATCATGCGCAGTGCCGGGCTCTGCACACGGCCGGCGGACAGGCCGCGCTGCACCTTGCGCCACAGCACCGGGGACAGGTTGAAACCGACCAGATAGTCCAGCGCGCGGCGTGCCTGCTGCGCATCGACCAGGTCGCCGGCGATCTCGCGCGGGTGGCCCATCGCTTCCTTGATGGCGCGCGGGGTGATCTCGGTGAAGACCACGCGCTGCATCGGCTTGTCCTTGACCAGGCCGCGCTCGCGCAGGATTTCAGCGATGTGCCAGCTGATCGCTTCCCCCTCGCGATCCGGATCGGTCGCCAGGAAGATGTCATCGGCGCCCTTGGCGGCCTTGACGATGGCATCGACGTGCTTTTCGTTCTTCTCGATGAGGTCGTAGCGCATCGCGAAGTTGTTGTCGGGGTCGACCGCACCTTCCTTGGGCACCAGGTCGCGCACATGCCCATACGAGGCCAGGACGGTGAAGTCCTTGCCGAGGTATTTGTTGATCGTCTTGGCCTTGGCGGGCGATTCGACGATGAGCAGGTGCTTGGGCATGGCGTCAGGATTCTATGGGCAGGGCCCCGGGGAGGGCCGCTAGGGTGGAGCAAATGGCCGCATTAGTGAAGCGGCGCGGGCGATATACATAAACCGAACGCCCGGGGGTGGGCCGGGCGTTCAGCTTTCTGCCTATTAGTGGAATCACGCCGGGCCGGCTCATGTCAAGCGGCCCGGTGTGAGGATTGCCCGGATCAGGACATCGATGCGATCACGCCGATCATGGCGATCATCACGCCGAACAGGGCCACCATGGCCAGCGCGGCGAGCACCAGGATCACGATGGTGACCGTGCCCAGGCCGCGCTGCTGCAGCTCGGGATGCTCGGTGAAGGCCCACTTGTCGACCACCAGGGTGTCGCACATCATGTCGTGCAGGGCCTGCTTGCGCTCGGTGAAGGCCGCCATGATGAAACCGATCATCAGGATCAGGCTGCTGACGATGGTCGCCAGGTAGCGGCAGAACGCGCGCAGGAAGCTGATCCGCTCGCCGTTGCCGCGCACGACCTTGATGCCGACGGCCATCTTGCCCAGCGTGGCGCCGCCGCGCGAGGCGTGGAAGCCGGCGTAGTAGCCGATGCTGATGACCATGCTGAGCAGCATCACCACCAGGGTCAGCGCGACCTGCACGCTTTCGTTGCCCGAGCCGGCACCCGTCAGGTTGATGATCATGCTCAGCGGCAGGGTGACCACGGTGAGCAGGATGTAATCAATGAAGTAGGCGGCGTAGCGTTTCCAGAACCCGGCATAGACCACGTCCTGGCCGTTGACCACCGCGGCGTTGGCGTAGCCGGTGGCCGCGGCCGGCGCGGTGTACGGCGAGTACGTGCCGCCGCCGGTGCCGGGCAGCGGGGCGGTGCCGTTGTCGATGGCGGTGTAATCCCCGCGCAGGTCGATGCCGCTGCCGAGGTTGCTGGCCGCAGAGGCCAGGTTCTGCAGCTGCAGCTCTTCGACGGCCTCGGCCAGGGGCGCCCACTGCGCGAACCCTCCCCGCCACACCAGCGTGGCCAGGGTGATGTCACCGCGCTGGAAGCGCTGGCGCATGTCGTCTGCGCTCAACGGACCCTGTCGGTCCTGGCCATCGGCGAAATACCACTCAGTCATTGCTTCAATCCCCTGTTGGGTGCATCCATGGACGTGTGTCCGTTATCAGCCGCGGCATTCCTGCGGCAGGTACTTGTCATCGGGCTCGCCGCTGCATTCCCAATGATCGGCGCCGTTGTAGTCCAACCACAGCAGCTTCCCATCCAGCGCGGCGTTGCCGGGCACGGTGAGCTGGGCTTCCACGCCGCAGTGGCCGTTGTTGAAACGGCCGATCCGCACGGTGCTGATCGCACCGTCGGCATAGCCTTCGGCCGGCTGGAAACCTTCGTCGTCGTTCACCGGGCAGCGGCCGTGCTCGCTGTGGAACCCGGCGACCGCGACCTTGATCGGGGCCAGCGTCGCCAGTGCGTCGCTGGCCTTGGATCGCGCGACGTACTCCTGGTAGACAGGCAGGGCGATCGCGGCAAGCACTGCACCGACGATCAGCACCAGCACCACGATCACGGCCGCGACAATGCCCACGATCGCGCATCCGCTCAGTCCCTTGCGGGGCGGCGGAACTGTGATGGGGGTCGGGGTGGCGGGGTGCACGGGTGCGCCGGGCGCGCTGGGGGCGACCGCCGCGGCCGGCAGTGACGGCGGCACTGCCGGGCCGGGTGCGGGCGCTGCCAGCGTTTCGGCCGCCGGCGCGAGGTCCAGCCCGATCTCGGCGGCCACGGTTTCCAGCGGCTGCCACTGGGCCATGCCGTCGCGCCAGACCAGCGTATCGCGCCCGATGCGGCTGGAACGGTAGAGCGCGATCAGCTCGTCAGCAGGCAGCGGACCGCGCTGCTGACTGTTTCCTTCTGCAAAGAACCACTGGTCCACCGGCCCGCTCCTGAATGCGCAAGGCGCTCAGTGTAAGGTCAGTGAAGCGGTTCCGGCTCGTCCACGAACATCTGGGTTTCCATCCAGGCGTAGGCAGCCTCTGCCCCGGGCTGGTTGAACAGCACCATCAGCACGACCCACTTGAGGTCGTCCAGGTCCAGTTCGTCCTGGTCCAGCGCCATCGCACGGTCCAATACCAGCTCGCGCTGGCTGGCGTCGAGAATCCCGTGCTGCTCCAGGAACATCAGGAAACCGCGGCTTTCCACGTCCAGCTTGTCCAGCTCGGGGCCATGGAAGATCCGCACCGGGCCGTTGACACGGCCCAGCACGACGGCCGGGCGCTGCTCGGCGAGCGCGTCCAGCCAATCGAAGGCTTTGTTGATCTCGGTGGGGCTGAAGCCGGCCTGGATCAGGCCGTTCTGGAGGGAGTCGCGGTCGCGGATGAGGTCCGCGTCTTCGCTGAAATAGTGTTCGAACAGGTACAGCAGGACATCCAGAATGCTCTCTTTCATTGCCCCTCGGCCTGCGTCAACGACGCTGTGGAGGTGAAGAAACTAGGGTTTTCGACAGTAGCGACCATGGGCGGCCATTACCTTTCCATCCAGTTCCATGACCAGCAGCATGGCCGACAGCTGGGCCGCCGTCAATCCGCTGCGCTGGATCAGTGAATCCATACCCGTTGGGTCGTGATCCAGGGCTTTCCACAAGCACTGGTAGTCCGGGTCGGTGTAGGAAGGGGCGCGCTCGGGCGCCGGTCGTGCCTGTTCAGTGGGGGCGTCCAATCGGGTTCGCAAGGCCCCGGCCAGGGTCTGGGCCAGGGCGGTCAGGCCGGCGGTCACCTCCGCCGGCTCCTCGACCAGCGCCGCACCCTGCCGGATCAGCCGGTGGCAGCCGCGGGCCCGTGGGTTGCGGATCGAGCCGGGCAGGGCGAACACCTCGCGGCCCGCCTCGGCGGCGCAGCGGGCCGTGATCAGGGCCCCCGAGCGCTGGGCGGCCTCGATGACCAGGGTGCCCAGGCTGAGGCCGGCGATGATGCGGTTGCGTGCGGGGAAATGCGCCTGGCTCGCCGGCATCCCGGGCGCGTATTCGCTGACCACCGCGCCGGTGGCGGCAATCCGTTCATGCAGGGCGGCATGCCGGGGCGGGTAGGTCTGGTCCAGACCGGTGGCCACCACGGCCACGGTCATGCCCGCGGCGACCTGCAGGGCGCCCTCGTGGGCCTGGGCATCGACCCCGGTCGCCAGGCCGCTGATGATCGACCAGCCATCGCCGGCCAGCGCGGTGGCGAAGGCGCGCGCGTGCTCGCGGCCGCCGGGGGAGGGCGAGCGGCTGCCGACCACCGCCACCGCCGGATGCCACAGGCGCGTCGGGTCTCCGTCCACGAACAACGCCACGGGCGGTTCCTCGATCTGGGCCAGCAGCGCCGGGTAATCGGGATCGGTGAGGGCCAGCAGGTGGTGGCGTTCGTCTGCCAGCCAGGCCAGGCCGTGGGCCAGGTAGCCTTCGTCCGGCAAGGCCAGGCGGGCGCGTTGCGCGGGGCTGCATCCGGCGGCGCGCCAGGCGCCCGGACCGGCGCGCAGCGCCGCGGCCGCATCCCGGAACTGGCGCAGCAGGCGCAGGCGGGGCGGCAGGGCGCCTCCGGCGAGGACGACGGTGAGCAGGGCGGTGGAGGAGGCAGGGCAGCAGATGGGCATCCGCTTACCCTGAGGCGCAAACGACGACGGCGCCCTAGGGCGCCGTCGGAGGGCAGGGTAGGATTCCGCCGCGCTTACTGCTTATCGGGATGCAGTGCCGAATAGCCGACGTGGACCGGCTTCACGCCTTCCATCACCAGCGCGTAGCTGACGTTCTCGAAGGTGCGGAACACCATCGCGTGGGCGGCGTACTCGTCCGGCAGGGTGACCCGGCCGGCACCGCTGGTCAGCGAATCGTCCATCCGCGACGAGTTCGGGTAGTCCATCCGGTGGGCGACGTGACGGCCCTGGCGCCACAGCGAGAACACGGTGCCGTTGTCGACCCCGTTGGCGCTGCCGGCGGAGATCGCGATCACATCGCGCGGACCGCCCGAGGTGAAGGTGTCGGCCACCGCCAGGACGCGCACATCCAGATCAGCGGTCTGCGGGGCGGGCACGTGCGGCACGAACTGCAGATCGTACGGGCGGGCTTCGACCGGCACCAGGCGATCACCGGCGCGCACTTCGCGGCCGTCGACCTGGCCCTGCAGCACCAGCGAGGTCACCTCGACATCGCCGCTCTGCACGCGGCTCACCGTGCCGACGTTGATCTGGGCCAGTTCGTAGCCCAGCGTCTGGTGGCGCTTGCTGGGCACGATGAAGGCTTTCCAGACATTGCCGCTGCCGGGCGTGGTGTCGCCGCGGGCGTTGAGGTCTTCGGTCGGCTTGGGCAGGGCGTACTGCACGGTCGGGCGGACCACCGCGTAGCGCTGGCCGACCTGGGCGTTCTCCAGGCCCCGCACATAGGCGGTCTGCCCGGTGGTGGCACGCAGGCGGTTGTCTTCCAGGTTGACCACATACGGGAGCGACTTGACCTCGTCGACCACGCTCAGCTGCTTCAGGAACGGCTCGACCTGCTCCAGTGGAACGCCGTTGATCGGGGCCTCCTGGCGCGGGCCGGGCTGGGCCACGACGCGGTCCAGATAGGCCAGGCTGAGCACGTCACCCGGGTAGATCAGGTGTGGATTGCTGACCTGCGGGTTGGCCTGCCAGATCTCCGGCCACAGCCAGGGCTTCTGCAGGAAGCGCGCCGAGATATCCCACAGCGTGTCCCCTTTGCGCACGACATAGGTATCCGGGTGCCCGCCATTCATTTCCACGGCGGTAGCATAGGTAGCAACGGTCAGCATCGCCACGGCGACGACCGTACGAGTTCGTTCAAACATAGATGTGGTGCCTGATTCCCCAACAGGTTCGCGCACTATAGTCCAGAAACCGGGGCGCGGGGCAAGCGTTGGCGATAGAATCGCCCTGTACGCCGCTTCGACCGGCGCCCCCTACCGGTATTTGCCATGGCCCTCCTGCCCATTCTCGAATTTCCCGATCCGCGCCTGCGTACCAAGGCTGCGTTGATCGATGCCGCCGACGTGACCACGCCAGCGTTCCAGACCCTGATCGACGACATGTTCCAGACCATGTACGACGCCCCGGGCATCGGCCTGGCCGCCAGCCAGGTGGACGTGCACAAGCGCTTCATGGTGATCGATGTCAGTGAGGAGAAGGACACCCCGATGGTGTTCATCAATCCTGAAATCGTCGCCAACGAAGGCGGCCAGGTCTACCAGGAAGGCTGCCTGTCGGTGCCGGGCATCTTTGCCGATGTCACCCGCGCCAACCAGATCACCGTGCGTTACCTGGACCGCCATGGCGTGGCCCAGGAACTGACCACCGACGGCGTGCTTGCCGTGTGCGTGCAGCACGAGATGGACCACCTGGACGGCAAGCTGTTCATTGATTACCTCTCCCCGCTCAAGCGCGAGATGGTGCGCAAGAAGCTGGCCAAGCAGCGCAAGCACGTTGCCTGAGGTGAGGGCAGAGACCGCCGCGCGGGCTGACCGCGCGACGGGTCCTGTTGCGCGGCGCCGGACACCGGCGCCGTTTTACTTTCTGTTAGTGGGGTCGCCATGAAGATTGTCTTTGCCGGTACGCCGGAGTTCGCCGTGTCCTCGCTGCGTGCCGCCGCCCGCCACCATGAAGTGGTCGCGGTGTACACGCAGCCCGATCGCCCGGCCGGCCGTGGCCGTGGCCTGGCACCGTCGCCGGTCAAGCTCGAAGCGATCGCGCGCGGCATCCCGGTGTTCCAGCCGGAAAGCCTGAAGACCCCCGAAGCGCAGCAGCAGCTGCGCGATCTGGCGCCGGACCTGATGGTCGTGGTGGCCTACGGGCTGATCCTGCCCAAGGCGGTGCTGACCATCCCGACCCACGGGTGCTGGAACGTGCACGCCTCGCTGCTGCCGCGCTGGCGCGGTGCCGCGCCGATCCAGCGTGCGATCCAGGCGGGCGACGCCGAGACCGGCGTGTGCCTGATGCAGATGGAGGCGGGACTGGATACCGGCCCGGTGCTGCTCAAGCAGCACATCGCGATCGGTGCCAACGATACCGGCGGCCAGTTGCACGACCGCCTGGCCGAGCTGGGCGCGCAGGTGCTCTCCGACGGCCTGGGCCTGCTGCGCGCGGGCATCAAGCCGATCGCCCAGCCGCAGCCCGAGGCGGGCGTGACCTACGCGCACAAGCTGGACAAGGCCGAGGCCCGTCTGGACTGGGCGCAGGATGCCCACGCGCTGGCCCGTACCGTACGCGCGTTCAACCCGTGGCCGATCGCCGAGGCGATGCTGGCCGGCGAGCGTGTGCGCATCCATGGTGCGATCGCGCTGGATGACAACCAGGGCAAGGCCCCGGGTACGTTGCTGGCGGCCTCGCGCGAGGGCATCGACATCGCCTGCGGCCAGGGTGCGCTGCGCCTGCGCGTGCTGCAGCGTGAGGGCGGCAAGGCGATCACCGCCGCCGATTACCTCAACGCCCGCCGCGACCTCGGCGTGGGTGCCTGAGATGACCAACGCGCGTTCCGGCAAGCCTGCAGGCCCCTACACCGCCCACACCGCCCCCGGCGTCCCCACGCGCGTGCTGGCCGCGCGCGTCCTGGCCCAGGTGATCGGCCGTGGCCGCTCGCTGAAGGCCGAACTGGCCACCGCCCTGCCGACCCTGGACGACAGCCGCGACCGCGCGCTGCTCGAGGCGCTGTGCTTTGCCGTGCTGCGCCGCCGTGCCGCCTACGATGCCGCGCTGGCGCAGTGGATGCCGCGCCCGCTGAGCGTGCGCGAGGACGAACTGCGTGCGCTGCTGCTGGTCGGCTTCGCCCAGCTCGACGCGCTGGAGCTGCCCGCCCACGCCGCGCTCTCGGCCACGGTGGACGCCGCCCGCGCGATGGGCCGTGACCGTCAGGCCGGCATGGTCAATGCGCTGCTGCGCCGTGCCCAGCGCGAAGGCATTCCGCCGTTGCCGCCGCGCGATGCCTTCCCGCTGTGGATGGCCGAAAAGATCGAACAGGATTGGCCGGATGAGGCCGAGGCGGTGTTCAGCGCCAGCCTGCAGGCCGCGCCGTTGTGGCTGCGGGTCAACCGCCAGCACGGCAGCCGCGAGGCGATGCTGCAGCAGATGGAAGCCGCCGGCATCGCTGCCGAAGCCTCCAGCATCGGTGCCGATGCGATCCGCCTGCCGGTGCCGGTCGCAGTCACTGCGCTGCCCGGCTTCGCCGAGGGCGCGCTGTCGGTGCAGGATCTGTCTGCCCAGCAGGTGGCCGATGCGCTGGCGCCGCGCCTTGGCGCGCGCGTACTGGATGCCTGCGCCGCACCGGGCGGCAAGTCCGCGCACCTGCTCGAGCGCGATCCGACCCTGCACCTGCTGGCGTTGGACATCGATCCGCGCCGGCTCAAGCGCATCAGCGAAACGTTCGCACGCACCGGCGTGGGCCAGAACGCGAAGGTGCTGGCCGGTGACGCGACCGATCCGGCCAGCTGGTGGGATGGGCAGTTGTTCGACACCATCCTGCTCGACGCCCCGTGTTCGGCCACCGGCATCATCCGCCGGCAGCCGGACGTGCTGGTGCACCGCCGGCCGACCGACATCGACGCCCTGATCGCGCTGCAGGCACGCCTGCTGGATGCGTGCTGGACGATGCTCGCTCCCGGCGGAACCCTGCTGTATGCGACATGCTCGATCCTGCGCGATGAAAATCAGTTCCAGGTCGAAGCGTTCCTGCAGCGCACGCGTGGCGCGGGCTTCCTGCCGCTGGGTGAGGCGTATGGCCACGATTCCTGGGCCGGGCGCCAGCGCCTGCCGGGTGAGGACGGTGCTGACGGCTTCTTCTATGCGCGTCTGCTAAAGAAGGGTTGAACCGAACCCGGCTAGAATCCCGCCCCATGCTTAACCACCGCGCATCCCGAGAGTTCTGGCTGCTTGCCCTGATGGCCCTGCTCGTTCTGGGGGCTGGCCTGGGCATGCGTGATCCCTGGCCGTCCGATGAACCCCGCTTCGCGCTGGTCGCCAAGCAGATGGTGGACAGCGGCGACTGGCTGTTCCCGCACCGGGGCACCGAGCTGTATTCGGACAAGCCCCCGATGCTGATGTGGTCGCAGGCTGCGCTGTATTCGCTGATCGGTGATTGGCGCGTGGCGTTCCTGCTGCCCTCGCTGCTGGCCGCGCTGGGTACCCTGGCCTGTGTCTACGACCTTGGCCGCCGGCTGTGGACGAGGCGGGTCGGGCTGTATGCCGCCTGGGCGCTGCTGTTCGCGCTGCACTTCACCTTCCAGTCCAAGAAGGCCCAGATCGACCCGCTGGTGGTGTTCTTCATCACCTTGGCCAACTACGGCCTGCTGCGCCATCTGCTCAGTGGCCCCGCATGGCGCTGGTGGTGGCTGGGCTGGTTCGCCGCCGGGCTCGGGGTGATCACCAAGGGCGTGGGCGTGATCGCACTGCTGATGATCCTTCCGGCGGCGGTGGCCTCCGTACTCGGCTGGCCGCGGGTCAAGCTGCACTGCCGCGACTGGCGTTTCTGGCTCGGCCCGCTGGCGTTCGTGCTGGCCATCGCGCTGTGGCTGGTGCCGATGGTGGTGACCGCGCTGGGCAGCGGCTCGGCCGAGTACCGGGCCTACCTGGACGACATCCTGTTCCGGCAGACCGCCAAGCGCTATGCCCAGTCCTGGGATCATCACCAGCCGTGGTGGTACTTCCTGGGCACGATGCCCTCGATGTGGATCCCCGCCTTCCTGGCGATTCCGTGGGCGATCCCGGCCTGGCGCCGGCGCCTGCAGCGGCGCGATGCGCGCTACCTGCTGCCGCTGGTGTGGTGGCTGTTGATCGTGCTGTTCTTCTCGATCCCCAACGGCAAGCGCGACGTCTACATCCTGCCGGCGCTGCCGATGTTCTGCCTGGCGCTGGCACCGCTGCTGCCGGGGCTGCTGCGCAAGCGCGCGTTCCAGTGGCTGCTGGGCGGCTTCGTGGCCCTGCTGGCGGCCGGCCTGCTCGGCATCGGCACGTCCATGCTGGTCGGGCAGCCGGGCTTCGAACGCAAACTGATTCTCGACCGTGGCATCGATACCGCGGTGACCTCCGGCCTGGGCTGGGTCGCGGTCGCACTCGGCTGCTGGGCCGTGCTCACCCTGTGCATCGCCGGCGTGCGCCGCTTCCACCTGGCCGTGGTGGCGACGCTGACCATGGCCTGGGTCGCATTCGGGCTGATCGGCTACCCGCTGTTCAACGACTCCAGTTCCGCCCGCGGCCTGATGCAGCAGGTCGGCCAGCGCATCGGTCCAGACGCCGAACTGGGCCTGGTCGCCTGGAAAGAGCAGAATCTGCTGATGGCCGACCGGGACGCCGCCACCTTCGGTTTCAACCGACGCTGGGACCGGCAGCTGGGCGATGGCGTCGCCTGGCAGGCGGCACGTCCGCAGCAGCGTTGGTTGCTGGTGCAGGAAGACGCACTGCTGGCCTGTGTGGACCGCACCAGCGCCGAGCTGGCCGGGGTCGCCAACCGCCGGCGTTGGTGGTTGGTAAGGCCCGGTGACATCCATGGCCCCTGCGTGGCCAGCGCCGAAGAGCAGGAGCGCGAACGCGCGCTGCACCGGATCGATGGCGATGAGTGAGGTCTGCACTGCTGGCGGCCTGCCCGGGCGGGAACCGCAGGACCGTGGGCGCCGGTCGCGTCCAGTGCAATCACGGGCCTGCGTGCCTGCGTGTGGCGATCGAGGTTGGCAATGACGTTTTCCCGTGGATCCGAGCCGGCCACGCCTGTTTCCCTGCCGCCGCTGCAGGGGCGTGCCGGCGTGGCGCACTGGATCGCCACCGTGGGCCTGTTCTGCATGCCCGCCCTGGTGCTGACCCTGCCGCAGAATCTGCTGCCCTACGGCATCCTTCTGCTGCTGAGCACGCTGCTGGCGCCGGACTACCTGTGGCGCGCACGTGGCCTGGCCGGGCGGCCGGTGAAAGTGCTGGCCTGGCTGGTGGTGGCCGCGATCGCCTTCGCGCTGCTCTCGATCTATCTGTTCGAGCAGGGGCTGCGCGATATCGACAACCGGTCGCGGTTCGTCGTGATCCCGTGGATCGCCTTGTGGGTGTGTGCCTTGCGGCCGGATATCCGCTGGCTGTGGGCAGGCGCCCTGGCCGGCCTGCTCGGCACGATGGTGCTGTCGATCCTGCAGGTGGCCGGGGGCGCGCCGCGTGCCGACCTGAGCACCAATGCGATCGTGCTGGCCGACATCGTGCTGGTGCTGATGGTGCTGCTGGTCTTCTGCCGGCCACACCAGCGCTGGACCTGGGTGATCGTGGGCATGGTCGCCGGCTGCGTGACCATCGTGCTCAGCGGCAGCCGCGGGGTCTGGCTGGCGCTGCTGGCGCTGCTGGTGGTGATGGCGATGAGCCTGCGCTGGCGCACCGGGCGTGCGCGCCTGGGCGTGCTGCTGGCACTGGTGGCGATCGCCGGCACCCTGACCCTGACCATCCCGAGCCTGCGCGAGCAGGTCCGCCTGACCGAGCTCAAGCACGACGTGGTGCGGATGGAGCGCGGTGACAGCGACTCCTCCGCCGGTGCGCGCGTGGAGCGGCTGCAGGTGGCCTATGAAACCTTCCTCGACCATCCCCTGACGGGGGTGGGCATCGGCCATTTCGACAGCGCCATGCAGCGCCTGCCGGTGTGCCGGGATGATCCGAGTGAGCAGCGCTGCCACCTGGGCCATGCGCACAACGATCTGGCCGAATGGGCCGCGACCCAGGGCGCCCCGGGCCTGCTGTTGCTGCTGGCGATCTATGGCGTGCCGCTGTGGGTGTTCACCGGCCTGCACCGGCGCAGCGGCGAGCAGACCTTCCGTGGCCCGGCCGCCGCCGGGATCATGGTGGTGGTGACCTATGTGCTGTGCGGGATCACCCAGTCGATGTTCGCGCACCAGATCACGGCCAGCTTCTACGTCACCATCGTCGGCCTGCTGGCCGGGTTGTCGATCGTCCAGGGCCATACCCGGCGCCTGGCGTTGGCGCGGGCCCAGGCCCAGGCTCAGGCTCAGGCTCAGGCTCAGGCGTCGGGCTGATTCCGCGGCGGGTCGGTGACCGGCTGCCCGTTCTGCAGCATCCACAGCATGATGGTCTTCTGGCGCACGTAGTTGGCGCGCACATAGGCGTAGACCAGCCCGTGCCAGCCGTCGCGGAAGCCGCCGCGCAGCAGCAGCCCGCGCCAGAACCGCCACGCCGGCGCCAGGATCAGCTTGGGCAGCGTGGCGCGCTTGCCCCGCGCGAACTCGTGCTCGGCCATCATCCGCGCGTAGCGCTGGGTCTTGAGCAGTTGCTGCTCCAGCGAGCGGTAGGGGTAATGGATCAGATCACCCCGCAGGGTGCCCACCGCGCCATCCACGCTGGCCGCCTCATGGATCTCGCGCTTGCCGCGCCAGCCGCCATGGCGGCGGTCGAACAGGCGCAGGACCCGGTCCGGGTAGGCATTGCCGTGCTTGAGGAACTTGCCGAAATACGCGGACAACCGCGCGAAACGGTAGCCGTGGTGGCCGGTGAAGCCGGTGGCCTGCGCGGTCAGGATCGCCTCGCGCAGGACGTCGCTGATGCGCTCGTCGGCATCCAGGCACAGCACCCAGTCGTGGGTGGCCTGCTCGACGCAGAACGCTTTCTGGCTGCGGAACCCATCGAACCGGCGCTGCAGCACCCGCGCCCCGGCCGCCGTCGCGATCGCCACCGTGGCGTCGGTCGATTGCGAGTCCACCACGACGATCTCGTCGCAGAAGGCCAATGAGGCCAGGCAGTCGCCGATGCGGTCGGCTTCATTGAACGCGATAATGCAGGCCGAAATGCGAGGCCGTTCAGTGGGAGCGGTCGAGGAGGACATGATGGCCGAGTACCTGCTGTTTGCGACGGAGCGTTATGCGCTGCCCATTCTCGCCCCTCTGGCGCAGGCGTTGCACGCATCCGGTCAATCGGTGTCGGCCTGGTTCGCCGATGGCGCCGCCGGCGCATCGCTGCCCGGCGTGCCCAACGTCGGCCTGAAAGAGGCGCTGGCGCTGCGCCCACGTGCGGTGTTCAGTGCCGCCAACTGGGTGCCGCCGTTCATCGCCGGGGCCAAGGTGCAGGTGTTCCACGGTTTCAACGTGCAGAAGCGCGACAGCGCCCGTGGCCACTTCCGGGTGCGGGGACTGTTCGATCTGTACTGCACCCAGGGCCCGGCCACGACCGCCCCGTTCCGCGAGCTGGCCGCGCGCGAGGGCCACTTCGCCGTGGCCGAGACCGGCTGGCCCAAGCTGGACCCGCTGTTCCGCGATGACGGCGGCCTGAGCGCGGGATTGCGCGTGCCAGCCCAGGGCCGCCCGGTGATCCTGTTCGGTTCGACCTTCACCGAGCGCTTGAGCGCGGCGCCACACCTGTACGACCAGATCGCGGCCGACATCGCCCGCGGCGATCACTACTGGCTGCTGACCCTGCACCCCAAGTGCGCGCCGGAGCTGTTCGATCGCTACCGCGCGCTGGCTGGCCCGCATGCGCGCTTCATCGAGCCCGAACAGGTGATGGCCGCGCAGCGCGCCGCCGATGTGCTGGTCTCGGACACCTCCTCGATCGTGTCCGAGTTCATCGTGCAGCACAAACCCGTGGTCACCTTCCGCAACCGGGTGCCGCAGCCGCACATGATCGATTTCGACGACGCCACGCAGCTGCCCGCGATGCTGGCCCAGGCGTTGGATCCGGCGCCGGCGTTGATGGCCGAGATCCGGCGCTACGCCGATGCCATCCACCCGTTCCGCGATGGCTATTCCTCCGAGCGGGTGATCGCCGCGACCGAGGATTTCCTGTCCGGCGAACTCGGCACGCTCAAGCGCAAACCGTTCGGCGCGTGGACGCGCGGCCTGCAGATCCGCAAGGATCTCGGGTACTGGGGGCCGGCCAAGCGCTGAAGCATCCGTGGCGATGCCGGCCGGGTTAGGGCGAGCCGGCGAGCAGCGGACAGCACCGGGATGCACCCCCTGCGTGGACGGTGTTCATCCGGTCGGTCCACGCCGTGCGTGGAGGCTCGGCTACCAGCGCAGGCGGCGCTTGGCCAACGCCCGGCCCAGCTGCTCATACACCGCGCGTGCTTCGGCCTCCGGCAGGTACTGCAGCACCAACGGCGTGCCCATGCCCGCGCCGGCGGTATCCAGCCACACGCTGGCCGTGCCCAGCCGGCGGTCCAGCGGCGAGCGGGTCAGGCGCAGCGCCTGCAGCTTGTCCAGCTCTGCAAAGCGCCACCAGCGCTGCCACCAGCCGCCACGCACGGCCACGTAGTCGTCATCCAGGTGATAGCCGATGCGGTCCATCTGCCGGTGCGCGCGGAATGCCGACCACGGCAACCACAGCAGCAACAGCGCGCCCCACGGACCGCCGTACCAGATCGCGCCCGCGCTCAGCAGCGGAACCACGCACAGCGCGCCCAGGCACAGCCGCCACCAGCCGCGCCTCTGAACCGGCTGCCAGCGCGCCGGCGGCCACTGCAGGTGCGGCAGCAGATGCTGGACCAGCCCATCGCACACGGCCGGCGTCGCCAGCGGCGCGAGTTCGCGCAGGTCACGCCGCTCGCCTTCGCCGGGGTTGCCGGCCGCGATATCGATGCGCAGTTGCCGGCGCTGGAACCAGCGCTGGAGGGCCGTCTCGCGCAGCGTCCAGGCCTGGATCCGGCGCCGCGCCACGCTGGTGCGCATGCGCGTCAACAGTCCGCTGGCCACGGTCAGCCGACGCTCGTGCTCACTGAGCCGGAAACCGTAATAGCGCAGCAGCGCGAGCACCACCGAGAGCACCCGCAGCAGCACCCAGAAACCGGCCACGGCCAGCACTGCGGCAATCGCCCAGAGCCACATGCCAGGGTGCAGGTGGCTGGCATAGCCGAAGGCCTGGCGCCCGCCTGCTTCGATCACATCGGACACGCTGCCACGCGGGAACAATTGCAGCATCGCACCCAGCACCGCCACCACCACGACCCAGCCGCGGTTGGACAACAGCCCGATGCGGATGACCTCGCCGGGGCCCAGCGCCAGCAGCACGTCCTCGGCAGGCTCGGCAAGCGCCGCCTCGCCCTCGGCCGCAGCCGGCGCTGCCTGGCCACGCTGGCGGACCAGCCGCTCCAGTGCGAGCGCCTGGTCCAGCTTGAGCACCCGCATTTCTGCCTCGGGTCGGTTGCCGCCGGCCGATTCCAGCTTCAGCTCGGCCACCCCGAACAGGCGGTGCAACGGGTTCTGGTGGACCACCACGTTGTGGATGCGGGCGAAGGGAATCTCGCGGCGATTGCGCGCGAACACGCCGCTGCGCACCGTGATTGCCGTCGCCCCGATCCGGTAGCGGTAAGTGAGGTACTGCAGCACCGAGTACGCCACCAGCACCACCACGGCGATCACCGGGCCGATCGACAGCCAGAACTCATCGCGGTCGCCGCGCTGGCCGAACACCACCAACGCGATCAACGGCACCAGGCCTTGGCGCAGCTGCATCAGCAGCACGAACAGCCACGACCAGGGATGCAGCCGCTGCTCCGGCGCGGCATCAAGCGGCGGCGGAATACTCACAGGGCGTCGTCGTCCTGGTCCAGCTGGTGCGCCAGGGTATCGCGCAGGCGCTCGGCATCGGCGCTGTCCAGGCCACTGAGGGTGACCGCGCTGAAGCGGCTGCCGGCGGTATGCACGACCAGCGTGCTCAACCCGGCGCTGCGTTCGATCGGGCCACGGCGCAGATCCAGGTGCTGCACGCGCGAGGTCGGTACGCGGGTTTCGTTCTGCCAGAGCAGGTCACGGCGCAGCCCGAGCCCCTGGGCATCAAGCCGCCAATAGGTGCGGCGCTGGCGGCGGAAGGCGAGCGCGGCACCGATCAGTGCGCCCAGCAGCACCATGCCGGCCGCGCCCCACCAGCGCCCCGGCAGATCGAACACCACCCACAGCGCACCGAACGCACCGCCGATCAGCAGCGCGCCGGCGATCGCGCCACCGAAGGCGGCCAGCGAGGCCGAACGCAGCGGCAGCGGTTGCCAGTCCGGCGCGGCGGGCGACGGCGGCAGGGGCGGCGGCACGGGAGTGTCGAGGAGATCGGACAAGGCAGGGCGCTCGGCTGGAAACGGGCCGGGCGCATGCGTGCAGGTGCAACCGCCCGTGGCGCAGACGGTAGCAGGTTGCCGTGGGCTATTGCGCGGCCTGGATCAGTGCATCCACATCGAGCAGGTGGCCGGCGCGTTCGGCCTTGGTGCGCAGGTACTGTTCGTTCTCGGCGGTGATGTCGCCGGTGACCGGCACGCAATCGACCACGTCGATGCCGGCATTGCGCAGGCGCTGGGCCTTGGTCGGGTTGTTGCTGAGCAGTTGCACGCGGGTCACGCCCAGGCCCTGCAGCATCGCCACGGCACTGCCGTACCGGCGCTCGTCGGCACCAAAACCAAGCTGCGCATCGGCGTCGATCGTATCGAGCCCATCATGCTGGTAACCGTAGGCGCGCATCTTCGCGGCGATGCCGGTGCCACGACCTTCCTGGTCCAGGTACAACAGTACGCCGCCACCAAGCTCCTTGAGCTTGCGCAGACCACGCCGCAGCTGGTCGCCACAGTCGCACTTGAGTGAGCCGAACAGGTCACCGGTCAGGCAGGAGGAGTGCACGCGCACCGGCACCACGGCGGACAGGTCCGGCGTGCCGACGATGATCGCGACCTGGTCGCGCTGGGCCACGCCACCGCGGAACACCGCAAATTCGGTCATGCCGACCTCGCGCAACGGGACCGGCGAGCGGGCCACCAGCTCATAGGCGTGCGCGGCCTGCTCGGCGCCCTGGCTCAGGTCGCACAGCGAGACCTGGGCGCAGCCGTCGAAGCGGCGGTCATCGGAGTTCAACAGCACCCCGACCATCGCCGGCAGCAGCAGGCCGAGGCGGGCAATCTCCACCGCGCCATCGTCCAGCGCTTCGCCGCCGGTCCAGCCGGGCGGCATCGCGCCGGGATCGCGCAGGTAGCTGAGCGAGGGCAGGGCATCGAAGTCGATGCCGGCCAGCGGCACGCGCGCGCCACGTTCGGCACTGACGCCGAGCACGCGTGCGCGGGTCGCGGTGAGGAACAGATAGTGGCGATCCCCGGCGGCCGTAGCGAAGGCGGTGAAGCTGGTGCGGGTGCTGCTGTCCAGCGCGATGAAGGCCAGGCGCTGGCCGTGGCCATCGTCGATCACCACCGGGCGACCGGCGCGCAGTTCGGCCACCGCGCGCTCGCAGCGGATCGCGGCCGGATCGCCGAACAGGGAAGAAGCAGAAGACATGGCAGGGGCCGTGGGGGACATCGTGGTTTCCACAGTGGGGACGGAAAGCGCCGATTCAATCGCGCCAAGGGCGCGACGCTGCGTCGCAGTCAGTGCGGATGGTCCTCGGTGGCGTAGGGATCGTCCTCGCCGCTCTGCGGTGGACGCAGCGTATAGCGCTTGTAGGTCCACTGATACTGCGCCGGATCGCGCCGGGCGATGCGTTCGATCCCGGCATTGAGGGCGCTGGCGGCGGTACGCGGGTCCGGATCGGCCACGGCCGGCGGGGCGGCCTCGATGTGCAGCGCGAAGTCCATGTCCGGGCCGATCCGCTCGCACCAGCCGTACAGCACGGTCGCGCCGGTGCGCTCGGCCAGCCGGTTGACCAGGGTCATGGTCAGCGCCTCCACCCCGAAGAACGGCGCGAACACCCCGTCACCGGCCTTGGGCTGCTGGTCGGGCAGGATGCCGGTGGCGCCGCCGTCCTTGAGCACCTTGAACAGCTGGCGCACGGCCGGGCCCTCGGCCCGGACCTGCTGGACGTTGTCGCCGCCTCGGACCAGCTGCAGGAAAGCATCGCCTACCGCTTCATCCGGGGCCTTGTAGACGATCGCGATCGGGCCGCGCGAGGCCAGCCACTGGTTGAGCAGCTCCCAGTTGCCGTAGTGCGGGGCGGCCACGATCACGCCCTTGCCGGCAGCCAGGGCGGCGTCGTACAGCGCCTCGCCGTGGCGCTCGGTGAGCCGGGCCAGGTTGCGCTCGCGCGGCTGGGTCCACAGGCGCAGGGTTTCGATCGCCTGCAGCGCGGTGGAGCGCAGCACGTTCCGGTGCAGCACCGCGCGCTCGGTATCGCTCAGTTCGGGGTAGGCCAGCTCAAGGTTGCGGCGGGTGACGCGGCTCTCACGGGCGTTGAGACGGATCCACAGCCAGGCCAGCAGCGTCGCGACGGCGCGCAGCCAGGACCAGGGCAGGCGAGTGAACAGGGCAGCGGCGCGGTACGCCAGGCGGGCAGTGGTGTGCGGTTTCATCGCTGCGAAGTCTAGCCGCTGGCGGCCAGCCTGTCGGCGCGCGGGCGCGTTAAGGTAGGCCGCCTTCAGTTGCGGAGCCCTGCCGATGCTTGTCCTGATCCAGCGCGTGAGCCAAGCCAGCGTCCATGTCGAGCAGGCCGTCGTGGGCCAGATCGGGCCCGGCCTGCTGGCCCTGGTGGGCATGGAGCCGGGCGACACCGAGGCCCAGATCACCCGGATGGCCGATCGCCTGCTTGGTTACCGTGTCTTCGGCGATGAGACCGGAAAAATGAACCGGTCCCTGCGCGACACCGGCGGCGGATTGCTGCTGGTCAGCCAATTCACCCTGGCGGCCGATACATCCAGCGGGATGCGGCCGGGCTTCAGTACCGCCGCGCCGCCGGCGGAGGCTGAACGCGGATTCAATCGACTGGTCGATATCTGCAGACAAAAACATGCCCCGGGGGTGGAAACCGGCCAGTTTGGTGCCCATATGGTTGTCAGCCTGGTCAACGATGGTCCCGTGACCTTCCTGCTCAGACCCTAGCCCCCGGGACCACCGCCCGGGAACGCGGGGCGCCGGGCTGGTATAATGCTAGGTTCTATTCCCTCTCCCAGCCGGTGGCGCGAGCACTACATGGCCAACGAACGTCCTGCCCAGCAAAACGACATCAAGCTTCTGATCAGCAAGGGCCTGGAACAGGGCTACCTGACCTACGCCGAAGTCAATGACCATCTGCCCGACGACATCGTCGACCCGGAGCAGATCGAAGATATCATCGGCATGATCAACGGCATGGGCATTGATGTCCATGAAGTTGCTCCCGATGCAGAAACCCTGTTGCTCAACGATGGCAACACCGGCAACCGCGAAGTCGATGACACCGCGGCCGAAGAAGCCGCCGCCGCGCTGAGCGCGCTCGACACCGAAGGTGGCCGCACCACCGACCCGGTGCGCATGTACATGCGCGAAATGGGTACCGTCGAGCTGCTGACCCGCGAAGGCGAAATCGCCATCGCCAAGCGCATCGAAGAAGGCCTTGGCCAGGTCCAGGCCGCACTCGGTACCTTCCCGGTATCGGTGGAATCGCTGCTGGCCGACTACGACGCGCACAAGGAAGGCAAGAAGCGCCTGGCCGAAGTGATCGTCGGCTTCAACGACCTGGTCGAAGAAGTCCCGGCCCCGGCCGTGGCCGAAGACACCAGCGATGAGGCTGACGAAGACGCCGATGAAGACGACGACGGCGACGACGTCGAGGAAGAGGCCGGCCCGACCGGTCCGGATCCGGAAGAAGTCGCACGCCGCATGCAGGCCCTGAGCGATGCGTACACCGCGTTCAAGAAGGCCGCGGCCAAGGGCGACCGCAAGCCGCTGGCCAAGCTGCGCGACGACATGGCCGCCGTGTTCGTGACCCTGAAGCTGCCTTTGCCGCTGACCGATGTGCTGGTCAAGCAGCTGCGCGACGTCATGGCCTCGATCAAGTCCCACGAACGCCGCGTGCTGAACCTGGCGACCGTGACCGCGCGCATGCCGCGCAAGGACTTCATCCGCTCGTGGGAAGGCAACCAGACCAACCTGGAGTGGGTGGAAGACGCACTGAAGCGCAAGCAGAAGTGGTCCTCGGCCCTGCGTGACGTGAAGGACCAGATCATTGCCGAACAGCAGGCGACGATCGACATCGAGAAGACCACCTGGCTGGAACTGGACGAGCTGAAGGAAATCAGCCGCGCCATGGCCTACGGTGAAGCGCGTGCACGCAAGGCCAAGAAGGAAATGGTCGAGGCCAACCTGCGCCTGGTCATCTCGATCGCCAAGAAGTACACCAACCGCGGCCTGCAGTTCCTCGACCTCATCCAGGAAGGCAACATCGGCCTGATGAAGGCCGTGGACAAGTTCGAATACCGCCGTGGTTACAAGTTCTCCACGTATGCGACCTGGTGGATCCGCCAGGCCATCACCCGTTCGATCGCCGATCAGGCGCGCACCATCCGTATCCCGGTGCACATGATCGAAACGATCAACAAGTTGAACCGCATTTCCCGTCAGATGCTCCAGCAGTATGGCCGCGAGGCCACGCCGGAGGAGCTGGCCAAGGAAATGGACATGCCGGAAGACAAGATCCGCAAGGTGATGAAGATCGCCAAGGAGCCGATCTCGATGGAAACCCCGATCGGCGACGACGAGGATTCCCATCTGGGCGACTTCATCGAGGACACCAACGTGGAGTCCCCGATCGAGAACACCACCAACATCAACTTGTCTGAAACCGTGCGCGACGTGCTGGCCGGCCTCACCCCGAGGGAAGCCAAGGTGCTGCGCATGCGCTTCGGCATCGACATGAACACCGACCACACCCTCGAGGAAGTCGGCAAGCAGTTCGACGTCACCCGCGAGCGCATCCGCCAGATCGAAGCCAAGGCGCTGCGCAAGCTGCGTCACCCGAGCCGCTCCGAGCAGCTGCGCAGCTTCCTGGATATCGATTGATCAATTCCAGCGCACCGCGTTGAAACCCGACAGACCCCGCGCAAGCGGGGTTTGTTTTTTTGGGGCGGGTGGCGGCGCATGCGCCCGGACGCCACCCTTGAAGAACTGGGCTCGGTCGTGGCACTCACGGGCGAGACCTTCCACGTGTCGACCACCGCCGCACGCCCCAATCTGACTCGTTCGCCCGACGAGACCCGTCGACGGCCACTTCCCGGGGCTGCCGTGGTATCTGGACGACCTGCGCCCACAGGGCTTCCTCGGGCGCACGTTCGCGCATCGTCGCGGGCGTGACCTGGGCATCCCCGACGACCTCAATCGCTGGCAATTGGGTGACACCCTGCAGGCGCTGGTACGTGCAGGCGGCACCGGGATCGGTGACCTCCTGCTCGGCGGCGATGCCGTGCAGATGGCGGGTCCAGGAGATGGGCCCGCGTTTCGGTTGATGTGAGGGGTGCAGTGGAAAGCGCCTACTGGCCTCCACTACACTGTGCGGCCGCAAGGGCCTATAGCTCAACGGTTAGAGCAGAGGACTCATAATCCTTTGGTTCCAGGTTCGAATCCTGGTGGGCCCACCATTGAATCAGGCACCTGGCAGCAACCGCGTGTGGGCGAAAGCATAAGTTGGCCGTTTTGGCCAACTTGTACTAGAGCGTAATGCACAAGTTGGCCGATTTGAGGCCTCTGTAGATTCGCCGGCCTAGGCACTTCAATGGCTTATGTGCCGCAAGTGGCAATTTTGCCGGATGCGGCCAACTTATGCTGAAGTGCCCATGCACCGTCTACGTGAGGGTTAGGCTAGAAGACTACGACGACAGATCTAACAGTGGTGCATCCAATGACGGCTGTGCGCACTGCGGGAAAGTGTCGCTGCCGTAAGCGATCCGAGAGCCGACATCCAATACCGCCGCCGCTTTCCAGACCGAACCAGTTGTGCCACCGCGTTCACCGCGGCCCCGCCAATGCGACGGCATCGGCCCCAGCCGGAAAATGAAACTGGTCGGCAGCGTCGTGCACGGCCCGCCACACCGCTTCGGCCACATCCTGGGATTGCGTCGTCGCCTGCGGACGGGCGAAGGCTTCGAAGATCGGACGAGCGAAGTCCGCATAGGTGTCGGGGATGAGGCCATTCATGCGCTCGGCCCCATTCTCGGCGAACCGCGTCGTCGGGCCGTAGCCGGGTTCGACCAGCTTGACCCGGATGCCGAACGCGCCCAGTTCATGCGCCAGCGAACCCGTGAAGCCTTCGACTGCAGTTTTGCTGCCCGTATAGGCGGCAGCGAGCGGCATGCTGGCCAGGGTGGCGCTCGAGGTGACATTCACGATCGTGCCGGTCCGGCGCTCGCGCATCTGCGGAATCACGGCCTGCACCATCGCCATCGTGCCGAACGTGTTGGTCTCGAACACCTCGCGCACCGATTGCATCGACGTAGCCTCGAAGGCACCGACGACACCGATGCCCGCGTTGTTGACGAGAACATCAATCGGGCCCGCCTCGGCGACGGCCCGCGCGATGCTGCCGGCATCGGTGACATCCAGCGCGACCACCCTGATGCGGTCGGACGCGGGCAGGAGGGAGGGATCAGGGCGGCGCATCGTTGCGACGACCTTCCATCCTTGCCCGTGGAAGTAACGGGCGGTTTCCAGTCCGTAGCCGGAGGAACAACCCGTGATCAGGACAGTCTTCATTGCAGGAACTCCGTGGTGGTTGGGTGTGACCACGATAGGCCCAAGGCAAAGGACTATCGATGCTGTAAAGTCCAAGAAACATTGGCCATAGTCCTGCCATGACCGACCCCCTCGCCGAACTGATCACCCTGCTTCGACCCGCCAAGGTCATGGGCAAGAGCATTTCCGGCGCCGGGCGATGGGGCGTCCGCTACGCGCCATTCGGCCACCCCGGCTTCTGCGTGGTGACCGACGGTGCGTGCCATCTGCAGGTCGATGGCGCGTCCCCGCTGCGCCTGGAAGCGGGCGACTTCGTGTTCCTGCCCGCGACACCGGGATTTGTTCTGTCCGGGTTCGAGCCTGTCGAGCCGCAGGACATCGACCCCGCCACCGTCATGGGTCAAGGTCATGAAATGCGTCATGGCACTCTTGAGGGAGAGCCAGACGTGCGCATGCTGGGCGGCTATTTCGTCTTCGATTCGCCGGACACGGCGTTGCTGGTAACACTGCTGCCACCGGTCATTCACGTCCGGGGCGAAGACCGTTTCGGTGTGCTCGTGCGCCTTGTGCGCGAGGAAGCCATGCAATCGCGAGCGGGGCGCGACCTCATCCTGACCCGGCTGGTCGAGGTCCTGCTTATCGAAGCCTTGCGCGCGGCACCGGGCGACGCTGCGCCGGCAGGCCTGCTGCGCGGTCTGGCGGACGAGCGCCTGGCCCTGTCGATCCGTGAGATCCACCGCGATCCTTCGCGCGCCTGGACGGTGGAGCAATTGGCCAAGGTCGCGGCGCTGTCTAGGTCGGCCTACTTCCAGCGCTTTACTCGCGCGGTCGGCATGCCGCCGATGGAGTACCTGCTCGCCTGGCGCATGGCGATCGCGAAGGACATTCTCGATCGTCAGGACCTGATGATCGAGAAGGTAGCCGAGCGCGTGGGCTATTCGTCGGCGAGTACGTTCAGTACGGCCTTCACTCGCTACGTGGGTCGCCCGCCGAGTGGCTACGCCCGGGAGAGACGGCAAGTACGCTCCCGTGCGCCCTGAGGTGCGCTTCGGATCGGAAGCGATACCAGCACCCCGCCTGCGGCTCGTCGCGGTGGAACTCCTCTGGTCACCCTTCTGGTCACGCCTGAGTCCAAGAAGGTCAAGCCCGCCCCATCAGGCTACAGAGGCCTTGCCCGCCAGGCGGGCCGGTCTCGCCAGCCTGCCGTTGCACCACCATCCACGCTGAAGTTCTGCCCGGTTACCCAGCTGGACTCATCCGATGCCAGATACAGAGCCATGTAAGCCACGTCTTCGCCGGTGCCGGCACGCTGGATCAACGCATGTCGCAACTGCCAAGCCTTTGCTTCAGCATCAACGGCCTTGTCTGTGGCCGGCGTGCTGATGAAGCCGGGCGCGATTGAGTTCGCACGCACTCCATAGGGCGCACCCTCTGCGGCCAACGCACGGGTCATCGAGACGATGCCCCCTTTTGCGGTGGCATGCGCTACCTGCGCCAGTGGTTGGATCCCCAGCAGGGCAGAGTATGAGGCGATGTTGATCAGCGATCCGCCATTCTTGATCAACAACGGCCACGCCGCATTGGTGGTGTGAAACACGAGATCCAGCTCGACGTTCATGACGTGACGCCACAGCTTCAAATCCATCTTATCGAAGGGTGCGAACCCAAAGCCGGCGGCGTTGTTGTAAAGCACATCCAGACCACCCATCTTCTCTGCGCCCTCACGAACCCACTTGGCAGCATCATCGGGATCGGTGAGGTCGACAGTACTGGCGAAGGCGGAGTAACCCGCGCTGCGCAGTTCCTCCGCTGTCGCTTCGGCTGCACCGGGTCGGAAGTCGCAGCCGATCACTGTTGCGCCCTGCTGCGCGAACAGGCGCTGTGCCACTGCCCCCTGTCCGCCACCGGTTCCGGTGATGAGGATGCGCTTGCCGTCAAGACGGCCTGGCTTGATGCTGCTCATGGTGAACCTCTCGTGTGTCAGTGGATCGGGACGAAGGTGCCGCTCAGGCGGTTTCAAGCGTGGGATAGTCCACGAGCCCTTCCGCGCCGCCCGAATAGAAGGTCGACTTGTCCGGCGTGTTGAGCGGGGCGCCGGAGCGAAGGCGCTCAGGCAGGTCCGGGTTTGCAATGAAGCTGCTGCCAAACACAGTGGCGTCGGCGCGGCCTTCAGCAAGCGCACTCTCGGCGCTGGCCTTGTCCAGGCCGCTGCCGAGCAGGTAAGCACCGTCGAATCGCGGCCGCAGCAGTGCGTGGTAGTCGGTTTCGCTTCCAAACAACGCAACGTGCAGATAGGCCAGCTTGAGCGGCTTCAGTTGATCGACAAGGTAGGTGTAAGTTTCGACCGGGTTGGCGTCACTGACATCGTTGAAATTCATCTCCGGGGAGATCTTCAGCCCCACACGGTCCGCACCCGCCTCTTCGGACATGGCCTGCAGAACCTCGATCACGAACCGTGCGCGATCAGCCAGAGTCCCACCATACTCATCCGTGCGATGGTTGGTGGTGGAGGACAGGAACTGTTCCGGCAGATAACCGCTGGCTCCGTGCAACTCGACACCATCGAAGCCTGCTTCGATCGCCCGGCGGGTGGCCAGGCGATAGCTCTCGACGACCTGCTGCACCTCTGCAGTCGTCAATTCATGCGGGACAACGAAGTCCTTCTGGCCTTCCTGGGTCCAGGTCTGTCCACTGGCCTTGATGGCCGACGGCGCAACCGGCTGCGCGCCTTCCGGCAGAAGCAGGGGGTGCGACACGCGACCGGTGTGCATGATCTGCATGAAGATGCGCCCACCGCGTTCATGCACTGCGGACGTCACACGCTTCCAGGATGCGATCTGCGCTTCGGTCTCGATGCCCGGGGTGCGGACATAGCCCTTGCCGACCGCAGACGGGAACACGCCCTCGCTGATGATGAGGCCGGCCGTGGCGCGTTGCCCGTAGTAGGTAGCGACCATTTCTTCCGGGACGCCGGCATCATCGGCACGGGAGCGTGTCATGGGGGCCATGACGATGCGATTGGCAAAGGTGTAGCGACCCACCTGGACTTCGGTAAACAAGGCGCTCATGTGCAATTCCTGGCCGGTCAGCGGCCTGCATCTGGGGGAGGCCTCCATCGTCCAGAACTTCGCGTACGGGATAAAGCTGGTAATCTGGAAAATATTGCTCCATAGGTGACGCAATCATGGAACTGTTGAACGACATGGCGCTGTTCGTCGAGGTCGTGAAAGTGATGAGCTTCCGCCGCGCGGCGGAAATCACCGGCATCCCCAACTCCACTATTTCCAGACGCATCAGCGGCTTGGAGAAGGCGATCGGACTGCGCTTGATGCACAGGACCACGCGCAAGCTGGAACTGACCGAGGCCGGCCACCTTTATTACGAGCGGTGCAAGCACATCGTCGAAGAGGCGCGACTGGCGCACGAGCAGTTGGGGAACATGCTGGCCCAGCCGGCGGGCGTCCTGCGCGTATCGATGCCGGTTGACTTCGCAGCGATGTACCTGGCCGAACACATTGCGGACTTCGCGCGGACGTACCCGGGGATCAGCTTTGAGTTTGACCTGACGCCCCGACGCGTTGACCTGTTCACCGAGGCCTTCGATGTGGCAATCCGTATCGGTGAGTCGGAGAGCTCGAGCCTGATTGCGCGGGCGATCGCCAGCTTTTCGGCAGAGCTGTATGCCTCACCTGAGTACCTTGAGAGCGCCGGCGAGCCGAAGCAACCGGAGGACCTGGTCGCGCATCAGTGTTTCCACATGCAGCGTGACGGAGAGTGGACGCTCCAGAATGGCAAGGAAAAGCGGAAGATTCCCGTCGGAGGCCGCTTCATCGTCAACAGTATCGGCATGATGCGGCGCTTGGGAGGGCTTGGGATGGGCATCATCCTCATGCCTCCAAAGGCCGTGGAAGAGGATGTCGCGGCGGGCAGGTTGCAGCGGGTTCTGAGGGACTGGAAGGGAGTCCCCCTCACGGCTTATGCAATGACTGAGACGCGACTGCTGCCAGCCAAGACACAACGATTCATCGAGTTCCTCCGCGACAGGCTGGCGACCTCCACCGCGCTGCCGCTGGGCGTGCCCTGAGGCCCGACTCGACTAGACTTGGACACTGCGCTGCTGGATGCTCGCCGGAAGATGCAGCACCAGATAGTCGATCAGGCTACGCACGGAGGGCAGCATCCCGCGGGGCGGTGGGTATAGCAGATGGATCACGTGGGTTGTCGCCGACCAGTCGGGCAACACTACCTCCAGCATTCCCGACTGCACCGCACCTGACACGATGGGCTCGGGCAGCAGAGCCACACCCAATCCATGGATGGCACCTTCCAGCTGCAGCCGCAGGTCGTCGGAGGACAGCCGCGGGCCGTGCTCGACGGTCACGGCTTCATCATTGCTGGACGTAAGCACCCACCTCGCCTGTCCTTCGAAGGCGTCGCCCAGGCGACTGATCGTGCTCAGTCGGGCCAGATCTTCCGGCCTGCGTGGCCGGCCCGCCTGCTCGAGTAGTGCTGGGCTGGCCACCAGCACCCGGCGCGCGCGCCCCAGCTCCCGTGCCACCAGACCCGCTGTATCGTCCATGCGCACATGCGCCCGCACCGCGAGATCGAAGCGCTCCTTCAGAAGGTCGGCTTCGGGGTCACGGGTATCCAGCTCGAGCTTGACCTTGGGATGTGAGACCAGATAGCCGGGCAGGATCGGGGCGAGATAGCTCTGTGCCATCACCTGCGGGCAGCTCAGGCGCACGGTTCCTGACGGTTCGCGCTTGAGGTCGGCCACACTTTCAAAGGCACTCTGTGCGCCCTCCACCAGGCGGCTTGCCTGGGCGTAAAAACGTTCCCCTGCTTCAGTCAGGGCAATACGTCGCGTGGTTCGCTGCAACAGGCGGACACCCAGAGCGTCTTCCAACGCAGCCACTCGGCGGCTCAATCGGGTCTTCTCGATCCCGGATACCCTCGCGGCAGCTGAGAATCCGCCGTGGCGAACAACGGCAGCAAAGTACGCCAGGTCGTTAAGGTCATCCATATCGTCATCATTGGTGCATATGAGCACCAGTCTTTGGTGATTTGGCGATCTTATCGTACGAATGGTGCAAATGTAGCCTGATTACCTTCGGCGCAGCTGCGCCTTGGTTATTGGAACTACTGATGAGAATGGTCATGTCCGGCGTGGCGAACGCCGTTCAAGCGGAGCACGGGGCGCACTTCACTGCCCGCCGACTGGTCCTGGAAGATCTACAGGGGCTGGCCGCGCCAGTGATGGGACTGGATCACTATCGGATGCGCGGTCCGACCTTTGCCCCGCACCCGCACGCTGGGTTCTCCGCCGTTTCCTATGTACTGGAGAACTCGGCGGGCAGCCTTCGCAACCGAGACTCACTCAACCACGATGTGGTCATCGCCCCCGGTTCCATCGTATGGACCCAAGCAGGCACAGGCATCGTGCACGATGAATTCCCAGCTGGTGTAGGCCGGGAAGTGCACGGCGTCCAGATCTTCATCAACCAGTCGCGGCGTACCAAGTCACTGCCCCCACGTGTGATGCACTTGGCAACGGGCGAGGTCCCGGTTGTCATGGACAGAGAACTGAACCGTACACGCGTGCTGAGCGGGCGGCTGTCCGGTGCGAGCAGCCCATTGAACCCTGCCGAGCCCTTCGATCTGTTCGATGTCCAGCTCATGGGGACATGGGCGTACCCCGTGCCGGCGACCCGCAATGTACTCGTGTACGTGTTATCCGGGGAAGTTGATGTCCGTGTCGGGGACGAGGTGCGACGAGCCAGTGCCTTCCAGGCAACCGCTGCACGCTTCACCAAACCTGGCCAACTGCAGATAGTGGGCTCGGACGCCGCGCACGTTCTCGTACTTGCAGGTACCGATCCGGGCGAACCGGTGGTGATGCACGGCCCCTTCATCATGAACGACTCGAAGCAGCTTGCTGCTGCCTTCGATCGCTACACACGCGGAGAGATGGGCCGATTGATGTCATTGGAGGGCACCGTATGAACGCACCTGTGTCCCCGGAGCAGCGCTTCCGCCGATGGGTCTACAGCTCGTTGACCGTAGGTCTGTTGCTGTTCCTGTACTTCATCATCGCAGACCTGCACATGCCCGTGAGCCCGGAGGCGCGCCTAGGGCGGAGAGTGGTTCAAGTCGCTCCAGAGGTCAGTGGACGAGTGGTATCCATCCATGTCCAGAACAATCAAAGGGTGGCGCGCGGAGACGTGCTGTTCACCATTGACCCGACGGATTACGCGCAGGCGGTGGCCGATGCCAAACTGCAGCTGGAGGCAAGCGAACGCGACAACCGGGCGATCGACGCCAGCATCGCGGGAGCCAAGGCGCAGCTTCTGGCAGCGCGTACCCAGGCCATGGAGTCCTCGCGCCAGGCGGCGCGCTACAAAGCGCTTGCCGGCAGCCAGTACGTTTCGCAGCAGTCCGCCGACGAACTGGCTGCGGCCAGTGCCGTGGCTGCTGCCCAGGTCCAGATCGCCGAACGCGAGCTGCAGCGTCTGGCGGTTGAGCGCGGCGCGCTGAGCGGCGACAACCTGAGTGCACGCCAGGCACTGGTCCGTCTGGAAACAGCGCATACCAGCCTGGGGCGCACATCCATCCGCGCTGCCAGTGAAGGCATCGTCAGCAACATGCAGTTGGAGCAAGGCGCGTATGCGGCGGCCGGCGTGGCCCGGCTGGCGCTGGTCACCCCCGCGCCCACGCTTTATGGGGACTTCCGCGAGAAGTCCCTGCGCAATGTGGTGAACGGGGACCGTGCAGCCGTGGTGTTCGACGCGCGTCCGGGGGAGGTTTTCCGCGCCGAGGTGATCGGCATCGATGCGGGTGTCCGTAACGGCCAACAGGCCGCCGATGGACAGCTGGCTGTCACCGAACAGACGGATCGCTGGGTACGTCAGGCCGAGCGTGCGCGGGTGAACCTGCGGCTGCTCGACGCCCCTGACGCGTCGCTCATCACGGGGGCGCGCGCCACCATCCAACTGTATCCGCATGACAGCGGCGTGCTCGATGTCATTGCAGATGCCCAGATCCGGTTGATCAGCTGGTTCCACTATGTCTACTGATGCCACGCCCCCCCCCCTGCGGCACACACTGACCGAGAACGATTGGGCCCAGGTCAAACGGTTGGTTTTCGGGGGCGTGCTGGCGTTTACCGTGTCAAAGGGATTCGGGTGGAACTATGGGCTCTTCTACGCCATTTACCCGTTGCTGCTGATGGGGCTCGTTCCGCTGTTCAGTGCCCACATCGCACGACAATTCCTGTACAGCGCGGTCGTCAACGTCACCGCCACTACCGTCATCGCAGGGGTCTTCGCCCGCTATCCGGCAGTCATGAGCTTGTTGGTGCTGCTCTTTTCAGTCGTCTGCTTCTGGCTGATGGCAACGGGGCAGGCCTTCCTGTTTGGTGCGATGTCGCTTGCATCCACCCATACGCTGGTACATCTGGCGAGCTATCCCGACACCGATGTACTGAACCTCTACGGGAATCATGTATGGGCTACCGTCATGGCGGTAGCAGTGGCGGCGATCGCCTATGCGCTGTTCCCTGACCGATCGCCCCGCCAGCCACCGCCGCGAATGCAGAAAACCACCAGCACGGTCCGCCACCAGATCCTTCTGGGCAGCATCGGGGCAACTCTATCCTTCGTAGTCTTTCAGGTCGCTGACCTGCGGGACTCGTTGTCAGCGCAGGTCGCCACGCTGCTGATTCTGTTTCCGATGACCTGGAGCGGGTCGAAGATGGCCAGCCTGCAGCGCATGACCGGGACGGTCGTCGGTTCCGTTCTTGCCCTGCTTATCCAGCTCCTGCTTTACACGCACTACGATCGCCTTCTGCTGGTCATTCCCTTCTATGCGTTCGGACTGCTGCTGTTCGCCGCGGAGCACGCGCGCGAGGCATCCGGGCCCGCGCGGGGCTTCGGAGCACTGACGGGGCTGGCCGCCCTGTTCGGACTTGCCACCCCATCCACGGACCTTTTTACCAATTCCCTCTACCGGATCAGCTCGGTGACGCTGTCGGTGGGGGCCACGTTGTTTTTCCTGTACGCCACGCACCTTGTGCTTAATCGCTTTGCAGCCACGCGGCTGGAAGCCCCCCGCCAGTCAAACTGATACCTCACAGGCAGTGGCCAACGCGTCCGGCTGCGCACTTTCCAATTAAACCACTGGTGCAGCAATCTTATCCGTTTAGCCATCTTTATCCCGTCCATGCGGAGGAGCAGAATTCTCCCATCGCAACGACGGAGCACCTTGATGGCTCACCCCACTACCCCTGAGTTTTCCCTTGTGCCGCTCAACCGCGGCGGCAACGGGGGCCACTTTCTCGCCGATGGCCTGCGCGGCCAGGCCGTTTCACTTTCCCCCTTCCTCGGCGTTGATCACTACTGGATGAGTGGCCCGACTTTCCCGCCCCACTCGCACTCGGCCATGTCGGCCGTCTCCTATCTGCTGCAGGATTCGGAGACGGGTATGTCCAACCGTGATTCGATCGGCACCGAGAATCTCATTCGTCCAGGCGGACTGCACTGGACGACTGCGGGGCGCGGGGTGGTGCACGAAGAAGTTCCTGCGGAACCTGGCAAGTCGGTACACGGCCTGCAGATCTTCGTCGCGCTTCCCGAATCAGATCGCAACATCGCCCCGTTCCCTCTGACCATTGAAGCAGACGCGGTTCCCGTCATTCACCAACCAGGCGTGCGGATTCGCATACCGGTGGGGCGCTACGCCGGCCAGCAGTCACCGTTGGTACCTCCGACCGATGTAACGATTCTGGACATCACGCTGGAACCCGATGCGCACATCGAGATCCCTCTGCCGGCGGATGAAGGCTTGTTTGCAATGCCCATCCGCGGCGCGGTGGAGATCCAAGGCGAAAGGTTTGCCTCGGATGACCGCAGCGTCCCTGTCTTTGGCGAGCGCCCTTCACCGCGCACGCTTGTACTGTCCGCCCGCGAGGGCGCTGCCCATGTCGTGTTGTTCAGCGGCCGTCCCTTCCCACTGCACTAACCCCGACCAGGAGAATCACCATGAAACAGCAACGCTTCACTGCCGAAAACACCGCCCTGCTGCTGATCGACCACCAGGTTGGCACCATGCAGTTGATCAAGAACATCGATACCGCCTTGGCGGCCAAGCAGTCCATCGCCTTGGCCAAGATGGCCAAGATCCTCAACCTGCCCACCGTCATCACCTCGAGCCAGGAAGAGAACGCGCAGGGTCCGATCCTGCCGGAGATCGCTGAGATCCTCCCAGAGGCCTATGCCGCTCGCGTCAAGCGTCCGGGCGTGGTCAACGCTTGGGCATATCCGGAGTTCCGCGATGCAGTGCTCGCGACTGGCCGCAAGAACCTGATCATGGCCGGTGTCACCACCGACGTATGCCTGATCTTCCCGTCCATTGATGCCGCCCTGGAGGGGTTTGCCGTGCAGGCGGTAATGGATGCGTCGGGCTCGCCGAGCGATCTCTCTGAAGAGCTTTCCCGCCAGCGTATGCACGACGCCGGCGTGGTGCTGACCACTACCAACACCCTGATGGCTGAAATTGCCGAGGACTGGTCTACCCCCAATGGCCAGCAGCTGATCGGCCTGCTGTTCAGCGACGTGTTCCCGGCCATGGGTGCCGGCATCGCCTGAGTCATCGAAAAAGGCATCGATCGGGACGCAATGCGCCCCGATCGAGTGTCCGTGTGCTTACCATGGTCTGGGACACGTGTGGCCGACATGCAAAACGAACAGTCTGAAATCCTGATCGTCGGAGGTTCCCTCGCAGGCCTGACATTTGCACTGGCGTGCGCAAGGCGCGGTATGCCGGTGCGCATCATCGAGCGCTCCCTCGGTCATCTGCGTGGTGGCGACAGCCTCACTGTAGACCTGAACATCCTCAAGGCAGTGGTTGGCTTCGATCCGCGCAGCGCCCCCGCACTGCAGGTTGTCCCGGCCTATCGCGACCTCACTACATGGAGTGCCCTGTATGGCTGGCTGCGCGATCGCGCAGCAGATACGCCGGGAATTATCATTGAGCAAGGCAGGAGTGTTGCTCTTGTCGCTGATGACCACGAGCAGCCAACGGTCACGCTTGACGATGGGAACATCCGCACGGGCCGGGCGGTGATTGGTGCAGATGGCTACCGGAGCATGATCCGCCGTGTAATCTCCCCCGAGGCACCATTCGCGCAGTATGCGGGCTACCTCGTCTGGCGCGGCCTGGTGGACGAGCGGTTGCTCTCGCGGCCTGTGGCATGGCCTTCAGATGGCGGGCTCTGGATAGACTTCATTGGCGGCTATCGGCTGGTGGCCGCCACACTGCCTGGACAGGACGGTTCGCTCGAGCCAGGAAAGAGGCAGATCACCTTTGCGTGGTTCGATTCACACCAAGAGGCGTTGCTACGTGACACAGGCTGCCTGACGGAAGATGGCAGCATCGTCGGAACACTGGCGCGAGGGATGATCGACCCCGCCGTGCGCGAGGCGTTGCTGGCGAAGGTCCACTCAGTCTGGCCGCCAACGTGGGCGGAAGCAGTCAAGAAGGGAATCACCGTCAACAATGTACTGAGCGGAGCCCCCATCGCCGAATACCGGCCCGAGCGGTTGGCCCGTGGCCGACTTGCCGTCATTGGCGATGCAGCGCATGTGGTCTCACCGATGACCGGCCGTGGATACCTGACAGGTGTTGAAGACGCCGAGATCCTGGGGCAGTCGCTTGCGGATACCCAGCACTTTCGAGATGTGCCCGCGGCGCTGGCAAACTATGAGTCAGCCAGACTCCCGTATGTGAGGGGCTTGGTGGCACACTCCATCAGGATCAGCGGCGATTTCCGACAGTACGCCGCACGAGCGTAAGTCGGACATCAGGGACGCGATCACATCATCGGAACTCTTCAACCCCCAGCCACTGCCGAGGCCGGTCGCGGTGGCTCTGTAGAACCGAATTTCGATCCATCCGCACCTACGTCGATGGACTGTATGCCGGTCTTCAGCGCACCGGAGGAGCTGCGCGTGTACGAAAACGCGTTCCATCCGCTGGGTAGCGTCGCCGCTGAGATCTTCCGCTCAGGCGCGGAATGGCTGGAACGCGTGTTGGCAGGTGAGTTGAGCGAAGCCGGTCGCGATGTACGTCACTACGTGCAGCGGAACGGCACTGTCAGCGATGGAAATGTCGACCCATGCTGGTGGCTGGGTCAGGGTCCTCCGGCCATTGCCTAGCTCCGCAAGTCAGAAAGCAATGCTGAACAGAGTAGAGTATGGCGTGGACGTTATCTGCAGATCCGCTAGTTGTACGCCGGTGCATAGCCGATCTAGAACTGGACGGTCAGAAAGGCCGGAGGCAGACGTTGCCTTTGTGCTTGAGCCAGAGAAGATGAATGCGCACAATCTCTACGTCGCGATGACTCGGGGGAGCAATAAGCTAATCGTCTGCTCTAGTTCAGCGCGACTGAGCTTCTAGCGTTCTTGCGTAGGCATCTCGAGGTCTCATCAGTCATAGCGGTTATCCATCCCCATTGCGGCCAACTTATGCTGTAAACGTAGGTCGGCTTGAGGCCACTGGAAGCTTGCCGCCCTGGGCGATTCAGCTAATTATGGGCCGTTGATTGTAGTTTTGTAGGCTGCGGCCAACTTGTGCTGTAAGCATGTGGTCAACTTATGCTTGCGCCCACACGCGCTGCCGATGCGCAGGCGCGACAGCCTCTTCCATGGTCACGGCGATGCACTTCTTTTGCTGAGAAGGTGATTTGCGAGTTCCTTGCCGCGGCGCAGTTGGGCGCCGTCCAGGCCAGCTGCGGCATTGTTCAAGAACGAGGCGCCATACCGACTTGAACCTGTGCGGAAGAATGCTTCGGCGTATGCATAGGCCATGACCGGGTCTTTCGAGGCCAATATGCCGTTCTTGTAGATGTCGCTCAAACGCACGTACGCGTTTGATTCGCCGGCCGCTCCAGCGGACTCGAGGAATCTGACGGTGTTCTGTTTGTAGTCGCGGATCAGATCCGGATCCAGCGAGTTACGTTCGTCTTCAAAGATCCTCGAAGCGTATAACGCGTAATCGAGCTGGGCGCGGATGTTTCCATGCTCGGCGGCATGGGTGATCGCGGTGAACACCTCTTCGGGACTCAGCGGCTCAAGCCAAAAATCCCGGCACAGCTCGTCGGTCGTACTCCTGATGTGACCCGCGGTGGCGGAGGCCTCGCGATCAATCTGACAACGCAGATCTGTTTCAACCAGTTCGTATGCCGACGTGGCACTGGCATCGGCAGGATGCTCGCCGCCTGCCTTCGCCGAAGGTCTGGTCGGCTGGTTCATCAGGCCGGGCGTTCTGGATGCTTCCTGATCTGATCGCGCAGCCGGGTCAGAAGCTTGCGCTGCTCCGCCAGCAGAGATTGGCAAGGGCGTGGGGTTTTGCCGGGTAAGCGATAGTCCAGCGGTTGCTGACAACGCGACAGCCATGACAGACGCCGCTACAACCGTCGTGCGTTTCATCGTGTATCCGGTCCCCTGAAAACCCAGCATCGGCTGAGCGTAGATGTATGCGGCATCTGCTGCTCTCAGCATGCTACAGCCAGGATCGGATGCCAACGACCATGAGCCCGTTGGCGGCGCGGCATTGAAGGTTTCACCGGAAACTTCTGTGGCGAGGTCCCGCACCGCATATGAAATCGCATGGAATAGGAATATACAAAAATAGAAACACGGCACATTTCGTTTTTGTTAAGTGCGTGTCAACTATCGTTCCGCCCCGGTTTGCGGCGCCAGTAATGGCTTTGCCGATTTCGCGATGAGGTTTTTCGCATCGCTTCATGTGCGCTTGCCGGTAGTGCGGCGCAGTTTTCCATCGGCCACGTGCCGATTGGCTTTCAGAGAGGTTGAATCATGAAGTTTCTCATCATCCCGGCAGCCCTTGCCGCGTCATTGCTTGTGTCCGGTTGTACGACCAGCAGCTGGATCCAGGCCGCCGGTGGCGTGATGCAGGCAAAGGACGACTACGACAAGCAGGCGCGCCACCAGCGCATCCGCGACGCCAATGCGGCGGCCGCACGTGCGCGCCGACAGTGAGTGCCGTCCCCATGACCAAGGCGATCCTGCTGGCGTGTGGTGTGGCCGCAGCGCTGTCTGGATGCATGCCCAGCGTCCTGCAATATGATCGCGGCAATCCGGTCGTGATGAGTTCGCTGCAGCAGGGCGCGACGCGCGAGTCGGTCCTGAGCGCCGCGGGCCGGCCGCTGGATGCGATGGTGCTGCCCGGCATCAACGGCGTCTGCTACAACTACCTTCTGCGCAACCGCGGCAATACATCGCCCTACTATGTGGCCTTCAACGCGCAGGGGCGCGTCGTCAACGCAGGCTATATCGCCTGCGAGAAGGCTCTAGCGGCGGGGGACCTGGACACCAGTGAGCCGATCAAGCAGCGCTATTGATTGATCGACAACGCGGTGCGCACGCGTGTCATCGCAGCAACGATGGCGCCTGGTCGATCCGCCAGGCGCCATTCAACGCAAGCACCACCGCGAACGTTCCGCACAGCAACACGTCGGCCTCATTGTTCTCGCGCAGCGAGTGGTCGGCGCCGGGCAGCATGAGCACTTCGACCTCCCCGATGAACGCATGCCGCTCGTGATGCCGGGCACGTACCATTTCCCGGTATGGCCCGCGAAGTGTGCGCACCACCGGCCGGTTGCCTGCGGCCTGCGCCGCTTTTTCAAGATCGATCACGTTGCCGCGCGGCATGCGCCAGACGATCCGCTCGGGTTGGCCGAACCACTCCAGTGCCTTCACCTCGCGGGTATGAAGGGCGCGCTTGGGTGGCGTGCGGCTCAATGCCAGCGCTGCGCGTCGGCTGCGCAACGCAATCCACAGCATGCTGCCCACGATGAACAGCCCGGCGGCCATCAGGTATACGAACACCAGCCCGAACCATGGCGAGCTGTTGGGAATACCGAACAGCATGGCAAAGAAGATGAGCAGCATCACCCCTTTGATCCACTCGACCTTGGTGTTCCTTGTCGCCATGCCGCATCCCTTGAGACACCCGCAACACGCGGGGAGCCGACCATTCTGGACCGCCAGGGGGTGCTCGTCAGCTGTTGGGGGACTTCTTTCGCAGGCTCGGCGCCTTTGGTCCCCGTGTCATTCGGCAGGTGTCGCTGGCCCCGCGGCTTGCTAAAACAGCCGGCAACCAAATCTCAGGTCATGGATGATGAACCGACGCTACTCACGGTTGTGCGGCTGCCTGGCAACGCTGCTCCCTGCGGTCACCTGTGCGGCTGTGGACCTTGCCGCGCTGGACAAGGACATGGCCGGCCCACGCATGGAGATTCTCGTTCTCGGCAGCGTGCACCTGAGCGAGTACAGGGATTTCGACCGCACATCGCTTGATCCCGTATTGGACAGGCTTGCCGCGTTCAAACCGGCGTTCATTACGATCGAAGCGCTCAGTGGCGAGCAGTGCGATCTGGCGATGCGTCACCCATCGGTCTACGGCAAGGATTTCTGTGCGAGCACGGAGAAGGCGAAGACGGCCACCGGCCTCGATGTGCCTTCCGCAATCGCTGAGATCAACACGCAATTGAAGGTGTGGCCAGCGGCGCCCACACCTGCGCAGCGTCGCAGGCTGGCCGCCGTGTTCCTGGCCGCCGGTGAGCGGGCATCGGCGTACGTGCAGTGGTTGCAGCTGCCCCAGGCCGAACAGCACGCCGGCGACGGATTGGATGGGACCCTGGTCGAGATGCTGGAGCAGTTCGGTACGCGCAACAACGAGGACTATCAGATTGCCGCCCGCCTGGCGGCGCGGCTGGGGCACCAGCGCGTGTACCCGGTCGATGACTACACCGGCGGGAGGCACCAGATTCCCGATCGCGAGGCCTTTGGAAAGGCGGTACAGGATGCATGGAGCAAAGACCGGTCCCAACTGCAGCCGGTCATTGACGAGCAGAAGCGCCTCGTCACCGCCAAGGACATGCTCTCGCTGTACCGCCTCACCAATGCGCCGCGGACGCAGGCGGTGATGGCCGAGTCCAACGTGCGCCCGGCCCTGGCCGCGGTGTCCGTGCAGCACTATCCGCAGATGTGGGTGCAAGGGTGGGAGATCCGCAATCTGCGCATGGTCGCCAACGTACTGGATGTGGTTCGCCTCCACCCCGGCTCCCGCGTGCTCTCCGTCGTCGGTGCCTCGCACAAGCCCTGGTTCGATGGTTGGCTGGCCCAGATGTCCGGCGTGGATATCGTGGATGCAGAGGACGTGCTCAAGGAATAGAGCGCGCACTTCGTCGGTGCCACGATGGAGGCTGCCGTGGGCCCCCGTGCCATCCGGCACGTGGCCCGACCTGCATCGGCCTGATAGAAAGGCGGCCACGGACCCCTCTTGAGGTGATGCATGAAGCAACGCGTGTTGTCGGCCTGGGTGATGGCCCTGATCCCGGTCTGCGCCCAGGCGCAGATCGACCTGGCGAGCCTGGACAAGGACATGGTCGGCCCACGCACGGAGATGCTCGTGCTGGGCAGCGTGCACCTCAGCGAGCACGAGGCCTTCGATCCCAAGGCACTGGACCCGTTGCTGGACAGGCTGGCCGCCTTCAAGCCCGGCTACATCACCATCGAAGCCATCAGCGGCGAACAGTGCGACCTGGCCAAGCGCCACTCCGCGATCTACGGGGATGACTACTGCGCCAGCACGGAGACGGCGAAGACGGCGACCGGACTGGACGTGCCCGCTGCGATCGTGCAGGTCAACAAGACGCTGGCATCCTGGCCGGCATCACCCACGCCCGCGCAGCGTCGCCAACTGTCCGCCCTGTTCCTTGCAGCAGGGGAACGGGCATCCGCGTACGTGCAGTGGCTGCAGCTGCCCTTGGCCGAGCGACGGGCGGGCGATGGCCTGGATGGCACCCTGGTCGAGCTGCTCAGGCAGATCGAAGCGCGCAGGAATGAGAGCTACCAGATCGCCGCGGTGCTGGCCGCGCGGCTCGGCCTGCCGCGCGTATACGCGGTGGACGACCACACCGGTGACAATCACCAGATCGCGGACCGCAAGGCATTCAGCGCAGCGCTCCAGCAGGCGTGGAGTGGGTATGGCCCCACGTTCGATGCCATGACGGAGCGCGAGGCGGCCTTCATCGCGTCCAACGATCTGCTCTCGCTGTATCGCAGCGTCAACGATCCTGCCGCGCTGCAGGTGCTCGCCGAGTCCAACGTGCGCCCAACGCTGGCGGCCGTGTCACCGCAGCACTACCCGCAGATCTGGGTGCAGGGCTGGGAGATCCGCAACCTGCGCATGGTCGCCAACATTCTCGAGGTCGTGCGTGACCACCCCGGTTCCCGCGTCCTGTCCATCGTCGGCGCGTCTCACAAGCCGTGGTTCGATGGGTGGCTGGGGCAGGTCTCGGGGGTGGATATCGTGGATACGCAGACAGTGCTCGGCGGGGAGGGCGCGACGACGACGCAGCCTGACGCGCAGCACCCGACCCCCTAGGCGGCGTCTGCGTGTGAGGACGTCATTGCCTTCGCGAGCACCTCGAACACCCGCGCATCCTGCGCCTGTGCAGCGTTGAAACGCAGGAAGCCGGCGGCGCGCAATGACGGGCTGAAGGCATTGCCCGGTGCCAGCATCACGCCTTCAGCGAGGCAGCGGCGCGCGATCGCGGCGGCATCCAGGCCTTCGGGCAGGCGGCACCACAGCAGCATGCCGGCCTGCGGCACCGTCCATGGTGTGATGCCAAGGGGCGCCAGTCGCGCCAGGGTGAGTTCACGCGCCGCGGTCAGCCGCACCCGCACGTGCTCCAGATGGCGCCGATAGCCACTGTCGGTCAGTGCGGCGTGCAGGATGTCGGCGGCCAGGCGCCCGCCACCGAAGCTGGTCGCGATCTTCAGGTCGGCGAGGCCGTCGATCCAGTCGCGGCGCGCGGCGATATAGCCGCAGCGCACCGATGCGGACAGCGTCTTGGAAAAGCTGCCGACCTGGATAACCCGCGACAGGCCATCGAACGCGGCCAGCCGCGGCGCGGGCGTGTGCTCGAAATCGGCGAACAGGTCGTCTTCGACGATGATCAGGTCGCTGCTGTCGGCGAGGGAGAGCAGCCGGTGTGCGGTGGCCGGCGAGAGCGTGGCGCCGGTCGGGTTGTGGATGCCGGAGTTGGTGATGTACAGGCGGGGTGCATGGGCCTGCAGCGCCGCGGCGAAAGCCTCCACGTCCGGGCCGTTCGGCGTGTAGGGCACGCCCACCACCTGCACGCGGTGCGCCTTGAGCAGCGCCAGGAAATTGAAGTAGCACGGGTCGTCGATGAGCACGGTGTCGCCGGGCTCGAGCAGGAAGCGGCAGATCAGGTCGACCGCATGCGAGCCCGATTCGGTGAGCATGATCTGTTCGGGTGCCGCCTCGACCGCGTGTCCGGCCAAGCGGCGGGACAGCAGTTGGCGCAGCGGCGGCAGGCCCAGTGGCGAGGCGTAATCGGCCAGCGCGGTGCTGCTCGCGCGGGCGGCGCTGCGCAGGCCGCGGCGGATCCCCTCGACATACATCCAGTCGCTGGGCAGCCAGCCGCTGCCGGGCTTGAGCACGCCGGCCTCGGGGTCCAGCGATTGCCGTGCCAGCCATAACGGATCGACCTGGCGATCGCGCGGTGGCCCCATCTCGGCCAGTGCCAAGGGCGCAACCGGGCCGGCCGCGTAGAAGCCGGAGCCGGGCCGCGACTGGATCAGCCCCTCGGCCGCCAGCCGTTCATAGGCTTCGACCACGGTGGATACGGACACTTGCAGTGTCTTGGCCTGTGCGCGTACCGAGGGCAGCCGTGCGCCGGGCAGCCAGCTGCGGTCATTGAGGCGGGCACGCACGCTGGCCATGACGGCCTCGATGCGGGTGGTGGGGAAGGTCATTGGAGCATCCGTACGGGTCGTTCGGCCATAACAGTTACGGCAAAGTGTATTGGACTGTACATGGAGTAGCGCCGCGCCGCCGTGGTCCACTGGCCGCCCCTCAAGGATGTCGGCATGGACAACGCAACCCGTGGCTGGATCAACGGTTTCATCGGTGTGGTGATCTTCGCCGGCTCGCTGCCGGCCACGCGGATCGCGGTACTGCAGCTGGACCCCCTCTTTCTGACCGCCGCCCGCGCCAGCATCGCGGCGGTGCTCGGCGGCATGCTGCTGCTCGCCCTGCGTCAGCCGCGGCCCACGCGCGCATCGTTGGCGCCCTTGCTGGTGGTCGCCCTTGGCGTCGTCGTCGGGTTCCCGTTGCTCACGGCCTTGGCCTTGCAGCACGTGTCTTCGGCTCACTCGATCGTGTTTCTCGGGTTGTTGCCGTTGAGCACCGCGCTGTTTGGTGTGCTGCGCGGCGGTGAGCGGATGCGTCGGGGGTTCTGGTTGTTCTCGGTGCTCGGCAGTGCGGTGGTGGTGGGCTACGCGCTGTCGACGGGAGTTGCCGCCTCCCTGCAGGGCGACCTGTTGATGCTGGCGGCGGTGCTGGTCTGTGGGCTGGGTTATGCCGAAGGTGCGCGACTGTCGCGCACGCTGGGGGGCTGGCAGGTCATCAGCTGGGCCCTGGTGCTGTCCTTGCCGTTGATGCTGCCGCTGGTGGCCCTGCGCTGGCCCTCGTCCCTGGCGGCCGTGGACGCGCCGGCGTGGTTCGGCCTGGCCTACGTGGCGGTCTTCAGCATGCTGGTCGGTTTCATGTTCTGGTACCGCGGGCTGGCCCAGGGAGGGATCGCCGCGGTTGGCCAGCTGCAGTTGCTGCAGCCGTTTTTCGGACTGGTGCTGGCGGCGCTGCTGCTGCATGAAACCGTGAGCTGGGCGATGCTCGTCGTGACGATGTGCGCGGTGACCTGCGTGGCCGGTGCGCGCCGCTTCGCGCGCTGACCCGGATCGGTCGCCGGTGCCGCTGATCCACGGAGCTGGCGTGGCAGGCGTCGCCCCGCCGGTTTGAGGCCACCCGGCGACTGCGTTATCCTGCGCGCCGCTTTCGCTGCCTCGGCAGGACCCTTGTGATGACGCCACCCTGATACCGCGTTGACGACGCGCCGGCCCTTGCGCTGGCTCAGGGAGTGCTTTGTCTTCATCACACAACGCGCCGTGCGGATCGCCGGTGCGTGGAGTCTGTCCATGTCTGTTTCCTATCCGCTGCGCCAGCAATGGTTCGGCAATATCCGCGGTGATCTGCTGTCCGGCGCGGTGGTCGCCCTCGCGCTGATTCCCGAGGCGATCGCCTTCTCCATCATTGCCGGGGTCGACCCCAAGGTCGGCCTGTACGCCTCGTTCTGTATCGCGGTGGTCACCGCCATCGCGGGCGGGCGGCCGGGCATGATCTCCGCGGCCACCGGCGCGATGGCGCTGGTGATGGTCGATCTGGTGCGCGATCACGGCCTGCAGTACCTGCTGGCCGCGACGATTCTGGCTGGGCTGCTGCAGATCGTCGCGGGCGCGCTGAAACTCGGCGCCTTGATGCGCTTCGTGTCGCGCTCGGTGATCACCGGCTTCGTCAACGCGCTGGCGATCCTGATCTTCCTGGCACAGCTGCCCGAACTGATCGGGATGCCCTGGAAGGTGTATGCCGTGTGCGCGGCAGGCCTGGCGATCATCTACCTGCTGCCGCTGCTGACCCGGGCAGTGCCCTCGCCGCTGGTGGCGATCGTGGTGCTCACCGCGCTGTCGATCTGGCTCGGCCTGGACATCCGCACCGTGGGCGACATGGGCGCGCTGCCGGACAGCCTGCCGACCTTCCTGCTGCCGGACGTGCCGCTCACCTGGGAAACGCTGCGCATCCTGCTGCCCGTCTCGGCCACGCTGGCGGTGGTGGGCCTGCTGGAATCGATGATGACCGCGCAGATCGTGGAAGACATGACCGACACGCCCAGCCAGCGCAACCGCGAGTGTGCCGGCCAGGGCCTGGCCAACATCACGGCCGGGCTGTTCGGCGGCATGGGCGGCTGCGCCATGATCGGCCAGTCGGTGATCAACGTCTCATCCGGGGGCCGCGGGCGGTTGTCCTGCCTGGTGGCCGGCGTGCTGTTGCTGCTGCTGGTGGTCTACGGCGCGGAGTGGGTCCGGCAGATTCCGATGGCCGCGCTGGTCGCGGTGATGATCATGGTCAGCATCGGGACGTTCCATTGGCGCTCGTTCGCCGAGTTCCGGCTGCATCCCAAGAGCTCCTCGCTGGTGATGCTGGGCACGGTGATCGTGACGGTCGCCACGCATGACCTGGCCAAGGGCGTGCTCACCGGGGTGCTGCTGTCGGCGCTGTTCTTCGCCCGCAAGGTCGGCCGGATGCTGGAGATCGCCGATGCCGAAGCCGCCGACGGCAGCCGTGTCTACACGGTCAGCGGGCAGGTGTTCTTCGCCTCGGCCGGGCAGTTCGCGGCGGCCTTCGATCTGCTGCATGTGCCCGAGCGCGTGGTCATCGATCTGAGCAACGCGCACTTCTGGGACCTCAGTGCGGTCGGTGCACTGGAGCGGGTGGCCGGCAAGCTGCGCGCGCGTGGCGCCAGCGTGGAGGTGATCGGACTCAATGCCGCCAGCCAGACGCTGGTGGAGCGGCTGGGGCGTGGCGAGCGCGGCGCGGGCGTTCACTGAACACGGTCAGGAATCGGCGCTAAACATCGGGCCGATCACGCCGTTATCCAGCTGAGTCCCTTCTCTGGGCCGGCGCCGTCAGGGTGCCGGCAGGTGGTATCTCCACAGAGCAGGGCGGTGGCATCGATCCCCGCTGGCCGCGCCGTGACTGCACCGCGCGCGTGCCGGCCCGCAATGGACTGCGTGTTTCCGTGGCGGCGCACGCGTGCGTCCGCCGGTATGCCCTTTTTCCGGAACCGCCCCCCATGCCCGTGTCCCGCCCCACCGCGTCCAAGCGCCCTGGCAGCATCGCCAACCGACTGATGCTGGGTACGGCGTTGATCGCCATGCTCTGCTTCGGTGTCACCGCCGCCATCAGCTATCGCGAAGCCAGCGCGTCGCTGGTCGATGCCTCACGCCACACCATGCAGAGCGAGGCCCAGGCCGAAGCGCTGCGGGTGAGTGGTGATCTTTCCAGTGCCTTCGCCACCAGCCAGGCGCTGGCGCAGAACCTGCTGGTGCAGCGCGCCGCGGGTACGCTGTCGCGGGCGACGGTCGCCGCCGTGATCCACCAGCAGGTGCAGGTACACCCGGAGTGGGTCGGGTTCGGCACGCTGTGGGAGCCGGAAGCCTTCGATGGCAAGGACACCGAGTTCGTCGGTGCCGAGGCACACGATGATACCGGCCGCTTCATGAGCTACTGGGCCTGGCACGACGGTACGCCGATGCAGGATGCGCTGAAGGGCTACGACGTGCCCGGCGACGGCGACTGGTATCTCAAGCCAAAGCAGTTGAAGCGGCAGACGGTGGCCGAGCCTTATACGTACGAGATCGGTGGCCAGAAGGTGCTGATGACCACGCTGTCCACCCCGGTGATCGATGACGGCACCTTCCTCGGCGTGGTGACGGTGGATTTCGCGCTGGCCGCACTGCAGAAGCACCTGGCCGCGTTGCGCCCGATGGGTGAAGGTCACGTTGAACTGATCTCGCCCGGCGGCATCGTGCTGGCCGCGGAGGACCCGAACGAGATCGGCAAGCGTCGCGAGGATGCGGTGACCACGCAGGTGTTGGCCGCGGTGAAGGCGGACAAGACCTTCGATGCCTTCGAACCGGATGCGGCCGGCAACGTAAAGACCTATGTGCCGCTGCGCATCGGTGGCAGCCAGGAGCATTTCGCGCTCGGTGTGAGCGTGCCGCACGCGCTGATCACCGCGCAGGCACGTGCGCTGCTGTGGATCATTCTCGCCGTTGGCCTGGGCGCGGCGCTGGTGCTCAGCGGCAGCGTGTACGTGCTGCTGCGCCGCCAGGCGATCCGTCCGCTGGCCGATGCGGTCCGCCTGTCCGCCGAGGTGGCCGAAGGCCGTCTGGACACGCCGCTGCCGCCCGCGCGCAACGACGAAGTCGGGCGCCTGCTCGAATCGATGCAGCGAATGCGCAGCCAGTTGCGCGCCGTGATGGCGGCGCAGGGGGAGATGGCCCAGCGCCACGAGGCCGGTGAGTTGAGCTACCGCATGGACGCGCAGGCCTTCCCCGGCGAGTACGGCAAGATGGTGGAAGACACCAATCAGCTGGTTGGCGCCAACATCGCGGTCACGCGCCGTCTGGTCGAGGTGATGCAGCGCTACGCGGTCGGTGACCTGAGCCAGGACATGGACCGCCTGCCCGGCGAGCAGGCCGCCTTTACCGCGGCGATGGATACCACCAAGGCCAACCTGCGCGCCATCAATACCCAGATCGGGGACCTGGCCGGCGCGGCGGCGGTGGGCGATTTCAGCCAGCGTGGCGACGTGGTGCGCTTCGACCACGACTTCCGCGCCATGGTCGAAAACCTCAACACGATGATGCAGGTCAGTGATGACAATCTGCAGCAGATTTCCGCGCTGCTGCGCGCCATCGCAGCGGGTGATCTCACGGCACGCATGCGCGGTGAGTTCCATGGCGTGTTCGCCCGGATGCGTGACGACGCCGATACCACGGTCGCGCAGCTGACCGATATCGTCGGCCGCATCCAGCAGGCCACCGGCAGCATCAACCTGGCCGCCGGTGAGATCGCCGCGGGCAACAGCGATCTGTCGCGCCGCACCGAGCAGCAGGCCGCCAGCCTGGAAGAGACCGCCGCCTCGATGGAGGAGCTCACCTCCACGGTCCGGCAGAACGCGGACCATGCGGTGCAGGCCAACCAGCTCGCCGCCGGTGCTGCCGAGGTGGCCTCGCAGGGCGGCGTGGTCGTCGGCCAGGTGGTGACCACCATGGCCGGCATCGAGGCCTCGTCCAAGCGCATCGCCGAGATCATCTCGGTGATCGACGGCATTGCCTTCCAGACCAACATCCTGGCCTTGAACGCCGCCGTCGAAGCAGCCCGGGCCGGCGAGCAGGGCCGTGGTTTCGCGGTGGTGGCCACGGAAGTGCGCGCGCTGGCCCAGCGCTCGGCGGGCGCCGCCAAGGAGATCAAGACGTTGATCGACGACTCGGTGACCCAGGTCAGTGCGGGCTCGGCACTGGTGCAGACCGCCGGCCGCACGATGGAGGAGATCGTCACCGGCGTGCGTCGGGTCAACGACATCATGGCCGAGATCTCGGCCGCCTCGAAAGAGCAGTCTGCCGGCATCGAGCAGGTCAACCAGACCATCACCCAGATGGACGAGACCACTCAGCAGAATGCCGCGCTGGTGGAGGAAGCCACGGCGGCGGCGCGTGCGATGGAGGAGCAGGCCCAGCAGCTGGGTACTGCGGTGGCGATCTTCCGCCTGCAGTCCAGTGCTGGCGCGGCCAGCACATCGGCACGCCGGGCCGCGCCCGCGCGCAGCGCCGCGCGGATGCCGGCAGCGGCCGTGGCCGGAGACGGGGACGACTGGCAGACCTTCTGATCCTGCCCGGCGTGCCACTTCCAATGGCGCGCCGGGTCGCGTGATTCACCGGATGCTCACCGCGCTGCATTGGTAATCGGCGCTATTCTTTGCAGGCATGGTGAGCACATGACCTCCCGTTCCGACCGGCTTGGCCTGGCCGCGCTGACTGCCCTGGTGGTCGGGTCGATGATCGGTGCCGGCATCTTCTCGCTGCCGCAGAACATCGCGCGCAGCGCCGGCCCGGGCGTGGCATTGATCGGTTGGATGATCAGCGGGCTGGGCATGTTGATGCTGGCCTTCGTGTTCCAGAACCTGGCCAACCGCAAGCCCGAGCTGGATACCGGCATCTACGCGTACGCGCGGGCCGGGTTCGGCGATTACATCGGCTTCTCGGCAGCCTGGGGCTACTGGGTCTGTTCGCTGCTGGGCAACGTCAGCTATTTCGTGCTGATCTTCAGTGGCCTGGGCTATTTCGTGCCGGCCTTCGGTGAGGGCAATACCTGGCAGGCGGTGGCGTGTGCGTCCGTGCTGCTGTGGTCGATGCACGCAATGATCCTGCGCGGCATCCGCCAGGCCGCGCTGGTCAATGCCGTCGTCACCGTGGCCAAGATCGTGCCGATCGTGGTGTTCCTCATCATCGCCGCGGTCGGTTTCAAGGCCGACATCTTCACCGGCGACTTCTGGGGCACGGCAGAACTTGGCAGCGTGGGCGAACAGCTGCGCGGCATGATGCTGATCACGGTGTGGGTATTCATCGGCATCGAGGGCGCCAGCATCTACTCGCGGCGCGCGGCCAGGCGCTCGGATGTCGGGCGCGCGACCATCATCGGGTTCCTGTGCGTGCTTGCGCTGCTGATGCTGGTCAATCTGCTCTCGATGGGCGTGCTGCGCCAGGACGCGCTGGCCCATGCACGCAACCCCTCGATGGCCTTCGTGCTGGAGGCCATCGTCGGGCCCTGGGGCGCCACCTTGATCATCATCGGCATGATCGTCTCGGTGCTGGGGGCGTTGCTGGCGTGGGTACTGCTGTGCGCCGAAGTGCTGTACGCGGCGGCGGGGGACGGCACGATGCCGGCCTTCCTCGGGCGTGAGAACGCGCGCCAGGTGCCGGCCAATGCGCTGTGGCTCACCAACGGGCTGATCCAGCTGTTTCTGATCATCACCCTGTTCAGTGCCGGCACCTATACCAGCCTGGTGCTGCTGGGCGCGTCGATGAGCCTGGTGCCGTATCTGTTCTCGGCCGGTTACGGCGCCCTGCTCGCACTGCGCGGGGACACCTATGCCGGGCAGCGCGGGCTGCGGGCCCGCGATCTGCTGGTGGCCGGGCTGGCAACGCTGTACGCGCTGTGGCTGGTCTATGCCGGCGGGCTGTCCCAGGTGCTGCTGTCGGTACTGCTGTATGCGCCGGGCATCGCCATGTTCACCGCCGCCAAGCACCAGCATGGGCAGCGGATGTTCACCCGGGCCGAGCAGGTCATCGTGGCGGGCGTGATCGTCGTGGCCGGCTGGGCGGCGTGGGGTCTGTACCAGGGCCATCTGCACCTGGCGTGAGAGTGCCCCACAAAAAAGCCCGGTCAATGACCGGGCTCTTCATCCACGCCTGCGCGCTGCTTACCAGCGCATGCCGGCGAAGGGGTTCCAGCTGGTGTCGCCCTTCACTTTTTCCAGGTAGTACGAATAGTTGGTGGTCAGCGCGATCAACACCGACCAGGCCACGCCAATCGCACGGCCGACCACGTCCGGCAGGAACGCCACGACGACCATCAGCACCAGGGTGATGCCCAGGATGGTCAGCGCCTTGCGCCACATGCCCACGATCAGCAGGTAGATCCAGCTGAAGAACAGGGCGTAGAAGTTGAAGTTGACCTTGATCTTCTGGCCGAACGGCAGCGTCTTGTACGCCGCCTTGAAGGTCGGCGTGTTGGGGGCGCCGTGCTGTTCGAAGAAGTTGAAGCGGAACTGCCACTTGGGGCTGTAGGGGGAAGCAGTGTTGGAATCCATATCCGAATCGTTTGTTGAAAACGATTACATGATACCGACAAGCTATTGATTGGCGCCAATTTTTCGACGCTTGCGGGCACTCTTGGAAGGGACTGCGGGCACCGTCACACATTCGTCCCGGTTTTCCGATAGGGTGCGCAATCCGCGCGGCCGGAAGCCCCGCGGGTCATGAGAAGTCAACGAGATGCCAGACCATGTCCATTGATGTGATGTCCCCCGAGCGCCCTGTGGCAGGACCGCAGATCACGCCGTGCCCGGTCGCCACCCAGGCGCAACACCTGCTTGCCCAGCTGCAGTTCTCGCAGGTGAGCGCGCGTGCGCTGTCGCGCCCGCCGGTCGACACCGACCTGGCCATCGCCGCCACCGTCGCCTGAGCCCAACGCGCCACCGCACGCCGGTGCGGCCGGTCGTCCAAACGCACGCCCGCTCCCCCGCCCACGGGATGGAAAAACCGCGCAACACCGGCCCATCCGGTCCCGCACCGGGGCCGCTGGACCGGTGTCCATCGCCGTGCGGGGCCTGGACTGGCCGGGCGCAAGATGAATGGGCAGAGGCCCATGGCACAGGGCCTGCGCGGCGGTGCCTGTGCGGGGCGCTCCACTTGTCTCGATCCAAAAGCTGAATGCGGAGAAATGCCCGGTCAGCCCTTCGCGCGCACCTTACATTTCGCGCCATAGACTGAGCCGCATTTTTCGTCTCAAGTCGGTTTGGAGAGTTCGTGGGTTCCGGTAGTCACAGACATACGCTGCGTGCCGGTCTCCGGCCCGCACCGACAGGACGCATGCGTGCCAGCGCGCACGCCGGGCTCAGGACGCCCCCTTCCGCACTTGGCACCCCCGGCCTGGCACGCCCTGCACAGGGACACCGCGCATGAGTACCCAGACCCTCAACGCCCCGCTGGATGCCGGCCGGGCGACGTTGCCGGCCGAGTCGCCGTTGCCGATGCCCGAGCAGTCGCTGCGCGAAGGCCGGCTGCAGGTGCCACGCCAGCGCACCTCGCCGCGGATGATCGGGCTGCGCCGTTTCTACATCCTGGGCGGCACCGCGGCGATGACCGCCGCAGCGAGCCGGATGATGTGGAAGGTGCTGGCCGTCAACGGCATCAGCGTGCTCGAGGCCTGCCTGCTGGTGCTGTTCGTGGGGCTGTTCGCGTGGATCGCGCTGTCGTTCGCCGGCGCCGTGGCGGGCTTCCTGACCGCCGTGTTCGATCGGGGCTACAAGCTGGGCATCGACCCGGACGCACCGCTGCCGACCGTGCACACGCGCACCGCGCTGCTGATGCCCACCTACAACGAAGATCCGCGCCGGCTGCTGGCCGGCCTGCAGGCGATCTACGAGTCAGTGGCCGAGACCGGGCAGCTGGCGAACTTCGATTTCTACGTGCTCAGCGACACCCGACGCGATGACATCGGGCAGGCCGAAGAAGCGGCCTACCGCGCCCTGTGCGATGCCGTCGGCGGCCATGACCGCATCTTCTACCGTCGCCGCGGCGACAACAGCGGGCGCAAGGCCGGCAACATCGCCGATTGGGTCCGCCGCTTCGGCGGCGCCTACCCGCAGATGCTGATCCTGGACGCCGACAGCCTGATGACCGGCGACACCATCGTGCGCCTGGTCGCAGGGATGGAGCACAACCCGGATGTCGGGCTGATCCAGACCCTGCCGGCGGTGGTCGGCGGGCGCACCCTGTTTGCCCGCATGCAGCAGTTCGGCGGGCGCGTGTACGGCCCGGTGATCGGCCGCGGCGTGGCGTGGTGGCATGGCGCGGAGAGCAACTACTGGGGCCACAACGCGATCATCCGCACCCAGGCCTTCGCCGAGCAGGCCGGCCTGCCGTCGCTGCCGGGCAAGGAGCCGTTTGGCGGGCATGTGCTCAGCCACGATTTCGTCGAAGCCGCGCTGATGCGCCGGGGCGGCTGGGCCACCCACATGGTGCCGTACCTCAAAGGCAGCTATGAGGAAGGCCCGCCGACCCTCACCGACCTGCTGGTCCGTGACCGCCGCTGGTGCCAGGGCAACCTGCAGCACGCCAAGGTGGTCGGCTCCAAGGGGCTGCACTGGGTCAGCCGCATGCACATGCTGGTCGGCATCGGTCACTACTTCACCGCGCCGATGTGGGCCATGCTGATGTTGATCGGCATCGCGATCCCGCTGTTCCAGGGCGGCATCGACCTCAATGAAGTGCTGCATCTCTCGCCGGGCGTTTACTGGCGCCACCAGGACGAGACGCAGGTGATCCGCATGTTCGCGATCACCATGGTGGTGCTGCTCTCGCCCAAGGTACTGGGCTATCTGGCCATGCTGCTGGAGCCGGTGGAACGCCGCGGCTGCGGTGGCACGATCCGCGCCTTCATTTCGATGCTGCTGGAGACCATCCTTGCCGCGCTGATGGCGCCGGTGGTGATGTACGTGCAGTCGCGCGGCGTGGCCGAAGTGCTGGCCGGCAAGGACTCGGGCTGGGATGCGCAGCAGCGTGACGATGGCGGAGTGTCCTGGCTGGCACTGGCACGTGGCTATGGCGGGCTAAGCGTGTTCGGTCTGTTCATGGGGGCACTGGCCTATGCGGTCTCGCCCTCGCTGGCGGCGTGGATGGCGCCGGTGGTGATCGGCATGGTGCTGGCGATTCCGGTGGTGGGCTTCACCTCCTCGCGCACCGCCGGCGTGTGGATGCACCGGCTGGGCCTGATGGAAATCCCGGAAGAATCGGCACCGCCCAAGGTGCTGGTGCGCGCGGCCGAGCTGCGCCGTGCGGCTGCCGAGGCGCATCCGGCCGGCTGAGCCCTGCGTTGCCGCGATCAGCGCCCCATTGCAGCGGGGCGCGGTCATAATGCGGCTTGAACGTACTGGAGCCGCCTGATGCTGGATACCGTGGAAAACGAAACCGGCGCCGACCCGCAGTGGTCGGTGCTGTGGCTGCATGGCCTGGGTGCCGATGGCCATGACTTCGCCCCGATCGTGCCCGAGCTGGTGCGCCCGCACTGGCCGGCGATCCGCTTCGTGTTCCCGCATGCGCCGGTGCAGCCGATCACGATCAACAACGGCGTGCCGATGCGCGCGTGGTACGACATCGTCAGCATGGATTTCCGCTCGCGCGCCGACAGCGCCGGCGTGGATGCCTCGATCGTGGAACTGGAACTGCTGATCGAGCGCGAGATCGCCCGCGGCATTCCGGCCGAGCGCATCCTGCTGGCCGGCTTCTCCCAGGGCGGGGCGGTGATCCTCAGCGCACTGCTGCGCCGCACCCGTCCGCTGGCCGGGCTGATCGCGCTGTCGACCTATCTGCCCGACCCGGCCAAGGCTGCGGCTGCGCGCGTGGCCGGTGCGATCAGCGTGCCGGTGTTCATGGCCCATGGCACGCAGGATCCGGTGATTCCGGTGGCGATCGCCGAGCACACCGCACAGACGCTGGGCGCGCTCGGCCTGCCGGTGGAGTGGCACACCTATACGATGGCCCACCAGGTCTGTGCCGACGAGCTCGACGCACTGGGCAACTGGCTCGAGGCGCGCTTGGCCGCCTGACGCCATGAACGACCCGCGCCAGCAGTCCTGGTTGCCCGAGCTGTGCCGCCTGCCGCGACTGGCGGCGATGCTCGGGTTGGCCGAGCTGGTGGTCGTGGTGGTGGCGCTGGCACCCGATGGCAGCCGCCACTGGACGCTGCCGGACTTCCTGTCCGCCAGCGGCTTCGCGTTGTGGCTGGCGCTGGCAGTGACGGTCAGCCTGTGCAGCGTGCGCGCCATGCTCTCGCGCCTGCCCGAGGTGCCGGGCATGGTGCTGGTGGTGATGATGACCGGCCTGATCGCCGGCGCGTGCGCGGCGATCGTGCATGCGTTGTACGGGGTGATCGGCGGCGGCAGCTTCGCCCAGACCGTCGGCTTCTGGCGGTTCACGCTGGGCAGCGCGGCGATGACCGCATTGATCAGCGCACTGGCGCTGCGCTACTTCTACGTCAGTGATCGTGGCAGCGCGCAGATGCTGGCCAATGCACGGGCCCAGGCCGATGCGCTGCAGGCGCGGATCCGGCCGCATTTCCTCTTCAACAGCATGAACCTGATCGCCAGCCTGCTGCGCCGCGATCCGGACGTGGCCGAGCGCGCGGTCCTGGACTTGTCCGACCTGTTCCGTGCCGCGCTGGGTGCCGGCGATGGCGACTCCACCCTGCAGGCCGAGTGCGAACTGGCCGAGCAGTATCTGTCGATCGAATCGCTGCGCCTGGGCGAACGCCTGAAGGTGATCTGGCTGCGCGACGAGCCGTTGCCATGGTCGTTGCCGATGCCGCGGCTGGTGCTGCAACCGCTGGTCGAGAACGCGGTGCTGCACGGCATCTCACGGGTGCCTGCCGGCGGCACGATCGTGCTGGCGCTGTCCAGCGACGGCACCCAGCTGCGCATCCGGGTGCGCAACCCGGCGCCGGATCCGGCCACCCGCGGGCTGCCGCTGCTGCAGGGCGCAGGCCACGCACAACGCAACATCGCCCACCGCCTGGCCTGGCGCTTCGGCCCGGCCGCGCGGATGACGGGGGCGTGGGCCGACGGCTACTATGCTTGCGAAATCACGGTCCCGGTCCAGTGAGGAAACTGTCTTGAAGGTGGTGATCGCCGACGACGAACCGCTGGCCCGCGAGCGCCTGCGCTCCCTGCTTGCCGACCAGGCCGGCATCGAGGTGGTGGCCGAGGCCGAGAACGGCGAACAGGCGCTGCATGCCTGCGCCGAACTGCAACCGGACCTGGTCCTGCTCGATATCGCCATGCCCGGCCTGGACGGGCTGGAGGCCGCACGCCATCTGGCGACCTTCGAACCCCGCCCGGCCGTGGTGTTCTGCACCGCGTACGACGCGCATGCGCTGTCCGCGTTCGAAGCGGCGGCCATCGATTACCTGATGAAGCCGGTGCGCCCCGAGCGCCTGGCTGCCGCCCTTGAACGGGCGCGGACCTTCCTGGCCGGCCGCAGCGGCCCGGCGACCGCCGCCAGCCAGCAGGCGCGCACGCTGCTGTGCGCGCGCCTGCGCGGCAGCCTGCGGCTGATCCCGGTCGAGGACATCCATTACCTGCAGGCCGAAGAGAAATACGTCGTCGTGCACCACGCGCGCGGCGAAGACCTGCTGGAAGAATCGCTGAAGTCGCTGGAAGAAGAATTCGGCACTCGATTCGTGCGCATCCATCGCAATTGCCTGGTCGCCCGGCACGAACTGGTGGAGCTGCGACGAAATGGCGCAGGCCAGGTCCAGGCGGTGCTGCGCCATGGCCACGGGCCGCTGGAAGTCAGCCGCCGCTGCGTGGCCAGCCTCAAGCAGGACCTCAAACACCTGTAGGCCACGGGGATCCCATCGGGTCTGGCAGGCGCTCACCGTTGGTCGATATGCCTCCGTGCGTCGATAATGGCGCCATGAAGACCCTGCGCATCGCCACCCGAAAGAGCCCGCTTGCCCTGTGGCAGAGCGAATACGTCGCCGACCGCCTGCGCCAGGCGCACCCGGGGCTGGAGGTGGTGCTGATCCCGATGAGCACCCGCGGCGATGAGGTGCTGGACCGCTCGCTGGCGGCGATCGGCGGCAAGGGCCTGTTCCTCAAGGAACTGGAACTGGCGATGCTGCGTGGCGAAGCGGATTGCGCCGTGCACTCGCTCAAGGACGTGCCGATGGAACTGGACGCGCCCTTCGCGCTGCCAGCCATGCTGACCCGTCATGACGCGGCCGACGGGTTCATTTCAAATCTGTACGCCTCGCTGGAGGCATTGCCGATCGGCGCCCGGGTGGGCACCTCGTCGCTGCGCCGCCAGGCCCAGCTGCGCGCGCTGCGCCCGGATCTGGAGCTGCAGGACCTGCGCGGCAACGTCAACACGCGCCTGGCCAAGCTCGACAACGGCGGTTACGACGCGATCGTGCTGGCGGTCGCCGGGCTGGAACGCCTGGGCCTGGGCCACCGCATCGTGGCGCGCCTGGCCGCCCCGGACTGGTTGCCGGCCCCGGCGCAGGGCGCGGTCACGGTGGAGTGCAACGGCGAGGACGCGGCGGTGATGGGCCTGTTCGCTGCGCTGGACGATGCCGACACGCGTGCCTGCGTCGAAGCCGAGCGCGCCATGAACCGCGCGCTGCACGGCAGCTGCCATGTGCCGGTAGCGGGGTTCGCGCAGTGGGAAGGGGAGAATCTGTTCCTGCAGGGCCTGGTCGGCGGTGTTGCCGATGGCCGCATCGTGCGCGCGGAAGCGCGGGGCCCGGCCAGTGATCCGGAGACGCTGGGCCAGCGCGTCGCGCGCGGCCTGCTCGATGCCGGCGCCGGGGAGCTGCTCGCGGTGTAGTGCCGGCCGCTGGCCGGCAATCCAGGTCGCGCGAGGTTCCCGGCTAGCCGGCCAGCGGCCGGCACTACGTCACGATGGCGGGCGCATCGGCGCCCGCAGCGATTACTTGAACTTGTAGACCACGTTCATCGTGGTCAGCGTGTCGGTCTTGCGCTTGTCATCGGCGACGTCGCTGTTGTGACGCGCCTGCCAGCCGGCCTTCAGCGCCAGATGCTCGTTCATGCTCACCGATACGCCGAAATCGTTCTGCGCGAAGGTGTTGTACGAGCCCGATTCGACCAGCAGCGTGTTCACCAGGTCGGTGTTCGGGGTCAGCGTGTACTTGAGATCGAACAGGCCGCGGCCGATCAGGCCGGTACGGGTCGAGTCGTCTTCGGTGTTGTGGGTACGGCGCACACCCGGACCGATCTGCGCGTCCATGTAGAAGCGCTCGGCGTCGATGATCCGGGTGCCGTAACCGAGACCGAACGAGCTCTGGCGGTCGTAGGTGGCGAAATCGTCGCGCTCGTAACGCACCGTGGCGGTGATCTGGCGGTGTTCGCCCAGCTGCAGCGCGCTGCCGGCGCTGCCGGTGTAGCGGTTGGCGGTGGTGTTGCGGCGGCGGATGGTGGTGCCGTCGTCGTTGGTATCGGTGTACTCCGAGCGCGAGCGCAGGCCGAACAGGTCCATGCTGTGCACCCAGTCATCATCGGTGTAGCGCAGGCGCAGACGACCGTTGAAGCTCTCGGTATTGCTGTTGCCGCGGGCCGAGGCAAAGCCCAGTTCGCCGCCACTGCCGCTCCAGGGGGAGGTCATCGCCGCCAGTTCGGCAACGTCCTGTGCATAAACCGCCGGGGCGCAGAGCAGCAGGGGAACAAGCAACGAAACGCGCAGGGACATCAACGGTTCTCCGTGATCGGACAAGGGGGAGGGACAACAAGGGGGGGATGATACTTGATGCGTTCCACGTCACATTCGGCGATGGGCCGGGGCTTTAGGACCCGTTCGGCCTCGCCCCTGTTCAGGGAATATCGATCCGCAGCGAGGCGTCGTCGAAGCGCGAGTAGGTCACCGTGATCCGGAACGGCTGCCCGTTGGTCTGGCCCTTGCGCTCGATCTGCACCGGCAGGCCCTGCGCATTGACCCAGTACAGCAGGCCATCGGGCGCTGCGGTCGCGTGGCGCACCTCGTATTTGTGTGCGCGCTGGCCGCCGGCGCGTTCTTCGCCGAGGTCGCGCACCTGCAGCTGCGCCGGCTCCAGATCGGCGGGCAACGGATTGCGCCACTGGGCCAGCATCCCTTCGGGCACCGGGATCTGGCGCACTTCGCCGGCACGCTGCAGGAAGAAGGTGCCGCCGATGATGGTCTGCGGGCCATCCTCGGTGACGAGGCGGTAGCGGTCCGGGGCCACATAGTCCATCTGCGCCTCCACCGCGCGCGGGCCCTGCATCTTCATCACCGCATGGAAGCTGCGCAGCTGGCCGAAGCGCTGGCTGGCGGCCAGCACCGTGCCGACCGGGTCGGCGGCCGGTGCGGTCGCGGCAGGCACCGCAGCCACCGGCGTTTCAGTGCGCCCGCAGCCGCTGGGCAGCAGGGCGGCGGCGGACAGGGCAAGGGCGGGCAACAGGCGCATGACGGGCGGCAGCAGGCGATGGGGGCCCCACGATAGCCGAAGATGCAGCCGAAGCCGCCACAACGACGGCGACTCGGACATAATCGGGTCATGGACCGATATGAACGCATCAACGCCCTGCATCGCCTGCTCAAGTCCGCCCGTTACCCGGTAACGGTGGCGGCCCTGCAGGAAAAACTGGAGTGTTCCCGCGCGACTGTCTACCGCGACCTGGCTTTCCTGCGCGACGCGCTGATGGCGCCGGTGGAAGGCGATGGCGAGGCGGGCTTCCGCTACCAGGCCGACGAAAGCGACCGCTTCGAGCTGCCGGGCTTGTGGCTGAGCTCGGAAGAACTGCACGCGCTGCTGGCCTCCCAGCACCTGCTCTCGCGCACGGGCGGCGGCGTGTTGTCCTCGGTGCTGGCCCCGCTGCAGCAGCGCATCGAAGGGCTGCTGGCGGCGCAGGCCGGTGTCTCCAGCTGGCCGGTCGACCGGGTCCGGGTGATTCCGCACCGCGGGCGCAAATTCGATGAGGCCAGCTTCCGCGCAGTGGCCTCGGCGGTGCTGGAGCGCAAGCAGCTGGCCTTCGAGTACCGGGCCCGCTCCACCGACGAGGCGACCCAGCGCACCGTGTCGCCGCAGCGCATGACCCACTACCGCGACAACTGGTACCTGGATGCGTGGGACCACGGCCGCGAAGGCCTGCGCAGCTTCGCCGTGGACCGCATCTACAAGGCCCGCGTGATCGATACCACCGCGCGCGATGTGGATGAGAGCGAGCTGGACGAGCAGCTGGGCGCCAGCTACGGCATCTTCTCCGGACCGCCCAAGGGCTGGGCCACGATCGTCTTCAGTGCCAAGGCCGCACGCTGGGTGGCCGATGAGCATTGGCATTCCAAGCAGCAGGGCCGTTTCCTGCCCGATGGCCGCTACGAGCTGAAACTGCCTTACAGCGTCTCGCGTGAGCTGCTGATGGACGTGCTGCACTACGGCTCGGACGCGGAGATCGTCGAGCCGGTGATGCTGCGCGAACAGGCCAAGGCCCTGCTGGCCCTGGCGCTGACCAGCTACGAGTAAGCCGGCCCGGCCGGCATCGGCTCATGCCGTGGGGTCATATGCCCCGGATTCCGCAAGGGCCGGGGCGTGCGGTATCGTGGGGCGTTGCTGCCCCTACGGATTCCGCTGCCCCCATGAAAAAGTACCTGCTGCTCCCGTTGCTTGCCGCCTCGCTGGCCCTGTCCGCCTGTGGCAAGCCGGCCCATGATTCCCAGAAGCTGGTGGTCGCGGCCACCGCGGTGCCGCACGCCGAGATCCTCGCCGTGGTCAAGCCGATCCTGGAGAAGGAGGGGCTGACCCTGGATGTGCGCGTGTTCAACGATTACGTGCAGCCCAATGACCAGCTGGTGCAGAAGCAGGTCGACGTGAACTACTTCCAGACCGAGCCCTACCTGGACGCCTACAACCGCGACCGCAAGACCGACCTGGTCAAGGTGATCGGCGTGCATATCGAGCCCTTCGGTGCGTACTCGCGCCGATTCACATCGCTCGATGCGCTGCCCAACGGCGCCGACGTGGTGATCCCCAACGACCCGAGCAACAACAGCCGCGCACTGATCCTGCTGCACAAGGCCGGCGTGATCACGCTCAAGGACCCGACCAATGCGTTGGCGACCCAGCGCGACATCACCGCCAACCCGAAGCAGCTCAAGTTCCGCGAGCTGGACTCGGCGATGCTGCCGCGCGTGCTGGACCAGGTCGATCTGGCCCTGATCAACACCAACTACGCGCTGGATGCCGGGCTCAACCCGACCCAGGATGCGCTGGCGATCGAAAGCAAGGATTCGCCGTACGTGAACTTCCTCGTTGCCCGCCCGGACAACAAGGACGATGCCCGCGTACAGCAGCTGGCCAAGGCCCTGACCGGCCCGGAAGTGAAGGCCTTCATCGCCGAGAAGTACAAGGGCGCCGTCCTCCCCGCGTTCTGACCGGCACCCGCGGTAGCGCCACGCCATGCGTGGCTGGCCGCGCCCGCGCGCCAATGATCGCCGACGCGGGCGTCACCCCACGCGGAAGCCCATCGTCGCTTCCACCGCCTGCTGCCATCCGCGGTACAGCGCCTCGCGCTGATCCGCCGGCATCTGCGGGGTGAAGCGGCGGTCCACCGCCCACTGTTCGGCGATCTCCGCCCGGCTGCTCCAGAAACCGGTGGCCAGCCCGGCCAGATACGCGGCGCCCAGCGCGGTGGTCTCGGCCACCTGCGGGCGCAGCACCGGCACCCCCAGGATGTCGCTCTGGAACTGCGCCATGAAGTCATTGGCGATCGCACCGCCATCGGCACGCAGTTCCTTCAGCTCGATGCCCGCATCGGCCTGCATCGCCGCCAGCACATCGCGGGTCTGGTACGCCATGGATTCCACCGCCGCGCGGATGAAGTGTTCCTTGGTGGTGCCGCGGGTCAGGCCGAACATCGCGCCACGCACATCGCTGCGCCAGTACGGTGCGCCCAGTCCCACGAACGCCGGCACCAGGTACACGCCACCGTTGTCGGCGGCCCGCTCGGCGTACGCCTGGCAATCGCTGGATTTGCCGAACATGCGCAGCCCGTCGCGCAGCCACTGCACCACCGAGCCGGCGACGAAGATCGAGCCTTCCAGTGCGTATTCCACGCGGCCATCGATGCCCCAGGCGATGGTGGTGAGCAGTCCGTTTTCGGATACCACCGCCTTGTCGCCGGTGTTCATCAGCATGAAACAGCCGGTGCCGTAGGTGTTCTTGGCCATGCCCGGCTCGAAGCAGGCCTGGCCGAACAGCGCGGCCTGCTGATCCCCTGCGATGCCGGCGATGGGCAGGTGCTGGTCGAAAAAGAACTGCGCCTGGGTGGTGGCATACACCTCGCTGGAGCTGCGGACCTGCGGCAGCATCGCGCGCGGAATGTTGAACAGCGCCAGCAGCTCATCGTCCCACTGCAGCGCATGGATATCGAACAGCAGCGTGCGCGCGGCATTGGTTACATCGGTGACGTGCGCCTGGCCGCCACTGAGGTTCCAGATCAGCCAGCTGTCGATGGTGCCGAACAGCAGCTCGCCGCGTTCGGCACGTGCCTGCGCGCCCTCGACGTGATCGAGGATCCAGCGGATCTTGGTCGCGGAAAAATAGGCATCGATCAGCAGCCCGGTCCTGCGCCGGATCAGCGGCTCGTGGCCGTCGGCCTTGAGCTGCTCGCAGATTGCATGGCTCTGCCGCGACTGCCATACCACCGCGTTGTGGATCGGCTGGCCGGTGGCCTTGTCCCAGACCACGGTGGTCTCGCGCTGGTTGGTGATGCCGATCCCGGCGATCGTGCGCGGGTCCACCTGGTGGCGGTTCAACAGTTCGGTGATCGTGGTGTAGACGCTGGTCAGGATCTCGCGCGGATCGTGCTCGACCCAGCCCGGCTGCGGGAAGATCTGGGTGAACTCGCGCTGCGCGCTGCCGGCGATGCGCCCGGCACGATCAAACAGCATGGCGCGCGAACTGGTCGTGCCCTGGTCGATGGCGAGCACGTAGTGCTTGTCCATGGTCTGCTCCGTGGAATCGATGCCGTGAGGCGTGACAGACATACAGCCTACGGCATCGAAACGCGCGCCTGCACGGTGGCCGCCAGGGCCTCGCGCTGTGCAGCGTCCAGCCGCAGGCCGAGATGGCTGCGGCGCCACAGCACGTCCTCGGCGGTGCGTACCCATTCGTGCGTGATCAGGTAGTCCAGCTCGCGCTCGTGCAGGCCGCCGCCATGGTCCTGGCCCAATGCGTCGCGTGTCTGGGCGCCGGCCAGCAGGCCGATCGCCCGCGTGCCGTAGCTGGCGGCCAGGCGCTGGAGCAGGGCAGGGGGCAGGTGAGGATGATCGCGCTGCAGGGTCTCAGCCACCTGTACCGCGTTGCCACCGTCGCCACCGGGCAGGGGTGGCCCGCCGGCCGTCCAGGCCGCTCCCATCGCCGGCAGCGAGGGTGACAGGCGCCCAAGCGCTTCCTCGGCCAATGCGCGATACGTGGTGAGTTTGCCGCCCAGCACGCTCAGCAGCGGGGCGCCGGCGGTGTCCAGCTCCAGCCGGTAATCGCGGGTGACCTGCGATGCAGCGCGATGATGATCGGCCAGCAGCGGGCGCACGCCGCTGTAGCGCCAGACGATGTCATCGGCCTCGACCGGCACGCGCAGGAACCGGTTCACCGCATCAAGCAGATAGGCCTGCTCCTCCGCGCGCGGTTTGACCCACGCTGGATCACCGTCGTAATCGGTGTCGGTGGTGCCGATCAGGGTGAAGTCCTGCTCGAACGGGATCGCGAACACCACGCGCTGGTCGGGCTGCTGGAACAGGTAGGCGCTGTCATGTGCGAACAGGCGAGGCACCACCAGGTGGCTGCCCTGCACGAGCCGCAGCCCGAGCGGTGCATCCAGCCCCGCGCGCTGCAGCACCGTGCCGGCCCAGGGGCCGCTGGCGTTGACCACGCAGCGGGCGCGGATGCGCTGCACGTCGCCGCTGGCCGTACGCAGCACCGCCCACCAGTGGTCGCGGTGGCGGATCAACTGTTCGCAGCGGGTGCGGGTGCGGATATCGGCACCGCGCTCGTGTGCATCCAGTGCGTTGAGCACCACCAGCCGCGCATCGTTGACGCGGGCGTCCGCATACGTGAAGCCGGTCCGGTAGGCCGGCTGCAACATCTCGCCGCGGGGATCGCGTCGCAGGTCGATGCGCTGCGAGGGCGGGAAATGCGGATTGGCGCGGCCCAGGTGGTCGTACAGCCACAGGCCGGCACGCAGCATCCAGGCCGGGCGCAGATGGCGCACATGCGGCAGCACGAACGTGGTCGGGGCAATGAGGTGCGGGGCAAGCTGGCGCAGCGTTTCGCGTTCGTTGAGCGCCTTGCGCACCAACGCGACTTCACCCTGCTGCAGGTAGCGCAGGCCACCGTGGATCAGCTTGGTACTGGCGCTGGAGGTGTGGGCGGCCAGGTCATCCTGCTCGCACAGGCAGACCGAGAGCCCGCGACCGGCTGCATCCCGCGCGATCCCGGCGCCATTGATGCCGCCGCCCACCACCAGCATGTCGAAGGACTCGCGCATCGGCTCCCCGGGGCGGATCGGCGTGGTCCGCCGTGGTGGCCAGTGTCGGGCAGTGGTCGGCAACGCCCGATGAAAGTCGCGGGCCCCACAACGACAACGGGCCCGCAAGGGGCCCGTTGTGCGTACTGCGTGGTGCGGAAAAAGGCGTGCTTAGAAGCGCGCGCCGATGCCGAAGCCCACGGTCCACGGGTCCAGCTTGGCCTTGTCGCCGGTGCCTTCGCCGTTGACGGTCAGTTCCGGGCGCGAATGCATGTAGCGGGCATCGGCGCGGGCGAACCAGGTGCTGTTGATGTTCATGTCCACGCCGACGGTGCCGATCGCGCCCTTGGCGGTCTTCACACCGATGTGGCCGATGTCGCTGGCGAGGTCTTCATTGCTGAAGTTGGACTCGTAGTAACCGGCGCCCACGAACGGACGGAACACGTTGTCGGCCTGGCCGAAGTGGTACTGGCCGCTCAGCGCGATCGGCTGCTGCTCGACGGTGCCCAGGCGGGCGCCATCGGTGCCGCGCACGCGGTGGTCGAACTTGTCCGCTGCGCCCCACAGTTCCACGGCCCAGTTGTCGTTGATGTAGTAGCTGAAGCTCAGGGTCGGGGCCGGGCCACCGTCCACCTTGCGCACGCCGTCCAGCGGGTCGTTCTTCGGCTGCAGCAGCGAGACGCCGCCGACCACGGCGAAGTGCTTGCCGGACGCGGTATCAACGGTGCTGTCCTGCGCGAAAGCAGCCGGCGCAAAAGCAAGAGCAGTCAGGGTAGCCAGGGTCAGAGTACGGATGGAGCGCATGGGGGAATCTCCTCAGGATGTTTTTGTTCTGGGCCCCGGTGTTGTGGGGCGAGGCAACCGTAGTCCCCGCAATATGAATCGCATCCGACGCGCGTTAAATTTTAGTTGTTTCCATTCAGCGATCAGTGCGAAACCGCTGTATTTCCGGGCGATCATGCAACCTCCGACATTCATGCATCTGGTGACCGTGTGATGGAAACAACACGCTGCATCGGCTTTCCTGCGCAGCTGAATGCAGGATGCCGCGTGCTTGTGCTCGGCTCGATGCCCGGCGTGGCGTCGCTGCAGGCCGCGCAGTACTACGCGCATCCGCGCAATCGTTTCTGGCCGTTGATGGGCGTGCTGTGCGGGATCGACGCAACGGTTCCTTATCCCGATCGCATGCATGCATTGAACGCGACCGGCGTGGGCGTGTGGGATGTGATCGGGCGGTGCGAACGACGCGGCAGCCTGGATGCGTCGATCGTGCGTGGCAGTGAAGTCCCCAATGCGCTGGGCGCACTGATCGAGGGACTGCCCTCGCTGTGCGCGATCGCCTGCAATGGCGGCACCGCCTACCGCGCGTTCCAGCGGTTCATCGCGCCCGCGCTTGTCGGACCGGCGCAGGCGTTGCCGGTCTGGTCGCTGCCCTCCACCAGCCCCGCCAATGCGGCCTGGCCGCTGCCCCGGCTGGTACAGGCGTGGCAGCCGCTGGTCGATGCCGTGCGCCGCTGAGGCGGGGACAGCGGCGGACAATACGGTACCGACTGGAAAATTCCGCTTTGCACTGTGCCAAGCCGAATCCGGCCAAAGCAGATGCCTGCAACAGCCTGTCCCGGGACAGGGGGGCGGAAAATTCGCCAAGCCGGTTGGCGCTGGCGCGCGATACCCCCACAATAGGCGATTCCCTACACCAGATTGCCGGAGTTTTCCCCATGGCCGAAATCAAGGAAGCACTTGTCCCCGATATCGGTGACTACAGCGATATCCCGGTAATCGAGGTGCTGGTCGCCGTTGGAGATACCGTCAAAAAAGACCAGGGTCTGGTGACGCTGGAATCGGACAAGGCCACGATGGAAGTGCCGTCCTCGGTGGCCGGTATCGTCAAGGAAATCAAGGTCAAGGTCGGCGACAACCTCTCCGAGGGCAAGCTCGTGGCCCTGATCGAAGTCAGCGAAGAGGCCGTCGCGCCGGCCGCTGCTGCTGCCCCGGCCCCGGCCGCCAAGACCGAAGCGGCCGAGACCGCGACCAAGGTCGAGCCCGTCGCCGCCCCGGCCGAGCCGGACAAGCTGGCCGCCCGTGACATCGAACAGTCCGCCGCCAAGCCGACCCAGCCGGCCCCGGCCGCTGCTGCCCCGTCGGGCGGCTCGCCGACCAGCCCGCCGGTCGCCTTCAACGCCGACAGCGTGCTGCCGCAGAAGGTGCCCTACGCATCGCCGGCCGTGCGCGTGTTCGCCCGCGAGCTGGGCGTGGACCTGAACCAGCTGAGCGGCACCGAGAAGGGTGGCCGCATCACCAAGTCCGACGTGCAGAAGTTCGTCAAGTCGGCCCTGGCCGGCGGCGGCGCTGCCGCTGGCGGCACGGTGGCGGCCGGTGGCGGCCTGAACCTGCTGGCCTGGCCGAAGGTCGACTTCAGCAAGTTCGGTGAGGTCGAGGTCCAGCCGCTGTCGCGCATCAAGAAGATTTCGGGCGCGAACCTGGCCCGCAACTGGGCGATGATTCCGCACGTCACCCAGTTCGAGCAGGCTGACATCACCGAGCTGGAAGCCCTGCGCGTGGCCCTGAACAAGGAAAACGAGAAGGCCGGCATCAAGCTGACCATGCTCGCCTTCCTGGTCAAGGCCAGTGCCGCGGCGCTGAAGAAGTTCCCGGAGTTCAACGCTTCGCTGGATGCCAGCGGCGAGAACCTGACCCTGAAGAAGTACTTCAACATCGGCTTCGCGGCCGATACGCCGAGCGGCCTGGTCGTGCCGGTGATCCGCGATGTCGACAAGAAGGGCGTGGTGCAGATCGCGCAGGAATCCGGCGAACTGGCCAAGAAGGCGCGTGACGGCAAGCTCGGCCCGGCGGACATGAGCGGTGGCTGCTTCTCGATCAGCTCGCTGGGCGGCATTGGTGGCACTGCGTTCACCCCGATCGTCAATGCACCGGAAGTGGCCATCCTGGGCGTGTCCAAGTCGTCGATCCAGCCGGTCTGGAACGGCAAAGAGTTCGCGCCGAAGCTGATGCTGCCGCTGTCGCTGAGCTATGACCACCGCGTCATCGATGGCGCGCTGGCCGCCCGCTTCACCACCTACCTCTCGCAGGTGCTGGCCGACATGCGGCGCGTCCTGCTGTGAAGCAGGGCCTGGTCCTGGCCGGGCTGCTGATGGCGCTGCCGATGGTGCAGCGAGCGCAGGGCGCCGGTGCTGGACGATAACGTGCGGTCCTCCACCGTGGAGGGCCAGCGTTACAGCGGCACCGGCCTGGCGTGTGGTGCGGGCCGGCGGATGATGAAACAGGTGGCGCTGCCGATCCAGGCCAGCGACACCAGGGAAAAGAAGCTCGACCGTCGCTGGAAAGATCTGGACGAGTCGCTCGAAGAACTGCAGCAACTGCTCGGCGGCAAGGCCGGCTGAGCACCAGGAGAACACGAATGGCCGCAATTGAAATCAAGGTTCCCGACATCGGCGATTACAGCGGTGTCCCGGTGATCGAACTGCTGGTCGCCGTGGGTGACACGGTGAAGAAGGACCAGGGTCTGGTCACGCTGGAATCGGACAAGGCAACGCTGGAAGTGCCCTCGTCGGCTGCTGGCGTGGTCAAGGAAATCAAGGTCAAGCTCGGCGACAACCTCTCCGAAGGCGATGTGGTACTGCTGCTGGAGGCTGAAGGTGAGGCGGCTGCACCGGCCGCGCCGGCCAAGGCCGAGGCACCCAAGGCCGACGCACCGGCCAGCAAGCCGCCGGTGACCCCCTCGCACCGCGCCCCGGCCGAACCGGCCGCGCCGCAGCCGGCGTTGTCCTCGGGCAAGCCGGCCGACATCGAGTGCAAGATGGTGGTGCTGGGCGCCGGCCCGGGCGGTTACACCGCTGCTTTCCGCTCGGCCGATCTGGGCGTGGACACCGTACTGGTGGAACGTTATGCCAGCCTCGGTGGCGTCTGCCTCAACGTGGGCTGCATCCCGTCCAAGGCGCTGCTGCATGCCGCCGCAGTGATCGATGAAGTTGCCCATGCCGGTGATTTCGGCGTCGAGTTCGGCAAGCCGACCATCACCCTGGACAAGCTGCGCAGCTACAAGGAAAAGGTGGTCACCCAGCTGACCAAGGGCCTGGCCGGCATGGCCAAGCAGCGCAAGGTGCGCACCGTGCAGGGCCTGGCGAAGTTCGTCTCGGCCAACGAGCTGGAGATCGTCGGCGACGACGGCAAGACCCAGCTGCTGCGCTTCGAGCAGTGCATCATCGCTGCCGGCTCGCAGGCAGTGAAGCTGCCGAACTTCCCGTGGGACGACAAGCGCGTCATGGACTCCACCGATGCGCTGGAACTGGCCGACGTGCCGGGCAAGCTGCTGGTGGTCGGTGGCGGCATCATCGGCCTGGAAATGGCGACCGTGTACGGCGCGCTGGGCAGTGAAGTGACCGTGGTCGAATTCATGGACCAGCTGATGCCGGGCGCCGACAAGGACCTGGTCAAGCCGCTGGCCGACCGCCTGAAGAAGCAGGGCATCGTGGTGCACCTGAAGACCAAGGCGACCGACGTCAAGGCCGACAAGGCCGGCATCACCGTGTCCTTCGAAGCCGCCGTGGAAGGCGAAAAGCCGGGTCTGGAGGCAACCACCTTCGACCGCGTGCTGGTCGCCGTGGGCCGCTCGCCGAACGGCAAGAAGATCGATGCCGAGAAGGCCGGCGTGCAGGTCACCGACCGTGGCTTCATCCCGGCCGACCGCCAGATGCGCACCAACGTGCCGCACATCTTTGCGATCGGCGACATCGTCGGCAACCCGATGCTGGCCCACAAGGCCACGCACGAGGGCAAGCTGGCCGCGGAAGTGGCCGCCGGCGAGAAGAAGGAATGGGTGGCGCGCGTGATTCCGTCGGTGGCCTACACCAACCCGGAAATCGCGTGGGTTGGCGTGACCGAAACCGAAGCCAAGGCCAAGGGCCTGAAGGTCGGCGTGGCCAAGTTCCCGTGGGCCGCCAGCGGCCGCGCGATCGGCATCGGCCGTACCGAGGGCTTCACCAAGCTGATCTTCGACGAAGAAACCCACCGCATCATCGGTGGCGCCATTGTCGGCGTGCATGCGGGTGATCTGCTGGCCGAGATCGGCCTGGCGATCGAGATGGGTGCGGAGGCCGAAGACATCGGCCACACCATCCACGCCCATCCGACGCTGAGCGAATCGGTGGCGATGGCCGCGGAAATCTACGACGGCACGATCACCGATCTGTACATGCCGAAGAAGAAGTAATGCAACGAAAAACCCCGGCGAAAGCCGGGGTTTTTTGTTTCTGGTGTTGTCGATCCAGCTTCGCTCGGGCGCCTGGCGCTCTCCTGCAGGCCACCACCGGAATTTGTCGAGGCGGGTACGGATACCCTGTGGGGCGAAATCAAGGAGGAGGTGACGGCCACAGGCCGTCGCCGGGGGACATTCGCCCGACAGGGTATCCGTGCCCGACCGCCAGCCCACCCACCGTGGCTCCCCAAAAACCAAAGCGCAAAAAAAACGCGGCCCCCGATATCCCGGAGGCCGCGCTTGGAGAGAGGTGTTGCGAAGGGCTTAGAAGACGAAGCTGACGCCTGCCACCGGACCCTTGAACTCCTGCTTCAGACCGATCGTGCCATCGCTGCCGGTCTGATCGACGTCGAGCTTGAACCAGTCGTAGCCGGCGAACACGCCGAAGTTCTTGGTGAAGCGGTAATCGACGATCGCATTGGCGCGGCTCAGGTCGCCGTCGTAATCATCGAAGTTGCCCCACTTGGTGTTCAGGTACTGGCCCTGGAAGGTGATCATCCACTTCTCGGACGGGGTGAAGCTCAGGCGTGCACCAACCACCGGGGCGACACCGTCGGCCTTCTCGTCCAGGAACTCGCCCTGGTACAGATCACCGACATCCGCGTAAGCCTTGGTGCTCACCTTGGCGTACTCGGCACCCAGCTGCAGGCCGAGGTCGAACGTGTCGGTGTCCACCACCGAGTAGTCGTACACCAGGCTGGCGACCTGATACTTCAGCTCACCCTTGATGAAGCTGCCGGCCGGCACGTTGGTATCGCCGAAGCTCACACCCTGGTCGAGGGTCTCGCGGCGATCCTTGTCGTACTTGAAGTAGTTGAACAGCAGGCGCTGGCGGTTGCTGATGCGGAACATGCCGTCCACGCGCGGCTCCCATTCCTTGCCACCGAGGCCGAAATCTTCGGAGAAGCCCACATCCTGGCCAGCGATGTTGGTGTTGCCGCGGATCGTGTTGTCCGAATCGATCTGCATCGCACCCAGGCGCAGGGCGAAGCGGTCATCGCCTTCGGCAGCGTGGGACGGAGCGGCGTAGGAAAGCGCGGCCAGTGCGACTGGCACGGCAAGCAGGGAGAGCATCGGGCGCATCGGGGGTCCTTGCGGTGGTTCTAGTGATGTGGCGTCACATTGCCCACTGCGACGTCCACCATTCGTGAAGGTATGGTGGAGGCTGTGTGTACCGTTCATGCACTTTGGCTTACCGCAGGGCGGTTTGCTGGCCGGTTCCGGGGCCGGACCGCGTTACACGCGTTAGCCGCCAGCGTTGTTCGACCCGGCCGCCAGCGCCGCAGGCCGCAAAAAGAGGGTGGCCCCGGAGAGGGCTGCGGGGCCACCCTGTACTGGCCTGCGCGCGGGACGCCGACGAGGATTCAACGGCAGGCTGGTCGTTATGACCGGACCTTGCGACCAAAGTTCAATATGTTGCACCGCCGCATCGCGTGTCGCTTTGCGCAGTGGGATTGGCCCGGTGGTGGAACAGGTTCGCAAGAGCCGCCAACGGCGGGCTTACATCCGGGATGAACAGGCAGCGGTTGTCTCTCAAATTGTCCCATTGCTATAATTTGGCGGCTCGACGAGGCGCTAGCTTGCGACCTCGGCCTTTCCTACTCACAACCATGCAGGACATTCACGTGCTGAACTCCGTTGACGCGGGTCGGCGACTGATGCTGCGCGCAGCGGTTTACCCGCTCGTTGCAGTGGCTGTCCTGGCTCTGGCCCTGCTGCTGTGGGGAGGCCCGAAGGCAGCCCTGGGGGCGTTGCTCTCCGGCGTGGCGGTTTCGGCGGCCGGCTGGGTGGCTGCGCGGATGGCGCTGGGGGGTGGGGTGCAGGCCGCAGGCTCGGCGATGACCCGCCTGATTCTGGCGGTCGTGGCAAAGTGGGTGCTCGTATTCGGCGTCCTGATGGTGGGTTTCCTGGTCTTCAAGCTGCCTGCATTGGCGCTGCTGGCCGGTATCGCCGTCGGATTGATGTTCCAGGTCCTGGCTCTGGCCAGGCGCTGATCCAATTTTCATTTAACTCAAGGTTCCGGACACATGGCAGGCGAGGCGCTGACACCCACCTCCTACATCCAACATCACCTGCACAACCTGACGTTCCATATGCAGGAAGGTGGTTTCTGGGCGATCCACGTCGACACCATCGTGACTTCGGTCCTGATGGGCCTGTTGATGGTGTTCGGCTTCTGGATGGCAACCCGCAAGGCCACCGCCGGCGTCCCGGGCAAGTGGCAGGCGTTCGTCGAGATCTGCCTGGAGTTCGTTGACCGCCAGGCCAAGGACACCTACCACGGCACCAGCAAGCTGGTGACCCCGATCGCGATCACCCTGTTCTTCTGGATCCTCATGATGAATCTCATCAAGATGATCCCGGCCGACTTCATCGCCATGCCGCTGGAAGCCCTCGGCGTGCCGTACTGGAAGCCGGTCCCCACCGCCGACGTCAATGCCACCCTGGGCATGTCGATCAGCGTGTTCTTCCTGATGCTGTTCTTCGCGCTGCGTTCCAAGGGCCTGGGTGGTTTCACCAAGGAATTCCTGACCGCGCCGTTCGGCAAGTGGATGATGCCGTTCAACCTGATCCTCAACATCGTCGAGTGGCTGAGCAAGCCGATTTCGCTGGCGATGCGACTGTTCGGCAACATGTTCGGCGGCGAAATCGTCTTCCTGCTGATCTGGGTGCTGGGCGGTGCGGGTATCGCCGGTGCCATCGCAGGCGGTGCATTCGGCCTGGGCTGGATGCTGTTCCACCTGCTGGTGATTCCGCTGCAGGCGTTCATCTTCATGATGTTGTCCATCGTGTACCTGAGCCTGTCGGAAGACGCTCACTGAGTTTCGCTTCACCCTTCATCCGTTTGTTTCTAAACCCTTAGCTATTCAAAGTTCCAGGAGAAAACCATGTACTTCGCCGTCCTGACCAACCTCGCCCAAGTCCAGAGCTCCACCGTCCTCGCCGTCGGCATCATGATCGGCCTGGCCGCGCTGGGTGCCGGTCTCGGTCTGGCCATCATGGCCGGTAAGTTCCTGGAATCGGCTGCCCGTCAGCCGGAACTGATTCCGGTTCTGCAGGTCCGCATGTTCATCACCGCCGGCCTGATCGACGCCGCGTTCATCATCTCGGTCGCCGTCGGCCTGCTGCTGGCCTTCGCCAACCCGATGATCGGCGAGTTCGTTGCACGCCTGCCGCAGGTTGCTGGTTAATCCAGCAACAGCGAAACGATCAGGCGCCGTGTGCGCCTGATCGCGGATGAAGGATCGGATGCGCCGCCAAGGCGGCCCATCCACCCCGTCACCCCCGATTGAGCGAACCCCATGGATATCGGTTTTACCCTCGTTGCCCAGGGACTGGCGTTTGCCGGTCTGATCTGGATCATCGCGACCAAGATCTGGCCGCCGTTGATGAACGCCATCGAAGAGCGTCAGCAGAAGATCGCTGAAGGCCTCGCCGCTGCCGACCGCAGCCAGAAGGATCTGGCCCAGGCGCAGGAAAAGGTCAACGATGCACTGAAGGATGCGCGCACCAAGGCCAACGAGATCATCGATCAGGCCCACGCACGCGCCAACCAGATCGTTGATGCCGCCAAGAATGAAGCCATCGTCGAAGCCAACCGCCAGAAAGACCTGGCCCACGCCGAGATCGAAGCTGCCGCCAACCGTGCCCGTGAAGATCTGCGCAAGCAGGTGTCCGCCCTGGCCGTGAGCGGTGCCGAAAAGCTGCTCAAGCGCGAAATCGACGCCAACGCCCACAAGGCGCTGCTCGACGAGCTGGCCTCGGAGATCTGATCGATGAGCCAGGCCCTCACGCTTGCACGCCCGTATGCCCGCGCCGCGTTCGCGACCGCGCGCGACGAAGGCACGTTCGCGCCGTGGTCGGACGCGCTTGCGTTCTCCGCCCACGTAGCTGCCGACCCGCGCGTGGCGGCCTTGCTGTCGAACCCGGAACTGGACCGCGACGATGCCGTCGCGATGCTGGTGCCGGAATCGTCCAGCGAGACCTTCGGTCGCTTCCTGGCCATCCTGGCCGATGCGCACCGTCTGCCGCTGCTGCCGGAAATCGCCGGCATGTACGACCAGCTGCGCGCTGAAGCCGAACACGTGGTCAAGGCCACGGTGACCTCGGCCACCGAACTGTCCGGCGCCGAACTGGACGCCATCAAGGCCGCGCTGCGCAAGCGCTTCGGCCGCGAGGTGGACGTGACGACCGCGCTCGATGCGTCGCTGATCGGCGGTGCCGTGATCGACGCCGGCGATGTGGTCATCGATGGCTCGCTCAAGGGCAAGCTGTCGCGCCTGCAGACCGCGCTCGCTAACTGAATTCATTTAACGTCCGGCGTGATTGCCGGCACTAGGACTTGACGATGGCAACCACGCTCAACCCCTCCGAAATCAGCGAACTGATCAAGAACCGCATCGAGAAGGTCAAGCTGGCCGCGGAATCGCGCAACGAAGGCACCGTGACCAGCGTGTCCGACGGCATCGTGCGCATCTTCGGTCTGGCCGACGTGATGCAGGGCGAAATGATCGAACTGCCGAACAACACCTTCGCCCTGGCCCTGAACCTGGAGCGCGACTCGGTCGGCGCCGTGGTCCTGGGTGGCTATGAGCACCTGCGCGAAGGCGACGTCGCCAAGACCACCGGCCGCATCCTGGAAGTGCCGGTCGGTCCGGAAATGCTGGGCCGCGTCGTGAACGCGCTCGGTGAGCCGATCGATGGCAAGGGCCCGATCGCGGCCAAGGCCACCGCGCCGGTGGAGCGCGTTGCGCCGGGCGTGATCTGGCGCAAGTCGGTCGACCAGCCGGTGCAGACCGGTTACAAGTCCGTCGACTCGATGATCCCGATCGGTCGCGGCCAGCGCGAGCTGGTCATCGGTGACCGCCAGACCGGCAAGACCGCCCTGGCCATCGATGCGGTGATCAACCAGAAAGAAACCGGCATCAAGTGCGTGTACGTCGCGATCGGCCAGAAGGCCTCGACCGTGGCCAACATCGTGCGCAAGCTGGAAGAGAACGGCGCCCTGGCGCACACCGTGGTGGTCGCTGCGACCGCGTCCGAATCGGCCGCGATGCAGTACATCAGCGCCTACTCGGGCTGCACCATGGGCGAGTATTTCATGGACCGCGGCGAAGACGCGCTGATCGTGTACGACGATCTGTCCAAGCAGGCTGTCGCCTACCGCCAGATCTCGCTGCTGCTGAAGCGCCCGCCGGGCCGTGAAGCCTACCCGGGTGACGTGTTCTACCTGCACTCCCGCCTGCTCGAGCGCGCTGCCCGCGTGTCCGAAGAGTATGTGGAGAAGTTCACCGACGGTGCCGTCAAGGGCAAGACCGGCTCGCTCACCGCGCTGCCGATCATCGAAACCCAGGCCGGTGACGTCTCGGCCTTCGTGCCGACCAACGTGATCTCGATCACCGACGGCCAGATCTTCCTGGAAACCGATCTGTTCAACTCGGGTATCCGCCCGGCCGTGAACGCCGGTATCTCGGTGTCGCGCGTCGGTGGTGCGGCCCAGACCAAGATCATCAAGAAGCTGTCCGGCGGCATCCGTATCTCGCTGGCCCAGTACCGTGAACTGGCAGCCTTCGCGCAGTTCGCCTCGGACCTGGACGAAGCCACCCGCAAGCAGCTCGAGCGCGGTCAGCGCGTCACCGAGCTGATGAAGCAGAAGCAGTACGCCCCGATGTCCATCGCCAACCAGGCGCTGTCGATCTACGCCGTCAACGAGGGTTACCTCGACGACGTGCCGGTCAACAAGCTGCTGGCGCTGGAAGAAGGTCTGCATGCGCACTTCGCCAACACCCAGGGCGAGCTGATCAGCAAGATCAACGCGACCGGCGGCTGGGACAATGACATCGAAGCTGCCTTCAAGAAGGGCATCACCGAGTTCAAGACCACCGGCAGCTGGTAATACCGGTCCTGTAGAGCGGAGCGTTGCTCCGCTGGGCTGAAAGCAGCGGAGCAACGCTCCGCTCTACGTCAAACGCGGGGCCTGTGCCCCGCGCCACGGGAAGAAGAGATGGCAAGCGGACGCGAAATCAAAACCAAGATCAAGAGCGTGCAGAACACCCGCAAGGTGACGCGTGCGCTCGAAATGGTCTCGGCCTCCAAGATCCGCAAGGCGCAGGAGCGGATGAAGACGTCGCGTCCGTATGCGCAGGCGATGAAGCAGGTGATCGGTCACCTGGCCCAGGCCAGCACCGACTACCAGCATCCGTTCCTGGTCCAGCGTGACGAGGTCAAGCGCGTCGGTTACATCGTGGTCTCTTCCGACCGCGGTCTGGCGGGCGGCCTGAACAACAACCTGTTCCGCAAGATGCTGGGCGAAGTGCGCCAGTGGCAGGACAAGGGCGCCGAGATCGACGTAGTCACCGTCGGCCAGAAGGCCTCGACCTTCTTCCGTCGCGTCAAGGTCAACATGGTCGGCACCGTCACCCACATGGGCGATGTGCCGCACCTGGAACAGCTGATCGGCGTGATCAAGGTGATGCTCGATGCGTTCACCGAAGGCAAGGTCGACCGCGTGTACCTGGTCTACAACCGCTTCATCAACACGATGACGCAGAAGGCCAGCTTCGATCAGCTGCTGCCGTTGCCGGCGGCTGAGAAGCAGGTCGCGCATCACGACTGGGACTACCTGTACGAACCCGACGCCGCGACCGTGCTCGAGCACGTGATGACGCGTTACGTCGAGTCGCTGGTGTACCAGGCCGTGCTGGAAAACGTCGCGTCCGAGCATGCAGCCCGCATGGTCGCGATGAAGTCGGCCAGTGACAACGCGAACAAGCTGATCGGCACCCTGCAGCTCGTCTACAACAAGGCGCGCCAGGCAGCGATCACCCAGGAAATCTCCGAAATCGTCGGCGGCGCGGCAGCAGTCTGACGCGCACAGTCAAAGCACACATTAGAGGATTGCAGCAATGAGTCAGGGCAAGATCGTTCAGATCATCGGCGCCGTCGTCGACGTCGAATTCCCCCGCGAGTCGGTGCCGAAGGTGTACCACGCGCTGAAGGTGGACAACACCGAAATCACGCTGGAAGTGCAGCAGCAGCTCGGCGACGGCGTGGTCCGTTGCATCGCGCTGGGCTCCACCGATGGCCTGAAGCGCAACCTGGTTGCCACCAACACTGAACGCGCCATCTCGGTGCCGGTCGGCGCAGGCACCCTGGGCCGCATCATGGACGTGCTCGGTCGCCCGATCGACGAAGCCGGTCCGGTGGCTGCCAGTGATACCTGGGAAATCCATCGTTCGGCCCCGTCGTACGAAGACCAGTCCCCGGCCACCGAGCTGCTGGAAACCGGCATCAAGGTCATCGACCTGATGTGCCCGTTCGCCAAGGGCGGCAAGGTCGGCCTGTTCGGCGGCGCCGGCGTCGGCAAGACCGTCAACATGATGGAACTGATCAACAACATCGCCAAGGCGCACAGCGGTCTGTCCGTGTTCGCCGGCGTGGGTGAGCGTACCCGTGAGGGCAACGACTTCTACCACGAGATGAAGGACTCCAACGTCCTGGACAAGGTCGCGATGGTGTACGGCCAGATGAACGAGCCGCCGGGCAACCGTCTGCGCGTCGCCCTGACCGGCCTGACCATGGCCGAGTACTTCCGCGACGAGAAGGACGAGAACGGCAAGGGCAAGGACGTGCTGCTGTTCGTCGACAACATCTACCGCTACACCCTGGCCGGTACCGAAGTGTCGGCACTGCTGGGTCGTATGCCGTCGGCGGTGGGTTACCAGCCGACCCTGGCCGAGGAAATGGGCGTCCTGCAGGAGCGCATCACCTCGACCAAGAATGGCTCGATCACCTCGATCCAGGCCGTGTACGTGCCCGCCGATGACTTGACCGATCCGTCGCCGGCCACCACGTTCGCCCATCTGGATTCGACCGTGACCCTGTCGCGTTCGATCGCCTCGCTGGGTATCTACCCGGCCGTGGATCCGCTGGATTCCACCAGCCGCCAGATGGACCCGCTGGTCATCGGCAACGAGCATTACGACACCGCCCAGCGCGTCCAGCAGACCTTGCAGAAGTACAAGGAACTGAAGGACATCATCGCGATCCTGGGCATGGACGAACTGTCCGAAGAAGACAAGCAGGCCGTGACCCGCGCCCGCAAGATCGAGCGCTTCTTCAGCCAGCCGTTCCACGTGGCCGAAGTGTTCACCGGCTCGCCGGGCAAGTACGTGTCGCTGAAGGACACCATCCGTGGCTTCAAGGCCATCGTCGATGGCGAATACGACCACCTGCCGGAACAGGCGTTCTACATGGTCGGCAGCATCGAAGAAGCGGTCGAGAAGGCCAAGAAGATGGCTGAAAAGGCCTGATGCGGCGGGGACGGGCGCCATGCCCGTCCCGACCCGTCACACGGGGTGGGCGCATGCCCACCGCTGAGGACATCCTGCGGTGGGCGCCAGCCCGCCCTAAAGCGAGAAGAGTTTCATGAGCACCATCCGTTGCGATATCGTCAGCGCCGAGCAGGAAATCTTCCGTGGTGAGGCGACCCTGGTCGTGGCCACCGGTGAGCTGGGTGAGCTGGGCATCGCGCCCAAGCACGCCCCGCTGATCACCCGCCTGAAGCCGGGCAAGGTGGTGGTGACCACGCCGAGCGGCGAGCAGATCGACTTCGCCATCTCCGGCGGCATTCTCGAAGTGCAGCCGCAGGTCGTGACCGTGCTGGCCGACACCGCGATCCGTGCCCAGGACATCGACGAAGCCTCGGTCCGCAAGGCCAAGGAAGAAGCCGAGCGCATCCTGGCCAACCGTGGTGAAGCAATGGAAGTGGCCGAAGCGCAGCAGCGCCTGGCGGAAGTGTCCGCCCAGCTGCAGGCGCTGGAGCGCCTGCGCAAGAACCTCAAGCACTGAGCGGAGTGGCGCGACGGCGCCATCCGCGAAGGGAAAACGCCGGCTTGCCGGCGTTTTTTTTTGCCTGCCTCCGGCGATGCCGGCTCAGCGGAAGATCAGCGTCCGCATCAGCAGGAACGACACCGCTGCCAGGCCACCTTCGACCAGGGGTTTGGCCAGCCACGCGTAGCGAAGCCCGAGATGCTCGGCCGCCAGCGTCACCAGCAGCGTACTGATCGCGGTCAGCACGCCCCACAGCAGCAGGAAGCGCACGAACCGTGGCCAGCCCAGCCGGTGTTCGCCATCGCGGGCAAAGGTGTAACGGCCATTGAGCCAGAAGCCGAGCAGCATGCCGCTCACGCGCCCCAGCAGATTGCCGGGTGCCGCAGGCATGCCCAGCGCGGTGGCAGCCACGAACACCGCCCAGTCCAGCGCGAGCTGGATCAGGCCGATGACGAGATAGCTGCTGCCTTGGCGGAGGAGACTCACGTGCGATCCGGGTGCGGGCAATCCCACATGTTAACGAGCGGCGCACTAGAATTCCCTTCTACGATTCCCGGAACGTGATCTGCCCATGACCCAGCCCCTGCACGTGATCATCCTGGCCGCCGGCGCCGGCAAGCGCATGAAGTCGGCCCTGCCGAAAGTGCTGCAGCCCATTGCCGGCCGCCCGATGCTCGCCCACGTCATCGACACCGCGCGCCAGCTGCAGCCCGAGGCGATCCACGTGGTTTATGGCCATGGCGGTGAGGCGGTGCGGCAGGCCTTCGCGGACCAGCCGGACCTGCACTGGGCAGAGCAGAGCCGGCAGCTGGGCACCGGGCATGCCGTGCTGCAGGCCATGCCGGAAGTACCGGATGCGGCAACCGTTCTGGTGTTGTACGGCGACGTGCCGTTGATCCGCGGCGAGACGCTGCGCCACCTGCTGTCGCAGCCGGGCCGCCTGGCCGTGCTGGTGGCCGAGGTCGCCGACCCGACCGGCTACGGCCGGATCGTGCGCAACGCCGAGGGCAAGGTCGGTGCGATCGTCGAACAGAAGGATGCCAGCGACGAACAGCGCAGCATCCGCACCATCAATACCGGCATCATCACCGCCGAATCGACCGCGCTGCGCCGTTGGTTGTCCCAGCTTTCCAATGCCAACGCGCAGGGCGAGTACTACCTGACCGACATCTTTGCCGCGGCAGCGAGTGACTACACCCCGGCCGAGATGGCCTTCGTGCAGGACCCGCAGGACGCCGAAGGCGCCAACGACCCGTGGCAGCTGGCCCAGCTCGAACGCGCCTGGCAGCTGCGCGAAGTGCGTGCACTGTGCGCGCAGGGCGCGCGCGTGCTGGATCCGGCGCGGCTGGACATCCGCGGCCCGGTCACCGTCGGCAGTGACGTGCAGATCGACGTCAACGTGATCCTGGAAGGGCGCGTGGTGCTGGGCGACGGCGTCAGCATCGGCGCGTTCACCCGGCTCAAGGATGTCACCCTGGCCGCGGGCACCGTGGTCAAGCCGCACTGCGACCTGGATGGCGTGATCAGTGAAGGCGCGGCGGAGATCGGTCCGTTCGCGCGCCTGCGCCCGGGTACCGTGCTGGCCGAGGGCTCGCACGTCGGCAATTTCGTGGAAACCAAGAAGGTCGTGCTCGGCGCCGGCAGCAAGGCCAACCACCTCACCTATCTGGGCGATGCGGTGATCGGCAGCAAGGTCAACATCGGCGCGGGCACCATCACCTGCAACTACGACGGCGTGAACAAGTCGCAGACCACCATCGGCGACCGGGCCTTCATCGGCTCCAACAGCTCGCTGGTCGCGCCGGTGGTGATCGGTGAAGGCGCGACTGTCGCCGCCGGCTCGGTGATCACCCGCGGCGCCCCGGCCGACAAGCTGACCGTCGCGCGCGCACGCCAGGAAACCATCGACGGCTGGAAGCGCCCCACGAAGAAGTAATGCCGGCCGCTGGCCGGTAACCAGCCGATCCCGGGCCGCGACGGTGCCGGCCAGCGGCCGGCACTACCGGGCGTCGGCCGGCAGGAACACCGCCACGCACAGGCCGCCCTCGCGGCGGTTCTGCAGCGAAATGCGGCCGCCATGTGCCTCGACGATCTCGCGGGTAAGCGCCAGGCCCAGCCCGGTGCCGTTGCGCTTGGTCGAGTAGAACGGCATCAACGCATTCTGCAGCACCGCCTCGTTCATGCCCTTGCCGCGATCCAGGACTTCCAGCCGCAACCACTGCGGCAGCCGGGTCAGGCGGACCTCGACATCGTCGTTGGGCGGTTCGGCTTCGCTGCACGCTTCATGCGCATTCTTGAGCAGGTTCAGCAGCGCCTGCCCCAGCTGGGCGATGTCCACGCGGCTGTGCAGGTCGTCGGGTACCTCGGCCATGCGGAACGGGATCTGGTGCTGCAGCCCGCCCAGGAACAGGTTCCACTGCACGGTCTGCAGCTGCGGCTGCGGCAGTTTGGCGAAGCGTGCATAGCCGCGGATGAACCCTTCCAGGTGCCGCGCGCGCTCTTCGATCGTGCCGAACACTTCTTCCAGCCGCTCGGTCTTGCCGCGCCGGACCAGCTCGCCACCGGAGTGGGCGAGCGAGGCGATCGGGGCCAGCGAATTGTTCAACTCGTGGCTGATCACGCGGATCACCTTCTTCCAGGTCTGTACCTCCTGGCGGCGCAGTTCGGCAGTGAGCAGGCGGATCAGCAGCAGGTCGTGCGGGCGGCCGTTGAGGTGGAAGTTGCGGCGTGACAGATGGTAGATCTGCTCATCGTCTTCGTCGCGCTCATCGTCGCTGTCCTGGCCCTCGCCGCGGACCGCGAACAGGCTGTCGCCGCCACGGGCGATAGCGTCGCGCAGCTCGATCGGCATCGCCGCCATGACATCGTGCATGCGCTGGCCTTCCAGCTTCCAGCCGCTGTGCAGCAGCTTGCGCGCGGCCAGGTTGGAGAACACCACGCGCTGCACGCCGTCGCCCCCGTGGGTGAGCAGGAGCATCGACACCGGCGTGTTCTGCACCATGGTGTCCAGCAGCAGTTCGCGCTGGACCAGGTCCTGGCGCTGTGCGCGCAACACATCGCCGAGTTCGCGGTGGGCCTGGACCAGGTCGCCGAGTTCGTCGTTGGAAGGCCAGTAGATGCCGAAGTTGTATTCGCCATCGCGATAGCTGCTGGTGGTGCCGGACAGCGCGCGCAGCAGCGAGCGGATCGGTGCGGTCGCGCGGCGCAAGCTCCACCACATCAGACCCATCAGCACCACGGTCGAAATCGTGGTGACCGCCCAGCCATGGTCCAGCCAGTACGCCAGATACCACGGGAAGGCGGCCGCCAATGCCAGCACCGGCAGCAGGCGCAGGAACAGCCGGAAGGTGAACGAGCGCCGCTTCATTCGCGTGGAATGCCGTAGCGGTCCATGCGCCGGTACAGCGCCTGGCGGCTGAGCCCGAGTTCGGCAGCGGTCTGGGCGATGATGCCGTGGTTGTGGGCCAGCGCGGTTTCGATCCGGCTGCGGTCCGGGTCCACCGTCGGGCTGGCCGCGCGCGGGGCGGCCGCACGCGGCAGGTTGAGGTCACCGGCCTCGATGCGGGGGCCGCTGGCCAGCAGTTCGGCGCGCTGCAGCACGTTGCGCAATTCACGCACGTTGCCCGGCCAGGGATGCCGCTGCAGGGCGGTGGCGGCGGAGGTGGACAGCGGCTTGCCGCTGCCCAGGAAACGTTCGGCCAGTGGCAGGATGTCACCGGGGCGTTCGGCCAGTGGCGGCAGGGCCAGCTCGACGGTATTGAGGCGGTAGAACAGATCTTCGCGGAACTGGCCGTCGCGGATCATCGCCGGCAGGTCGGCATTGGTCGCACTGATCACGCGGACTTTGACCTGGCGCTCGCGGTTGGAGCCCAGCCGCTCGAAACGTCCGGTCTCGAGCACGCGCAGCAGTTTCATCTGCCCGCTGGAGGAAAGGTTGCCGATCTCGTCCAGGAACAGGGTGCCGCCGTCGGCGGCTTCAAATTTGCCTTCGCGTGCCTTGTTGGCGCCGGTGTAGGCGCCGGCCTCGGCACCGAACAGCTCGGCCTCGATCAGCTCGGCCGGAATCGCGCCGCAGTTGAGCGCGACGAACGGGCCCCCGGCGACCAGCGAATTGGCCTGGATGATCTCGGCGATCTTCTCCTTGCCCGCGCCGTTGGGGCCGGTGATCAGCACCGGCAGTGCCGAGCGCGCCACCTGGCAGGCCAGGCTGACCACGCGCTCGCTGGCCGGGTCGGCCACCACTGCACCGCGCAGATCGTACCGGGCCTCCAGCGCCGAGCGATCGCGCTGTTCGCGGTCGCGGCGGCGGTCGAGTTCGCGGCGGGTTTCGGACAGTTCCAGCAGGTTGTTGACCGTGACCAGCAGCTTGCGGTCGTCCCAGGGCTTGGCCAGGTAGTCCGCCGCGCCGGCCTTGACCAGATCCACCGCGCTGCTCAGGTGGGTCCAGGCGGTCAGCAGGATTACCGGCAGGTCCGGATGGCGTGCGCGGATCTGCTGGAACAGCGCCTCGCCTTCCTCACCCGACGTGGTGTCTTCGGTGAAGTTCATGTCCTGGATCACCAGGTCCACCGGCTGCTGCTCCAGCAGGGCCAGCCCCTGCTCGGGAGAAAGCGCGTGCAGGGTGTCGATGTCGTGCAGCGAGAACAGCACGTTAAGTGCGGTGCCGACGCTGGCGTTGTCGTCAATGATCAGGATCGAGGGCATGCGGCAACGAAGGACCGGAAGTGGGTTCAAGAGTACCGGAGCGCCGGGCCAACGGGCAGATGGCTCGGCGCGGCTGGCCTCAGCCGCCGGTGCCGGGCGCCTGCGGAATCGGCGGGGTCGGTACCGCCAGCACCTCGCTCCAGGCGGCGGTATCGACATCGACGGTCACCTGGTTGCCCTTGCGCAGCACGGTCACCGGAACCCGGGTGGCCTTGTTGCCGACCAGCGCATGGGTGAGGTCGGCCATGCGCCGTACGGGCTGGCCATCCACGCGCAGGATCCGATCGCCGCTGCGCACGCCGAAGTAGCTGCTCGGCTCGGTGGTCGTGACGCGCACGATGCCATCCTGGGCATCCACCACCAGATGGTGGCCGGCGTCACGCCACTCCAGGCGTGCGGTATCGGTCTGGGTGGCGGCCAGCGCAGGTGCGCTGGCCAGCAGGAGGGACAACAGCAGGGTCGTGATGCTGGTCTTGGTCATGTGTTTGCTATGGGGATGGGTCTGGTGCATTTCAGGCACTCCGGGTGGCAACGGCAGGGGGAACGGCCGCGGCGCGACGGGCCGGGCCGAAGACAGCGATCTGGCCGAGCAGCCACAGCAGCACCGCACCGATCGGCAGGTAACTGATGGGCATGCGCGGCAGCTCGTAGTTGTTCATCAGCCACAGGTTGATCGTGTAGGCCATCAACATGCCCAGCACGATGCCGACCGTGGCCAGCAGGAAGTTCTCGGTCTGGAAGTACCGCAGGATCTGGCTGCGGGTCGCGCCCAGCGCACGGCGGATGCCGATCTGCTTGGTGCGCTGCTGCACCCAGAAGCTGGCCAGGCCGACGATGCCCAGTGCGGTCACCACCAGCAGGGCCACGCACACGGTGATCAGCAGGCCGACCATGGCGCGGTCATTGGCGAAGTACTTCCTGCGCTGCTCCTCGTAGGTGTACTTGCCGTGCACCAACCGGCTTGAATCCACCCGCTCCAATGCCGCCACCGCGGACTTGAGCACTTCGTCGCGCCGGGTCGGATCGGTGACCCGGATCAGGTAGAAGCCCTCGTCATAGGTTGTGCGCAGTGGCAGGACCATCGAGAACTGTGAATCGCCTTCGCGAGCGGTCGGGCGGGCGAGTACCTTGACGATGCCGATGATGCGCAGCGGCATGGAGCCGCTATAGATCGTCTTGCCCAGTGCATCGCCGCCGGGGAACATCTTGTCCGCAATCGCCTGGGTCACGATGACGGCCGAGCCTTCGTCCGCGGCTGCTTCGTCATTCTTGACGACTTCCAGGTCCCGGTACTCATCGGGCTGGAAATCACGACCGGCGATCAGCTCCACGCCCAACGTATCCAGTGCGCCTTCGCGGCCGAAATACTGCGAGGCGCTGAGCGTCGGGCGCTCCTGGTCGGGAACCAGGCCCACGCTCGTATTCCAGGAACTGTTGCGGAACGGGATCTGGTTCAGGGTGACCGCACTCTTGACGCCCGGCAACGCCTGCAGCGCGGCAAGGTCCTCGCGGGTGCGCGCCACGGCGTTGACCTGTGGACCGATGCCGCCCAGGCGGACTTCGATCAGTTCGGTCTCGGCGATGCCGCTGGGCTGGTTGATCTTCTCGATGCGCTGCCCGATCAGGAACAGCGCATTGCAGACGATGGCGCAGGTCAGGGCGATCTCGAGCACGATCAGCGATGCGGCGGTTTTATGCCGGCGGAGCGTGGAGAGGATGGGACGGATATCCATGGTGTGCTCCGGATCCTTACTGCGATTTGAGTTGGATGGCGGGCGCGACCTGCATGGCGCGCAGCGCCGGCAGGAAACCGGCCAGCAGGCTGGCGACCAGGGTCAACGCGAAGGTCATCAGCAGCATCTGCCCATCCAGGGTGGCGAGCTTGGCGTAGTCCACCGGTTGCTGGCGCACCGCGTACAGCCCGAGCAGTGCCAGCAGCAGGCCCAGCAGACCGCCGGCCAGACCGACGGTGCCGGCCTCGATCAGCGACTGCAGGAAGATCTGGCCGCGGCTGGCACCCAGCGCCCGGCGCACGCCGATCTCACCGCTGCGACGCAGGAACTTGGCCAGCAGCAGACCGACCGTATTGATCAGGCAGACCAGCAGGAAGCCCATTGCCAACCACAACTGCAGACGCACGTCGCCGGGGACGACCTTCTTGAAATCCAGCCATTCCATGACGTTGCGCAGCCGTACGTTGTTGGGGCGTTCGAAACGACCGGCGGCGCGCTGCTGCTCGGAGTAGTTCTCCAGATAGCGACGGTACTCCGCGGCCTGGCCCGGGTTTTCCAGCTCCACCCAGTACTGGATCCAGGTGCAGCTGGCGTTGGGACCGGTCGGGTCGGTCTCGTTGCGGCGCCCGAAGCAGTCGATGCTGCCGTTGCGGTCGAACTTCAGCTCGATCGCCGTGGAGAAGGGCAGGTAGACGTCTTCACTGTCGCCGTAGCGGCCGGTATACAGGTCGTAGAAGTGCGGGTTGGGATGCCAGTCACCCAGCACGCCCACGACGGTCATCGTGTTGCCGTTGAGGCGGACCGACTTGCCGACGCTGTTGGCGCCCTGGAACAGCTTCTGGTTGAGCGTGCTGGAAATCACCGCGACCCGACCGCGCCCGTCGTCGTCGGTTTCCTTCCAGCCCTGGCCATAGAGGAACGGCGTATCGAACATCGGGAAGAAATCGCTCGAGGTATACCGCGCATCGGTGTTGAACGGGCGCAGCGTGCTGCCCTCGGGCTCGAGGGTCACACCGCCACCGGTCATCATCGCCTGCCGCTTGGCATGCTTCTCGCGCAGCAGTTTCTCAGCATCGAAGCGGGTCAACTGGTCGGCCGGTTCTTCGCCAGGCTGATAGCCCAGCGCTGACTGTGGATCAACCAGCACGCTGAACAGCCGGTCGCTCTTCTGCGGGATCGGATCACCGGACAGCACATGGAATACGGTCAGCGTGGTCATCGAGGCGCCGATGCCCAGCGCGATGGCGATCACCATCAGCGCGGTCAGCACCTTGTTGCGCCGGAAGCTGCGCAGGGCCAGTCGGAAGTAGTAAGCGATCATGGCCGGCCTCAGTCGTTGGCGATGGCAGCGGCAACCGCGGGGCGCGGCGTGGCGAGCACCGGGTCGCGCAGCAGGTCGGTGACCTGGCCATCGACGATGTGCACGTTGCGCTTGGCGCGGGCAGCCAGTTCCGGATCGTGGGTCACCATCACGATCGTGGTGCCCTTGGCATTGATTTCTTCCAGCAGCTCCATCACGCCGCGGGCCATCTGGCTGTCCAGGTTGCCGGTCGGTTCATCGGCCAGCAGCAGGCGCGGGCTGCCGGCCAGCGCACGCGCGATCGCGGCGCGCTGCTGCTGGCCGCCCGAGAGTTCGGCCGGGTAGTGCTTCATGCGCGAGCCCAGGCCGACCTGGGCCAGCGCGTGCTCGATGCGCTCCTTGCGCTCGGCCGCGGGCATGCCGCGGTAGCGCAGCGGCACATCGACGTTGTCGAACAGGTTGAGATCGGAGATCAGGTTGAAGCCCTGGAAGATGAAGCCGATCTTCTGGTTGCGCAGGCGGCTGCGCGCGTCATCGCCGAGCTGGCTGACATCCTGGCCGTCGAGCAGGTAGGTGCCGCTGGTGAAGGTTTCAAGCAGGCCGGCGATGTTGAGGAAGGTGGTCTTGCCTGAACCGGACGGACCGGTCACGGCAACGAACTCGCCCTCGCGGACGTGCAGGTCCAGCGACCGCAGAGCATGGGTTTCCACCTGTTCGGTGCGGAAGACTTTGGCGACCGAGCGCATTTCAAGCATGGCTGTTTCCTTTGAGGGTCGAGAGGATCGAAAGGGACTGGATCAGTTGATGGAGACGCGCTCGGCATCGCCGAACAGATCGCTGCCGGACACCACGACGCGGTCGCCGGGCTGCAGGCCAGAGAGGATTTCCACTTCACCCAGGCTGCTCACGCCGAGCTTGACCGGGCGACGGACGGCATGGCTGCCATCCATGACATAGGCGTAGCCGTTGCCCTGTTCGACGAACGGGCCACGTTCGATCTTGAGTGCGTTGCGGCGGGTATCGAGCAGCACGCGCGCCTGCATCCGCTGGCTCTGGCGCAGGCCCTGCGGCTGCTTGTCGGCGAAGCGGATGCGGGCATTGACCTCGCCGGCGACCACTTCCGGGGAGACGGCGGAAATCTCGCCGGCGAACTGGCCGCTGCCACCGGTCAGCTGCGCAGGCATGCCGATCGTCAGCTCGCGGGCGAAGCTCTCCGGCACCTTGATCTCGATCTCGAAGCGCGACAGATCGACCACGCCCAGGATCGGCGCATTGGCGACCACGTTGGTGTGCTGGGTCGCCTGCACCTGGCCGACCTGGCCATCGAAGGGCGCACGCAGCGTGAGCGCGTCCACCTGGCGCTCCACTTCGGTCACCACCGCGCGCTGGCGATCGGCCAGCAGGCGCTTGTTGCGCGCATCCAGATCGGCGCCCTGGGCCTTGAGCATGGCGTCCTTGCGGGCGTGCTCGAGCTGGATGTCGCTCTTCTTGACGGTGTCCTCGGCCTTGGCCACGTCCACCTGCGGCACCGCGCCGCCATCGAAGCCGCGCTTGTAGCGCTCCAGGTCACGCACCGCGGCCTGGCGTTCGATCACGGCCTGGTCGGTGTCCTTCTGCGCGGTGGCGCGCGCCAGGGTCGCATCCAGAGTCGCGCGGCTTGCCTCGGCCTGCAGGCCGGCCAGCGTGGCCTGTTCCTGGGCCAGCTTGCTGCGCAGCTCGGGGCTGTCGATCACGGCCAGTTCCTGGCCCTGCTTGACCACATCACCGGCCACGACCTTCAGGTTCACGTTGCCGGCGGAAATCGCATACAGCACCGGGTTGTTGGCGGCGATCACGCGGCCGTCGGCGGCGATGTCGCGCACCATGTCGCCTCGGGTGACCTCGGCGATGCGGACACGGGCGCTGTCGTAGGAGCGGCTGGCCCCCAGCCAGGCGCGGGCGGCGAAGCCGATCGCCACCAGCACGACCAGCGCGGCGACCGCCGGCCACAGCCAGCGCTTCCACGGGGCGGGCGCGGCGTGCGAAGAAAGGGTCTGGTCCTGGGCGGAAGTGTCGCGGATCATCGGGCTCGTTCGCGGTTGGGTTGTGGAGTACCAAGCAGACTCCGTGCCAACTTTTAGCCCTTTGGAAACAACAGCTTGCAAAAATCGGCCGGTGTCCATGTGTCCGCGGACACCTGACCGGACACTTTCGTTAAGCCGACAGCGCCCAAGCCGCCGGGGCCGCCACGCTAGAATGCGAGGCTTACCAGCAGGGATCTGAATCTATGTGCGGCATTGTGGGAGCGATCGCCCATCGCGACGTGGTACCGGTACTCATCGAAGGATTGAAGCGACTGGAATACCGGGGCTACGATTCCTCCGGCATCGCCGTGATCGATACCACCGCCGCCGAACCCGATGTCCGACGCGTGCGCCGTACCGGCCGGGTGGCGGAGATGGAGAAGGCTGCCGCGAGCGAAGGCTTCCAGTCGCTGCTCGGCATCGGCCACACCCGCTGGGCGACCCACGGGGGCGTGACCGAGGCCAATGCACACCCGCACATCAGTCACGGTGTGGCGCTGGTGCACAACGGCATCATCGAGAACCATGAAGAGCAGCGCGAGAAGCTGCGCGCGCTGGGCTACACCTTCGAGTCGCAGACCGACACCGAAGTGATCGCGCACCTGATGCACCATCACCTCAAGGAAGGCGACAGCCTGCTGTCGGCGCTGCAGCGTACGGTCAAGGAACTGACCGGTGCCTATGCGCTGGCGGTGATGAGCCGTGCCGAGCCGGACCATTTCGTCTGTGCCCGCATGGGGTGTCCGCTGCTGGTGGGCGTGGGCGAAGGCGAGAACTTCGTGGCCTCCGATGTTTCGGCGATCATCCAGGCCACCCGCACGGTGATCTTCCTGGAAGAAGGCGACACGGCCGACATCCGCCGCGACAGCGTGCAGGTCTACGACGAGCACAACCAGCCGATCGTGCGCGATGTGCATCTGTCCGATGTGTCGCTGGCCTCGCTGGAACTGGGCCCGTACCGCCACTTCATGCAGAAGGAAATCCACGAGCAGCCGCGTGCGCTGGGTGACACCATCGAAGCGGCGATCGATGCCGGTGGCTTCCCGGCCACGCTCTTCGGCAAGAACGCCGAGGCCGTGCTGTCGGGCATCGAAGGCGTGCAGATCCTCGCCTGCGGTACCAGCTATTACGCCGGCCTGACCGCGCGTTACTGGATTGAATCCATTGCCGGCCTGCCGTGCAGCGTGGAGATCGCCAGCGAGTACCGTTACCGCGCTGCCTACGCAAACCCGAAGCACCTGATCGTCACCATCTCCCAGTCCGGCGAAACGCTGGATACGATGGAAGCACTCAAGTACGCCAAGTCGCTCGGCCACCTGCACACGCTCTCGATCTGCAACGTGCCCGAGAGCGCGATTCCGCGCGCCAGCGAACTGGTCTGTTACACCCGCGCCGGTGCCGAGATCGGCGTTGCCTCGACCAAGGCGTTCACCACCCAGCTGGCTGCCTTGTTCCAGCTCACCATGGTGCTGGGCAAGCTGCACGGCCGCATCGATGCCGCGCAGGAAGCGGACTACCTGGAACAGCTGCGTTTCCTGCCCGGCAGCGTGCAGCACGCGCTGAACCTGGAGCCGCAGATCGCGGCCTGGGCCGAGCGCTTCGCACGCAAGGCCAACGCCCTGTTCCTGGGCCGGGGCCTGCATTACCCGATCGCACTGGAAGGCGCGCTCAAGCTCAAGGAGATCTCGTACATCCACGCCGAGGCCTATCCGGCCGGCGAGCTGAAGCATGGCCCGCTGGCGCTGGTGGATGAGGACATGCCGGTGGTGGTGATCGCGCCGAACGACAGCCTGCTGGAGAAGGTCAAATCCAACATGCAGGAAGTGCGTGCACGCGGCGGTGAGCTGTTCGTGTTCGCCGACCAGGACAGCAACTTCGTCGCGTCCGAAGGCGTGCATGTGATCCGCACCCCGCGCCACGCCGGTGTGCTCAGCCCGATCGTGCATACCCTGCCGGTGCAGCTGCTGGCATACCACACCGCACTGGCTCGCGGGACAGACGTGGACAAGCCGCGCAACCTGGCCAAGAGCGTGACGGTGGAATAAACGCGCGCGTCGCGTTGTGGATGTGGAGAAGGGGGCCGCGCGGCCCCCTTTTTTGTGGGTGTCAGGTAACCGTGTTCGTCGGTTGCGCCGCGCGGTGGCCCTACCGGCGGCAGGGGGGCGTGGAACTTTAGTCGTGGGCCGCGGCGGCATTCAGCGACGGTTTTACTGGCAGTGCCATTCTCGGGGTCGTCCACTGCTTTCCACGACGAACCGTCCCAGATTTGCAAACTCCTGGCCCAGGGTGCGGTCGTAGAATCGAGTGACCGAGGACTGCGTGGCATCGCCACCGACCTCGCTGCAATCAGGCGCATCTCTCGACTTCAGTAACCTGTAACAGGAAACAAGAATGAACGTCCGCGAACTCCTGCAATCCAAGAAAGAAGCCATCGTCACCATCGATGTGGAAGACACCATCGGCGCCGCCGCGCACAAAATGAGCGCGCACAAGATCGCCGCCCTGGTGGTCATGAAGGACGATGCGCCGGTAAGGATCGTGTCCGAGAAGGACATCGTGCGCAGCCTTGCGGAAGATGGTCCCCAGGCCGGCCGACGCGTCATTTCCAGCCTGCCGTCGGCAGGGCTGGAAGGCATCGGCCCGGATGCGACGCTCAAGCAGGCGATGGCGCTGATGACGTATTCCCGCCATCGTCACCTGATGGTGACCGAGGGCGCCACGCTGGTCGGCATCCTGAGCCTGGGCGACATCGTCAAGAACCTGCTCAGTGAACTCGAGCTGGAAAAAGCGGTGCTGCAGGACATCTACATGGCAGCGCACTGACGCTGCCTGGTCCGCACTGACGGGCATTGCCGGCCGCTGGCTGGCAACCCCGGACGAGGTCAGCGTAGGCGTTTGACCTCGACAAGCTGCTGGAGGTCGCCCTTCAGCAGCTGATAGGCCCCATCGCGCGCTGCATCACCGGTTTGCCGCAACACCCACGACGGATGCACCGTCGCGAAGGCGCGCGTGCCGTCATCCAGTACGTGCCAGCGTCCGTGGTTCGCCATCAGGTTGAAGCCGGCACCGAACACCGCCGTCGCCGCGGTAGCACCGAGGCAGACGATCACCTGCGGTCGCACGTTTTCGATCTCCCCCATCAGCCACGGCCGGCAGGCGTTGACGTGGGTGATCTGCGGTTTGCTGTGGATGCGCCGCTTGCCGCGCCGTTCAAAGCGGAAGTGCTTGACCGCATTGGTCATGTACAGCGCGCTGCGCTCGATCCCCAGCTCGCGCAGCGCACGGTCGAGCAGCTGTCCTGCCGGGCCGACGAACGGGTGCCCGCTGAGGTCCTCGCTGTCGCCGGGTTGCTCACCCACCAGCATGATCGATGCGTCGGCCGGGCCCTCACCGAACACGGTCTGCGTGGCCGGTTCCCACAGAGGGCAGCGGCGACACGCCGACGCGGCGTCGCGCAGGGTATCGAGCGTGGCCGGTGCAGCCTTCGCGACGACCGGCAAGCCCGAGGCGGGTTGGGGGATGCGGCGACGCGGTGCCTGCGCTTCGCGGTCGTGCATCTCCTGCACGCGGTCGCCAGCGTCCCGCACCAGCTGCGGCAGCAACGCGGCCTCCGGCAGGTGCTTCCAGTATTTGGCCGGCATCTCCTGCTGCATCATCCGGGTATTCAGCCGCGCCGGATTGAAGATGTTGGCGTAATAGGTGCGCCACAGTTCTTCGCGGGCATCATCGACAGGCGCATCGCTTTGGCGGCCGCCGGGACCGAACGACAGCGCCTGTCCATCCCAGTGTGCGCTGCGCCCCGGCGTGAGGATCGCCCAGCGCATCCCGGCGAAGCGGCGTGCGAAGAAGGGTGCCACGCGGTCGACGATATGGTGCTCGGGCTCGAACCAGGCGATGAACGCATCGTCTTCGCCCGGCACCTCGCGGAAGCGTACGAACGCCTTCATCTTGTGCGTGTCGCGGCGCACCGCCTGGCTCAATGCCATCGCCCGCAGCACGTCCGCATCGGCCGGGTTGGAGAGCAGGCTGCGCTCGCCGTGGGTGATGCGCCAGAGCATGCGGTACAGCAGTGGCATCCGCTGTGGATCGCGATGGCACAGGCAGGTGGCGGCCAGCTCGATGAAGGCCTTGGACACGTGGATCGGTGCCTCGGCCGAGACCACGGAATCATCGAGCGCCGGCAATGACGGCGCATCCAGCAGCGAAATGTCCTCGCCCTGCAGCCAGTCCAGCTGATCCGGCGCAACGGCGTGGCGCAACGCCAACCGCGCAGCCGAGCGCCACGCCTCCAGCGACCACACCGGGTCGACCCGCACGCTCCAGCGCGCCATCTCAGTGCGCGGCCGTGTCGGGGAACAGCGAGCCTTGCTGTGGCGGAGGGACCAGCCGGGCACGCAACGCCGCCGGGTCGTCGAGCGCGCGGTGCGGGTGATGGTCGGCCAACTGCACGAACGGCAGGAGCTTGCTCATCGGCGCGCGCAGGCGCGCCACATCGGCCACGCGCAGCCGACCATGACGGCGTGCCATCAGCACCCGCTTGACGTTGCGCACGCCCAGCCCGGGTACGCGCAGCAGCAGCTCCTTGGGGGCGAGGTTGAGATCCACCGGGAAACGTTCGGGATGGCGGATCGCCCAGGCCATCTTCGGGTCGATATCCAGATCGAGCATCCCGCCCTGGGTGGTGCTGGTGATCTCGTCCACGCCGTAACCATAGAAGCGCAGCAGCCAGTCTGCCTGGTAGAGACGGTGCTCGCGGGCCAGCGGCGGCGCCTGGAGGGGCAGGGCCTTGCTGGCATCGGGGATGGGACTGAACGCGGAGTAGTAGACCCGGCGCATCCGGTAGTTGCCATACAGATTGTCGGCCGCGCCGAGGATCTGCTGGTCGCTGGCACCATCCGCACCGACGATCATCTGCGTGCTCTGGCCGGCCGGCGCGAAACGCGGTGCGCGCGCGCGGCGGCCGCGTGCCGCAGGCGCGGGCACGGGAGCCGATGCTGCGCCGGCCGCTGGCTGGGCCTTGCCTGCTTCCTTGGCTTCTTCGATGCGCCAGCGCAGCTCACCCATCGCCCCGCGGATCGAGGGCAGTGATTTCTCCGGCGCGAAGCTGGCCAGCCCGGCCTCGGTCGGCAGCTCGATGTTGATCGAGAGCCGGTCCGCATGTCGCCCGGCGAGCGCGAGCAGTTCGGGCGAGGCTTCCGGAATCGTCTTGAGGTGGATGTAGCCGCTGAAGCGGCGTTCCTCGCGCAGTACGCGCGCGACCTCCACCATCTGCTCCATGGTGTAGTCGGCGTTGCGGATGATGCCGCTGGAGAGAAACAGCCCTTCGATGTAGTTGCGCTTGTAGAAATCCATCGTCAGCGCGACCACTTCCTCCACGCTGAAACGCGCACGCTGCACATTGCTCGACACACGGTTGACGCAGTACGCGCAGTCGTAGATGCAGAAGTTGGTCAGCAGAATCTTCAGCAGCGACACGCACCGGCCGTCGGGCGTATAGCTGTGGCAGATCCCCATCCCCTCGGTGCTGCCGATGCCGCCCGAGGCACGCGAGTCGCGCTTGCCTGCACCACTGGAGGCGCAGGACGCATCGTATTTCGCGGCATCGGCAAGGATGGCCAGTTTGCGGATCGTCTCCATGGAAAGACCGTACCGGGGCACGATCTCATCCAGTGAGACGCTTCAATGCATCCCTGAAGAATTCAGCTTCCGGCTCAGCCTTGGAAGCTCACCTTCACCGAATCCGCGCTGTAGTCGGCCGGCCCATGGAACACCACTTCGATGTTGTTGCCATCCGGATCCAGCACGAAGGCGGCGTAATACCCCGGATGGTAGGGGCGCTCGCCGGGCGCGCCGTTGTCCTTGCCACCGTTGGCCAGCGCCGCGTGGTGGAAGGCCTCCACGGTGGCGCGGTCGCGGGCCTGGAAGGCAAGATGGTGGCGGCCGGTCAGCTGGCCGAGGGCCGCCTCGCTGTCCGGCGTGGAAATGAACAGCTCATCGGCCCAGAAATACGTGTCGCCCTCGCCGGCGATCGGGATGCCGATCGTGTCGAACACGGCCTGGTAGAAGCGGCGGCTGGCGGCCAGGTCCCTGACCACCAGTTGCAGGTGATCGATCAGGCGGCCGCGGTGCAGTTCCATCGTTTCCATACCGGCTCCACAGAGGGTGGGATGGGACGCAGATATACCACCGGACACAGCGTTGCGCAGGGCGGTGCCGGCGGCGGCCCTTCCGCCGGCCCGCGCAGTGACCTACGCTGCGTGCTGGCGCCATGAACGCGCAGGCGGAGGAGGCACGATGCTGTGGATGGTGATGATGGCCCAGGCGGTCGCCGGCGACGCGGGCTACCCACAGGTGCATGCCTGGGCGCAACGTGATGAGGCCAGCCTCGAACCGGCGGCGTACACGGCGATGGTGGACAGCATGAGCGAGGTTGGGGGTGCCGCCTTCACGCGTTGCATGCCGACTCCCGCGCCGCAGACGCTGGCCGCGTTCACCGTGGTGTTGCAGCTGGATGCGCAGGGCAGGGTGGTGCGCACGTGGCGCGAGGGCGAGGAGGCGGTTGCACGCTGCGTGGACGCAGGCTTCGCCGGGAAAACCCTGTTCGTGCCACCGAAGGCGCCGTTCTATGCGGCGTTCGAGTTCCAGGTCGAGCCGTAGCACCGGCAACGCACCGACCGGTGCCGGTGCGTTGCGCGGCCGCAGGGATCAGGCGATCGGCGTGTTGGAGATGATCTCCACCCAGTAGCCGTCCGGGTCCTTGATGAAGGCCAGGTGCTTCATGCGGCCGTCTTCCAGGCGCTTCTGGTAAGGCACCTGCAGCTCATCGAAGCGCTTGCAGGCGGCCTGGATGTCCGGCACGGACACGCAGATGTGGCCGAAACCCCGCGGGTCGGCATTGCCGTTGTGATAGACCGGGCCGTCCTGGTTTTCGGTGCCATGGTTGTGGGTCAGCTCGAGCACGCCGGGGATGCCGGCCATCCACACGCGGCGGGCATCGTCACCCTCGGGAATCTGCGTGCCGGCCGGCAGCAGGGCGAGGAAGTACAGACTGAATTCGGCCTCGGGGAAGTGGCGCAGGTCGATCAGGCGGAAGCCCAGCACGCGGGTGTAGAAATCCAGCGAGGCCGTGGCGTCCTTGACGCGCAGCATCGTGTGGTTGAACACGAACCCGGCGGTCTCGGCAGGCACGGTGGCGGCGACGCCGGGAGAGTTCTGGAGGGCGGCAAGGCTCATGGGGATTCCTGGGGGGCAGGGCCGCATCAGCGCGGCGGACCCCTCATTTTACCGGTCCCGGCCGGGCCACGTGACAGGTAGAATGGTGTGTCTTCCTGACCAGCGTTCATCCATGTCCCAGCGTGAATGGGTGGCTGCGGCCATCCGCAAGATCGACGCCGATTTCAACCGTTCGGCCGATACCCACCTGATTCCGATGGACCTGCCCGGGTTCGAGGGCATCGACCTCTATTTCAAGGACGAGTCCAGCCACCCGACCGGCAGCCTCAAACATCGCCTGGCACGCTCGTTGTTCCTGTATGCACTGGCCAATGGCTGGCTGCGTGAGGGGCGCCCCGTGATCGAGGCCTCCAGCGGCTCCACGGCTGTGTCCGAGGCGTATTTCGCGCGGCTGCTGGGCCTGCCGTTCATTGCGGTGATGCCGGCCACCACCTCCCCGGAAAAAATCGCGGCGATCGAGTTCCACGGGGGCCGCTGCCATCTGGTGGAGCGCGCCTGCGACCTGAACGCCGATTCGGAAACGCTGGCCCGCGAAACCGGCGGCCATTTCATGGACCAGTTCACGTACGCCGAGCGCGCGACCGACTGGCGCGCCAACAACAATATCGCCGAATCAATCTTCAAGCAGATGGCCGAGGAGCCGCATCCGGTACCCGAGTGGATCGTGTGCAGCCCGGGCACCGGCGGCACGGCGGCCACGCTGGGCCGCTACGTGAGCTACCGCCGCCATGACACCCGCATCCTGTGCGCGGACCCGGAAATCTCCGTGTTCTATGATGGCTACTGCGCTGCGCTGGCCGGGCAACCCTGGCGTGAGCTGACCTGCAGCGGCGGTTCGCGGGTGGAAGGCATCGGCCGGCCGCGGGTGGAATCGAGCTTCATTCCGACCAGCGTCGATGCGATGGTCAAAGTGCCCGATGCGCTGAGCCTGGCCGCGATGCGCCACGTCAGCCGCCAACTGGGGCGCCGCGTGGGCGGCTCCACCGGCACCAACTTCATCGGCGTGCTGCAGACCGCGCAGCTGATGCGCGATGCGGGCCGCAGCGGCTCGATCGTGACCATCCTGTGTGACAGCGGTGACCGCTACGCACACAGCTACTACAACCCGGAGTGGTACCCGAAACAGGCCATCGACGTGGACGGCGCCGATGCGGTGCTTGCGGCCGCGGTGGCGGGCAAGGGGCTGCCGGTGCTGCCGTGCGTCTCGCTGGAAGCGCTGTACTGAGCGGGGCGCCCGGGCAGGCGTGAACCGGGCCCATCGGCGTACCCCGGGGGCTTGTGTGGGGTGGGGGGCAATGCCATATCGTGGGGCGATGCCGCTGCAGCGGCCCCGTTGTCTGGAGATGCCTGTGACCCCCACCAATCCTCTGCTCGATTTTTCCGGCCTGCCGCGTTTCGATGCGATCCAGCCCGAGCACATCGCCCCGGCAATCGATGCCCTGCTGGCCGACGCCGAAGCCGCGGTGAAAACCGCCGAAACGGTCTCCCCGGTCACCTGGGCGAGCTTCGCCGAGCCGCTGGATGACGCCACCGAGCGCCTGTGGCGCGCGTGGGGCCAGGTGGGCCACCTGCAGGCCGTGGTCAACACCCCGGCGCTGCGTGAGGCCTACAACGCCAACCTGCCCAAGGTGACGCGCTTCGGCAGCGCGCTGGGCCAGAACCTGGCGCTCTACCAGCAGTACCGTGCCCTGGCCGACGCGCCCGAAGCGGCGCAGTACGACGCGGCACGCCGCAAAGTGCTGGAGAACGCGCTGCGCGATTTCCGCCTGGGCGGTGCTGAACTCGATGACGCCGGCAAGGCGCGGTACAGCGCGATCCGCGAGGAGCTGTCCGCGCTGTCGGCGACGTTCTCGCAGAACGTGCTCGATGCGACCGATGCCTGGTCGCTGCACGTGCAGGACCCCGCCGAGCTCGCCGGCCTGCCGGACGATGTGATCGCCGCGGCCCGCGCTGCCGCGGAGAAGGAGGGCCTGGCCGGCTGGAAGCTGACCCTGCAGATGCCGTGCTACATCCCGGTGCAGACCTACGCCGAACATCGCCCGCTGCGCGAAGCGCTGTACCGCGCCAATGCGATCCGCGCGTCTGAATTCGGCGATGCCACGCTGGACAACAGCGGCAACATCGATCGCGTACTGGCGCTGCGCGCGGAGCTGGCCACGCTGCTGGGCTTTGCCAACTACGCCGAGTACTCGATCGCCACCAAGATGGCCGAGGATGCGCCGCAGGTACTGGGCTTCCTGCGTGATCTTGCCGCGCGTGCCAAGCCGTACGCGCAGCGCGACCGTGCCGAGCTGGAGGCCTTCGCGCGCGACGAGCTGGGCATGGCCGCGCTGGAGGCGTGGGACCTGGCGTTTGCCGCGGAGAAACTGAAACAGGCGCGTTACAGCTATTCCGAGCAGGACGTGAAGCAGTACTTCACCGAGCCGAAGGTACTGGACGGCCTGTTCAGTGTGATCCGCAGCCTGTATGGCCTGGCGGTGCAGCCGGACAGCGCGCCGGTGTGGCATCCGGATGTGCGCTTCTTCCGCGTGGTCGATGCGCAGGGCGCGCTGGTCGGCCAGTTCTATCTGGATCTGTACGCGCGCGAAGGCAAGCGCGGTGGCGCGTGGATGGACGATTGCCGCAACCGCCGCGAGACCGCCGCCGGCGTGCAGACGCCGCTGGTGTACCTGGTCTGCAACTTCGGCAAGGGTGCACAAGGGCAGCCGGCCACCTTCAGCCACAGCGATGTGACCACGCTGTTCCATGAGATGGGGCACGGCCTGCATCAGTTGCTGACCCGAATCGGTGAGCTGGGCGTGGCCGGCATCAACGGGGTGGAGTGGGACGCGGTGGAACTGCCGAGCCAGTTCATGGAGAACTTCTGCTGGGAATGGGACCGCGTGCAGGCGATGACCGCACACGTGGCCACCGGCGAGCCGCTGCCGCGTGCGCTGTTCGATCGCATGCTGGCCGCACGCAATTTCCAGAGCGGCATGTTCACCGTGCGCCAGCTGGAATTCGCGCTGTTCGACATGCAGTTGCACAGCGAGTTCGATCCGACCCAGGACAGCGTGCAGGCGCTGTTGGAACGCGTCCGCGATGAAGTGGCCGTCAACCGGCCGCCGGCGTGGAATCGCTTCCCCAACCAGTTCAGCCACATTTTTGCCGGTGGCTATGCGGCCGGCTACTACAGCTACAAGTGGGCCGAGGTGCTCAGTGCCGATGCCTACGCCGCGTTCGAGGAGGCCCCGGACAACGTGACCGAGACCGGCCAGCGCTTCCGCGATGAAGTGCTCTCACGGGGCGGCAGCCGCAGTGCGGCCGAGAACTTCGCCGCCTTCCGTGGCCGTGCGCCGACAGTGGACGCGCTGCTGCGGCATAACGGGATGGTGTGACCCCGGCACTACCCGGCAGCGGGATCGCGTGTGCTACCGCGGCACGTTGATCACTCCGCGTAGATCATCTTCCGGCTCATGCCGCCGTCGACGATGTGGTCCTGGCCGGTGATGAAGCCGGCCAGGTCCGAGAGCAGGAAGACCGCCAGTGCGCCGATGTCCGGCGGCTGGCCAACGCGGCCGACCGGGTGCTGCGCATGATCGCGGTGGGACAGTTTGGGCGTGCGTCGCCGTGAGGGCGCCTGCCAGGCATCGGTGGTGATCCAGCCGGGGCTGATGCTGTTGACCCGCACGGCCGGCCCTTCGCTCAACGCCAATGCATGGGTGAAGGCGACCAGCCCGCCCTTGGCCGCGGCGTAGGCTTCACTGTCCGGCTCGGACTGCCAGGCACGCGTGGAAGCGATGTTGATGATCGCCCCGGCATGCTCGCGCAGGGCGGGCAGGGCATGCTTGCTGCACAGGAAGGCGCCCTGCAGGCTGGAGAGGCGGCGTTGCCACTCGGCCAGCGGCATCTGCGCCAGGGGCGTGCCATGGGCACTGGCGATGCCGGCATTGTTGACCAGGCCATCCATGCGCCCGAAGCGCTTCAGCGTCGCCTTCATCAGTGCCTGCACGCTGCGTTCGCTGGCCACGTCCGCGCGTTGGAACGCCGCGCGCTCCGGCAGCGCCCACTCCTTCAGGCAGGCCTTGCCGGCATCGGCATCCAGGTCGGCGATCATCACGCTGCCGCCCGCGCCGAGCACCGATTGCGCGATGCCGCGGCCTACGCCCTGCGCACCCCCGGTGATCACCACCACGCGGTCGCGCAGCGGCTGTGCCGGCCAGTCGAGGAGGGTCGGGGTCAATGACACGGCGGCATCTCGTTGCGGCCCAGCAGGCGCGTCCAGCCTTCGATGCCGAGCTTGTCCAGCGTCTCGATGTTGCGCTCCACGATCACGTCCGGATCCGGGAAGGCCGCGACCGCGCGCTCGACGCTGTCTTCGCGCAGCAGGTGCAGGGTCGGGTAGGGCGCGCGGTTGGTGTAATTGCTCACGTCATCCGGGGCCACGCCGGCGAACTGGTACTGCGGATGGAAGCTGGCCACCTGCAGGATGCCCTGCAGATCCAGTGCCTCAATCGCTGCATCGGCGTTGTCGAGGAAGTCGTTGTACTCCAGGAAATCGGTCAGCACGTCCGGGTGCACGATCAGGGTGGTGTCGATCTGCTCGGCCGGGGTGTCGCGCAGCAGGATCAGCTCTTCGGCCAGTTCCTCGACCAGCGCCTCCGGCGTGGTCGCATCGCTGAGCACGAACCGCACCTGGTCCTTGACGTACACCGCCTTGGCGAACGGGCACAGGTTCAGGCCGATCACGATCTGCTCCAGCCATTTCCGGGTCTCGGCAATGGGGTCGCGGTTGGCAGTGAGGAAGGCATCGTTCATGGCGGGCGGGGGCGCTGGCAGGGCAGTTGATTGTACGGCGCGCCGGTGAAGTGGACGCCCGATCGGCTCCACTGTCCATTAACTGGACACCGGTCATGCTGGAAATTCCTTATCCGGCAATCACTTGCAGTGATCGAGCCAACGGCCAATAGGCAGTGGCCGGCTGCGGGTATCCAATGGCCGGGTACACGACGCAAGGAGTTCTCAGTGATGGCAACACACGCATTCCTGCCGACGGCCACGTGGTCCGGCAAGCTGTTCGATGGCCAGTGGGCCGCGGGTGCCGGCACCCAGGACGTGGTCGAGCCGGCGACCGGCGAGCGCCTGGGCGAGATCGCGATGGCCGACCCGGCACAGATCGCGCGCGCCGCCGCCACCGCCGCCAAGGCGCAGCGCGACTGGGCCAGCGCCCCGTATGACACCCGCGCGCAGGTGCTGCGCCGCGCGGCGCAGTTGGCCGAAGAACACAACGACGAGATCGTGCAGTGGCTGGTCCGCGAAAGCGGCTCCACCCAGCTCAAGGCCGGTTTCGAGGCCAAGGTGAACACCAAGGCGCTGCATGAGGCCGCGGCACTGCCCTCGCGCAGCATCGGCGAGGTGCTGCCGTCCGAACCGGGCCGTTTGAACCTGGCGCGCCGCCGCCCACTCGGCGTGGTCGGCGTGATCTCGCCGTTCAACTTTCCGCTGTACCTGGCCATGCGTGCGGTGGCCCCGGCGCTGGCGCTGGGCAACGCGGTGGTGCTCAAGCCCGATCCGCGCACCGCCGTGTGCGGTGGCTTCGTGATCGCGCGCCTGTTCGAACTGGCCGGGCTGCCGGCAGGCCTGCTGCACGTGCTGCCGGGCGATGGCGCCGCCGGTGCGGCGCTGACCAGTGACCCGAACATCGCGATGATCCAGTTCACCGGCTCCACCGGCGCGGGGCGCAAGGTCGGCGAAGCGGCCGGCAAGCACCTGAAGAAGGTATCGCTGGAACTGGGTGGCAAGAACTCGCTGATCGTGCTCGACGATGCCGACATGGACCTGGCCATCGCCAACACCGCGTGGGGCGTCTACCTGCACCAGGGCCAGATCTGCATGGCCACCGGCCGCGTGCTGGTCCAGCGCAGCATCCATGCGCGGTTCCTGGAAAAGCTGGTGGCCAAGGCCAAGTCGCTCAAGGTCGGCAATCCGGCCGATGGGGAGGTGGCGATCGGGCCGCTGATCAACGCCCAGCAGCGTGACCATGCTGCGCGCATCGTTGCCGAAGCGCAGGCGGCTGGCGCCACGCTCGCGACCGGCGGTGGGTACAAGGACCTGTTCTTCGAACCGACCGTGCTCAGCGATGTGAGCCGCGACAACCCGGCCTTCCACGAAGAGATCTTCGCACCGGTCGCGGTGGTCGTGCCCTTCGATACCGATGATGAGGCGGTGGAGCTGGCCAACGACAGCGAGTACGGCCTGTCGATGGCGATCGTGTCGAGCAATGTCGGCCGCGCACTGAAGCTGGGCGAACGGCTGCGCACCGGCCTGCTCCACATCAACGACCAGACCGTGAACGATGAGGTGATCAATCCGTTCGGTGGCGTCGGCGCCTCCGGCAATGGCACCAGCATCGGTGGCCCGTCCAACATCGACGAGTTCACCCAGTGGCAGTGGATGACCGTCAAGGGCGAAGCGCCCGCCTACCCGATCTGATCCAGGAGACCCTCATGACCGCAACAGCAGAACTGCGCGATATCACAGTGGCCGTGGTGCGCGAAAAAGAACAGCCTTTCACGATCGAGAAGGCGCGCATCCGTGGGCCGCAGGACGATGAAGTGCTGGTGCGCGTGGTCGCCACCGGCCTGTGCCATACCGACCTGATCGTGCGCGACCAGTACTATCCCGTGCCGCTGCCGGCGGTGCTCGGCCATGAAGGTGCGGGCATCGTTGAAGCACTCGGCCCGGGCGTGAAAGACCTCAAGGTTGGCGACCATGTCGTGCTGACCTACGGCGCCTGCGGCCACTGCAATCCCTGCAGCGGCGGCCACGGCGCGTACTGCAAGGACTTCTTCGGCCTGAACTTCGGCGGCGGTGCACTGGACGGTTCCACCGCGATCCAGGATCCGGACGGCAAGCCGCTGCACGATCATTTCTTCGCACAGTCTTCGTTCGCCACCTACGCCCTGAGCCGCGAGAACAACGCGATCAAGGTGCCCGACGATGCGCCGATCGAACTGCTCGGCCCGCTCGGCTGCGGCATCCAGACCGGCGCCGGTGCGGTGATCAACTCGCTCAAGGTCACCGCCGGCAGCAGCTTCGCCAGCTTCGGTGCCGGCGCGGTCGGCCTGAGCGCGGTGATGGCCGCGCGCGTGGCCGGTGCGACCACGATCATCGCCATCGATGTGGTGCCGTCGCGCCTGGAACTGGCCAAGGAACTCGGCGCCACCCATGTGATCAACAGCCGCGAGGTCGACGTCGTCGACGCCGTGCGCGAGATCACCGGCGGCGGGGCCAACTTCGCCCTGGAATCCACCGGGCGCCCGGACGTGCTGGCACAGGGCATCGAGGCGCTTGGGGGGCTGGGCGTGATCGGCGTGGTCGGCGCGCCGAAGCTGGGCACCAAGGCCGAGTTCGACGTCAACAACCTGCTGCTGGGTGGGCGCAGCATCCGCGGCATCGTGGAAGGCGACAGCGTGCCGAAGGTGTTCATCCCGCAGCTGGTGCAGCTGTACCAGCAGGGCCGCTTCCCGTTCGACAAACTGGTGAAGTTCTACCCGCTGGACCAGATCAACCAGGCCGCCGAGGACAGCACCCGCGGCGTGACCCTCAAGCCGATCCTGACCATCGGCGGGTGAAACGCTCCGTCGCAGGCATGCGTGCCTGCGACGACGCAGCAGTCAGCTTTGCCGGAGTAGGCTGTCGGTCCGAGGTGGAGATCGACCGATGGCCGCGATGGTTCTGGAACAGCAGCAGGTATTGGCCGCCGCCCGTCAGCGCTTTGCCGAGGGCGGCGCGCTGATGGACAGCGTGGTCAGCCCGCCGGTACTGCGCTCCTGGGAGCGTTCGCGCCAGGCCGGCGTACAGCCGCGGCAGGCGCCGTACTACGCGCCCCTTGCCGCGGGCGCCACCCGTCTGGACGACCCGGCCGACCGCCGCCTCGCACGCTGTGTGCGCGAGGACATGGACCACCTCTGGGCCGCGTTCGGTGGCCGCCAATGGACCCTGTTCTGCGTCAACGCCGAGGGCCTGGTTGTCGCCCAGCGCGAACATGGCCTGGCCGACGTGCCGGTGCTGCGTCCGATCCAGATCGGCCGCCGCCTGCGCGAGATCGACATCGGCACCACGGCACCGGCCTGCAGCCTGGCCGAAGACGCGCCCGCGCTTGTGCGCGGCAACGAACACTACCTGGATCGCTTCGCCGCGGTGTTCTGCCTGAGCGTGCCGCTGCATGGGCTGGATGGTGAAGTGCTGGGGGCCCTGGACATCACCGGCACCGGCGAGCGCGATGCCGAGCTGCTGCACGGCTACTTCCGCCAGGCCGCTCTCTCGGCCGAAAACCGGCTGATGCAGGACCACCGCCCCTGTCATCTGCTGGCCGTCCAGCACGACGCACGCTGGCTGCACTCACCGCTGCAGGGGCTGTTGGCCATCGAAGAAGACGGACGCGTCCGCGCCGCCAACCGCGTGGCCCGCCGCCTGTTCGGACTCCCGCGCCGCGGGCCCTTGCCGATCCTCACCCTGCACGGCCTGTTTGCCGGCGCCAGCGCCCATCAGCGCCGCCGCCTCCTGCAGACCGGCCCGGCCCACCGGGTCCGCCTGGACGAAGACACGGCCGTGCATGTCCAGTACCTGCGCGGACCACTCGCACCGCATGCCAGCCGCAAGCTCGACGCACAGCCCGTCAACGCCGCCAACGCCTCGCTGCGTGCGCAGAACACACAGCACGTCCGCGACGCCGTGGCCGCCCACCAGGGCAACGTCAGCGCCGCCGCGCGCCAGCTCGGCATCTCACGTACGACCCTGTACAAGCTGATTCGCGCGTAGTGACCCGCGCCCGGCGGTACACACGCCGGAAGCCGCACCTTTTCGATCTGCGCAACGAGGTTGCCGGCCAGCGGCCGGCACTACCGATGGGATATCGCCTGGTCGCCGGCAGGGGCGGGCACGACCGCTTTGCCCGCCCATCCGCCGACGCAGCACACCAGCAATGAATCGCCAGCGCTCTTCGCTACAGCCCTTCGGCCAAGATCAATCGCGGAAATTATCGAACTGCAGCGGAACCTCGAAGGTCTCCTTCCGCAGCAGCGCCATCGCATCCTGCAGATCATCGCGCTTCTTGCCCGTCACCCGCAGCTTGTCGCCATTGATCTGGCTGTCCACCTTCAACTTGGCCTCCTTGATCTTCGCCGCGATCTTCTTGGCCACCTTCTGCTCGATACCCTGCTTGACCGTGATCTTCTGCCGCGCACCGGCCAGATTCGTCTCGATATCCCCGAACTCCAGGCACGCCGCATCGATTTTCCGCGCGATCAAGCGCTGGCGCAGGATGTCCGTCATCTGCTGCAACTGGAAATCGCTCGGCGCGGACTGGTTGATTACGCCGTCCTCCAGCACGAACTTGGCGTCCACCCCCTTGAAATCGAAGCGCGTGGACAACTCGCGGTTGGCCTGATCGACCGCGTTGGTCAGCTCGTGGGTGTCGACTTCGGAAACAACGTCAAAAGAGGGCATCGGAAAACTCCAGCGGGTGAATACCCCATTCTACCAACCCACCATGGACGGCCCGGCCAACCCGGCGATAATGGGTCATGAACACGCAACGCTCCCCCACCCGCGCCGTCGCCTGGATGCTCATGGCCGTGGCCTGCTTCTCGCTGATGGATGCCGGCATGAAGCAGCTGTCGGCCAGCTATCCCACCCTGCAGGTGACCTTCCTGCGCGGCGCGGCGTCGCTGCCGTTCGTGCTGGTCTGGGTGCTGGCCACGGCCGGCCCGCGCTCGCTGGTGCCCAGGCGCTGGGGCCTGCACCTGCTGCGCGGCGTGCTCGGCATGGCGATGATCGGCTGCTTCGTCTACGCGCTGCGCAGCCTGCCGCTGTCCACCGCCTACACCATCTACTTCGTCGCCCCGCTGCTGATCGCCGCGCTCTCGGTACCGCTGCTCGGCGAGCACGTCGGCCCGCGCCGCTGGATCGCCATCGGCATCGGCCTGATCGGCGTGCTGGTGGTGCTGCGCCCCGGCGTTGGCGGGATCATCTCCTTCCCCGGCCTGATGGTGCTGCTCGCGGCCACCGCCTATGCCCTGGCCGCGATCACGGTCAGCATGCTGACCCGGACCGATACCCCGCAGTCGATGGTGGTGTGGTTCCTGGTGATCATGGCCGTCGGCGCCGGCCTGCTCGCGATCCCGGACTGGCAGCCGCTGCAGCTGGGCCACGCGGCCCTGATCGCGGGCATGGGCCTGGCCGGGGCAGGGGGGCAGGTCGCCCTGACCCGGGCCTTCCAGCTGGGCGAAGCCTCGATGATTGCGCCGCTGGAATACACCGGGCTGGTCTGGGTGATCGGCTGGGACCTGTTGTTCTGGGGCGTGCTGCCCGACCAGGTGACCTGGCTGGGCGCGGCCATCATCGTGGCCTCGGGCCTGTACCTGCTTCACCGCGAGCGGGTCCGCCGGGTCGAGCCGCCCAGGCCGCTGGATCATCCCTGAGCCCGGCCGGCGCCCGCCAGGCCGACCGGATCACGTTCCCTTAGAACCAAACGGAATATCATTCCGCGCAACCGCACGGGCCAGGGCCGCCCCGCGCTGGTAGGCTGCACGCCCCCTCCCGTCGATGCCCCGGTTGACCGCGAAGTGATCGAGTTCCAGCGCCTGCACAAATCCTATGCCGTCGGCGGCCGCGCGATTGCCGCGCTGCAGCCGCTGGACCTGACCATCGAGGCCGGCGAAGTGTTCGGCATCATCGGCCATTCCGGCGCGGGCAAATCGACCCTGATCCGCCTGATCAACCGGCTGGAGGAACCCACCGGTGGCCGCCTGCTGATCAATGGCGAAGACGTCACCGCGCTCGACGCCGAGGGGTTGCGCGTGCTGCGCCGGAAGATCGGCATGATCTTCCAGCACTTCAACCTGCTGTCCTCGCGCACCGTGGCGGCCAATGTCGCCTTCCCGCTGGAGCTGGCCGGCACGCCGCGCGCGGAGATCGACGCGCGCGTGGACGAACTGCTGCACACGGTCGGCCTGGAAGCGCACGCCAACAAGTACCCGGCGCAGCTGTCCGGCGGCCAGAAGCAGCGCGTCGGCATCGCCCGCGCGCTGGCCACCCGCCCGCAGATCCTGCTGTGCGATGAGGCCACCAGCGCGCTGGACCCGCAGACCACCGCCTCGGTGCTCAAGCTGCTGGGCAGGATCAACCGCGAGCTGGGCCTGACCATCGTGCTGATCACCCACGAAATGGACGTGATCCGCCGTGTCTGCGACCGCGTCGCCGTACTCGATGCCGGCCACCTGGTCGAAACCGGCCCGGTCACCGAGGTGTTCCTGCACCCGCAGCACCCGACCACCCGCCGCTTCGTCAGCGAGTCCGAGCAGGTGGACGAGGGCGAGCTGCACAAGGATTTCGAGGCGGTGGCCGGTCGCATCGTGCGCCTGACCTTCCTCGGCGCCGACACCTATGAACCGCTGCTGGGGCGCATCGCGCGCGAGACCGGCGTGGACTACAACATCCTGTCCGGCCGTATCGACCGGATCAAGGACACCCCGTATGGCCAGCTGACCGTGTCGCTGGTCGGGGGCGACGTACAGGCCGCCCAGGCGGGCTTCGTTGCCGCCGGTGTCCATCTTGAGGAGCTGCGCCGATGATCCTGGCCACCGCAGGCGGGTTCTTCCGCCACCTCGACGCCGGCAAATGGGCCGATATCGGCCAGGCCACGCTGGATACCCTGCTGATGCTCGGCGGCTCGCTGCCGCTGACGCTGCTGATCGGCCTGCCGCTGGGCGTGCTGCTGTTCCTGACCGGCTCGCCGCAGCTGCACCGCAAGCCGGTGCTGTACGGTTCGCTCGCGCTGCTGGTGAACCTGCTGCGCTCGGTGCCCTTCATCATCCTGATGATCGTGCTGATCCCGCTCACGCTGTGGATGATGGGCACCTCGCTGGGCGTCCGTGGCGCGATCGTGCCGCTGGTGATCGGCGCGGCGCCGTTCTATGCACGTCTGGTCGAGACCGCGCTGCGCGAAGTGGACCGCGGCGTGATCGAGGCGACCCAGGCGATGGGCGCCACCACCTGGCAGCTGGTCACCCGGGTGCTGCTGCCCGAAGCGCGGCCGGGCCTGATTGCCGGTGCCACCGTCACGGTGATTGCGCTGATCGGCTTCACCGCGATGGGCGGTGCGATCGGCTCGGGCGGCCTGGGCGACCTGGCGTTCCGCGATGGCTACCAGCGCTCGCACACCGACGTGGCCCTGGTCACCGTGGTGCTGCTGCTGGTGCTGGTGCAGATCCTGCAGATGATCGGCGACCGCCTGGTCTCGCACTACAGCCGGAAATAACCGGTCGGTACGCCATGCCCAGCGGCGACCGGGCATGGTCTCAGAGTGTGCCGCCCATGGGAGTGCCGGGGCGGCAGCACGCGTTGGTTCTATTGATCAGGTGATCGACCAACGCAGCATTGCGTGACGGACAGCTGTGTTATATTCCGTTTGGCGTAATACGCTGTGCGGAATGATTCAATCCTTCCGATGCCGCCACACGCTCGCGCTGTTTGCGGGGCGATGCCCGCGCCAATTCCGTGCGTTCCAGTCACTGGCCGAGCGCAAGCTGCAGATGCTGGATGCTGCACAGACCCTGCAGTTCCTGCGCAGCCCGCCCCGGAAATCGGCTCGAAGCGCTGTGCGGTGATCGACGCGGGCAGCACAGCATCGGTATCAACGCGCAGTGGCGGTTGTGTTTTGTCTGGACCGACAACGGTCCGCGTGATGTCGAGATCGTCGATTACCACTGAGGTGCCATCCATGAGCCGCCCCATCAACAATCTCAGGGCCGTCCATCCGGGCGAAATCCTGCGCGAGGAGTTTCTGCTGCCGCTGCAGCTGAGCATCACCGCGCTGGCACGGGCCTTGGATGTGCCGCCGACGCGATTGCACGCCATCGTGCATGAAACCCGTGGCGTAACGGCGGATACCGCAGTGCGCCTGGCGCGTCATTTCGGCGGGGACGCCGCGTCGTGGCTGGCCCTCCAGGCCGAGTACGACCTGAAGACGCTGCCGACGCGGCAGGAAATCGAGCGCAGGGTGCAGCCGCGCGAGGCGGCCTGAGCGCCGCCCTTACCGGACGTTCGGCACTTCAAAGCCCAGCCGGTCCACCTGCTCGGGGTGCTGCGGCACGCGCTTGAGCTTGTCGGTGTTGACCCCGTAATCGTCACGCAGGCGGGTGGCGAGCTCCTTGTAGAGCTCCTTGTCCATGTCCGGCTGGCGCGCGAAGATCCAGGCCATCTCGCGGCCCGGGTAACCCAGCATCGCCCACGAATAGTCCGGCGCGACTTCCAGCACGCGGGTGTGGGTCGGCACGATCTTGTAGAACCAGGTGCGCCAGTTGTGGTTGCCGCTCTTCTCGTCCACCGAGGCGCGGACGGTCAGTTCCTGCTGCGGTTCGGAGAAGCCGTCGCGGTAGCGGTATCTGATCGACACCTTCTGGTCTCCGCGCAGGCGGAACTCATTGACGCTGGCGACGTGGCCGCGCTCGATCGGGTTCGGCACGCGGCCGATCACGTACCAGGTGCCCATGAACCGCTGCAGGTCGATCGGCGCCGCGGCGCTGTCGACCGCGACCGGCGTCGGCGCGGGGTCCGGTTTGGTCTCATGACGGAACGCACAGGCTGACAGCAACGCCAGCGAGGAGACCAACAGGACAGCGCGAAGCGGGCGGTTCGAAGACATGCGGCGGGTGGCTCCAGTGGCTGGCAGGGGCATGGTGGGTGGGACAGCAGAGAACGTCAATGGCGGCGCGGCGGTTGCGTGACCGATTCATGCAGCCTCGGCGCCGGAGGTCCTTGCTGCCGCGGCCGACCGACAAGGTCGCAGCCGGTGAGATGGCCGCGCGGCAAGGTGACGCATCACTTTCGCACGGAGCTGTGTCATGACCCTGTCGTCTTCCCCGCGTTCGTCCGACCGTCCCGATCCGCGCGTGCTGCGCTGCGTCAGGCAGGCCGCCCTGGCCGGGGTCGCCCTGGTCCTGGTCTGGCCCGCCGCACGGGGCTACAGCGAGTGGGTCGGCTGGCTGCCGCTGTGGCTGGTCGGCATGCCCCTGGTGGCCTGGTGGAGCCTGCATCGCTTCCGCCTGCCGCTGCCGGGCCTGCTCACCCGGACCGCCCGCCGCCGTCGTGGGCCGCAGGCGCGGCGCCGCGGTCGCCCGCTGCCGCGACCGGCCCGGCCTGACCTTCGACACGTGAGCCGCAGCCAGACGGTGTGATAGCGTCCCAAGGCTATGAATGCCTGGAGCTGCAATGTCACGATTCGCTTCCGCCTGCCTGGTGGCAGGTCTGATCTCCGCCAGCGCGGCGGGAACCGCCATGGCCGCTGACGCCCCCGCGGACAAGTACGCCTGGCTTGAAGATGTCACCGGCGACAAGCCGTTGGCCTGGGTCAAAGCGCAGAACGCCTCGTCCGAAGGCCGCCTGGCCTCGACTCCGGCGTTCAAGCAGATGGAGACCAGCATCCGCGAGGTGCTCGATTCGGACGCCAAGATTCCCGGCGTACAGAAGATCGGCGATTACTACTACAACTTCTGGAAGGACAAGCAGCACGAGCGCGGCCTGTGGCGCCGCACCACGCTGGCCGAGTACCGCAAGGCCTCGCCGCAGTGGGAAACCGTGCTGGATCTGGATGCGCTGAACAAGGCCGAGGGCGAAAACTGGGTCTGGCACGGCGCCGACTGCCTGCGCCCGGACTATTCGCGCTGCCTGATCGCGCTCTCGCGCGGCGGCGCCGACGCCGACGTCACCCGCGAGTTCGACCTGGCCAACAAGACCTGGATCAAGGACGGTTTCTTCCGCCCCGAGTCCAAAGGTGGCCTGAACTGGATCGACCGCGACACGGTCTTCGTCTACACCGATTTCGGCACCGGCACGATGACCACTTCCGGTTACCCGCGGGTGGCCAAGCTGTGGAAGCGTGGCACGCCGATGGCCTCGGCTTCGGTGGTCTATGAAGGCAAGCCGGATGACATGTACATCGCGGCCATGCACGACGATACCCCCGGTTACGAGCGCAACCTGGTCAGCCGAACGCTGGCCTTCTACAACAACGAGATCTTCCTGCGCGCCGACGACGGCACGCTGACCAGGATCGATGCGCCGAACTCGGCGGAGAAGGGCCTGCGCAAGCAGTGGCTGACCCTGGAGCTGCGCGAGCCGTGGACCGTGGGCGGCAAGACCTATGCGGCCGGTTCGCTGCTGGCCACCAGGCTGGACGATTACCTCGCCGGCAAGCGTGACTTCGACGTGCTGTTCGCTCCGACCGACACCACCTCGCTGGCCGGCACCAGCTGGACGAAGAACCACCTGGTCCTGAACGTGCTGGACGACGTCAAGAGCCGCCTGAGCGTGCTGACCCCCACCGACAGTGGCTGGAAGACGAGTGCCTTCACCGGCGCGCCGTCGTTCGGCACCGTGGCTGTCAGCGCGGTGGATGCCGACGACAGCGATGCGGTGTGGATGACCGTCACCGATTACCTGACCCCGACCACCCTGGCCATCGCCGAGATCGGCAAGCAGCCTGAAGTGCTCAAGACCATGCCGGCGTTCTTCGATGCCGATGGTAAGGTGATCGAGCAGCACTTCGCCACCAGCAAGGATGGCACCCGCGTGCCGTACTTCGTGGTGCACCGCAAGGACATGAAGCTGGACGGTTCCAACCCGACCCTGCTGTACGGCTATGGCGGCTTCGAGATCTCGCTGACCCCGTCCTACTCCGGTGGCATGGGCCGCGCATGGCTGGAGAAGGGCGGCGTGTACGTGGTCGCCAACATCCGTGGCGGTGGCGAGTACGGCCCGCGCTGGCACCAGGCGGCGCTCAAGCAGAACCGGCACAAGGCCTATGAAGACATGGCCGCGGTCGCCCGCGACCTGGCCAGCCGCAAGATCACCTCGGCCAAGCACCTGGGCGTGCAGGGCGGCAGCAACGGCGGCCTGCTCACCGGCAACATGCTGACCCAGTACCCGGAACTGTTCGGGGCGGTGGTCATCCAGGTGCCACTGCTGGACATGAAGCGCTACAGCCACCTGCTGGCCGGCGCCTCGTGGATGGCCGAATACGGCAATCCGGACACGGCCGATTGGGAGTTCATCAAGACCTTCTCGCCGTACCACCTGTTCGATGCGAAGAAGACGTACCCGCCGGTGCTGTTCACCACCTCCACGCGCGATGACCGCGTGCATCCGGCACACGCCCGCAAGATGGCGGCCATGATGATCGACGCCGGCAAGGACGTGACCTACTACGAGAACATCGAAGGTGGCCACGGCGGCGCGGCGAACAACGCGCAGGCCGCGCACATGTCGGCTTTGGCCTACAGCTTCCTGTGGGAGCAGCTCTCCAAGTAAGCTCGGGTTGCTCGACGGCCAGGGGCAGTCGAGCAGCCGGCAGGGAGTGAGCCTGCCGCAGACGTTGTAGCCCCCTGGAGCGGACTCCGGGTGGTGGGGCGTCAGGTTGGCTCCACCCCATTTTCAGCGCCACGCAGCGATGCGTGGCGTTTTTTTTGGTTCTTCTCCCATCTGAGGGGAGAAGGCGCACGGCCGACCAGCTAGATTTGTAG
>NZ_JALJRX010000007.1:0-146223 GCF_024519495.1 Stenotrophomonas sp. Ste96 | reverse complement strand
TTCTTCCTGAAGATCCGGGCGGCCTTCCCCGGAGTTGGGTGAAGAACCTTTTTTTTTGCGCTCAATTTGTCTGCCACCCTGCCGCTACCTCCAAGGACCTCATGCCGCGCTGTTCGTGGCGGGCAACCGACGGAATTGGACGCATGCAGCCGGGCACCAGTGACACCCCCACCGATGTTTCCCTCGATGCGCCGGCCGGCGTGGGCCTGCCGTCGGTCGATGTGCTGCTGGACGACCAGACCGCGCCGGATGCGCTCGATGGCGAGGGCGGGACGCCGGCGCCGGGTGCGATCCGCTACCGCCTGCCAATGGTCTCCGTGCCCGGCAACGTGCTGCTCAAGGCCGCGGTGCAGAAACTGGTCGAGCAGAAGGCGCAGCTGGACGCGCTGGCACGCCAGGGCAGCCTGACCGGCCTGATCCCGGCCGAGTGGCAGGGATCAGGCGTCCGTGGCGTGGACCTGCAGGGCTTCGTGCTGAGCGTGGTCCCGTTCCTGCACAACGCCAGCAAGGACGAAACCGCCCCGGCGCGCGTGCCGCTCAGGCATGTACTCGGTGATGCCGGCCGCTGGGACCAGCACGACGTCGAAGAACCCAAATCGCTGGCGTTCTTCCTGGCCAGCGACGATCGCGCCAGTGCCGGTACGAAGGACCCTGCCGAGGTGTATCTGGTCGGCGCGCTCGGCCTGGCCTGGGCGCACGAGGGGCGTACCCGCCCCGGCTTCCTGCGTGCGATGGGCTACGACAGCATGGCCGCGCGCGTGCACCTGCTGCCGTACCCGGCGCCGGCGCAGCTGGCGCTGTACAGCGTGACCGCGCACGGGGTGACGCAGCTCTGGTGCGTGCTGGATCGCCGCAAGGTGCGCCCGCTGCTGGCGCCGTGGCTCAGCGTGCCGCTGCTGACCGCCTATGGGGTCACCCCCCCGCAGAGCTGGCCGACCAGCTTCCCGGCGGTCGATGAGGTGGCCGCGATGCTGGCTGCCGCGCGTGGCGGCAAGGGGCCGGTCGAAGCGGACCTGGGCAAGGTCGCCGCCAAGGTCGCCCAGGACGCCTCCGGCGAAGCCTGGATGCCGGTCAGCCTGCTCCAGGTCGGCACGTGGTCACCGCGCTGGCGCTACTTCATGGCGACCTTCATCGGTCTGCCATCCCTGTTGCTGGTGGTGGCCGCACTGGCCTTGCCCGGGGCGATCGAAGCGGCCGCCGTGGCGGCCTCGCTGGGGTTCGCCGGCGGTGCGATCGGCGCCCTGGCCGCGCCCTGGGTGCATGCGCGGCGCAAACACCTGAGCTGAGGCGCTACTCGTCCATCCGCTGCAGGCCTTCGCCGGCCAGGCGCAGGATCAGCGTTTCCAGCATCTGTTCCTCTTCCTCGCTGAGCACGGACATCAGCTTGCGGGTGATGTCGATCACCAGCGGGGCGATGGTTTCATACACCTCGAAACCGGCCGCCGACAGCGCCAGCACCGAGCGGCGCCGGTCGTCGCCATGGGTTTCACGCTTGATGAAGCCCCGCTCGAGCAGTCTGGCCACGGCGCGGCTGACCGCGACCTTGTCCATCGCGGTGCGATCGGACACCTCGCTGGCCGACGAGCCCGGGTACAGCGCCAGGACCGTGATCACCCGCCACTCGGGGATCGCCAGCCCATAACGGTCCCCATACAGCTTGGCGATGTTGCCGCTGACACGGTTGGACAGAACGCTCAGCCGGTACGGCAGGAACTGCTCCAGATCGAGCAGGGCGTGCGAGGCGCGGATGCTGTGACTGCTGGGATCGGGCGGGCTCATGTTGCGGTGCACCTTGATGGTGGTTTCATGTGAAACTATAACCTACGTTCCGGACTCCGCATTCTCGCGGGTCTGCCTTCCTACCGCACCTGGTTTTTTCCGATGCGGACTGCTTTGGAGCCACAGCATGACCAGCCAAACGAGCACCGCGTCCTACGCACCCGATCCGGGCATGCAGGTCACCACCTTCGAAAACCCGATGGGCATCGATGGGTTCGAGTTCGTCGAGTTCGCCGCCCCGGCCGGCCGTGGCGCCGAACTGCACGACTATTTCCGCAAGATGGGCTTCACCGCCGTGCTGCGCCACAAGCAGCGTGCGATCACAGTCTATCGCCAGGGCGACGTGAACTTCCTGGTCAATGAAGAGCCGGACTCGTTCGCCTCGGATTTCGCCGAAAAGCACGGCCCGTGCGCCTGCGGTTTCGCGATCCGCTTCAAGAAGCCGGGCGACGAGGTCTACCAGATGGCCCTGGGCAACGGCGCCGAAGCGATCGACTTCAAGCCTGACACCCGCGCCGTCGCCGCCCCGATCATCAAGGGCATCGGCGACTGCATGCTGTACCTGGTCGACCGTTATGGCGCCAACGGCAGCATGTTCGATACCGATTACGCGCCGATCGAGGGCGTGGACCCGCGCCCGAAGGGCTTCGGCCTGACCTTCATCGACCACCTGACCCACAACCTGTACTTCGGCAACATGCAGCAGTGGTCGGACTACTACGAGCGCCTGTTCAACTTCCGCGAGATCCGCTACTTCGACATCAAGGGACTCAAGACCGGCCTGGTGTCCAAGGCGATGACCGCGCCGGATGGCATCGTGCGCATTCCGCTCAACGAATCCTCCGATCCGAAGAGCCAGATCAACGAATACCTCGACGCCTACAAGGGCGAGGGCATCCAGCACATCGCCTGCTTCACCGAGAACATCTACGAGACCGTGGAAGCGATGCGCGCCCAGGGCGTGGAGTTCCTGGACACGCCGGAGACGTATTTCGACGTGATCGACATGCGCGTGCCCAACCACGGTGAAGACGTGGCCCGGCTGGCGAAGAACAAGATCCTGATCGATGCCGATCCGGAGACCAAGCAGCGCAAGCTGCTGCAGATCTTCACCACCAACTGCATCGGCCCGATCTTCTTCGAGATCATCCAGCGCAAGGGCAACGAAGGGTTCGGCGAAGGCAACTTCACCGCGCTGTTCGAGAGCATCGAGCGCGACCAGATGAAGCGCGGCGTGCTGTAAGACGCGCGCTGTAACGCACCGGCAGCTGCCCGCGTTACGCTGCAACGATGGCATCGGCGTCCGCGCCGGTGCCATCGGCTGTACTCCCTTGCCATCCACGCCTCCGGCGGAGCAGGACCATGAACAACCCGATGTCATCGCGCGGCTACCAGACCGGTTTCGGCAACGAGTTCGCCACCGAGGCGGTGCCTGGTGCGCTGCCGGTGGGGCAGAACTCCCCGCAGCGTGTCGCCCATGGCCTGTATGCCGAACAGCTGTCCGGCACCGCATTCACCGCGCCGCGCGGCAGCAACCGCCGCAGCTGGGTGTACCGCATCCGCCCCGCGGTGACCCACGGCGAGTTCACCCCGTTCACCCAGCCGCACCTGCACGGTGACTTCGCGCAGGGTGCGGTCTCGCCCAACCAGCTGCGCTGGGATCCGTTGCCACTGCCCGGCACGCCCACGGATTTCGTCGAGGGGCTGTACACGATGGGCGGCAACGGTTCGCCCGACGCCCACCATGGCGTGGGCATCCACCTGTATGCGGCCAACCGCGACATGCAGGGCCGCTACTTCTACAACGCCGATGGCGAGCTGCTGATCGTTCCGCAGCTCGGCCGCCTGCGCCTGCTCACCGAAATGGGTGTGATCGAGATCGAACCGCAGCAGATCGCGGTGATCCCGCGTGGCGTGCGCTTCCGGGTCGAACTGCCCGATGGCGATGCACGCGGCTACGTCTGCGAGAACTTCGGCGCCCTGCTGAAGCTGCCCGACCTGGGCCCGATCGGGTCCAATGGCCTGGCCAATCCGCGCGACTTCGAGACGCCCCACGCCGCATTCGAGAACGTCGATGGCGCGTTCGAACTGATCGCCAAGTTCGAGGGCCAGCTATGGCGCGCGGACATCGATCATTCGCCGCTGGACGTGGTCGCCTGGCACGGCAACTACGCGCCGTACCGCTATGACCTGCGCCGCTTCAACACGATCGGCTCGATCAGCCACGACCACCCCGATCCATCGATCTTCCTGGTGCTGCATTCGCCCAGTGATACAGCGGGCACCAGCAACATGGATTTCGCGATCTTCCCACCGCGTTGGCTGGTCGCGCAGAACACGTTCCGCCCGCCGTGGTTCCACCGCAACATCGCCAGCGAGTTCATGGGCCTGATCCACGGTGCTTACGATGCGAAGGCCGAAGGCTTCGTGCCCGGCGGTGCTTCACTGCACAACTGCATGAGCGGCCACGGCCCGGACGCGGCGACCTTCGAGAAGGCCTCCGCCGCCGACCTGAGCAGACCGGACGTGATCAAGGACACCATGGCCTTCATGTTCGAAACCCGCGGCGTGATCCGCCCGACCGCCCAGGCGATGGCGGCAGCGCACCGCCAGCGCGGGTACCAGCACTGCTGGCAGGGGTTGAAGGCGAATTTCTCGGGGTAAGTGGGCGCTCAGCTGCCGTCCGACCTGCGGGTAGGCAACACGCGGTCAATGTAAACGTCGTTGCCGTTGCGTTGGTAGGCGATCAGATACCGGCCATCGCGCGTTGCATACAGGAACGCCCCTTTGATGGCATCGAGGCGGTAGACCGCCGGGCCATCCAGGGCCTCTCCTTCGTTCTCGATCGCATCGTCTCGCGCTACGGCTGCGATGAACAGATGCGGGTCCGGCAGTGCCATGGCGCGCTCGAAGGCGGCAACAAGTTGTTGGGTTCTATCCTCAAGGGCCAGCCTGCCCCACGCAACCGTCATTTCGTGGACGGGCGGCGCTTCAATGCCGTTTGCAACTCGTCACCGAGTCGCGTTTTCAGCGCCGCCATGTGCAGGTGCGCATCGGTACCGGACAGTGCCGGCCGTGAATCCGCGCGCGCTTCAGCCACTGCTTCACGGATGCGTTCCAGATAGGCCGAGTCTTCATGCAGCTGCTTCAGCACCCGAGCCCGATCCGGTCGCGAGCGGCGCGGGGGCTCGGCGCCAGCCGTCGCCGAGGCGTCTACGCGATAGCGTGTGATCCCCAACCGGGCCAGGACACGTGCGGCCGCCGCGACGCCAGAGAAAATGCGCGGCGTCCCATCTTTGGTGGCCAACGCACGGTCGCTGTTCTCCAGGGCGAAGGTGACAACGTAGCCTCCCGCTTCCGCGGTCACCGTCGTTTCGCGCAGGCTTCCGGCGTCGGCGAGTTCCCGGGCAGTCGCCAGTTTGATCGTTTCGACCATGATCGACTCCCACTTAACTGTTATTTGGGAATCATACATTAGTAAAACCTCACTGGCGGGTAGGGCTCCTACCCTGCGCGCAGCTTCTTGCCGCGTCCAATTCAATGTCCTCATCGAAACCGGATCCGGTCACTACAGCCTCAAACCGCCGCGATCTGGAACCGCTCGGCATGCGCCGTCGGCAGCACCTCCAGCAACCGCTGCCGCACCCGTTCGGCGTAGCCGGTCGAGGTCAGCCCGGGCAGCGCCTCCAGCGCGGCGTGCAGTGCGGCCATGACCGCGTCGTCGCTGCGGGCCTGCTGCAGGGTGTGGAACAGCGCCGCCGCCTGCGGATGGCGCTGCAGTTCCAGGATGTCGAGCAGGTAGATCCGCGCGGCGACCAGCGAGCGGCGGCGTTCGGTCACCGGCGCCAGCGCCGCGGTCTGCATCACGCTGGGTGCGGGCGCGGCGGGCGCGGCAACGGTGACCTCCGCGGCCGCACTGGACACCAGATACCCGCTCTGGATCAGCTGGATCACCATCGCCGGGGTCTCCGGGCCCACCAGCTGGCCCAGCTGGACCAGGTCACGCTGGCCGTTGCACAGGATCAACAGCCGGCGCTGGCGCATGTCCAGCGGAGCGCGGTGGGCCTGCAGCGCGGTGCGGGCAAGGTCGGTCTTCTGCGGTTGCATGGGGGCGGGGTCGATGCGGTGCAGGCCGAGCCTGAACGCGGCAGGTGAAACGCCGATGACAACGACAGTGTGCATGCCGCCCACACGGCGCACGCGCTAGGCTGCGCCCATTCACCGGGAGATGCAGGCATGAAACAGCTGGGAAGCGTGATGGCACTGGGGATGGTGCTCGCCTTGGCCGCGTGCGGACGCGCGCCGGAAACCCCGTCCAGCGACGCCGAGGCAGCGGTGCCTGCGCCGGCAGCGGACACCGCGCCCAGCGCGCCCGCCACGGCGGCATCGGGCACGCCAACAGCGGGCCCGGCACGCCTGGACGGCTACGGCCCCGTCGCGTTGGGCAGTACGCTGGAGGAGGTCCGCGCGGCCTGGAAAGAACCGCTGCAGGGCGAGGTCGCCGACGACTACTGCCATGCGCTGCGACCCGAAGGCGCACAGGCCGAGGACGTCATTTTCATGATCGAGGGCAAGCGCCTGGTCCGCTATGACGTGCGCAACGACCGCACCGTCGCCCCCGGTGGCGGCAAGGTCGGCATGTCGTTGGGCCAGCTGCAGACGCTGTACCCCGACCGCGGCGATCTGACCCCGCACAAGTACGACGCGCAGGGCCACAACCTGCGCGTGCGCCCGGCGGCCGAGGGCGGTGCGCTGATCAACTTCGAGATCAACGGCGATGGCAACGTGACCGCGTGGCGCGTTGGCAAGACACCGCAGGTCGACTACGTGGAAGGCTGTTCCTGAGCCACCGCTACCGCCCTGGCCCGGGTGCCGGGGCGGGCGTTCACCGTTCGGGCCGGGCGGGCCCTAGAATCGGCCCACATCCGTCACCGGGGAGCACCAGATGATCGCTGCCACTGTTTGGTTCGTGCTGGGCCTGGTGCTGTTGGCACTGGGCGGGGACAGCATCGTCCGTGCCGCCTCCGGGCTGGCCCAGCGCTTTGGCGCCTCACCGTTCGTGGCCGGGCTGCTGCTGGTGGCCTTCGGCACCTCGCTGCCGGAACTGGTGGTCAACGCCCGCGCCTTCGTGGTCGGGGCGGAAGAACTCGCGCTGGGCAACGCGGTGGGCAGCAACATCGTCAATGTCGGCCTGACCCTGGGGCTGGCGGCGCTGGCCGCACCGCTGCTGGTCCGTGCGCGCCTGCTCTCGCCGCTGCTGGTGTGCCTGGCGGCGGCAAGCCTGCTGCTGATCCTGTTCGGCCTGGATGGCGTCATCGCGCGCTGGGAAGGGGCGGTTCTGCTGCTCGCCTTCGTCGGGCTGCTGGTGTTCCTGCTGCGCCGTGCGCGGTTGGAAACCGAGCCGGTGCGCGAGGCCATCGCCGGCTATGCCATGACCCGCACCGGGCTGTTCCTGAACCTCCTGCGGCTGCTGTTCGCGGCGCTCTGCCTGTATGTCGGCGCGCGCTGGGTTGTGCAGGCCGCGCCGGTGTTCGGCGCCGGGCTGGGCTGGTCGCCGTTGCTGGTTGGCCTGTTGCCGGTGGCGATCGGCACCGCATTGCCCGAAGTGGCGGCGGCGATCGCGGCGGCGCGGCGTGGGCAGGGTGACATGGTGCTGGGCCATGTGATCGGCTCGAGCCTGTTCAACCTGCTGGTGGTGGTCGGCGGCATGGCCGCGCTGCGCCCGCTGGCGCTGCCCGCATCGTTCGTGAAACTGGAGCTGCCGGCGGCGATCGCCTTCGTGCTGGTGCTCTATCCCATGCTGCGCGGTGACCTCACCATCAGCCGCCGCGAAGGCGCGGTGCTGGTGGTGGCCTTCGTCGGGTGGATCGCGCTGGAGCTGGCGTTGATCGGCAGCGTGTGAGGTTGACGGCCAACCGTTGAAGCAGCCGGCCAGCGGCCGGCCCTACCGTTTCACAGGCGTGTTGCAGCCGACCAACGGTCGGCTCTACTGGCTATCCCGGGAAACGGGGGCCTTGGCATCGTCGGTCTCGTCCGCGCGGCGCGGTTCCGGCGGCGGCAGCTGTTCTTCCTTGGCGGTCTTGTGCCCCGGCAGCTCTGGCCGGGTTTCCATCAGCAGCGACAGCGCCGCCTTGGCCATCATGTGCGCGCTGATCGGCGCGGTGATGAACAGGAACACGGTGATCAGCAGCTCGCGCGGCTGCGGATCCTCGCCGAGGAAGATGTGGTAACACACCGAGCCGACCAGCACGCAGCCCACGCCCAGCGTGCTGGCCTTGGTCGGTGCGTGCAGCCGCTTGAAGAAGGTGGACAGCTTCACCAGGCCCAGCGCGCCGACCAGGATGAAGAAGCAGCCGAACAGCAGCAGGATCGACAGCACGATCTGGATGAAGGTGATCATTCGACGATGTCCCGGCGCAGCACGAACTTGCTCAGCACCACCGTGCTGCCGAAACCGAGCATGGCGATGATCAGCGCGGCTTCGAAATACACCGCCGAGTTGAGGTACATGCCGAACAGCATCAGCTCGGCGATCGCCGTCACCGACAGCGTGTCCAGGGCGAGGATGCGGTCGGGCACGGTCGGGCCGCGCAGCAGGCGCCAGGTGGCCAGCAGCATGGCCAGGCCGACCACGTGCATGCACACCACCATCGTGGTCTGGATGAACATATGTCCGGTCATGGGAAGATCTCCATCAGCGGGGCTTCGTAGCGGGATTTGATCTGCCGGATCAGCTCGTCCGGATCATCCAGGTGCAGCACATGCACCAGCAGATACCTGCGGTCATCGGACAACGCCGCCGAAACCGTGCCCGGGGTGAGCGTGATCATGCTGGTCAGCGCGGCGATGCCGTGGATGTTGGCGATATCCAGCGGCAGCCAGATGAAACCGGGATGGATGCGACGCTCCGGCCCCAGCACCTGGATCGCCACCCGGATGTTGGACACCAGGATGTCCCACAGGGTCACGAACAGCAGCTTGGGCAGCGGGCGGAGCGAGCCGATGCGGGCGAACTCGCGATCCAGCCGCGCGGCGAACAGCGGCACCACCACGCCCAGGATCATGCCGAGCACGATCTGGCCGAGGGTGAAGCTGTCGGACATCAGCAGCCAGAACACCACGACCATCACGCTCAGCGAGGGCGAGGGCAGCACGCGTTTGTAGAGGGAAGGCTTGCGCGTCATGGCTGGCGGATCTCCGGCGTGGTGGCGCGCAGCTCACCCACGTAGTCCTGCGGCTGCAGCAGCTGGGTGGCCATCGCATCGGTGTGCTGCATCAGCGGGCCGGCGAACACGCTCATCGCGATGCCGTAGCTGAGCAGCAGCGCCGCGGCGAACAGCTCCACGGTGCGCGTGGGCGCCTTGCGCGGTTTGGGGGCGCCTTCTTCGACCACCGGCACCCGCCAGAACAGGCGGATGCCGCCGCGGGTCAGGCCGATGATCACCATCAGGCTGCTGCCCAGCACCGCGGCCCAGACCGCCCAGGTGTACTGCGCCGGCATGCCGGCCAGCAGGGCCGCCTTGGCCAGGAAGCCGGACAGCGGCGGCAGGCCGGCCACCGAGACGGCGCCGATCAGGAACAGCACCGCCGGCGTTTCCTTGCCCGGCATCGGCGCGATGATTTCCTTCCTGTCGCTGGCACCGCCGCGGCGGCGGCGGATCAGATCGGCAATGAGGAACAGCGCGGCAGCCACGAAGGTACTGTGCGGCAGGTAGTACAGGCCGGCCGAGAGCACTTCGGGTGTGCGCACCGAGAAGGCGATGAACAGCGTCGCTGCCGAGACCACCACCAGGTAGGAAATCAGCACGCGCAGGCGCGCCGCGGCCAGGACACCCAGGCCGCCCAGCACCAGCGTGGCCACGCCTGCCCAGAGCAGCCACTGGCTGCCGTAGCCGGCCATCGGGCCGGCACCGTCGCCGAACCACAGGGTGCTGACCCGCAGCACTGCATAGAGGCCGACCTTGGTCATGATCGCGAACAGGGCGGCCACGGCAGCCGGCGCACGCGCGTAGGCTTCGGGCAGCCACAGGTACAGCGGCATCAGCGCGGCCTTGCTGCAGAACACCAGCAGCAACAGCCCCATGGTCGCCTTGACCAGGGTCAGGTGCGATGCCGGCACTTCGGCGATGCGCTGGGACAGCTCGGCCATGTTGAGCGAGCCCAGCGAGGCGTACAGCAGGCCGAGTGCGATCAGGAACAGGGTCGAGGCGGTGACGTTGAACACCACGTAGTGCAGGCCGATGCGCATGCGCAGGCCGCGCCCGCCGCTGAGCAGCAGGCCGTAGGAGGCGATCAGCATCACCTCAAAGAACACGAACAGATTGAAGATGTCGCCGGTCAGGAACGCGCCGTTGAGGCCGACCAGCTGGAACTGGAACAACGCATGGAAGTGCGGCGCGCGCCGGTCCCAGCCCGAGCAGGCGTGCAGCAGGCAGGGGATGGCCAGCAGCAGGGTGGTCACCAGCATCCATGCCGAGAGGCGGTCGGCCACCAGCGCGATGCCCAGCCGCGAGGGCCAGTCGCCCAGCAGGTACACCGCGATGCTGCCATCGGCGGTCTGCGCGAACAGCAGTGCGACCGCCGCGGCGAGCGCGGTCAGCGTGGTCCACGCCACCGTGCGCTGCACCTTCGGCCCGTAGCGGCGGTGCTCGACGAACAGCGAGCAGGCCGCGCCGAACAGGGGAATCAGGATGGGCAGGATCACCGCATGGTTCATGCGCCGCCCTCCCGGCCCGGCGCGGTATCGGCAGGCAGCTCTTCTTCTTCGTGCGCGTCCACGTGGTCGCTGTGGTTGTCGCTGCGGCTGCGCATGGCCAGCACGATGCTGACCGCGGTCATCGCAAACGCGATCACGATGGCGGTCAGCACCAGCGCCTGCGGCAGCGGATCGGTGTAGTTGCCCAGGTCGCTGTCGATGCCCTCACGCAGCACCGGCGCCTTGCCCTGCACCAGCCGGCCGCCGGCGAAGATCAGCAGGTTGGTCGCATACGACAGGAAGGTCATGCCGAGGATCACATCGAAGCTGCGCGCGCGCAGCAACAGGTAGATGCCGATCGCGCTCAGTACGCCGATGGCGCTTGCCAGGGCCAGTTCCATCAGTGCATCTCCCCGGTTTTTGCCGAACGGCGGGTGGGATCGATCTCGCCTTTGCGGGCGTTGCGGGTGCGCGAGGGCTTGATCGTGCCCATCATCGAGAGCATCAGCATCACGCCGCCGAACACCACCAGGTACACGCCGGTATCAAAGCCGATCGCACTGGCCAGCGGCACCTCGCCGATCAGCGGAATGTGCAGGTCCAGATGGCCGCTGGTCAGGAACGGCACGCCGAACAGCATCGAGGCGCAGCCACTGAGGATGGCGATCAGCAGACCGGCACCGATGCAGCGGATGTAATCGAAGCCGAAGCGCGATTCCACCGAAGTGGTGCCCTGGATGACGTACTGGATCAGCAGCGGCACGGCCAGCACCAGGCCGGCGATGAAGCCGCCGCCGGGCGCGTTGTGGCCGCGCAGGAACAGGAAGATCGAGACGGTCAGGGTGAGCGGGAACATGATCTGGGCCAGATCGGCCGGTACCGGCAGCTTGATCGGCGGGCCGGGCATGATCTGCTCCGGTGCCATCCGCGAGCGGCGCAGCATGGCGTGCACCACCAGCGCGGCGATGCCGAACACGGTGATCTCACCGAAGGTATCAAAGCCACGGAAGTCGACCAGGATCACGTTGACCACGTTCTGCCCATAGGCCTCCGGCAGCGCACGTGCCAGCAGCTCGCCGGCCATGGTGTTGGGCGGCAGGGTCATGGCGGTGTACGCCATCGCAGCCAGGCCACCACCGGCGACGATCGCGATCACCGCATCGCGCCGCTTGCGCCAGACCGACTTCTCCGGCGGCGACTGGATCGGCAGGTAGTTCATGCCCAGCAGCATCAGCACCAGGGTGACCATCTCCACCAGCAGCTGGGTCAGGGCCAGATCCGGCGCGGACAGGAACACGAAGGTCAGCGACACCATCAGGCCGACGCCACCGACCACCAGCACCGCCAGCAAACGCTGCCGGTAGACGAACAGCGCGCCCAGCGCGCAGGCCATCATCACCAGCCACAGGGCCCAGCCCAGCAGCGGGATCGGCTGCGGCGAGGGCCAGTTGGGCGAGGCGGGATGGGCCACGAACGGGGCGGCGGCGACGATCACCGCCACCACCACCAGCGCCATCAGCATGCGCTGCAGGCTGCCGTTGGCCAGGCCCTGGGTGAGCCGGTGGGCGAAGCCGAACACCAGGTCCAGCTGCTTGTGGAAAATGTTGCGGCCGATGCTGCGGCTGACCACCGCGTGCAGGTCGATCAGGCGGCGCAGGCCGAAGTACAGCGCGATGCCCCCGACCACACCGGCTGCGCTCATCGCCAGCGGCATGTTGAACCCGTGCCAGACCGAGAGGCTGTAGGCCGGCATTGCCGGGCCGAGGATGGACGAGGCCGCGGCATGCAGCACCGGGGCGATGGTGATCGCCGGCGCAACGCCGACGGCCACGCAGACCACCACCAGGATCTCCACCGGCACCTTCATGAAGCGCGGCGGCTCATGCGGGACGCGGTCCAGATCGTGCGGCCCCTTGCCGAAGAAGGTGTCGTGCACGAAGCGCAGGCTGTAGGCCACGCCAAACACGCCGGCGAGCAGCGCGGCAATCGTCATGGCGATGCGCATCGCCTCCGGCCCGGCGGTCAGGGCTTCGGCGAACAGCATTTCCTTGGACAGGAAGCCGTTGAGCAGCGGGATGCCCGCCATGGCCAGCGAAGCGATGATCGCCAGCGCGCTGGTGATGGGCATCAGCTTTCGCAGTCCCCCCAGCTTGCGCATGTCGCGGGTACCGGTTTCATGGTCGATGATGCCGGCGGCCATGAACAGCGAGGCTTTGAAGGTGGCGTGGTTGAGGATGTGGAACACACCGGCCACCACCGCCATCGGCGCGGACAGGCCGAACAGCATCGTGATCAGGCCCAGGTGGGAGATCGTCGAATAGGCGAGCAGGCCTTTGAGGTCATGCTGGAAGATCGCGTTCCAGGCACCGATCAACAGGGTGATCGCACCGATCCCGCTGACCGTATAGAAGAACAGGTCGGTGCCGGCCAGCGCCGGGTGCAGTCGGGCCAGCAGGAAGACGCCGGCTTTGACCATCGTGGCCGAGTGCAGGTAGGCCGAGACCGGCGTCGGCGCGGCCATCGCGTGCGGCAGCCAGAAGTGGAACGGGAACTGGGCGCTCTTGGTGAAGATGCCGGCCAGGACCAGGAACAGCGCATAGGGATACAGCGAACTGGCGCGGATCAGATCGCCGGCGGCGAGCACGGCATCCAGTTCGAAGCTGCCGACGATGCGGCCGATCAACAGCACGCCGCCGAGCAGGGCCAGGCCGCCGCCGCCGGTGACCACCAGGGCCATCCGGGCGCCCTCGCGGGCGTCCTGGCGGTGCGACCAGAAGCCGATCAGCAGGAACGAGCTGATGCTGGTCATTTCCCAGAACACCATCAGCAGCAACAGGTTGCCCGACAGCACCATGCCCAGCATGGCGCCCATGAACAGCAGCAGGTAGCAGTAGAAGCGGTGGGCGCTGTCGCGGGCACTGAGGTAGTAGTGGGCGTACATCACCACCAGTGCGCCGATCGCCAGCACCATCCCGGCGAACATCCAGGCCAGGCCATCCAGGCGCAGCGAGAAGGCCAGGCCGATCTGCGGTATCCACTCCCCGTAACTGCGGACGATGCCGCCGTCCATGATCGCCGGGGTCATCGTCGCCAACAGCGCCAGTCCCCCCAGCGGAGCGGCCGCGGCTACCCAGGCGGCCGTGGAGCGGGAGGTTCGGCGGAATGAAGCGACAGCCACTGCCATCAGGAAGGGCAGGGCGAGCAGCAGGAGCAGACTAGGATTCATGCAGGGAATGCGGGATTCACGAGCAGGCCGTTCAGTCTAACAGGCAGGCAATTGCTGCCGATACACCCGAATACGCCCTCAATTGCATGTAACGTGCACTGATTCATTTTTTCCGGGCAGCGCCCGGCCCCATTCGGGTCCGTCGGCGGCCGTATGGAAGCCCGCTGGTGACTTTGCCGACTGTGGCCTCCCGACGCCTGTGGAAACGGATCCGGAACCAGGCGTCGCAGGGGCTGCGGGGCCGAAACGGTGTGCACGAAGATGAACGGTGGCCGTCGCTCGAAAGGCCACTGGAGACGATGCTGGAGGGTGCGGCGTGGAGTGCCGGTGAGTGTCCGCGCTCGTTCAGGAAAAGCGGGTCAGTAGCGCCAGTCCATCCGGCGATAGAGCTTGGCCAATACCCACAGGGGGCCAATCAGCAGGTAGACCAGATCGGTCAGGAAGCTCGGCTTGCGGCCTTCGTGCTTGTGGCCGATGAACTGCGCCACCCACGCCACGGCAAAAAGCCCCAGCGCCAGCCAGAACAGGTTCACCAGGCCGATCTCGGCTTCCAGCAGCCGGCAGACGCAGCCGCTGACGAAGAAGAACGCGAGCATGCCGTAGCCCAGCGTGCGCGAAAGACGGTTGTAGAAGCACCAGGCGGCGAACATCGCCAGGCCGGCCCAGATCCCGTTCTGGAACCAGGTGATCAGCGGCGGCAGGCACCACAGCAGGGCGATGACCGACCACGCGATCGCCGGGACGGCCAGGACGTGGATGCGCTGGTTCAGCACATTGCGGTGGTCGTCGGAATAGCTGGCGAAGTAGCGGTCGATCGGGCGTGCGACGGTGGTGGCCATGGTCCCTCCCAGGATCTGCAGAGCATACCGCCCCGGGCGGGCGGAGCCGACCGTTGGTCGGCTTGCTCTCACCCAGACGATGCCCCTCGCGTTGCACGCGATAGGCCACCAACGTCCGCGGCAGTCGACCAACGGTCTACTCTACGGCCGGGACCCCCGGCCATCACGGCCGGGGGCGCAGGCGAATCAGTCGACCGAGATCCCGGCCAGGCGCTGCAGCGCCTCGGCGTACTTGGCGCGGGTACGTTCGATGATCTCGGCCGGGATGCTCGGGCCGGGCGCGGTCTTGCCCCAGTCCAGCGTCTCCAGGTAATCGCGGACGAACTGCTTGTCGTAGCTTGGCGGGCTGGTGCCCACCTCGTACTCGTCGGCCGGCCAGTAGCGCGAGGAATCCGGGGTCAGCATCTCGTCCATGATGTACAGACGGCCATCGGCATCGGTGCCGAACTCGAACTTGGTGTCGGCCAGGATGATGCCGCGCTCGCGCGCATAGTCGGCGGCGAAGGCGTAGATGCGCAGGGTCGCATCGCGTACGCGCTCGGCCAGGTCCGCCCCGACCGCCTTCACCATCGCATCGAAATCGATGTTCTCGTCATGGTCGCCGACGGCGGCCTTGGTCGAGGGGGTGAAGATCGGTTCGGGCAGCTGCTCGGCCTGGCGCAGGCCGTCAGGCAGCTCGATGCCGCTGATCTTGCCGGTGCGCTGGTAGTCCTTCCAGCCACTGCCGATCAGGTAGCCGCGGGCGATGGCCTCGACCGGGACCGGCTTGAGCTTGCGGGTGACCACCGCGCGCTTGGCGTACAGCGCCGGATCGACACCCTCGGGCAGCACACTGGCGACATCGATGCCGGTCAGGTGGTTGGGCATCAGGTGCGCGGTCTTGGCGAACCAGAAGTTCGAGACCTGGCAGAGCATTTCGCCCTTGCCGGGGATCGGGTCGGGCAGCACCACGTCGAAGGCTGACAGACGGTCGGTCGCGACCATCAGCAGGTAGTCCCCCGGCGGAGTGCCGGCGGGGAGCCGGTCGCGCGGAATGTCGAAAACATCACGCACCTTGCCGCGATGGCGCAAGGGCAGGCCGGGGAGATCGGATTGCAACAACGTGGTCGGCACGGGCACTCCTGAGGCTTCGTCATGACAGCTGTCCAGGGGACCCGGAGGGCCCGCACAGACAGCGGGCGGCCTAGTGTAAAGCGGGTTGGGCCCGCTGTGACGTAAAATGAGGATCCTTTGTCGCCTCGGCTGCCCAGACCACCATGCGCTGGTACGGAAAACTGCTCGGATTCATCGCTGGCGCCCTGTTGTTCAGGCCCAATCCGCTGTTCGGGGCCGCGTTCGGGCTGTTGCTGGGGCATGCCTTCGACGCCGACTGGTTCCGGCTGAACAGGGAAAATCCCTACCGTGAGCTGGGGCTGACCTCCGAGGCGACCGATGCCGAGATCGACCTGGCCTACCGCCGGCTGATGTCCCAGTACCACCCCGACAAGGTGGTCGGCGCCGCCCCGGAGCTGCGCCAGCAGGCCGAGCGCAAGTCGCGCCAGCTCAATGCCGCCTATGACCGCATCAAGACCCTGCGCAAGCGCTGATTCCGCGCGGCGCCCCCTTTCAACATCCTGAAGGTCCCGGCCATGTCCAACTGCATCATTGCTCCCTCCATCCTGTCCGCCGATTTCGCCCGCCTGGGCGAGGAAGTGGACAACGTGCTCGCGGCCGGCGCCGACTGGGTGCATTTCGATGTGATGGACAACCACTATGTGCCGAACCTGACGATCGGCCCGCTGGTCTGCCAGGCGCTGCGCAAGCATGGCGTGACCGCACCGATCGACGTGCACCTGATGGTCGAGCCGGTGGACCGCATCATTCCGGATTTCGCCGAGGCCGGCGCGACCTACATCAGCTTCCATCCGGAGGCGAGCCGCCACGTGCACCGCACCATCCAGCTGATCCGTTCGCTGGGCTGCAAGCCGGGCGTGGTGCTCAATCCGGCCACGCCGGTGGACATCCTGGACTGGGTGCTCGATGACCTGGACCTGGTGCTGGTGATGTCGGTCAACCCGGGCTTCGGCGGCCAGGCCTTCATTCCCTCGGCGCTGGACAAGGTGCGCGCGATCCGCAAGAAGATCGATGCCAGTGGCAAGGACATCCGCCTGGAGATCGACGGTGGCGTGAAGGCCGACAACATCGGCGCCATCGCGGCGGCCGGTGCGGATGCGTTCGTGGCCGGCTCGGCGATCTTCAATGCGAAGACCAGCTACCAGGACGTGATCGCGCAGATGCGCGGCAATGTCGCCGCAGCGCGGGGCTGAGCCATGGGATCGGTGGCTGCCGTGACCATCCGCGTGGCCACCGCCGAGGATGCGGGGCGGATCCTGCGCTTCATCCGCGAGCTGGCGATCTACGAAAGGGCCGAGTCGTCGGTGCAGACCGACGAAGCGGGCATCCGCGCGAGCCTGTTCGGGCCGGAAGCGAAAGCGCACGCGCTGATCTGCGAGGCCGACGGCGTGGCCATCGGGTATGCGGTGTATTTCTACAATTACTCGACGTGGCTGGGCCGCAATGGGATCTACCTGGAAGACCTGTACGTGAGCCCGGAACGGCGCGGCAGCGGGGCCGGCAAGGCACTGCTGCAGCACATCGCACGGATCGCGGTGGCCGAAGGCTGCGGCCGGTTCGAGTGGTCGGTGCTGGACTGGAATGAACCGGCGATCCAGTTCTACCAGGCCGCCGGTGCGAAGCCGCAAAGCGAGTGGACGGTGTATCGGATGGAAGGCGAGGCATTGCGGACCTTCGCCGAAGGCTGAGCACCCGGTAGAGCCGACCGTTGGTCGGCTGCCCTCCCGGCGGCAAGGAAAAAGACCGCACCCTTGCAGATGCGGCCCCGGGAACAGCGGGAGGCTGATCCTGCCTCCATCCATCTTCCTTGCTATGGCCTTCCATTCTCCGGGCCATCGGTGACGCTTTGATGACGTTCACCGACGGCCACCCCGCGCGCTGCTAGCCTTCGCTTCCCCACTCCCTGGAAGTACCGCATGAGCCGTCCCCATTGGCGTTTGATCCTCAACGGCAAGGCCACCGGCAATGAGGATGTGCGCGAGGCGGTGGCAGCACTGCGCGAGCGCGGGGTGCAGCTGGAGGTGCGGGTGACCTGGGAGTCGGGCGATGCCGAGCGCTACGTGGCCGAGGCGATCGCACACGGGGTCGACACGATCATCGCGGCCGGCGGGGACGGCACGCTCAGCGAGGTGGCCGAGACGCTGGCCCATCGCGAGGAGCCGGCCGATGCACTGCCGTCGCTGGGCCTGTTGCCGCTGGGCACGGCCAATGACTTCGCCACGGCGGCCGAAATTCCCGACGAACCGCTGGCGGCGCTGGAGCTGATCAGGCACGCGCCGGCGCGGCCGGTCGATCTGCTGCGCATCGATGCCGACGGCAGGGTGTGGTGGTGCGCGAACGTAGCCAGTGGCGGTTTCGGCACCGAGGTGACGGTGGAGACCGATGAGGGCCTGAAGAAGGTGCTCGGCGGGCTGGCCTATCTGGTGACCGGGGTCTCGCGGCTGGGCCGGATCGATCCCATCCAGGCGCGGGTCCGGGCCCCGGGCTTCGAATGGGCCGGTGGCTTCATCGCGCTGGGCGTTGGCAACGGCCGCCAGGCCGGCGGCGGCCAGGTGCTGTGCCCGGAGGCCCTGATCGACGATGGTGTGCTCGATATCACCGTGATTCCCGAGCTGAGCGGGGAGGTGGCGTCCACCTTCGCTGCGCTGGTCAAGGGCGGCAAGCGCGGTGCGCTGGAACAGGTGGCCGAACGTGTCCAGGCGCCGTGGGTGGAGATCGAGGCCGAGGCGCCGCTGACCCTCAATCTGGATGGCGAGCCGGTCCAGGCCCGCCATTTCCGCATCGACTGCGTGCCGGGGCGGGTCAACCTGCATGTGGCGCTGGACAGCCCGCTGCTGTCCAGAGCCTGAGTTCCGGCGCGGCTGCGGGGCCGTCCTGCATACGGCTGGCGCGTGGTGGCGCCTGCCGTACCCGGCTCACTTGAGCAGGCGGTCCAGCAACCGGCCGGCCGCGTTTTCAACCGTCTGATCCGCGCGCCCACCGATACCCGTGGCGACGCCGCCCGACGTGACTGAGCGATCCTTGAAGGAAACGGGGAATGTCTGCAGCCGTCGCAGTCGTCCCTGGCCCAGGTTTTCGTACTGGCCGAAGCTGGCACTGATATCGAAGCGGCTGCCCGGGGTCTGCGCCTCGTTCATGGCGCGCTGCACGAGGAAGGTGACCGTGCTGGATCGGCCTGGCAGCAGGGTGAAGGTCGGGTCGACCCGGTTCGTGGTGGCGATCGGGATGCCCTTGATCGTGTCTTTGTCCTGGCCGCCGAAGAAGCGGTAGGTATAGCCGTGGCTGTCGGTCGCGTTGAAGGTGTCGTACTCATAATTCAACACCATCGGCTGCGACGACACATTGCGCAGTGTCATCGTCACCGTGATCTCTACCGAGCCGCGCGTGCGTTGTCCTGCCCGGATCGAATCCAGTCGCGCTTCGATATCGCCAAACCGCTCCAGTGCGCCGGTGTCGTCGGGGGCCGGCACGCCGCAGCGTTGGTTCAACGCGTCCAGCTGGGCACGCAGCTGTGCGTTCTCACGACGGAGCGCGTCGGCGGATTGTGCGTGGGCAGGCACGGCCTGGCCGGCCAGCAATGCGGCCGCCGCAGCGGCCGACAGCAGCGACTGCTTCAAGGTGATTCCGTTCATGTGCAGATCCTCAATGCATGGACATGGCTGCGCCAAACAGGCCGAGCACGGTGAGATTGACCAGCACCCAGACGATGCCCGCAGCGAACAGGCTGGCCAGGGTGATCAACAACTGCTTGATGCCATCGGGGTTCCCCTTGCTTTGCGCATAGGCGAAACACAGGATCGTGCTGAGCAGGAACAGCACCACACCGAAGATGCCGACGATCGGCACCAGCGCGCAGCCCCAGCCGATCCATCGCAGCGTCCTGGCCGTGCGCATCAGGCCGTCGGTTGCGCGCCGCCCGGCTTCTTCGCGCACGAGGCGCTGCTGCAGCGCGTTCTGGACGTCGCTTTCATTGAGTTGATTCATGGATGATTCCCCTGTGGATTCGGAAACGATCAGCTGCCCAACGCACGCCGTGCGCAGTCCTCCGGTGAAACGCACGGATCCTCTTCCGCTGGCTGCGCTGCCACCGCCGGATCGGGCGAGTAGGACGCCAGGACGCGTCCGCTGCGGTCCAGAAGCTGGACATGCGTGACATAGGCATTGATGCGACGCTGGTTCAGATCGGCAGACTGGACGAAGAAGTAGGTCCGCAGCCGGGGTTTGCTGTTCCATCGGCTGCGAAGCCCTTCGAGCTCGCGGGCAACCGTTTCGTCAGCGACCGGGGCAAGCTGGACCTGCGCGGGATTGGCCCAGGTGTAGCTGTACTCCGGAATGTCCATGAAGTAGCGGTACTTGCCGCCGTTGAATTCGCCGACCGGGAAGCCCTTCCGCTCGAAGTCATAGGCCTGCAGGTCGGCATCCTCCAGTTCGCTCCAGTAATAGGGCGAGCGGCCAGCGTCTGCGATGCTCTGTTCGAGCTGCGGGCGAAGCGCCCCCATCAGGTCCTTGCGGCGGAAGGTATCGGCGGTGCCGCGGTATTCCTGCGAGGCAAGGCTGGCCATCGTGTCGAAATCCGTCGGAAGCTTGGACATGGCGGCATAAAGAAACATGACCTGCTGGCCGCTATCCAACTTGCGGTACTCGGCCAGCGGCTTGGCCAGGTCGGCTTGAGGAAGGGTGGTGGGCGCCGGTTTATCGGCGTTTGCCTTACCCTCGGCCGCAGCGGCGTTGCTGTCCTTATCGGTACTCGGGGAGGCTGCATCGCCTTTGCCGCCGCATCCGACGAGCAGCAGGGACAGGGTGAGCGCAGTGGAAACTGATCGCAGCGCAGAGAGGGCCATGGCGTCCTTGACGTGGTGATGGGATGGCGGCAAATCTGCGTCCAGATGCGCAGCGACGCAGGTCATGGACATGACTTGACGAACAACACAGGAGATGGTTGTGAAAGCGGAGCTTATGGAAGAGCTGTACGCGGGGGTCACCGACCCGGAGCGGATGCAGTCATTCGTTGAACGTCTCGGTCGCGCGGTCGGTTGCCACTCCGGCAGCGTGACCCTGCGCGACGTGCACGGGGGGCGACACAGGGCGCTGGTCGCGGCCGGCGCGATGGCCGACCCGCGTACGGTGGAGCGCTTCAACGAAGACACGCTCTACTCGGTGGACAACCTCTGGTTCAACCGGGCCGCGCCGACGATGCGTGCTGGCAGCGTCATCGTCAGCGATCGGGTGGCCACGCTCGATGAGATGCGCGGAACGCGGTACTACCTGGATTTCCTGCGCCAGATCGACACGCTGCGTTCGGTGGCATTGTGCGCCTCGCGCAAGCCGGACCAGGTCACCATGCTGACCTTCGTGGGAACCGAGCGGCGCGGCGATTTCGATGCCCGCGAGGTGGCACTGTGCGAAGCGTTGGCCCCTCACTTCGTCAATGCCTTCGAGCTGCGCCAGGCACTGCAGGACGCGTGGCGGCAGGCAGGAACGCTGGCCCTGCTGCTTCTCGATGAGAACCTGCGGCCAGTATCGGTCAATGCCGGGGGCGAGGAGATGCTGCTGGCGCGCGTCCTGCGTGTGCGCCGAAAGGCGGCATTGGAGCCGGTGCATCCCGCCTCGCGGGCGGGTTGGAATGCCCTGGTCCGGCGCCTGGCGCTGCGGGGCGGTCCGGCGCAGGACCCCGGAGAGGATATCGTCGCTCTGCACGATGCAGATGGACTCCTGGCAGGATTCGCATCGCTTCGGCCCTATGGAAAGTACATTCCCGGTACGGGCACCGCCCGTTTCGTCATGACGGTCAACACGCTGGTGCGCCGCTCCTCGGCGGGGCTGTCCGCCACCCTGCGCGAGCTTTTCGGCCTGACCCCGGGCGAAGCGACGCTGGCCGTGGCGCTGCATCACCAGGGCGAGCTGTCGGCCGCCGCAGCGACCTGCGGCATCGGTGTCGGGAGTGCGCGGACCCGCCTGCAGAGCATTTTCGAGAAGACCCGCCTGCATCGGCAGGTGGACCTGGTCAGGATGCTGGACACCCTGAACGGCATGCTGGCCAGTGAGCGCCCGCTGCCGCTGTACTGACGCCGGGGCCGTCGCTCCATGCCGGAGCGGGCCGCCACGTCGGCCTCGGAGCGGCTGCACGCAGGCCCGGGCGGGGTTCCCCCCCGCGCCGGGCTGAGGTACAGTCGCCGGGTGTCCATTCTGACGACCCCGCATACCCTTTCTTCCGCTCGCCGTTGGTGGCGATGGTGGCCTGTTGCCGTCGTCCGTCCCGCCACCGCCGTTTCCCGGAAGGAAAGTCGTCTTGATCACGCTCGAGCAGTTCCAGCAGCAGGCCGCTGAAGGCCATACCCGCATCCCCGTCGTCCGTGAAGTGCTGTCCGACCTGGACACGCCGCTCTCGGTCTATCTGAAGCTCGCCGACGGCCCGCATACCTATCTGTTTGAATCGGTCGAGGGCGGCGAACGCTTCGGGCGCTATTCCATCATCGGCCTGCCGGCGCGCCGGGTGTATGCCTTCCACGGCCATACCCTGACCATCAGCGAATCCGGCACCGTGGTGGAAACCCGCGAGGTCGCCGACCCGTTCACCGAGGTCGAGGCCCTGCGCAGCGCCCACTCGGTGCCGAAGCTGGCCGGTCTGCCCGGCTTCACCGGGGGCCTGGTCGGCTGGTTTGGCTTTGAGTGCATCGGCTACATCGAACCGCGCCTGGCGCCGCCGCGTGGCCGCGATGAGCTGGGCACGCCGGACATCCTGCTGCTGCATTCCGAAGAGCTGGCGGTGTTCGACAACCTCAAGGGCCGCCTGTACCTGATCGTGCATGCCGACCCGGGCCAGCCCGGTGCATGGGAGGAGGCCCAGGCCCGTCTGGATGCACTGGTCGCCAAGCTGCGCGCCCCGGGTGCCGGCTACCCCGCGCCGATCACCCGCGACGTGCTGGACGAGAACGATTTCGTCTCCGGCTTCACCCGCGAAGGCTTCATCGCCGCGGTCGACAAATCCAAGGAATACATCCGCGCCGGCGACATCTTCCAGGTGGTGCTGAGCCAGCGCCTGAGCGTGCCGTTCAAGGCGCGCCCGGTGGATGTGTACCGCGCGCTGCGTGCGCTCAATCCCTCGCCGTACATGTATTTCCTCGATACCGGCGATGTGCAGGTGGTCGGTTCCTCGCCGGAAATCCTGGTGCGCCTGCAGGACGGGGAAGTCACCGTGCGTCCGATCGCCGGCACCCGCCCGCGTGGCGCGACGGACGAAGAAGACAATGCGCTGGAAGTGGAACTGCTGGCCGACCCCAAGGAGCGCGCCGAGCATCTGATGCTGATCGATCTCGGCCGCAACGATGCGGGCCGCGTGTCCAAGGCGGGCACGGTGGAAGTGGGCGAGCAGTTCGTGATCGAGCGCTACAGCCACGTCATGCATATCGTCAGCGAAGTGACCGGGCAGCTGCAGCCGGGCCTGAGCTATGCAGACGTGCTCCGCGCGACGTTCCCGGCCGGCACCGTCAGCGGTGCGCCGAAGATCCGCGCGCTGGAAGTGATCCGCGAGCTGGAACCGATCAAGCGCAACGTCTACGCCGGCAGCATCGGCTACATCGGCTGGCATGGCGATGCCGACACCGCCATCGCGATCCGCACCGCGGTGATCAAGGACGGCCGCCTGCACGTGCAGGCCGGTGCCGGCATCGTCTACGACTCCGATCCCGGCAAGGAATGGGACGAGACGATGAACAAGGGCCGCGCGCTGTTCCGTGCGGTCGCGCAGGCTGCCAAGGGCCTGTAACGGCGCACTGCCGAACGGCCTGACCCGTGCGCGGTTGCGCGCACGCCACTTCCCCATTCAAGACGGACCCTGACCATGTTGTTGATGCTCGACAACTACGACAGCTTCACCTACAACCTCGTGCAGTACCTGCAGACGCTGGGCGCCGAAGTGAAGGTGGTGCGCAACGACGCGTTGAGCGTCGATGAGATCGCCGCGCTGGCGCCCGAGCGCATCGTGATCTCGCCCGGCCCGTGCACGCCCAACGAAGCGGGCGTGTCGCTGGAGCTGATCCGCCGGCTCGGCCCGACCACACCGATCCTCGGCGTGTGCCTGGGCCACCAGAGCATCGGCCAGGTCTACGGCGGCGATGTCATCCGCGCCACCACCATCATGCACGGCAAGACCTCGCCGATCCGGCATGAAGGCAGGGGCGTGTTCGCCGGCCTGCCGGACCGCTACCAGGCCACGCGCTACCACTCGCTGGTGGTGGACAAGACCACGTTGCCGGCGTGCCTGGAAATGACCGCCTGGACCGAGAACGAGGACGGCTCGATCGAAGAGATCATGGGCCTTCGCCATCGCGAGTACCCGGTCGAGGGCGTGCAGTTCCACCCCGAGTCGATCCTCACCGAGCATGGCCACGCCCTGCTGAAGAATTTCCTGCAGCGCTGAGCGCGCCGCACCTGCATCACAAAGGACCCCCGCATGACCTTCTCCCCCCAGGAAGCCCTGCAGCGCACCATCGAGCACCGCGAAATCTTCTTCGACGAAATGGTCGACCTGATGCGGCAGATCATGCGCGGTGAGGTCTCGCCGGTGATGACCGCCGCGATCCTGACCGGCCTGCGGGTCAAGAAGGAAACCATCGGCGAAATCGCCGGTGCCGCCACCGTGATGCGCGAACTCGCGCTGGCGGTGCCGGTGGAGGACAAGGCGCATCTGGTGGATATCGTCGGCACCGGCGGCGACGGCTCGCACACCTTCAACATCTCCACCTGCGCGATGTTCGTGGTGTCCGCGGCCGGGGCCAAGGTGGCCAAGCACGGCAACCGCAGTGTCTCCTCCAAGTCCGGCAGTGCCGATGCGGTCGAGGCGCTGGGCGCGATCATCGACCTCACCCCCGACGAAGTCGCGCGCGCGATCACCGAAACCGGCATCGGCTTCATGTTCGCGCCGATGCACCACCCGGCGATGAAGGTCGTCGCGCCGGTGCGCCGCGAAATGGGCGTGCGTACGATCTTCAACATCCTCGGCCCGCTGACCAATCCGGTCGGTGCGACCAATGTGCTGATGGGCGTGTTCCACCCGGATCTGGTCGGCATCCAGGCACGCGTGCTGCGCGAACTCGGTGCCGAGCGCGCCTTGGTGGTGTGGGGCCGCGACAACATGGATGAGATCTCGCTCGGTGCCGGCACGCTGGTCGGCGAGCTGCGCGACGGCAAGGTGCGCGAGTACGAGATCCATCCGGAAGACTTCGGTATCGCGATGTCGGCCAGCCGCAACCTCAAGGTCGACAGTCCGGAGGAATCCATCGCCATGCTGCGCGGCGTGCTCGACAACCAGCCCGGCCCGGCGCTGGACATCGTCGCCCTCAACGCCGGCGCCGCCCTGTATGTGGCCGGTGTCGCCGACAGCATCGCCGATGGCCTGGCCCGCGCGCGCGCGGTGCTGGCCGATGGCAGTGCGCGCTCGCGGATGGAGCAGTACGTAGCCGCCCCCCGCCGCATCCGCGGGGCCGTCTGAGCCCGCGTTTTCAGAATTCAGCGGGGCTGGCCGATAATGGCCGGCCTCCAGGACCCCAATGACATGAGCGACATCCTCGATACCATCCTGGCCCGCAAGGCCGAAGAAGTCGCCGCACGCCGTGCCCAGGTGCCGCTGGAGGCGCTGATCGCGCGCGTGGAGCAGGCCCCGCCGGTGCGGGGGTTCGCCGATGCGCTGCGCGCCTCGATCACCGCCGGCAACCCGGCCGTGATCGCCGAGATCAAGAAGGCCAGCCCGTCCAAGGGCGTGATCCGCCCTGACTTCCATCCGGCCGATATCGCGGTGAGCTACGAGTTCGGTGGCGCCAGCTGCCTGTCGGTGCTGACCGACGTGGACTTCTTCCAGGGCAGCGATGCCTATCTGCAGCAGGCCCGGGAGGCCTGCACGCTGCCGGTGCTGCGCAAGGACTTCGTGATCGATGCCTACCAGGTGTATGAAGCGCGCGTGCTCGGCGCGGACTGCATCCTGCTGATCGTGGCTGCTTTGGACGACCGCCAGCTGGCCGAGCTTTCCGACCTGGCCATGCAGCTGGGCATGGACGTGCTGGTGGAAGTGCACGACATCGACGAGCTGGAGCGTGCCATCCAGGTGCCGGTGCCGCTGATCGGCATCAACAACCGTAACCTGCGCACCTTCGAGGTCTCGCTGCAGACCACGCTGGACATGCGCCAGGCCGTACCGCGCGACCGCCTGCTGGTCACCGAAAGCGGCATCCTCGGCCCGGCCGATGTCTCGGTGATGCGTGAGGCCGGGGTCAATGCGTTCCTGGTCGGCGAGGCCTTCATGCGCGTGGAAGAGCCCGGCGAGGGCCTGCGTCAGCTATTCTTCAGCGCATGACAGCGATCTACCCAACGCCGCGCGACGACGCCCCGCTGGTGGTCTTCGATTTCGATCACACCCTGTATGACGGCGATTCCGGCAGCCATCTGTTCGCCTGGCTGATCAAGCGCAACCCGCTGCGGCTGCTGGCCGCCCTCATCGCCACGCCGCTGCTCGGCCCGCTGGTGGCGTTCCTGCCGACCCGGCGCCGTGGCATCTCCGGCTATGTCTGGATCGCCACGTTCGGCCTGCACCGGGCACGCGAGTTCAACAAGGTGATCGACCGCTACGTGCTCAAGCACGAGGCCGACATCCGCCGCCGCCTGCTGCCGGTCGCGCTGGAGGTGTTTGCCCGCCACCGGGCCGCCGGTGACCGCGTGGTGGTCGCCACCGGTGCGCCGCCGGAACTGGCCCGCGCGATCCTGGCCTTCGTCGCCCACCAGGGCGTGCCGGTGATCGGCAGCGAGGTCGGCCCGTTCCTGGGCGCGGTCATCGCCACCCGGCACTGCCACAACGAAGAAAAGATGCGGATGCTGCGCGAGCGCGGGTATGGCGAGATCGACGTTGCCTACTCCGACAGCAGTGCCGACCTGCCGCTGCTGCTGGCCGCGGCCGCGCCGGTCGTGGTCAATCCCAAGGCCTCGCGGGTGGCGTACTTCCGCCAGGTGCTGCCACCGGGTACCCCGGTGCTCAACTGGGGCTGCGTGGACCGGGCCGGCGACCCGGTCTGATCCGGTGCTGAAAACGCCCGGGAAGGGCTGAAAAGCGTGTCGCGTCCGGCTCAGCCTGCGCGCCACTGCACGATTGCGTGGCTGATCTGGAACAGGCTGATGCCCAGGACCAGCACGCCGACGGCGATCAACACCCAGCGTTCCTTGACGTTCTTGACCAGAATCGCGGCGATCGGCGCGGCCATCATGCCGCCGATCAGCAGGCCGGCGACGATGTTCAGGTACTGCACGCCCATGGTCAGCAGGAAGGTGATCGACACCGCGAGGGTCACCACGAACTCGGCGGCATTGACCGTGCCGATGGTGGTGCGGGCCTTTCCGCCGCGGGCGAGCAGGGTGGAGGTGGCCACCGGGCCCCAGCCACCGCCGCCGCTGGCATCCAGCAGGCCGGCCACGAAGCCCAGCAGCGGAACACGCTTCACTTCCTGCGCCGGCAGCATCCGGCCGGCCGCGCGCAGCAGGATGAAGATCGCCAGCACCAGCAGATACATATAGATGAAGGGGCGAATCACGTCACCGGGCAGCTGGGTCAGCACGTAGGCCCCCACCACACCACCGACCGCGCCGGGCAGGGCCAGGCGCAGGAACAGCCGGCGATCCACATTGCCGGCGACCAGGTGCGACACCCCGGAGGCGCCGGTGGTGAAGACTTCAGCGGTGTGCACGCTGGCGCTCACGGCTGCCGGCGGCACGCCCATGCTCAGCATCACCGAGGAGGACACCAGCCCGAAGGCCATGCCCAATGCGCCATCGACCAGCTGTGCGCCCAGGCCGATCAGGATGAACCAATAGAATTCGCTGCCAAGTTCCATGCGAACAGCCTAGCGGCAAATGGGCAGGTAGTGCCGGCCGTTGGCCGGCCACCTCGTCCAGGTCGACGGGCATGGGGGGATCTGCGTGGTTGCCGGCCAGCGGCCGGCACTACGCGGGCAGGATCAACGGGTGCCGTACAGAACGACGGTCTTGCCACGGGCATGCAGCAGCCCGTCGGTCTGCAGCTTCTTCAACACGCGGCCGGCCATTTCACGCGAGCAGCCGACCAGGCGCGCCAGCTCCTGGCGCGAGACGCGCAGCTGGGTGCCCTGCGGGTGGCTCATGGCCTCCGGCTCGCGGGACAGGTCGTGCAGGGTCCGCACGATGCGGTCGGTCACGTCCAGGAAGGCCAGGCGGCTGGCTTTCCTGCTGGTGTCGAGCAGGCGCTTGGAGAGCTGCTGGCCGATCGAGTAGAGCAGCCGCGGGGCATCGGCGGAGAGCGGGCCGAGGAACAGCTGATGCAGGCGTTCGTAGCTGATCTCGGCCAGTTCGCACGGGGTGCGGGTGCGCAGGATCACCTCGCGGCGGTCCGATTCCACGAACAGCCCCATCTCGCCGACGAACTCTCCCGAGCCGAAGTAGCCCAGCACCAGCTCACGATCGTCATCTTCCTCAGCCATTATTGAGACGGAGCCGCTGATGACGTAGTACAGGGTGCCTGCCGGATCCCCGGGACGGAACACGTCGGTACGGGCGGGATAACGGCGGCGGTGGCTGTGGGCCAGGAAGCGATCGATTGTTGCGATATCCAGGGCCAATGGACTTGTGGCAAGGCGCACAGTTGACACGTTGAGGCGCTCCGATTGCTCATGAAGAATTCACGGCTATGTGCCGGGAGCTTAACGATCCGAATTGTTAAGGGCAAACCGAGCACAGGTACTCGTTTCAATGCAAGTTTCGCCCCCGATCACTTTGCCCCATAATTACTTCTTTCCCACCACACACAGGATCGACCGCCGTGGTCAAGCCGTTGCCTCGCCTGAGGTTGCAGGGTTTCAACAACCTCACCAAGGCGCTGAGCTTCAACATCTATGACGTCTGTTACGCCCGCACCGAAGAGGAGCGTCAGCGTTACATCGAATATATTGATGAAGAGTACAACGCCGATAGGCTGACTCAGATCCTGACCGACGTTGCCGAGATCATCGGCGCGAACATCCTGAACGTGGCCCGCCAGGACTACGATCCCCAGGGTGCGTCGGTGACGATCCTGATCTCGGAAGAGCCGGTGATCGACAAGAAGCAGGCCGGCAAGGAGCTGATCTCCGACGCCGTGGTCGCCCACATGGACAAGAGCCACATCACTGTCCATACCTACCCGGAAACCCATCCGCAGGAGGGCATCGCCACGTTCCGCGCGGACATCGATGTGGCCACCTGTGGCGTGATTTCCCCGCTGAAAGCGCTGAACTACCTGATCGAGAGTCTGGAATCGGACATCGTGATCATGGACTACCGCGTGCGTGGCTTCACCCGTGACGTGAAGGGCAAGAAGCACTACATCGATCACAAGATCAACTCGATCCAGAACTTCCTGGCCAAGAACATCAAGTCGCGCTACGAGATGTTCGACGTCAATGTCTATCAGGAAAACATCTTCCACACGAAGATGCACCTGAAGGACTTCGACCTGGACCAGTACCTGTTCGAAGAGAAGGCCAAGAACCTGTCGTTCAAGGAACGCATGAAGATCGAGGCGCTGCTGCGTCGTGAGATCGAAGAGCTGTTCCACGGGCGCAACCTGGCCGAGTAAGGCACACCCTGCGATGTCGTCCGGGCCTGGCCCCGGCCGACCTCGTCCAGGCGGGACGGCCCGCCCTGTGGAACCGGTGTTTGCGCAAAATCGGGTTCCACGGCAGCTACCGACGACGGTCCGGTGTGAAAACACCGGGCCGTTTTGTTTTTGTTAACCCAAGGAATCCCCCATGCCCTGGATCTATCTTCTCGTGGCCGGTCTGTTCGAGATCGGCTTCGCCATCGGAATGAAGTACTCCGAAGGCTTCAGCAAGCCCCTTCCCACGCTGGCCACCGTCGCCGCCGCCCTGGTCAGCCTCTACCTGATGAGCCAGGCCATGAAATCCATTCCGGTCGGCACCGCCTATGCGATCTGGACCGGGATCGGCGCACTGGGCGTGGCGATGCTGGGCATCTTCCTGTTCGGCGACAGCGCTTCGCCGTCGCGGCTGGCCTGCATCGCGTTGATCGTGGCCGGGGTGATCGGGCTGAAGCTGGTCTCGGCCTGATCGTCGCCCGGCCAACGGTCGGGCGCTACCGCTGGCAAGTCGGCCCGCAACCCATGCCGCGCGCGCCGTTCCGGAAGGTATCGACCGTTGGTCGATACGCCGTTACAACCGGTACGCGATGGTCTTCATGACCTTGGAGGCCAGCGCCATCACCGATGGGATCGGGGCGGGCAGCCTGCGCGCCCCGGCATGCTCGGCGTGGTCGGCATGCCGGGCCTCGTCGATCTTCATCACCTTGATCACCTCGCGGCTGCGCAGGTCGGCCGGCGGCAGGGTGTCCAGGTGTTCGTCCAGATGGGCTTCCACCTGGCGCTCGGTTTCGACCACGAAGCCCAGGTTCCAGCCGTCCCCGCGCAGGCCGGCCAGGGTGCCGATGGTGTAGCTGCCGGCATACCAGATCGGGTTGAACAGGCTGGGACGGCTGTCCAGTTCGCGCAGGCGCTGGGCGCACCAGGCCAGATGGTCGGTCTCTTCCTGGGCCGCATCGAGCAGGTGGGCGCGGGTTTCCGGCTCGCGGGCGACCGCGGCCTGGCCGAAGTACAGGCCCTGGGCGCAGACCTCGCCGACGTGGTTGATGCGCATCAGGCCGGCGGCGTGGCGGCGCTCGGGCGCGGCCATCTGCACGTCCGGGGTGCCCTCGGCGGGGTAGGGGCGGCTGGCCGGCGGATTGCCGAACACCGTATCCAGGGCCCGCTGGGCTTCGGTCAGCAGGTGGTCGAGCGGGGTGATCTGGCGGAGCGCGGTCATGGCAGGCGGTGTCGCGGCGGGGGACCGTCGATTCTCGCCCCATGGGGCCGGTGTGCCAAGCCGGGATCGGGGTCAACTTGCATGTGGTGGGGATGGCCAGTACAATCCCGCCTCTTCACAACGCGTGGCAGAGTTCCGGCCGTACTGCGCCGTAATGAGCCCGACCTACTTGAGTTCTTTCATGAGCACTTTCACTGCAAAGTCCGAGACCGTCCAGCGCGACTGGTATCTCGTCGACGCTTCCGGCAAGACGCTGGGCCGTCTGTCCACCGAGCTGGCCCGCCGTCTGCGCGGCAAGCACAAGCCGGTCTACACCCCCCACGTTGATACCGGTGATTACCTGGTTGTCATCAATGCAGAAAAGATTGCCGTCACCGGCAACAAGCTGCAGGACAAGCTGTACCACCGCTTCACTGGCTACATCGGCAACCTGAAGACCGAAACTCTGGCCCAGGCGCTTGAGCGCCACCCGGAGCGCGTCATCGAGACCGCCGTCAAGGGCATGCTGCCGAAGGGCCCGCTGGGCCGCGCCATGTACCGCAAGCTCAAGGTGTACTCGGGTTCCGAGCACCCGCACGCCGCTCAGCAGCCCCAGGTTCTGGATATCTAATCATGGCTATCACGCAAAACTACGGCACCGGCCGCCGCAAGTCCTCCACCGCCCGCGTGTTCCTGCGCAAGGGCGCCGGCAACATCACCGTCAATGGCCGTCCGCTGGACGAGTTCTTTGGCCGTGAGACTGCACGCATGATCGTGCGTCAGCCGCTGGAACTGACCAAGAACACCGAAACCTTCGACATCATGGTCACCGCTGCTGGCGGTGGTACCACCGGTCAGGCCGGTGCGATCCGTCTGGGCATCGCCCGCGCGCTGATCGAGTACGACGAAACCCTGAAGTCCGAGCTGCGCAAGGCTGGCTTCATGACCCGTGACGCCCGTGAAGTCGAGCGTAAGAAGGTCGGCCTGCACAAGGCACGTCGCGCCACCCAGTTCTCCAAGCGCTGATCCATCGCGCCTGGCGTGGGATCCTTCGGGATCCCCCTGGGAGGTACGCAAAAGCCCGGCTTCGGCCGGGCTTTTGTCGTTTTCGGGGGTGGGTGTCCCCTCCAGGGGCGCGCGCCGTCAGGCGCGGGGATGTGGCAGGGGAGGGCCGGACCCCATACCTTGCTGCGCAAAGTGTGGGGTCCGGGCGCTTCGCGCCCGGACAAACGCGCCAACAAACAGAAAAGGCCGATCTTTCGATCGGCCTTTTCTGTTTGTTTGGCTGCCCCGGATGGATTCGAACCACCGAATGCCTGAGTCAGAGTCAGGTGCCTTACCGCTTGGCGACGGGGCAAAATGTGCGTGCAATTATTGCACTTTCTCCCTGAAAAACCAAGCGAACTTGGTGGCTATGGGTGGACTCGAACCACCGACCCCAGCATTATGAGTGCTGTGCTCTAACCGGCTGAGCTACATAGCCTCAGGGAGCCGGTAATTCTGGAGATGTATCTGGAATCTGTCAACACTTTTTCACCGCGCTTGTGAGTGGGCAGCGGGCGTGGCACAGTCCCGATCAGTAGATTTTTCTAGGAGTCCGCATCGTGATCGATCCGGACGGCTATCGACCGAACGTCGGTATTGTGCTGATGCGGCAGGATGGGCAGGTTTTCTGGGCACGACGCGTGCGCCGGGATGGCTGGCAGTTCCCGCAGGGCGGCATGAACACCGACGAGACGCCTGTCGAAGCCATGTATCGCGAGTTGCAGGAAGAGACCGGGCTGTTGCCGGAGCACGTTGAAGTGCTCGGGGCGACGCCGGGTTGGCTTCGCTATCGGCTGCCGGCACGGGCCATCCGCCGCAATGAACGGCAGGTCTGCATCGGCCAGAAGCAGGTGTGGTTCCTGCTGCGGCTGGCCGGGGACGAATCCCACGTCACCCTGGACCATACCGACAGCCCCGAATTCGACCAGTGGCGTTGGGTCGACTTCTGGTACCCGGTGGAGCACGTGGTGATGTTCAAGCGGGGCGTCTACGCACGCGCCCTGCGCCATCTGGCGCCGCTGGCCCGGGGAGTGGCCGGGACGGGGGTGGAATCGATGCCGAAATCCGCCCAGGAAGCCTGGATGCCCGGCAATGCGGCCGGCCACGACCGGCCACGCAAGCGCACCACGCCCAAGCGGGGCGGCGGCTACTGGCCGCGCAAGACCAAGGGCGAGCCGGGCGCGGTCTGAGCGATCCCGGTGGCCGTGAACCGTATCGAGAATGATTCAGGTTCGAAATTGACAACCATTCTCGTTTCGATTGGAATAGCAGCAGGCCGATCCGGGCCTGCCTGCCGAGTCCGCACGTGTACGTCTGCATCTGCAACGGGGTTACCGACCATCAGATCCGTGAAGCCGCCCAGAGCGGTGTCGCGAGCGTGTCCGAGTTGACGATGCGGACCGGCTGCGGCGCCACCTGCGGCTCCTGCCTGGACATGGCGGCGGACCTGCTGGCCAAGTTCAGCGCCACCCACGATCTGCCCCTGCCGGTCCTGGGCCTCCAGGCCGCCTGACCGGGCGGCGTGCCCGCGAGCCGCCGGCCGCCCAGGGTGGGCTTGCCACCCTTCTGCCGGGTCGCAACTGAGCACGATTCGCGTTCCTTCATGCTCCCGCGCGACGCGCTACAGTGCCCGCGATTCCACGCAGCAGGAGCACGCTCATGAAGGGCGACGCGAAAGTCATCGAATTCCTCAACAAGGTCCTCTACAACGAGCTGACCGCCATCAACCAGTACTTCCTGCACGCCAAGATGCTGAAGAACTGGGGCCTGAAGGAGCTCGCCGATCACGAGTACAAGGAATCGATCGAAGAGATGAAGCATGCGGACATCCTGTCCGACCGCATTCTCTTCCTCGAAGGCCTGCCGAACTTCCAGGCACTGGGCAAGCTGCGCATCGGCGAGAACCCGGCCGAGATCCTGCAGTGCGACCTCGCCCTGGAACGCGATGGCGTGGTGACCCTGCGCGAAGCGGTGGCCTATGCCGATTCGATCGGTGACTACGTCAGCCGCCAGCTGTTCGTGAAGATCCTCGAGTCCGAGGAAGAGCATATCGACTGGCTGGAAACCCAGCTGGATCTGATCGAGCGCATCGGCGAACCGAACTACCTGCTGACCAAGATCGAAGACTGAGTCAGCCCTGCAACGGGGCGCGCAGGCGGGCGTGATAGCCGCCCAGCGCGATCCGTGCACGCGCGAACTCGGCGATCAACAGCGCCACCGCGACCGCGGGGCGCTCCAGCGTGCCGGCGCGGGCATCGTGCTCGATCCGCCAGGCCGCGGCCGACAAGGCCATCGCACCCACATTCGCACTGGCGGATTTGAGGCTGTGCGCCAACGCGCGCAGCTGGTCCAGATCCGCGGCGACCGAGGCGTCCTGCAGCTGCCGGATCAACGGTGGCGTGTCATCCAGGAACACGCCGATGATGCGCGCGGTGTCGGCGCCGATCACCTCCAGCAGTTCATCCAGCACCTCCTGATCGAGCACCGGGGCCGGTGACTCGTCGCGGGTTGGCGAAGCGGCGGGCGGAGCCGGCGCGTGCTGAGGCAGGGACGGTGGCTGCACTGCCGGGTCATCGGCCATCGCACTGCCCCAGCGCGCCAGTACGGCCTGCAGCGTTTCGCGGTTGATCGGCTTGGACAGGTAGTCATCCATGCCGGCCTGCAGGCAGCGTTCGCGGTCGCCGGCCATCGCGTTGGCGGTCATCGCCACGATCGGCAACCGTGCGGTGCCGCGCGGGGCCTCGTGCGCACGCCAGCGGCGGGTGGTGTCGTAGCCATCCAGCACCGGCATCTGGCAATCCATCAACACCACATCGAATGGCCGCGCGTGCAGCGCCGCCAGCGCCTGCTCGCCCTGCGTGGCGGTCTCCACCTCGCAGCCCAATACCTGCAGCAGGCGTTGGGCGACCAGCAGGTTCACGCTGTTGTCCTCCACCAGCAGCACGCGCAATGGGAACTGCGGCAGGGCCATGGGCGAGCCGGCGTACTCCACCTCGGCCAGCAGCGCGGCCGGCCGGGCGCTGGCGACCACCGGCCTCAGCAGTGCATGCAGCTCGCTGTCTGCAACCTGCCGCGGCAGCGCCGGTCCCGGGCCGAGGGCCTCGGGCGCGGGTGCCTCCTCGCCGTACAGCCACAACAGCTGCGCTCCGGCATGCCGCTCGTTGCCGACCAGCGCCTTCTGCAGCGCCTGGGTGCCGTGACGCAGGCCGTCAGTGTCGGCGATGACCCAGGCCAGCACCGGGTCGATGCCGGGGCGCTGCGGCGCGCGCAGGGCGTCGATCGCTTCGGCGGCGGTCTCCACCGTGTGCAGTCGCAGGTCATGGTGCTGGGCCACGCGCTCGATGCGCTGGGCCAGCAACGCATCGCGCGTGATCAGCAGGGCGCGGCGCACGGTGCCGATGGCGGGCAGGTCGCCGATCACCTTGAGCAACGGGATCTCGAACCAGAACGTGGCGCCCCGCCCGGGCGTGGAATGCACGCCGATGCGGCCGTGCATGAGATCGATGATGCGCTTGCAGATCGCCAGCCCCAGGCCGGTGCCGCCATACAGGCGCGTGGTCGAGGCATCGGCCTGGCTGAAGGACTGGAACAGGCGCGCCTGCAGGGCGTCATCGATGCCGATGCCGCTGTCGGCGATCTCGAACCGCAGCTGGTGCTGTGCGTTGGTCTCGCCCTGGCGCTGCACGCGCAGCCGGATCTGGCCGCGCTCGGTGAACTTGATCGCGTTGACCAGCAGGTTGCTGAGCACCTGGCGCAGCCGCACCGGATCGCCGCGAACCGACAGCCGCACCGCCGGGTCCAGCTCGAGCGACAGCTGCAGGCCCTTGGGATCGGCGGCACGCTGCATGAGCTGCACCAGTCCTTCCAGCAGCTCGCGCAGGTTGAACGTGGTGATCTCCAGGTTCAGGCCCCTGGCTTCGAGCCGGGAGTAATCGAGGATGTCATCGACGATGCGAAGCAGCTGCTGCGAGCTGGTCGCGGCGGTCTGCAGCATCTGCCGCTGGTCGCTGCCGAGCTGGCCGCGCGCGATCAGGTCCAGCATCGGCAGGATGCCGTTGAGCGGCGTGCGGATCTCATGGCTCATCGTGGCCAGGAACTCACCCTTGGCCAGCGCCGCGGCTTCGGCGGCCTGCTTGGCGCTGAGCAGTTCCTGTTCGAGCTGGTTCTGCTGCTGCCGGCGTTGTTGAAGGTGATCGCGCTCCAGCAGCAGCGACTCGCTGCGCTGCTGCAGGGTGTGGAGCTGATCCTGCGTCTCCCGCCAGCGGCGCACCACCTGCAGCGCAGCCAGCAGCGCCAGCACGCCGGTGCCCGCGGCGATGTCGATCCAGGGGCCATTGGCGCCGATCCGCGCCATCACGCCGGCGGTCGCGCAGGCCGCGGCCGACCCGGCGGCGATCCACAGCGAGGCCGGGGGGGGCGAGGGGGCTGGCCGTCCGTGGCGTCCCATGCTCAGAGCACCGAGTTCTGGAAGTCGAAGTTCAGTTCGCTGCCGGCGGACTGGACCATGTTGCCCTGGATGAAATCAACGCCGCTGATCCACATCGCGGCCGCGGCCTGCGGATCTTCGATCTGCTGGCCGATGATGCGCAGCCCGGCGCCGTGCGCCCGGTCGATCGCTGCGCGCAGTTCGTCGCGGGTCTGCTGGTTGGCATGGCTGTGGGAGAAGCGCGCGGCCATGCGCACATACGCCAGCGGCAGCTGCGCCATCAAGGCGTTGGCCTCATCGCCCGGCTCGAACTGGCTCAGGCAGAAGCGCACGCCGGCCGCATGCATGCGCGTGCAGAACTGCTGCAGGGTGACGGTGTGGATCAGGGCATCAGGCAGGCGCACGTCGATGACCAGCGCGCTGCCGTCGATCTGGCGGCTGGCCAGCGACTCCAGCAGCCAATCGCCGAACGCATCGCGGGCCAGCGTGCGCAGCGACTGCGAGACGAACAGGTGCAGCGGTTGTGCGGCGTGGCGATACAGATCCAGCAGGCCCAGTGCGTGGTCGAGCACCTGCTGGTCAAGATCGGCGATGCGCCCGGCCGCTTCGGCCGCCGGAATCACCTGGCCGGCGGCCAGCACACTGCCATCGGCCTGGCGCAGCCGCAGCAGCACCTGGTACTGCGCGGTGTTGCCGCCGGCGACGGCGACGATGGGTTGATAGGCCAGTTCCAGTTGCCCTTCCAGCAACGCAAGATGTTCCTGTGCGGCCACATCTTCGCGACGCACATAGGCGGCCACGCCGGCGGTCAGCAGGCGCGCCTGCAGCGTCGTGCGTTCGACCGCTTCCAGCGCGCTGCCCGCATCGGAGAAGCCCGGCGAGAGCTGGGCATGGCCGACCACGCCGCGCAGGTGCACCGATTCGTCATCGCGGATCACGAACGCGCGCGTGGACAACTGTTCGCGCAGCGCGTGCGCCATCGTATCCAGCGTGTCCTCGTCGGCATCGCGGGCCAGGACCAGGAAGCTGTTGTCGTTCAAGCGCGCCAGCAGGTGCGGTTGCGCGGCATCGGCCAAGCGTTGGCCGGCCTGGGTCATCAGCCGTTCGAAGGCGGCATAGCCATAGCGTTCGCGCAGGCCGAGCGCACTGGCGATCTCGATGAAGAACAGGCCGCCGCGATCGCGGTGCGCGAGCGAGGTGCCCAGCTCCTGCATCACGTGATGGCGGGTGGGCAGGCCGGTCTCGGGATTGTTCATCGCCGGCGCACCCGCGTTGCCCGCCTGCGAGGCGGCCTGCGCACGGGCGCGGCGGATCCGGTTGGAGACGGCCGCGATCAGGTGGCGCGGGCGGATCGGCTTGCTGAGGAAATCATCGGCACCGCTGTCGAGTACCTCGAACTGGCGCTCCGGATCCGGGTCGCCACTGAGGAACACGATCGGCAGCAGCTGCTGGCCAGGCTGCTGGCGGATCAACGCGGTCAGGCGCATGCCGTCCAGGCCGGGCAGGTGCAGGTCCATCAGGATCAGGTCGGGGCGATGCTCGGCGATGGCCTGCTGCACGCCTTCGGCATCGCCGTGCACCAGCGCCTGCATGCCGGCGCCGTGCAGTACGCTCTGTGCGAACAGCGCCTGCGAGCGGTCGTCTTCGACGATCAGGACGCGGTATGGCGAATCGATGCCTGGCGGCACCAGGTCGCTGGCATCGGTGGTCATTGGCGGCAGCAACGGCGGCGGGCTGGCCGGCACGGGATTGAGCGCGACGACATTGCTGTGCGGCAACGCGGCGGGCGTGGCCTGGCGTTGCCAGCGCTGCCAGTGCTCGGCCGGCGGCGTTTCAGCGCGCACGGCGCGGGCGGGTGCAACAACGTTGTCGTGAACGGCCATCCGTACTCCCAGTCTGCGCCGCAATTATGCGATGAACGCCCGGAGGCAGGGCGCGCCTTACCGGGGCAGGGTGCCCGGTTTCACCTGCGTCTGCCCACTGTCGGCCTGGCGCATCAGCCAGCGCATCCCCTTCCACAGCGTCCGCCAGATCATCCACACGATCAACGCGCCGATCAGGCTGCATGCCACCACCAGGATCAGCGCCAGCCACGGGTGCGCCAGTGCGAGCGCCAGCCCGCCGACCACCACGGTGTCTTCGGCCGCCGAGGCGACCCAGTTGCTGGCCGGTTCGGGCGAGGTGTTGAGCAGGGCACGGGTGCCGGACTTCAGCCCGTGGCTGGCCAGCGCCACGCCGGCCCCGGCCACCAGGGCGGTACCGCTGAGTTCACCGCTGGGCGAGAGCGTGGCCGCGGCCAGGAACGCACCTGCCGGTACCCGGGCCAGGGTCTGGACCAGGTCCCAGACTGAATCGACCCCGGGGATCTTGTCGGCGAAGAACTCGGCGATGGCCAGCGCGGCCGAGGTGCCCAGCACCCACCACGATTCGGTGGCCTGCAGCGCGGGCGGCAGGTCGACCCAGCCGAGCAGGCCGGCCAGCCCCACGCCGAACACGGTCAGGTACACGCGGATACCGGCCAGCCAGGCCAGCAGGATGCCGATCACGAACAGGTGGGCTTCGGTCATGGCACGCGCTCCGGTGGCAGAATGTGCACAGGCGCACACTATCGTGGATGACGTCCATGAACGCTACTGCCCGGATCCCGAGCCTGCGCGGACAAGGCCTTTCCCCTGACTTACACTAGCCCGTCGTTCCAGACAGGGGCCGTTGCGACAGCGCCGGCAGGCGCGGTCGCCCAGGACTGCCATGAATAAGCCCACACCTTCCCGCATCCAGATCCGTCGGCCGGGCACGCCGCCCGTGCAGGACCGCAAGCGCCTGCTGGTGCTGGGCGGTGCCTGGCTGCTGTCGCTGATCCTGGCCGCGCTGCTCGGCGCCTGGCTGGGCTCGCCCGGCGGCGACGTCGGCACCCAGCTCAAGGCCGCCGAGACCCGCAACGAGCGCCTCCAGCAGCAGCTCATCGAACTGCAGCAGCGCCAGGCGACCCTGCAGGCCTCCGACCGCATCAGCCGTGCTGCCAATACCGAGGTCCAGGCCTCGCTGGGTGAGCGCGATGAAGAGATCGCCGGCCTGCGCGCCGACGTGGCCTTCTACGAGCGCCTGGTCGGGGCGACCAGCCAGCGCAAGGGCCTGAACACCCATTCGGTGGAGTTTTCGCCGGAAACCGGCGGCACCTGGCAGTACGCCGTGGTGCTGACCCAGAACCTGAACCGCGGGGCGATCAGCCAGGGGCAGATGCGCTTCACCGTGGAAGGCGTCAAGGACGGCAAGCTGACTTCGGTCAGCTGGGACGAGCTGCACCAGCGCACCAAGGTACCGGGCCAGGACTATTCCTTCCGGTACTTCCAGCAGCTCACCGGCAGCGTGATGCTGCCCCAAGGCTTCACCCCGCAACGTGTGCGGGTCACGCTGGGATCGGGCGCGGGGGGCGCCACCCAGGTATTCGATTGGAAACAGGCCGGGGCACCGGCGGCATCGGCAAAAGAAGGGGAGTAAGCCCATGTTTGGCAGCAACAAGTCCAACCGCGACGGACATCTGGTCGTGGACGCGCTGATCGGCGCGCAGGTGGTGATCCGCGGGGACGTGGAATTCAGCGGTGGCCTGTATGTGGAAGGCACCATCCTGGGCAAGGTGATTGCCCAGGACGGCGCCAGCAACGCCACCCTGACGGTGGCCGAGCACGGCGCCATCGAGGGCGAGATCCGCGCCCAGGTGGTGGTCATCAGCGGCCGCCTGGATGGGGATGTGCACGCCACCGAGCGGGTCGAACTGACCCCCAGCGCCCGGGTCACCGGCAACATCCACTACCAGGTGGTGGAAATGCACGCCGGTGCCCAGCTGACCGGCCGCCTGATCCACACCTCGGCGCAGATGGCCCTGCCGCCGCCGTCCGGGGATGCGGACGAGGGCAAGGGCAAGGACACCGCCGCCCGCAGGAAGCTGGCCGAGGCGATGGCCTGAATCGCGCCGGCGCCACACCTTGAAACCGTGCTCATGCAGCCCCATGCTGGGGGCATGAGCACGCTTGTTTCCCTGCCCGGCGCACCCGCCGCCGCGCCGAACTACCAGTCCCTGGACCGTCCGCTGAACTTCACCGAGGCCGCTGCGGCCAAGGTCAAGGAGCTGATCCAGGATGAGGGCAACGCTGCCCTCGCCCTGCGCGTCTACATCGAAGGCGGTGGCTGTTCCGGCTTCCAGTACGGGTTCGAGTTCGATGAGAACCGGGCCGAGGACGATCTGGCGGTGGATACCGCCGGCGTCACCCTGCTGGTGGATCCGCTGAGCCTGCAGTACCTGATGGGCGCCGAGGTGGATTACACCGAGAGCCTGACCGGCGCGCAGTTCGTGATCCGCAATCCGAACGCGAAGACCACCTGCGGCTGCGGCAGCAGTTTCAGCATGTGATGCGCGCGCAACCGGCCTGAGGCTCGGTTGACGCTTGCCAGTCCCGCCGAATGTGGGCAGGCTCTTGCGATGTCCAAATTCTCTTCGCAGCTTTCCGGTTTCGCCTTCGTCAGCGAGCCGTTGGAGCGCGCCGATACCCTGCGCGATGACGCCGATGCGTTGTTGCGGCTGTGGCCGGACGCGCGCGTATTGGTGCTCGACCAGGACGGTACCGCACTGGCGGGCAACGACGGCCAGCCCCTGCCACTGACCGGCGCCGAGCTGGGCGGTGGCCCGGGTACCGCGATCTTCCTCGGCCTGCGCGGCGAGCAGGCGTGGTTCTCGATGGAGGCCGCCGGCCTGTCGGTGACGGCCCCGCAGCGGGTCGACCTGCGGCAGTCCGCCGCGACCTGGTCCATCGCCGATTCCACCGCCTTCTGCTACGCCCGTGGCATGTCCTACTGGCAGTCGCGCACCCGCTTCTGCGGGGTGTGTGGCGGCGCGGTGACCTTCAGCCGCGGCGGCTTCGTCGGCCGCTGCGGCCAGTGCGCAACCGAACATTACCCGCGGGTGGATCCGGCCGTGATCGTGGCCGTGGAAAACCAGGGTCGGCTGCTACTGGGCCGCCAGGCCAACTGGGCCCCGCGTCGCTATTCGGTGCTGGCCGGCTTCGTCGAGCCCGGTGAATCGCTGGAGCAGACCGTGGTCCGTGAGGTGTTCGAGGAAAGCCGGGTGCGCGTGCGCGAGTGCCGCTACCTCGGCACCCAGCCGTGGCCGTTCCCCGGCGCGCTGATGCTCGGCTTCGCCGCGACGGCCGAAGACGACGTGCCGACCGTGAACGGCGAGCTGGAAGATGCCCGCTGGTTCACCGCCCAGGAAGTGGGCGCTGCCCTGGCCCGGGATGTCGAGGACGACGGCGAAGGCATCCGCCTGTCCCCGCCGATCTCGATCTCGCGCAGCCTGATCGAGCACTGGTACCGCCAGCAGGTCGCCTGACCGTCGCCTGCCGTTGCCGCGGGCTGAACACGCGGCGCGTTACATTACCTACGGCCCGGGGAATTGCCGGGCCGCAAGGCATAGTAGCGGCGCGTTCCACGTCCCGAGCCGGAGGCTTACATGTTCACCACCCTGGTCGCCGTGCTGGTTGCCTTGGCCCTGGGCCATGTCGCGCCGGGCGCGGCCGTCGCGCTGCGGCGGTTCGGCCTCTACCGGCGCTGGCTGCAGTGGCTGGACCGGCATGCCGCCGAAGACGGCGCCTGGCGCGGACGCAAGGGTGCCTGGCTGGCGGTGCTGCCGTTCGTCGTGGTGCTGGGCCTGATCCAGTGGCTCTTCGATGATCGGGTGTACGGCCTGCCGTCACTGCTGCTGGGCGTGCTGGTGCTGGTGATGTGCTGGGGCCCGCGCGACCTGGACCGCGATGTCGAGGCGGTGATCGATGCCGATGACGCCCATGCGCGTCATCTGGCGATCGCGCAGCTGCAGTCCGCCGGTGGCAGCCTGCACGAAGACGTCCCCTCGCTCGTCGAAGCAACGGTGCTCAACGCGCTGCGGCGCTGGTTCGCGGTGCTGTTCTGGTTCCTGCTGCTGGGCCCGGTCGGCGCGCTGCTGTATCGCCTGCTGGCGTTGCTGGCGGTCGGCCCGATGCGCTCGCTGGCCAGCGTGGAAGCGGTCGCCGGTGCACGCGTGGTGCTGTCCTGGCTCGAATGGCCGGTGGCGCAGCTGATGTCGCTGTCGATGGCGCTGGTCGGCAACTTCGATACCGCATTCAAGGCGTGGCGCGAGGCGCATGGCAACCAGTGGGCCGCCTCCACGCACTTCCTTGGCGCGGTCGCGCGGGCGAGCGTCAGTGCCGAGCTGCGCGAGGATGCGCACGATTACAGCGATGCGGGCATGGTGCCGGTATGGCGTCGGCTGCCGGAACTGCGCGATGCGATGAGCCTGGTGTGGCGCATGCTGCTGCTGTGGATGGCGGTGCTGGCGCTGCTGGTGATCGCCGGCTGGGTCACCTAGCGGTTGGGATCAGCCCGGTGCCAACCAGGTGAACGGCACCCATGGCAGGTTGCGTGCGATCCAGTAGGCCGGCAGCAGGATCAGCCAGAACGCCGGTTTCATCAACAGCGTGATCAGCGGCTGCAGCACGCGTGGGCGCCAGCCCAGTGCCCAGCCGATCACCAGCGGGGCGACGGCCAGCATCAGCATCGCCAGGGGATTCATCGAGAACGCGGCGACCACATCGCCGTGGGCCAGCGCGTGCAGTGCACGCGTCAGCCCGCAGCCGATGCAGTAGTAGCCGGTAACGGCCAGGAAGCTGCACGGCGGGAACGGACTGCTGGCGCTGTTGGGGTCGTAGTGCCGCAGCACCCAGAACCCCGCGCCGGCGGCCAAGGCGGCCGGCGGCAGGGTCGCCAGCAACCAGCGCTTGCCGTGCAGCGCGATCATCAGCTGGCGCTTTCGATCTGCTGCTGGAACTGCTGCATCTGCTGCATGTAACCGTCAACGCCCATGAAGGCCAGCGAGATCACGAACAGCACGACGCCGGCGATCAGGAAACCGGTGGTGACCCACGCCCAGATCTTGGCGTTCTTGGAGGCACGACGTGCGCCTTCCAGGTCGCCCTGGTTGAGCAGGCCGTTGACCTTGCTGGCGAACACGATCGCGACCACGCCGGTGACGATGCCCGGGAAGCTCAGGCACGACAGGCAGCACACGAAGAACGCCAGGATGGTGACGACGATCGACCAGATCAGGTGGTTCGGAATGCTGCCCGGGGCGGGCGGCAGGGGGGCGGTGGCATTCATCAGCGAAGCTCCATTTGCTTGGGTGGGTGTGTACGGGATGGATCCGGGGCGAACAACACACGCGATGAGGCACGATCGGCAACAGGTGACACGACGGCAATGTCCGGCATCGAGCGTCCGCCCGCGCCGGCCAGCGCGGGCGAGGTGCCCCGGGCGGTAATCTAACCGATGTACCCGCGTCCATGTATACGGTTACATGCAGGCAGGGCAGGACTCACGCCTGGTCAGCCCGCAGCTGCCGCACCTGTGTCTCCAGCATCGGGGCCGTGGCGACCTCGCCGGCGATCGGTGCCGACGCGACCACCTCGACATGCGCGCGGAACCGACGTGGCACGCGCATCCGGCCCAGGCGCGTGTCGCGCCGGCTCCACATGCTCGACCACATGCCGCGCAGCGCCATCGGCACCACCGGCACCGGGCGGCGCTCGAGAATCTTCTCCACGCCCGACTTGAACGCGCCCATCTGGCCATCACGGGTCAATGCGCCCTCGGGGAAGATGCAGACCAGCTCGCCTTCGGCCAATGCCTTGTCCACCTCGTCGAACGCAGCCTGCATCAGCGCCGGATCCTCGCGTGCACCGGCGATCGGGATCGCCTTGGCGGTGCGGAAGATCCAGCGCATCACCGGGATGTTGAAGATCCTGTAGTACATGACGAAGCGCACCGGGCGCGGGATCGTGGCCGAGAGGATCAGCGCGTCCATGTAGCTCACATGGTTGCACACGATCAGCGCCGCGCCCTCGTCCGGCACGTTGGCCTCGATCCCGTGCGGGCGAAGGCGGTACAGCGCGCGCACCATCACCCAGCTGAGGAAGCGCATCAGGAATTCGGGGACGATCGTGAAGATGTAGATCGACACCACGGCGTTGGCGATCGCCAGGGCCAGGAACAGCTGCGGAATGGTCCAGTCCAGCACCCGCTGGGTGAGCAGGCCCAGGCCTGCGGCCAGCACGATGAAACCGGAGTTCTGGATGTTGAGCGCGGCGAACACGCGCGACATCTCCGACTTGGCCGTGCGGCTCTGGATCAGCGCGAACAGCGGCACCACGAAGAAGCCGGTGAACAGGCCGATGCCGATCAGGTCGATGATGATGCGCACGCTGCCCGGCGCCTGTACGAACTGCCAGATCGACAGCCCGGCGGCGGCGGCTTCCCCGGCACGTGCGAAGTACAGGTCGAGCATGAAGGCGGTCATGCCGAACGCGCCCAGCGGCACCAGGCCGATTTCCACGGTGCGCCCGGACAGTTTTTCGCACAGCAGCGAGCCGGTGCCGGTGCCGAGCGAGAACAGCGCCAGCGCGAAGATGTACAGCGTGGAGCCACCGCCTAGATTGATTTCGGCGTAGGTGGGCAGCTGCGAGGTCAGCATGGTGCCGACGAACCAGAACCAGGACACGCCGAGTATCGCGTTGCGCACCGCCTTCTGCTTCTTGGCCATGCGCAGCACCGCCAGCGACTCGGGCAGCGGGTTCCAGTTGATCTTCAGGTCCGGTGCGCCAGCATCGACCTTCGGGATCATCCGCGCGGTGAGGTTGCCGGCCACGGCCAGTACGATCACCGCGGTCGCGGCGACGATCGGGCCATGGCTGCCCGCCAGGGTGAAGATCAGACCGCCAGCGATCATGCCGGTCAGGATCGACAGCGAGGTGCCCATCTCGACCAGGCCGTTGCCGCCGGTCAGCTCCTCGGGCTTGAGGATGGAGGGCAACACCGAGTACTTCACCGGCCCGAACAGGGTGGACTGCATGCCGGTGCAGAACAGCGCGACCAGCAGCACCGGCATGCTCTCGCTCAGGAAGCCGACCGCGGCCAGCGACATGATCGCGATTTCCATGGTCGTGGTGATCACGATCAGCCGCGACTTCTCCAGCTTCTCCGCGATCTGCCCGGCCAGCGCCGAGAACAGGAAGTACGGCAGGATGAAGATCGCCGGTGCCAGGTTGGTGTACAGCGAGCGCTCTTCGATCGGCGTGCCGAGGAAGAACAGCAGCGCGATGATCGCCTGGCGGTAGACGTTGTCGTTGAACGCGCCCAGCGACTGGACGATGAAAAACGGCAGGAAACGGCGTTGCCTGAGCAGGGCGAACTGACTATGGCCGGACATGGAGACTCCTTGCGAACCGGCGCAGCCTAGCATTCTCCCTGTTGGCGCAGCATGGCAGCGCCGCGGTTCGGGGCAGGCAGCCCCGTCCTGGGTAGCTCACGACCGTTGGTCGTGAGAACGTTCAACAGGCCGTGAGACGTTCAACATCCGTATCGACCAACGGTCGATACCTACCGCAGCGTGCGCGCGGCCTCGTTGGCGGCACCGCGCAGCTTGGGCAGCAGGCGCAGCATCAGGCCCATCTGGGTCCGGATCAGCTGCAGCTGGGGCGGCATGTCGTCCGGGATCTGCTCCAGCTGTTCGGCCAGGGCGCGGTCGCCGTCGTTGGCGTCTTCGGCCACCGGCTCGCGCTGCTGCAGCGCGCTGGCGATCTGCTGCATCGCCTGCTCCACGCGTTCCCCGCCGGACAAGGCGAGTGGGTCCTGGCCGTAGCTGTCCAGCTGGGTGCGGTGCGCACCCAGCGCGGAGAGATGGCCGAGCAGCGTGTTGGACAACGCCAGGAAGCGGAACCCCGCATCCAGGTTGCGGCGTACGTGGCCAGGCTCGCGCAGCATGTTCGACAGGGCCGTGGACAGCGCCGCATCGGCGTTGTGCATGTCGCGACGTGCGATACGGTAGGCCAGATCGTCCCGCATGCCACTGCCGTACTGGCCGAGCACGGCGTGCAGGTACCTGGCGCAGTTGTCGAGCACCCGCGCCATCACCAGGTTCAGGCGGCGGCCCTGCCAGTCGGGCAGGATCAGGAAGGCGGCCGCCGCGGCGATCGCACAGCCCAGCAGCGTATCCACCAGCCGCGGCCAGATCAGCAGGAAGCCATCGCCGATCAGGTTGAAGCAGGTCAACGCCATCACCGTGATTGCCGCCGAGGCCACCAGGTAGCGATCGCTGCGGGTGAAGAAGAACAGCAGCGCCGAAAGCAGGGCGATCAGCAGCTCGATGCGCAGGTCCTGGAACAACTGCATCAGCGCCCAGGTCAGCACCAGGCCGATCAGGGTGCCGGCGATCCGCTGCGCCAGCCGCTGGCGGGTGGCACCGAAGTGCGGGCGGCACACGAACACGATGGTCAGCAGCACCCAGGAGCCGTTCTGGGCGTTGAACAGGCGGATCGCCGCGAAGCCGACGATCAGCGCCAGCGCCATGCGCAGGCCATGCCGGAACAGCACCGAGCCGGGGGTGAGCTGCTGGCGGATACGCACGCCCATCTCGCGCAGGGTGTGCGGGTTGGTATCGCGCAGGCGGGTGTCCACGTTGTCCAGCGTGGATTCGGACTTCTCGGCTTCGGACAGGCGGCGTTCGATGCTCTGCAGGTTGTGGCCCAGCAGTTCCAGCGAGGCCAGCAGGCGCTGCCACTGGGGATTGTGCTGGGCGCGCAGCCAGCTCAGTGAATCGGTCAGGTCGGCGGTGGCCTGCTTGGTGCGCTCGCCGTACTGGAACGGCTGGCGCAGGCGGATCGCCTGGCCGAGATTGGCGCAGGCTTCGCCCTGCAGCGCGAGCAGGCGCTGGCAGCGGTACAGCACGTCGCTGTGGAAGAACGCTTCGGTCAGCGCGCCGTAGGGGTAATGCGAGGAGCTGGCGCGCTCGTGGAAGTCCTGGGCCATGTAATACAGGCGCAGGTACAGGCCGGACTGCACGCCGGGCCGGCCGGAGCGGCCAAAGCGCGCCAGGATCGCGGTCTTGGCGATGTTGAGGGCTTCAACCACGCGCCGGTTCTGCTCGGCCAGGGCGAGCTGGCGCTTCTGCACGTCCGCATCGCGGACCGGTTCGAACAGATCGGCCTTGAGCTTGAGGTAGCGGCCCAGCTCCAGATACAAGCGTGCCACGCGCTCGCGCACGGGGCGATTGGCGAACAACGCCGTCCACAGAATCGAGAGCAGGGCGTACCAGACCGCGCCGGCCAGCAGGTGGCTCACGGCATTGATCGCCTGGGGCAGATCGGCGGCACCGTGCTGTTCCAGCCCGATCATCGTGTAGATGGCCAGGGTTACCGTGGCCTGCGCGATCGAGGCATAGCGCTCGCCGAGCGCGCCGAGCAGGGTCAGCCCGAAGGTGGCCGCGGCCAGGGCGGTGATGAACCACCACGGATGCGGGAACAGCACCACCACCGCCGCGGCGGCCGCCACGAAGCACAGCAGCGACAGCGCCACCGATTTGATCCGGCCCCACCAGTTGTCGTCGGTCTCGGCGATCGCGCTGGCGATGATGCCCAGGAACACGCCGGGCAGGGCGGGCAGCTGGTCCAGGTACCAGCACAGCCCCATGGCCGCCGACAACGCGATGAATACCCGCAGGCCATAGCTGGCCTTTTCATGTGCCCACAGGCGGCTGACGCGGGTTTCGAACGAGGGCATGGCGACTCGGCGGAAGAGAGGCCGCCATTATTGCCGGTGCGGAGTGAAGGGGACACCTCTACCGCCGACGGTAGTGCCGGCCGTTGGCCGGCTCCCGACAATGCCGAGGAGCCGGCCAGCGGCCGGCACTACCTGTGTGCTTCCGGTTACATGTCCCAGCGCACGCTTACCGCGAAGGTGCGCGGCAGGCCGACGCCTGCGTTGGACCAGTACTTCTTGTTGGCCAGGTTCTCCACGCCGGCGCGCCAGGTGACGGGATGGCCGGCGGCCTGCATCCGGTAGCCGACACCGGCGTTGACCAGCGTGTAGTCGGGCAGCTTGAGCGTGTTGTCGGCGTCGTAATAGACGTCACCGTAGTAACGGGCCAGTGCATACACGCTCAGGCCCTCGACCTGCGGGACGCTGTAGTCGGCGTGCAGGACGCCCTGCCAGCGGGCGGCGCCGGCGGTGCGGTTGCCTTCCTGGGCGACGCTGTCGGGGGAGAGCTTGTCGTAGGTGGGGTCCAGCCAGGTCACGCCGCCACCGAGCGTGAAGGCATCGGTCAGGCGTACGTCGCCGCTGACTTCCACGCCTTCGTACAGCGTGATGCCGTCCTGCACCAGCAGCTTGCCGGTGGGCGTGAGCAGGTCGATGTTCGCGCCACGCTCCAGCCGGAAGGCGGCGGCGTTGGCATTCCAGCGCGGGTACTCGATCTTGGCGCCGATCTCGTACTGCTTGCTGATGGTCGGGTCGAGCACGTCACCGGCGTTGATGTAATCGCTGCCCACGCGGCTGCCGGCTTCCAGGGATTCCACGTAGCTGGCATACAGCGTCACTGCATCGGCCGGCTTGTACATCAGGGCGTAGGTCGGGGTGACGGGATAGGTGTGGTACGCGCCCTTGTTCTCGAAGTCGTTGTAGCGCGCGCCGGCCAGCAGCGACCAGCCATCGGCGAAGCTGACGGTATCGCTGACAAACGCCGCCTGCTGCACCGTTTCGCTGCCGCGGCTGAGCACGCGCGAGCCGACCGCATCATGACGCAGTGTCGGGCGCTGGTAGAGGTTGCCGCGGCCGATGGTGTTCCACTCGTAGGGACGGTCCCAGCCCAGCCCGGTCTGATGGGAGACGCCGGCGACCACCTGGTGCGACAGCGGGCCGGTCTGGAAGCGGCCCTGCACGATCGCCTGGGCCAGCTTCCACTCACTCTTGCCGCCGAGCTCGTAGGTGTTGACGTTGTAATCGCCGTTGACGTCATCGATATAGGCGAAGATCTTGTTGACGTCGTTCCATGAGGTGGTCACGCCATAGCTCAGGCTGGCCTTCCAGTCACTGTTGATCTGCCAGTTCAACGCCGTGGAGAGCAGGCTGGAACGGGTGTCGTAGTAGCTGCCATCGATGCTGTTGTCGATGTCGCCCGCGAGCGGGCGCGGCAGCTCGGTCAGGCCGATGAAGTAATACTGCGGCGACTCGTTGCTGAGATCGCGCGACTGGAACACGCCATCGAAGGTCCAGGTCAGCCGGTCGGTCAGGCGTGCATCCAGCGACAGGGCGCCGACCTTGCGGTTCACCTCCCCGCCGTTGAAGGTTTCACCTTTCTCCTGGTACGCGTTGAAGCGGTAGCCGAACATGTCCTCGTTGCCGAAGCGTCCGCCCACATCGAGCTGCCCACTGACGATGCCCGCCTCGCGCCAGCCGAGCTGTGCCGACAGCGTGGTGATCTCGGTCGGCTTCTTGGTGACGTAGTTGACGATGCCGCCGGGCTGGCCGAAGCCGTACATGAAGCCGCCGGGACCTTTGAGCAGTTCCACCTGTTCCATCACTTCCAGCGGCCATTCGGTGCCCCACGAGGACACCTGCAGGCCGTTGACGCGGTAGCTGTCGTAGCTGAGATCGATGCCGCGGTTGCGGATCGGCGAACTCCAGCCGCTGGCGTAGGCGCTGACCTGGGTGACCACCGAAGGATCGGTGAGGAAGGCCTCGCCCAGCGAGACCACCTGGCGCTTTTCGATGTCCTCGCGGCCGACCACCGAGATCGCAAACGGGGTATCGCGCACGGCGCGGTCGCCGAGGGCGCCGGTATCGGTGTGGGTACGTTCGGCGGTGACCTTGATCGCGTCCAGGTCGGTGGCCGAGCGCGCCCGCGCGGTGCCGTCCGGTACGGACTGGGCATGGGCGGCGCAGGCCAGCGACAGTGCAACGGCCAACGTGGCCAGGCGGGGCAGGGAGGACGACAGCATCGATGGGTTCCTTGGCGGACAGCACAACGCCGTCCGCGATCTACAGAGGGCGGGGGAGGGTCGATGGCTGGATCGCGCAGGCTGGCCGGGAACCGGCAGCGGGGGCATCGCAGTGGGCGACGCAGGACCGTGGCTGGATGAGAATTGTTGTCGTTTTGTTACGTCGCGTCAAACCGGTGCGCACCGGCCGGGGATACCGACAGGGGCGCACCGACCAACGGTCGGTACCTACCGATGCAATGCCTACCGCGCGGCGGCGGCCCGCTTCAACGCGCGCTTCTCACGGCGCCGCGCCCGGCGGGCCACCCAGCGCTCGCGCAGGCACGAGAAGATCACGTACAGCGCGGGCGTGCTGAGCAGGGTCAGGCTCTGCGAGAACAGCAGGCCGCCGATCATCGCGATGCCGAGCGGGCGGCGCAGTTCGGAGCCTTCGCCCAGACCGATGGCCAGCGGTACCGCAGCCAGGATCGCCACCATGCTGGTCATCATGATCGGGCGGAAGCGCACGATGCTGGCTTCGCGGGCGGCTTCCAGCGGTGTCTTGCCATGCTCGCGCTGCGCCACCACCGCGAAGTCGATCATCATGATCGCGTTCTTCTTGACGATGCCGATCAGCAGCACCAGCGCGATCATCGAGATCACCGACAGTTCGGTGTTGGTGCCGTACAGCGCCAGCAGCGCGCCGACGCCTGCCGCCGGCAGCGTGGAGAGGATGGTGACCGGGTGGATCAGGCTCTCGTACAGCATGCCCAGCACCAGGTACACGGTGATGATCGCCGCCATCACCAGGATCAGCATCGCCATCGGGTCCGAATCGAAGCCGAACCCGGCGTCGTCGGCCAGGCGGATGTCGCCGGGCATGCGCATGCCGTTGACGGTGCTGTCGATGATGGCCTTGGCCTCGCCCATGCTGGTGCCGGGGGCGAGGTTGTAGCTCAGGTCCATCGTGGTGTACTGGTTCTCGTGGGTGATCTGCGACGGTGCCAGCCCCGGTACCTGTTCGGCCACCGCGGTGATCGGCACCATCTCGCCATTGCCGGCGCGTACGTAGATCTGGTCCAGCGCGCCGGGTGTCGCGGTCTGCTCCGGCAGGGCGTTGACCACCACGCTGTACTGGTTGATGTCCGAGTAGATCGTGGAGATCTGGCGCTGGCCGAAGGCGCCGTACAGCGCGCCGTCGATGGCACCGACCGACACGCCCAGGCGGGCGGCCTTGGCTCGGTCGATCACGATGTTCTGGCGCAGGCCGGCGGCGTCCACGTCGGTGCCGACGTCGGCCAGCTTCGGGTTCTTCTTCAGCGCGGCCTGCAGCTTGGGCAGCCACTCCTGCAGCTGGGCCAGGTCGTTGCCCTGCAGCGAGACACGGTACTGCGCGCCCTGGCTGGCACCACCGCCGTCATTGCTGGGCAGATCCTGGATGGCGCGCAGGCGCAGCTGCAGGTCGGGGTAGCGATCGGCCTTGGCGCTGAGGCGGGCCAAGGCCTGGGCGGTGGTCTCGCGGCGGCCGTCCTTGCGCGACTTCAGTTCAACATTGAACTGCGCGCTCGAGCCCTGGCGGCCACTGCCCAGGCGCACGCCCACGGTCTTCACCGCCGGGTCGGCCATCAGCATGTCGGTGATGCGGCGCTGGCGGTTGACCATGTCTTCGAACGAGACCGTGGCGCTGGAATTCGCACGGCCCCAGATCAGGCCGGTGTCCTGCGGCGGGAAGGCGCCCTTCTTGACCGCACCGAACAGGAACACCGTCGCGCCGATCAGCAGCAGCGGCGTCAGCGACAGCAGCAGCGCGTGGCGCAGCGAGAAATCCAGCAGCTTCACGTAGATCCGCAGCATGCGGTCGTGGCCGGCATCGAGCAGGCGGCCGAAGCGGCTCGGCGCACCGGCGTCGGCATGTGCGCTCAGGAAGCGGCTGCACAGCGCCGGGGTCAGCGTCAGCGAGATGATCATCGAGACCACGATGGCCGCGACCAGGGTGACGGTGAACTCGCGGAAGAACGCGCCCATCATGCCTTCGGCGAACAGCAGCGGAATGAACACCGCCACCAGCGAGGCGGTGATCGAGACGATGGTGAAGCCGATCTCGCGCGCGCCGGTCAGGGCGGCCTGCATGCGCGGCATGCCTTCGTCGAGGTGGCGCATGATGTTCTCGATTACCACGATCGCATCGTCGACCACGAAGCCGATCGCGATCACCAGCGCCAGCAGGCTCAGGTTGTTCAGGGTGAAGCCCAGCACGTACATGACCAGCGCCGCGCCGGCCAGTGAAAGCGGCACGGTCACCGCCGCGATCAGGGTCGGGGCCAGCCGGCGCAGGAACAGCGCCATGGTCAGCACCACCATGGCCAGCGCGATCAGCAGGGTGATCTGCACTTCATGCAGCGAGGAGCGGATGGTCGGGGTGCGGTCGAAATACGGGGTGAGCGTGGTACCCGGTTCGAGGTAGTCGCGCAGGGTCGGGATCTGCGCCTTCACCCGGTCCACGGTCTCCACGATGTTGGCGCCGGCGCGGGTGAACACATACATCACCACCGCCGGTTTGTGGTTGAACCACGCGGCCTGGTAAGCGTCCTGCTGCCCGTCGTAGACGTTGGCGATGTCCTGCAGGCGGATCACGCGGCCATCGTCGGCGGTCTTGATCACCAGCTGGGCGAAATCGGCGGCGCGCGCGACCGAATCGTTGGCGATGATCGCGGTGGTGGTGTTGCCATCGGTGAGGAAGCCGGTCGGCGAGGTCACGTTGGCCGCGCGCACCGCATTGCGCAGGTCATCGGCGGTCAGGCCGAGGGCATTCATCAGGCGCAGGTTGACGTCCACCCGCACCGCCGGCGTGGAGGCGCCGGCGATATCCACCGAGGAAACGCCGGTGATCTGGCGCAGGCGCTGGGCCAGCAGCGAATCGGCCACGTTGTAGAGGTCGTCGGCCGACTGCGTTTCGGAGGTCAGTGCGATCGCGATGACCGGGTCGTCGTTCGGGTTCGCCTTCTGGAACATTGGCGTGCCCAGCCCGGCGGGCAGGTCGGACTGGGCCGAGTTGATCGCGGTCTGCACGTCCAGCGCGGCCGAGTCGATGTCGCGGTCGCTCTGGAAGATCATGAAGACCAGCGAGCTGCCTTCGGAGCTGGACGAGCGCATGCGGTCGATGCCGGGCAGCTGGCCGAGGTGGCGCTCCAGCGGCGCGGTCACCGTGGAGGCCATCGTCGTGGCGTCCGCGCCGGCCTGGTTGGCGTGCACGAAGATCACCGGGATCTGGATGTTCGGCAGTGCCGACACGCCCAGCTGCAGGTAGCAGATCACGCCCACCACGAACAGGCCGATGGCCAGCAGGGCGGTGCCGATCGGGCGGCGGATGAACGGGCCGGAGATGTTCATCGAACGCCCCGGCGGCAGTCTGCGGTGCTCGTCATCACGCCTGCGGCTCCTGCACCGGGCCATGGCCGTGACGCAGCGCGCGCTGTTCGCGGCGCTGGCGCAGGCGCTCGGAGAATCGCTCCATGTACAGGTAGATCACCGGGGTGGTGTACAGCGTGACCAGCTGCGAGAGCAGCAGGCCGCCGACGATGGCGATGCCCAGCGGGCGGCGCAGCTCCGAGCCGATGCCGGTGCCCAGCGCCAGCGGCAATGCACCGAGCATCGCGGCAGCGGTGGTCATCATGATCGGGCGGAAGCGCAGCAGGCAGGCGCGGCGGATCGCTTCATGCGCGTTGGCCCCAGTGCGGCGTGCCTCGATCGCGAAGTCGACCATCATGATGCCGTTCTTCTTGACGATGCCGATCAGCAGCACGATGCCGACGATGCCATCCACCGACAGCGGCAGCCCGCACACCATCAGCGCCAGCAGCGCGCCGACACCGGCCGGCGGCAGGGTGGAGATGATGGTGAAGGGGTGGATGTAGCTTTCATACAGCACCCCCAGCACGATGTAGATCAGCACCAGCGAGGCCAGCAGCAGCCACACCACGTCGGTCTGGCTGCCGGTGAACTCTGCCGCCTTGCCGATGAACTGCGCATGCACCTGCGAGGGCATGTCCAGGCCGGCCTTGGTTTCCTCGATCGCCTTGACCGCATCGGACAGCGAGTAGCCCGGCGCGATGTTGAACGACACCGTGACCGCCGGCAGCTGCTGCTGGTGGCTGACCACCAGCGGGGTGCTGGTGACCTTGCCTTCGGCCAGCGCGGCCAGCGGAATGATGTTGCCCGCACCGACCGGGATACCGGTGTTCTGCGCGCCGATGCCGGTGGCCGTGGACGAGTTGGACGAGGTGACCTGGCCGAAGTTGGTGGCGTTGCTGCCGGTCAATGCACCGGCTCCGTTGGAGGCCACCGCCAGCTGGTTCATCAGCGCGGTGCTGGTGCGGAATTCCGGCGCCACTTCGAGCACCACGCGGTACTGGTTGAGCTCGGTGAAGATGGTGGAGATCTGGCGCTGGCCGAAGGCGTCGTACAGGGTGTCGTCGATGGTCTGCATCGGCACGCCGAGCACGCTGGCCTTGTCGCGGTCGATGGTCAGTTCCAGCGCGCGGCCCTGGTTGGACAGGTTGTTGTCCACGTCGGCCAGTTCCGGGCGCTGGCGCAGCGCTTCGGTCAGCCGGGTGGCCTGCAGCGCGACCTGCGCGCTGTCCACGTCCGACAGCGAGTACTGGTACTCGGTGGCCGCCACGCGGGTATCCAGGGTGACGTCCTGCACCGGCTTGAGGTACAGCGCCACGCCGGGGATGCCGGCCACGGCCTTCTGCAGGCGCGGCAGGATCTCATCCAGGCCATCGCGGTCGCCGCGCTCCTTGAGCACGATCGACAGCTGGCCCTGGTTGAGCGTGGGGTTCATCGTGCCGGCGCCGATGAAGGCGGACACGCCGGTCACCGCCGGATCGCTGCGCAGGGCTTCGGCCACAGCCTTGGTGCGCTGCTCCATCTGCGGGAAGGCGATGTTCTGGTCGGCCTGGACCACGCCGGTGATCAGGCCGGTGTCCTGTTCGGGCAGCAGGCCCTTGGGGATCACGATGTACAGCACCACGGTCAGCACCAGCGCACCGGCGGCGACGGCCAGGGTCAGCGGCTGGTGATCGAGCACCCAGTCCAGGCTGCGCTCGTACAGGCCGACGGTGCGCGACCACACGGTGGTCTTGCCGGCCGCGGCGGCACGCTCGTGCGCATCCTCGCCTTCAGGCAGCGCGTCCGGCTTGAGCAGGTAGGCGCACATCATCGGGGTGAGCGTCAGCGAGATCAGCATCGACAGCGTCACCGCGATGCTCAGCACCCAGGCGAACTCATGGAACAGGCGGCCGGTGACGCCGGGCATCAGCAGCAGCGGCAGGAACACCGCCACCAGCGAGATGGTCAGCGAGAGCACCGTGAAGCCGATCTGCTGTGCGCCGATCTCGGCTGCTTCGGGGCCGCTCTTGCCCTGTTCGATGTAACGCACGATGTTCTCGATCATCACGATCGCATCGTCGACCACGAAGCCGGTGGCCACCACCAGCGCCATCAGCGAGAGGTTGTCCAGCGACATGCCGGCGAACGCCATCACCCCGAAGGTGCCGGCCAGCGACAGCGGCACCGCCACCGAGGGAATGATGGTGGCCCACAGGCGGCGCAGGAACACGAAGATCACCGCCACCACCAGGCCGATGGTCAGAATCAGGGTGAACTGCACTTCATGCACCGAGGCGCGGATGGTCTCGGTCCGGTCGTTGAAGATCTCCAGGTGCACGTCGGCCGGCAGCACGTTCTGCAGCTGCGGCAGCAGCGTACGGATGCGCTCGACGGTCTGCACGATGTTGGCACCGGGCTGGCGGCGCACTTCCAGCAGCACCGCCGGCTTGCCATCGGCCCACGCGGCCAGCTGGTCGTTCTCCACGCCGTCGACCACGTTGGCGACATCGGACAGGCGCACCGGGCGGCCGTTCTTGTAGCTGATGATGGTGTCGCGGTACTCGGCGGCACTGGTCAGCTGGTCATTGGTGCCGATCGAGTAGGACTGGGTCTTGCCGTTGAGCGAGCCCTTGGGCGCGTTGACGTTGGCCTGGGTCAGCGCGCTGCGCAGGTCTTCCAGGGTCAGGCCCATGTTGGACAGCTGCGCCGGGTTGACCTGGATGCGCACGGCCGGGCGCACGTTGCCGGCGATCGAGACCAGGCCTACGCCCTGCACCTGCGACAGGCGCTGGGCGAGGATGGAGTCGGCGTAATTGTTGACGTCGCGCAGCGGGCGCGTATCGGAGGTGAGCTTGAGGGTGACGATGGCCGCGTCGGCCGGGTTCACCCGGTTGTAGACCGGCTGGTAGGGCAGCGAGGAGGGCAGGGTGGCCTGGCGGATCGCAGCCTGCACGTCCTGCGCGGCGATGTCGATGTCGCGGTCCATCGAGAACTGCAGGATGATCGTGGACAGCCCCGCCGACGAATCGGAGGTCATGATCTCCAGCCCGGAAATCTGCCCGAACTGGCGCTCCAGCGGCGTGGTCACCAGCGAGGCCATGGTGACCGCGTTGGCGCCGGGGTACTGGGTGGTCACCACCAGGCTGGGCGCATCGATCTCGGGCAGCGCCGACACCGGCAGCTGGCGGTAACCGAGGATGCCGAGCAGCAGCAGGCCTGCCATCAGCAGCGAGGTGGCGATCGGGCGGCGGATGAAAATCGTCGAAAAGCCCACGGGCGGGTCCTTGCTGGTGCGTCGTGCTGCGTTGGATCAGGCGAACGCCGGCGCTTGGGCCGGCGTCAGGTACACAGGGCGGGCGCGATCAGCGCGGACCGCCACCGCGGCGTCCACCGCCACCCTGCTGCTGGGCGGCCTTGAGCTCGGCTTCGGTCGGTGCGGCGGGGGGTTCGCCGGGCTTGAGCGCAGTGACCTTGGCGCCCGGCTTGAGCCGGAACTGGCCTTCGCTCACGACCCGTTCGCCGCCCTTCAGGCCCTCGGTGATCTGCACCTGGCTGTCGCCGACTTCCACGCCGCTCTTGACCGTCTGCATGGCCACGGTGCTGTCCGGCTTGACGATATAGACGTACTCGCCGTCCGGGCCACGCATCACGGCCTGGGTCGGGATGACGACGCCGCCTGCGATGGTGCGCAGCTGCATGCGGACGTTGACGAACTGGCCCGGCCACAGCGAATTGTCTTCGTTGTCGAACAGGGCGCGCGCGCGGAAGGTGCCGCTGTCGCTGCTGATCTGGTTGTCGACCACGTCCAGCTTGCCGCCATCGGTCAGTACGTGCGCATCGTTGCGGTCCAGCGCGGCGATGGCCACCGCGCCGGCGGCCTGGGCCTGGCGGACGGCGGGCAGCTGACGCTCGGGCAGATTGAACACGACGTGGATCGGGTGGATCTGGGTCAGGGTCACCAGCGCGGTGCCGGCGCTGACGATGTTGCCGGCATCGACTGCACGGATACCGGCGATGCCCGAGATCGGCGCCGTCACGCGGGTGTACTGCAGCTGCACCTGGGCGGCGCGCATGCTGGCTTCGTTGGCCGCCACGGCACTTTCAAACTGGGCCACCTGGTTGCGCTGGGTATCCAGGTCGGTCTTGGCCACGTACTGGCGGTACTCGGCCGAGTTCGAGCGCTGGTAGTTGGAGCGGGCGGTGGCGAGCTGGGCCTGGTTCTGGCGCTTGGCCGCCGCGGCCTCGTCGTAGCTGGCCTGCAGGGTGCGCGGATCGATCTGGGCGAGCAGGTCGCCCTTCTTCACTTCCTGGCCTTCCTTGAAGTTCAGGCTGATCAGCTGGCCGCCGACCTGCGGGCTCACGGTGACGGTGTTCATCGCCGCGACCGTACCCAGTGCGCTTGCATAGACCGGCACGTCCTGGCGCGCCGCCTCGATCACCGTGACCGGCACCGGGCCTGCATTGGCCGGATCACCGCCCTGGCGCCCTTCGGCTGCCGGACCTGCCGCGTCTCCCTTCTTGCCGCCCATCAGGCGCACACCCATGACGGCAACCACCAGCACTGCGACCACCAGCAGCACGATCTTCCAGAAACGCGACATTCAATAACTCCTGAGGGGGCTGGCGGAGGGCGGGGGCCCCGGTTGGCTAGGCGCAAAGCATACTCGTCGCCCGTGGCCTTTCATGCATGACGGATGGGACGGGCGATCAGACCGGATGTGACGGGTGAGGTTCCCCCATGAACGTTCGCCGGGGCAGAAAGTTACACCGCGGCGGTTCCGGATGCCCTACATTCAGGTTCGACCGTTGTCCTGCCCCGTGGAGACCTGCAATGCCCCGTCTGTCGCTGCTGATGTCCGCCCTGCTGTTGGCCACCCCCGGCCTGGCCGCCGCCGCCCCCGCCGAACGCCCCGAAGTGGCGGCCGCCGCGACCCGCCTCAAGGCCCAGGTCATCGACTGGCGCCGCGATTTCCACCAGCACCCGGAGCTGTCCAACCGCGAGGAACGCACCTCGGCCAAGGTCGCCGAGCGCCTGCGCGCGATGGGCCTGAAGCCGCAGACCGGTATCGCCCACCATGGCGTGGTGGCCATCATCAAGGGCGGCAAGCCCGGCCCGCGGATCGCCCTGCGCGCGGACATGGACGCCCTGCCGGTGACCGAACAGACCGGCCTGCCGTTCGCCTCCAAGGCCACCAGCACCTACCGCGGCGAGACCGTCGGGGTGATGCACGCCTGCGGCCACGATGCCCACACCGCCACCCTGCTGGGCGTGGCCGACGCGCTGGTGAAGATGCGCGCGAACCTGCCCGGCGAAGTGATGCTGATCTTCCAGCCCGCCGAAGAGGGCGCGCCGCCGCCGGAAGAGGGCGGTGCGGCGCTGATGCTCAAGGAAGGGCTGTTCAAGGACTTCAAGCCCGAGGCGGTGTTCGGCCTGCACGTGTTCTCCAGCGTGCCCGCGGGCCAGATCGCGGTGCGCGGCGGCCCGCTGATGGCGGCCTCGGACCGGTTCGGGATCAAGGTGATCGGCCGCCAGACCCATGGCTCGGCGCCGTGGAACGGGGTGGACCCGATCGTGGCCACGGCCGACCTGGTCGGCACCGCGCAGACCATCGTCAGCCGCCGCGCCAACCTCTCCAAGCAGCCGGCGGTGGTGACCTTCGGCGCGATCAAGGGCGGCATCCGCTACAACATCATCCCCGATGAAGTGGAGATGGTCGGCACCATCCGTACCTTCGACGAGGGCATGCGCCAGCAGATCTTCGCCGACCTGCGCAACGTGGCCGAGCACACCGCGGCCGCGCACGGGGCCAAGGCGGAAACCGAGATCTACGAATCCGAAGGCAACCCGGCCACGGTCAACGACCCGGCCCTGACCGCGCGGATGCTGCCGAGCCTGCAGGCCGTGGTGGGCGAAGGCAATGTCTACGAGCCGCCGCTGCAGATGGGCGCCGAGGACTTCTCGCTGTATGCCCAGCAGGTGCCGGGCATGTTCTTCTTCGTCGGCTCGACCGGCGAGGGGATCGATCCGGCCACGGCGCCGGCCAACCATTCGCCGAAGTTCCTGCTCGATGAGAAAGCACTGGATGTAGGCCTGCGCGCGCTGCTGCAGGTGAGCCTGGATTACCTCAATGGGACGCCGGCTGCGGCGCCTGGCGCGGGCTGACGTCAGACGACGGCTGGTAGACGGTAGGTCCCGGCCGCTGGCCGGGGCGAGAACCGGCACGGGCGGGAGGGTTCCGACCCTCCCGTTGGCCGGGAGGCAATCACCCGGTCGCCGCGGCCTCTCGTTTTCGCCGCCGGACGCCGCGCGCCTACCGGCGTAAAATGGCGGCATGAATACCCCCCAGGACTCCAGCCTCGGTCGCGAGGTGGCTTACCCGTCGCAGTACGATCCCGGCCTGCTTTTCCCCATCCCGCGCCGCGGCGCCCGCGAAGAAATCGGCCTGGACGAGGCGGCGCTGCCGTTCGTCGGCCATGACCGCTGGCAGGCCTATGAGCTGAGCTGGCTGGACGGGCGCGGCAAGCCGCGCGTGGCGGTGGCCACGGTCAGCGTGCCGTGCACCTCGCCGAACCTGATCGAATCCAAGTCATTCAAGCTGTACCTCAACTCGCTCAACAGCACGCGCTTCGACGATGACGCGGCTGCGCGCCTGTGCATCACGCGCGATCTGTCGGCCTGTGCGGGGGCGGTGGTGACGGTCGTGTTCGGGGTGCCACCGCTGGTGGAAGAAGCCGAGGGCGAATCGCTGGACGAGCGCGACGTGGCCATCGAGCGCTACGGCCCACCGGCGCCGGAATTCCTGTTCGCCGATGCCGATGACGTGGTCACCGAGACATTGAGTTCGGCGCTGCTCAAGTCCAACTGCCCGGTCACCGGCCAGCCGGACTGGGCCAGTGTCAGCGTGCGCTACCGCGGCCCGAAGATCGACCGCGACGGCCTGCTGAAGTACCTGATCAGCTACCGCGAACACGCCGAGTTCCATGAGCAGTGCGTGGAGCGGATCTTCAGCGAGATCACCCAGCGCTGCCAGCCACAGTGGCTGGAAGTGGAAGCGCGCTACACCCGCCGCGGCGGGCTGGACATCAACCCGTGGCGGGCCAGCCCGGGCATCGCTGCCCCGGCGCGGACGGTCCGCGACCTGCGCCAGTAGGCGTTCCGCACGTCTTCACATCCACGCCATGCCCCATTAACAAGGGCTGTGACACCGTGCCTCCCATGTCGTCAATCAAGACGGGAGTGTATGGATGAGTACCGATAAGAAAGTCGACTTTTCCGGTGTCAGCGCCAGCGTTGACACCACCGCGCAGAAAGTCGATCAGGTCGATTTCTCGGGTGTGACCGCCTCGGTGGATACCACCGCGGAGAAGGTCGGAGGCACCTACACGGTGCAGAAGGGCGATTCGCTCTCGAAGATCGCCAAGCAGGAACTGGGCGATGCCAATGCGTGGAAGCGCATCTTCGAGGCCAACCGCGACGTGCTGGACGACCCGGACAAGATCCAGCCCGGCCAGACCCTGAAACTGCCGCCCAAAGCCTGATCCACTTTACTGCCCACCATCACACAGGGAGCAACCTCCATGAAGAAGTCGTCCATCAGTACTGCCGTTCTCGCTGCGCTTCTGGCCACCGTGGCCCTGGCTGGCTGCAAGAAGAAAGAAGACACCGCCGATAACAACGCACAGCCGGCGGCGACCGCGCCTGCCGCACCGGCTCCGATGACCGAAGCCGCGCCGCAGCCGATGACCGCTGCCACCGGCGTGACCGTTTCGACCGTCACCGTGGGCAAGACCGCTGCGGCGGACAAGACCGTCACCTCGGCCGCATTGTTCGCGCCGAAGGACGACATCATCGTCTCGATCCGCACGGACGGCAGCGCCAACAACGCCAACGTCGCGGCCAAGCTGACCTTCCAGAACGGGCAGGTCGCCGGCGAGCAGAACCAGGTGGTCAATACCACCGGTGCCGAGACCACCAACATCTCCTTCAAGAATGCCAATGGCTGGCCGGCGGGCAAGTACCGCGCGGAAGTCACGGTAGATGGTAAGGCGGCTGGATCGCCGCAGGAGTTCGAGGTCAAGTAAGCCTAGACGCCGACTCTCTCCCGGCAACAGGCTCACGATGGACGCAGCCGCGAGGCTGCGTCTTTTTTATGGTTCTTTTTCGTCGGGATGGTGTGAGCCCTGAGCAATTCCAAGCGCGTCGGCCGTTGTCAGGCGAGCGCTGCGCGCACACCCGTGCGCCCGGGCGCGAACCCCTGCGGCCCTTGCAGTGAGACGTTCCCGTCTGTTGTGGAAAAGCATATTTTTTCTGGAGCCTCTTGAGGAAGCCGAGAGGCTTGGTATATGGCGGCCGCCATATCGTCGCAGAATGGCGATATAGACTGGCGCCGGGATGCTGCGCAAGTAGAATTGTGCATGGAGGGGGCGTTTGCGGGGCTTCCTCGCGTCTGCCTTTTAGTCAGGTCCACGCATATGGACACCGCAACAGCCCCGTCCAAGATCCTCTATCGATACAAAAATGACAGTTCACAGCGACCAGCTTTCCGTCTGTCCCCCCCTTTTTTTAATCCCAAAACCCAGGGGCTAAAAGTATGAAAGCCAAGCGAGTGAATTTTTACGCAACAAGCCATGATCTACATGAAATCTTACGCGAAGCTCAGATTAAAAATGAACTATTCGGGCTTAGAGCAGGTTCTCATTCCAGTAACGAAGTGCAGATCACGCGCCATCTCCGAGAAATCAAAGGCTTCAATGATCCGTGTCCAGCAGATTCGGCCCAGGCACCGCGTTATCTTGTATGGATGGAATCGTGCAACATAAGTTACAGAAAGCTAGAAACGGCCAGTGGGGAAGTCAGATACATCGCCGATCCGACCAATAACCCTGACGCAATCCTGCTCCAGCCTGGGGGCCGATACGCGCCTCAAATTCTAATCGCCGGCGAGCTATCGTCAACAAGCGAAGCCAAAGCGGCAAAAACCTTATTCGCCCACATCAAAAAAATTATTGAAGCCAATTTCAAGAAAATCAAGTCGTACTACATTGGGCCAGAGGCAATGCAGATACTAGCCAAAGGAGGAAGATTGACAAGCAGTGCGAAGGCGCCTCAAGAGTACGACCTGGCAAAACCTTCATGAACATCCCAGGCTATGTAGGGAACACCTTGACACTTGTTCATGCTGCGATGAAAACAGCCTCTGAATGCGCATGGACTCCCGCACACTCTGCTTATTCGGCTGTTTTCGAATCGCTTGACCAGCGTCTCCAGACTTTTCGTACAGGGCTTGGAAATGCCCTTTACATTCATTACTGGCGGATCCGCTGGCAGAGGCAACAGCAGTCAACGGATACTTTACTGCCTGGGCTGCGCAGCAGACCTCAATGACAGACGTGTTGCCGAAGAAGGCAATGTGGTGTTTTGCCCGCTCTGCAAGAGAGATTGAAGGCAGTGCCGCCTACCGAGTCAACGCATCCCCGTCGCTCTGGACGGAATGGAAATGCCCGCGGGCCCAGCGTGACTGCCAGTGTGTCGCACGGCAATTTTTATCGTTGAAACCATCCGATCGAACAGGGCCGGCGCACAACAGGCATTCATCACTGCGTCTGTGACAGAACACCTGAGGTCGATTCACTCGGCAAGAGATCTTCGTGAAGGCTGACCGATCGGGTGCCATGCCACTGCATCTGATCGCCGAGGCGTCCGGCGTCTCAGAGCGCAAATAGTTGGCGGCAGCAATCAGCGGTTTCCGTGTGTGTAGTTTCAACCGCAACCACAGCACCTAGACAGTTAGCTGCCCCCACCAAAGCCTCTGGAGAATGCCGCTCACGGAACGGGTGGACGGTGTCCAGAAGGCTGCATCGGTTCCCGAGTGAGCGGTTCTGTGCCTGAAGGCCGCCTTGGCCGTTGCTGCGCGCCAACGCATCACACCGTTCCAGTACGTTTGCGTATGGGATGGCTTTGCTCCGGGGGGCTGAAAACGCGACAATGCGGGGGTTTCCCGCCGTGCGCGCCGTTGGTCGGCGCGGTCCCCGGGGAAAGTGCGGGCCCGCTGCGCCAGGCCCTGCACGCGACACGGTTGCACGCGGCCCGGCATTGCCGTCGGCCATCATTCACGAGATCTGCAAGAGAGCCCTGATCCCCCATGTCGAACACGCCCAAGATTCTCTACACGCTCACCGATGAAGCCCCGTTCCTGGCCACGCAGTCGCTGCTGCCGATCGTCGAGGCCTACACCGCCACCGCCGGCATCGCCGTGGAAACCCGCGACATCTCGCTGTCCGGCCGCATCCTGGCCCTGTTCCCGGATTACCTGAAGGATGACCAGAAAGAGGCCGACCACCTGGCCGAACTGGGCCAGCTGGCGACCACCCCGGATGCGAACATCATCAAGCTGCCCAACATCAGCGCCTCGGTGCCGCAGCTCAAGGCCGCGATCAAGGAACTGCAGGACCAGGGCTTCGCGCTGCCGAACTACCCGGACGTGCCGACCGACGACGTCTCGCGCGACATCAAGGCGCGCTACGACAAGGTCAAGGGCAGTGCGGTGAACCCGGTGCTGCGCGAAGGCAATTCCGATCGCCGCGCGCCGCTGTCGGTCAAGAACTACGCGCGCAAGCACCCGCACCGCATGGGCAAGTGGTCCAAGGACTCCAAGTCGCACGTTGCGCACATGGATGGCGGTGACTTCTACGGCAGCGAGAAGTCGGCCACGCTGGCCAACGCCGGCAGCCTGAAGATCGAACTGTTCAAGGCCGACGGCAGCAGCGTCGTGCTCAAGGAAAAGACCGCGGTCAAGGCCGGTGAAATCGTCGATGCCGCGGTGATGAGCCGCAATGCGCTGGCCTCGTTCGTGCAGGCGCAGATCGCCGATGCCAAGGCCAAGGGCGTGCTGTTCTCGCTGCACCTCAAGGCCACCATGATGAAGGTCTCCGACCCGATCATGTTCGGCGTGGTGGTCGAAGAGTTCTACAAGGACGTGCTGGCCAAGCACGCCGACGTGCTCAAGCAGGCCGGGTTCGATCCGAACAACGGCATCGGCGATCTGTTCGCGCGCCTGCCGCAGCTGCCGGAAGCAACCCAGGAGGCGATCAAGGCCGACCTGGCTGCCGAGTACGGCAAGCGCCCGGGCCTGGCCATGGTCAATTCGGACAAGGGCATCACCAACCTGCACGTGCCCAGCGACGTGATCGTCGACGCCTCGATGCCGGCGATGATCCGCGACTCCGGTGGCATGTGGAATGCCGACGGCAAGCTGCAGGACACCAAGGCCGTCATTCCGGACCGTTGCTACGCCGGTGTGTACCAGGCCGTGATCGATGATTGCCGCACCCACGGCGCGTTCGACCCGGCCACCATGGGCTCGGTGCCGAACGTCGGTCTGATGGCGCAGAAGGCCGAGGAATACGGCTCGCACGACAAGACCTTCCAGATTCCGGCCGACGGCACCGTGCGCGTCACCGATGAGGCGGGCACCGTGGTGTTCGAGCACGCCGTGCAGACCGGCGATATCTGGCGCATGTGCCAGACCAAGGACGCCCCGATCCAGGACTGGGTGAAGCTGGCCGTCAACCGCGCCCGCCTGAGCAACACCCCTGCGGTGTTCTGGCTGGATGCGAACCGCGCGCACGACGCACAGGTGATCGCCAAGGTCGAGACCTATCTGAAGGACCACGACACCAACGGCCTGGACATCCGCATCCTGGCGCCGGTGGAGGCGACCGCCTTCTCGCTGGACCGCATCCGCAAGGGTGAGGACACCATCTCGGTGACCGGCAACGTGCTGCGCGATTACCTGACCGACCTGTTCCCGATCATGGAGCTGGGCACCAGCGCCAAGATGCTCTCCATCGTGCCGTTGATGGCCGGTGGTGGCCTGTTCGAGACCGGTGCCGGTGGTTCGGCCCCCAAGCACGTGCAGCAGTTCGTGGAAGAGGATTACCTGCGCTGGGATTCGCTCGGTGAGTTCCTCGCCCTGGCCGCTTCGCTGGAACACCTGGGCAACCGTTACGACAACGCCGGTGCCACCGTGCTGGCCAAGACCCTGGACCAGGCCAACGGCCAGTTCCTGGACAACGACAAGTCGCCGTCGCGCAAGCTCGGTGGCATCGACAACCGCGGCAGTCACTTCTACATCGCGCTGTACTGGGCCCAGGCCCTGGCCGCGCAGGACGACGATGCCGCGCTGAAGGCCCGTTTCGCGCCGCTGGCCAAGGCACTGGCCGACAACGAGCAGGCCATCGTCGGTGAGCTGGCCGCGGTGCAGGGCAAGGCGGTCGATATCGGTGGCTACTACCGCCCGGACGTGGCCAAGGCCAGCGCCGCGATGCGCCCCAGCAGCACCTTCAACAGCGCGCTGGCTGCGCTGTAAGGCAACGGTCCCGCCATTGCGGTGATCGATGAAGAACCCGCGCTCCGGCGCGGGTTTTTTCATGCGCGCCCGCTGGGCAAGCGCCCCGTCGCTGCCGTATGGTGGCAACAGGTTCCCTGGAAGTGGCTGCATGCGCGCTCGCTGTTCCTGCCGGTTCCATCATTGCTCCGTCCGGGGCGTCGCATGAACGCGACGCCGGACGCGCTGGCGCGGCTGATCCGCGATGGCTTCGAGGACTACCATGCGCGCTTCGCGGCGATCAGCCGGCGCGCGCGCCAGCGTTTCGAACAGAGGGACTGGGCCGGAGCCCGGCAGGACGCCGTGGAGCGCATCGGGCTGTACGACCTGTGCATCGCCGGGACCGTCGATGCCCTGCGCCGCGCAGCGGGCGCGGACATCGGTGAGCGCGCGCTGTGGCTGCGCATACGCCCCGCCTACGCTGCACTGCTGGCCGGCTTGATCGACGCCGAGCTCTACAAGACCTTCTACAACACACTGGCGCGGCGGTTGTTCGCCACCCGCGGTGTGGACGGTGCGATCGAGTTCATGGCGATGGACGTGGAGCCGTCCGATGCCATTACCCATCCGGTCGCGCGACACAGCTATACGCTCTCTCCCACGCGCCCGGCGGACGCGTTCATGCGCGTGCTCGGCGACTATCGGTTCGATGTGCCGTATGCACACCAGCTGCGCTGCGCCGCGGCGGTGGCCGTGCGCCTGCAGGACGATCTGGCACATTGGGGGGATTACCCGGTGCGCAGCATCGAACTGCTCGATACGGTGTTCTACCGTGAGCGCCGCGCCTATCTGGTGGGGCGCGTCTTCGGCGAGCATCGCTTCTCGCCCTGCGTGATCGCACTGGTCCATGACGAGCGCGGCCTGCGCGTCGATGCGGTGCTGAGCCGGCGCCGCGATCTCGCGCATCTGTTCGGTGTCTCGCGCAGCTACTTCCAGGCCGACCTGGCGACCGTTGGCGATGCGGTGGTGTTCCTGCGCAGCCTGCTGCCGGGCAAGCCGGTCGATGAGATCTACACCGTGCTCGGGCGCGCCAAGCAGGGCAAGACCGAGCGCTATCGCACGTTCTTCCGTCACTTCCAGGACCAGCCCGGCGAGCAGCTGGTGCATGCCGATGGCACGCCCGGCATGGTCATGGCGGTGTTCACCCTGCCCAGCTATCCGCTGGTGTTCAAGCTGATCCGCGACCGTTTCGCCTGGCCCAAGACCATGACCCGGCACCAGGTCGAAGAGAAGTATGCGCTGGTATTCAACCTGGACCGTGTCGGCCGGCTGCTCGACGCGCAGCCCTATCGGCACCTGCGCTTCCCGCGGTCGCGTTTCTCCGCGGCGCTGCGCGAGGAACTTCTGACCCAGTGCGCCGGCAGCGTGCGTGAGGAGGGCGAGGAACTGGTGATCGCGCTGTGCTACGTGCAGCGACGCTTCCGTCCGCTCAATCTGTACCTGCGCGAGCAGACCGCCGAGGCGCGTCGCATTGCCGCGCTCGACTACGCGCAGGCGATCACCGACATGGCGCGCAACAACATCTTTCCCGGCGACATGCTGCCGAAGAACTTCGGCGTGTCGCGGCATGGGCGTGCCGTGTTCTACGACTACGATGAGCTGTGCCTGGTCACCGAGTGTGCCTTCCGCGCCTGGCCGGCGCCGCGCAACGAAGAGGAAGCGCTGGCCGACGAGCCATGGTTCCAGATCGGCCCCCAGGACGTGTTTCCCGAGCGCTTCTGGATGTTCATGGGGCTGCCGGCGCCCGAGCTGGCGGCGGTGCGCGAGCACTTCGGGCATCTGTTCGATCCGGCGTGGTGGCAGCGGCTGCAGGCCGGTTTCGCGGCCGGTGATTTTCCGGATACCCCGCCGTACGCCGGGGCGCTGCGGCTGGCCTGATTGTCCACCCGATTCCCACTGCGCTACGCTGTCAGGCATCCACAAGGAGAGAGTGCGATGCGTTGTTCCCCTATTCTTGCCCTGGCATTGGCCTTAAGCGGCGTGGGCATGGTCGTGGTCCCCGATGCGGACGCACAGACCAAGCGCGAGGTGCGCGAGCAGGCCGAAGCCAGCATGGTGCTTACCGGCGAGATCGATATCGGCACCGAAGGGCAGGTCGAAGCGTTCCGTCTGGACAAGCGCGCGCAGGTCGACGAGACCATCGTCACCTTCGTCGAAAATGCCGTGAAGACGTGGCGTTTCGCCCCGGTGCTTGTGAATGGCCAGGCCGTCAAGGCACGTACCCCGGCCACCATCCGCCTGGGTGCGAAGAACAACCCCGATGGCACCGGCCTGATCACGCTGCTGGCGGCGAATTTCGAAACGTACGACGAAACCTCGACCGACAACGTCACCAAGGTGAAGATGACGCCGCCGGTGTATCCCGAGGATGTCTTCAATGCGCGCGGGCGTGGCGATGTACTGCTGTTGATACAGGTCGGGCGCGACGGGAAGGTGCTGGATGTGGCCACCGAGCAGGTCAATCTTCGTGTGATCGCCAACGAGGCGAACATGCGGAAAATGCGCGACAAGCTGGCCCGCGTGTCGATGGGCGCCGCACGTAAGTGGATCTTCAAGGCGCCCTCTACCGGAGATCAGAAGGACGAGGCGAGCTGGACCATCCGGGTGCCGGTGCGATTCTCGTTCAGCGATGAGGTGGAGCGCTACGGCCGCTGGGATGCCTACATTCCCGGCCCGCACCAGCAGGCCCCGTGGCGCAGCGACAAGGCACTGAGCGCCGATGCCAATGCCGACCTGCTGCCCGCCGGCGGCGTGTTCATGGCCGACGCCGCCAGCAAGGCGCCGAAGCTGCTGACGCCGCTCGGCGGCTGAGGCTGCCAGGAGCGCGGGCGTCGCGCCCGCGGTCCCTCAACCAACGCCCGGACTGCCGGGCTGCGGGTACACCACGGTGCGATTGCGGCCCTGTTCCTTGGCCATGTACAGCGCCTTGTCGGCCAGCCGCAGCGCCTGCTGCGGATCGTCGTGGTAGGTCGGGTAGTGGGCCACGCCCAGCGATACGGTGACTGTGCCGACCTGCTCGAAAACTTCGGCGGCGACCTGCACGCGCAGGCGCTCGGCAACCTGGGCAGCCTTGGCGGCATCGATGCCCGGCAGCAGGATCAGGAATTCCTCGCCACCGTTGCGGCAGAGCAGGTCGGTATCGCGCGCGTCGTTGCGCATCAGCTGCGCGATGCGCAGGATCACCGCATCGCCGACAGCGTGCCCGAAGCGGTCGTTGATGGTTTTGAAGCGGTCGATATCCAGCGCGATGATCCCGAACGGCTGGCCGCGCGCCTGCCAGTCTTCCAGGCCCTGCTGCAGGCCACGCCGGTTCTGCAGGCCGGTGAGCGGGTCGGTCATGCTGGCGCGGTTGAGCTTGCCGATGCGGTCCTGGAGCAGGTTGAAGCTGTACAGCAGGGCGGTCTTGAGCTGGGCGACCTCGTAGTACCAGGCGCGGATGCCGGTGACGTGGCGGATCGCGATGCCGGTGTCGCGGTTCTGCACGTTGCGCGCCAGCTGCCACAGGGGCAGCGAGATGCGCCGCGCAAACCACCAGGTGATCAGCAGCGACAGGATGCCCAGCGGGATCGCATTCCAGATCACCGAGGACATCAGCTGCGACAAGGATGCCAGGGTGGCCGTGGTCGGGCGCTGGGCCACCACGCCCCAGCCGACACTCGGTACCGGGGCGTAGCCGGCCAGCATCTGCACGCCATGGGTATTGCGCACCTGTTGGGCGCCCGAGTGGCCCTGGGTGACTGCCTGCACGGCCGGGTTCTGCAGCGCGAACTGGCCGACCCGGTCCTGCTCGATGTGGTACAGGATGCGGCCGTTGCGGTCGACCACGTACAGGTAGGAGCCATCGCGGTAGTAGTGCTTGCCCAGCAACGACTGCAGGATGCTGCGCTGGCGCAGGTAGATGGTGCCGCTGACGTAGCCCTGGTACTGGCCCTGCGCGGAGAAGATCGGGTGCGAGATCGCCACCAGCAGCCGGCCGGTGGCCGACTGGTACGGATCGCTGATGAACGGCGCACGCCGGGCGAGGGCGTCGCGGTTGCCGGCACTGTTGAGCAGCACGCCCTGCAGGGCAAGACTCTGCGGTGAGGTGGCCAGCACGGTGCCACCGGCATCGACGATCAACACCGAGTTGAAGCTGTTGGTCTGCAGTTGCAGGCGGGCGGCCTCGGCCTCCAGCGCCTGGCGATCATGCCGGCGCTGGCCGAGCAGGGTGGCGCTGTAGGCCACCTGCTGCTGAGCGGAGAGCACGAAGTTCTGGGTCGATTCGGCGAGCTTGCTGGCGTACACGCGGTTGGCTTCCAGCGTGTTGCCGATCAACTGTTCGCGCTGCACGCGGTAGCTGGCATGCAGGGTGTTGGCCAGGGCGATGATCGCGCTGAGCAGGGCCAGGGCAAGGATCAACGTGCCGAGGTTGAGGCGGGCGGACAACGGGCGCATGCGGTTCACGGGCAGCAGGGTGCAGCACCAACCGGAACACGCGGATGGAACGGCAGCAGCGAAGCAGTCAGGAGCGCACGACACAGTGCCGAACCGGTGCGCGTGCCGCGCCCGCCTTTCGACGACCCCGCCCCCGGGCGGTCAACAACTCTTTGGGCGGCGATTATTGCGGATTACACCCCCACGTGGGTGAAGTGGGCACCGCGGTGGCGGCCTTCAGCGTTCCAGGCGCCTGCGCAGTACGCCGCGCAGGTGATCGGCGCCGGCCTGGTCCAGTGGTCCGAGCACACCGCGTACGGCCTCGGGGATGTGCGCGGTGGTGTGTTCATCGGCCTGGAAGACGTAATGCTGGAACATCGCCTGCCAATGCGCGCGCTGCGCCGGCGGCAGATCGCGGATCGCCAGCAGCGAGAGCATCAATGCGTTCATCGGCGCATCCATCCACGCCGGCACCGGCCGCCACCAGTAATTCACCAGCACGTTGAACGCCTCCAGCCCTTCCATGTGGTGCCACCACAGCGATGGAATGAACACGGCATCGCCCGGCCCCAGCTCGGCCACCTGTGCGTGCGCCAGTGCCGCGCTGAAGCGTGGAAACCGCACCAGGTCCGGTGCGGCGAAATCGACCAGGCTGACCGCCTGCCCGGCCGGCGTGAAATCCAGTGGCCCGATATACAGATTGCCCACCTGCGATGGGGGGAACAGGGTGACGCGGCGGCGGCCGGCGGCTACGCAGGCCAGGTTGTCCGGCACGTCCTGGTGGGCGGCGATGCGCGAGCGGTTGCCGATCCAGATGCTGGCCAGCGGATCGTCCACCCCCAGTTCCAGCGCATTGGTCTGGCGGAAGCCAGGCAGGAAGCTGTCCAGCGTGGTCGATGCCACATAGATCGACGGCGGTGCCGGTGCCGGCGCGTACTTGAGCAGGGTATCGAGCACGACCTTCAACGGGATCTGCTCGCGGCGGAAATTGAAGCCGCTCATGTCCGCGTTGTAGAACACCCGTCCCCGGGCCTCCGGTGGCGCCGTGGTGGCAGTGACTGGCAGCGCGCCGTGATCGAACTGCTTGAGATGGTCAACCGCCGCCTGCGCGGACCGGGTCGCTGCGGCGACCAGCGGCCACCTGGCCACCAGCCCGCGGATCACCTTCGGCGTGGTCCAGCCGGGCAACTGCGCGTGCAGCTGCGCCGGATCCAGATCATGCAGTTCCTCGATCGGGCCGGGCATGGCGGACATCGGCATCCTGATGGCAGGGGCGGGTGGCGCCCACGGTAGCGCGCAGGTGAGGGAAGCGGAAGGCCGCGGGATGAGCGCGGCCTTCCGGTGCTGCAGCTCGGCAGTGCCGACTCAGAACTTGTAACGGACGCCGAACATGTACCGCGGGCCGGTCTGGGTGGCGTAGCGCAGCATGTTGGTGTGGCGCGAGTAGGTGCGCATGGTCTCGTCGGTCAGGTTGATCGCTTCCAGGCTCAGGGTCAGCTGCTCGCTGACCGCGTAGCTGATGTTGAGATCCAGCTGGCCGTAGGCTTCGGTGTAGTTCGGGTTGGGGCCCTGGCCGCCGATGCCGTTGAGGAACTTGTCGCGCCAGTTGTAGGCCGCACGCACCTGCCAGGCGTTCTTGTCGTAGAACAGCACCGCATTGGCAGAGTCGCTGAGGCCGATCATCGGATACTGATCGCCCAGGCTGAGGTTGTCGAAGGTCAGGCCGGACTTCACCTTGGTGTAGTTTGCCGCCACGCCAAAGCCGGACTGGCCGAACAGATGCTGCACGGCCACTTCCCAACCCTGGAGGTGGTCCGAACGCTGGTTGGCCGGCAGGGTGACGTCAAACCCGGCAATCGGATCACCCGGCTGGCCGACGATGCTGCCGGTCTGCTGCCCTGCGGAATTGACGCCGGTGGAGGTCACGCCCGGGTCGCCGGCATGGTTGGTGAAGATGTAGTTGCGGATGCACACCGTATCGGTGGCCACGCAGCCCGATGCCAGTGCCTCGTTCCAGTAGGCGCCGCCCACCGGGGTGTGCAGGCTGCCTGCATCCTCCCGCGCGATCGTGTTGCTGATGAAGTTCTTGATGTTCTTGCGGAAGAAGCCGACCGAGGCGTAGCTGGCCTCTCCGTAGTACCACTCCAGCGAGAGATCGAAGTTGTCCGAGAGCAACGGCTCCAGTGCCGGGTTGCCACGCGAGCCGGTGCCGCCCTGGGTGCGCACGATGTTGTCCAGACGCTGCCCGCTTTCGATCTGCGTCCAGCCCGGACGGCCGAGACTGCGGCTGTAGCTGCCGCGCAGCGCCAACGATTCGCTCAGGTCCAGCTTCAGGTCGAGATTGGGCAGGATGTAGTCGTACTTGCCCTTGCCACCCACGAAGGCGCCTTCGTCGGCGTAGGTGATGTTGAACTCGTTGAGCGAATTCCAGCTGATGGAGGTCGGGACGCGCACCAGCGCCTGCGATTCCACTTCGGTTTCTTCGTAGCGCACACCCGCGGCGATATGCAGCGGCATGTTCCAGTCAAAGGTAGTGCGGTATTGCAGGTAGGCACTCTTGGACGTTTCCGTGGTGCGGATGTCCTCGGAGTATTCCGTCGGGGCGACATAGCAGGTGGGGCAGGCCGGTTCCACGCCATTGGCCACCTGGGCGGCACGATCGCGCAGGCGGTCGAAATCGAACACCAGGAACTGGCCCGTCAGGCGCGGATCGTTGTGGCCGGAGAACGCCTTGAAGTACTTGGCCATGTCATCGGCGTACCAGATGCTGTCATCGTAGTCCGCAGGCGTACCGACACCGCCCCAGCTGTCTCGCTGCATGATGGCCGCCGCCGAGCGGTTGTCCACCTTGGTGTGGCCCACGCCGAAATCCAGCGCGGAGTAGTCGGCAAAGCGGAACACGCCCTTGGCCTGCAGCTGCTCCACTTCAGACTTGTTGTAGCTGTTCTGGAAGACCGAGCCGGTCACCAGGGCATCCGATGCCTGGATGCCACCAGGAGGCAGTGCGATGTTGATGATGGGGAGGTCGCCGCTGTAATCGACCGTGGTCTTGCCACGCACGTAAGCGGCGACGCCCAGCACGCCCGCCGAGCCGTAGGGGCCATCGGGCTGCGATTCGGCACTGGCGCGGTTGTAGTCGAAGGTCATGTCCAGCGCATCGTTGACCTCCCACTCGACGTTGAAGCCCACCGCTTCCATGTTGTTCTTGGTCGCCAGCTTCATGCCGCCCATGGCCACGTCGCCGTTGACCACGTCTTCGCTGTAGACGATCGGCGCGGCAACCGGGCCGTTGGTCCAGGTGCTGTCGCCGGGGCCGTAGTTGAACCACACCGACAGTTCGCTGCGCTGCTGCTGGACCTTGTTCTCGACATAGGTGTAGTCCAGCGTGGTGGTCACGTTGTCCAGCGGCTTCCACTGGAACGTGGCCTGCCCGTTGGTGCGCTGCCGCTGTACCGCATTGACGTTGTAGGCCGAGTTCTGCGGGCGGCCATAGATATCATCGGGGCCCGGGCGGTTGGTGATCCGGTCGGCATAGCCCGTGCCGGGTTGTGGCAATGCACGCCAGTCGGTGGTGTCGCTGCCACGAAGCGTCGCCCAGCCTTCGGCCACGGTCGCCTGGTTGAAGCCGGAATCGCGTTCCTGGTGGCTGGCACTGAGTGCAACGCCGAAGCGTCCGTCGGCGTAGGTCTGGCTGAAGATGCCCGACAGCTCACCGGTGATGTTGGACCCTTGCAGCGTGCGCGGCACGTTGTCGTTGGAGGTGTCGTGCACCGCCTTCAGGCCCAGGCTGACGACCGGCGCCGCCTCCAGTGGACGCAGCGTCTTGATGTTGATGGTGGCACCGATGCCGCCGGTCGGATTGTCGGCGCGGGTGGTCTTGTAGACCTCGACGGCCGAAATCGATTCGGAGGCGATGTTCGCAAAGTCGAACGATCGCGAGCCGTTCAGGCCGGCACCGCCGTTGCCGAGGTTGGACGCCGGCATCTGCCGGCCGTTCAGGAGCACCAGGTTGTAGTCCGGGCCGATGCCGCGGACGGTCACCTTGGAGCCCTCGCCGCTGGAGGTACGGTCGATCGACACGCCGCTGATGCGCTGCAGCGATTCGGCCAGGTTGGTATCCGGGAACTTGCCGATGTCCTCGGCAACGATGCCGTCGACCACGCCCTGGCTGTCGCGCTTGAGGTTCATCGACGAGGTGAGGCTGCCACGGATGCCGGTGACCTGCACCGCATCCAGCGTGGTGGGGTCGACGCCATTCGGGGCTGTCGTGGAGGTTTCCCGGGCCGCGGGATCCTGCGCCCAGGCCGGGCCGGCCAGGACAGCGAGAAGTGCGGAGGTGAGCATCGCCTTGCGGGGTACGGCCTTGTACGTCTTCATGATGATCCCTCCCCAGGGAATTCGATCGTGGCGGTTCTGCGTTGTGTCGGCGCGGGTTCCAGTGCGCACGGCCCGGATTGGAGCCATGGTTGACAGCGTTGTCAACAAACGACGTCCCCGCTGCGCTTTCCCTGGCCATCGTCACGCGTTCCACGTTGCCTGCACATCGGGCACCTGCGCGGCGGAAGCACTACAACGCAGGCGTTGTGGCCCGATTTCACCGGGACGTCGGCCACCGGAAGGAGGATGCACACGCGTTGTGCAGTGCAGAACGAAACTGCGCGAAGTGATTCGCGTGCACGCACCGCAGCATCGCGGGCCACGGGCAGCGGATGGCTGACAGCGCTGGACAATCGCGGTCCAAGCAGGTTCCATGTCTGGCCGCCGACTGGCCGGCTCTCCCAATCTGGAAGGACATGCAATGGACACTCCTGCTGCCGTCCGCGGACAACATGTGCAAAGCAATGGCGTTGCACTGGCCGTGGTCACCGCCATCTTTTTCATGTGGGGTTTCCTCACCTGCCTCAACGACATCCTGATTCCGCACCTGAAGGCGGCGTTCGCGCTCACCTGGGTGCAGGCGATGCTGGTCCAGTTCACCTTCTTCGGCGCGTACTTCCTGATGTCGCTGCCCGCCGGGCGCCTGGTCGCGGCGGTGGGCTACAAGCGCGGCATCGTTGCCGGCCTGGCCATCGCCGGTGTGGGCGCGCTGTTGTTCTGGCCGGCAGCACAGGCGCATGTGTATGGCCTGTTCCTCGGCGCGCTGTTCGTGCTGGCCACCGGCATCACCGTGCTGCAGGTCGCTGCCAATCCCTATGTTGCGCTGCTTGGTCCGGAGCAGACCAGCTCCAGCCGGCTGACCCTGGCGCAGTCGATGAACGCGCTGGGCACCACGATCGCGCCGTTGTTCGGCGGCTTGCTGATTCTCTCGGCCGCGCCGCGCACCGCCGATGAACTGGCCCTGCTGCCGCAGGCCGAGGCACTGGCTTACCGCGCCGCCGAGGCGCAATCGGTGCAGCTGCCGTACTTCGGCCTGGCCGTCGCACTGTTCGTGCTGGCGGTGGCGATCTGGATGTTCCGCCTGCCGGCCATTCCCGGCGTGGAAGGCGCGGCCGCCACCGGCAGTGGCCGCCTGCGCGATGCGCTGCGCCATCGCCACCTGCGCTATGGCGTGCTGGCCATCTTCTTCTACGTGGGCGCGGAGGTCTCGATCGGCAGCGTGCTGGTCAATTTCCTTTCGATGCCCGGTATCGGTGAGGGGCTGACCGAGCAGGAAGCCACGCGCTACGTGTCGCTGTATTGGGGGGGGGCGCTGGTTGGCCGTCTGCTGGGTGCAGCGTTGCTGACCCGGCTGGACCCGCGCCGCATGCTGGGGGTCTTCGCGTTGATCGTGATCGCCCTGCTGACGGTGACGATGCTCGGCAGCGGCAACCTGGCCAAGTGGAGCGTGGTCAGCATCGGCCTGTTCAACTCGATCATGTTCCCGACGATCTTCGCGCTGGCCATCGCCCGCCTGGGCACGTTGACCGGGCAGGCCTCCAGCCTGCTGGTGATGGCGATCGTGGGCGGCGCGGTGATCCCGCTGGCGATGGGCTGGCTGGCCGACCATCACGGGCTGCAGGTGTCCTTCCTGCTGCCGATGCTGTGCTACCTGTTCATTGCCTTCTACGCCTGGCGCGGTTCACGCCACAGCCACTGAGGCAGGCGCTCAGCGGCGACGCGGGGGGTGCGTGGATTCGCGCACCAGCACCGCATGGTCGACGGTGACCATGACCCCGGCCTCCGGGGAGCGGATGCGGTCGATCAACTGCTCGGTGGCCAGCCTGCCCATGGAGGCGGTCGGCTGGCGCACGGTGGTCAGCGCCGGGTAGATGTGCCCGGCGATCGGCGTGTCATCGAAGCCGCAGACCGACAGGTCGCGGGGAATGCGCAGGCCGCGCTGCCCGGCGACGCGGAACACCGCGGCGGCCATGTCATCGTTGGCGGCGAAGATCGCGCTCGGTGGCTCCGGCAGGTCCAGCAGTGCATTGGCCGCCTCGATGCCGGATTCGAACGAGAACTGCCCGTTGACCACCAGCGCCGGCTCGTAGGCGATGCCGTACTGGCGCAACGCCTGGCGGTAGCCGGCCAGACGCCACTGGCAGGCGCCGTGCGCGCGCGGGCCCTTGATATGGCCGATGCGGCGATGCCCCTGCGCGACCAGGTGACCGATCAGTTCAACCACTGCGGTGGTCTCATCCATGCGCACGCCGATGCAGCCGTCCGGATGCCGCGGTGCGATGGACGCATACGGAATCTCATGCTCTTCCAGGTAGGCCAGCACCACCGCGTCGTCGGTCAGCGGCGGGATCAGCACCACCCCGTCCGGGCGCGAATTCTCGAACAACGCGGCCAGGTCGGGCAGGGTGCGGCGCGCCGTGCCGACCGGGCCCAGGATCAGGTTGTAATGGTGCGCATGGCACGCCTCCAGCATCCCGTTCTGGATTTCCATCAGGTAGTTGCGCGAGGGATTGTTGTAGACCAGCGCCAGTGCATACGAGCGCTGCCCGGCCAGGCTGCGCGCGGAGAGGTTGGGCTTGTAGCCCAGGCGCGTCACGGCGGCCAGCACCCGCTCGCGGGTTTCCGCGCGTACGTTGGGCTCGTTGTTGAGCACGCGGGAGACCGTCTTGATCGATACACCCGCAACGGCGGCGACATCCTCGATACGACTACGCATGGTGCGGGGGTTCCTCTCGGAGGGGCGGGCGGCCAGGTGCCGATGGTAGTGCGCGTGTGTCACATCGATGTTGCCGATGCAGGCGGATGTTGCCATGCCGGCGACGTGCGTGGCGGGTTCGGGTTTTCCATGTCGCGATGCAGCAGTTCAAGTACGGCCTGGACATCATCTCCGGTGGTGATCCCCCGCTGCAGCGGGACGCCGGTCGCAAGCGTGGCCGCGGGCGGTTGACAGCGTTGCCATGGGCTTATATGACAGCGCTGTCAGAGCGGGGCGCTGACCGCCGCCCGGCTGCAGTCCCGCCCGTTCCGTTCGCGCGTATTTCATCAGAGGAAGATGTCCAGTGACCAGCTCCAACAAGACGATTCTCGCTACCTGCCTGCTGGCTGCGCTGGCCTCGACGGCCGGTGCCGCACCGGCCACCGGTGAACGCCTGAAGGACTGGCCCCATGTGACCAGCGCGATCGGGCCGGATGCTGCGCTGGAGGCGCGGGTGCAGCAGATCGTGGCGCAGATGACGCTGGCGCAGAAGGTGGGCCAGATGACCCAGCCCGAGATCAAGATGATCACGCCCGACCAGGTCCGCCAGTACTACATCGGCTCGGTCCTCAATGGCGGCGGCTCCTGGCCGGGCATGGACAAGCACGCCACGGTCGCGCAGTGGCTGCAGTTGGCCGATGCGTATCGGGCGGCCTCGCTGGCCACCGATGCGCGCACGCCGATCCCGGTGATCTGGGGCACCGATGCGGTGCACGGCCACAACAACGTCTACGGTGCCACGCTGTTCCCGCACAACATCGGGCTGGGCGCGGCCGGCGACGCCGCGCTGATCGAGCGGATCGGCCGGGCCACCGCACACGCGGTGCGCGCCACCGGCATCGACTGGGTGTTCGCGCCGACGCTGGCAGTGGCGCACGATCCACGTTGGGGGCGCACCTACGAAAGCTATTCCTCCGACCCGCACGTGGTACGCGAATTCGCCCAGGCCTACGTCAGGGGTGCGCAGGGGCGCTTCGGCGACGACGGCAATGTCGTTGCCACCGCCAAGCACTACATCGGCGATGGCGCGACCGACAGCGGCCGCGACCAGGGCGAAGCGCTGGTCGACAAGGCCACCATGATCAACGTGCACGGGCAGGGCTACTACGGTGCGCTTGGCGAAGGCGTGCAGACGGTGATGGCCTCGTTCAACAGCTGGAACGACCGCAGCGGTGGCGTCGACTACGGCAAGATGCACGGCAACAAAGCGCTGCTGACCGGCGCGCTGAAGGAGAAGATGGGCTTCGACGGTTTCGTCGTCTCCGACTGGAACGGCATCGCCCAGGTGCCGGGCTGCCGCAACGACAGCTGTGCGCAGGCGATCAACGCCGGCATCGACATGGTGATGGTGCCCGACGACTGGAAGGCCTTCATCGCCAACACCATCGCCCAGGTGGAGAGCGGGGAGATCCCGATGGCGCGCATCGATGATGCGGTCACCCGCATCCTGCGCGTGAAGCTGCGCGCGGGCCTGTTCGATCACAAGCCGTCCGACAGCCGTCATGCCGGTGACGTCGCCGCCGTGCAGCACCGTGAGCTGGCGCGCCAGGCCGTGCGCGAGTCGCTGGTGCTGCTCAAGAACGAGGCCAAGGTGTTGCCACTGCGCCGCGATGCGCGGGTGATGGTGGTCGGCAAGAGTGCCGACAACCTGTCCGATCAGTCCGGTGGCTGGTCGCTGACCTGGCAGGGCACCGAGAACCGCAATGCCGATTTCCCCACTGGCGATTCGGTGCTGGGGGCGCTGCGTGCCGAACTTGGCGCACAGAAGGTTGCCTACAGCGCCGATGCGACGGCGCTGGATCCCGCGCAGTTCGACGTCGTGGTGGCCGTGATCGGCGAGACGCCATATGCCGAAACCAACGGCGACATCCTCGCGTCCGATCCGGTCAGCCACAGCCGTGCCTATCCGCAGGATCTGGCCGTGCTGCGCGCGGCCCAGGCCAGTGGCAAGCCGGTGGTGACCGTGTACTTCTCCGGGCGCCCGATGTACACCAACGACCTGCTCAACCACTCCCAGGCCTTCGTGGCGGCGTGGCTGCCGGGTACCGAAGGCAAGGGCATCACCGACGTGCTGGTGGCTGGCAAGGACGGCAAGCCCGCGCGTGATTTCCGCGGGCGCCTGAGCTTCCCGTGGCCGGGCGTGCCGTGCCCGGCGCCGATCGACCGTCCGGATCCGAAGCAGCCGCCGCTGTTCGCGCTTGGCCACGGCCTGAGTTACCGCACCCCGGGCAAGGTCGACCGCCTGCCCGAAGCCAACCCGGACAACTGCGGCGAGGTCACCACGCTGCCGATCTTCAACCGGGCCGACACGCCGCCGTTCGCGCTGCATGTGGCGGCCGCTGGTGCCACCCAGCCGCTGGGCAACGATCTCAACGCCACGTTGCGCTGGCCGGCCGCCGCGCCGGTAGTGCAGGTACGCACCGTGCAGATCAATACCCAGCAGGATGCCAAGGAAGTGACCTGGCTGGCGCCGGCGCAGTTGATCGCACGCAGTTCCTCGCGGCGCAACCTGGGTGCGCTGGCACGCAACCACGGCGCGCTGCAGTTCGATGTGCAGCTGGTGCAGCGCCCGGTGTCGCCGGTGAAGGTGACCATGCAGTGCGGTACCGGCTGCGAGGGCGGCGTGGATATCGCGCCGGTCCTGGCCAGGCTTTCGCCGGGGCAGAAGCAGACCGTGACCGTGCCGCTGGCGTGCTTTGCCAAGCAGGGCGTGGACCTGGGTGCGGTGGAAGCACCGTTCGTGGTGAGCGCCGACACGCCCTTCGCGGCGGCGTTCACCCAGGTGCGCGTATCGGTGGATGCAGACAACGCGGCGGGCGGGGTGCGCTGCCCGTAGCGCCGGGCTCTGCCCGGACATCCCCCTCAACGAAAAAGGCCCCGCGATGCGGGGCCTTTGTCTGTTCGCCTGAAACGCGTATCAGCGCTTCATTGAACCGAAGAACTCGTCGTTGGACTTGGTGTTCTTCATCTTGTCGAGCAGGAATTCCATCGCGGCCATTTCATCCATCGGATGCAGCAGCTTGCGCAGGATCCAGATCTTCTGCAGCAGTTCCGGTTCGATCAGCAGGTCTTCGCGACGGGTGCCCGAGCGGTTGATGTCGATCGCCGGGAACACGCGCTTTTCAGAGATGCGGCGGCTCAGGTGCACTTCGCTGTTGCCGGTGCCCTTGAACTCTTCGTAGATCACCTCGTCCATCTTGCTGCCGGTATCGACCAGCGCGGTGGCGATGATGGTCAGGCTGCCGCCTTCCTCCACGTTGCGCGCGGCGCCGAAGAAGCGCTTCGGACGGTGCAGTGCGTTGGCATCCACACCACCGGTGAGCACCTTGCCGGAGCTGGGTACCACGTTGTTGTAGGCGCGCGCCAGGCGGGTGATCGAGTCGAGCAGGATCACCACGTCCTTCTTGTGCTCGACCAGGCGCTTGGCACGCTCGATCACCATTTCGGCGACCTGCACGTGACGGGCGGCCGGCTCGTCGAAGGTGGAGCTGATGACTTCGCCGCGCACGGTGCGCTGCATTTCCGTCACTTCTTCCGGGCGCTCATCGATCAGCAGCACGATCAGGTGCACGTCCGGATGATTGGTGGTGATCGCCGTGGCCACCTGCTGCATCATCATCGTCTTGCCGGCCTTGGGCTGGGAGACGATCAGCGAACGCTGACCCTTGCCCTGCGGTGCCATCAGATCGAGGATGCGGCCGGTGATGTCTTCGGACGAACCGTTGCCGCGTTCCAGGGTGAAGCGCTTGCGCGGGAACAGCGGGGTCAGGTTCTCGAACAGCACCTTGTTCTTGGATGCTTCCAGCGGCTCACCGTTGATGGTGTCCACGATCGACAGCGCGAAGTAGCGTTCGCCGTCCTTCGGGAAGCGGATGCGGCCGGACAGGTGGTCGCCGGTGCGCAGGTTGAAGCGGCGGATCTGGCTGGGCGAAATGTAGGTATCGTCCGGGCCGGCCAGGTAGCTGGCTTCGGCCGCACGCAGGAAGCCGAAGCCGTCGGGCAGGATTTCCAGCACGCCGTCGGCGGCGACGCCGTCGCCATGACGGGTCAGCACCTTGAGCAGGGCGAAGATCACGTCCTGCTTGCGGGCACGGGCCACGCCTTCGGAGATCTGCAGCTGCTCGGCGATTTCCAGCAGCTTCTGCGCCGGCATGCGCTTGAGGTCGCTCAGCGAATAGACCGGGAAGCCTTCGGGCACGTTGGCCTGCTGGCTGCGCACGAACGGCTGCTGTTCGCCGTTGTCCTGCGGCATGCCGTCATCGTTGTAGCGATCGCCACCGCGGTTGCGGTCACGGCGATTGCGGAAACGGTCGCGGCGGTTGCCTTGGCCCTGACCCTGGCCCTGGCCCTGGCCCTGGTTCTGGCCCTGACCCTGCTGGTACGGGTTCTGCCCGCCCTGCTGGTTCTGGTTCTGGTGCCGGCCATTCTGGTTGCGCTGGCCACCGTCGCCGGTGTCCTGCTGACCACCGCCCTGGGAGGGCGATGCGTCGCCACCGGCAGGAGCTGCCGGCGCCGATGCCTGCGGGGCTGCCGAAGGAGCAGCAGCCGGCGCCGGCGCGTCAGACGCGGCAGCCAGAGGCAGAGCGGGTTGTGAGGGGGGGGAACCTGCCTCGGCAGCGGTGTTGGCGGCGGCCTTGGCGACGCGCGGCTTGCGCACGCGCTTCTCGGCGGGCGCGTCGGCGCTCCCGGGTTCGGAAGTAGTGATATCGGACAAGTGCTGGATTCCTCGCTAGAAGGTGCGAGCGCCCGGCAGGGCGGCGAACGTTGGGAAAGGATCTGGAAGGAAACTGCGTCCAGAAGATGCGGCGCGCGAATGCGGCCGGATATGCCGACACTAACACCGGCTCGCGGCAGCGCGCAAGCCGGGTGGGGCGGGGTCATTCATGCGGGCGATGGGCCCGCGTGGCAGCCGGGCGGGGCCGGCTGCCTGCAGCGATCAGGCCAGGGCCTTGTCGAGCATGCCGGCCAGCTGGGCCTTGCCGACGGCACCGATCTGCTGGGCCTGGACTTCGCCGTCCTTGAACACCAGCAGCATCGGGATCGAGCGCACGTGGTACTTGGCGGCCAGGGCACGGTTCTGGTCCACGTTGACCTTGGCGATCTTGGCGCGGCCGTTGTAGGCGTCGGCCAGTTCGTCCAGGGCCGGGGCGATCATCTTGCAGGGACCACACCATTCGGCCCAGAAATCGACCAGCACCGGTTCCTTGGAATTCAGCACTGCGCTATCAAAGTCGGCGTCGCCGACATGTACAACCTTGTCGCTCATCTTGGTTTCTCGTCTGGTAATGCACCCGGCAGGGCCGGAGGAAGTTGAATTTGGGCAACGCCAACCGGGCGTCACCCTCGTCTGGTGCCTCGTGGCCGCGGGCGGCCAGCGGTGCGTTCGGCGGATGCCTGGACGCTCACGGGGCGCAGTGTACCGCTATCGCCGTGACCGGACAGACGCTGGTTGGAAAGAAGCGTCCCGTGATCGCCCACCTGCGTTATCGCGACGATCCTGGTTGATATGCGGGGGCCGGCACGACGCTTCCAGCCCTTCCCGCCACCCCGTTCAACCGGCGGCAGGGCCGGTGAATGCGAGGTGGAGAGCCTTCCAAGGCCTGAAACCTGCCGCAAAAAGCACGCCGGGCGGGCATTCTCATGGCGCTGCGCGACGGGTGATCCCGGTTTGACGCCGACATTGCGCTAAACTGGGGCATTGTGCGGCGCCCTGGACCTGGAGTCCGGCCCTGCCAATCCCGGCGCAGGGGCCGTTTGCGACGGTGCCCCCCAAGATTGCAAGCCACCCCGCACCTCTGCCGGGATGGCCTTACCAAGACGGACTCATGAGCGACAAACCGCTGACCGATTTGACCTTCTCCTCCTTCGAGCTGCATCCGGCCCTGCAGGCCGGCCTTGAAGGAGCCGGATTCACCCGTTGCACGCCCATCCAGGCGCTGACCCTGCCGGTCGCGCTGCCCGGCGGCGACGTCGCCGGCCAGGCCCAGACCGGCACCGGCAAAACCCTGGCCTTCCTGGTCGCCGTGGTGAACCGCCTGCTGACCCGCCCGGCGCTGGCCGACCGCAAGCCGGAAGATCCGCGCGCGCTGATCCTGGCGCCGACCCGCGAGCTGGCCATCCAGATCCACAAGGACGCCGTGAAGTTCGGCTCCGACCTCGGCCTGCGCTTCGCGCTGGTCTACGGTGGCGTGGATTACGACAAGCAGCGCGAGATCCTGCAGCAGGGCGTGGACGTGATCATCGCCACCCCGGGCCGCCTGATCGATTACGTCAAGCAGCACAAGGTGGTTTCGCTGCATGCCTGCGAGATCTGCGTGCTCGACGAAGCCGACCGCATGTTCGACCTGGGCTTCATCAAGGACATCCGCTTCCTGCTGCGCCGCATGCCCGAGCGCACCACGCGCCAGACGCTGCTGTTCAGCGCCACGCTCAGCCACCGCGTGCTGGAGCTGGCCTATGAGCACATGAACGAGCCGCAGAAGCTGGTGGTGGAGAGCGAATCGATCACCGCCGCCCGCGTGCGCCAGCGCATCTACTTCCCGGCCGACGAAGAGAAGATCCCGCTGCTGCTGGGCCTGCTCTCGCGCAGCGAAGGCGCCCGCACCATGGTGTTCGTCAATACCAAGGTGTTCGTCGAGCGCGTCGCGCGTTCGCTGGAGAAGGCTGGCTACCGCGTCGGCGTGCTGTCCGGCGATGTGCCGCAGAAGAAGCGCGAAAGCCTGCTCAACCGCTTCCAGAAGGGCCAGCTGGAAATCCTGGTGGCCACCGATGTGGCCGCCCGCGGCCTGCACATCGACGGCATCAAGTACGTCTACAACTACGACCTGCCGTTCGATGCGGAAGACTACGTGCACCGCATCGGCCGCACCGCGCGGCTGGGCGAAGAGGGTGATGCGATCAGCTTCGCCTGCGAGCGCTACGCGATGGGCCTGCCGGATATCGAGGCCTACATCGACCAGAAGATTCCGGTCGAGCCGGTCACCAGCGAAATCCTCACCCCGATTCCGCGCGCGCCGCGTGCACCGTCGCCCGAAGGCGAGGGTGATGCCGAGGGCGACGAGAACGAGAGCGTCGGCCAGATCTTCCGTGAAGCGCGCGAAGCGCGTGCGGCGGAAGAGCAGCGTCGTGGCGGTGGCAGCAGCCGCGGCGGCAAGCCGTCCGGTGGCCGCGGCGAGCGCCGCGCCCCGGGTGAGCGCAGTGCCGATGGCAAGCCGCGCCGTGAGCGCAAGCCGCGCGTGGAAGGCGAGCAGCCGGTGGCTGCCGCCGCCGATGCCGTGGCCAAGTCGCAGCTCGCACCGACCGCCGCCCCGTCCGCCGAGGGCAGCCCCGCCGTGGAAGGCGAGCGCGCCCCGCGCAAGCGTCGTCGTCGCCGCCACGGCCGTCCGGTCGAAGGTGCCGAAGGCGCGGCAGCCACCGGCCCGGTGACCCCGGTGCAGGTGACCGCCAAGCCGATGCGCGGCACGCCGGCCGCCGATCCGGGCGCCTCGTTCCTGACCCGCCTGGGCCGCAAGATCCGCCGGATGCTCTCCGGTTCGTAAGACCTGACGGCTGAGGCAGTGCCGGCCGCTGGCCGGCGCTACCGATCAGACCCCCCATCAGGTTGCCGTTACCTACGCGCCACGCTCGTCCTGCATAATCAGGGGATGAGCGTCCTGCGTTTTGACAATGTCAGCAAACAATATGCCGGCGGCCACCAGGCACTGGTGGACGTCAGCTTCGATGTCGCCCCCGGGGAGATGCTGTTCGTTACCGGTCATTCCGGTGCGGGCAAGAGCACCCTGCTCAAGTTGATCCATCTCGACGAGCGGCCCAGCCGCGGCGCGGTGATCTTCGATGAGCGCAACCTGCTGAAGGTGCGCGGCGGCAGTATTCCGCGGCATCGGCGCGAGGTCGGTGCGGTCTACCAGGACCACCGCCTGCTGATGGACCGCAGCATCGCCGAGAATGTCGCCCTGCCGCTGATCCTGCGTGGCACCCGCCGCAACGAGATCGGCAAGCGCGTGCGCTCGGTGCTCGAACGGATGGGCCTGGGTCATCGCGAAAAAGCGCTCCCCTCGCAGTTGTCGGCCGGCGAGCAGCAGCGCGTCGGCATCGCCCGTGCGATTGTCGGCGAGCCCAAGCTGCTGGTCGCCGATGAACCAACCGGCAATCTCGATCCGACCCTGGCGGCAGAAATCATGGCGTTGTTCGCCGAACTGCCCGACCGCGGCACCAGCGTGCTGGTGGTCAGCCACGATCTGGCCCTGCTGCGGCGCATGCGCAAGCGCGTGCTGATCCTGGACCACGGCCGCCTGGTCGATGACATCTCGCCGCAGGACCTGGCCGAATGAATACTCCGGTGACCAAGGAAACCGCCGCGCCTTCGCGCCTGGGCGTGTGGCTGCACCATCATGGCCACAGCGTGGTCTTCAGCCTCGGCCGCGCCTGGCGCAAGCCGTGGGCGACCCTGCTCACGGTGATGGTCATGGCGCTGGCGCTGGCCCTGCCGCTGGGCCTGTCGATCGCGCTGGACAACCTCAAGCACTTCGCCGGCAGCGTGCAGCAGTCGCGCGACATCAATCTGTTCCTCAAGACCGATGCCGGGGCCGATGCGGCCGGCCAGGTCGCCGAGACTTTGCGCGCCCGCGCCGACGTGGCCAAGGTGACCGTGCAGACGCCGGAGCAGGGGCTGCAGGAGCTGCGCGAAAGTGCCGGGCTCGGCGAAGCGATCGATGCGCTGCACGACAACCCGCTGCCGACGCTGCTGATCGTGACCCCGGGCGAGGGCGCCGATGACGCGCGCCTGGCGCAGTCGCTGGAAGCCCTGCCGCAGGCCGACCTGGTGCAGCACGATGCACTGTGGCGCAAGCGGCTGGATGGCTGGCTGGGCTTCGGCACGCGCCTGGTGCAGGTGTTGTCGGTGCTGCTCGGGCTCGGTGCCGCGCTGGTGGTCGGCAACACGGTGCGCCTGGATATCCAGGCCCGCCGCGATGAGATCGGCGTGCTGCAGCTGCTCGGTGCCAGCGATGGCTTCATCCGTCGCCCGTTCCTGTACCTGGGCGCGTGGTACGGCCTGGGCGCCGGCGCGGTGGCGCTGGCCCTGATCGGTGCCGCCGGGCTGGCGCTGCGCCCGCCGCTGGCCGCGCTCTCGCATAGTTATGGCAGCCCGTTCGTGCTGCATGGTCTGGACCTGCTGCATTCCTCGTTCGTGCTGCTCGGCACCGTGGTGCTGGGCTGGCTGGGCGCCTGGCTGGTGACGGGACATTTCCTGCGCCAGACCCGTCCCACCGAAACCTGAGCCCCGCATGCTTCCGCAAGCCCTCAAGCACCTCGTCGACGACGCACCGCGCGTGATGGTCGTCGATGGCTCCCGGCTGGTCCGCAAGTTGATCGCCGATGTGCTGCAACGCGAACTGCCGGCGGTGGAGGTGGTGGGCTGTGCGAGCATCGCCGAGGCGCGGGCGGCGCTGGATGCCGGCCCGGTCAGCCTGGTCACCACCTCGCTCACGCTGAGCGATGGCGACGGGCTCGACCTGGCGCGCATCGTGCGCGACGCCGCGGGGCAGGCCTACGTACCGGTGATCGTGGTCTCCGGCGATGCGCAGCAGCATCTGGAGCAGCGTCGCTTCACCGAGTACGTCACCGACTATTTCGACAAGGCGCTCGGTCACGAAGCGCTGGCCACCTTCATCCGCGGCTATGTGCAGCCGGAGACGATTCCCGGCGCGACGATCCTGTACGTTGAAGACAGCCGCGTCGTCGCCGAGGCGACCAAGCGCATGCTCGAACGGCAGGGCCTGAACGTGCTGCACGTGCTGACCGCCGAAGATGCGTTCGCGCTGCTCACCGCCGAGTCGCTTGGCCGCAGCAGCCATCGCATCGACCTGGTGCTGACCGATGTCACGCTCAAGGGCGAGCTCAGTGGTCGCGACGTGGTGCAGCGCGTCCGCGTGGATTTCGGCTACGGCAAACGCCGCCTGCCGGTGCTGGTGATGACCGGCGACGGCAACCCGCACAATCAATCCGGTCTGCTCCAGGCCGGTGCCAACGATCTGGTGCAGAAGCCGATCGAAGAGCGGCTGCTCATCACCAAGGTGCTGTTCCAGCTGCGTCTGTCCCGCCTCAACGACAAGCCTGCAGTGCGATGAATGACGATGTAGTACCCAGCATCCAGCTCGAACCGAGCTGGAAGACGCGTATCGGTGATTACCTGCTGCGGCCGGACATGCGGGAGTTGTCCGCTTTTCTGCGCCAGCGCAAAGCGGCCGGAGCCCAGGTGTTCCCACCGGGCCCGCAGATCTTTGCCGCCTTCGATGCCACGCCCTTCGACCAGGTCAAGGTGGTCATCCTCGGCCAGGATCCGTATCACGGGTACGGCCAGGCGCACGGCCTGAGCTTCTCGGTGATGCCGGGCGTGCCGGTACCGCCGTCGCTGCTCAACATCTACAAAGAGATCGAGGCCGATCTGGGCATCCCGCGCCCGGACCACGGCTGCCTGCTGCCGTGGGCGCACCGCGGGGTGCTGCTGCTCAATGCGGTGCTGACGGTGGAGGCGGGCAACGCCGGCTCTCACCAGCGGCGTGGCTGGGAGGGCTTCACCGACCATGTGGTGGATACGCTCAACCGCGAGCGAGAGGGCCTGGTGTTCCTGTTGTGGGGCAGCTACGCCCAGCAGAAGGGCAAGGTCATCGATACCGGCCGGCACCGCGTGCTCAAGGCACCGCACCCTTCGCCGCTGTCGGCGCATCGCGGCTTCCTGGGCTGCCGCCATTTTTCGATGGCCAATGAGTACCTGCAGCGCCGCGGCAACGCGCGCATCGACTGGTCGCTGCCGCCGCGTGCCGCGCTGGAACTGCCGGCCTGAGCGCCCGGCCGTGGCCTACACGGCCAGCATCTCGATGATGGACTGCGCCACCTGCCGCTTGCGCGGTGGCAACCGCCGCAGCAGCGACAGGATGTTGCCCTCCAGGTCATCGCGCACGTAGTCCTGTGCGGGCGCGGTCAACATCAGTTCCTCCCCGCTGGCCTTGCACACGCCGCGACCGGTGGCCAACCACTCGAATCGCACCCGCGTACTGACGGCGATGTGCACCAGGTGCGACACACTCGGATGCGTTCCTCCCCGGCGCTCCCATTGCGCGACGGCACTGCGCTTGACCCCGGTTTCCACTGCCAACTGCGTCTGTGACATCCCTGCGCTGGTGCGTGCTGCGCGAATTCGATCCGACATCGCCAACATGGCCTTCCCCTTTCTCGTTCCTTGAACAGTGGATGGTTATCGATACTTACCGGGCAGCGATTCTTTTTTCGGTCTGTACAGAACTGCTTGCCGCCCTTGCCGTTGCAATCGCTCCGCCGATGAATCCACGAGCGACAGTGAAACTTCCCCCTGCACGCGACACGGCCGGTTTGACGGTTTACCTGCGTGCACGTAGTTAATCCCTCAAGCCGGCCATGACGCGCCGGGACATCCAAAACATCGGAAGCAGGCCGATGCCCTGTCGATCATGGTCGGTATCCACCGGCCCGTGAAAGACCGCTTCGGCCAGGACGCAGGGGATGGCCGATGGATAAAGTTTCTGTTGTGAAGTTGGCGTTACGGCGATTCAGTTTGAGAGCGATTTCGCTGTTATTTGTGATGCTGTTCGCATTAAGTGCCGGTATTTCATCGGCCGCCGCGCAATCGGCCTGCACGGCTGGCGCCTGCGTGAGTGCAGGCCCGCGCCTGGCCTCGATCGATTCCACCCAGAGCCCGGTGCTCAATCTGCTGTTCGGTGCGTTGCTGCCGGGCACCGCGGTCAATCTCAGCGTGGCCGACTGGAACAACCTGGCCGGGGCGAACATCAATCTCAACGCGTTGCTGACCCAGCTCAACGGCGGCGTGGTGGTCAGTGATCCCAGCCAGGTGCTCAACGCCAGCATCACCCTCGGCCAGTTGCGTGCGGCGATGGTGCAGGTCCTGCAGGCGGACGGGCAGACCGCGGCCGCCAATGTCCTCAATGCGTTGCCGCTCGGCGCGGCGGGCGTAGGCGGCAGCATCCGCCTGGCCGACATCCTGCAGATCGCGCTGCCCACCGGCTCGCTGGCGACCGTGCGCCTGAACGTGCTGGACCTGCTTACCGGCGGTGTGCAGCTCTACAACTTCCGCAACGTACTCACCACGCCCACGCCGATCACGGTCAACACCTCGGCACTTGGCCTCAACGGCGTGGCCAACGTGCGCCTGTGGCTGCAGGTGGTCGAGCCGCCGGTGTACACCTGCGGCGCGGCCGGCGCGGCATTCCACAGCGCGGCGATCCGCATCAAGCTCGATCTGGACCTGGTGCAGGGTTTGAACACGGGCACGCTCTCGGCGGCGCTCAGTGGCCTGAACCTGCTGGGCGTCACCCTCTCCAACACCAGCATCACTGCCGATGTCCTGCATCTGCAGGTCTACGCCGATGTCGCACGCGCCGAAGGAGCGATCTCGGCGATCAACCTGGTCGGCAACGCGGTCACGCTGCAGGCGCGTCCGGGGTTGGTGAACCTGTATGTCGGCCAGATCAGCGATGCGACCTTCTTCAACCGCACGACGGTGCTCACCGATACCGCGCTGAGCGCGGCGACGCTGACCTCGCTCAGCGTGCGGGTGCGGGTGTCGGCCAATGTGCTCGGCCTGCTCACGCCGATCGCCGACATCACCATCCCGCTGACGGTCAGCATCCGCAGTTTCGCCACTGCCACGCCCGGCCTGCAGAGCGCGAGCTTCACCGGTCCGTATCCACAGACCCGCACGCTGAGCGCCGGCACGGTCAGCGCGGCGACGATGGTCTCGACCCTGGTCAACTCGCTCAGCATCCAGGTGACCAGTGGCAACCCCACGGTCACGCTGCTGGGCGGCATCGCACTGCCGCTGCCGGTGGCGGACCTCGTCAACGGCATCGTCAACACGTTGCTGACGCCGATCCGCACCCAGGTCAACGCTGTGGTCACGCCGGTGCTGACCGCATTGCTGGGCGGGCTGGTGGACAACCTGCTGGCCCTGCTCGGCATCCGCATCGGACAGGCGGTCTTCACCGTCGAAGGCATCACCCAGGCGTGCGCGGCGACACTGCAGCTGGTCAAGGACCTGCAGCCCACCAGCGATACCGGGCGGTTCAATCTGTCCATCACCTACAACGGCAGCACGGTCGGCTCGGCCAGCAACGTCGGCAACAACGGCGCGACGGCCACGGTGATCACGGTGCCCGGCGGCAGCTACGCGCTGGCCGAAGCGGCCGCGGCCGGTACCACGCTCAGCCGTTATGCCAGCACCTGGCAGTGCACCGACCAGAACAACACCGTGGTCTCTTCCGGCAGCGGCGGCAGCTTCACCCTGCAGGCGCCGGCGATGACGGCCACGGCCGTGACGCTGGTGTGCCGGATCACCAATCGAACGCGTCAGGCGGATCTGTCGATCACCAAGACCGACGGCAGCGGCACCTACACCCCGGGCGGCACCGCGACCTACACGCTGCTGGTCCGCAACGACGGCCCGGATGCCGTCACCAATGCCGTGGTCACCGACAGCCTGCCGAGCGGCACCACGCTGCGCGGCGCATGGACCTGCAGTGCCACCAGCGGCAGCACCTGCGCGGCGGCCAGCGGCGGTGCGGTGGGCGGCAATGCGGTGAATGCCGGCGTGAATCTGATCAACGGCGGGCAGGCCACGATCAGCGTCCCGGTCAGTTTCAGCAACAACCCGGGCGCGTACTAGCGGCCGGTGCAGTGCAGTGCGTGCAGGGGACGCCCCTTGCGGATGAATGACAGGACCACCGATGCCGCGTGCCTGCAACAGGCCAGGGCAAGCTTTCGAGGATGAACGCATGGCAGCAACGGGCAGGCAGCGCAGGGCAGGCAGGGCTTCGGCCGGCATCGCGCAGGCCATGGCCGTGCTGGCATTGCTGCTGCCACCGCCGCTGCTGGCACAGAGCTACCCGAACCCGCTCAACAACACCGCCACCGTCACCGCGCCCACCGATGTGGCCGACCCCACGCCCGGCAACAACAGCGCCACCGATACCAATGCCCTGGCGCTGCAGGCGCAGCTGAGCGTCAGCAAGGCCCTGGTCAGCGCCACCCCGGTGGCCGCCGGTGGCGCGGTGCAGTACCGCATCCAGGTCAGCAACGCCGGGCCGTCCGCGGCCAGCGGCGTGGGCGTGGTCGATACGGTGTCTTCGCTGCTGACCAACGTCACCTGGAGCTGCCAGCCGACCACCGCTGCGTCGTCGTGCGCCCAGCCCAGCGGCAGCGGCAATGCCGTGAACGTGCTGGTCAACGTCGGCGTGGGTGACAGCGTGGTGCTGCTGGTGAATGGCACCGCACCTGCCGCCACCCCGGCCACGGTGCCGGCCAACACCGTGTCGCTGGTACTGCCCACGGGCACCACCGACCCGACCCCCGGCGACAACACCGCCAGCACGCCAGCGGTGCCGGTGCAGGCCAACGCGCTGGTGGCGGTCAACGACAGCTTCGCCACGCCCCTTTCTTCCACCACCGGTGGCAGCACGCCCACGGTGTTGGGCAACGACACCTTGAACGGCTCCCCGGTGGTGGGCGGCAACCTCATCATTTCACTGCAGAACGCGCCGGCCGGCTTCACCATCAACAGCGCAGGCGTCATCGCGGTGCCGGCCGGTGCCGCTGCGGGCGCAACGTCGATCGGCTACCAGATCTGCGAAAACGCATCGCCGACCAACTGCGCCACCGCCAGCGCCAGCCTGATCATCACGCCCACCGCCGTCGACGACAGCTTCAATGCCCTGGCCGGGGCGGGCACGCTCAGCGGCAACCTGGCCAGCAATGACAACGCACCGGCCGGCGCCACCTACAGCGCCTCCGGCACGCCGGTGCCCGGGGCGACCATCAGCAGCACCGGCACCCTGACCTACGCGCCCACCGGGGGCATCACCCAGCCGGCATCGATTCCCTACCAGGTGTGCCTGCCCGCGCCGAATGGCAGTGTCTGTTCCACCGCCACGGCATCGGTGCTGGTCGATGCCAATGTGCTGGTCGCTGTCGATGACACCTTCAGTGCACCCTTGCGGCCCGGTGCCGGCGGCACGACGCCCACGGTGTTGGGCAACGACACCTACGATGGCAACGCGGTGCCGCAGGCGCAGGTGACGCTCAGCCTGGTGGGTGCGCCCACGGGCTTCTCGATCAACCCCAACGGCACCCTCGTCGTGCCGCCGACCGCTGCAGCCGGCCCGCTGTCGCTGACGTACCGGTTCTGCGACAACGCGGCGCCGGCCAACTGCGCCACTGCCACCGCCACCCTGGTGATCAGCCCGGATGCCGTGGACGACACGGTCAGCACGCCTGGTGGCGGGCGGCCGCTGACCGCCAACCTGGCCGGGAACGACAACTTCCCGAGTGGCTCGGCCTTCAGCCTGGCGACCCAGGCCGCCCGCGGCACTGCCGTGGTCAACGCCGATGGCACCTTCACCTATACCCCCGCCGACGCCAACACCGGGCCGGACAGCTTTACCTACGAGCTCTGCCTGCCGGCCCCCAACGCGACCGTCTGCGACACGGCCACGGTGAACGTGAGCGTGGCCGCCAACCAGCTGGCCGCCGCCGATGACCTGTTCGCCACGCCGCTGCAGCCGGGTACCACCCCCACCAGCCTGCTCGGCAACGACACCCTGAACGGCACGGCAGTGACGCCGGCAGGCGTCAGCCTGACACTGAGCGGTGCGCCGGGCAGCATCACCGCCAACACCGCCGGCCAGCTGCAGGTGGCGGCAGGCGCTGCAGCGGGGGCCTATGCCTTCACTTACCAGATCTGCGAACTGCCGGGCGGCACCAACTGCGCGACGGCCAATGTGCAGCTGGTGATCGCCCCGGAAGCGGTGGACGACAGCTTCGCCGCGACCGCCGGCGTGGCGTTGGCCGAGACCGTGGCCGGCAACGACAACGTGCCGACCGGCGCAGTGTTCAGCCTGCTGGCGGGCGCGGCCCACGGCACGGTCAGCGTCACGGCCGATGGCAGCTTCAGCTATACCGCGCAGGGCACGTATTCCGGGCCGGACAGCTTCCGCTACCAGGTCTGCCTGCCGGCCCCCAACGGTGGCATCTGCGATGACGCGACCGTGACCCTGAACGTAGCCGTTGCCGCCGTGGTCGCCGGGAATGACGACTTCACCGCCACGCCCGTGCAGGGCGACGGGGGCACCACGGCCAGCGTGCTGGCCAACGACACCCTCAATGGCGCGCCGATCACCGCCGCGCAGGCGACGCTGTCGCTGATCAATGCGCCGCCGGTCGGCTTCACCCTCGCGCCCACCGGCGAACTGCAGGTGCCTGCCGGAACGCCGGCGGGCCCGGTGAACCTGACCTACCAGCTGTGCCAGGCGGGTACCGGCAACTGCACCACGGCCAGCATCGCGGTGGTGATCGCGCCGCAGGCAGTGGCCGACAGCTTCACCACCCAGGTCGGGCGTCCGGTCAGCGGCAACGTCGGCGTGAACGATCGCGTCTCCGCCGGCACTACCTATGCGGTCACCGGCACCGCGCCGCAGGGGCTGGTGTTCAATGCCGATGGCAGCTTCACCTACACGCCGCCGGCGCAGTACACCGGCACCACCCCCTTCAGCTACCAGGCGTGCCTGGCCGCCCCGTACAACACCGTCTGCAGTACCGCCACGGCAACCCTCAACGTCAACGCGGGCACCCTGGTCGCCAACGATGATGATTACCGCGACAGCCTGCTGAACCCGGCCACCGGTGGCACCACCCTCAGCGTGCTGGCCAACGACACCATCAACGGCGCGATTCCGCCTGCGCCGGCCGAGGTGATCCTGAGCCTGCTGGGTGCACCGGCCGGCTACGTACTCAACACCAACGGCACCGTCTCGGTGCCCGGTGGTGCGGCCGCTGGCGCGGTCAGCTTCGGTTACCGCCTGTGCGAGGCGGCGCTGCCGACCAACTGCGATGACGGTGCGGTGCAGCTGCTGCTGGCCCCGGTGGCGGTGAACGACAACGTCAGCACGGCCGTGGGCGTACCGGTCAGTGGCAATGTCGGCAGCAACGACAACGTCCCCGCTGGTGCCACCTTCAGCGTGACCGGCACCGTGCCGGCGGGCCTGGTGCTGGCCGCCGGCGGCGGCTTCACCTACACGCCGCCGGCCGGCAGCCAGGGTCCGGTCACCTTCGCTTACCAGGCGTGCCTGCCGGCCCCCAATGCCACCGTGTGCGCGGGGGCGACGGTGACCATCAACGTCAACGCCGGCACCCTGGCCGCGGGCGATGACGATTTCCGCGCGACGCCGATCGGCGCCGGTGGCGGCAGCACCGTGTCGGTGCTGCTCAATGACAGCCTCAACGGGACCCAGCCGCCGGCCTCGGCCGATGTGCTGCTGAGCCTGGTCGGCGCGCCGTCGGGCTTCACGCTGGATGCCAATGGGGTGTTGAACGTCGATGCGGGGGTGCCGTCCGGCGCGCTCACGCTGACCTACCAGCTGTGCGAGACCGCGTTGCCGAGCAACTGCGATTCGGCACAGATCCGCCTGGTGGTCTCGCCGACCGCTGCGGCCGACGTGTTTTCCACACCGGCCGGGCAGCTGCTCTCGGGCAGCGTGGCCAGCAATGACAATGCCCCGGTGGGCGCGGTGTTCACCGTGTCGGGCGCCGCACCGGACGGCCTGCAGCTCGGCCGCGATGGCAATTTCCAGTACACCCCGCCGGCCGGGTTCACCGGGCCGGTGAGCTTCAGCTACCAGGTGTGCCTGCCGGCGCCGGACGGCACGCTGTGCAGCACGGCCGGGGCAACCATCAACGTCAATGCCGGCACCCTGATGGCGATGGACGATGACTTCAGCGGCACGCCGCTGGCACCGGGTGCGAGCACCAGCACCAGCGTGCTGCTCAACGACAGCCTCAATGGCAGCGTGCCGCCGCCGGTCGGCAGCGTGACCCTGACCCTGGTGGGCGCGCCGTCGGGTTATGCGCTCACCGCCGCCGGCCTGTTGCAGGTGCCCGCCAGCGCCGCCGCCGGTGCCACGGTACTGAACTACCAGGTCTGCGAAACCGCCGCGCCCAGCAACTGCGCCAGTGCCAGCATCCGCCTGGTGGTGACGCCGTCGGCGCAGAACGACAGCTATTCCACCGCCGCGGGCCAGCCCTTGAACGGCAGTGTCGGCGACAACGACAACGTGCCGGCCGGTGCCGTGTTCGCCATCGTCGGCAGCACACCGCCGGGGCTGAGCTTCGGCGGCGGCGGCAGCTTCACCTACGTGCCGCCGGTTGGCGCGGCCAGCCCGGTGACGTTCACCTACCAGGTCTGCCTGCCGGCGCCGAACAGCGCGCTGTGCGCCACGGCCACGGCCGACATCAACATCACCGTGGGCAGCCTGGCGGCCAACGACGATGACTTCAGCAGCGCGCCGGTCAATCCGGTTACCGGTGGCAGCACGCCCTCGGTGCTGCTCAACGATGCGTTGAACGGCAGCACGCCGCCGTCGGCCGCCGATGTGCTGTTGAGCCTGACCGGCGCACCGGCCGGCATCACCCTGAATCCGGATGGCACGGTGAGCGTCGCCGCGGGCGTACCGGCCGGTGGGCGGACGCTGGCCTACCAGCTGTGCGAAGCGGCGGCGCCGGGCAACTGCGCCAACGCAGACCTGCGCCTGGTGGTGGCACCTTCGGCCATTGACGATGCGCTCTCCACGCCAGCCGGCGTGGTCCTGAACAGTTCGGTGGCGGGCAACGACAACGTCGGCAGCGGTGCGCAGTTCAGCGTGGTCGGCACCCCGCCGGCCGGGCTGGTGTTCAATGCCGATGGCAGCTTCGCCTACACCCCGGCAGCGGGCTTCAGCGGCGCGGTCACCTTCACTTACCAGGCCTGCCTGCCTGCGCCCGACAGCGCCCTCTGCGCCACGGCCACGGCCACGCTCAACATCAACAGCGGCACCCTGGTCGCGGTGGACGACAGCATCGCCGCGCCGGTCGCCGGCGGCACCGCGACGCCCAGCGTGCTGGGCAACGACACGCTCAACGGTGCGACGCCGCTGGCAGATGAGGTGGTGCTCAGCCTGGTCGGCGCGGCGTCCGGTTTCTCGATCGCCGCCGATGGCACGATCGCGGTCGCCACCGGCACCGCATCGGGCGCGGTCTCGCTGACCTACCAGGTCTGCGAAGCGGCGGCGACCATCAACTGCGCCACCGCCAACGTGGCCCTGGTGGTCGCGCCCGCCCCGGCCAACGATGCCTTCGCCGTGCAGGCGGGGCTGACCGTCACCGCCACTGTGGCCAGCAACGACGGCATGCCGGTGGGTTCGACCTTCGCCGTGCAGGGCACGCCGCCGGCCGGGGTGACCTTCAACGCCGATGGCAGCTTCACCTATGCACCGCCGGCCGGCACCACCAGCCCGGCCAGCTTCGTCTACCAGGCCTGCCTGCCCGCACCGAACACCGCGGTGTGCGCGACGGCCACGGTCACGCTGAACATCAACAACGGCGCCCTGCTGGCCAACGACGACAGTTTCGGTGCGATCGCGCCGGGTGGCACCACGGCCAGCGTGCTGGCCAACGACACCCTCAATGGCCTCAGTCCGCCAGCATCGGCCAACGTGGCGCTGTCGCTGGTGGGCGCGCCGGCGGGTTTCAGCATCTCCCCCACCGGCGCGGTGTCCGTGCCGGCCGATGCCGCCAGTGGCGCCACCACGCTGACCTACCAGGTCTGCGAAACGGCGGCCGCCAACAACTGCGCCACCGCCAGCATCGCGCTGGTGGTGCGGCCAACGCCGGTGAACGACACGATCAGCGTGCAGGCCGGCCAGGCCAACACCGGCAATGTCGCCGGCAATGACGCCATGCCAGCCGGTTCCAGCTGGAGCGTGCCATCGCCGCCGCAGGGCCTGGTGTTCAACGCCAACGGCAGCTTCACCTACACGCCGCCGGCCGGCACCCTGGGCGCCGTCACCTTCAGCTACCAGGCCTGCCTGCCCGCGCCGGATGCCGCGGTGTGCGGCACCGCCACGGCAACCCTCGACATCGCGGTGAATGCCATCGTCGCCAACGATGATGCCTTCGCCGCGCCGCTGATCGCAGGCTCGGTCACCCCCAGCGTGCTGGCCAACGACGTCCTCAACGGTGTCACTCCGCCGCCATCGGCCGCCGTGCAGTTGCTGCTGGTGGCCGCCCCGGCCGGTTTCGTCATCAACAACGACGGCAGCGTGCAGATTCCAGCCAGCGCTGCTGCCGGCGCGACCTCGCTCACCTACCAGCTGTGCGAAACCGCTTCGCCCACCAACTGCGCCACCGCGGCCATCACCTTCGTGGTGACACCAGCGCCGCAGGCCGATGCGTTCGCCGTGCAGGCCGGTGCCAGCCTGACCGGTGCCAGCGTGGCGACCAACGACGCGATGCCGGCAGGCGCCAGCTGGGCGGTGCAGGGCACCCCGCCGGCCGGCCTGGCGTTCAACGCCGATGGCAGCTTCAGCTACACGCCGCCGGTGGGTACCACCGGTGCGGTCACCTTCAGCTACCAGGCCTGCCTGCCCGCGCCGAACGCCACGGTGTGCGGTACCGCTACGGCCACCATCAACGTCAACACCGGTACCCTGGTGGCTGCCAACGACAGCTACAGCGGCATCGCCGAAGGCGGCACCACGCCCAGCGTGCTGGCCAACGACAGCCTCAACGGCACGACACCGCCGGCGCCCGCCAGCGTGCAGCTCAGCCTGGTCGGTGCACCGGTCGGTTTCGTCATCAATCCGGACGGCAGCATCGCCGTGCCGACGGGGGTGCGGTCCGGCGCGACCACGCTGACCTACCAGATCTGCGAAACCGCCGTGCCGGGCAACTGCGATACCGCTACCGTGGCCCTGGTCATCGCGCCGTCGCCGCAGGCCGATGCGTATTCGGTGCAGGCCGCTGGCACGATCAGCAATGGCAACGTGGCCGCCAACGACAACCTGCCGGCCGGCGCGCAGTTCACCGTGCAGGGTCCCGCGCCTGCCGGCCTGGTCTTCAACGCCGATGGCACCTTCACCTATACCGCGCCGGCCAATACCCCCAGCCCGGTGACCTTCACCTACCAGGCTTGCCTGCCCGCGCCGGATGCTGCCCTGTGCGGCTCCGCCACGGTGACGCTCAATATCAACGACGGCACCCTGCTGGCCCTCGATGACAGCTTCACGGTTGCGCCGGGTGGCAGCGCCGGTACCAGCGTGCTGGCCAACGACTCGCTCAATGGCGTTTCGCCGCCGGCCGCCGGCACTGTCGTGGTCAGCCTGGTGGGCGCACCGGCCGGCGTCGTGCTCGGCACGGATGGCGTGCTTACCGTGCCCACCGGCATCGTCTCCGGCCCGCTGACGCTGACCTACCAGGCCTGCGAAGCGGCAGCGGCCGGCAACTGCGACACCGCCAGCATCGCGCTGGTGATCCTGCCTGCACCGCAGAATGATGCCTTCAACGTGCAGGCCGGGCAGGTGCTGTCGGCCAGCGTGGCCGGCAACGATACGATGCCGGCCGGTTCCAGCTGGGCGCTGCAGGGAACTGCACCGGCCGGCCTGCAGTTCACTGCCGATGGCAGCTTCAGCTATACCCCGCCCACCGGTACCACCGGCCCGGTCACCTTCAGCTACCAGGCGTGCCTGGCTGCGCCGAACGGCGCGCTGTGCGGCACCGCCCAGGTGACGCTGAACGTGGCCAACGGCACCCTGCTGGCCGGTGACGACACGCTGGCCGGCATCGCCCCGGGCGGTACCTCGGCGGCCAGCGTGCTGGCCAACGATTCGCTCAATGGCGTCAGCCCGCCCGCGCCGGGCGACGTGGTGCTGAGCCTGGTCGGTGCCCCGGCCGCGTTCACCCTCAACCCGAACGGCACCATCAGCGCCGGCAGCGGTGCGATGTCCGGCCCGACCACGCTGACCTACCAGATCTGCGAAGCCGTGGCGCCCGCCAACTGCGCCAATGCCAGCGTCACCGTGGTGGTCAACCCGGCGCCGCAGGACGATGCCGCCGCCGTGCAGGTGGGGCAGAGCCTGGATGCCAGCGTAGCCGGCAACGACAACATGCCGGCCGGTTCCAGCTGGAGCCTGCCGGGTACGCCGCCGGCAGGCTTCAGCTTCAACGCCGACGGCAGCTACACCTATGCGCCGCCCGCCGGCACCCGTGGTCCGGTGGTGGTGGCCTACCAGGTCTGCCTGCCGGCACCGAATGCCAACCTGTGCGGCGCCGCCGCGCTGACCCTCAACATCAACAACGGTGCACTGGTCGCCGCAGACGACACCCTGGCCGGCATCGCCCCGGGCACCACCTCCGGGGCCAGTGTGCTGGCCAATGATTCGCTCAACGGCACCACGCCGCCGGCACCGGCCTCGGTGGTGCTGAGCCTGGTGGGCGCCCCGGCCGGTTACGCGATCACCGCCGATGGCACCCTCAGCGTGCCATCCACCGCGGTGGCCGGTCCGCTCACGCTGACCTACCAGATCTGCGAAGCCGCCGCCGCCAACAACTGCGACACCGCCAGCGTCACCGTGGTGGTCAGTCCGGTGCCACAGCCGGATGCGTTCGCCGTGCAGGTCGGGCAGACGCTGTCGGCCAGCGTGGCCGGCAACGACAACGTGCCGCCCGGCGCGCAGTACAGCGTGCAGGGCACCGCACCGGACGGCCTGGTGCTGACCGCCACCGGCGCCTTCACCTATACGCCGCCGCCGGGCCGGCTGGGCCTGGTCACCTTCAATTACCAGGCCTGCCTGCCGGCACCGAATGCCGCAGTGTGTGGCGTCACCACCGCCAGCATCAGCATCAACAACGGCACCCTGGTGGCCGGCGATGACACCTTCAGCAACATCGCGCCGGGCAGCACGGTGGGGACCAGCGTGCTGGCCAATGATTCGCTCAACAGCGTGTCGCCGCCGCCGGCGACGTCGGTAACGTTGTCGCTGGTGGGTGCCCCGTCGGGCTTCTCGATCAGTGCCGATGGCCTGCTCACGGTCGGGACCGGCGTGCTGTCCGGGCCGACCACGCTGACCTACCAGATCTGCGAAGCGGCCTCGCCGGCCAACTGCGACACCGCCAGCGTGCTGGTGGTGGTCAGCCCGGCGCCGCAGGCCGATGCGTTCGCCGTGCAGGCCGGGCAGACGCTGGCCAACAGCGTGGCCGGCAACGACAACATGCCGGTCGGTTCGACCTACAGCGTGCAGGGCACGGCCCCGGCCGGGTTCGTCTTCAACGCCGATGGCAGCTTTACCTATGCACCGCCGGCCGGCACCGCCGGGCCGATCACGGTGGCCTACCAGGCCTGCCTGCCCGCGCCGAACGCGGCGCTGTGCGGCACCGCCACGCTCACCCTGAACATCAACAACGGTGACCTGGTCGCCGGCGATGATGTGATCACCAATGTGGTGGCCGGCGGCACATCGGTGGCCAGCGTACTGGCCAACGACCGCCTCAACGGCGCCAGCCCGGCCCCGGCGGCCGATGTGCGGCTGTCGCTGGTGGGGGCTCCGGTCGGCTTCATCCTGAACCCGGATGGCACGATCAGCATCGGCACCGGCGTGCCGGCCGGCGCCACCGCGCTGACCTACCAGCTCTGCGAAGCGGCGGCCGCCAACAACTGCGATACCGCCAGCGTCACCGTCGTGGTCGGCCCGTCGCCGCAGGCCGATGCGTTCTCGGTGCAGGCCGGGCAGCAGCTGGCCAGCACCGTGTCCGGCAACGACAACATGCCGGCCGGTTCGACCTGGACCGTGCAGGGCACCGCCCCGGCCGGGCTGCGCTTCAACGCCGATGGCAGCTTCACCTACACGCCGCCGGCCGGCACCCTCGGTGCGGTCTCCTTCACCTACCAGACCTGCCTGCCGGCACCGAACGGCAGCGTCTGCGGCAATGCCACGGTCACCCTCAACGTCAACACCGGCACCCTGGTGGCCGGCGATGACAGCTTCAGCAACATCGCCCCGGGCACGGCCACGCCCAGCGTGCTGGGTAACGACTCGCTCAATGGAGTGTCGCCGCCGCCGGCCGCATCGGTGGCGCTGAGCCTGGTGGGGGCGCCCACCGGTTTCGGCATCAATCCCGACGGCACTGTCAGCGTCGGCACCGGCGTTGTGTCGGGCAGCACCACGCTGACCTACCAGATCTGTGAAGTGGCGGCGTCCAGCAACTGCGCCACCGCCAGCATCACCGTGGTCGTCAGTCCGGTGCCGCAGGCTGATGCCTTCAGCGTGCAGGCCGGGCAGTCGGTGAACAACACCGTGGCCGGCAACGACAACCTGCCGGCCGGTTCGAGCTTCAGCGTGCAGGGCGTGACGCCGGCAGGCCTGGTGTTCAACACCGATGGCAGCTTCAGCTACGCACCGCCATCGGGCACCACCGGTGCGGTCAGCTTCACCTACCAGGCCTGCCTGCCGGCGCCGAACGCGGCGATGTGTGGCACCGCGACGGTCACCTTGAACGTCAACAGCGGCACCCTGCTGGCCGGCAACGACAGCTTCACCGGCATCGCCCCGGGCACGTCCACGCCCAGCGTGCTGGCCAATGATTCGCTCAATGGCGTGTCGCCGCCGGCCGCCGGCAGCGTGAACGTAAGCCTGGTCGGTCCTCCGGCCGGCTTCGGCATCGCCGCCGACGGCACGATCAGTGTCGGCACCGGCGTCACCTCCGGCACCACCACGCTGACCTACCAGGTCTGCGAGGCGGCGGCCGCGGGCAATTGCACCACCGCCACGGTGAACGTGGTGGTCAGCCCGGCACCGCAGGCCGATGCCTTCAGCGTGCAGGCCGGGCAGGTGTTGTCAAACACGGTGGCAGGCAATGACAACCTGCCGGCCGGTTCGAGCTTCAGCGTGCAGGGCGCCACGCCGCCCGGCCTGGTGTTCAACACCGATGGCAGCTTCACCTACACGCCGCCGGCCGGCACCACCGGCGTCGTCGGCGTCACCTACCAGGCCTGTCTGCCGGCACCGAATGCAGCGCTGTGCGCGACGGCCACGGTCACTTTCAACATCGCCACCGGTACCCTGCTGGCGGCCAATGACAGCTTCGGCGGCATCGCCCCGGGCGGCACCACGCCCAGCGTGCTGGCCAATGATTCGCTCAATGGTGTGTCGCCGCCTTCTGCCGGTACGGTGACCCTGGGCCTGGTCGGTGCACCGGCCGGTTTCGCGATCAATGCCGACGGCACGATCAGCATCGGCGGCGGCGTTACCGCCGGTGCCACCACACTGACCTATCGCGTGTGCGAAGCGGCGGCGCCGAGCAACTGCGCCACCGCCACGGTGGCCGTGGTGGTCAGCCCCGTGCCGCAGGCGGATGCCTTCTCGGTGCAGGCCGGGCAGACGCTGTCCAACAGTGTGGCAGGCAATGACGGCATGCCGGCCGGCTCGAGCTGGAGCGTGCAGGGCCCTGCGCCCACCGGCCTGGTGTTCAACCCCGATGGCAGCTTCACCTACACGCCACCGGTGGGCACCACCGGGGCGGTCACCTTCACCTACCAGACCTGCCTGCCGGCACCGGATGCGGCGCTGTGTGGCACCGCGTCGGTGGCCCTCAACGTCAACACCGGCACGCTGCTGGCCGGCGATGACAGCTTCACCGGCATTGCTCCGGGCGGCAGCACGCCCAGCGTGCTGGCCAACGATTCGCTCAACGGTGTCAGCCCGCCGCCGGCGAACGCGGTGACGCTCAGCCTGGTCGGTGCGCCGGCCGGCATCGGCATCAATCCGGACGGCACGCTCAGCGTCGGCAGCGGCGTGCCCTCGGGCCCAACCAGCATCACGTATCAGGTCTGCGAGGCAGCCGCGCCCACCAACTGCGCCAATGCCACCGTGAACGTGGTGGTCAGCCCGGCACCGCAGCCGGATGCCTTCAGCGTGCAGGCAGGACAGGTGCTGTCGAACGCGGTGGCCGGCAACGACAACATGCCGGCCGGCTCGAGCTGGAGCGTACAGGGCGCAACGCCGCCGGGCCTGGTGTTCAACGCCGACGGCAGCTTCACCTATACGCCGCCGGCCGGCACCCTGGGCGCGGTCACCTTCACCTACCAGGTGTGCCTGCCCGCGCCGAACGCGGCGCTGTGCGGCACGGCCGCGGTCACCCTCAACGTCAACACCGGCACGCTGGTGGCCGGCGATGACAGCTTCAGCGGCATCGCCCCGGGCGGCACCACGCCCAGCGTGCTGGCCAACGATTCGCTCAACGGCGTCTCGCCGCCTGCCGCCGGCACCGTCACCCTGACCCTGGTCGGTGCACCGGCAGGCTTCGGCATCAACCCCGACGGCACGATCAGCATCGGGACCGGGGTGACCTCCGGGCCGACCACGGTCACCTACCAGGTCTGCGAAGTGGCTGCACCGGGCAACTGCGCGACGGCCAGCGTGACCGTCGTGGTCAGTCCTGCCCCGCAGCCGGATACCTTCAGCGCGCAGGCCGGGCAGACGCTGGCCAACAGCGTGGCCGGCAACGACAACATGCCGGCCGGTTCGGTGTGGAGCGTGCAGGGCGCAACGCCGCCGGGCCTGCTGTTCAATGCCGATGGCAGCTTCACCTACACCCCGCCGGTGGGTACCAGCGGGCCGGTCAGCGTGCCCTACCAGGTCTGCCTGCCCGCGCCGAATGCGGCCCTGTGCGGCACCGCCACCCTCACCTTCAACGTGGGCGGCGCGGCCAACGTGGTGCTGGCAGTCAACGATGACTTCAGCAGCACGCCGGTCGATCCGTCGGTGGGCGGCACCATCGCCCGTTCGGTGCTGGACAACGACAGTTTCAACAACGTCTCGCCGCCGCCGGTGGGCAGCGTGGTCGCCAGCCTGACCGGCAGCACGCCGGGCTACACCATGAACAACCAGGGCCAGATCATGGTGGCCCCGGGCGTGCAGGCCGGGCAGGTGCAGCTGGCCTACCAGCTGTGCGAGAACGGGGTGCCGACCAACTGCACCACCGCCATCGCCACCGTGCTGGTGCAGGGCCCGGTGGGCGCGCTGCTGGCGGTGGATGACACGGGAGGCCCGGTCGGGCCGGACGGCCGTACCCGCCTGCTCAACGTCTTCAGCAACGACACGTTCAACACCGCGCCGCTGGATCCGGCCCAGGTGAGCATCGCGCCGGTCGCCACCAACGCATTGAGCATCAGCAGCGATGGCTGGGTCGATGTTGCCGCCGGCCTGGCTCCTGGCAGCTACAGCACCACCTACACGATCTGCCTGCTCAACCAGCCCACCGTGTGCGATACCGGCACCGTGACGCTTACGGTCACCGCCGGAGAGCCCGGCGTGGATGCCGAAGATGATCGGGTGGAGATGCCGCAGGACGGCGTGATCGAGATCGACGTGCTGGGCAACGACCGCGTCAACGGTACGCCGATCGATCCGGACACCGTGACCGTCAGCATCACCGCGCCGCCCCCGTATGGCACGGCCACGGTACTGCCGCGTGCCCGCATCCGCTTCGCCGCGCTGGCCAACTTCTCCGGCGAGCAGCGCTTCGATTACCAGGTCTGCGACATCGCCGACCCGGCCATGTGCGCCAGCGCCACGGTGACGGTGGTGGTCGATCCGAACGTGCTGACCCTGACCGACGATGCCGTCACCGCGGAGACCTCCGCGCCGCTGGTGATCAACGTGCTGGCCAACGACAGCGCCCGCACGGCGCCGCTGGATCCGGGCTCGCTGCAGATCGCGGTGGCCCCCACGCACGGCAGCGTGGCGTGTGCCAACGGCAGCTGCACGTACACGCCGGCAGCGAATTTCGCTGGCACCGACAGCTTCCGCTACCGCGTCTGTGATGTGTCGATCCCCACCCCGCTGTGTGCCGAGGCCAACGTCGCAGTCACCGTGGCCGGCCAGCAGGCGGTGCTGCGCCTGACCAAGGTAGCCGGCAAGCGCAGTGCGCAGATCGGTGACCTGGTGCGCTACACCGTGACGATCGACAACGTGGGCGAGGTGGATGCCAACGGCGCCACCCTGCTCGATACGCTGCCGCCGGGCTTCACCTTCGTGCGCGGTGGGTTCGCGGTGATCGACGCCGACAACGACGCACGCACCAGCGGGGTGCAGCCCTTGCGCATCGATGGCATCGACGTGGCTGCCGGCGGGCGGGCGACGGTGGTGTACTACCTGCGCGTCGGCGCGGGCACCGGCACCGGTGTGCACACCAACCGCATCACCGCCATCGACGGCGAGAACCGCACGATCGGCAACACGGCCTCGGCCGAGGTGGACATCAGCACCGATCCCTTGCTCGATGAAAGCCTGATCGTGGGCAGCGTCTTCGACGACCGCAACGGCAATGGCATCCAGGATGACGGTGAGCGTGGCATTCCCGGCGTGCGCATCGCAGCGGTGGAAGGCCTGCTGATGGAAACCGATGCCTTCGGCCGCTATCACCTGGTCGGCATTCCGGGCGGCGAGGCGCGCGGGCGCAACTTCATCCTCAAGGTGGATCCCTCCACGCTGCCGGCCGGGGCACGCTTCACCACGCCCAACCCGCTGGTGCGCCGTATCACTCCAGGGCTGCCGGTGCGCTTCGATTTCGGTGTGCGCATGCCTGAGGGTGCATTGAGCACGACGGCCTCGGCCCCGGCTGCGCCCGCACCGGCATCGCGACCGGCGCGGATTGAACTCGGCGACGCCTTGTTCGCCACGGGCAGTGCGCAGCTGGGAGCAGACCGTGCGCCGGTGATCGACACCGCTGCCCGGGCGTTGTCGACGCGCGGAGGCGGGCGCCTGCAGCTCAGCGTGGGCGCCGGCGCCGGGCAGGAGGCACTTGCCCTGCAACGTGCGCAGGCGCTGCGCCAGGCACTGCGAGCGCAGCTGTCCGGGCCAATCGCCGCGGCAACCACGGTCGAGGTGCTGGGCGCCGACGGACGCGTGCTGCACCGCCTGCGCCTGGACGATCCCCCCGAGCCTGCCAGTCCCGGCCGCGCGGCCGGGGAGGGGCGCTGACATGGACATGACCCTGAGCCCGATCTCCCGCCGCCTTTCCCTCGGCCTGGCCAGCGCATTGCTGCTGGCCGCACTGCCGGCCGCCGCCCAGCAGGCCGGACCGGCACCGTCACCCGCACCGATCCGCTGTGAGGCCGACAGCTGCCGCAACGATGACGGCCTGCTGCTGCGCATCCGCGATGACAGCGCCGATGGGCTTCCGCTGCCGGGCGGCGCCGGGCCGGTGGGGACCGACGTCGTGCCGATGTCGCCGGCCGTCACGCCGGATGTCGCCGCGCGCGGTGGCCAGTTCATGGCCGAGCTGCCCAACGGTGGCGTGGTGTGGGCCACCGAAGACCCGACCATGGTGCCGCCCAGCCTGAGCGTGCAGGCCGCGGCCACCGTGCCGTTCGAAAATGGCCGGGTGATCCGCCCGCTGCGGTTCCACAGTTACAACAACTACGCCTCGTTCATCCAGAAACTGGAGGTAACGCTGTATCGCGGTACCGATACCGATCTGGTCACGCCGCTGGCCCGCATCGAGCTGCCGGCCGACTACGTTGGCGACGCCGAATGGAGCGGTGAGCTGCCAGCGCAGATCAAGCTGCGCACCGGCGATGAGCTGATCTACGTCGCACGTGCGTACGGCGCCGGCGGCGCCTTCGATGAAACGCGCCTGCAGCGCATCCAGCTGGTCACCCCGGCCGATTTCGACCGTGGCCTGCAGGTCACCCGCGAGAACGTGCAGAAGACGCTGGGCCAGGCACTCGATGGCGACAGTGCGCAGGACCTGCAGCTGAGCAACAGCATCTACGGGCAGAGCATGCTGCGCCTGCAGAACATTCCCATCCACGGCTCGCGCGTGCGTCTGTACGGCCGCAACCTGGAGCCCAACAGCCGCGTGCGCATCAACGGCCAGGACTTCCCGGTCGATCTGGAGCAGAAGTTCGCGGCCGAGTTCCTCGAGCCGGTTGGCGAGCATCGGTACGACGTCAGTGTCGAATCCCGTGATGCGCCCTCCGCACAGCGGCAGCTGGATGTGGATGTCACCGGTCGCTACCTGTTCCTGGTCGCCATTGCCGATGTCACCGTCTCCAGGAACAGCGCCAGCGGCAATCTGCAGCCGCTCGCCGCCGATGATCGTGACGACGACAGTTTTCTCAGCGAGGGCCGGCTGGCGTTCTATCTGAAGGGCAAGCTGCGCGGCAAATACCTGGTGACTGCGCAGGCCGACACCCAGGACCGTGAGCTGAAGTATCTGTTCCGCGATTTCACCCAGGCCGACGCACAGGATGTGTTCCGTCGCCTCGACCCGGATCTGTACTACCCGGTATATGGCGATGACTCCACCACCTACCGCGACGTGGATACGCAGGGGCGCTTGTACCTGCGCGTGGACTGGGACCAGAGCCAGGCCGTGTGGGGCAACTACGCCACCGGCATCACCGGCACCGAGTACGGCCAGTACGTCCGCTCGCTGTACGGCGGTGCATTGAACTGGCGCTCGCTGGAGGCCACGCCGCTGGGCGAGGCGCGCTCGCAGGTGAAGGTATTCGGCTCGGAGGCGCAGTCCGCGCCGGGCCACAGTGAATTCCTCGGCACCGGCGGCACCCTGTACTACCTGCGCCACACCGATGTGCTGCCCGGCTCGGAGCAGGTGGTGCTGGAAGTGCGCGATCGCACCACCGGCCGCACTGAAACGCGCGCCACCCTGCAGGAAGGCGTGGACTACGAGATCGACAATCTTCAGGGGCGCCTGATCCTGACCCGTCCGCTGGCCCAGCTCACCCGCGAGAACGTGCGCAGCATCACCCGCGACATGCCGCTCGATGGCTACGACCAGTTGCTGCTGGTGGACTACGAATACGTGCCGCTTGGCTTCAGCAGCGACGACGTGACCTACGGTGCGCGTGGCCGCCAGTGGCTCGGCGACCACGTGGCGATCGGCGGTACCTGGATCGACGAGAACCGCAGTGGCGAGAACTACAGCCTCAAAGGCGCCGACCTCACCCTGCAGGCCGGGCGTGGCACCTACCTGAAGATGGAGCAGACCCGCACTGAAGCCACCGCCGCCCCGGTGTTCTATTCGGACAACGGCGGCCTGAGCTTCATCCGCCGCAACCCGTACGAAGGCCGGCGCTCGGGCACCGCCAGCGCGGTGGAAGCGCGGGCCAACCTGCGCGAGCTGGGCTGGACCACGCAGGACTGGAGCCTGGGTGCCTGGTGGCGCGATGTGGATGCCGGCTTCTCGGTCGCGCGCCAGGACACCGGCCTGCCGATGCAGGAATACGGTGCCGAGTTCCTTGGCTACCTCACCGATGATTTCAGTCTGTACGGCCGCCACACCCGCACCGAGCAGGGCGAGTTGGCGTTGGAGCAGAGCCAGCTGACCGCCGAGTGGCGGCTGGGCAACGACGGCCAGCTGACCGGCGAACTACGCCGCGTGCGCGAAGAACAGGAACTGCAGAGCGTGGACGCACTGCTGGCCGCGATCGGGTACCGCCAGCGCTTCGGATCGTCATGGGAGCTGTACGGCACCGGGCAGGTGACCCTGGATGACGATGGCGGCGCGTACGAGAAGAACGACCTGCTCACCCTCGGCGCGCGGTATCTGTTCGGCGACCGCAGCAGTGTTGGTGCGGAAGTCAGCGGTGGCAGCCGTGGCCATGGTGCCAAGGTGGATGGCGAGTACCGCATGGCGCCCGACCACAGCCTGTACGGCAGTTACAGCTACAGCACCGACCGCACCGGCACCGATCCGTTGTTCGATACCGGCCTGCAGAGCGGCTGGACGCTGGGCCAGCGCTGGCGGTTGAGCAACCAGGTCAACGTCTACAACGAGAGCCAGTATCTGAAGGACCGTCGCCAGGACAGCGCCGGCATCGTGCATACCTTCGGCATGGATTTCTATCCCGCACAGGGCTGGAACCTGGGCTTCACGATCATGGACGGGGAGCTGGAGTCCACCGTGGGCCGCGTCGACCGCCGTGCCTACAGCGTCAGTGGCGGGGGCACCGATGCGGTGGCGCAGTGGAACAGCAAGCTGGAGTACCGCCGTGACAGCGGCGCCGAGCAGCGCGAGCAGTGGGTGACCACCAACCGCCTGCTGTACAAGCTCAACGAAGACTGGCGCTTCGCGCTACGCGCCAACTATGCCTATACCGAAGACCGCATCGACCGCCTGGCCGATGCCAAACTGGTGGAGACCAACATGGGCTTTGCCTGGCGCCCGCATGACAACACGCGCTGGGCCGGCTTCGGCAAGTTCACCTATCTCTACGATGTCGCCTCGCTCGGGCAGGAGGGTGGCAACCTGTACGACCAGCGCTCGCAGATTCTCTCGCTGGAAGGCATCCGCCAGCTGGGCGCACGCTGGGAAGTGGCCGGCAAGCTGGCCTCGCGCTGGGGCGACTACCGCACCGGCCGTGGGGAAGGGGCCTGGCTGGACAGCCGTGCCGACTTCGCCGCGCTGCAGCTGCGTTATCGCCTGTTCGCCCAGTGGGAAGGCCTGGCCGAGCACCGCTGGCTGAAGGTGCGCGACGGCGGCGTGCGCAAGGGCTGGCTGGTGGGCGTGGACCGCCGGGTCGGCGAGAACTTCAAGGTCGGGGTGGGCTACAACTTCACCGAGTTCAGCGATGACATGACCGAGCTGAAGTACGACCAGAAGGGGTTCTTCCTGAACATGGCCGGGTATTACTAGCTTCGGTCAGGCCTGCCACGCATGGCGTGGCACTACGGCTTCGGTGGACTCAGGCCTGCCACGCAGGGCGTGGATTACGGCTTCGGTGGACTCGGGCCTGCCACGCATGGCGTGGATTACGGCTTCGGTGGGCTCGGGCCTGCCACGCATGGCGTGGCACTACCGGGGATCGCGGTGTTGGCGGTTGGCTTCGGTGGGTGGAGGGGCGCCGGGGGTAGAGCCAGGCCATGCCTGGCTGAACTGCCGACAACCTTTCCGGGCTGAATGGGCGCTTCCGGCAGCCCGTTCAGCCAGAAAACACGCGCCAGCCCCCAATTCATCCCTCTATCTTGTTGATTTCATGGGAGTTGATGGGTTGTTTCCGGCCTCTCGCCACTGTCATCATTTCGCGGTACGTTAGACGTGCAATCTGTACCAGCATCCCATCAACAGAACGCTGGAACTTCTTTCCCCTTTAGCAGTCCAATTCCGGGACTGCTAAGATGAGTGCTATGAGCCAGAACACCTCTACTGCCCTTGTGGCAAACAATCTCCCGATTCCCAGTGCGCTCGGTTCGCTGGACGCCTACATCGGTGCCGTGCACCAGATCCCGGTGCTGTCGGTCGATGACGAGCAGGACCTGGCCCGCCGCTTCCGCGACGAGCTGGATCTGGACGCCGCGCGCGAGCTGGTCCATTCCCACCTGCGCTTCGTGGTGCACGTCGCCCGTGGCTACAACGGCTACGGCCTGGCGCTGGGCGACCTGATCCAGGAAGGCAACATCGGCCTGATGAAGGCCGTGAAGCGCTTCGACCCGGACATGGGCGTTCGCCTGGTGTCGTTCGCGGTGCATTGGATCCGTGCGGAAATGCACGAGTTCATCCTCAAGAACTGGCGCATCGTCAAGGTCGCCACGACCAAGGCGCAGCGCAAGCTGTTCTTCAACCTGCGCAAGTCCAAGACCCGCCTGGGCTGGATGAACGCGGCCGAGGTCAGCGCGGTGGCCAAGGACCTGAACGTGTCCGAGCGCGAAGTGCTCGAGATGGAGTCGCGCCTGTCGGGTCGCGATATCGGTTTCGATCTCTCCAGCGATGACGATGACGATCATGCACCGCCGTCGCCGGCTGCCTATCTGCGCGCCAACGAAGAAGATCCTTCGATGGCGTATGAGCGGATGGACAGTGAAGACAATCAGTTGCAGCTGCTGCGCGAAGGCATGGCCGAGCTGGATGCGCGTTCGCGCGACATCATCCGCCGTCGCTGGTTGGACGCGGACAGCAAGGTGACGCTGCAGGAGCTGGCCGATGAGTATGGCGTGTCCGCCGAACGCATCCGCCAGGTCGAAGCGAATGCCCTGAAGAAGATGAAGGCGCTGTTTACTGCGTGATGCAGTGACGGGCGTGGTCACGCGAAAAGGCCCGGCGTGATGCCGGGCCTTTTCTGTTCTGGCAGCGCTGCACCCGTGTTTGCCCACTGATCTTTCCGACAGCCGGGCACGCCACGTGCTGATGTTCACGCCGTACCACTCAGTGGCACGGTATGATCATGCAACGTGTCTTCCGCACCCGGAGCTTCAACCGCAGCCTGCGAAGGTCTGCGCTCACCGCCGAGGCCCTGTGCCGCGCGGTCGATGAGATGCGTCGAGGCCTGGTGGATGCTGACCTGGGCGGTGGCATCTTCAAGAAGCGGGTGCGGTTGCCTGGTCGTGGTAAGCGCGGGAGTGTCCGGACCATCATCGCGGCCCCGGTGGGCACCAGTTGGTTCTTCCTGTTTGGCTATGAGAAGAACGAGCGCGCGACAATCAGCGCTACGGAACAGGATGCGCTCCAGTTGTATGCCTCGGAATTTCTGGGAATGAGCTTGACACAGTTGGATCACGCCGTGAAATGCGGCGACCTGCAGGAGATCTGTCATGACAAAGACCTCTGAACGCGGGCGCGCGAAGAGCCGACTTCTGGAGGCCGTGCACGATGCTGCCGTGCACCTGCACGCGCATGGGGTCATCGATAGGCGTCGATTGAGCTGCTACGACGCCTTGTGCCTGGAGCCGGTGCCCGCATACAGCAGCGCCCAGATTCGTGCACTTCGCACGTCGCTTGCGCTCAGCCAGCCGGTATTCGCAGGCGTTCTCAACACCAGCGTTTCAACGGTGCGCAGTTGGGAGCAGGGCGACAAGAAGCCCAGTGGGCCATCGCTGAAACTGTTGAACCTGATCGACCGGAAAGGCCTCGACGCCGTCCTCTAGAACAACGGCCCGGCAATGCCGGGCCGTTGCGCTGTACGGCAGCCGTCGCTGCCCTTGACCCGCCTCAGCCCTGCTCGCGCGCGATCGCCCGCCAGCCGATATCACCGCGGTGGAACTCATGGGCCCAGTGGATGGCACCGACGCCGGCGTAGGCGTTGCGCTGTGCCTCGCCCACCGTGCCGCCCAGTGCAGCCACGCACAGCACGCGTCCGCCGGCACTGAGCACCTGGCCCTGCGCGTCCAGCGTGGTGCCGGCATGGAACACCTTGGCCGTCGCGGCGACAGCGTCCAGGCCGTGGATCACGTCACCGGTGATCGGCGTCTCCGGATACGGCGAGGCCGCCATCACCACGCCCAGCGACGGGCGCGGGTCCCACTGCGCCTCCACGGTATCCAGGCGCTCGTCGATCGCCGCTTCGACCAGATCCACCAGATCCGACTGCAGGCGCAGCATCACCGGCTGGGTTTCCGGATCGCCAAAGCGCACGTTGAATTCGATCACCTTCGGCGCGCCATTGGCATCGATCATCAGGCCGGCATAGAGGAAGCCGGTGAACGGAATGCCGTCGGCGAGCATGCCCTGCACGGTCGGGTTGACCACCTCGCGCATCACGCGCGCATGTACTTCATCGGTCACCACCGGGGCTGGCGAGTAGGCGCCCATGCCGCCGGTGTTGGGGCCGGTGTCGCCGTCGCCGACGCGCTTGTGGTCCTGCGAGGTCGCCATCGGCAGCGCGGTCCTGCCGTCCACCATCGAGATGAAGCTGGCTTCTTCGCCGTCCAGGAATTCTTCGATCACCACGCGGGCGCCGGCATCACCGAACGCATTGCCGGAGAGCATGTCGCGCACCGCGTCCTCGGCCTCGGCCAGCGTCATCGCCACGATCACGCCCTTGCCGGCGGCCAGGCCATCGGCCTTGACCACGATCGGGGCGCCCTTCTCGCGCAGGTAGGCCAGCGCCGGCTCGACCTCGGTGTGCACGGCGTAGAACGCGGTCGGGATCTTGTGGCGGGCCAGGAAGTCCTTCGCATACGCCTTGCTGCCTTCCAGCTGCGCGGCGGCGGCGGTGGGCCCGAAGATGCGGTGGCCGGCGGCGCGGAAGCGATCGACCACACCGGCCACCAGCGGCACTTCCGGGCCGACCACGGTCAGGCCGATGCCTTCGGTACCGACCAGTGCCAGCAGGCCGTCCAGGTCGTTGACCTTGACGTCCACGTTGCGGCACTTGGGTTCGGTCGCGGTGCCTGCATTGCCGGGGGCGACGATGACCTCGCGGACCTTCGCGGACTGGGCCAGCTTCCAGGCCAGGGCGTGTTCACGGCCGCCAGCGCCGATGACCAGGATCTTCAATGCAGTTCTCGCGTAAGAGGGCAGGAACGTGATTTTACGCGGTGCGGGCGGCGGGTGCATTCGGGCGGTCGGCTGCCGTGGCAACCCACGGCCTCAGCTGTCAGCGCAGCCGTCGCGCTGCAGGTCGTCCGGCACCGGATAGGCGCGCTGCCGCGCATCGAAGATGAGATGGTAGAACCCGGTCGCAGGTCCCGTGCAGTCGTGGCCGCTGGCACGCACCGTCAGCGGCCAGTAGCCCTCCACGGCGTTGCTGTCGCCCACGGTCGTGTTGAAGTCGACCGCGAACACGCCCTCGCCGCAGTCGGCCGGATTGCCGTCACAGCCGTGCAGGGCAAGGTTGTCGAGGTGATCGCGGTACCGGGCGACATCGCGCAGGCGATGGTTGTGTTCGGCGATGTAGCTGCGCCAGACGCGCCGATGGCCGCGCCGGTGTTCCTCATGGGTGATCTGGAACGCGCGGCGCTGCGGGCCGAGCTGCGCGATCTGGACCGTGCCGGGTGAACCGTGGCGCCCGTACTGCCCCTGCAGGCGCTGGGCCATGACCAGCAGCGGATCATCGGCGGGCAGCTGCGCGAAGAAGCCGCCCCGGTTGGTTCCTTCCTCGTCCGTACCCACGCGCAGCACGTACAGGTCGACCCGGCCCGGTTCGACCGTAGCGGCATCGTCCAGGGTCTGGCACACCGCCAACAGGGTCTGTTCCTGGCCGTCGGCCGTGGCCGTGTCACGCGCACACACACGGCGGGTGACCGGGCGAAGTGCCTCCACCTCGGTGTCCTCCCACGCATCCTTCCACGGTGCATCCAGTGCGGCCTTGTCGCCATAGCGCAGGCGCAGGAAGGCCTGCAGGCGCTCGGTGTGATCGCCCCTGACGTGGATCGTGTCTTCTGGCTGCGCCGTGGTGTCGAGCACACGGTGCGGTTTGGCGGGCTCGGAAGACGCCCCCGGTTCACTGGCAGGCGTGCAGCCCAGCAGCCCCGCAGCAACGGCCATGACCACCGCTGCGAGGCGATTGCGGCGCGAGGACGACATCCGTGTCGATGCCACCATCAGTGACGGAAGTGACGGACGCCGGTGAACACCATCGCCAGGCCATGCTCGTCGGCGGCGGCGATCACTTCGTTGTCGCGCATCGAGCCACCCGGCTGGATCACCGCCTTGATGCCGGCGGCAGCGGCGGCATCGATGCCATCGCGGAACGGGAAGAACGCATCGGAGGCCATCACCGAGCCTTCCACCACCAGGTTCGCATCGGCGGCCTTGATGCCGGCGATGCGCGCCGAGTACACGCGGCTCATCTGGCCGGCGCCGACACCGATGGTGCGGTTGTCCTTGGCGTAGACGATCGCGTTGGACTTGACGAACTTGGCGACCTTCCAGGCGAACAGCAGATCGGCGAACTGCTTCTCGGTCGGCGCCAGCTTGCTCACCACGGTCAGTTCGTCGCGGCTCATGCCGCGGTTGTCGGCACTCTGCATCAGCAGGCCAGAACCAATCCGCTTGGTGTCGTAGTTGTTGAGGCCTTCGCCATGCGGAATGCGCAGCACGCGCACGTTGGCCTTTTTGGTCGCGTATTCCAGCGCGGCCGGCTCGTAATCCGGAGCGATCAGCACTTCAACGAACTGGCGGTCCAGGATCACCTTGGCGGTGGCCGCGTCCAGCGGCTGGTTGAAGGCGATGATGCCGCCGAAGGCACTGGTCGGGTCGGTCGCATAGGCCAGCTCGTAGGCATCGCCATTGCCGGCGCCCACGGCCACGCCGCACGGGTTGGCGTGCTTGACGATCACGCAGGCCGGCACGTCGAACTGACGCACGCATTCCCACGCGGCATCGGCGTCGGCCAGGTTGTTGTAGCTCAGTTCCTTGCCCTGCAGCTGCTGGAAGGTGGCCAGCGTGCCCGGCACCGGGTACAGGTCGCGATAGAACGCGCCGCTCTGGTGCGGGTTCTCGCCGTAGCGCAGATCCATCACCTTCACGAAGTTCGAATTCATCTGGGCCGGGAACTCCGCGCGCACGGGCACGGCGGTGTCGGTGGTGGTCACGGCCGAGAGGTAGTTGCTGATCGCCGCGTCGTACTGGGCCACGCGGTTGAACGCGGTGACCGAGAAGGCGAAGCGCTTGGCGGCCGACAGCTTGCCGTCGTTGGCGTCCAGTTCGGCCAGCAGTTCGGCGTACTGCGACGGATCGGTCGCCACCGCCACGCGGGCGAAATTCTTCGCGGCCGAACGCAGCATCGCCGGGCCACCGATGTCGATGTTCTCCACGGCGTCTTCGAGGGTGCAGTCCGCCTTGGCGGTGACCGACTCGAACGGATACAGGTTCAGCACCAGCAGATCGATCGCGCCGATGCCGTGTTCGGCCATGACGGCGTCATCCAGCCCGGCGCGGCCGAGCAGGCCGCCGTGCACCATCGGGTGCAGGGTCTTGACCCGGCCATCCATCATTTCCGGGAAGCCGGTGACGTCGGCGACATCTTTCACTGCCAGGCCGGCCTCGCGGATCGCCTTGGCGGTCCCGCCGGTGGAGAGCAGCTCCACGTTGCGCGCGGCGAGGGCGCGGGCCAGGTCGATCAGACCGGTTTTGTCGGAAACGGACAGCAGGGCCCGGCGCACGGGCAGCAGATCGGAACTCATGGGGGCAGGAGATCGAAGCGGAGCGGGGCCATATTGTAGGCCAGTGGCGCTGGCATGGCCGCGTTGGTGGTCACCACGACGGCCGTTGGGCCCCTGAAACGACGAAGGCCGGTACCGAGGCGTGCTCGATCCGGCCTTCTTTCCCTCGGGCACGACGCGCGCGCCCGGCCCGGCATCAGGTGGTGATGCCGTATTCCTTCAGCTTCTTGCGCAGGGTGGCGCGGTGGATGCCGAGCATCGAAGCGGCGCGGCTCTGGTTGCCTTCGCAATGGTTGAGCACTTCCACGAACAGCGGGATCTCCATCTCCCGCAGCACGATCTCGTAGACATCGTCCGCATCGCAGCCATCCAGGTCCCGCAGGTAGCGCCTGACCGACTGGGCCACGTGTTCGCGCAGGGGTGGCTTGGGCGCGCCACGACTGTTGTCAGGACGAGAAAGGACAGCGTTCAAGGAGTTTCCCGGTGCAAGAGCCGGGGCGGACAACAGCCCACGGCGGAATGATGATGGGGTCAGTCTAGCGCGTGCGTCGGCCGCCTGCCACGCTCTGGCAGCCCGGCGGTGCCTCAGAGGAACTCAAAGGTGAATGCGACCGTAGACGCCGCAGGCTCCCGCACCCGGAAGGCGATCTGTGCGCTCTGGCCCGGTTCCAGCGTGGCGGGCGGGTCCGTCGCGCGATCCAGATAGTCGGCCGGCGCGAACACATTGGTGCCGATCACGCGGCCATCGGCATCGGACAGGGACAGCCGCAGCGACGGCCAGGCCTGGGCCCAGCGTGCATCGTTGCGGATGCTCGCCTGCACCTGCAGCGCGCCGGCCACGCCGGCAACGGGGCGTACATCGCGGCTGAGCATGCTGAAGGCGGTCGGCTCGCGCCAGGCCGGCAAGGCGCAGCGCAGCACGCTGCACAGCCCGGCAATCCAGGGCCGCGTGCCGGCATCGGCAGCCAGCCGGGCGCGGTCGGCCACCGCGATCTGCACCAGCAGCAGCGCGGCCAGCCCGGCAACCATGCCCCACTGCCAGCGTGGCGTGCGCAGGCGCGCACCGGGCCGGCGCAGGAAACTCGGCGTGGTGATCGCGTCGGCTGGCGGCAGGGCAGCCCTGGCCGGGGTGGGTGCGTCCCCGCCCGGGGCGCGCCCGTCATCGGGCAGCGCTGTCGAAGGCGATGGCGCTGGCGCCTGCCCGACCGGCGCGGCTGCGGGCGCCGCGTCGGCGACGAACCGGTGTGCGGCATCAGCGTCGGAGTCGACCCCGATGCCAGGTGCAGGCGCGGACGGCTGCGGCGCATGCAGCGGCTGTGCATCGATCACCTGTTCCACCGCCAGCGGCGCGATGCGATCGCCCACGGACGTCATCGACGGCGCAGGCGGCGTGTCATCGGGTGCGGCCGGACGATCCGCCGGTTCGGCCGGGGCCGGCGCAGACGGACGCAGGAACGTGGCGAGCGGGCGTCGCGGCGGCATCGGAGGCTCGGACATGGGCACGGGACCGGGCAGGGGACGGGCTATTCAAGGTCGGCGGACGCCGGTGATGCGCATCCAGTCGCCATCCTGTGCCACGGCCAGCTGCTCGAAGGCCGGGGCATAGCGCTCCAGCAGTTCACCTTCCTGCCCGTGCAGGATGCCCGACAGCGCGATGCGACCGCCCGGGGCGACGCGCGCGGCCAGTACATCGGCCAGTGCATCCAGCGCCGAGGCAAGGATGTTCGCCACCACGACCGGGTACGTGGCCTGCGGTTCGTCCGCCGGCAGATAGACCTGCACCCGGTCCTGAAGACCATTGCGCTCGGCGTTGTCACCGGTGGCGATCACCGCCTGCGGGTCGTTGTCCACGCCCACCGCGCGGGCAGCCCCCAGCTTCAGCGCCGCCAGGGCGAGGATGCCCGAGCCGCAGCCGAAATCGAGCACGGTGTTGCCGGCCAGCGCGCCTTCGGTGGCCAGCCCGTCCAGCCAACGCAGGCACAGCGCGGTGGTGGGGTGGGTGCCCGAGCCGAATGCCAGGCCCGGGTCCAGGCGGACCACGGCGGCATCCTCGGCCTGCGCGGCCTCCGGCAGGTCGTGGTTCCACGGCACGATCCAGGTGCGGTCGCCGAAGGCCATCGGCTGGAACTGGTCGATCCAGGCGCGTTCCCAGTCTTCGTCGGCCACGGCGCGGAAGCTGGCATTGGCCCAGTCCAGGCCCGGATCGAAGGCGTCCAGCGCGGCCAGCAGGGCCAGCGCATTGGTGTCGCCCGGGAACAGCGCGGTCAGCACCAGGTCGTTCCACAGTGGCGTCTCGCCCACGCCCGGCTCCAGGATCGCGCGCTCGTTGCTGGTGTCGGCATCGGCATCGAGCAGGGTCACCGCCAGCGCGCCCACGTCGTCCAGCGCATTCTCATAGCGCGGCTGGGTGGCTTCGGTGCAGTGCAGGGTGAGTTCCAGGAAGGGCATGGGGGCAGGGGACCGGCGGAAAACCGTGCATGTTAGACCAGTGCGGGCCGATGGTCCCGGCGGCCGCGCGGCGCGGGCGTCTCGCCGGCCGGTAAGATTGGCCTGACAGCCGGTTCAGACAGCCTCGCGGGCGCTTGCTAAACTTGGCGTTCTGCTGTCAACCGCTGACAGCCTGTGACGTCCTGCCCATGGCGCTCGTGCCGACCCTGAAAACCTGGTTGCTGGTCGTACCGGCCCTGGCGTTGCTGGGGGTGGTGGGCTATCGCGCGGGCGATCGGGTGCTGCACGCCGAACCGGCCACCTCGCAGGTGGATGGGCCGCAGGCCGGCGAGGCCACCAGCGCGGTTCCGGCCGAAGCGCGGCAACTGGCCCGGCGTCTGCTCGGCAGCGAGCGCGGCACCGCGGTGGCCTCGGGCCTTCCGCTGGACCTGCGCGCGGATATCGAAGGCGACACCGACCTGTTCGCCTACGCGCAGCGGCTGCAGTTCCAGGCCGCCAATGGCAACGCCGAGGCTGGGTGGATGGTGAGCCGGGTGTACGACTACTGCGCCATGTACGCGATGGACCCGGGCGGTTACCAGCTCGACAACACCCTGCTCACCGGCATGGGCATGAGCGCCTCGGCACCGATGGTCGCCGCGCGCGAGCGCGTGTCGCGCCGCTGCGCGGGCTTCGTCAGCAGCGATAATCTCGGCCGCCCGTTGATCCTGACCCAGCGTCTGGAGGCGGCCAAGGCCGGCAACCTGGCTGCGGAGGCGTCGCTGTTCGCCGAAGGTCACCCGCTGGAAACCGCCCCGGCCTATCGTCGCGGCCTGGTCGAGCGCGTGATGGATTCGCGCGATCCGGAAGCCTTCATGGCGCTCGCGCCAGGCATGGGTCAGCGCGCCAGCGGGGACAGCGCGATGAGCGGCCTGGTGGCCGGCGATCAGTTCAGCGAACTGGCCTGGCGGCTGGCGGCCTGCGAACTGGGCATGGCCTGCGGCCCGGACAGTGTGCTGATGAACAATTTCTGCGCGAACGGAGGGATCTGTTCGCAGAACGGTGGGCAGGACTTTGCCACTTTTGTGTATGACGCCGCGGTATCGCGGCAAGGTGCGGGGAAAATGAACGTGTTGGTCGAAGAGCTGGTCAAGCAGAGGAATGGGCGATGAATTACCGTCGAATCCTGCACGGTGCGAAATTCTGGTTCTGGGTCGCGTTGTTCGTCGCGTACTCGGCCGGAGCAGTGGGCCTGGTGATGATCGATACCTACGATGATCGTTACCGAAGCCTGTCCAAGGTGCAGTTGACCTCGGTCAAGGCCGATGCCGAAGTGCGTCGTGCCGGTGCCAGTCAGGTCGCTGCGGTGTATCGCGCGCAGAGTGGCATGCCGTTCGCTTCGTTGCCGACCGGCAGCACCTTCCAGGTGGTGTGGCCGGATGGTTCCACCGAGACGATGGTGATCGTCGATCCGACCTCGTCGCTGGGCGTGGAGCCGGTGAAGAATTCGCAGGTCACCGCGGCCGATACCGCCAAGCGGTAAGCACGCGCGGCATGGCCCCGCCCTGCGGGGCCGCAGCGTGCCTTCGCCATGGCTCGGGTCAACCAACCCCGGGTTGGCACCACCGGCATGCGGGCCATGGCAGCCCGGTTCGCGCAAACAAAAAGGCGGGGAAATCCCCGCCTTTCTGCTGTCCAGCGTCCCGAGCAGGCGATCAGGTCAACGCGATCGACTTGTTCTTGCGTTCGGCCAGGCGCTTTTCCAGGTAATGGATGTTCTGTCCACCGGCCTGGAAGCCCTTGTCGCGCATGATGCGCTGCTGCAGCGCGACGTTGGTCTTGATGCCGTCCACGACCAGTTCGCTCAGCGCCACGCGCATGCGCGCGATCGCGGTCTCGCGATCCGGGCCGTGCACGATCAGCTTGCCGATCATCGAGTCGTAGTTCGGCGGCACGCGGTAACCACTGTAGATGTGGGTATCCACGCGCACACCGGGGCCACCCGGCGGATGGAACGCGGTGATCTGGCCCGGGCTCGGCACGAAGGTTTCCGCGTCTTCGGCGTTGATGCGGCATTCGATCGCGTGGCCGGTCAGCACCACGTCGCTCTGCTTGATGCTCAGCTTCTGGCCGGCGGCGATGCGCAGCTGCTCGCAGACCAGGTCGATGCCGGTCACCATCTCCGTCACCGGATGCTCCACCTGCACGCGGGTGTTCATTTCGATGAAGTAGAAGCGGCCCTCTTCGAACAGGAACTCGAAGGTACCCGCGCCGCGGTAGCCGATGCGGATGCAGGCTTCCACGCAGACCTTGCCGATCTCATCGCGCAGTTCGGCGGTGATGCCCGGTGCCGGCGCTTCTTCCACCACTTTCTGGTGGCGGCGCTGCATGGAGCAGTCGCGTTCACCGAGGTGTATGGCGTTGCCCTGGCCGTCGGCAAGCACCTGGATCTCCACGTGGCGCGGATTCTCCAGGAACTTCTCCATGTAGACCTGATCGTTGCTGAAAGCGGCCTTGGCTTCGGACTTGGTGGTCTCGATCGCCGCCTTCAGCGAGGCCTCGGCATGCACCACGCGCATGCCACGACCGCCACCGCCACCGGAGGCCTTGATGATGACCGGGTAGCCGATCTCACGGGCGATCTTGGTGTTGGCCACGATGTCGTCGGTCAGCGGGCCGCCCGAGCCGGGCACGCACGGCACGCCGGCCGCCTTCATCGCGCGGATCGCTTCCACCTTGTCGCCCATCAGGCGGATGGTGTCGGCCTTGGGGCCGATGAAGATGAAACCGGATTCTTCCACGCGCTCGGCGAAGTCGGCGTTCTCCGAGAGGAAGCCGTACCCCGGGTGGATGGCCTGCGCGTCGGTGACTTCCGCCGCAGCGATCAGGGCCGGGATGTTGAGGTAGCTCTCCGAGGACGGTGCCGGACCGATGCAGACCGACTCGTCGGCCATGGCCACGTGCTTGAGGTTGCGGTCGACCGTGGAATGCACAGCCACCGTGCGGATGCCCAGGGTATGGCACGCGCGCAGGATGCGCAGCGCGATCTCCCCTCGGTTGGCAATAACGACTTTGTCGAGCATGGACTAATCCTTAGCCGATCACGAACAGCGGCTGGTCGAATTCGACCGGCTGGCCGTTTTCGCCCAGGATGGCGACGATGGTGCCGGAGACATCGGCTTCGATCGGGTTGAACATCTTCATCGCTTCGATGATCGCCAGCGTTTCACCGGCCTTGACGGCCTGGCCGACCGACACGAAGGCCGGCTTGTCCGGCGAGGACGAGGCGTAGAACGTGCCGACCATCGGCGCGCGCAGCACGTGGCCGTCCGGCAGGGCGTTGCCGGCCTTGGCGGTGCCACCGGTGGAGGCTTCGGTCGGCGACTGCATCGGCATCGCCGGGGCAGCGGCCTGCGCCGGTGCCGGGGCCATCATCATCTGCGGCTGGGCCTGCACCATGCCGTAGCCGGAGACGGGCGCGCGCGACAGGCGCACGGACTCTTCGCCTTCCTTGATTTCGATTTCGGCGAGGTTCGACTCTTCCAGCAGGTCGATCAGCTTCTTGATTTTGCGGAGATCCATAGGGGCCTCTGTGGTCTTGATGTCAGTGGAGAGGGGAAAGCGCGGTGCGCTCGGGTCAAAGCAGTTCGTAGAAATCGCGCAGCTGCCGCGTGCGGTCGCGCGCGAGGGTGGTCAGGCAATGCATCTGCGCGCCATTGCGCGAAGTGCCATCGGCGTTGAAGGCGTAGACCGCGTCGCAGTCGTGGTCGCGCAGCTGCATCCACGCGCGCTGGGCCAGGACCAGCTGCTTCTCGGCATCGGCGCAGTGCGTGCAGGCGCCTTCGGCAGCCTGGCTGCGCAACTGCTGGCGCGCCTGGGCGTACACCGCGTTCAATTCGGTATCGGCCTCGCTGGCCACATCCGAGGCGCACAGGTCTGATTCCATGGTGCCGCTCGGCTGCGCGCAGTCGATGCCTTCCGCGCTGCGATCAGCGGCGATGGCGGCGCCACACAGGCAGCCCCACAGCGCGACGCTGGCCAGGACCCGCGGCAGCGTCATCACGCCGAAGCGGCCGCCAGCCGGGTCAGCGCTGCATCCATCGCGTAGCGATAGCTGTCCGCACCGAACCCACAGATCACCCCGACCGCCTTGTCGCTGAAATAGCTGTGCTGGCGGAAGGGCTCGCGTGCATGCGGGTTGGACAGATGGATCTCGATGAAGGGCAGGTCCACCGCGGCCAGCGCATCGCGCAGGGCCACCGAGGTGTGGGTGAACGCGGCCGGGTTGATCAGGATGAAGGCGGTGCCGTCGTCCCGGGCGGCCTGCACGCGGTCCACCAGTACGTGCTCGGCGTTGGACTGCAGGTTCTCCAGGGCATGGCCGGCGGCCTGCGCCTGGGCCAGCAGGGTCTGGTCGATCTGCGCCAGCGTGGTGTGCCCATAGACCCCCGGCTCGCGCGCGCCGAGCAGGTTGAGGTTGGGGCCATGCAGGACCAGCAGTTTCGCCATGGGTGCCGAACAACAGGAAAGGGCGGAGTCTGGCGGAACTGGTGGATCGTGTCCAGTTCGGCGAAGTTACGCGTGTTTCAAGCGGTTGTTTGAAATTCGCGTGCGATCCCTGTTCCAGCACGGCATGCCGGCGTCGGGATCACCGCACCTCCGCCAGCACCGCGCGCACCCGCAGCGCCAGATCTTCCAGCGTGAAGGGCTTGCCGATCACGTGGACTGCGGGGTCCAGCACCCCATCGTGTTCCAGCGCATTGCGGCTGTAGCCGGTGGTGAACAGCACTTTCAGGTCGGGCCGCCGTTTGAGGGCTTCGTCGGCCAGTTGCCGCCCGTTGACCTCCGGCATCACCACATCGGTGAACAGCAGCGCGATGTCCGGATGCTGCTCGAGCAGCGCCAGCGCGCCGGCCGCACCGTCGGCGGCAAGGACCGGGTAGCCCAGTTCGCTCAGCGCCTCGATGGAAAACTGTCGCACGCCCGGTTCGTCTTCCACGACCAGGACCAGCTCGCGGCCACCGCTCAGCGGGCGACTGTCCGCCGGTGCTGTCGAAGGACCCGCGTCGATCTCCCCCTCCCGGCGCGGGAGATACAGCGCCACCGTCGTTCCCTTGCCGAGCGAGGAATGGATCTTCACGTGCCCGGCCGATTGGCGGACGAAGCCGTACACCTGTGACAGGCCCAGCCCGGTGCCCTGGCCGACCTTCTTGGTGGTGAAGAACGGATCGAAGGCCTTGGCGATCACCTCCGGTGGCATGCCGCCGCCGTTGTCGGCCACGGTGATCAGCACGTACTCACCGGTGGGCACGTCGGCACGCATGGCGTCTGCGGCAGAGGCGATCCGGCAGTTGGCCGTTTCCACCACCAGCCGCCCGCCGCCCGGCAGCGCGTCGCGCGCGTTGACGGCCAGGTTGAGGATCACGTTCTCCAGCTGATTGGCATCGGCGAAGGTGCACCACACCTGCGCGGCCAGCACGGTCTCCAGGCGGATGTTGCTGCCCAGCGAATGCACCAGCAGGTCCGACATCCCGGCGATCAACCGGTTCACGTCCAAGGGCACCGGCTGCAGGGGCTGTTGCCGGGAAAACGCCAGCAGGCGCTGGGTCAGCTGCGCGGCCCGGGTCGCGCCGTCGATGGCCATGTCGATGTAGCGCTTGGCGCGCGGATCGCTGTCGCCCATGCGCATCGAAAGCAGGTCCAGCGGGCCGATCACGGTGGCGAGCATGTTGTTGAAGTCGTGCGCGATGCCGCCGGTCAACTGGCCCACCGCCTCCATCTTCTGGCTTTGGCGCAGGGCATCTTCCACGCGCGTGCGCTCGGCGACCTCTTCGAGCACGCGGCTCTCGAGGTGTTCGTTCAATTCCTGCAGGCGTGCGTCGGCGAGCTTGCGCGCCGTGATCTCGATCGCCACGCCGACCACCCGCACGCAGCGGTCGCCTTCGAAATGGCCACGCCCCTTTGCCGCCACCCAGCGCACGACACCGTCTTCCTTGCCGACGGTGCGGTACTCCACGTCGTAGAGCGCGCGCCGGGCCGGGTCGGCCGCGGCGGCGAAGGCCGCGAAGGTTGCCTCGCTGTCATCGGGATGGATGCCGTCGTAGAAGTCGCGCAACGTCACTGCCACCCCGGGCGAGATGCCGAACATCGCCTTGGTCCGTGCCGGCCAGATCAGTTCATCGCGGACCAGGTCGACATCCCAGAAGCCCATGTCACCGGCCTCGGTGGCAAAGCGCAGGCGTTCCTCGCTCTTGGCCAGCGCAGCTTCGGCGGTGTTGCGGACGGTCAGGTCGAGCATCGCGCCGATCATCCGCAGCGGCTCACCCACGCCGCCACGCAATACGGTGCCGCGGTCGAGCACCGGCGCAAAGCTGCCATCGGCGCGCCGGAACCGGTACTCGCTGTTCCAGCCCGTCCCGCCGCCTTCGATCACCGCATGGATGTCGGCATCGACGCGCGCACGGTCATGGGGATGGATGTGGTCCAGCCACCACTGCGCCGTGGTCTCGGCCAGGGGATGACCGAACAGGGTGGTGAGCGCCTCGTTCCAGATCACATGGCCATCGGAGATCCGCCAGTCCCAGATCGCATCGTTGGTGGCCTGGGCGGCCAGCCGATAGCGCTCCTCCACTTCCAGATGGCGGGCCTCGGCGGCCTTGCGGTCGGTGATGTCCAGCGAGGTGCCGACCAGGCCGACCACGGTGCCGTCGGCGTCACGCAACGGTGACTTGGTCGACAGCCAGTAGGCGCGCCGGCCATCGGGAAAGCTCACTTCCTCTTCAAGCTGCTCGGTCTGCCCGCTGGCCATGACCCGCTCGTCGGTGGCCATGACCGTGGCGGCCTGGGCAGGGTCGTTCAGCAGTTCGGCATCGGTGCGGCCCACGTACACCTCCGGCGGCAGGCCGATGAGGTCGGTGGTGCCGCGGTTGCCGATCAGGATCCGGCCCTGGCGGTCCTTGGCATACACCACGCCGGGCGCTGCCTCGACGAAGGAGCGCAGCAGGGTCTGTGCCTGGTCCCGCTCGGCTTCGATCCGGCGGCGTTCGTCGATATCGATGAGCACGCCGGGGAAGCCGATGGCCTCTCCCTGCGCATCGAGATCCACCCGGCCGATCGCTTCGATCCAGCGGTACGCGCCGTCCGGGCCGCGGGTACGGTACTGGTGCGCATAGCGACCGCCCCGGCGGACCGCCTCGGCGATCGCATCGGCCAGGCCGGCGCGGTCGTCGGGATGAACGGCGGCGACCACCTGTTCCAGCCGCAGTTCGGTGCGCGCCAGGGCAGGGTCCAGGCCATGGGCCAGGGCGAGGGCATCGTCCACCGTGAGGTTGTCCCGGGCCACGTCCCAGAACCAGGTGCCGATGATCGCGCCGGCGGCCAGCGCCATCTTGACGCGCTCGGAATCCCGCTCGCGGTGGGAGCCGGGGGAAGGTGAAGAACTCAAGCGGTACCTGCGATCGGCGGGGGGCGGGTCCGGAACCCGGTGGCCCGTACTGCAGGCGACACGGGGCGGCAACGATAGGGTATCGCTGCCGGGCGCCGCTTTGGAACACCCCCCGTTCGCCCCCGCTGCCCGGGCTGGATCCCGTCGGTCGCCCGTGGCTCCGGCTCGATCAGGGGATCAGGCGCGCCGCCCGCAGGCGGGCGAACAGGTCGAAGAACGCATCGTCGCTGGGCTGGTAGTCCAGGAAGCCCATCCGGCGGCTTTTGGACATGTCCGTGATCACCTCCAGCGGGCGCCCGAGATCGGCATCGGTGTGCCAGGGCGAGATCAGCCGATGGATATCCGGCTCTGCCAGACCGTGCGTGGCGGCCAGTGCGGACCAGGGCGCGGCATCGTCGGCCATCTGCGCCGCCAGCGGCCGCACGTGGCCACTGAAGGGTACGGCCTCGATATCGAACCACGCCGCGATCCGGCCCCACATCCAGCGCCACCGGAACACATCGCCGTTGACCACGTTGAAGGCCTGGTTGGCGGCGGCCGGTGTCTGCGTGGCCCACAGCAGATGACGCGCCAGCAGCCCGGCATCGGTCATGTCGGTCAGCCCCTCCCATTGGGCGAGCGAACCGGGGAACTGGAACGGGCGCCCGGTGTGCCTGCACAGGCTCGCGTGCACGGCCAGGGTCGTGCCCATGTTCATCGCATTGCCCACCGCCGCGCCGATCACCGTGTGCGGGCGATGCACGCTCCAATGGAAGCCATCGCGGGCGGCGGCGGCAAACACCTCGTCCTCCTGCGCGTAGTAGAAGTTGTCCACGGGCAGGCGCGGCTGCTCTTCACGGAAGGGCGTCTGCGGCAGGTTGCCCTGCGCATAGGCCTCGAACGGGCCGAGGTAGTGTTTCAGGCCCGTCACCAGCGCTACGTGCTGCACTGTGCCCGCGGGCTGAAGCGCGCCAAGCAGGTGACGCACCATCGCGCCGTTCACCCGGATGTTCTCGGCCTCGTTGGCCTGCCGGGACCAGGTAGTGATGAACACGTGCGTGGGTGCCAGTCCGGACAGCGCGGCGCGCGTGGCCTGCGCATCGTGCAGGTCGGCACAGACGCCGTGGGCGCCGGCGGGCAGCGAATCGGGCCGACGGGCCAGGCCGTGAACTTCCCAGCCCTCCTGCAGCAGCCGTTGTATCAGTGCACTGCCCACGATGCCCGTTGCACCGACCACCAACGCTTTCTGCCTCACGATGTCGCCTCTTTCATTGCTTTACAGGCGCACACCTTAGGATATCCAGGTACGCCTCGAAAGAAGGCACCAAACGGTAACCACACATGAAAACGGGTACTCCCGAAGAGCACTGGCGAGAGGATTGCGCCCCCCGGCGGGTGCTGGAGCTGTTCAGCACCAAGTGGACCTCGATGGTGCTGCACACCCTGGCCGTGCGGCATGACGGTACCGCCCGCAGCAACGCGCTGCACCGCAGCCTGCCGGCCGTCTCCAGGAAGATGTTGATCCAGACGCTGCGTGACATGGAGCATGCGGGGATCGTGCTGCGCACCGAGTACCCCACCGTGCCGCCCTCGGTGGACTACACGCTGACCCCGCTGGGGCGCCAACTGGTCGAACCGATCGAACTGATCTACGACTGGGCGCGCCGCAATGCTGGCGCCCTGGACGCGTTGCAGCCGCGCGCGACCTCACGTCGGCGCTGAGCAGGGCAGGCCAGCCGGATCGGGCAGAGTACGGCTCCCCTCCAGCGGATCGGTCACCAGGACCACGCCGCCCGGCTGCTGGTCCTTGAAGAAGGCGTCAGCTTCGCGGGCCAGCGCCTCGGTTCGGGCCGGGGCAGCGTTCGTTGCCGCAGCGGAGCCGGTCATCACCAGTGCCGATGCCATCAGCACAACACCCAGAATCTTCATGCGTCCTCTCCTTCAGTAGATGGGAGAAGCGTAGGGTGGCCCTGCGATCACATGGAGCGATATATGACCTGCGGTCAGGGACTGGATCCAATGGCGGCCTGACCGGATGAGCGGTCAGTGCTGCGGGGTGACCCGCAGCCCACGCAGCAGCAGGTCGAGCGCCGCCACGCTCTGTGCCAGCCGCGCATCGCCATCATCGCCATCGGCGATCCAGAACGCGGCCTCGGCCAGGCTGCCGTACACCAGCGAGGCGAGGGCCTGCGGGTTGGCCTCGGCGACCATGCCCTGATCGATCAGGGCGGCGAGCAGGCGCTGCATGGAATCGATGCAGTGGCGTTGCGATTCCGGCGAGGCACCGCCGAGTACCGCGCGGGCATCGCGCAGGACGACGCGTTGGATGGTCGGCTCCAGCGCCATCTCCAGATACCCGGTGCAGCGCAGGCGAAACCCCTCCCAGGGATCGGCTGCAGCATCGGAGATCGCGTTCAGACGCTCGTCCATCTCGGCGTCGATCTGCTCCACCACCGCCGCGAGCAGGCCCTGCTTGTCGCCGAAATGGTGATACAGCGCGCCACGGGTCAAGCCGGCCTGCGCGGTGAGGTCATCCATGGAGGTGTCGGCGTAGCCGCGCGCGCTGAAGAACGCGCGGGCGGTGGCCAGCAGCGTGGCGCGGGTCTGCTCCATCTCGGCGCGGGTGCGGCGAACCATCGTCATCTCCTGGCATACGGGGCGGATGATTGTTTACATCCGGTGCGTATGTATATAGTATTTTAAACATACGATGTGTATGTAAATGGGTGAGCATGCCCATGGAGACGAGGTTGAACCGCCCCTATCGCGATCTGTTCGCTGCGCCCGGCACGGCCGGCTTCACCCTGGCCGGCCTGCTGGCGCGGCTGCCCCTGCCGATGACCGGGATCGGCATCATCGCGCTGCTGTCCCAGGTGCGCGGCAGCTATGCGCTGGCCGGCGCGGTCGCGGCGACCTTCGTGCTCACCTATGCACTGGTGTCTCCGCAGGTCTCGCGCCTGGTGGACCGGCAGGGGCAGCGCCGGGTACTGCCGATGGCGACCGGCATCAGCGTGATCGGCCTTCTGCTCCTGCTCGGCGGCTCGTGGTACCACGCCCCGGTCGCGCTGCTGTTCGTCGGTGCACTGCTCGCCGGTGCCATGCCCAGCCTGTCGGCGATGGTGCGCGCGCGCTGGACGGCGCTCTACCGCGGTCAGCCGCGCCTGCAGACGGCGTACTCGCTGGAAACGGTGTTCGATGAAGTGACCTTCGTTGCCGGGCCGCCGCTCTCCGTCGGTCTGGCGGTCTCGCTGTTTCCGCAGGCCGGCGTGCTTGCCGCGGCCATGCTGCTGCCGATCGGCGTTTTCGCCCTGGTCGCCCAGCGCAGGACCGAGCCGCCCATCGAGGCCGTGCCATCGACCGGCGAGCACTCAGGGTCCGTGATCGGCCTGGCAAGCGTGCGCTGGCTGGCGCTGCTGATGGTGGCGATGGGGGTGATCGTGGGCACCATCGATATCGTCAGCGTCGCCTACGCGGCGCAGTTGGGCCAGCCGGCCGCGGCGAGCCTGGTGCTCTCTGCGTATGCGGCCGGGTCCTGTCTGTCCGGGGTCCTGTTCGGCGCACTCAAACTGAAGGCGCCACTGCACCGCCTGGTGCTGCTGGGTGGAATGGCGACTGCCCTGACGACCGTGCCGCTGCTGCTGGTCGGCAGCATCGGCTCAATTGTGGCGACGGTGCTCGTGGCCGGCGCCTTCTTCGCACCGACGATGATCGTGGCGATGTCGCTGATCGAGCAGCAGATACCGGCGCGCCAGCTCACCGAGGGCATGACCTGGCTGCTGGCGGCGCTGAACGTGGGCGTGGCGCTGGGCGCGGCGATGTCAGGCTACGGAGTGGATGCGTACGGCGCGCGCGCTGGATTCCTGCTGGCGGTCACTGCCGGCGGTGCGGTGCTGCTGGCGGCCGTGGTCGCGTATCGACAGTTGCGGCCGCGCGACGACCGCGACCTGGGGGAAGGCTGATGCGCACGCACGTGGAATCGACATCGCCGCGCGCGTGGTGGGCGGTCACCGCCGCCAGTCTGGCCACCTTCTCGGTCGTCACCACGGAAATGTTGCCGGTGGGGCTGCTGACGTCGATCGCCGACGCATTGGGAACGAGCACCGGCACCGCGGGCGTGATGGTCTCGCTGCCGGCACTGCTGGCAGCGCTGTTCGCACCGCTGGTGGTGATCAGCGCCGGCAGCGTGGATCGCCGCACGCTGCTGTGCGCGCTGCTGGGGATGCTGGTCATCGCCAACCTGGTCTCCGCGCTCGCACCGACCCTGGCCTGGATGCTGGCAGCCCGCGTGCTGGTCGGGCTCTGCATGGGCGGCATCTGGGCCATTGCCGGCGGCCTGGCGGTGCGGCTGGTGGCCGCCCGATCGGTTGGCCTGGCAACATCGCTCATCTTCGGCGGCGTGGCGGCGGCATCGGTACTGGGCGTTCCACTGGGTGCGCTGATCGGTGAACTGCTGGGATGGCGCTGGGCGTTCGGCAGCATGGCGCTGTTGGAAGTTGCCGTACTCGTCCTGCATATGGCCGTCATGCCCCGGCTGCCGTCGTCCGGTGCGACCCGCCTGCGTCAATTCGGGCACGCGCTGGGCAACCGCGGGCTGCAGCTCGGGTTGATGCTGACCTTCCTGCTGGTGGCCGGACACTTCATCGCCTTTACCTTCGTGCGGCCGCTGCTGCTGTCGGTGTCGGGCTTCGACGCGCGCTGGGTCGGGCTGTTGTTGTTCGGCTACGGCGCCGCCGGGATGGCCGGCAACTTCATCGCCGGCATCGTGGCAGCACGACGTACCCCGCTGACGGTGTCGCTGATCGCGGCGGGCCTGGTACTGGCGCCGTTGCTGTTCCTGTCCATCGGCGATTCCCGCCTGGGCGGCGCCATGGCGCTGCTGGCGTGGGGGCTGGCCTACGGCGGGGGATCGGTGGGCCTGATGACGTGGATGATGAAGGCCGCACCAGGGGCGGTGGAGGTCGCCTCCTCGCTCTACGTCGGCGCCTTCAACATCGGTATCGCATCCGGGGCATGGATGGGGGGCCAGGCACTGGACCGGTATGGCCTGACCGCCAATCTCTGGCTCGCCGGAGGCTTCGCGGTCGCGGCGGTGGTGGTGTGCATTGCCGGCCGCCGGATGCAACCGGCGCAACGGGATACCGGCAATCCCTCAGGCGCACTGTGACAGTGCGGACCGACCCTGCCAGGCCTCACTTTTGTCCTGTCGTCTCCAGCGCCGCCTTTTCAGCCACGGTCAACGCGCGATGGCCGTAGCTCAGCACCCGGGTCATCTGCCATTGCCCGTCCTTGTGCTGCCAGACCATCACGAACTTCGCGCTGCCTTCGCACTTGCCGGTGGCCACCTCGCAGAAGCGGTGCTCGCCTTCCTCGATCGCGCCGAAGTTCTTGATCGGGTAGACCTTGAGCGTCCCGTGAACCCGTTCGCGGCGGACCTTGTGGCAAATGTACTTGCGCGTGTTGGAGACCACCGTGTCGCGATCGAAGGTGGCCCCGCCGCTGTCGTGATAGAACTCGACGGTAGGCGAAAAGTAGCGGGTAAAGGTCTCCAGGTCGCAGCGGTTGTAAGCGTCGAAGACCTGGTCATCCAATCCGGTGATGGTGCGCGTGAGGGCAGCGGCGTCTTCGGCCTCCTCGCCAGCGGATGCCGCCAGGGGCGCGAGCATGCCGGCGGCTACGAGCACGGCGGCGACAACAGCGGGGAAGCGTTTCATCGGCAGTGCCTGCTTCAATCGGACCAGAGCGGGCGTCACTTTTCGCACGGGCCGGGACGCCCTTCAAGTGTCATTCGGACGGATGACCTCCGGCGCACGGAATGACGGGCGAGGGCAGTGGCCCCCTACAGCGTGCTGGAGTCCACCCGCTGGCGACCGGCCTGGGTGAGGTCGATGTCACCGTCTTCGGCCTGCGCGGCGTAGCCGGCCTTGACGGCCCAGTTGGCCGCCTCATCGCTGACCGGACGCGTAGCGTTGATGTCGCGCAGGATCTGCCGCTGTTCTTCAGTGAGGGACGCCCGGGTGCTTTCGCTTCCGCTCATGGCGCGCGGACCTCGACGCTGATCGCGCCTTGGGCCAGCCGTGCGCGCTTGGCCCGCCGATGGTTCACCCACCACACCAGCCCCGGCAGGCCGTACAGCAGTGCACCGGCGAGCAGAAAGATCTTGAAGGCGGCATTCATGGCGGTCTCTCTCCGTGCGGTATGGCGTTGGTGCGTCGTGATCGGCCCGAGGTGCGGTGGCGCGCACCGGCGCCTGCAGCGGCCCCGGCCGCGACCCCAGCGCTAGTTCAGCGCAATCGCCGTGAAGGCGCTGTCCCTGCGAGGGATACCCCGAGCCCCAGGGCGCTCGTCGCCGGACCGTCATCACTTCGTCGTCTGGCTCGCTTACAACGGGAGCCGCTGGCGACGCCATGGCCGCTGGTTGAGATGGGCCCTAAAGTTCCTCCCCAACCCGCCGATATCGATGCGTCCTTCCGCCTGGAGTACGTGATGTCGGCCGTCCCCCGCCGCCTGTCGTTGTTCGTCGCCCGCCTGGGCGACCGGTTCCGCTTCCGTCTGGCCCCGCCGTCCCGGTTGGCCGGGCTCGGTCGTCTCAGCGTGGCACAGAAACTCAGGGCCAGCCTGCTGATCTGCGGCCTGGGCCTGTTCGCGGTGGCCGTCGTGTACGGCTGGACGCGGCATGATACCGAGCGGGCGGCCGAGACCTTCGCCGCCCACCAGCAGGAGGCCGCGCTGGCGGCCACGCTGGCAACCGAGGTCGCCGAGGCGAGACGCCTGCAGACACGGTATGCCAGCACCTTCGATGATGTCGATCGCGACGCCCTGCAGGCGGCGCACCAGCGCTTGCAGGCCACGCTGGCCCAGCTGCAGCACGATCCGCACGATGCCGGCAGTGCCGGGGCGCTGCGTGAGTTGGCGACGCGGGCAGCCGACTTTGCCGAGGGCATCACCGCATTGAACGCCCGCGTGGACGAGATGGGACGCGGCGATGCCGGCCTGCGCGCGCAGCTGGAGGCAGCGGCTGCCACGCTGGAGGCGAGCGTCGAGGCCAGCGCGCGCCCGGTGCTGATGGCCCAGCTGCAGAAGATGCGCCGCGAGGAGAGCCTGCTGCTGCTCACCGGCGATTCGGCGCACACCGATCGCGCCAGCGAACAGAAGCTGCCCTTCGATCTCGCACTGGGCCAGGCGCGCCTTGGGCCGGAGATGCAGGAGGCATTGCGGACGCAGATGGACGACTACCAGGGCGCGCTGTTGGCCTACACCGCTGCCCGCATCGGGCTGGACGTGGAAGCGCAGTCACTGGCCGAGACCGCGGCCCAGATCGGCCCCGGGCTGCAGGCGCTGCAACAGGCGCAGACGCTGGCCTTGGCGGCGGCACGCGAGCGACAGGCCGCGCGGGCCAGCACCATGGGGATCGTATTCGCGCTCACGCTGCTGCTGGTCGCGGTGGTGCTCATCGCCACGCTGCTGCTGGTGCTGCGCGCGGTGCGCCACCCGATCACCGATACGTTGCGCTTTGCCGAGGACATCGCCGAGGATCGGCTCGACACCGTCCTGCCCCTGCATAATCCGCACGATGAAATCGGCCAGCTGGCCGCGCGCCTGCGCCACATGCAGCACCGCCTGCGTGAGCGGATCGACGCCGAGCGCGCGGTCGCGCGCGACAACACCCGTGCCCGCCAGGCGCTGGACTGCGCACAGACCGGGGTGATGGTGCTCGACGGTGAGGGGCAGATCGGTTTCCTCAACCAGGCGCTGCTGGCCGAACTGCAGCTCACGCACGCCGACTGGAGCGGCCAACCGGCTGCCGCCCTGCATCCGGCCTTCGCCACCCTGGTGCCGACGCTGCAGGCCGGCCAGCGCGCCAGCCGCGAGATCGAGCACGCGGGCATCCGCTACCAGCTGGTGATCACCCCGATCGTGGACCACGGCCAGCTGCTGGGCGCAGCGGTGGAGTGGCGCAGCCGCGCGCTGGAAACCACGGTGGAAAACGAAGTCGCCGCACTGGTGGATGCCGCCGCACGGGGGGAACTGCACGGGCGCATCACGGTGGGCGACAAGCAGGGCTTCGTCAAAACCCTGGCCCTGAGCATCAACCACCTGCTCGATACCTTCCAGCGCAATCTGTCCGGGCTGCAGGGGCTGCTCTCGGCGCTGTCGGAGGGCGATCTGCGCGTCCGCATGCACGGTGACTTCCACGGCGTGTTCGCCCGCCTGCGCGACGATGCCAACGCCACGGTGATGCAGCTGACCGACATCGTCGCGCGCATCCAGCAGGCGTCGCTGGCGATCAACCATGCCGCCGGGGAGATCGTCGCCGGCAACCACGACCTCTCCGATCGCACCGAGCGCCAGGCGGCGCACCTGGAAGAGACGGCCTCGTCGATGGAGGCGCTCTCGGCCACCGTCCGGCAGAACGCGGATTCAGCGCAGCAGGCCAACCAACTGGCGATACGCGCGGCCGAAGTTGCGGCCCGCGGCGGCGAATCGGTGGCGCAGGTGGTCACCACCATGGCCGATATCGCCCTGTCCTCGCGGCGGATCGGGGAGATCACCGGGGTGATCGACGGGATCGCGTTCCAGACCAACATCCTGGCCCTGAACGCCGCCGTGGAAGCGGCGCGGGCCGGCGAGCAGGGGCGCAGCTTCGCGGTGGTGGCCAGCGAAGTGCGCCTGTTGGCACAACGCAGTGCCGACGCCGCGCGCCAGATCAAGCAGCTGATCGAAGCCTCGGTGGAGAAGGTCGATGCCGGCACGCGCCAGGTCGATGACGCGGGTGCGACCATGGGTGAGATCGTCGGCAGCGTGCAGCGGGTGACATGGATCATGGCCAGCATTTCAGCCGCGTCGCAGCAGCAGACGGCGGGCATCGAGCAGGTGAGCCAGACGTTGCTGCAGATGGATGGCAGCACGCAGCAGAATGCGGCGCTGGTGGAGGAGGCTTCGGCCTCGGCGCGCGCCCTGGACCGCCAGGCCTCGCTGCTGGGCGAAGCGGTGGATGCCTTCGTCGTGACGCCACCGCCGCCGGCGCGTGTGCGGGCGACGGCCTGAGGCTGCGTCAAGGCCGCGCTCACCGTTCTTCACCGGCGGTGAGCCGGCGCTGTGGTTCGCTATTGTCCACCTATGAAGAAATCCACGCGCCGGCCGTCGCCTCCCACTGCCCCGGATGCCTTCGTGCGCGTCCGGGGTGCACGCGAACACAACCTGAAGAATGTGGATGTCGAGATCCCGCGCGATGCGCTGGTGGTGTTCTCCGGCATCTCCGGCTCGGGGAAATCCTCGCTCGCGTTTGGCACGCTCTACGCCGAGGCGCAGCGGCGCTACCTGGAATCGCTGTCGCCCTACGCACGTCGCCTGATCGACCAGGTCGGCGTGCCGGATGTGGATGCGATCGAAGGGCTGCCACCGGCGGTGGCCCTGCAGCAGCAGCGCGGCACCGCCAGCGTGCGTTCCAGCGTCGGCAGCGTGACCACGCTGTCGAGTCTGCTGCGGATGCTGTACTCGCGCGCCGGTACCTATCCGGCCAGGCAACCCATGCTGTACGCCGAAGACTTCTCGCCTAACACGCCGCAGGGCGCCTGCCCGAACTGCCACGGCCTGGGCTACGTGTATGAAGTGACCGAGCAGTCCATGGTGCCCGATCCGTCGCTGAGCATCCGCGAGCGCGCCATCGCCGCGTGGCCACCGGCGTGGCACGGGCAGAACCAGCGCGACATTCTGGTCACGCTGGGCTACGACGTGGACATTCCCTGGCGCGAGCTGCCCAAGAAACAGCGCGACTGGATCCTGTTCACTGGGGAACAACCGGTGGTGCCGGTCTACGCCGGCTTTACCCCGGCCGAAACCCGCGCCGCGCTGCGGCGCAAGGAGGAACCCAGTTACATGGGCACCTTCAGCGGTGCGCGCCGCTATGTGCTGCACACCTTTGCGACCACGCAGAGCGCGATGATGAAAAAGCGCGTGGCCCGCTACATGATCGGCGCCCAGTGCCCGCTCTGTGATGGCCGCCGGCTGAAGCGCGAAGCGCTGTCGGTGACATTCGCCGGCATGGACATCGGCACGCTGTCGCAGCTGCCGCTCAGTGCGATGGCGCAGGCGCTGCGTCCTGCGGCCGAAGGCCACTTCGATGCGCCGGCCGCTACGGCTACACGCAGCCGCAGCGCAGGTCGGCAGGCCACCGCCAAGCGCGTGGCCGCCGGTGGCAATGCGCATGCCGGCGGCAGTGACGTGCGCCGCACGCCGGATCTGTCCGAAGAGAAACGCATCGCGGCACAGCGCATCGCGCACGATCTGGTCGAGCGGATCGGCACGCTGCAGTCGCTGGGCCTGGGGTATCTGTCGATGGACCGCGCGACCCCGACGCTGTCGCCGGGCGAGCTGCAGCGCCTGCGCCTGGCGACGCAGATCCGATCCAGCCTGTTCGGGGTGGTGTACGTGCTGGATGAACCCACCGCCGGCCTGCATCCGGCCGATGGCGAGGCCCTGTACGACGCGCTGGCCCAGCTCAAGGCCGGCGGCAATACCTTGTTCGTGGTCGAGCATGATCTGGAGATGCTGCGCCGCGCGGACTGGCTGGTGGATGTCGGCCCCGGCGCAGGGCAGCATGGCGGCCAGGTGCTCTACAGCGGGCCGCCGGACGGCCTGCGCACGGTCAAAGCCTCGGTCACTGCGCCGTATCTGTTCCAGGACGCCACCGGCACGCGCCGCACGCCGCGCGCGCCGTCCGGTTGGCTGGGCCTGCAGGGCGTCCACCGCAACAATCTGCATGGCGTGGAGGCGCGCTTTCCGCTTGGTGCGTTCACCGCAGTCACCGGCGTCTCCGGCTCGGGCAAGTCCAGTCTGGTCAGCCAGGCACTGGTGGAGCTGGTGGGCGAACACCTGGGGCAGGAGCCGGTGATCGAGGAAACCGACAGCGAGTTGCTGCAGCCCAGCCGCATGGAACGCACGCGGGGCCGCTTGAACGGGGCCAAGGCGATCAAACGCCTGGTCAATGTGGATCAGAAGCCGATCGGGCGCACGCCGCGCTCGAATCTGGCGACCTATACCGGCCTGTTCGATCATGTTCGCCGGCTGTTCGCCGGTACACGCTCGGCCAAGGCGCGGCGCTACAGCGTCGGCCGCTTCTCCTTCAACGTCGCCGCCGGCCGCTGCGAGACCTGCGAAGGCGAGGGCTTCGTCCACGTCGAACTGCTGTTCATGCCCAGCGTCTACGCGCCGTGCCCCACCTGTCATGGCCAGCGCTACAACGCCAAGACGCTGGAGGTGCAGTGGAACGGGCGCAACATCGCGCAGGTGCTGGCGATGACGGTGGAGGAGGCGTTGGCCTTCTTCGCCGAGGAGCCACCGGTGCAGCGGCCGCTGCAGCTGCTGCGGGATATCGGCCTGGGCTATCTGCGCCTGGGCCAGCCCGCCACCGAGCTGTCCGGCGGCGAAGCGCAGCGGATCAAGCTGGCCACCGAGCTGCAGCGCAGCCAGCACGGCAGCAACCTGTACGTGCTGGACGAGCCGACCACCGGCCTGCATCCGGCCGACGTGGACAAGCTGATGGCGCAGCTGCACGGTCTGGTGGATGCCGGCAACACGGTGGTGGTCGTCGAGCACGACCTGCGCGTGGTGGCCGATGCGGACTGGGTGATCGATGTGGGGCCGGGGGCTGGCGAAGAGGGCGGGCGGATCGTGGCCGAGGGCACGCCGGCACAGGTCAGCCGGGCCACGCAGGGGGCGACGGCGCGCTATCTGCGCCGCTGGTTCCCCTGAGCGGCCGGGCGTTGCTCAGTACACATCGCGACGGTAGCGTCCGTCGTTGAGCAGGGCATCGACCGGATCGTTGCCCAGTACCTCGCGCAGCACCGCATCGACGCCTTCGGCCATGCCGTGCAGCGAGCCGCACACATAGATGCTGCCACCCAGATCCACCCATGCGCGCAGTGCCTCCGGTGCGGCGCGCAGCCGATCCTGCACATAGCCGCCACCCTCGGCATCGCGCGAGAACGCCAGGTCCACGCGGCTCAGGTGGCCCTTCGCCTGCCAGGCCTCGATCTCCTCGCGATAGAGGAAATCGTGCGCGCGGGTGCGCTCGCCGAACACCAGCCAGTGCCCGCGGTCACCCTGTGCGTCCGCTTCGCGCAGCAGGCTGCGCAGGCCGGCGATACCGGTGCCGTTGCCGATCAGCAGCATCGGGGCATGCTCGGGATGGCGATGGAAGCCGGTGTTGCGACGTACCCGGGCCGCGATGCTCTCCGCCTCGGTGGCATGCACGCACAGCCAGCCAGAGCCCAGCCCATGGCGGCCGTCGGGCAGCGCGGTCAGGCGGATCACCAGCTGCACGGCCCCATCGGCCGGTACCGAGGCGATCGAGTACTCGCGATGGGGCAGCGCCGGCAGCCGCGCCAGCCAGCGCGCGGCATCGGCTGCGGTGGCAGGATCACGTGGCTCCACAGCCTCCGGCAGCACGCGCGCGGCAGCCGCTTCGAGCAGCGTCGTGATCCGTCCATCGACCGTCACCGGTGCCTGCGGATCCAGGCCGTTGCGGGCCAGTGCCGCCAGCACGTGTGCACGCGCGTGGCGGGGCGCCATCTCCAGGATGTCACCGGCCTGCCAGTGCGCGTGGGCCGGCGGGTGCAGTGCCACCTGCCAGATCGCCCCGGCGGCGCTGCCCGGATTGAGCACGGTGCGCGCACCGAGTGCCCACGGCTGCAGCGCCACCGGCGCCGGCAGCGGGGTGTGGTCCTCAGCGCCGGTCAGCAGGGCCAGCTGCTGCTGCCACTGCGCCAGTGGCACCGCATCGGTGCGATCCACCTCGATGCTGGCGAACAGCCGCTGCGCGCCCTGCGCCGCCAGCCAGCCGTCCACCTGGCGCGAGAAACCACAGAAGCGGGCGTACTCGCGATCGCCGAGCCCAAGCACGGCATACCTCATTCCCTGCAGCGCAGCGGCGTGCGCCAGCACCCGACGCTCGAAGGCACGCGCGGCGTCCGGTGCTTCGCCATCGCCGAAGGTGCTGATGACGAACAACGCGGTCTCCGTGTCTGCCAGCACTGTGGCATCCACCTGCGCCAGCGGGCGGACGTGCACCGGCAGGCCGGCCGCCTGCAGCTGTGCAGCCGTGCGCCAGGCCAGCTGTTCGGCAAAGCCACTCTGGCTGGCGAATGCCACCAGCCACGGCTGCCCGGTGCCGATGGCCGTCGCCAGCGGCAGGCGCGAGGCGCGTACGTCGCGTTTCTTGCGGCGGCGGTCCAGGTACAGCATCCAGCCGGTGATGAAGAACACCAGCATGCCCAGGCTGGAGAGCATCACGATGATCCGCCCCGGCAGCCCGAAGAAGCTGCCCGAGTGCAGCGCGAACACACTGACGATGATCTTGCCGCCAACGTTCTTGCTGCGGTAAGGCTCGTAGGAGAGCAGGGCACCTGTGGACGGATCGAGCTGGAGGATGTCCTGCGCGCGGTCGTGCGCGGTGTTGCTTCCCTGCACGCGGCTGGTGAGCGCACGGCCTGGCTTGGCCGGGAAACGAAGATCGATGTACCCGCGCCGCACGCCTTCCAAGGCGTACAGCGTGGTCTGCACCTTGTGCAGGTCCAGTGGGCCGCCACGGGTGCGCGGCGCGGTCTGCTCGGCGGTTGGGCCGCCCAGCAATGCGGTTGCGCCCTTGCGGTACCAGTCGAACGACCACCACAGCCCGGTCAGCGCGATCATCAGGTAGACCAGCAGCACCCAGGTGCCGACCACCGAGTGCAGGCTCCACAGGAAACTGCGCCCGCTGCGCGCCCACTCCACCGCCAGCCAGGTGCGCCAGTGCCACCAGCGCCGCGGCCAGCGCAGGTACAGGCCGGACAGGCAGAAGAACACCAGCGCGATCGCGCAGCTGCCGGTGATCAGGCTGCCGCGCTCACCGCTGACCAGGTGGCGATGCAGATCCTCGACGAAGGCGAAGAAGTCCAGCCCCTTCAGCCCGGTGAGCACGGTGCCGGTGTACGGATCGAAATAGCGCCAATTCGCCTGGCCGCCTTCGAAACGCGCCACCGACAGGCGCTGCCCGGTGGCGTCCACGCGCAGCCGCTGCAGCGGCTGTGGCATGCCTTGTTGCAGCCGTGGCAGCAGCTCTGTCAGGGCCAGTGGCTGCTCGCCCGCCGCGTGCCGCTGCACCACCTGCGCCAGGGCCGGGTTGGCCGCGCGCATGATCTCGTCTTCAAAGGCCAGCGTGGCCCCGCTCAGGCCCATCACCGCCAACACGGTGCCAGCGGTAATGCCCAGCAGCCAGTGCAGCTGGAAAATGATGGTCTTCAACATGGGGGCGGTCCGGCGGCAAGGCGAAGCGCGCCCGGCGGTGGATGAGAATGGATCTCGTCATTGTTGGGCGCAGGCCGGAGGCGGTCAATAGCCCAGGTCGGGCCCGTAGGGCCCCCGATCAAACAGCCACTTCGCCAGCGCGTCAGGGCGTTGCCCAGGCCTCGATTTCGCCGGCCGCAAACGGCCCCAGCTTCTGTTTCACGATGCGCCCCTGCGCGTCGATCAGCACGGAGTACGGCAGCAGCCCCTGCGCATTGCCCAGCCGCACGCTGGCATCGGCCGGCCCGGGGGTATCGAGCACGATCGGATAGGTGACCGGGACGCGGGTCAGGAAATCGCGCACGCCCTCGGGCGTATCCAGCGCCAGCCCGAGCACCTGCACGCCGGTAGCGCCCTGGGCATCGGCAAAGGCGGTCAGCGCGGGCATTTCCTCCACGCAGGGGCCGCACCAGCTGGCCCAGACATTGATCAGCAGCGGACGCCCGTGGAAGCTGGCCAGGTCCTGCGGTTTCCCTTGGAGGTCCGGCAGGGTGATCGCCGGCATCGGATCCCCCGGTTGGGCCGCGACCACCGCCGGCCGTGGCGGTGGCGGGGCAGTGGCCGGGCGCTCGTCATGCCCGGCGAACCAGACGCCGGCGCCGATGCCCAGCACGGCCGCGATCACGACCACCACGACCGTCCGCCGTGGTGGCCGCAGGCTCATCGCGCGGTCCGCAGCAGCGCTTCTTCCACCAGCGCCTGGGTCAGCACGGTCGGCAGCACGGTGGGCGGGGCGCCCGGGCCGTAGACCACGTACAGCGGCACGCCGACGGCCTTGTGCTCATCCAGGAAGGCGGTGATCTGCGGGTCGACATTGGTGTAGTCGCCGCGCATGTAGACCGCGTTGGTCCGCCGCAACGTATCGCGGAAGGCGTCGGTGCCCAGCACCGCGCGCTCGTTGGCCTTGCAGGTCACGCACCAGTCGGCGGTCATGTTGACGAACACCACGCGGTTGTCCTGGCGCAGGCGGTCCAGCATCTGCGGCGAGTACTCCACCACGTTGTCGCTGGCCGACTGTGCGGCCTTGGCCGGCGGATCCAGGCGGGTCACGCCCCAGATCGGATACAGCGCGCCGAGCACCAACAGCAGGGCCAGCAGGCCGCCCACGCGCTGGCTGCGCCAGCGGCTGCGTTCGAACCACCACAGGGCCAGCGACAGGATCACCAGGCCGCCCAGCACCAGCGCCATGGCGTCCACGCCGCGCTGCTTGCCCAGCACCCACAGCAGCCAGATCGCGGTGCCGTACATCGGGAAGGCCAGCACCAGCTTGAGGGTTTCCATCCACGCACCGGGGCGCGGCAGGCGGCGCGCCAGCGAGGGCACGAAGCCGATCAGCAGGAATGGCAGCGCCAGGCCCAGGCCGAGCGCCAGGAACACCAGCATCGCCTGCAGGCCGGGTGCCGCGAAGGCGTAGGCCAGGGCCGGCCCCATGAACGGAGCCACGCACGGGCTGGCCACCACGCAGGCGAGCACGCCGGTGAAGAAATCGCCGACCGGACCGCTGCGCGAGGCCAGCGACTGGCCCATGCCACCCAGGCTGCCGCCGAGGGTGAACACGCCCGACAGGCTCAGGCCCACGGCGAACATCAGGTACACCAGCGCGGCGATGAACCACGGGTGCTGCAACTGGAAGCCCCATCCCGCGGCCTGGCCGGCCGCCCGCAGCGCGATCACCAGGGCGCCGATGGCAGCGAAGGCCACCAGCACGCCGGCGGTGTACCAGAGCGCATGGCTGCGCGCGCGCTGGCGGCTCTCGCCACTCTGCGCCACGCCCAGCACCTTCAGCGACAGGATCGGCAGCACGCACGGCATCAGGTTGAGGATCAGGCCACCGGCCACGGCGAACAGCAGCAGCACCAGCAGGTTGCCGGGCGCGGCGGCCGGTGCCACCGGCGGCGGGGTGCGCTGCGCGTTGTCGGCACTGGCATCGGGCGGGGTGGCGGTATCGCCGGGCACGGCCAGCGCCGGTTCGTTCGGGCGGATCAGCATCGGCTGGCTGCCGGCGTCGCTGCGGGCCTGGTCGCGCTTGTCGCGATTGGGCAGGGGGGCGATGACCTCGGTCTTCTGCGCGACCTCATCGGCCTTGGCGTTGATCGTGCCTGCCGGCAGCGCCAGCTTCACCCGGCGCGTCATCGGCGGGTAGCAGATGCCATCGGTCTGGCAGCCCTGGAAGGTGATCACCAGGGTGGCGTCGGTCGCACCGGCGGTGCTGCGGCGCAGGGGCAGCGGTACATCGATCTGGTCGAAATACACCGCGACATCGCCGAAGTGTTCATCGCGGTGCGATTTGGCAGCCGGCCACTTGGGCTTGTCCGCGCGGATGCCCGGGGCGCCTTCCAGCGCCAGCGAGGTGCGGTCGCGATACAGGTAGTAGCCCGGCGCCGGGGTGAAACGCAGCAGCACGGTATTGCCATCGCCGACGATCGCATCGAAGCCGAACGCGCGCTCGGAGGGCAGCGGCAGCGCCTGGGTGGTGCTGGTGCCGGGCAGGCGCAGGCCGTTGCCGGTGTTGCCGGCCAGCGGGTTGTTGAACGGGGAGGCGGCAGCGCTGGCGGTGGCCGGGGCGGTGCTGGCCGCGCCGCTGCCACCGCCCGGCAGTTTCACCTGCAGCGTGCGCTTCTGCGGCGGGTAGCACACGCCAGCATCGGCGCAGCCCTGGTAGCGCACTTCCAGCGTGACGGTGTCGGCGCCGTCGGCGGCCTTGCCGGGCAGGACACCGGTCAGGCGCTCGCGGTAGGTTTCCACCTCGCCGAAGAAGTCATCGTGGTGCTTCTTGCCGGCCGGCAGCTGCAGCGCCTCGGCATCGAAGCCGGTCTCGGCCTTGACCGTGGTGCGGTGGCGGTACAGGTAATAACCCGGGGCGATCTTCCAGCTGATCTCCACGCGATCGCGGTCACGCGCCTGCGCAGTAAGCCCGAAGGCCTCATCGACCGGGAGCAGGTCTTTTTCACTGACGGCCCAGGCCGGCAGGGAGACCACGAGCAACGCGCACAGCGCGGCAACACGACGAAACAGCGTCATCAATCACTTTCCTCACGGGTCTGCGCCCGAATCCAATCCAGGTACGCCGGCAGGCCGGCGCGGGTTTCGACCGCGATGCACTCGGGGAGTTCATACGGATGCAGGGCCTGCACGCGCGCGATCGCGGCATCCAGGCGGCTGCCGGTGGTCTTGATCACCAGTTGGACCTCATGGTCCTCGGTGACCTCGCCCTGCCAACGGTAGGTCGAGTGCGCCCCGTCCAGGCGCGTCACGCACGCGGCCAGGCGTTCGTCCACCAGCGCATGTGCCAGCCGCGTGGCGCAGGCCACGTCGGGGCAGGTGGTGAACAGCACGAAGACGGGATCGGCAATCGACATGACCGCCGAGTATAGGACCGCTGGAGGCCAATGGTCCGACCGGCGCCGCGAGGGGGCGCCGGTCGGACGGGCTCAGTTGGCCAGCTGGCAGGTGGCCGGCCTGGCCGAGGTGAACAGGGCCGGGGTGGCCCATTCGGGGTGGTCGATGAACGGATTGCGGTTGCCCTGGAAACTGAAGATCACCTCATTGCGAGCGCGTTCTGCCGCATCCGGCGGGTCAGCAAGGTGCCAGTCGATCAGGGTCGAGAGCAGGCCCATGTAAGCAGGCGAGGCCGACGTTTTGACGATCTTGCTGCGGTCGTCGGTCAGCTCCAGGTCCGGCTCGGACTGGCCGGTTTTCGCATCTTTACCGCCTTCATAACGGATCGCCATGTACATCACCGCACGCGCCATATCGCCCTTGCGGTGGCCCCACACTTCGAACGAGCCGCCATTGCCATCGGGCGTGCGCACCCAGTTGGAGGTGCCCGGGTAGCCGCCGCTGCCGCCGCCGGACCCGTTGTTGGATTCGGTTGCACGCTCACCGCAGTTGCTGTCGCATTTGGCATAGGGCTTGTTGCCGCGGTCCGCATTCCACTGCGCATTGGTCAGGTACAGCATGTGGGTGTCGGTATACGGCGCGTAGGGCAGGCCCTTGTCGCCGGTGGTGCTGGCAAAGCCCAGCGAGTTGGGCCAGGTGTGCTCGCGGTTGTAGGTCAGCCCACTGCCGGTGCCGGCCCGCCCGCTGACCTTGGTATAGCTGCGGTTGCGGTAGGCATCGAGGATGTTGCCGCTGTTGTTGGGATCTTCGTCGGCGATCTCCAGGATGGTCCAGGTGCTGGTGCCCGAGCCGCTGTACGGATACGCGGTGTGCCCCTTGATGGTCTCGTGCAGCGAGCAGCGCAGCTGGCTGGGGCTGGAGGTGTTCACCTTCGCGTAGTACTCGCCGGGGTTGCCCGGATTGCCCGGGTCGGGCGTGGTGGCGGTGGCCACGGTGAACGCGATGCGGGTATCGGCGGCCGGGCGCGCGCCCTGGGCATCCTTCACGCGGGTGGCGCGGATATCGAAGCGGCAGGCTTCCCCCGCCACCAGCGCGGTGTTGGTGGCCAGCGTGAAGCGGGTACCGGTGGTCGCATGGCTCAGCGCGACCGTGCCGGACTGGCCGCAGCTCAGCGCGAACGCGCCGCTGGAGAGGGTGACCGGCTCACTGAAGATGACGCTCAGGTCGGCCGCGGCCGGGAACGTGCTGGCGCCCTGTTCGGGGGTGGTCGCCGTGACCGAGGGCGCGGTATTCGGGCCGGTCGGACCGCCGCCGCTGAAGGTCTGGCCGTGGTTGCAGGCGCCGAAGGTCTGCCCGGCCGTTTCGGCCCAGGTGAAATGCGCGTACTGGCTGCCGGTGCCGGTCAGCTGCAGAGAGGTGCCCGGGGCAGTGCTGTTGGTCTCGCTGACCGGGAGGTTCTGGCTGGTCAGGCCCGCAGCGGGTCCCCCGGCCGCGGTGATGGTGCCCTCGTAGCTGAGGAACTGGACCACCTTGCCGCTGGCATCGACCAGGGCGATGCCATCGTTGGGACCGTTCTGGAGGCCGTTGGTCGGGTAGCTGACCGTGGCCAGCCGCGCGCTGCCGCAGCTGGCGGTGCCGGCCGGGACCGCGTTGTCGGCGTAGACCGCGGCGGCCGAGGGGTTGCTGCCGTTGTAGAGGTAGAGCCGGTAGCCGGACAGGTCCTCACCGGCGGTGGCGACCACCTCGATCGCCTCGCCGACATCCCCGGCCGGGGTGCTGTCGTCGTAATGCAGTTCATTGATGAATACATCGGCCCGGGCCGGGCTGGTGGCCAGTACCAGCAGGCAGGCCAGGGACAGCGGCGTCAGCAACCTCATCTACGGCTCCTTGTGATTGGTCAGTGCCGCTCGAATCTACGCAATCCAGATGACACATCCGCCGCCCTGTCGGATTCGACCTTTCGCACTGAGAACTGCGTCAAACATTCACGTCCGACCACCGGCCGGCAAAAAAATCCGATCGGCTGCCCTTGAAAGGGCAGGGGCCAGCACCATCTCTGCTCTGTCCCGCACCGTCGGGTTTTTTCGTGAGCGTGGCTGGCAGTCGCCCTGTGCGAGTGCTAACATCGCCAGACTTTCCTAGACCAATCAACAACTTAAAAGGGTCTCACATGAGCATCAAGCCGCTTCATGACCGCGTCGTAGTCAAGCCGATCGAAGCCGACGAAATCTCGTCCGGCGGCATCGTGATTCCGGATTCCGCCAAGGAAAAGTCGACCAAGGGTGAAGTCGTGGCCGTCGGCCCGGGCAAGCCCCTGGACAACGGCAGCGTGCGCGCGCCGTCGCTGAAGGTCGGTGACAAGGTCATCTACGGCCAGTACGCCGGCAGCAGCTACAAGTCCGAAGGCGTCGAGTTCAAGGTTCTGCGCGAAGACGACATCCTCGCCATCGTCGGCTGAGTGATGCGGCCGGCCCCGTGCCGGCGCTTCCGCACTTCCTCCCGTTCAAGCAGCCGGGCATGGCCCGGCTCTACATAAAAAGGTAATCGCAATGGCTGCCAAAGATATTCGTTTCGGTGAAGACGCCCGCGCCCGCATGGTTCGCGGCGTCAACGTTCTCGCCAATGCCGTCAAGGCCACCCTGGGCCCGAAGGGCCGCAACGTCGTGCTCGAGAAGAGCTTCGGCGCGCCGACCATCACCAAGGACGGCGTCTCCGTCGCCAAGGAAATCGAACTGGCTGACAAGTTCGAAAACATGGGCGCGCAGATGGTGAAGGAAGTCGCGTCGCGCACCAACGATGACGCCGGCGACGGCACCACCACCGCCACCGTGCTGGCCCAGG
>NZ_JALJRX010000077.1:0-202 GCF_024519495.1 Stenotrophomonas sp. Ste96 | reverse complement strand
CCTTTCACGGTGGCGACCGGGGTTCGAATCCCCGTGGGGACGCCAGCTTCAAACAAACAGCCCTGACTTCGGTCGGGGCTTTTTGTTGCATGAGCCTCTTCCCATCCGGCACATCCGCCGCTATGATAGGCGGCTCGCAGCACAACTGTGGGGCCATAGCTCAGCTGGGAGAGCGCCTGCATGGCATGCAGGAGGTCGGCGG
>NZ_JALJRX010000076.1:0-212 GCF_024519495.1 Stenotrophomonas sp. Ste96 | reverse complement strand
CCCGCGACCTCCGGCGTGACAGGCCAGCATTCTAACCAGCTGAACTACCGCTCCATGTTTTAAGTTTTTCAGCCGACCAACGGTCGGCTCTACCGCCTTCACCGCGACCTGCGTCGGCGGAGAAAACAAGGCCCCCGATTGCTCAGGGGCCTTCTTGAAACTGGCGGAGCGGACGGGACTTGAACCCGCGACCTCCGGCGTGACAGGCCAGC
>NZ_JALJRX010000075.1:0-216 GCF_024519495.1 Stenotrophomonas sp. Ste96 | reverse complement strand
TGGCCGCTTCATTGGGATTGCTGGGTGCATCCATGCACCCAGCCCTTCCGCGCTGCGCGCCCCAGGGCCGCGCCTCCCGGAGCTGGAGACGCCGTTGGCGATGAACGCGTCGCCACGCGCCCGGGTATGTCGGTGATGGCGCTTGGGGCTCCGGGAGCAGGGTGGCCGCTTCATTGGGATTGCTGGGTGCATCCATGCACCCAGCCCTTCCGCGCT
>NZ_JALJRX010000074.1:0-221 GCF_024519495.1 Stenotrophomonas sp. Ste96 | reverse complement strand
TTTTGATGCCGGCGTCCACCCGTCGGCCATTGAGGTCGACAAACCTTGGAGAAAACTTATGAGCATGCAAATGTTGGCCACAAATGTCCGCACCCGAGACACCCGCAAACGCTTTGCCTTAGGCATAGCGATGGTGCTGGTGTTGTCGCTTGCAACTGCCGCTAATGCCGCGAATTTCACCCACAAGTACGTGATGCGCGGCCAAGTACTCGATGTCCAGG
>NZ_JALJRX010000073.1:0-221 GCF_024519495.1 Stenotrophomonas sp. Ste96 | reverse complement strand
TTTTGCTACCGGCGTCCACCCGTCGGCCATTGAGGTCGACAAACCTTGGAGAAAAATTATGAGCATGCAAATGTTGGCTACAAATGTCCGCACCCGAGACACCCGCAAGCGCTTTGCCTTGGGCATAGCGATGGTGCTGGTGTTGTCGCTTGCAACTGCCGCTAACGCCGCGAATTTCACCCACAAGTACGTGATGCGCGGCCAAGTACTCGATGTCCAGG
>NZ_JALJRX010000072.1:0-222 GCF_024519495.1 Stenotrophomonas sp. Ste96 | reverse complement strand
GCTGCAGTCCAAGCGCGCCCGCGGTGTGTGCGAGCCGCGAGCCGAGGCTGTCAGCCGCGGCCTCACTGCGCACCTTGGCGGTCGGACCTACCGGCATGTCGATCAGGACGTGGCTCGAGCCTGCGGCCACCTTCTTCGACAGCACGCTGGCGACCAGTTGGCCGTCACTGTCGAAGTCCAGCGGCCGCTGGACCCGGATCAGGATGTCGTCGGCCGGGCTCA
>NZ_JALJRX010000071.1:0-227 GCF_024519495.1 Stenotrophomonas sp. Ste96 | reverse complement strand
GTTGGGCGGCATCCCGGGACCCACCCGATCGGGGGACCTCGATCCGGGCGCGTTGCTGTATCTGCTGCGAAAGGACGGTCTGGGTGCTGACGCCGTCGAAGACCAGCTGTACCACGCGGCGGGTCTGGCAGGAATCGCGGGGCACGGCGACATGCGCGTGCTGCTCACCGACCCCGGTCCGCGTGCGCAGCTTGCCTTGGAGCTGTTCACCGTACGCATTGCACAGT
>NZ_JALJRX010000070.1:0-239 GCF_024519495.1 Stenotrophomonas sp. Ste96 | reverse complement strand
CGCCGGGGCGCACGCGCAGGTGGTCGCCGACATGCACGTGGGTCAGCGGGATGTCTTCCTCGCTGCCATCGGCATTGACGCGTCGGGCTTCCTTGGGCGCCAGGCCAAGCAAGCCCTTGATCGCCGCGGACGTTTTCGAACGCGCCCGCAGCTCCAGCATCTGGCCAAGCAGGGTCAGCGACACGATCACCGCCGCCGCCTCGTAATACACACCGACGCGCCCATGCTCGGTAAACGAC
>NZ_JALJRX010000069.1:0-243 GCF_024519495.1 Stenotrophomonas sp. Ste96 | reverse complement strand
GCTCGGAGTGCGCTTCGACCGCGGCAGCCGTGCCCAACAACCGCTCCTGCGTCCAGCCCGGAGCGACGGCCATGTCGACCACCTCGGGGGCGCCGACCGTCAGAGTGCCGGTCTTGTCGAAGATCACCACGTCAAGGCGTGCGCTCTTCTCGATGGACTCGGCATGCTTGAACAGGATGCCGTGGCGCGCGCCCAGGCCCGTGCCGATCATGATCGCCATCGGCGTCGCCAAGCCCAGCGCAT
>NZ_JALJRX010000006.1:36192-203812 GCF_024519495.1 Stenotrophomonas sp. Ste96 | reverse complement strand
ATACCCTTTCCGGCGAATGTCCTCCGGCGTCGGCCTGCGGCCGCCCCCTCCCCCTTTATTTCGCCTCCAAGGGTATGGGGGCCCAGCGCCCGACCCACCTGCGACAAAGTGAAGCAGCGCGTCACCGGGTCGCATGTGCCTTTCACGGATACAGGCCCAGACTGGTGCGGATTCCAGAAGCCAGTCGGAGGCGTCTCTTGGACGCGTTGTTGTTGTCCCGGATCCAGTTCGGGTTCGTCATCAGTTTCCACGTGCTGTTCCCGGCCTTCACGATCGGGACCGCCAGTTGGCTGGCCTTTGTCGAATCGCGCTGGCTGCGCACCGGCAATCCGGTCTGGCGCGAGCTGTATTTCTTCTGGCAGAAGATCTTCGCCGTGTCCTTCGGCATGGGCGTGGTCAGCGGCATCGTCATGGCCTTCCAGTTCGGCACCAACTGGCCGCGGCTGAGCGAGGTCGCCGGTACCGTGATCGGGCCGCTGCTCACCTATGAAGTGCTCACCGCGTTCTTCCTGGAAGCCAGCTTCCTGGGCGTGATGATGTTCGGCTGGGGCAAGGTCTCGCCGCGGCTGCATTTCTTCTCCACCTGCATGGTGGCGCTGGGCACGCTGGTCTCCACGTTCTGGATCCTGTCCTCCAACAGCTGGCTGCAGACGCCGGCCGGCTACGACATCATCGACGGCATCGTGCACCCTCAGAACTGGTGGCACGTGGTGTTCAATCCCTCCTTCCCGTACCGCCTGGCGCACATGGCCCTGGGCTCGTTCATTACCACCTGCTTCGTGATCGGTGGCGTGGGCGCGTGGTACCTGCGCAAGGACGTGCACCGTGAAGCCGGACGCAAGATGCTGCTGGCCGCGGTGGGCTTTGCCGCGCTGACGGTGCCGGTGCAGATTTTCGTCGGGGACATGCATGGGCTGAACACGTTGAAGCACCAGCCGATGAAGATCGCGGCGATGGAAGCGCACTGGCATTCCGAAGGCGAGGGCAAGGGCGTGCCGCTGGTGGTGTTCGCCGTGCCCAACGAGAAGGCCGAGCGCAATGACTACGAGATCGCGATCCCGCGCCTGGGCAGCCTGATCCTCACCCATTCGCTGGATGGCACCTTCGATCCGCTCACCTCGGTGCCTGCCAGCGATCGGCCGCCGGTGGTCCCGGTGTTCTTCGCATTCCGGGTGATGGTCGGGCTGGGCACGCTGATGCTGCTGCTGGCCTGGGTCTCGGCGTTCCAGTGGTGGCGCGGCAAACTGCTGCAGTCGCGCTGGTTGATCCGCGGCTGGAACTGGATGCTGCCCAGCGGCTTCATCGCGCTGATTTCCGGCTGGTTCGTGACCGAGATGGGCCGGCAACCGTGGGTGGTCTATGGCGTACTGCGCACGGCCGATGCAGTCGGCCCGCAGAGTGCGTGGATGACGGCGTTGTCGCTCGGTGTGTACATCGTGGGCTATGCGTTCGTGTTCGGCTGGGGCATCTGGTACCTGGTGAAGATCATCCGCACCGGTCCCAAGCCGCATGAGCCGGCACCGAAGCTGGATGCCGGCAGCCACACCCCGGCGCGGCCGCTGTCCGGTGCCGATGAACCGCTGGAGGAGCGCTGAGATGGAGATGACCACCTGGTTGCCCGTGGCATGGTTCGCGGTGATCGGCTTCGGCGTGCTGATGTACGTGGTGCTGGATGGCTTCGTGCTCGGCATCGGCATCCTGGCGCCGATGGCCGAGGATGAAGAACAGCTCGACATCATGATGAACACCGCCGCGCCGATCTGGGACGGCAACGAAACCTGGCTGGTGCTGGGCGGGGCCGGGTTGATGGCGGCGTTCCCGAAGGCGTACGCCGCGCTGCTGTCCGCGCTGTACCTGCCGGTGCTGCTGCTGGTGGTGGCGCTGGTGTTCCGCGGCGTGGCCTTCGAATTCCGCTTCAAGGCACACCGCTCGCGCAAGCTGTGGAGCGTGGCGTTCGGCCTGGGTTCGCTGCTGGCCGCGTTCGCGCAGGGCGTGATCCTCGGCGCGCTTGTGCAGGGCCTTCAGGTCGTGGATGGCCGTTACGTGGGCGGCGCCTTCAGCTGGTTCAGCCCGTTCTCGATGCTGACCGGCGCTGCCGTGGTGTTCGGCTACGCGCTGCTGGGCAGCACCTGGCTGATCCTCAAGACCGAGGGCCGCGAGCAGACCTTCGCGCGCACCTTGACCCGCCCGCTGGTGGTCGCCGTGATCGTGTTCATGGGCCTGGTCAGCGCGTGGCTGCCGTTCCTGGATTCGCGCCTGATGGCGCGCTGGTTCAGCGATGGCAACTTCTGGTGGCTCTCGCCGGTGCCGTTGCTGACCTTGGCGGTCGCCACGGCGCTGTGGCGCAGCGCGATGCACCCCAAGCGCGATCTGCCGCCGTTCCTGTTGACGCTGGGCCTGTTCGTGCTGGGCTTCATCGGCCTGGTGCTGGGCATGTGGCCGTACCTGCTGCCCCCCAGCATGACCTTGTGGCAGGCCGCCGCGCCGGCCTCGTCGCTGAGCTTCAGCCTGGTCGGGCTGGTGATCCTGCTGCCGGTGATCCTGGGCTATACGGCGTGGTCGTACCGGGTGTTCCGCGGCAAGGTGCGGGCGGATGTGGGGTATCACTGAGGAAAGCGCGGTGGCTATTCCCGGTTCCGTGTGGGCGAGGGCGGTCAGACCCTGCGCGCACGTGCCGTAAACCCATCCATGGGGGCTCGACGGGTGCCAGCGATGGCGAAGAGCAGCCGACCGACGGTCGGCTCTACGGGCAGCACGCCACCGACGCCGACCCCGATCAGGCACGACCGGCACATCACGCCGTTTGGCTCAGCCGTGCAGCCCCTCGATCTCCACCAGCAGCTCCGCGCGGCACACCTCCGCATGCAGCACCACGAACGGCGGTGCCGTCGGCAGCGCCGCCATCTGCGCCGCCACCGGGCCCATATCCTCCGCTCGGCGCACATACACCTTGAGCACCGAGCCCGAACCCAGCACCGGTGACAACGACGGCCGCTGGCCGCGCGCCGTATCCACCAGGCTCTGCAGATTCGTCAGCGTCTCGCGCAACTGCTCATCCACCGCCCCCGTGTGCTGCGACACATGGCCCACGATCGCCGCCGTCCCCGACTGCAGCAGCGGCAGGCCCGTCGCCAGCGGCGGCAGCAGCGCACGCGAAAAACTGGGCGACTGCGGCCCGTACTGGCGCGGATACCGGAACGCGCTCACCTGGCGCGGATTCTCCAGCGGCTGGCCCGGTTCACGCGCGGCCAGCCAATACACCTGCAGGCGGCGCTCGCCATCGAAACGGCCGATGCAGGTCGCCGCCGGCAGCGCGGCCTCGTCCAGCTCGCGCAGGCCACGGACGCGGCCCACGCAGAAGCGCCGATAACGTTCCTGGTCACCGTCGCCCTCGGTCACGGCATCAAGATAGTTCCAGGTCCGCAGCAGGTGCGGATAGCCGCACCGCGACAGGAACGCGCTCATCCGCGCGTAGGCCTCGGCCGCAGCCGATTCGATATCGCTGTCGGTCTCCTCGATCTCCAGCACCCCGAACAGCAGGCTGTCGTTGTGCGACCAGCGTACCCCGTCGGTGACCCCGTGTTCGACCGGCGTGCCGCCGCGCCAGACCTCGATCTGCGCCGGGCCCTGTTCGGCCAGCGGCACCTGCAGCCAGCGCGGGTCGTCCAGCGTGGCGCGGGGAAGGCCGAAGCCGAACACGGCCAGCGTGCGCGGGTCGGCCAGTGCCGCCTCGCGCTGCGTGGCCGGGACGTACGCGACACGGAACAACGCGGGTCCGGAGGAAGGGGAAGCGACTGCCGGGGCCGTTGCGTTGTCGATCGTGTTGCTCATTTCAGAATGTGAATGCAGCCAGTGCCGAGAGTGTCATGATAGCGTGCGCTCCTTTCCCGGCGCCGCCACCGGTGCCAGGCGATGTCGACGGCCTTCTCCTGGTACCCATCCATCATGTTGGCGGGAATGATTGAGTTTTCTGTAATCGATTGGGCGGCGTGGGCGCCGGGCATCACCACCCACGCGCAGTGGCAGGCGTGGGCGAAGGCCCCCTGGCTGCCCACCGGTGAGGACACCCCCGCGTTGTCCGAAGTGCCCGCCATGCAGCGACGTCGCATCGAGCGGCTCGGACGCATGGCGATCCAGACCGCCTGCTGGTGCGAGCAGCCCGACGACGGTGGCCGGGTGCCGCTGGTGTTCGCCTCGCGGCACGGCGACGTGGCCCGTTCGATGGAGCTGCTCAACACCCTGAGTGCGGACCAGCCGATGTCGCCGACCGGCTTCGGCCTGTCGGTGCACAACGCGATCGCCGCGCTGTACTCGATCGCCCGCGGCCAGCGGGGCAACTATCTGGCCCTCGCGGCCGGCCGGGCCACGGTGGAAACGGCCTGCGTGGAGGCCTTCGGGCTGCTCGCCGATGGTGCGCCGGAGGTGCGGCTGGTGGTGTACGAATCGCCGCTGCCGCCGATCTATGCCGGCTTCGCCGACGAGCCCGACCCTTTCTTCGCGTGGTGCTGGCGGCTCGGGCCGGCCAGCGGCCCCGGCACCCGACTGTCGCTGGGCTGGGGTGCCGGCGGCGGGGATCGTCCCTCCGACGGTCTGCCGCATGGCCTTGAAGCGCTGCGCTTCCTGCTGGCGGGGTCGCCTTCGCTGGGCCTGGAGGCCGACGGCCAGCACTGGAGCTGGCAACGCCATGGCTGAGCGCTGGCCGGCCCGGATCAACCGTGCCTGGCGGGTGCTGGGCACGGGGCTGAGCTTTGCCGCCTTCGGGATCGGCGGGCTGGTCCTGGGCGGGATGCTGTTCCTGTCCCTGTTGCTGGTCCGCGACCCGGTCCGCCGGCGCGTGCTGGCGCGGCGCCTGGTCCAGGCCGGTTTCGCCACCCACGTCGGCCTGATGCGCCGGCTGGGGCTGATGACCTACGAGATCCGCGGGGGCGAGCGCCTGCAGCGCAACGGCCTGCTGATTCTGGCCAACCATCCGACCCTGATCGACGTGGTGCTGCTGATCGCCCAGCTGCCCAATGCCGACTGCGTGGTCAAGCAGGCCGTGGCCCGCAACCCGTTCATGCGCGGCCCGGTCCGGGCCGCCGGTTATGTTTCCAATGATGATGGGGCCGGGCTGGTGGACGACTGCATCGCCGCGGTCCAGGCCGGCGGCAACCTGGTGATCTTCCCGGAAGGGACCCGGACCGTGCCCGGGCAGCCGCTGCGCCTGCAGCGTGGCGCGGCCAACATCGCGGTGCGGGGCCGGCTGGACATCACCCCGGTGCGGATCACCTGCACCCCGCCGACCCTGACCAAGGGCCAGAAATGGTATCGTGTGCCATCACGGCGATTTCACGTTCAGCTGGAAGTCGGGGAGGATCTCCCGATCGCCCCGTTTCTGAACGAGACCGGCGATGCGCCCAGGGGGGATGCCTTGGCGGCCAGGCGTGTGACCGATCATCTTGCCCATTACTTCGACTTCGCTGGAGACCCGACCCGTGCAGGCACTTGAGCACGAGATCAAGGAATTGATCATTTCATCGCTTTCACTGGAAGACATCACTCCCGAAGACATCGATTCCGCCGCCCCCCTGTTTGTCGAGGGGCTGGGCCTGGATTCGATCGACGCGCTGGAACTTGGATTGGCCCTGCAGAAAAAGTACGGTGTCAGCCTGTCAGCCGATTCGGAAGAGACCCGTCGCCATTTCTCCAGCGTGCGTGCCCTGAGCGAGTTTGTCGCCGCACGCCAGCCGTCCTAACGGCGCGTCAGGATTTACCCATGACCAAGAACGAACTTTTCGAGCGCATCGTCAAGATCCTCAAGGACAGCTTTGAGATCGAGCCGAGCCGCATCACGCCTGCCGCGCGGCTGTACGACGACCTGGACATCGACAGCATCGACGCGGTCGACCTGATCGTGCAGCTCAAGCCGCTGCTCGGCCGCAATCTGCAACCGGAAGCCTTCAAGCAGGTGCGCACCGTGCAGGACATCGTGGATGTGGTGCACGGGCTGTTGCCCGGTCAAGCGGCCGCCTGACGGCCATCGCTGAAGACTGACCATGGTCCGGGTACGCGTCGCGGCGTTTGCGTTGCTGTCGCTGGCATACCCGCTGGTGGTGTACCTGTCGCTGGGCCGGTTCGAGCCGCGCTGGTTGTCGCTGCTGCTGTTCACCCTGGCCGCGCTGCGCGCGCTGACCACCCGCCAGGCGGTGTGGTGGGTGGCCGCGCTCGGTACCGGCGTGCTCGCCCTGGTCGCCACGGCCTTCAACCAGGCGCTGCCGCTGAAGCTGTACCCGGCGCTGGTGAATGCGGTGATGCTGGTGATCTTCGCTACCAGCCTGCGCTTCGGCCCCAGCGCGGTGGAGCGCCTGGCGCGGCTGAGCGAGCCGGACCTGCCGCCGTTCGCCGTGATCTATACCCGCCGCGTCACCTGGATCTGGTGCGGCTTCTTTGTTCTCAACGGAAGTCTGGCCCTGGCCACGGCGCTGTGGGCGTCCAACCAGGTCTGGGCGTTCTACAACGGATTGTTGGCGTACGTGATGATGGGTGCTCTGTTTGGTGGGGAATGGCTGGTCCGGCGACGGGTCAAGGCGGCGCATGCGCATGGCTGAGTGGATCGCACTGGACCGGCTGGCGCTGGTGCCGCGCCCGGGCCGCATCGTCGGCATCGCCGGCGACACCGTGGTGGACCATCCGCAGTTCCGCACGCAGGTGCTGCGCTGGCAGCAGGCCTTTGCACGCGCGCCCGGCACCGACTGGGCGCTGTATTTCGATGACACGCTCACCTTCGCCGCCGCTCTGCTGGGGGCGTGGCATGCCGGCAAGCGCGTGTTCCTCGGGGGCGACAACCTGCCGGCCACGCTGGAAGGATTGAGCCCACGCGTGGCCGGTTTTGCGGGTGACGTGCCGGCGCGCTATGCGCCGCTGCAGCCGGATCCGGAGGTCGATCCCGCCGTGGTGCTGCAACCGCTGGATGAAGCCGCACTGGCACTGGTGGTGTTCACCTCCGGCAGCACCGGTGCGCCGAGCGCGATCGTCAAACGCATGCGCCAGCTGACCCGCGAGGTGGATGCGTTGCAGGCCGCCTTCGGCGAGCAGATGGACGGCGCGCAGGTGCAGGGCACGGTTTCGCACCAGCACATCTACGGCCTGCTGTTCCGCGTGCTGTGGCCGCTGGTGGCCGGCCGCGCGATCCAGCCGCGCCGGTTTTTCCATGAGGACCTGGTCAGCGCGCTGGGCGGCCAGCCGTCGGTGCTGGTGGCGACCCCGGCCCACCTCAAACGGTTGCCCGAACAGCTGGACTGGTCCTCGCTGGGCGGCCAGCTGCGTGCGGTGTTCTCCTCCGGCGGCCCGCTGCCGACCGAGGCGGCGCTGCAGGTCCGCGCCCTGATGGGCGTGGCCCCGACCGAGGTCTTCGGCAGCAGCGAGACCGGTGGCGTGGCCTGGCGGCGCTGGAGTGCCGCCCAGCCGCAGTGGCATCCGTTGCCGGGCGTTGCCTGGCGGATCGAGGAAGGTTGCCTGGCGGTGCGTTCGCCGCACCTGGACAACGACGACTGGTGGCTGACCCAGGACCGCGCCGTCGCCGATGACGGCCACAGCTTCCGGCTGCTCGGCCGCGCCGACCGCATCGTCAAGATCGAAGAGCGCCGTGTCTCGCTGGACGCCCTCGAACAGCAGCTGCGTGCGCACCCGGCGGTGCAGGACGTGCGCGTGCTGGTGCTGCCGGGCGCGCGCGAACAGCTGGCCGCCGTGGTGGTGCCGCAGGCGGCGGGCGCCGCGAACTGGGACGATGCACAGCGCCGCCGCCAGGCGCAGCAGCTCGGCGCGCATCTGGCCCAAAGCCACGATGCCGTGACCCGGCCGCGCCGCTGGCGTTTCATCGACGAACTGCCGCTCAACGCGCAGGGCAAGGTTACGGCCGCGGCACTGGCGGCCCTGTTCCGGCCGCTGATGCCGACCCCCGAGTGGCAGCAGCGCGATGCCACCAGCGCCTCGCTGCAGCTCGTGCTGGATCCGGACCTGGTCGCATTCGACGGGCACTTCCCGCAGGCCAGGATCCTGCCCGGCGTGGTCCAGCTGGACTGGGCGATCCACTACGGCCGCAGCGCATTCACGATGCCGCCGCAGTTCCTGCGCATGGACGCGGTCAAGTTCCAGCACGTGGCCCGCCCGGGCGACTGCCTGCAGCTGAGCCTGGGCTGGGATGCGGCCAGGTCGGCGATGAGCTTCCGCTACGTCTCCATCCATGGCGTGCACGCCAGCGGCCGGGTGGTGTTTGGTGATGCGTGATGACTCCGGTGACGGCATGAGCAGATCGGCCTTCGCCCCGCTGGTGGTGATCCCGGTGTACGACCACGCGCATGCGATCGGTGCGGTGGTGCAGGGCGTGCTGGCCAGTGGGCAGCCGTGCCTGCTGGTCGACGATGGCTCGCACCGGGAGTGCGCGCAGGTGCTTGATGCGCTGGCCCGCGAGCACGCGCCGCGGGTCACGCTGCTGCGGCTGGCGGTGAACCAGGGCAAGGGTGGCGCGATGCTGGCCGGCTTTGCCGAAGCCGCGCGCCTGGGCTACAGCCACGTGCTGCAGATCGATGCCGACGGCCAGCACGAGACCGCCGATATCCCCCGTTTCGTCGCGCTGTCGCAGGCGCAGCCGGAGGCGGTGATCTGTGGTATCCCGCGCTATGACGCCAGCGTGCCCAAGGCGCGCCTGTACGGCCGCTACGCCACGCATATCTGGGTCTGGATCAACACGCTGTCGCTGCAGATCCGCGACTCGATGTGTGGCTTCCGCCTGTATCCACTGGCCCCGGTGATCCGCCTGATGGGCGAGGAAACCATCGGCCGGCGCATGGATTTCGACAGTGAAATCCTGGTGCGGCTGTTCTGGCGTGGGGTGAAGGTGATCAGTGTGCCGACCGCCGTTACCTATCCCAGCGATGGCGTCTCGCACTTCGATGTGTGGCGCGACAACGTGCGCATCAGCCGCATGCACGCGCGCCTGTTCGTCGGGATGCTGTGGCGCGCGCCGCGGCTGCTGTGGCAGCGCATCGCAGGGCCCGGCGCATGACCACGCCCGCCCCCGGCAGCGCCCCGCACTGGGCCGACATCGGCGAGTCCACCTCGGCCGCCGGCGTGCTGTTCCTGTGCTGGGTGCACCGCTGGTTCGGCCGCTGGCCGTTCCGGCTGTGCGTGTACCCGGTGGTGCTCTGCCACTGGTTGAGCAACCGGGTCGCGCGCGAATCGTCGCTGCAGTACCTGGAGCGCCTGCAGGCCCATACCGGCGTGTTCCCCTCGGCACCCGGGCGCTGGCAGAGCCTGAAGCACTTCGCGCTGTTTGCCGACACCATGCTCGACAAGCTGCTCGGCCTGGGCGGCCGCTATCCGCCCGAGCACATCCATCTGCAGCGCGACCTGGTGCTGGACAAGATCGCGCGCCGCGAAGGCGGGCTGATCCTCACCGCGCACATCGGTTGCCTGGAGCTGTGCCAGGTATTGGCCGAGCGGGTGCCGGGCTTCCACATCACCGTGCTGGTCCACACTGCGCACGCGCAGCGCTTCAACCGCCTGATGCAGCGGCTCGATCCGCTGGCCTCGGTGGAGCTGCTGCAGGTCACCGACATGGGCCCGGCCACCGCGGTCGAGCTGCAGCGCCGGGTCGAGGCGGGTGGTTTCGTGGCCATCGTCGGCGACCGCGTGCCGCTGCGTGGCGGGCGCACCGTGCCGGCCCCGTTCCTCGGCCACACCGCGCAGTTCCCGATCGGCGCCTATGTACTGGCCGCGGCGCTGGCGTGCCCGGTCTACACCATGGCCTGCCTGCATCACGGCCGCGGCTACCAGGTGCGCTTTGAACAGTTCACCGACCGCATCGTATTGCCGCGCGGTTCGCGTGACGCCGCGCTGACCGCGCAGGCGGAACATTTCGCCCGGTGGCTGGAAGTTCAGGTCACCCAGGCACCCTTGGACTGGTTCAATTTCTTCCCCTTCTGGGATCAGGCATCTCATGGCAAGTAAGGCCGATCAGGCACCCTCCGTCCGCTTCGGCGATGCGCCGCTGACCATCGAAGACGTGGTCGCGCTGTCACAGCGCCAGGCCCAGGCCGTGGTCACCGACGATGCCGCGTTCACCGCACACATCCAGCGCGGCGCGGACTTCCTCGATCGGCTGCTGCGCGAAGACGGCGTCATCTACGGGGTGACCACCGGCTACGGCGATTCGTGCACGGTGAACATTCCGCCAGCGCTGGTGGCCGAACTGCCGCACCACCTGTTCACCTACCACGGCTGTGGCCTGGGCCGTTTCCTGGACCCGCAGGAAACCCGTGCGGTGATCGCCGCGCGCCTGGCTTCGCTGGTGCGCGGCATGTCCGGGGTCAGCCACCCGCTGCTGCAGGGCCTGGCCACGCTGCTGCGGCATGACGTGCTGCCGCTGATCCCGGCCGAAGGCTCGGTCGGCGCCAGCGGCGACCTCACCCCGCTGTCCTACGTGGCCGCGGTGCTGTGTGGCGAGCGCGAGGTGCTGTACCAGGGGTCGCGCCGCCCGGCGGCCGAGGTGCTGGCCGAGATAGGCATGGCGCCGCTGCGGCTGCGCCCCAAGGAAGGCCTGGCGATCATGAACGGCACCGCCGTGATGACGGCGCTGGCCTGCCTGGCGTACGACCGCGCCGACTACCTGACCAGGCTGGCCACGCGCCTGACCGCCTTCAACGTGCTGGCCAGTGACGGCAACGCCCATCATTTCGATGAAATGCTGTTCGCTGCCAAGCCGCACCCGGGGCAGACCCGGATCGCCGCGCGCCTGCGCCAGGACCTGCACAGCGACCGGCCGCCGCGCAACGAACAGCGCCTGCAGGACCGTTACTCGCTGCGCTGCGCCCCGCACGTGATCGGCGTGGTGCAGGACGCCCTGCCGTTCTTCCGCCAGCTGATCGAAACCGAACTCAACAGCGCCAACGACAACCCGCTGATCGATGTCGAGGGCGAGCGCATCCTGCATGGTGGCCACTTCTACGGCGGCCACATCGCCTTCGCGATGGACGCGCTGAAGAACACCATCGCCAATCTGGCCGACCTGCTCGACCGGCAGATGGCGCTGGTGGTGGATGCACGCTTCAACCATGGCCTGCCGGCCAACCTGTCAGCCGCCACCGGTGAGCGCGCGGCGATCAACCATGGTCTGAAGGCGCTGCAGATCAGTGTCTCGGCGTGGACTGCCGAAGCGCTCAAGCAGACCATGCCGGCCTCGGTGTTCTCGCGTTCCACCGAATGCCACAACCAGGACAAGGTCAGCATGGGCACCATCGCCGCGCGCGACTGCCTGCGTGTGATCGAGCTGACCGAGCAGGTCGTGGCGGCGCTGCTGATCACCGCCCGCCAGGGCGTGGCGCTGCGTGAGCGCGTCGGCATGAAGGCCACGCTGCACGGCGATCTGGCCGCGATGTACCAGGACCTGTCCGAGCGCATCGCCCTGATCGAGGAGGACCGCGCGCTGGATGGTGAGCTGCGCGCCCTGCTGGACGATATCCGCGCACAGCGCTGGGAGCTGTATGTCGACGCCTGATCTGAGCTTCGAGGTCGCGCTGTCGCCGGCCTTCCATGACTGCGATGCGATGCAGGTGGTCTGGCACGGCAACTACTTCAAGTACTTCGAGATCGCGCGTTGCGCCCTGCTGCAGCGCCATGATTACGACTACCCGCAGATGCGCGATTCCGGTTACCTGTGGCCGGTGGTCGATGCGCGGGTGAAGTACATCCGCCCGCTGCTGTACGGCCAGGCACTGCGCGTGCGCGCCACGATCACCGAGTGGGAAAACCGCCTGAAGATCGCCTATGAAATCGTGGATGCGGACAGCGGTACCACGCTGACCCGCGCCCATACCATCCAGGTCGCGGTCGACGCGGCCACCAATGAAATGCTCTACCTGTGCCCGCCGGTGCTGTGGGAGCGTCTGGGAGTGCAACCGCAATGAACCGTTTCCTGCGCATGCTGTGCGTGCTGGTGATGCTGGCCATGGCCGCCCCGGCGTTCGCCGCCACCGATGTGGAGGCAGTCAAGCAGCGTGTGGCCAAGGTCGACGTGCTGCGCGGCGAGTTCACCCAGGAGAAACAGGTCGCCGGGTTCAAGAACCCGCTGCGCTCGCAGGGTCGCTTCGTGCTGGCCCAGGACCACGGGGTGGTCTGGACCACGCTCAAGCCGTTCCCCTCCGAGGTGGTGGTCACCCGCGACCGCATCCTGAGCCGGCAAAGCGATGGCAGCAGCCGGGTCGAACTGGATGGCCGCCAGCAGCCGGCGATGCGCTCGGTCAACGCGATCATGTTCGCGCTGATGAGCGGCGATGCGCAGGCGCTGTCGGCGCAGTTCACGGTCAAGGTCGAGGTATTGCCCGGCAATGCCTGGCGCATGCAGCTGACGCCGCGCTCGGCCATGCTCGGCAAGGTGTTTGCGCAGCTCACTCTGAGCGGTGACCGCTACGTGCGCGAGGTGCAGATCAACGAGGCCAACCAGGATGTCACCCGCATCCACTTTGCCGGCATGAGCGATACGCCGGCGGCGTTGAGCGCCGACGAGGGCCGCAAGTTTGAATGACGTGCTGACGTCCAACGGCCGCCTGCAGCGCCTCTGGCGCTGGCTGGCCATTGCCTGGCTGCTGGTGCTGATCGGCCTGGGCGTGCAGCAATGGCAGTTGTGGAAGAGCGAATCGCGGATCGATACCGACATCCTCGCGCTGCTGCCGCAGGATGCGCACGACCGCCTGCTGTCCGATGTCACCCGCCGTATTGCCGATGCCAACGCGCGCCAGATCGTGGTGTTGCTGGGCAGTACCGATGCGGCGCAGACCAAGGCGGCCGAGGCCGCATTCCGCGATGCCATCAAGGTGGAGCGGGGCGCTGCCCCGCTGCTCCAGGAAAGCGGCTCGATCGAAGGCTGGTTCGATCAGGCACGGGCGTTCTACGCACCGTATCGCGACCGCCTGCTGACCAGTGCACAGCGCGAGCGGCTGCGGAACGAACCCACCGATGGTCTGGCCGAATCGGCACTGGCGGCGCTGTACGGCCCGATGGGCGCGCCGCGCCTGACCGAGTGGCGCCAGGATCCGCTCTCGCTGTGGCCGCAGTGGTGGCAGGAGCGCGCGCTGGGTTCGGGCCTGCAGATGGGCGATGAAGGCCTGCTGGAAGCCGATGGAAAGCATTGGTCGATCGTGCAGTACGACACGGTCGGCTCGGCGTTCCAGCTCGATGGCGAGCGCCATATCGACCTGCTGCTGGACACCGCCGCCGAGGCCGCCATGAAGCAGGCGCCGGGTCTGGAAGTGCTGCGTGCCGGTGTGCCGCTGCATGCGGAAGCCGCGGCCGTGCAGGCCAACTGGGAGATCAATACGATCGGCTGGGGGTCGCTGGCCGCGGTATTGCTGCTGGTCTGGCTGGCGTTCCGTTCGCTGCGCCCGATCCTGCTGGTGGCCGCCTCGCTGCTGATCGGCTGTGGCGTCGCGCTGGCGGTGACGGTGCTGGTGTTCGGCAAGGTGCATGTGCTGACGCTGGTGTTCGGTGCCTCGCTGGTGGGCGTGGCCGAGGATTACGGCATCCACTGGTTCGCCTCGCGCCAGGCCGAACCGGCTGACCGCCGCTGGAAGCTGCTGCGGCATCTGCTGCCGGGCCTGTGGCTGGCGTTGCTGACCAGCGCACTGGCCTATCTCGCGCTGGGCCTGGCGCCGTTCCCGGGGCTGCGCCAGATGGCGCTGTTCTCGGTGGTCGGCCTGGCCGCCGCCTTCCTGACCGTGATCTTCTGGTTCCCGTGGCTGGATGGCGGCGAAATCCGTCGTACCGGTTTCGCCCGCTGGCTGGGCGCCACGCTGGAGCGCTGGCCGCGCCTGCACGGGCGCAAGGCGGCGATGTTCCTGGGCGTGGTGACGGTGCTCTCGGCGATCGGCATCGCCCGCCTGCAGACCAATGACGACCTGCGCAGCCTGCAGTCATCGCCGCCGGACCTGATCGCCCAGCAGATCCGCATCAGCCAGATGCTGGGCATGCCCAGCCCGGCGCAGTTCTATCTGGTCCAGGGCGATACCGCCGAGCAGGTGCTGGAGCGCGAAGAGGCACTGATCGATCGTCTGCGCGTGCTGGAAGCGGACAAACAGATCGGTGGCTACCGTGCGATCAGCGACTGGCTGCCCTCGCAGCAGCGCCAACATGCCGATGCGGCCCTGACCGCCAGGGTCGAGCCGCAGGTGCTGGCACGGGTCGGTGCGGCGGTGGGTGAGCCACTGCTGCGCCCGGCCTATGCTGCGCAGGACCTGCAGGCCGACGCCTTCCTTGCCTCGCCGGCAGCCATGCCGTTCCGACATCTGTGGCTGGGCACGGTCGGGCAGGGCGTGGCGTCGGTGGTGATGGTCGATGACCTCTCGCGTGCCGATGCGCTGGCACTGCTGGAAGCACAGGCCAAGGGCATCGATGGCGTGCGCTGGGTGGACCGGACCGCCGATTTCTCGCAGCTGCTCAAGCATTACCGCAAGCTGATGAGCGGGCTGCTGCTGATCGGCATCGCGCTGGTGTTTGCGGTGCTGTTCTGGCGCTACCGCGGCCAGGCCTGGCGCGTGCTCGCCCCGACCCTGATCGCCGGCGCACTGACACTGGCGCTGCTGGGGCTGTTGGGCCAGCCACTGCAACTGTTCAACGTCCTCGCGCTGATGCTGCTGCTCGGCATGGGCATCGACTACGGCATCTTCCTGATCGAACACCGCGGTGATGCCAGTGCCTGGCTCGCGGTCTGCGTGGGCGCGGCCAGCACCTGGTTGTCGTTCGGCCTGCTCGGGCTGTCGGCCACGCCGGCGCTGCGCGCCTTCGGCTTGACCCTGTTGTTCGGCATCGGCCTGGTCTGGCTGATCTCGCCGCTGTTCCGCCCGCCACCGCACGACGCACCGCACTGAGCGACCGCGTTTCCCTCTCATGATCTGATCAAGGATGTATCGATGAACCCGCAGGTGGAACGTACTGAAATCCTCGTCATCGGCGCCGGCCCGGCCGGCTCCGTGGCGGCGGCGATGCTGCGCCGGCAGGGGCGCCAGGTGCTGATCCTGGAGCGCCAGGCGTTCCCGCGGTTCTCGATCGGCGAGAGCCTGCTGCCGCAGAGCATGGAATACATCGAGGCGGCCGGGCTGCTGCAGGATGTGGTGCAGGCCGGGTTCCAGTACAAGAACGGTGCGGCGTTCGTGCGCGGCGAGGCGACCACCGAGTTTGATTTCCGCGACAAGTTCTCGCCGGGCTGGGGCACCACCTACCAGGTGCAGCGCGCCGACTTCGATGACGTACTGGCGCGCGGTGCCGAGCGGATGGGCGCTACGCTGCGCTTCGGTGATGAGGTGCTGTCCGTGCAGCCCGGGCGTCCGGCGCAGGTGCAGGTGCGTCGGCCCGATGGCAGCGAGTACACCATCGAGGCCGGTTTCATTCTCGACGCCAGCGGCTTCGCCCGGTTGCTGCCGCGCCTGCTGGACCTGGAGTCGCCGTCGAATTTCCCGGTGCGCGGTGCGATCTTCTGCCATGTGCGCGACCACATTCCTGCAGGCGCGGGCTTTGATCGCAACAAGATCCTGATCACCACCCATCCCGAGCACGTGGACGTGTGGTACTGGACGATTCCGTTCTCCAACGGTTGCTGTTCGCTGGGCGTGGTGGCCGAGCCGAGCTTCTTCGCGCGCTACCCGGGCACCGATCTGGAGAAGCTGCAGGCCATCGTCGGTGAGGACCCGAACCTGGCCCGCCTGCTCGGGAACGCCGAATGGGCGGTGCTGCCGGTGCGCACCATCACCGGGTACTCGGCCAATGTCTCCTCGTTGTGGGGCGAAGGCTATGCCCTGCTCGGCAACGCCGGCGAGTTCCTCGATCCGGTGTTTTCCTCGGGGGTGACCATCGCGTTCAAATCGGCCCAGCTGGCCAGCGATTGCCTGGCCCGCGAGCACGCCGGTGAGACGGTCGACTGGGAACAGGACTTCTCGGTGCCGCTGCGCGCCGGGGTGAAAACCTTCCGGCGCTTCGTCGAGGCCTGGTACGCCGGTGGCTTCCAGAAGATCATCTACCATCCCGATCCGCAGCCGGAGGTGCGCCGCATGATCTCCTCGATCCTGGCCGGCTATGCCTGGGATACCAACAATCCGTACGTTGCCGACGTCAGCGGCCGGCGCCTGCGCGTGCTGGAGGAACTGTGCAGCGCCTGATCCTGACCCTGTTGTTGAGCCTGCTGCTGGCCGCATGCGCCAGCACCCGCATGCCCACGCCGCTGGTACAGCTGCCCGTGCTGCAGCTGGCGCCCTCGGCATTGCCGCAGCCGGTGCAGCTGCAGCAGCGCCTGCAGTTCCGCTTCGGCAGCCACGAGCGTGAGCTGGATGCCCTGCTGGAGGTGGATGCCGAACAGGTGCGGCTGGCGGTGCAGGCGATGGGCCAGACCGGCGTGCGCATGGTCTGGGACGGGCAGCATCTGGAACAGACCCGGGCGCCGTGGCTGCCGCCGCAGGTGCGCGGCGAGCGCGTGCTCGACGACCTGCAGTTCGCGTTGTGGCCCGCCGCGGCGATCCGTGCCGCGCTGCCGGACGGCTGGAGCCTGCAGGAAACCGACGGCATGCGCAGCCTGGTCCAGGGCGGCACACCCTGGCTGGTGCGCGAGACATTGCCCGATGGTCGCGTGCGGCTGCGCAACCTGGCCGAGGGCTACGAACTGGTGATCGAATCAATGGACATGGGGCAGGGCCGAGAGTGAGCAGCAGCGCGGTCTATCTGAATGAGCTGGGGGTGATCTGCGCACTGGGGGCCGACCGCGCCCAGGTGCGCGAGGGCCTGTTCGCGGCGCAGCCCGGTGGGCTGCACGACAACGACACCCTCCTGCCTGGCCGCACCCTGGCGCTGGGCGAAGTGCAGGCGCCGCTGCCGGACCTGGCCGACCTGCCGGTCGCCCTGCGCGGCCGCAACAACGGCCTGCTGGACGCTGCGCTCGGCCAGATCCGCGAGGCCGTCGATGCCGCCGTCGCCCGTTTTGGTGCCGAGCGCGTGGCAGTGATCATCGGTACCAGCACCTCGGGCATCGGCGAGTCGGAGCACGCACTGCGCACCTATCACCGCGATGGCGTGTGGCCGGCGGATTTCCATTACGCCCAGCAGGAAATGGGCACCGCCGCGCGCTTCGTGCGTGAGCGGATCGGCAGCACCGGCCCGGCCTGGACGATCTCCACCGCGTGCTCGTCCAGCGCCAAGGCGCTGATGTCGGCCGCACGCCTGCTGCGCGCCGGCGTGGTCGATGCGGTGGTCGCCGGCGGGGCGGACTCGATGTGCCGCTTCACCGTGGCCGGGTTCAGCGCGCTGGAGTCGGTCTCGGCGGTGCGCTGCAATCCCTTCTCGGTAAACCGCAGCGGCATCAACATCGGTGAAGGCGCCGCGCTGTTCCTGATGACCCGCGAGCCGGGCCCGGTGCGGCTGTCCGGCTGGGGCGAATCGTCCGATGCCCACCACATGTCTGCGCCGGATCCGCAGGGACGCGGCGCGATCGATGCCATGCAGCAGGCCCTGGACCGGGCCGGGCTGGCGCCGGCGCAGATCGACTACGTGAACCTGCATGGCACCGCCACTGGTCACAACGATGCGATGGAAAGCCAGGCGGTCGCCGCGGTGCTGGGCACGCAGGTGCCGGCCAGCTCGACCAAGCCGCTGACCGGGCACACGCTCGGCGCCTCGGGCGCGATCGAATCGGCGCTGTGCTGGATGACCCTGGCCGACAACCCGGACCAGCATCTGCCCACCCACTGGTGGGACGGGCAGGCCGATGACGCCTTGCCGGCGCTGGCCCTGGTGGCACCGGGCACGCGCGCTGCGCAACCGCTGCAGCACGTGCTCAGCCATTCGTTCGCCTTCGGCGGCAGCAACGCCGTGCTGGCCCTGGCGCGAGGATGAGCATGCCGCTGCCCGATGACATCGACGCGGTGCTGCCGCACCGCGACAGCATGCGCCTGATCCACCGCGTGGTGGCCTGGCAGGACGAGTCCATCGCCGTTGAGGTGGACGTGCCCGCGCAGGGGCTGTTCTGCACGCCTGATGGCGTGCCCGCCTGGGTCGGGGTGGAGTACATGGCGCAGGCGATCGCCGCCTGGGCTGGGTGCCGCGCACGCCACGCCGGCCGCGCGCCGTCGATCGGCTTCCTGCTTGGCACCCGCCGGTACACCGCCCACCAGCCGTTCTTTGCCGCCGGCAGCTGCCTGCGGGTGGAGGCGAACTGCGAGTTGTTGGGCGAGAATGGCCTGGGCATGTTCGCCTGCCGGATCCTGGCGGGCGATATCGAAATGGCGGTTGCCAACGTCTCCGTGTTTGAACCCACGGACGCGATGGCCTATCTGGAGAGTGGAGAGGCATGACAGGGAATCTGACCGTGCTGGTGACCGGCGCCAGCCGGGGCATCGGCCGTGCCGTGGCGCTGCGTTGCGCGCGCGACGGCTTCGATGTGGTGGTGCATTGCCGCAGCCGCATCGAGGAAGCACAGGCCGTGGTGGCCGAGATCCAGGCGCTGGGCCGACAGGCCCGGGTGCTCATGTTCGACGTGAGCGACCGCGATGCCGCGCGTACCGCGCTGGAAGCGGACATCGAAGCGCACGGCACGTATTACGGGGTGGTCTGCAATGCCGGCATCGCCCGCGATGGCGCCTTCCCGGCGATGCCGGCCGAGGATTGGGATGCGGTCATCCACACCAACCTGGACAGCTTCTACAACGTGCTGCACCCGCTGGTGATGCCGCTGGTGCGCCGGCGCAAGCCTGGCCGCATCGTCACCTTGTCCTCGGTCTCCGGCCTGGTCGGCAACCGCGGCCAGACCAACTACAGCGCGGCCAAGGCCGGCATCATCGGCGCCACCAAGGCGCTGGCGCTGGAGCTGGCCAGCCGCGCGATCACGGTCAACTGCGTGGCCCCCGGGCTGATCGAGACCGAGATGGTCAATGAAGAAGTGGTCGAGCACGCGCTCAAGCTGATCCCGGCCAACCGCCTGGGCCAGCCGGAGGAGGTCGCTGCCGCGGTCTCGTTTCTGCTCTCCGAATCGGCCGGCTACATCACCCGCCAGGTGATCTCGGTCAACGGAGGGATGGTCTGATGGCCCGCCCCGATCGTCGCGTGGTGGTCACCGGCGCGGCTGCCATCAGCCCGCTCGGGCAGGACTGGGCGAGCATCCGTGCGCGCCTGCAGGCCAGGACCAATGCGGTGCGCTACATCCCCGAGTGGGAGGTCTTCGATGGCCTCAACACGCGGCTGGCCGCACCGGCGGAAGATTTCGAACTGCCCGCCAACTACAACCGCAAGACCACCCGCAGCATGGGCAAGGTCGCGGTGATGTCGGTGCGCGCCACCGAGCTGGCGCTGGAGGCGGCCGGCCTGCTCGGCCATCCGGTGCTGCGCAGTGGCATGGCCGGCGTGGCCTATGGCTCGTCCTCGGGCAGCCACGAGGCTACCGCCGAGTTCGGCCGGATGCTGCATGAGCACACCACCGAAGGCATCAGCGCCACCACCTACCTGAAAATGATGAGCCACACCTCGCCGGTGAACATCGGCGTGTTCTTCGGCTTGTCCGGGCGGGTCTACACCACCTCCAGCGCCTGCACCTCGGGCAGCCAGGGCGTGGGCTCGGGCTATGAAGCGATCCGCAGCGGCAAGCAGACCGTGATGGTCACCGGCGGTGCCGAGCAGCTCGACGCCACCGCCGCCGCCGTGTTCGACACCCTGTTCGCCACCAGCGTGCGCAACGATGCGCCGCAGACCACGCCCAGTCCGTTCGATGCGCACCGCGACGGCCTGGTGCTGGGCGAGGGCGCCTGCACGCTGATCCTGGAAGAGCTGGAGCATGCCCAGGCCCGCGGCGCCACGATCCTGGCCGAAGTGGTCGGCTACGCCACCAACAGCGACGGCCAGCACGTCACCCAGCCCAGCGCCGGAACCATGGCGCAGGCCATGCGGCTGGCGCTGGAGGATGCCGACCTGGCTGCCGACCGGATCGGTTACGTCAACGCGCACGGCACCGCCACCGAGCACGGCGACATCGCCGAAACCCAGGCCACCCACCAGGTGTTCGGCCCCGGCGTGCCGATCAGCTCGCTCAAGAGTTATGTGGGTCACATGCTCGGTGCCTGTGGCGCGTTCGAGGCCTGGCTGAGCATCGAGATGATGCGCGAGGGCTGGTTCGCCCCCACCCTGAACCTGCACGAGGTCGATCCCCGATGCGGCGCGCTGGATTACATCCATGGCGACGGCCGTGCCCTGCAGACCGACTACGTCATGAGCAACAACTTCGCCTTCGGCGGCATCAACACCTCGTTGATCTTCCGCCGCTGGCAGGATTGACCGCAGTTTCCGGCCCGCGTCGCGGGCCGGCCGTTCCGTAGACCCCTCGCATCCCCCCAACAAGGAGAAAGTTGAATGCGTCGTTTTGCCCTGATCGCCGCCACCGCGCTGCTCGCCCTGGCCAGTACCGCCCAAGCCCGCGAAACCCGTGTCGAGCAGTCGCTGCATGAGCTGGTCAATTCCGCTGAAGCCCGCAACGTGGGCATCGACGGCAGCGTGAAGTTCTATCTGGCCGGTGAAAAGGTCAGCGTGGTGGAGCGCCTGGGCGAGGACGTGACCAACAAGAAGACCAACGCCGCCAACAAGAGCGATGCCGAAGCCTGCCGCTGGGTGGCGCTGTCGGCGCTGCGCGCGCTGCAGGATGGGGCAAAGTCGCGCGGTGCCAATGCCGTGGTCGACATCGTCAGCTACTACAAGAAGAACGAGTTCAAGAGCACCACCAGCTACGAATGCTACGCGGGCGCGATCCTGGCCGGCGTGGCGCTGAAGGGCACCTACGCCAAGGTGAAGTGAGCCCCCGGACCACCGTCCCTGCCGGGGCGGTGGTCCATGCAGCGGCCAACGCAGGTACCGGCGGCATCGCCGCAGCGACGCATTCATCACAGCGGCATCGGCAGACTGCAGCGGCGCCCAGCTGAACGACATCACGACATTGATGAACCTGATGCTGTCGCGTGACGGAAAACCGACGGTAGACAGTGCACGTGGCTTTCACCTGTGCCGGCTTTCCTCCACAATCATTGTCATTAACTACCCTGGGCAACGCCCTGCGGCATGCAAGCCTACGTCTATAAAAGCCAACGCAAGCAGGACAGCTTCGTCTATCTCGCCGTTCGTGATGACTTCTCGGTCATCCCTGACGCGGTAAAGGCCTCGCTGGCGCCGTTCCAGTTCGTTCTCGAAGTGGCCCTGACTCCCGACCGTCGCCTCGCCCAGGTCGATGCCGCACAAGTGCGCCAGAACCTGACCGAGCGTGGATCCCATCTGCAGTTGCCGCCGCCTCCGTTGGCGCCGGTCAGGTTCCCGCGACGCAATGATTGAATCCCAACGCCCCCGCGCCGTCGCATCTGCTGCCGCCCTCGGTGCGCTGCTGGCCCTGGCTGCGGCCATCGGCGGCGTGCCCGGTGCCGTGTGCGCTGCGTTGGCCCAGCCGGCGTTCGCGCTGGCGGTCTCGTGGTGGCGCCGCACCCGCTCGCTGCAGCCGCTGCCGCAGGTGGTCCGTGAGGATGCGCCTGCGCTGCTGGCGCTGTGGGGGCTGGGCCCGCTGCTGCTGACCCTGCTGGTGGCCTGGCCGCTGAGTGCCCTGCACGACAGCGGCAGCCTGGCCGCCGCGCTCGGCGTGAGCGTGGCAGTCAGCGCCGCGCTGCTCGGGGTCTGGCGGACCTGGCCGCTGTGGAATGACGTGGAACGCAGCGAAGGCAGCCTGGCCCGTCACTGGCAGACCCTGGCCGGACGCGACCTGACCGCCTGGCGCGGGCTGGCCGTTGCTGCGCTGGTGGTGCTGGTGTGCGCGCTGGTGGTGCTGCCGGCGTGGCCGGGCCTGGTCTCGGCGGCGCTGCACTGGCCGGTCGCCGCTGCGGTGGTACTGCTGTCCCCGCTGGCGCACGTGCTGCTGCAGGCGATCGCCCCCGCATCGACCCTGAGCGCACCGGTACCGGCCGAGACCCGCGGTGACCGCGATGATCTGTTCGCCGACGCGTACGCCGAGCCCAAACCGCTGGAATCGATCAGCCTGCACGAACAGCAGCCGGCGCTGTACGACGCGGCGCGCAGCGGCCGGGTCGACCGTGCCCTGCAGTTGCTGCAGGCCGGCGCCGACCCGCACGGGCTGCCCGATCCGGCTTGGCGCGACCAGCGCAGCCTGGCCGTGCTGGCCGCGGTGCTGCCCGACCTGCGCCTGCTGCGCGAACTGATCGCGCGCGGCGTGGGCGTCAATGCCCCGCACCGTGGCATGACCCCGCTGCTGGCCGCTACCCGCGACAGTTGGCACGGTCGCCCCGAGGCGGTGATGACCCTGCTCGCCAATGGCGCCGACCCGCGCGCGGTGGACAGCGAGGGCAACACGCCGCTGCATCACGCGGCGCGCAGTTCCGATCCCGGTGTCGCCGCGCTGCTGCGCGATGCCGCCGCCGAAGTGGACGCGCTCAATGACGACGGCTGGTCGCCGCTGGCCGTGGCCTGCCAGGTCGGCAACTGGCGGCTGGCCAAGTTCCTGCTCGAACGCGGGGCCAAGACCGAGCCGGCCGAGGGCACGCCCGTGCTGCTGGCCGCGGCCGGCACTGAAGAAGACGACCCGGCCGGTGTGCAGCTGCTGCTCAAGCACAAGGCCCGCGCCGATGCGCGCGACCGCCAGCGCCGCAGTGCGCTGCACGAAGCTGCGCTGGCCGGCCATGTCGACATCATCGACGTGCTGCTGGCCGCCGGCGCCAACCTGGAAGCACGTGATGCACTGGCGCGCACGCCGTGGCTGGAGGCCGCGCGTGGTGGCCGGGCCGGCGTGGTCGAACACCTGCTGCCGCACCATCCCGACCTCAATGCGGTGGATGGCGAAGGCCGCAACGCGGTGCTGCTGGCCTGCATGGCCGACAACGTCTCGCCGCTGCTGGTGCGCCGCCTGCGCGACCTGGGCATCGCCGCCGACGTGGCCGATCCGCAGGGCCGACGCGCGGTGGACATCGCCGCCGGTGCCGGGCGCTGGGCCATCGTATCGCTGCTGGATCCGTCCTATCCGCTGCCCTCGGCGGTCAGCGATGGGCTGGTGATCTCCGGTGACAGCGATGCGGCTCCTGCGTCGCTGCCGGACCGCCCGCCGCTGGAACTGCTGCGCGAAGCACTGAGCTTCGGCAACGTCGAGGGCATGGCCGCCCTGGCCCGTCTGTGCGCGTCCGAAGAACTCGGTGCGCTGCTGCACGATGCCGAACTGGCCCTGGACCCGCAGGCGCTGGACTGGCTGCTGGCGCATGGTGCGGCCCCGGAAGTGCTCGATGCCTGCGGAGATACCCCGATGTTCGCGCTGTTGGCGCGCGGCATCGATGCGGTGCCGGCCCTGCAGGTGCTGCTGCGCCGCGGCCTCTCCCCGGCCGGTCGCGGTGGCCTGGCGCGCCTGCTGAGCGCCTGCGCCCAGCATGACCACGCCTCGCGTGGCCTGGAGCAACTTGCACTCGAACTGCTGGAACGCGGCGCCGACCCGTTCGCGCCGTCGCCGGCGGGCGACCCGCCGCTCTCGCTGGCCGTCCGCCTGGGCTGGCTGCGCCTGCAGCAGGCCCTGCTGACGCTGGGCGTGGACCGCGAAGCGCGCGACAGCCATGGCATGACCGCCCTGCATCTGGCCACGGCGCTCGCGCGCGAAGGCTCGATCAAACTGCTGGTGCAGCAGGGCGCCTCACCCGAAGCCCGCGCCGCCGACGGCCAGACCCCGCTGGGCGTGGCATTGTCGATCGGCCGCCGCGACCTCGCCGACTGGCTGGACTGGCGGGTGTGGCCGTTGCCCCGCCGCGCGCTGCGCGACGGTGACCTGCCGGCCGCTGCGATGGCCGGCGATGCCGATGCCGTGCGTCGCCTGATCGACCTGGGGTTCGGGGTCGATGCCGTCGACGCCCAGGGCTGCACTGCGCTGCTGCGCGCCGCTGGTGGCGGTCACCTGGCCGTGGTGGATCTGCTGCTGACCCGCGGTGCCAACCCGCAGCATGCCGCCGCCAGTGGCGCCACGCCGCTTTCGGCGGCAGTGAGCATGCGCCAGGTGGATATCGTCTCGGCGCTGCTCGATGCCGGTGCCGAACTCGAATACCGCCTGCCGGGCGGCGTCACCGTGCTGATGCTGGCCTCCGCACTGGGCCTGCCGGACATCGTCTCGCGCCTGCTCACCGCCGGTGCCAACGTGCACGCCGGCGATGCCCAGCAACTGGGTCCGCTGCACTGCGCGGCGCTGTACGGCTTCAGCGCGCGGGACCGTGCGCGTCTGCTCGCCCTGCTCGACACCCTGCTGCTGGCCGGTGCCGAACCGGACCAGGCCGCCGCCGGCTCGGTCACGCCGTTGCTGCTGCTGCTCGGCGCACGCGCCGAGCCGGGCACCGCCTGCGACGAGCAGATCGTGCTCGCTGCGGTGGAGCGTCTGCTGGACGAAGAGGTCTCGCTGGACGTGCGTGATCCGCGTGGCTTCGGTCCGCTGCATCTGGCGGCGCTGCACGGCCTGCCGCTGCTGGTGCAGCGCCTGCTGCGTGCCGGCGCCGATCCGGATGTACGCGACGCGCTCAACCGCAGCCCGCGCGAGATCGCGGTGATGCGCGGCTTCATCGACGTCGCTGGCGAATTCGAACCGCTGGTGCCGGGCGTCTCCTCGATGGCCCGGTTCCTGCGCGATAACGGCTGACTCCGCGGCGGGTAGTGCCGGCCGCTGGCCGGCAGCGGATCAATGATGCACGCGACGGTGCATCCGCAGGTTCATCAATGCTGCGGACGGTCGTCCGCGCCCTTCCCATCACTCTCCGCATCCGCCTCGAACAGATGCATCAGGTCCGCACGCGCATCGCGCGAGGTCTGGATCACGGCCGCTTCGTCGTCGTAGACCAGGTACTGATCGCGCAGGAGTTTTTCGTCGTGCTCTCGGAAGCGCTGCACATGGCTGCGTGCGGTCTCCACCGACATGCCCAGCGCGATCAGCATCCGTTCGCTCAGTTCCAGGCTGGTGCCGAACACCTCGCGGAACGGCTCGGCGGACATGTCCATCAGCCGCCACGCATGCTGGCGGTTGCGTGCGCGCACCAGCACCACCGCATCCGGATACATGCGCCGGATCAGCCGCGTGGCCCGCATGTTGGCGTCCGGATCATCCAGCGTGACCACGTACACGCGGATGTGTTCACCACCTGCGGCGCGCAGCATCTCCGGTCGGGTCGGGTCGCCGTAATAGAGTTTGTTGCCGAACCGGCGCAGGTCCGAGACCGTGTCCGGGTTCGACTCCAGCGCCACGAAGGGAATCTTCTGCGCGGTCAGCAGGCGCGCCACCACCTGGCCGAAGCGGCCCATGCCGGCAATCATCACCTGTGGCTGTACATCGTTGATGTCGACCTTGTCAGCGGGCTGGACGGGGGCCTTGGGTCCCTCGTCGCGACCCAGCAGGCGGATCAGGACGATCATCAGCAGCGGTGTGATCGCCATCGACAGACCCACGATCGCCACCAGCCGATCATGGTTGGCGCTGCCCAGCAGATGCGCGCGCTGCGCCTCGTTGAACACCACGAAGGCGAACTCGCCGCCCAGCCACAGCACGCTGCCCAGCAGTACCGCATGGCGGGTACGCAGCTTGGCCAGCTTGCCGATCCCGAACAGCAGGCCGAACTTCACCACCAGCAGGATCGCCACGCCGGCGGCGATCATCATCGGCTCGGCGATGATGCGGTCCAGGTCGATGCCCATGCCCACCGCGATGAAGAACAGGCCGAGCAGCAGGCCCTTGAACGGCTCGATCTGCGATTCCAGTTCGTGCCGGAATTCCGAATCGGACAGCAGCACACCGGCCAGGAACGCCCCCAGGCTGGGGCTCAGGCCGGCCTCCTGCATGAACCACGCGGTGCCCAGCACCACCAGCAGCGCAGTGGCGGTGAATACTTCGGGGCTGCGTGTACGCGCGATGATGTTGAACAACCGGCGCAGCACCGGCCGCCCGCACAGGATCACCACGGCCAGCGCGCCGATCGCGATCGCCACGTCGTTCCACTGCAGGGTGTCGTTGCGCGCACCGCCGAGCAACGGAATCGCGGCCAGCAACGGGATCGCGATCAGATCCTGGAACAGCAGGATCGCAAACCCGAGCCGCCCGTAATCGCTGTTGATCGCCTTGTGCTCGGACAGCAGCTGCAGGCCGACCGCCGTGGAGGACAGCGCCAGCGCGATGCCGACGATCAACGCACTCTTCCACTGGAAATGATCGAGCATCAGCAGGCTGCCGAGCACGAGGGCGCTGAGCGCCACCTGCAGCGCGCCGGCCCCGAACACCGAGCGGCGCATCACCTTCAGGCGGGCGGGGGACAACTCCAGGCCGATCACGAACAGCAGCATCACCACGCCGATCTCGGCGGCGCTGAGGATGCGGTCGGCGTCCTGCACGAAGCCCAGCCCATCGGGGCCGAGCACCACGCCGGCGGCGAGGTAGCCGAGCACCGCGCCCAGGCCGAGCTTCTTGAACACCGGCACCGCGATCACCGCGGCCAGCAGCAGCACCAGGGCCAGCTCGAGCGCGCCGCTATGCATGGGAGAACCTGCTCATGGGATCGTGTGCCGTGCGGGTGGAAAGCCTCCCCGGGGCAGCCGGGGCCCGTGGCCGGGGCCACGCGCCATTATGCGGCCGCGATGCCGGCCGAAGGCCACTGTTACCCGAACGGCGCGCTCCCCAAGGGTTGACCTGCGTCACACCCGGGTCCAGACTGCCCGCCGCTGCTGGCGTCCGCCGTCGGCAGTAAACCCATCCGGAGTCCCCAACCCATGTCCAGCGACAGTAGAAGTCGACCTTGCTCGACGCCAGCGATGGCGACCGCCTGACACGGGTCGGTTCGCCAGCGTTGGCGTCGCGCAATGCGATACCCACAGGCGAATACGATGAACCAGAAAGACCTGCTGCGCCCGGTGGCCGATGCCGCCTCCTTGAGCGCACCCCTCGATAATTTCAACACCGCCGATGCGGTGGAATTCCTCAACACGCTGAGCCTGTCGCGCGCCGCCGATACGCTGGCCGCGCTGCCGTTGCCGCGCGCGGTGAAGATGCTCGAGCAGCCCGAGCTCAACCGCGGTGGCGATCTGGTGGCGGCCATGCCGGTCGCCCGCGCCGCCGCCCTGCTCGGCCTGATGGCCGATGACCGCGCCACCGATATCGTCCACGAGCTGGACGAGGACGAGCGCGCGCGCCTGATCCCGCTGCTCAGCCCCGAGGCCCGCAAGGCGATCCAGCAGCTGCTCAGCTACCCGGCCCACACCGCCGGCGCCTTGATGACCACCGAGTTCGTCAGCGTGCCCTCGGACTGGACGGTCGGCCGCACCCTGCAGCACATCCGCGAGGTGGAGCGCACCCGCGAGACCGTCTACGCGATCTACGTGCTGGACCCGCATACCCGTGCGCTGGTGCAGGTCGTCACCATGCGCCGGTTGATCACCGGGCTGCCCGAGGAGCCCATCCTCGACGTCGCCCAGGTCAATCCGCCGGTGACGGTGGATGTGCAGCTGGACCAGGAAGAAGTCGCGCAGCTGATCCGCCGCCACGACCTGCTCGCGATCCCGGTGGTGGATGCGCAGCACCATGTGCTGGGCATCGTCACGGTGGACGACATCCTTGATGCCCTGATCGAAGAATCCACCGAGGACGTGCACAAGTTCGGCGGCATGGAAGCGCTGGAAAAGCCGTACATGCAGATCGGCTTCTTCGAAATGCTGCGCAAGCGTGCCGGCTGGCTGAGCGTGCTGTTCCTGGGTGAGATGCTGACCGCCAGCGCGATGCAGCACTACGAAGACGAGCTGGCGCGCGCGGTGGTGCTGACGCTGTTCATCCCGCTGATCATGAGCTCGGGCGGCAACTCCGGCTCGCAGGCGACCTCGCTGCTGATCCGCAGCCTGGCTCTGCGCGAGCTGCGCCTGCGCGACTGGTGGAAGGTGGCGCTGCGCGAGGTGCCGACCGGCATCACCCTGGGCGCGATCCTGGGCGTGCTGGCGATCATCCGCATCGTCTCCTGGCAGCTGCTGGGCCTGCATGACTACGGCGATCACTGGCAGCTGCTGGCACTGACCATCGGCGCGGCCCTGGTCGGTATCGTCACCTTCGGCTCGCTGTCCGGCTCGATGCTGCCCTTCATCCTCAAGCGGCTGGGCTTCGACCCGGCCAGCGCCTCGGCCCCGTTCGTGGCCACGCTGGTGGACGTCACCGGCCTGGTCATCTACTTCAGCATCGCCGCGATGATCCTGCGCGGCACCCTGCTTTAACAGGGACGGGGGTGGTTAATAACCACCCCCGTCCCTGTTACTGTCTGGTCGCATGAGCACCTACCACCTGCAAGCCGTCTTCCGCCCGCAGTCGGTCGCCGTGATCGGCGGCAGCCCGCGTGAACGCTCCGCCGGCCGGGCGGTGATGCGCAACCTGCGCGGCACCGGCTTCCCGGGCAAGGTGGCCTGGATCAATCCGCGGTACAGCGAGATCGACGGCATCCGCACCGTGAAGCGGCTCAAGGACCTGGATTGGGTGCCCGAGCTGGTGGTGATCACCGCCCCGGCCAGCATCGTGCCGCAGGTGGTGGCCACCGCCGCCGAGCGCGGCGTCAGCGCGGCGATCATCCTCACTGCCAACCTGGGCGAGGGCCCGGGCTCGCTGGCCGCACAGGTGGAAGCGGCGGCACGGCCCAAGGGCCTGCGCATACTCGGCCCGCACTGCCTGGGCGTGATCGCCCCGCACGCGCGCTTGAACGCCAGCATCGCCGCGCATTTCCCGCAGGCCGGCGATCTGGCCCTGATCTCCGAATCCAGCGCGATCGCAGCGGCCCTGGTGGAGTGGGGCGTGGCACGCTCGGTCGGTTTTTCCGCCGTGGTATCGCTGGGTGACACCCTGGATGTCGACTTCGGCGATCTGCTCGACTACTTCGCCACCGATTACCGCACCCGCGCGATCCTGCTCTACGTCGAGCACATCCGTGACGCGCGCAAGTTCATGTCGGCCGCGCGCGCCGCGGCGCGTGCCAAGCCGGTGGTGGTGGTCAAGTCCGGCCGTCATATCCGCATCAATCCCGATGCCGATACCCACGTACAGGCGCTGGCCAGTGCCGATGCGGTATATGGCGCGGCGTTCAACCGCGCCGGCCTGCTGCGCGTCAGCGCGCTGGACGAACTGTTCACCGCCGCCGAAACACTCGGCCGGCTCGGAACCTTCCCGGGCCGTCGCCTGGCGATCCTGAGCAACGGTGGCGGGGTAGGGCGGCTGGCGGTGGATCAGCTGCTGGCCCTGCGCGGCAGCCTGGCCGAACTGTCGCCGGCCACCGTCGCCCAGCTCGATGCGGTGCTGCCGCAGGGCTGGTCGCGCAGCAATCCGGTCGACATCGTGGTCGATGCCGACGGCGACCGCTACGCTGCGGCGATCGAAGCGCTGATGTCCGATACCGAGAACGACGCGGTACTGGTGGTCAACGTGCCGACGGCGTTCACCTCCTCGGCCGATGCCGCGCAGGCGCTGACCCGTACGCTGGGCCTGCGCCCGCGCCATCACCGCGACAAGCCGGTGTTCGCGGTGTGGCTGGGCAACGACGACCGCGCCACCGCCACGCTCAACGCCGCACGTGTGCCGACCTACCCGACCGAAGCCGAGGCCGTGCGCGGTTTCCAGCACCTGGTGCGCTACCGAGACGCGCAGGCCGCGTTGATGGAAACCCCGCCCAGCCTGCCCGAGGATTTCGTGGTCGATACCGCCGGCGCCCGCGCGCTGGTGGAGGCTGCGCTTGCCGCCGGCCAACAGTGGCTGGACCCGATCGCTACCCACCAGCTGCTGAGCGCCTATGGCATTCCGTCCGCACCGGTGATGCAGGCACGGGATGCGCACGAGGCGATGGACCTGGCCCAGCCGCTGCTGGAGCAGGGCGCCACGGTCGCGATCAAGGTGTTCTCGGCCGACATTCCGCACAAATCCGATGTGGACGGGGTGCGTTTGAACCTCAGCACCCTGCAGTCGGTGCATGCGGCAGCTACTTCGATCATCGCGCGCGCGCACGAGAAACGGCCCGATGCGCGCATCGATGGCGTGCTGGTGCAGCCGACCATCGTGCGGCCCAAGGCCCGCGAGCTGATCGCCGGCATCGCCGATGACCCGACCTTCGGCCCGGTGGTCGTGTTCGGCCGCGGCGGCACCGCGGTCGAAGTGATCGATGACAAGGCGATCGCCCTGCCGCCGCTGGACCTGCGCCTGTCGCATGAACTGATCGGCCGCACGCGGGTCTCACGCATCCTCAAGGCGTACCGCGATGTCCCGGCCGCCGACGAACGTGCAGTCGCGCTGATCCTGGTCAAGCTTGCCCAGCTTGCCGCCGACATCCCCGAGATCCGCACGCTCGACATCAATCCGCTGCTGGCTGACCGCGACGGTGTGATCGCACTCGATGCGCGCGTGGCCATCGAACCGTCGCGCAAGCTGCACAAAGGCCGCGGTCATCCGCGCTTCGCGGTGTTCCCCTACCCGAAGGAGTGGGAGCGCACCATCACCCTGTCCGACGGCGCGCCGGCGTTCGTACGCCCGGTCCGCCCCGAGGACGACGCGCTGTTCCGCGCGTTCTTCGCCCGCGTGACCGACGACGACCTGCGCCTGCGCTTCTTCCAGTCGGTGAAGCATTTCAGCCACGAGTTCATCGCACGCCTGACCCAGCTCGACTACGCGCGCTCCATCGCGCTGGTGGCGATCGACCCGCGCAGCGGCGACATGCTTGGCGCGGTGCGGCTGCACGCCGATGCGGACTACGACCGCGGCGAGTACGGCATCCTGATCCGCTCCGATCTCAAGGGCCATGGCATCGGCTGGCGGCTGATGGCGATCATGATCGAGTATGCCCAGTGGCTCGGCCTGAATATCATTGAAGGCCAGGTGCTGCGCGAAAACAGCACCATGCTGGCGATGTGCCAGAGCCTGGGCTTCAAGACGCGACTGGACCCGGACGATTCCACGGTGATGGTGGTGACCCTGCCTGTGCAGGACGTGCAGGTGCCGCAGGCGCCTGCATCAGGAGAAGCAACAAGTAACGCGTCATGAAACGGGAACGGCCCTCAGAGGCCTAGCTCTGAAACCGAATCCTCTGGGCATTGCAGGTAAATCCATGACGGAAGCCTTCATTGATTGCCGCCTTGGCACTTTCGAAGATGTAGTCATTCAGGTTGTCGTACTGCTCGAAGACCGGCTGCATGAGGTGAAAGGATCTTTCATTCAGTGGCTGAAAGAAGCCAGTCTTTACATTGGGTAGTCCGTAAGTTGCCTGGTCGCTATCTGGAACTGTCATCGATATGGATACTTCGAATTCCTTTTCCGACGGGTACCTTGCCGCACGTTTGAAAACGCCAATTCCACTAGTGGAGCGCATGCAAATGCTTATCAGCAATGCCCAGTGGTTCAGGTGATCCAGGTTGATCCTTGGCGTAATTTCGCTCAAGTGATCTATCAGTTTTCGCCTGATGGACTCTATTTCTACTTTGTCACCCAAGCCCGGAATCTCACTGTGAATCAGGAGTTTGACTGGCGTACTCACGGACGTTGATCCTTCCGATCTGGCTGTGAAGGTCGACTCGCATGCCCATGCAAGTTGCAGGAATGTGAGCTGTGCTGGCGAATGGCTGACGCAGAACAACGCGCTGTTGAATTCTTACCCTCCCGGCCCAACCCCGCAACGCTGCGTGTCGCAACCTACATGGTTGTAACGGTGGGAGAAGGCGACAATACGGCATGACCGATCGCCTCCCCCTGCTGCTGCTCCCCGGCCTGCTCAACGACGCTGAACTCTGGCGCGCGCAGATCGCCGACCTGTCAGATATCGCCGACTGCATCGTCGGCGACCAGACCCGTGGTGAGACGATGCAGGCGGTGGTCGAGGACGTGCTGGCCCAGGCACCGGCGCGTTTCGCGCTGGCCGGTTTCTCGCTGGGTGGGTTCGTGGCGCAGGCGATCCTGCGCACTGCGCCGGAACGCGTTCTGCGGCTGGCCCTGATCGATACCTCGATCCATGCCGACTCGCCCGAGCGTGCCAGGCAACGCCAGACCCAGCAGGCCAGCGTGCGCCTGCCCGGAAAATTCCACGGTTTCGGTGATACGTTGATGCGCAGCTACATCGACGCCTCGCGGCTGGAAGACGATGTGCTGGTGCAGCGCGTACGCGACATGACCGCGCGGCTGGGTGCGGAGGTGTTCCTGCGCCAGAGCGCCCTGGATCGGGTGGATGGCCACGACGTGCTGGCCGGGTACCGCGATCCACTGTTGATCGTATGTGGTGCGAACGACCGCATCACCCCGCTGGCAATCAGCGAGGAGATGCATGCGCTGGTACCGCACTCGCGCCTGGTGGTGCTGCCCGACTGCGGGCATCTGGCCCCGATGGAGAAGCCGGACGAGGTCAGCGCCGCAATGCGGGACTGGTTGCGGTGATGCCGGCCAGCGGCCGGCGCTACCCGATGATGCCCACGTCGTTGATCAGGCGCTGGCTCTTCCGGTAGGTGCCGACGGTTGGTCGGCACGCACCACCCACGCCCGACCCACGGTCGGGCGCTACCGATCAATCCCAGGCTGGCGCGATCGCTTCCGGATTGGCCAGGCGATGCCCGCGATCCAGCGTGGCGATCTGCGCCATGTCCTCATCGCTCAAACGCAGGTCGGCCGCGAGCAGGTTGCCGGCCAGGTTGTCGCGCTTGGTCGAGGACGGAATCACCGCAAAGCCCTGCTGCAACGCCCACGCCAGCGCGACCTGGGCCGGGGTGGCCTGGTGACGCTCGGCGATGGCCTGGATGACCGGGTCCTTGAGTACTTCGCCGTAGGCCAGGCTCATGTACGCGGTGACATGGATGCCCTGGTCCTTCAGGAACGCGATCAACGCGCGGTTCTGCAGGTACGGGTGGACTTCGATCTGGTTGGTGGCGATCGCCCCGGCCCCCAGGATCTCGATGGCCTGGCGGGTCTGGGCGATGGTGAAGTTGGAGATGCCGATCTGCCGGGTCAGGCCCTGCGACTTCGCCTCGGCCAATGCACCCAGATACTCGGCCATCGGCACGGCATCCTTCGGCGAGGGCCAGTGGATCAGGGTCAGCTCGACATGGTCGGTGCGCAGCTTGCGCAGGCTCTCGCGCAGGCTCTCCAGCAGCGCGTCGTGGTGGAAGTTGGCGATCCAGATCTTGGTGGTGATGAACAGCTCATCGCGGGCCACGCCGGATTCGGCGATGGCCTGGCCGACCTCGGCCTCGTTCTCGTAGATCTGCGCGGTATCGATGGCGCGGTAGCCGACGTCCAGCGCGTTGCGCACCGAATCGATGACGGTCTGGCCTTTCAGGCGGAACGTGCCGAGGCCGAATGCGGGAATGCTCATGGAAACTCCTTCATGGGGTGAGGTGCAGGCTACGCCGCGCACCGTAAAGCGACGGTAGAGCCGACCGTGGGTCGGCTGTGGTTGCGTGGAACGAATCGTTGCTCGTCTGTCACGTAGAGCCGACCGTTGGTCGGCTGCGGTCACGGGTCCGCGACCGGAATCCCTCAATGCGCACTCACGGCGATGCCTTCGGCGCGGTCGGCCACCCCATCGCGGCGGTCCAGGCGGCCGCTCAACGCGGTCAGGCCGAAGGCGCCCATCACTACCAGCGCGCCCAGCCACGGGGTGTGCATCAGGCCGAAGTGATCGACCACCAGGCCACCCAGCGAAGCACCGAGCGCGATGCCGATGTTGAAGGCGGCGATGTTCAGGCCCGACGCCACGTCGGCGGCCTGCGGAGCGAAACGCTGTGCCTGCTTGACCACGTACACCTGCAGCCCCGGCACGTTGCCGAACGCCACCGCGCCCAGCGCCAGCACGGTCAGCAGCACCAGCCAGGTGTTGTAGGCGGTGAAGGTGAGCACGAACAGCACGGCCGCCAGCAGCGCGAAGATCAGCTTCAGTGCCGGGATCGGGCCGAGGCGGTCGGCCAGGCGGCCGCCCCACAGGTTGCCGATCGCCACCGACACGCCATAGACCAGCAGTACGCCGCTGACCGCATTGGCCGAGAAACCGGTGACGTCCTGCAGGATCGACGCCAGGTAGGTGAACGACAGGAAGGTGCCGCCGTAGCCGAGCGCGGTGATCGCATACACCAGCAGCAGGCGCGGCTGCGCCAGCACCGACAGCTGCTGGCCGAAGGTCGCCGGCGCGCTGCGCTGCAGGTTGCGCGGCACGAACAGCAGGCTGCCGATCAGCGCGATCACGCCCAGCGCGGCCACCGCCAGGAAGGTCGCACGCCAGCCCAGGTGCTGGCCGATGAAGGTGCCCAGCGGCACGCCGGTGACCAGGGCCACGGTGAGGCCGGTGAACATGATCGCGATCGCGCTGGCCGCTTTCTCCTTGGGCACGACCGAGGTGGCGATGATCGAGCCGATCGAGAAGAACACGCCGTGCGCCAGGCCGGTGAGCACGCGCGCGACGATCAGCGAGCCATAGCCCGGCGCCATCCAGGCGATCACGTTGCCGAGCGTGAACAGCAGCATCAGCGCGACCAGCAGGGTCTTGCGCGGCACCCGTCCGGTCAGCGCGGTGAGCACCGGGGCACCGACCGCCACGCCCAGTGCGTACAGCGACACCAGCAGGCCGGCCGAGGGCAGGGTGACGCCGAGGTCGGCGGCGATCGTCGGAATCAGGCCGACGATGACGAATTCAGTCGTGCCGATGGCGTACGCACCCAGCGTCAGCGCCAACAAGGCCAAAGGGATACCACGGGACATGGACGGATACCGGTGGGGAGTGAGGCTGCGCAGTCTGCGCGCCGCACTCTTGCGGAAAAAGCGGCCTTCACGCCAATCACTGTTGCTTCATGGTCAATAATGGGCGGTCTCCCGCCGTGCCGCCGCCATGAAAACCACCCTTGATGAAATGCAGGCCTTCATCGCCGTGATCGACAGCGGGTCGATCACCGCTGCCGCCGAACAGCTGGGCCAGACCACCTCCGGTGTGAGCCGGGCGCTTGGCCGGCTGGAGGAGAAACTCGGTACCACGTTGTTGACCCGCACTACCCGTCGTCTGCAGCTGACCGAGGAGGGCGACGCGTTCCTGGCCCAGGCACGCGCGATCGTGGCCTCGGTGGAGGCGGCCGAAGAGCAGATCGCCGCGCGCCGTGAGCGACCGGCCGGGCGCCTGCGCGTGGATGCGGCGATGCCGTTCGTCCTGCACGTGATCGCCCCGCTGGTGGCCAGCTACCGCGCGCGCTATCCCGAGGTGGCGCTGGAGCTCAACAGCAGCGAGCGCTACATCGATCTGCTGGAGCGGCGCACCGATGTGGCGATCCGGATCGGGCCGCTGGCCGATTCCACCCTGCACGCGCGGCCGCTGGCCCACAGCCGGCTGCGCGTGATGGCCAGCCCGGCATATCTGGCGCAGCACGGTACCCCGCGCGACGTGGATGCGCTGGCGGGGCACACCCTGCTCGGCTTCAACGAGCCTGACTCGCTCAATCACTGGCCGCTGCCCGGGGCGACCGACGCGCTGCTGCACGTGCGCCCGGCGGTGGCGGTCTCCAGCGGCGAAACGCTGCGCCGGCTGGCGCTGGAAGGGGTCGGGATCGTCAGCCTGTCTGATTTCATGACCCACCGCGACCGCGAGGCCGGCGCCCTGGTGCAGGTGCTGCCGGATATCACCGTGGAGGTGCGGCAGCCGATCCACGCCGTGTACTACCGCAACACGGCGGTCTCGGCGCGGATCAGCTCCTTCCTCGATCACCTGGCGCAGGCCATGCTCGGCACGCCCTACGTCCGTTAGTGCCGGCCGCTGGCCGGCTCCCTCGCGATGCCCACTGCGTGCGGTTGCCGGCCAGCGGCCGTTACGACGGCTGCATCATGCCGCGCGCGCCAAGCCGCCCATCGCACCGCGCCCGGCATCCAGCACGAACACATCCACCGCCGCGTTCAGGGCCAGCGCCTGGTCTTCCATGCTGCGCGCCGCCGCTGAAGCTTCTTCCACCAGCGCTGCGTTCTGCTGCGTGGTCTGGTCCATCTGCACCACGGTCTGGTTGACCTGCTCGATCCCGGCGGACTGCTCCTGCGAGGCGGCTGCGATGTCGGCCATGATGTCGGTGACGCGCTGCACACTGCCGACGATCTCGCCCATGGTCTGCCCGGCCTGCTGCACCAGCGCGGCGCCGCTGTCGACATCGGTGACGGATTGATCGATCAGCCCCTTGATCTCCTTGGCCGCGCTGGCCGAGCGCTGCGCCAGCGTGCGCACTTCGCTGGCGACCACCGCAAAGCCGCGGCCCTGCTCGCCGGCGCGCGCCGCTTCCACCGCAGCGTTGAGCGCAAGGATGTTCGTCTGGAACGCGATGCCGTCGATGACGCTGATGATCTCGGCGATCTGCCGCGACGAGGCCTGGATCGCCCCCATCGTGGTGACCACCTGGCCGACCACCTCGCCGCCTTGCGAAGCGACCGAGGCGGCGTTGATCGAGAGCTGGTTGGCCTGGCGCGCATGCTCGGCGTTCTGGCGCACGGTGGAGGTGAGTTCCTCCATCGAGGCGGCGGTTTCTTCCAGGTTGGCGGCCTGCTGTTCGGTGCGGCGCGACAGGTCGCTGTTGCCCGCGGCGATCTCGCCGGCGGCGGTCTGGATCGACTGCGCGGCGTGCTTGATGTCGCCAACGATGGTGGTCAGCTGACCGGTGGTACGCGCCATGTCATCGCGCATGCGCGCGAACACCCCGTGGAAGTCGCCGTGCATGCGCGCGCTCAGATCACCTCCGGCGATCGCCTGCAGCACGCGCGACACTTCGCCCAGATCCTGCTCGGTGGTCTGCATCAGGCGGTTGAGGCCGCCGACCATCTCGCCGAAGTCGTGCTGGTAGCGTGCCTCATCGCCGCGCTGGCTGAAATCGCCCACGGCCGCTGCTGCCGCCAATCGTTTGATCTCGGCATTGATCGCACCGAGGTTGGCCTTGGCGGTATCCAGCGCCTGGGTGATCACCGCCTTCTCGCCGGGCAGGCGTTCCATGTCCACCGACAGATCACCGACCGCATAGTGGCCCATGATCTCGATCGCCCGCAGCTTCACCTGGATGTGGTTGGCGACCAGGGTGTTGGTGTCGCGGACCATCTGCCCATAGCCGCCCGGGAATGCCGTGGCGTCCATGCGGTAGCTGATCTCACCGGCGTCGTGGCGCTGGGCCATCGTCGCCTGCGCGGCCAGCACGCCCTTCAGGGTCTGGGTAACCTCGCGCATCGCGGTGCCAAGGCGACCGATCTCATCGCCGCTGCGCACCACCACCACATGCTCCAGATCGCCGCGCGCCACCGCGCGGGCCGCGGCTTCGACCGCGACCACCGGGGCGATCACCGCGCGCCGCAGCCACAGGGTGAGCACGGCCAGCAGCACCAGCGCCGCCAGCGCCGTGACCATGGCCGAGGCGACCAGCGCGGCGCGTGCGCGCTCGGAGGTTGCACTGGTCTCGTACTCGGCCCGTTCGCTGGCGCGCGCCGCCAGGGCATCCAGCGTGGCGCCCACGGCGCGGTCGGCGCCGCGCACCAGCGCGTCGCCGGCCTGGGTGTCATAGCCACTGGCCGCGAACGCCTCCAGCGCGCCGCGGTAGCGGGCCTCCAATGCGCGGTGCTCGGCCAGGAACCGGTTGGCCAGCGTGCGTGTCTGTTCATCGCGGCTGGTCGCCAGCGTGCCGGCCAGGGCTTCAATGCGGCGTCCTTCCGCATCGAACGCCGCCAGGTGGCGCTCGCGCAGCGCTTCATCGGCGCCGCGGATCAACACGTTCTTCCACTCCTGCACCTGCAGCCGGAACTCGCGCTGCAGCAGCTCGGCCTGCGCTTTGCGGGCGACCTCGACCGGCACCTCGGCCGACAGGTTCCGCCAGGCCGACCCCAGCCCGGCCAGGGCCGCCAGCACGATGATGACCAGGCCGAGCGACAGCGCGCCCAGCAGTTTGAATTGAAGACTCAGGGCGCGTGGACGCGCCGGTGCGGAGGACGTCATGAGAGATCAAAAGTAAGGAAGGGCGATGCGGTATCGGTCTGCCGGAGAAGGCCTGAAGTGCGACGCCAATCACGGTTACCGTTCCATTAAACGTTGTGACGATGGCGTGTAGATGAAATTTGCTCACATATGGAACAAAGCAGGACTGGACACCCTGGCTATATGTAACTATTGTTGTTACATGAAATCCAGTAACCAGTTTTCCGACGCGCTGCATGTGATGGCCCATCTGGTCGGCCAGGACGGCCCACGCACCTCCGAGCAGCTCGCGACCTGCCTGCCCACCCACCCCGTGGTCATCCGTCGCCTGCTGTCCGCCCTGCACAAGGGCGGTCTGGTGACCACGGTGCGGGGCCACGGCGGCGGCAGCCAACTGGCGCGGGCACCGGCGCAGATCACCCTGCACGACGTGTATGTCGCCATCGGTGCGCCGCCCCTGCTGCACACCGGTGCGCGCGAGACCGGGCGCGGCTGCCCGGTGCAGCGCGTGGTCAACGAGGCGCTGGACGCCAGTTACCGCCAGGCCCAGGCGCTGCTCGAGGCCCGCCTGCGTGACACCACCCTGGCCACGCTGGGCGAAGAATTCGCCCGCCACCTGGCCCACCACGCTGCAGGAGTTCCCCATGACGTTTGATGCGATTGTCGTCGGCGGCAGTTTCGCCGGCCTGTCCGCGGCCCTGATCCTGGCGCGTGCGCGCCGCGAGATCCTGGTGATCGACAGCGGCCTGCCGCGCAACCGCTTCGCCGCCCATTCCCAGGGCGTGCTGGGCCAGGATGGCATCGCCGGCGCCGAGCTGCTGCGCAACGCCAAGGCGCAGTTGTTGGACTACCCGACGGTGCGCTGGGTCAACGATACGGTCAGCACGGCCCAGCCGACCGTGGATGGTTTCGTGGTCGGCACCGCCAACGGTGACACCTGGGCCACGCGCAAGCTGCTGCTGGCCACCGGCATCGCCGATGAACTGCCCGAACTGCCCGGCCTGGCCGAGCGCTGGGGCCACAGCGTGGTGCACTGCCCGTACTGCCATGGTTATGAAATCGGCGGCGGCGCGATCGGCCTGCTGGGCGGGCATGAGAAATCCGCCACGATGGCCGCGTTGCTCGCGGACTGGGGCAACGTCACCCTGTTCGCGCACGGCATGACACTGGCACCGGAGGAACTCGCCGCCCTGCAGCACCGCGGGGTCGGCATCGAGCACGAGGCGGTGATCGGTCTCGAAGGCGAGGCACCGGCGCTGAGCGCTGCCGTGCTCGCCGATGGCCGCCGGGTCGAACTGCGCGCGCTGTTCGTCACCGCGCGCCAGCATATGGCGACCCCGCTGGTGGAACAGCTGGGCTGCGTGCTGGAGGACAGCCCGGTCGGCGTGCTGGTCCAGGTCGACCCGGGCAAGCAGACCAGCGTGCCCGGCATCTATGCCGCGGGCGATGCCACGCTGGTCGGCAACATCAGCCTGGCCAGTGCCGAAGGCGTGCGCGCCGGCGTCAGCCTGCACCACGCGCTGGTCGCCGAGGACAGCCGGGCCAGCCGATAAGGCGAGGGCGCTCGGCCGGGCCGGAAACCGAGCGCCGCCCCATACGGAAACAGCCGCCCCGGGGCGGCTGTCCGTCATCCATGACGGTGGGCTCAGGCCTGTTCGGCGCTCGCCGCATCCAGCTGCTGCACTTCCTGCGCCGACAGCGCGACCTTCGCGGCGGCCAGCACATCGTTCAACTGCTCGACACTGGTGGCGCTGACGATCGGCGCGGTGATGCCCGGGCGGGCGATCAGCCAGGCGATCGCGATCTGCGACGGGCTCACGCCATGCGTGCTGGCGACGTCGTCCAGTGCGCCGAGGATGCGCAGGCCACGCGGATTGACATACTTGTCCACCACGCTCTGGCCGCGCGCGCTGCTCTTGCCCGCATCGGCGGCACTGCGGTACTTGCCGCTGAGGAAGCCGCTGGCCAGTGAGTAGTAGCTGATCACGCCGAGCTGCGCGTCGCGCACTACCGCTTCCAGCCCGGCTTCATAACCGGCGCGGTCGTACAGGTTGTACTCCGGCTGCAGCGTCTCGTAGCGGGGCAGCTTGTAATCGGCCGAGACCTTCAAGGCATCGCTCAGGCGCTCGGCGCTGTAGTTGGACGCACCGATCGCGCGCACCTTGCCCTGTTCGATCAGGCGACCGAAAGCAGCCAGCGTGGATTCGAGCGGGGTGGATTCATCATCTTCGTGGGCCTGGTACAGATCGATCACGTCGGTCTGCAGGCGGCGCAGCGAATCCTCCACGGCGGCGGTGATGTTGTCGGCCGACAGGCCCGGGTGTTCGGACCACTTGGCCACCTTGGTCGCCAGCACCACCTTGTCGCGCTTGCCGCTGTGCTTGAACCAGCGGCCCAGGATGGTTTCCGACTCGCCGCCCTGGTTACCGGGCACCCACGCCGAATAGACATCGGCGGTATCGACCAGGTTGAAGCCGGCCTCGACGAAGGCATCGAGCAGGGCGAAGGAGGTCTTCTCGTCCGCACTCCAGCCGAAGACATTGCCACCGAAGGCGATGGGAGCGACATGGAGGCCGGAACGACCGAGTTCGCGCGTAGCAGTCATGGGTGATGTTCTCCCTGGGAATCGTTTCCACAGGATACGGCCGGGGGGGTGACAGCGTTGCGGCAGCAGGCACAAAACAGTGTTCTGGATTGCTGCGTCGCACTAACGCTTTGTGAACACCTGTGCACGCTTGGCTGCTAGTCTCGCCGCATCCCGTTACCGGAAGCCCCGCCGATGAAAGCCCGTTCGTTGACCTGTGCCTGCCTGTTCACTGTCTCCACCCTGATGCTTGCCGCACCCGCGATGGCCATCAAGCCCGCCGGCCCGAACGCGCAGGTCGCGATCACCCCGGCGGTGCAGAAGGCCGTGCAGGACAGCCGCCGCGATCCGGCCAACGTCAAGCGCGATGCCTACCGCCATCCAGCGCAGACCCTGTCGTTCTTCGGTGTCGCGCCGGGCCAGACCGTCATCGAGATCACCCCGGGCAACGGCTGGTATTCGGAAATCCTCGCGCCGCTGCTGCACGACAAGGGCCAGTACGTAGCCGCCGTGGTCGACCCGGCGGCCGTGCCGGAGGGGCGTGGCCGTGATTACCAGCAGCGCAGCCGCGAAGGCCTGGAAGAGAAATTCGCCGCTGACGCCAGCGTGTTCGGCAAGAGCCGTGTGGTGGCTTATGACCCGAAGGCCCCGGTGTTCGGTCCGGCCAACTCGGCCGATGTCGTGCTCACCTTCCGCAACGTGCACAACTGGCGCAGCAGCGGCCAGGCTGAAGGCATGTTCAAGGGCTTCTTCTCGGTGCTCAAGCCGGGCGGCGTGCTCGGCGTGGTGGAGCACCGCGCCAAGGCCGATGTGCCGGCCGACGACAAGACCGGTTATGTCGGCCAGCAGCAGGTGATCGCGATGGCCAAGGCCGCCGGTTTCGAACTGGCCGGCAGCAGCGAGATCAACACCAACCCGCGCGACACCAAGGATTATCCGAATGGCGTGTGGACGCTGCCGCCGACCAACCAGCATGACGCGGCAGATGAAGCCAAGTACCAGGCGATCGGCGAAAGCGACCGCATGACGCTGCGCTTCGTGAAGCCGGGCAAGTAATACACCACGCGCGGGCTATTGCCCGCGCGTTCCAGGGAAGGTAGAGGAAAGCACTTTTGAAGAAGCTGCTGTTGATCGCGTTGGCGGTGGTCACGCTGATCAAGATCGTTGATTTCGTGTTCTACGGCCGCAACGGCTACGACCTGATGGGGGCCGCCGGTTTCGGGCTCCTGCTCGCCGGTGCAGCCCTGGACGGGCGTCGCGCGTTGAATGCGCCCGCCACCGGGTCCCGGGCACGGCAAGCCCGCATCGCCACTGTCTGCGGCGTGGTGCTGGTGCTGGTCTACTTCCTGCTCAAAATGAAGATCATCGGATAACGTTCGCCGCGGATCGCGGCGTCGGCGTGGGGATGGGACAATGGACCACCCCACCGCCGCTGTCGCCCCGATGCTGATCGCCTTCAACAAACCGTTCAATGTGCTGTGCCAGTTCACCGACCGCAGCCAGCCGCCACGCGCGACGCTGGCCGGCTTCGGTCTGCCACCGGCGGTGTATGCCGCCGGGCGGTTGGATTACGACAGCGAAGGCCTGCTGCTGCTCACCGACGATGGCGGCCTGGCCCACCAGTTGACCGATCCGCGGCACAAGGCCGACAAGACCTACTGGGTGCAGGTGGAAGGTACGGTGACCGATGAGCAGGTCCAGGCGTTGCGCCGAGGCGTGCTGCTCAACGATGGCCCCACATTGCCGGCCGGTGTCGAGCGCTTGGAGCCCGCACCCGAATTGTGGCCACGCACGCCGCCGGTCCGCTTCCGCAAGACGGTGCCCGATGCGTGGCTGGCCATCACGCTGCGCGAGGGCCGTAACCGGCAGGTGCGGCGGATGACCGCAGCGGTCGGCCTGCCGACGCTGCGCCTGGTCCGGGTTTCCATGGGCGCGCATGCGATCGGCGATCTGCAACCTGGGCAATGGCGGGAGATCGGACAATAAAAAACCGCCGGCTGAGGCCGGCGGTTTCCATGCGGATTCGGTGAAGCGTCAGCCGATCAGGCGTCGCTGCCGATATCGCTGGTTTCATCCACCACGGTGTCGTTGCGGCGGTTGCGGGCGCTGATGCGCTGCGCCTGGCCGTTCACCACGCCGCCGTTGGCGAGCTTCTTCTTCTGCTGCTTGCGGTACAGCGCGTAGCCCAGCAGGCCGACGCCGACAGCGGCGGCGGCGATGGTCACGGCCGGATTGCGGCGCACCACCTTGGCGGCGACCTTGCTGCCGGTCTTGACTGCGCCCAGCGCCGCGCCGGTCTTGATCCAGTCGGTGGCCTGCGGGCCGAAGTGGCGCAGGTTGCTGCCGGCATGCTTGAGGCCGTCACCAGCGGTGCTGGCGATGTCCAGGGCGCGCTCGAGGGCGCGGTCGGTAATCACGGTCAATCTGCTCATGGGGGGTCCTTTGCCTCGGTTCTGATCCAGTGTCGCGCGATGGCCGTGTACGCGGTGTTATCCACCGGCGACGGCCAGGTCATGACTGTAGCGGCTCGGTGCAGCGTGGTCAGCGGGGCGTGTGGTGCCGGTCAGGTAGCAGCCATGAATGGGGGCAACGCGATGGCGGCGGAGGCGCGCTCACGTCCCGCGCGGCTTGGCCCGGTGCGTGGCCGTGGCCGTCCAGGGATCGTCCGGCCATGGATGCTTGGGATAGCGGCCCTTCATTTCCTTCTTCACTTCGGCATAGGTGTTCGCCCAGAAATTGCGCAGGTCCTGGGTGACCTGCAGCGGCCGGCCGCCTGGGGAAAGCAGATGCAGCGTCAGCGGGATGCGGCCATCGGCGATGCGCGGGGTGTCGCTCAGGCCGAACAGTTCCTGCAGTTTGACGGCCAGCACCGGCGCCTGCGGCGTGACGCCATCGGCATCGAGCGCGTAGTGGATCGGGCGCTCCATCCCGGAAGGCACGGTAATGCGCACCGGGGCATGGCGATCGATCAGCTGGCGTTGCGCCCACGGCAGCGGTGATTTCAGCGCTTCACCCAAGGTGGATTCGTCGAGCGCGTCCAGGCGGGTCCTGCCGTTGAATGCGGGGGTCAGCCAGGTCGGCAGCGTCGCCAACAGCGCTGCGTCGGAGACATCCGGCAGTTCCAACTCCGGCATCCATGCCCGCACCGCCAGCACACGTGCCTGCCACTGGCGCAGCCCCTCGGTCCACGGCAACGCATCCAGCCCAAGTTCGGCAACCGCTTCAGTCAGTGCCTGCGCGGCGTGTGCAGGATCCACGCGGCCGGCCGAGCGGCTGTCCAGCACGATGCGGTCGAAGCGGGTTTCCCGTCGCGCGACCAAGGCACGCTTTTCACCATCCCAGCGCACCACGTCTTCCTGTTTGAAGCGATCGGGAAAATCACGGCGCAGGCGGTTCTCGTCCACCGGCGCGGCGCGCAGCAGCAACGCATCGCGTGCCTCGTAGCGCAGCTCCACGGCGACCAGCCACGGCTCGCCACGCAGATCGCTGGGATCGAACAGGCGCGCGCTGCGGCCATTGGCCAGCAGATAGCGCAGCGGATCGGTCGGATGGCGGGCAGCGATCCGGTCCGGAAATGCATGGGCGAGCAGGTCACCGAGTTGATGCGCTTCGACTGAGGAAGGAGGCGCGGCATCACAGCGCAGGCGTCGCCGCCATTGTTTGCTGGCGGCATCGATGGTCGCCAGGCCGCCGCGGTTGGCATCGGGTGGCACGCGCCCCTGGCGGAACGCCGCCAGCGCACGCCACCGCGCGGCGAGCGCATCACCGCCCTGGCGCAGCGGATCGCGCGCTTCCACCAGCGCGGCCAGATCGCAGGCCAGGGCCTGTTCGGCACCTGTGCCGGCCGCCATCAGCATCGCGGCCAGCCGCGGATGCGTGCCGAGGGTCAGCATGCGCCGGCCCAGCGGGGTCAGCGTGCCGCTGTCGCTGAGCGCGCCCAGGCGCTGCAGCAGTTCACGGGCGGCGGCCAATGCACCGGCCGGCGGTGTATCCACGAAGCGCAGGTCGTCACTGCCCCAGGCGGCCAGTTCCAGCGCCAGCGAGGCCAGTTCCACCTGCGCGATCTCGGGCCGACGCTGTGCCTCCAGGCGCTGCGACTGCGGCCACAGCCGCCAGGCCCAGCCCTCGGCGACACGGCCGGCGCGGCCGGCACGCTGATCGGCCGAGGCCTGCGCGATGTGGACCACATCCAGGCGCGCGAAGCCGCTGTTGGGGTCATAGCGCGGCTCGCGGGCCAGCCCCGCGTCGATCACCACGCGCACGCCGGGCAGGGTCACCGACGACTCGGCCACGTTGGTGGCCAGCACCACGCGGCGGCGGCCGCCGGGATCGGGCTGCAGCACCTGCGATTGCTGATCCACCGGCAGTTCGCCGTGCAGCGGCAATACCTGCACGGCGGGATCGAGCACGGACTGCAGCGCGGTCTGCACGCGCGCGATCTCGCGCTGGCCGGGCAGGAACACCAGCACATCGCCGGGATGCTCGGCCAACGCCTGCTCCACCGCACGGCGCGCCTGCGGTTCCAGCGCTTCGTCGCGGCGTGCGGGGAAATGCGCGATCGTCACCGGGAAGCTGCGGCCTTCGCTGCTCAACCGGGGCGCATCGAGGAACTGCGCCAGCCGCTCGCCATCCAGGGTGGCCGACATCACCACGATGCGCAGGTCCTCGCGCAGCTGCGACTGCACATCCAGCGCCAGCGCCAGGCCCAGATCGCCGGCAAGGTGGCGCTCATGGAATTCATCGAACAGCAGTGCGCCCACGCCCTCCAGCAACGGATCGTCCTGCAGCATCCGGGTCAGGATGCCTTCGGTCACCACTTCAATCCGGGTCCGCGCGGAGATCCTGTTCTCGAAGCGGATGCGATAGCCGACGGTCTCACCGACGTTCTCGCCCAGCTGTCGCGCCATGAACTGCGCCGCGCTGCGGGCGGCCACGCGGCGTGGCTCGAGCATGATGATCCTGCGGCCTTCCAGCCACGGTGCATCCAGCAGCGCCAACGGCACCTGGGTGGTCTTGCCGGCGCCGGGCGGTGCTTCCAGCACCAGCCGGGTGCCGTGCTCCAGCGTGGTCTGGATCTGCGGCAGCAGTGTGGAAATCGGGAACATCGGGGTGGTCATGCGGCAAGGATACGGGGCCCAGGCGGGGGCGGCGAGACGCGCGCGCCGGGGCATCGCGGGGAGCACGGTAGAATGCCCGGGTTCACCCGTCCTGTAGCCCCACATGCAACTGATCGATATCGGCGCCAACCTCACCCATGACTCTTTCGATCGCGACCGCGACGCCGTGCTGGCGCGTGCGCGCGAGGCCGGGGTGGTGCAGATGGTGATCACCGGCGCCAGCCGCGAGCATTCGCCGATGGCGCTGGCGCTGGCCCGCCAGCACCCGGGGTTCCTGTATGCGACCGCTGGCGTGCATCCGCACCATGCGGTGGAATACACCGACGAGTGCGACGCGGAAATGCGCGCGCTGCACGCGCATGCCGAGGTGGTGGCGGTAGGTGAGTGCGGGCTGGATTACTTCCGCGATTTCTCGCCGCGCCCGGCGCAGCACCGCGCCTTCGAGCGCCAGCTGCAGCTCGCCGCCGAAAACGGCAAGCCGCTGTTCCTGCACCAGCGCGACGCGCATGCCGATTTCATGGCGCAGATGAAGAATTTCGAGGGCAAGCTCGGCCCGGCAGTGGTGCACTGCTTCACCGGCGAGCGCCAGGAACTGTTCGATTACCTGGACCAGGACTGGTACATCGGCATCACCGGCTGGTTGTGCGATGAACGCCGTGGCGCCCACCTGCGCGAGCTGGTCAAGCACATCCCGGCCGACCGCCTGATGATCGAGACCGACGCGCCCTACCTGCTGCCGCGCACGCTCAAGCCCCTGCCGAAAGACCGTCGCAACGAGCCGATGTACCTGTCGCACATCGTCGAGGAGCTGGCGCGCGACCGCGGGGAGGACGTGGAGATCACGGCCGCCCACGCGACGGCGGCTACGCGCACGTTCTTCCGGCTCCCTGACGCGGCTTGAGAAGGTAGGTACCGACCGTTGGTCGGTACGCGTGTCGGACCCCGCATGGGTACGCCGCACCCACGACCGACGGTCGTGGGCTAGCGCAGGGCAGGGCGTCCGTCGCCGTGCGCCCACGCATCGTCCAGTCCTTCGCGGTACGTGGTGAAGCGTGGCTGCCACTGCAATGCCGCGCGCGTGGCGCGTCCGTCGATGCGCTTGTTGCTGGCGTAGAAGCGGCGCAGTGAGGCGGCCACCTCGGGTGCGTCCCACGCCTGCACGACGGGCAGCGGCAGTCCACTCAGCGCCGCGGCGTAGGCCACCACGTCCTGTGGCGGCGCCGGTTCGTCATCGCTCAGCAGATGCAGCGCAGCGCCTGCAGGCCGCTGCATCGCAGCCTGCACGCCGCTGGCCAGGTCCGCCACGTGCAGCCGGTTGAACACCAGCCCCGGCCGCACCACCTGCCTCGCCTTGCCCTGCGCCAACTGCACCAGCGCATTGCGCCCGCGCCCATACAGGCCCGGCAGGCGGAACACCGCCGAGGCAATGCCACGCGCCTGCGCGAATGCCTGCCACTTCTGTTCCGCGCGCAGGCGCTTCAGGGCGGTCTCATCGGTCGCATCGGCGGCAGACGTCTCGTCGACCCAACCGCCATCGCGGTCGGCGTAGACCGCGGTGGAGGAGAGATAGCCGACCCAACGCAGCGCAGGGCTGTCGCCCAGCGCATCGATGAGCAGGCGCAAGGCCGGGTCGCCGTCTGCATCCGGTGGCACGGAGCAGACGATGGCCTCGGCCGTGCGGATCGCCTCGCGCAGGCCCGCGCTGATCGGTTCGCCTGCAACCAGACGGTGGCGGAGCAGCCCATCCGCCGGCGCACTGGCCGGATCGCGTACGGTGCCGCTGCAGGCCACCCCGTTCGAGTGCAGCAGCGCGGCCAGATGCCGCCCGCTATAGCCCAGGCCCAGCACCAGCACGTGGGACGGCAGCGCGGCAGGCATGGCGCTCAGGCGCTGCGCTGCTGCTGGTAGGCCTGGAGGTGCGCATAGGCCACGGCCAGCAGCGGTGCGGCCCGGCCGGCCGCCCGTGCCCGTACCAGCATGTCGCCGACGATATGCTCGGCCTCGACCTGTTGGCCGGCCTCCAGATCGCGCAGCATCGACGCCTTCAACGCCGAGCCGGACTGGGTGGTCGCGGCCAGTGCGATCTCCTGCGCCTTGGCCGGGATCGGCTCGCCGGCCGCCTCGGCCACCGCCAGGCACTCCTCGTACAGGCCCCGCACGATCGCCGCACCGTCATCGGTGGCCACGATCGTGCCGACATCGGCGCGCATCAGGCAGGTCGCCGCCGCCAGCGTGGTCAGGAAGGTGTATTTGATCCACTGCTCCTGCCCGATCGCATCGGTGGCGACGTGGTCCACGCCCGCCTGCACGCAGGCCGCCGCCAGCGCCAGCACGCGCGCGCTGCTGCCGGTGCCGTCGCGCTCGCCGAAGGTCAGCTTGGCCGCCGGCGCCAGATGCACCACCGCGCCGTCGCTGGCCTTGGTCGCGCTGATGAAGCACAGCCCGCCCAGCACGGCGTCGCGGCCGAAGCGTGCGTCGAGATCGGCGTAATGCCGCAGCCCGTTGAGGATCGGCAACACCGTGGTACGCGGGCCCATCGCCGGGGCGATCGCCTCGATCGAGCTGGCCAGGTCGTAGGCCTTGCAGCTCAGGATCACCAGGTCGAAGGGCTCAGCGCTTGCCAGTGCAGGCAGCGCCTCGGCGGTGACGTGCTTGACCGGGAAGGTCGCATCGCCCAGCGGGCTGCGGATCACCAGCCCTTCGCCCGCCAGCTGGGCCGCACGCGCCGGGCGGACGAGGAAGGTGACGTCCACGCCGGCCTGGGCCAGGCGACCACCGAAGTACCCGCCGGTCCCGCCGGCGCCAAGGATCAGGATGCGCATGACAATCTCACTGCTGATGGATGGCTCAATAACCAATTGTGCCGAATTCACTGCACCGATCGAATGCTAAACCCTGAAATCTTCCGTGTACCCAAGCAACAGTGTGGTGCGAAGCCGTAGAACGTCGCTTAGCGCGGACCATGCCTCTGTTGACCCCTGTGAACCATAGACCGCCTGCAGGTCGCTGATCAGCTCAAGGATATCGTCGCTCGCCAGCAGGTCGTCCCGCTGGAACCCCAACCAGGACGCGCCAATCCCAAACAGCCGATAGCTGTATCTGTCGCGGAGATGCCTGGTCAGCGCATGGTTCTGGAAGATGTTCCAATCTGCCTCAAAGTAGCCGTTGGGTAGTGCGGCAATCAGCAGATCCTCTCTCATGACAGGCACGCGCTGAATGCACACCACTTCGTCAAGAATCGAATCGGGATCGTCATTGACTTCGCTCAGCGCCCAAATATCCTGATCCGAGCAGCGTAGGGATCCGGTCAGTGCCGACCACTCGACGCGATGCTCAGAGGACTCAAGCCGTTCAATCACATGCGTCAGCACAGTGCATCGTGCAGCCAAGGCCTCTGCGGGTGATGACATATCCTCGCCAACATCGGCATCCAGGGCGATGCGCTCGTCGTCCGACGAGGCGTGCATGCTTGTGTAGCAACATTGGTTCAGGTCGTCGAGCGTGCAAAGAAATCGATCCGATGGAAAGGCCGCACGCTGCTCATCCAGGCAGCCGAGAATTTCCTGCATGCGTGGAAATGGGCTTAAAACCATATGGCTGAATGCGTCAATTGGTCCGTCGGACACAGCTTGATCCAGAGGAATCTGAACAATCTTCATAGTCGGTGTGGCCGAAAAACACATTGATTCTGCGAAGGTTTCTCGCAAGGTTCAGGCGGTCGGCCCAATTCTTGGGTGGGAGGGTGTTGTTACGATGCACCAGGTACCGTCCGGCGTCGAATGTAATCGCCCTCACAAAGCAAAAGGCCCCGGCGAATCCGCCGAGGCCCAGTGCCGACCGGGAATCCCCGATCCATCACAGATACTACGCGCGCAGCATCAGCTCCGCATCCCCACGCCCCGCTTCAGCAGCCACAGCGCCAGCGCCGTCAGCGCCACCACGAAGCCGATCATCAGCGCATAGGCCACCCACAGCGGCACATCGCTGGTGCCCAGCAGGCCGTAGCGGAACGCGTTGACCATGTAGAAGATCGGATTGGCATGCGTGGCCGCTTCGGCCCAGGTCGGCAGCAGCTTCACCGAATAGAACACGCCGCCCAGGTAGGTCAGCGGGGTCAGGATGAAGGTCGGCACGATCGCCACGTCATCGAACTTCTTGGCGTACACCGCGTTGATGAAGCCGGCCAGCGAGAAGATCGTCGCGCCCAGCAGCACCGTGGTCAGCGTCACCAGCGGATGCGGGATGCGCACCGGGGTAAAGAACATCGCGATGATCAGCACGATCACGCCGACCATCAGGCCGCGCAGCACCGCACCGGACACATAGCCCCACAGGATCACCCAGTTGGGCATCGGGCTGACCAGCAGCTCTTCCACGTGGCGGCCGAACTTGGCGCCGAAGAACGACGAGCTGATGTTGCCGTAGCTGTTCTGGATCACGCTCATCATCACCAGGCCCGGCACGATGAACTGCATGTAGCTGTAGCCGCCCATCTCGCCCACGCGCGAGCCGATCAGGCCGCCGAAGATCAGGAAGTACAGGGTCATGGTGATCGCCGGCGGCACCAGGGTCTGGCCCCAGATGCGCAGGATGCGCGCCACTTCGCGGCGCACGATGGTCATCAGTGCGATGCGGTTGCGCTGGCCGTCGGTCAGGACCGGGGTCGGGGTGCTGCTCATGCCACGTTCTCCTGGTTGCCGGTGAGGCGCACGAACAGCTCCTCCAGGCGGTTGCTCTTGGTGCGCATCGAACGCACGCGGATACCGGCGGCGTTCAAGGCGTCAAACACACGGTTGAGGTCCATCGCGCGCGGCATGTCCACGTCCAGCGTGTGGCTGTCGGTGGCGATCAGGATCGCGCCTTCGATCTCCGGCAGCTGGGCCGGCAGGCTGCCGTCGATGTCGAACAGGAAGCCCTCCACGTCCAGCTTGGCCAGCAGTTCGCGCATCGGGCCTTGGGTGACGATCTGGCCGTGGTTGATGATGGCCAGGTTCCGGCACAGGTGCTCGGCTTCTTCCAGGTAATGCGTGGTGAGGATGATCGTGGTGCCGGCGGCGTTGATCTCCTTGAGCACGCGCCACATGTCGCGGCGGATTTCGATGTCCACCCCGGCGGTCGGTTCATCCAGGATCAGCAGCCGCGGGCGGGTCATCATCGCGCGGGCGATCATCAACCGGCGCTTCATGCCCCCGGACAGGGTGCGGCTCATCACCTGCGCCTTGTCCCACAGGTGGGCGCGCTTGAGTTCTTCTTCGGCCATCTTCTCGGCCTCGGCACGGGCCACGCCATAGAAGCCGGCGTAGTTGACCAGGATGTCGAAGGGCTTTTCGAACAGGTTGAAGTTGATTTCCTGGGGGACCAGGCCGATCAGGCGCATGGTCGCGCTGCGGTGGCGCACCAGGTCGCTGCCGAAGACCTCGACCTGGCCTTCGCTGAGGTTCACCAGCGAGCTGATGATGCCGATCAGGGTCGACTTGCCGGCGCCGTTGGGACCCAGCAGGGCGAAGAAGTCGCCCGGGGCCACGTCCAGCGAGACGCCCTTCAGCGCCTGGGTGCCGTTGTCATAGGTTTTGCGGAGGTCACGCACCCGCAGGGCGGGCACGGCGGTGGGCGCGGAAGTGTTCTGGGAAGCCAAGCTCTTGCCTTCGCGCCTATGGGCTGGCGCTGGATAGGGGCGGGGAGCGGCTATTATAGAAGACCCCGAGGGCTTGCCCCGGCTACACACTGTCCCGAAAAGTCGTGCCTGCTCAATTCCCCCTCAAACTGGTCGACCGGCGCATGCTGGCCCCGACCGTCGGCCATTACCAGTTCCTGCGTGATGACGGCCAGCCGCTGGATTTCCAGCCCGGTCAGTTCATCCAGGTCCATTTCGAGTACGCCGACGGCACCGCTACCAAGCGCAGCTATTCGCTGGCGACCATTCATGATCACGCCCTCGGCGCGGGCGATGCGGTCGATATCGCGGTCAGCTTCGTCCCTGGCGGCGCCGCCACCTCCCTCTTCGAGGGCCTGGACATCGGCGGCCACGTCAGCGCCAGCGGTCCGTTCGGCCGGTTCTGCCTGCAGCCGGGCGACCACAACGCCCGCTACCTGCTGATCGCCACCGGCACCGGGGTCACCCCGTACCGCTCGATGCTGCCGCTGCTGGCCACCGCCATGGCCGAGCGTGGCGTGGAGGTGGTCCTGCTGCAGGGTGCCCGCACGCCGGCCGAACTGCTCTACAGCGACGACTTCCGGGCCTTCGCCGAGGCCCACCCGGGCTTCCGCTATGTCCCGTGCCTGTCCCGCGAGCTGCCGGAGAACCCGCATCCGGACGTGCGCCACGGCTACGTGCAGCAGCATCTGGCCGAGTTCGCCCCGAGCGCGGCCACCGACATCGCCTACCTGTGCGGCAACCCGGACATGGTCGATGCCACCTTCGAGGCGCTGAAAGACGCCGGGCTCCCCACGCCGCAGGTGCGGCGCGAGAAGTACGTCAGCAGCAAGTAACCCCGCTTTCCGGCGCGCCGCTGGCCGGTGCGCGGCAGGCAGGCGCCGCTGCCCGGTCCCGGACCGGGCAGCGCTGCACCGTGGCGGGCGGTAAGATGCGCCGCGCGCCGCTTTCGCCTGGCTGACTCGATGCCCCTGGATTTCCCCACCATTGCCGTGCTCGGCTTCCTGCTGTGCCTGGGCATCGCCATGGGTTTTTCATTGCTGCTGCTGGTGCTGCGCCGGCAGCCGGCGCTGCGGTTGTGGACGGCCAGCCTGTGGATGCTCTCGGTCAGCCTGACCCTGGTCGCGCTGCGGCCGTACCTGCCCCATGTAGCCGGAATCCTGTCCGGTAATGTCGCGGTCGCGCTGTCCGGTGTGCTGATGCTGTACGGCGTGGCGCGTCATCTTGGCCGTCGGCTGCCGGCGTGGCAGCCGGTGGCATTGGCGGCCACCTATCTTGGCGCGATCGCATTATTCCTGGTGGTCCATCCCAGCCTGGTCATCCGGCTGCACGTGTTCAGCGTGTTCGCGGTCCTGCTCAACGGATGGATGACCTGGCTGCTGCTGCGCCACGCACCGCCGGCGCAGCGCACCAGCTGCCGGCTGGCGGCGGTGGTGTTCGCCGCGCAGACCCTGCTGTACCTGGTCCGCCTGTTCCTGCCGGTGGCCCCGGATGCGGGTGACGACCTCCTGCGCGCGGGTGCGCCGGTCTTTGCCACCTACCTGGTCGGGCTGATCCTGGAGCTGGCGCGGTGCTTCGCGCTGGTGCTGCTGCTGGTGGAACGGATGCTGGTGGACCTGCAGCGACTGGCACGCACCGACGTACTGACCGGCCTGCTCAACCGCGGGGCGGTGCTGGCCGACGGCGCCAGCCTGCTGGAGCTCAACCGCCGCCCCGGCCGACCCCTGGCGTTGCTGCTGCTGGACGTGGATCACTTCAAGCAGATCAACGACCGCTGGGGACACCTGGCCGGCGATGCGGTGCTGCGGCATGTCGCCGACGTACTGAGCACCTGCGTCGCCGATCGCGAGCATCTGCTGGGCCGCTATGGCGGGGAAGAGTTCGTCCTGCTGCTGCCGGCGGCCGATCAGGCCCAGGCGCGGCAGTGCGCCGATCGCCTGCGCCAGGCGCTGCGTGAGTCGCCCGCGCGGCTCGACGGCGTGCCGGTGCCGGTGACGGCGAGCATCGGCCTGGCGATCGATCAGGGCACAGGCGACATGGCGCGCCTGCTCGGTGAAGCCGATGCCGCCCTGTACCGGGCCAAGGCCGACGGCCGCGACCGCACCATGAGCGCGGTGGCCTTGACGGTGCAGTGAGGTGTACGGCGACGCCGCCGCCTTCCCCGGCACGGGGCCAGCCGTGTAAGTTGGGTCACATCGGCCACGCCCACGCGTCGTGGTGGCATGATCTTCAACAAGGGGAAGCACGGAAGATGTCTACACACCACCTGAGGCTGGCCGGTGCGCTGGTCGCCGCCCTGTGTGCCGGCTGTGCGCCGGTACCGGACGATGCATCCGGCGCGGCCGCCGCTCAACGCCTGTACGGCACGCTCGCGTTCCAGCCCTGCACCCTGACCAGCGCGCAGGCCAGCGCGAACGTGGAGGCACAGTGCGCCACGCTGCAGGTGCCGGAAAATCCGGCCGAACCCGACGGTCGCAGAATCGGCTTGAACATCGCCTGGCTGGAGGCCGGCAATGACGGCGCCGGCAAGGCCGACCCGGTGTTCTTCCTCGCCGGTGGCCCCGGCCAGGCCGCGACCGAGGTCGCCGCACCGGTGAACATGGCGCTGCGCGATGTGCGCAAGCAGCGCGACATCTTCCTGATCGATCAGCGCGGCACCGGCAAATCCAATCCGCTCACCTGCCTGGATGCGCAGGGCAAGGAGCTGCCGCTGGACGAGAACGCCGCGCCGAGCGCGGGCCTGATCGAAGACTATGCCCGTCGCTGCGCGCAGTCGTTGACCGGCCGCGCCGACACCCGGTTCTACACCACCACCGAGGCCATCGGCGACCTGGATACGGTGCGCAAGGCGCTGGGCGTGGACAAGGTCAACGTGATCGGCGGCTCCTACGGTACGCGTGTGGCACAGCAGTACGCCGCGCATTATCCGCAGCACACCCGCACCGTCGTGATCGATGGCGTGGTGCCGAACGACCTGGTGGTCGGCGGCGATTTCGCCAACACCTTCGAAGATGCGATCACCCTGCAGTCGGCACAGTGCCGCCAGGATCCGATCTGCGCCCAGCGCTTCCCGGTCGATACCCGCACCCAGCTGCGCAACGTCATGGCCACGCTGGCCAAGGCACCGGTCGAGGTCGAGTACCGCAATCCGGGCACCGGCCAGGCCGAACGCGATGTATTGACCGCCGATTCGGTGACCGGACTGGCCTTCATGTTCTCGTATATGCCCGAGCTGTCCTCGCTGCTGCCGGTAATGCTCGATGAAGCCGCGCAGGGCCGCTATGCGCCGCTGATGTCGCTGAGCAAGATGGCCAGCCGTACGCTGGGCGTGCAGATGAACCGTGGCATGCAGTGGTCGGTGCTGTGTGCCGAGGATGCCGACCGCTATCAGGAAAGTGCGCAGGGCGACCGCGTGCTGGGCCCGGAAGTGGCGCGCATGTTCTTCGCGGCGTGCCCGGCGTGGAACGCCGGTTCGCGGCCGAAGGATTTCACCACGCCGTTCGCTTCGTCGCTGCCGGTGCTGCTGCTGTCGGGCCAGTTCGATCCGGTCACGCCGCCGCGCTATGCCGAGCAGGTCGTCAAGCAGCTGCCGAACGGGCGACACCTGCTGGCCAAGGGCCAGGGCCACGGCACGATCAACGCCGGCTGCATGCCGCGCATCCTTGGCCAGTTCATCGACACCGCCGATGCCAAGTCGCTCGATGCCACCTGCCTGGACACCCTCAGCCCGGTGCCGGCGTTCACCTCGTTCAACGGATGGGCCCCATGAACCGTTCCTCCCACCGCACCGGGGAGGTGCGCGCATGATCGTCGCCGAGAACCTGCATAAAGCGTTCAAGACCAAGACCGGCCTGATCCACGCCGTCCAGAACGTCGGCTTCCAGGCCGAAGACGGCCGCATCACCGGCCTGCTCGGGCCGAACGGTGCCGGCAAGACCACCACCATGCGCATGCTGTACACGCTGATGAAGCCCGACCAGGGCCGCGTGCTGGTGGATGGCATCGACGCGGCGGTGGACCCGATCGCCGTGCGCCGCCAGTTGGCGGTGCTGCCCGATGCCCGTGGGGTCTACAAGCGCCTGACCGCGCGCGAGAACATCGCCTACTTCGGCCAGCTGCACGGCCTGAGTGCCGCGCGGATCCGCGAGCGCACCAAGGTGTTGTCCACGGCGCTGGAGATGGAGGACATCCTCGACCGCCAGACCGAAGGGTTCTCGCAGGGCCAGCGCACCAAGACCGCGATCGCCCGCGCCCTGGTGCACGACCCGCGCAACGTGATCCTGGATGAGCCCACCAACGGGCTGGACGTGATGACCACGCGCGCGCTGCGCGGCTTCCTGCGCGGGCTGCGCGACGAGGGGCGCTGCGTGATCTTCTCCAGCCACATCATGCAGGAGGTGGCCGCACTGTGTGACCACGTGGTGATCATCGCGCAGGGCACGGTGATGGCCGCCGGCAGCGCCGATGAGCTGCGCGCACAGACCGGGGAAAGCAACCTGGAAGATGCCTTCGTCAAGGCGATCGGTACCGAAGAAGGATTGCACGCATGAGTTCGTTCGCCACGCTGTTGACCGTGATGCGCAAGGAACTGCGCGATCTCTCCCGCGACCGCCGCACCCTCGCGCTGACCCTGCTGCTGGGGCCACTCCTGTATCCGGTGCTGATCCTGGGCATGAGCAAACTGGCCGAAAGCCGGGTCAAGACGCAGATCGAGCAGCCGCTGGAAATACCGATGATCGGCGGCGAGCATGCCCCCAATCTGGTGCGTTTCCTGGCATCGCAGGGTCTCAATGCGACCGAGGCACCGAAGGACCTCACCGAAGCGATCCGAAGCCAGCGCATTGATGTGGCGCTGCGCATCAGCCCGGACTTCGGCAAGGACTGGGCCGACGGCCGCCCGGCGCTGGTGGAGATCATCAAGGACAGCACCCGCCGCGCTGCCGATATTCCCAGCAGCCGTCTGGAAGCGGCCTTGGGTGGCTACAGCCAGCAGGTCGGTGCCCTGCGCCTGCTGGCGCGCGGGATCGATGCACAGGTAGCGCGCCCGCTGGACGTCGCCGCGCAGGACCTGGCGACCGCCGAAGCCAAGCGCGGGATGATGCTCTCGGTGCTGTTGCCGATCCTGCTCACCATCACCTCGTTCCTGGGCGGTGCCTACCTGGTGATGGATACCACGGCCGGCGAACGTGAGCGGCAATCGCTGGAGCCGCTGCTCGCCACCCCCGCACCGCGCAGCGCGATCGTCAGCGGCAAGATCGCCGCGGCCTGCGCCGTGGGTGTCGCATCGCTGCTGCTGACCCTGGCGGCCTTCAAGATCAGCGCGCAGCTATCCTCCGGCGGGGTAGGCCGGCAGCTCAACATGGGCTTCCTGCCGATGCTGCAGATGCTGCTGATCATGCTGCCGATGCTGTTCATCGGCACCTCGCTGCTGACCTTCCTGTCGGCGGCGGCCAAGAGCATGAAAGAAGCCCAGAGCCACATGACCTGGCTGATGCTGCTACCGATGCTGCCCGGTTACGCGCTGATGGTGTACCCGATCAAGAGTGAGCTGTGGCAGTTCGCGGTGCCGTTCCTGGCGCAGAACCAGATGCTGCTCAAGATCATCCGCCACGAAACGATCAGCGCGCAGATGTGGGCGGTGTATCTGGGCGCGGGCTTCGGTCTGGCGGCGCTGTTCTGGTATGCCGCGGTGCGGCGCTACCATCAGGAACGGTTGGCGATTTCGGGTTGACGGCAGGCGGGCAGGACGCCGAAAGGCGTTCTGCCTCGCGACCGACGAGCTCGGGGCGCGGTAGGGAAGGGCACTCCGGGAGATGAACGCAATGCTCCCTGAGGGGCGGTCGAATAGCGGTTCATCCAACGTCATGCCGCGATGAACCGCTTCCCTGCACGAAGAGGAGTGCGGGGCTCCGCTCAGGGGTCAGGACGTTCCGCTCGATCCGGCGGGACAAAATAGATCCACCAGGTAATCAGGCAGGCCGTGGCGGAGAACGCCATGACCGAGACGTAGCTCCAGCGGATGGAGATGTACGGCGCTGCCGCACCCAGCAGAAGATAGGTCGCCAGGATCAACACGCTGGAGGCGGCATTTCCGGCTGCTTGAACACGCCCCTGCATGGCGGGGTCGGTCAGCTCCTGGGCAGCCGTCGTCACCACCGGCCAGGTGGCCAGTCCACCCCCGATGAGGAAGTACAGGAGCAGGGCACTGGCGAAGGACTCCGCCATCGCGAACAGCGCAAAACAGATGGTCATCGCCAACGTGGCCATGACCAGTGCCGGACCGTAGCCCCAACGTTGCGCCGAGGCCGGAAGAATCGACGCGCCCACCACAACGCCCAGGGACAGTGCCGCTTCGATGGCACCAAACTCGCCGGCGCTGAGATTCAGGACCACCTTGGCGAAGGGGGCCAGCAGAATACTCGTCGTCATCAATGTGACGTACATCAGCGCCTGCACGCTGTACATGAGCAGCAGGCGACGATGGCTGAGGAGATAGCGCAGCCCCTGCACAAATGCGGCGTGCCGCGTCACGTCACGGGTCGGGCTGATCCCGGCGTCATCGCCCAGCCTGACGCCGATCAGGCACATCAACGCCAATCCGAAGAGGCCCGCAGTCACCACCAGTACCACGGGAAGCGGCGCCAGCATCAGCAGCGCTCCGCTGACCGGCATGCCGATGATGAAGCCGATTTCGAAGGCCACATCCACCGCTGCATTGGCGTCCAACAGATGCTTGGCAGGCACGAGGTCGCGCACCATCGCCAGCAGCGCCGGTGTATACAGCGCGGCGCAGGTCCCCATGCAGAAACCGAGCACAAGCAGCGCGGGTACACCGGGGTAGCGTGCATAAATGACTGCGGCCACCAGCAGCACCACGATCCGCACGGCCTTGGTGATCATGACCACGTACCGCCGATCGTATCGATCCACCCATGCACCAATGGCCGGTGCGAAGATGAGCGAGGGAATCCAGTAGCAGGTCATCAGCCATGCCAGTGCGGACACCGAGGCCTGTTGACCCACGACCGTCCAGGACATGGCAAGCAGGATCATGCCTGCGCCGATGTTGGCAAGCAGGCAGCTCAGCACCACGCGCCGCACCGAAGGGATCTTCAGCAGCTCAAGGCGCCGGGCCAAGTGACTCACGTGGGTGGCCTGTGGGCTGCCGCGGCGTGTATGGCCCCGGCTTTTTCAAGAACAGCGATGTCCATGCGAGGACATGCTGCTACAGATTGTTCACGCCGTTAAGAGGCATTGCTGACAGCCTCTCTGAACAACATGTCGTGAGCCATGAGCGAAAGGCAATACTGCGCGCGGTGTAAAGCAAAAAGGCCCGGATCACTCCGGGCCTTTCGTCCTCCCACCTTACGCTGCGATCAACCGCCTTCCGGTGCGAAGGCAAGCGTGCGGCGCGTGGTGACCGGGGCGCCGACCGGCTCGAACTTCCAACGCTTGACGGCGTTGAGCGCTTCGCGGTCGAACACGCGCGCCGGGGTGGCGCGCAGCACGCGGGCGGCGGTCACCGAACCGTCGGTGCCGACGGTGAGCTCGACCAGCACTTCGCCGGAGGTGCCCGAACGCAGCGCGTCGGCCGGGTAACGGGGGGCCGGGGTGCTGACCGGGCGCAGGCTCGGCGCCGCGGCGGCCTGGCGGGTGGCCGCGGCCTGCTGGGCGGCGGCCTGCTGCTGGCGTTGTTCGGCCTCGCGGCGGGCGGTGGCCTGACGCTCGGCATCCTGGCGGTCGGTGTCGCGGCGCGCGGCTTCCTGCTGCGCGGCGATCTGCCGCGCGGCCTCGGCTTCGGTGCTCTGCTGCTGCGCCAGGCGCTGCTGTTCAACCAGCTGCTTGGCGCGGGTCTCGGCGTCTTTCTTGACCTTGTCGGTCTCTTCCTGGGTGCGCTTGAGCGCAGTCTGCATGCTGCCGCTGATGCCTTGTTTCAGGCGCGGCAGTGCGGGGGCGGCCGGGTCGACCTTTTCGATCAGCGCAACCAGGCGCTGGGTTTCGGCGAAATCCTCGCGGCCCAGGTTCTGCTCGGCGGCGATCAGGGTATAGGGCAGCAGATCGGTCAGCGCGCTTTTGACCGAGGCGTCATCCGGGGTCTTGTCGCGCAGCGCCAGGTAGTACTCGATGGCGTTGTCGCCGGCCGGGGCGTACATGCGGTTCTCGCGCAGGGCCTTGCTGGCCAGCTCACGCAGTTCCTCGGTACCCAGCGACTGGACCTTGGCCGAGACCGCCGGTGCGGCCGGCGCAGCAGTGGGGGTGGCGGGTGCCGCAGGCGCGGCCGGTGCGGTGTCGTCCTTGCCCGAGCAGGCGGACAGGGCGACCAGCAGGATCATCGGCGCGAACAGGCGCGCCGGGCCATGAGTCTTGACGTGCGACATCCAACTCCCCTTTGAAGACGACGATACGTAGGGCCTGATGCGGTCAGGCCGACCGAAGGCCATGGACGTTTCCCGACGTCCATGGCGGATCCGCAGGTGTGCAATCTAGCATCACCCCGCCCGGCCCGGGGGCCAGGCGGTCAGGGCAGGGGGCATCCTCACCGATGCCGCCGCTGCCGGGCAAGCGTCAGTGCGACAGCGCCTTGCTCGGCGTGCCGTTCATCAGCTTGTCGGTGTAGGCGATGCCGATCGCCGAGAGGATGAAGGCGCAGTGGATGATGGTCTGCCACATCACCCCGGTCGAGGTCATGGCCGAGCACTTGAAGGCCGCTGCAGCGCTCGGGCCGATGCTGCTGATCGCCGTCTGCACCGCCAGGATGTACTCCGGGCTGTTGCACGATGGCAGCCCATCCAGATTGCCCGCCGCAATGAACGTCTTCAGCAGGTGGATCGAGGAGATGCCGATGATCGACAGCGCCAGCTTCACCTTCAGCACGCTCGCGTTGACGTGGCTCAGCCATTCCGGCTGGTCGGGGTGGTTTTCCAGGCGCAGGCGCGATACGAAGGTCTCATAGCCGCCCACGATCACCATCACCAGCAGGTTGGAGATCATCACCACGTCGATCAGGCCCAGCACCAGCAGCATGATCTCCTGCTCGCCCATGGTGTTGGCCTTGTGCAGCAGGTGCCACAACTCCTTGCCGAACAGGAACACATAAACGCATTGGGCCAGGATCAGGCCCAGGTACAGCGGCAGCTGCAGCCAGCGCGAGGCGAAGATCAGGGAGGACAGGGGACTGATGGGAGTCTGGGTCGAGCTCATGCTGGGATGCTGCGTTGCGGGGACGGCGCAGCGTAACGGTCCGGCTTGACCCTGCCAAGCCGAATGACGGACTAGACTCGGTATTCCCAATCCGCGAGCCGTCGCCATGATCGACCTGTACTACTGGCCCACCCCGAATGGCCACAAAGTCACGCTGATGCTGGAGGAGACCGGCCTGCCATACCGGATCCAGCCGGTGAACATCGGCGCCGGGGACCAGTTCACGCCCGACTTCCTGGCGATTTCGCCCAACAACAAGATGCCAGCGCTGGTCGACCACCAGCCCACCGACGGCGGCGCCCCGCAGAGCGTGTTCGAGTCCGGCGCGATCCTGCTTTACCTGGCCGAGAAGACCGGCCGCTTCCTGCCCGCCGACAGCCGCGGCCGGGTGGCGGTGCTGGAATGGCTGTTCTGGCAGATGGCCGGGCTTGGCCCGATGAGCGGCCAGATGGGCCATTTCAACGTCTACGCGCCCGAAAAGATTCCCTATGCGATCGAGCGCTACGACAACGAAGTGCGCCGCCTGCACGGCGTGATGGACAAGCGCCTGGCGCAGACCGCCTATCTCGGCGGTGAGGCGTACAGCATCGCCGACATGGCCAGCTACCCCTGGATCGGGGCCTACGACAAGCTACCGGTCGATTTCAGCGCCTTCCCGAACCTCAAGCGCTGGCATGACGCGATCGCTGCGCGCCCGGCCACCCAGCGGGCCTACGCCCTGCGCGAGAAGGTGAACCCGCAGGCCGGCAAGCCACTCAGCGAAGAAGAGCGCAGACACCTGTTCGGCCAGCGCTGAACGGATGCTCACCTGCCCGGTAGTGCCGGCCGCTGGCCGGCTCCACGCAGCGGCGCGCGCGGCCGGACGTCCGCCAGCCTCGGCACGATCAAGACGGTTTTGGTTAGGATGAGGCGTTCCCCGTGCCGCGCCAGCGGCCGGGGACTGCCCAGACGCTGCCGGAATCCTTCATGCGCCACCTGTTTGCTTCGCTCGCCCTGATGCTCGCCTCGACCTCGATCGCCCACGCTGAAAAACTGACCCTGGATGCCATCACCGGCCCGCTGCCGTTGTCCGGCCCGACCCTGATGAAGCCCAAGGTGGCCCCGGACGGCTCGCAGGTCAGCTTCCTGCGCGGCAAGGATGCGGACCGCAACCAGCTGGACCTGTGGGCGTATGACATCGCCAGTGGGCAGACCCATCTGCTGGTCGATTCCAAGGTGGTGCTGCCGGGCGAAGAGACCCTGAGCGATGCCGAGAAGGCCCGCCGCGAGCGCCAGCGCATCGCCGCGATGACCGGCATCGTCGATTACCAGTGGTCGCCGGATGCACGCACCCTGCTGTTCCCGCTCGGCGGCGAGCTGTACCTGTACGACCTGAGCAAGCAGGGCAAGGCCGCGGTGCGCCAGCTCACCCACGGCGAAGGCTTCGCCACCGATGCCAAGCTCTCGCCGAAGGGCGGCTTCGTCAGCTTCGTGCGCGCTCGCAACCTGTGGGTCATCGACCTGGCCAGCGGCCAGCAGATCCAGCTCACCGGCGATGGCAGCGACACCATCGGCAACGGCGTGGCCGAGTTCGTGGCCGATGAGGAAATGGACCGCCATACCGGCTACTGGTGGGCGCCGGACGACTCGGCGATCGCCTTCGCCCGCATCGATGAATCCCCGGTGCCGGTGCAGAAACGCTACGAGATGTATGCCGACCGCACCGAGATGATCGAGCAGCGCTACCCGGCCGCCGGCGACCACAACGTCACCGTCAAACTGGCGGTGATCGCGCCGCGCCGGAACGCCGCGCCGCGCTGGATCGACCTGGGCCGCAACCCCGACATCTATCTGGCCCGCGTCGATTGGCGCGACCCGAAACACCTGACCTTCCAGCGCCAGTCGCGCGACCAGAAGACGCTCGAACTGGTCCAGACCGAGCTGGCCAGCGGCCAGCAGCGCACGCTGGTGACCGAGACCTCGCCGACCTGGGTGCCGCTGCACAACAGCCTGCGCTTCCTCAAGCAGGGCGGTTTTGTGTGGTCGTCCGAGCGCAGTGGCTTCGAGCACCTGTACCGCATCTCCGACGACGGCAAGACCGTCACCGCGCTGACCGCCGGCACCTGGCCGGTGGACGAACTGCTCGCCGTGGACGAAGACGCCGGCAAGGTCTACTTCCGCGCCGGCATGGACAGCCCGCGCGAAAGCCAGCTGTATGCCGTGTCGCTGCAGGGTGGCACGCCGCAGCGCCTCTCGCAGGCGCCGGGCATGCACACCGCCAGCTTCGCGCGCAACGCCAGCGTCTACGTGGACAGCTGGTCCAACACCACCACGCCGCCGCAGATCGCGCTGCACCGTGCCAACGGCGAGAAGATCGCGACCCTGGTCGAGAACAATCTTGACGACCCGGCGCATCCGTACGCGCGCTATCTCGATGCGCAGCGCCCGGTCGAGTTCGGCACCCTGACCGCCGCCGATGGCAGGACCGAACTGCACTACAGCCTGATCAAGCCGACCGATTTCGATCCGGCCAAGCGCTACCCGGTGGTGGTGTACGTCTACGGCGGCCCGGCCTCGCAGACGGTCACCAACAGCTGGCCCGGCCGTGGCGATCACCTGTTCAACCAGTACCTGGCCCAGCAGGGTTACGTGGTGTTCTCGCTGGACAACCGTGGCACCCCGCGTCGCGGCCGTGATTTCGGTGGCGCGCTGTATGGCGTGCAGGGCACGGTGGAAGTGGCCGACCAGCTGCGCGGCGTGGCCTGGCTGAAGCAGCAGGCCTGGGTCGACCCGGCGCGCATCGGCGTGCAGGGCTGGTCCAACGGCGGTTACATGACCCTGATGCTGCTGGCCAAGGCGTCCGACAGCTACGCCTGCGGCGTGGCCGGTGCACCGGTGACCGACTGGGGTCTGTATGACACCCACTACACCGAGCGCTACATGAACCTGCCGGGCAACAACCCGAAGGGCTACGAAGAAGCGCGCGTGCTGGCGCACATCGACGGCCTGCGCTCGCGCCTGCTGCTGATCCACGGCATGGCCGATGACAACGTGCTGTTCACCAATTCCACGGTGTTGATGAGCGCCCTGCAGAAGCGCGGCCAGCCGTTCGAACTGATGACCTACCCCGGCGCCAAGCACGGCCTGTCGGGCAGCAATGCGCTGCACCGCTACCGCCTGGCCGAAGATTTCCTGGGGCGTTGCCTGGCGCCCTGATGCCGCGTTTCCGCCACCGGCCTGACAAGGAGTTTGCCGATGACATTGCCGCCCGCGCTTCCTGGTTCGACCGTACCCACCGGCTGGTGGCGTCGCCACTGGCGCTGGGCGATGCCGCTGGCGGTGGTGGTCGGTATGGCGGCGGCAGCGGGCGCGGTAGGGTTCGCGCTGTCCCAGTGGGCGTACTGGAGCAAGTCCAGCACGCCCTACCAGGAAGCCATGCGCCGGGCGCGCTGCAACATCGAACTGGTGGCGGCCCTGGGTGAGCCGCTGCGCGATGGCTACCTGCCCGCCGGCTCGATGCATTCCAACGGGCAGAGCCAGTTCGTGATCGCGGTGTCCGGCCCGCAGGGCAACGGCCGCATCTTCCTCAATGCCAAGCGCGCCGGCGAGCACTGGGACTACCCGATGCTGTACGTGGTGACCGACGGCAAGGAGGCGATCGATCTGGCCGCCCTGGACGACCTCGAAGCCGCGGACAGTTGCGCGCTCGAAGAGTGCCGGGCGAAGGGGGACTGCCCGCCGGCACCGGAAGCCTTGCAGATCTGAGTGGCGCATGACCTCCGGCCAATTGCCCCGGACCCGCCAAGTGCGTAGGGTCGCAGGCATCCTGCCCTGGAGTTCCTGCATGAAGCCGCTTGTCCTCGCTGTCGCGCTTGCGCTGTCCGTTCCCGTCGCGCTGTCGGCTCCCCCGGCCCTGGCCGCGCCGGCAGCCGCCAAGCCCGCCGCTTCGCCGGCCTGGGTGACCCGCAGCAATCAGCTCGCGCAGATCCTGCTGGATGCGCAGGGCCCGTTCCAGCCGGAAGAAACCGGCTTCTTCGGCGTGCCGGGCTACGACGACAAGGTGGCCGACTTCGGCCCGGACAACGGCGCCCGCTACCGCGCGGCGATGGCCAAGGCGCGCAGTGAACTGCAGGCCAAGCTCGCCACCGAGCGCGATCCCAACGTCCGCCAGGACCTGGCGATCATGATCGCCGCCGCCGACCAGAACATCGAAGGCAGCGAACTCAACGAGAAGTACCTGCTGCCGTGGAGCGATACCCCGCAGACCGTGTTCAGCGGACTCAACCTGCTGCTGTCCGACCAGGTGCCCGCCGAACGCCGCGCCAAGGCGCTGGATCGCCTGAAGGCCTACGCCGGGCTTGCCCCGGGCACGCAACCGGTGACCACGCTGTCGCGCCAGCGCTATGAAGAGCGCCTGGGCGACAAGAGCCTGCTGCAGCCGACGAAGATCGAAGTCGAGCAGTCGCTGGCCAATGTGGATACCTACATCAGCGGCATCGAGCAGCTGTTCGGCAAGTACAAGGTGGCCGGTGCCGAGCAGGCGCTGCAGACCATCGCCAGCCAGCTGCGCGAGTACCGCGACTGGACCCGCCGCGACGTGCTGCCCAAGGCCCGCACCGACGCGCGCCTGCCCGAGCCGCTGTATGCCTATCAGCTCAAGCGCGTGGGCATCGACATCGCCCCGGCGCTGCTGATGCAGCGGGCCCAGCTGGAATTCATGGAGACCCGCTCGGCGATGCGCCAGCTGGCACCGCTGGTGGTGCAGGCCAAGGGCCTGAAGGTCACCGATCCCACCGATCCGGTTGCGGTGGTGCGTGCGCTCAAGGGCGACAAGATTGCCGATGACCAGCTGGAGCACCACTACCGTGGCGTGATCGATGCGATCGACCCGATCATCCGCCGCGAGAAGATCGTCGACGTGCCGCAGCGCCCGATGCAGATGCGCCTGGGCTCGGCCGCCGAAAGCGCCGCCTCGCCGGCCCCGCATTTCCTGCCGGCGCCGCTGGTCGGCAACACCGGCCAGCAGGGCACCTTCGTGCTGCCGCTGGGCAACCCGGCGGCGGGCGACAAGGCCGCGCAGTACGACGATTTCAACTTCGGCTCAGCCGCCTGGACGCTGAGCGCGCATGAAGGCCGCCCGGGCCACGAGCTGCAGTTCACCGCGATGGTGGAGCGCGGCATCTCGCTGGCGCGCACCATGTTCGCCTTCAACTCGGTCAACGTGGAAGGCTGGGCGTTGTATGCCGAAGCGGAGATGGTGCCGTACGAGCCGCTGGACGGGCAGCTGATCGCGCTGCAGTTCCGCCTGCTGCGTGCCGCGCGCGCGATGCTGGACCCGATGCTCAACCTGGGCCAGATCGACCGTGCCAACGCCGAGCGCGTGCTGATCGACGAAGTCGGCCTGTCCAAGGCGATGGCCACCCAGGAACTGGACCGCTACATGGTGCGCATGCCCGGCCAGGCCGGCAGCTACTTCTACGGTTACACCCGCATCCTTGAGCTGCGCATGCAGACCGAGCTGGCGCTGGGCGATCGCTTCGACCGGCTGGCGTTCAACAACTTCCTGCTGGACCAGGGCCTGCTGCCGCCGGACCAGCTGGCCAAGGCAGTGAACGAGGTGTTCGTGCCGAAGTACAAAGGCGCGGCCAAGCGCTGACACGGTTCCGGTAGGCGCGGGGCGTTTTCCGCTAGGCACCGACCGTTGGTCGGTGCGCCGGCCCAGCCGCCACGACCCACGGTCGTGGCCTACCGCGGCGCCGGTTAGCGCTGCGGCGTGATCGTCTGCGTGGGCAGGCGCGGCGCCGGCGGCGGGTTGGGTACCCAGATGGCCACGCCGGCCGCGCGCTTCTGCGTGGTCGGAATGCCGATGCCGACGCCACCGCCCACGTGCGAGCCATAGCTGCCCGCACCGACGGACATGCCCACCGGCGAACCGCTGGAGCCGACGCCCATCAGGATCACGCCATTGGCACCGAGGGCGGCCGCTTCACGCTTGAGCCGCATCACGGCCGCATCGGTCTGGCCCTGCGTGCCGAAGCCGACCGCACTGGCCGACTCGAGCTGGGCGATTTCCTGTGAGCCGGCCGGCGGCGTGGAGTAGATCTGGACCGTGGCCGGATCGACCGGCGCACGTGCCTGGCCGAGCATGACCTTGGAGGTGCTGGCACAGCCAGCGCTGAGCAGCGCCAGGCCCAGCAATGCGGCGCATCGGATGTTCATGGCGTTACCCCTGTGTGTGATGGCTGGGATGATCGGCGCTGGCGACTGAATCGGTGCCAACCCCTGCCAGTGCACCCTAGCACCGCCGCGGTGAGGCCCCCGCCAACGGCGTCTCGCTGCCGCTTGCGCCTGCGCCCGGAACCGCTATGGTGGGCCACGCATTCACCTCAAGGAGCCGGGCATGGGATTGATCAGTCTGTTGTGGGGCATCGTGGCGCTGCTCTGGATGATTGTGGCCCTGATCCCGCTGCTGGGCTGGGGCAACTGGTTCCTGATCCCCTTCGCCGCCGTGGGCGCGGTCATCGCCGCCATCGGCATCCTGTTCACCCACGCCAGCAAGCGCGGCCGGGCCTGGACCGGGCTGGTGCTCAACGGCATCGTGGTGGTGGTCGGCATCGTCCGGCTCGGGCTGGGCGGCGGCATCATCTGAGCCATGCGGGTGCGACCGACCGTCGCAGCTCACGGCCGCCCGGCACCATCGGCGTAGAATGACCGGCTGCCGCATCCGGCTCCGCCGGCGGTCCACGCCCGTCCGGGCGCTCTCCCTGCACCGATGATCATTCGTCCTCGTCCCCACGGTTGGCAACTGCTCTACATCCTGCGCGGCTCCATCGTTCCGGCGGTGGCCCCGAAAGTCGTGGCGATCCTGCTGCTGTCCATTGCCGTCGCCGCCCTGGCCGAGCTGTGGCACCCGCCGGGCATCGAGCGCGTCTCGGTAGCGCCGTTCACGCTGCTGGGCCTGGTGCTGTCGATCTTCCTCAGCTTCCGCAACAACGCCTGTTTCGAGCGTTGGTGGGAAGGCCGCAAGCTGTGGGGCCAGCTGATCTATGAATCGCGCAGCCTGGCGCGGCTGTGCCAGGCCGTGCTGGTCGACGATGCGGCGCTGCGTGACCGCGTGTGCCGGCTGTGCATCGGCTTCGCGCATGCCCTGGCCGCACGCCTGCGCGGCCGCGACGTGGCGTTGGCGGCGCTGCCGTGGGTGGCCGAGGCCGACCGCGTGCGTTTCGGCCAGCGCCGCAATGCACCGGATCAACTGCTGGCGATGATCGCCTCCGATCTGGCCCAGGCGCTGCGCGCCGGTCAGCTCGATCCCTACCTGTACACCCAGTTCGAAACACGCCTGCATGCGCTCTCCAGCATCCAGGCCGGTTGCGAGCGCATCCTGACCACCCCGCTGCCGTTCGCCTACACGCTGCTGCTGCACCGCTGCGCGTGGCTGTTCTGCGTGCTGCTGCCGTTCGGCCTGGCCAGCTCGCTGGGCTGGGCCACGCCGGTGGTCTCGGCCGTGTTGGCGTATGCGTTCTTCGGCCTGGACCAGCTTGGTGAAGAAATGGAGGAGCCGTTCGGGCTGGAATCCAACGACCTGCCGCTGGATGCGATGGTGCGCACCATCGAAATCGATCTGCTCGACAGCCTGGGCGTCCAGCCGCTGCCCGAGCCCCTGCAACCGCGGCAGTACCTGCTGCAGTAATTCCTGCCTTCCGTTCCGGAGCACCTCATGGCACACCCCGACTATCGCCCCCGCCGCATGCGTCACGACGAGTTCTCGCGCCGCCTCATGCGCGAAAACACCCTGACCACCGACGACCTGATCTATCCGGTGTTCGTGCACGAGCTGGCCGGCCGCGCGCCGATCGCCTCGATGCCGGGCGTGGAACGGCTCTCGATCGACGAGCTGCTCAAAGTGGCCGAAGAGGCGCTGGAACTGGGCATCCCGGTGATCGACCTGTTCCCGGTGATCGATCCGGCCGGCAAGAGTCTGGACGCGGCGGCGGCGTGGGACGGGAACGGGCTGGCGCAGCGCGCGGTGCGTGCACTCAAGTCGCGCTTCCCCGAGCTGGGCGTGATGACCGATGTCGCGCTGGATCCGTACACCACGCACGGCCAGGACGGCATCATCGATGAGGCCGGCTACGTGCTCAACGACATCACGGTCGAGGCGCTGGTCAAGCAGTCGCTCTCGCATGCCGAAGCGGGCGTGGACATCATTTCGCCGTCGGACATGATGGACGGCCGCATCGGCGCGATCCGCCGCGCGCTGGATGCTGCGGGCCACGTCAACGTGCGCATCATGGCCTACTCGGCCAAGTACGCCTCGGCGTTCTACGGTCCGTTCCGCGATGCGGTGGGCAGCTCGGCCGGCCTCGGCAAGGCGGACAAGAAGACCTACCAGATGGACCCGGCCAACGGCGATGAAGCCATGCGCGAGATCGCGCTGGACCTGGAAGAAGGTGCGGACATGGTCATGGTCAAGCCGGGCATGCCCTACCTGGACCTGGTGCGCCGGGTGAAGCAGCAGTTCGGCGTGCCGACCTTCGCGTATCAGGTCAGTGGCGAGTACGCGATGATGAAGGCGGCCTTCGCCAATGGCTGGCTGGATGAACGGGCCTGTGTGATGGAATCGCTGATCGGCTTCAAGCGTGCCGGCGCCGATGGCGTGCTGACCTATTTCGCCCCGCAGGTGGCGCGTTGGCTGCGCGAGCGCTGACAATACGCGCCCACCCCGATACAGGACGAGGATGATGCAGACGATGGGATGGCTACAGTGGGTGACCTGGACGGCCGGCGTGCTGGCCTTCGCAGCGGTCATCGGGCTGGTGATCCGTGGCGTGCGCCGCGCCGCGCGGCAGGCGCCGGAGCAGCCTTCCGCCGCCGCGCGCATTGCCCGTGAGGCGCAGCTTTCGCCCGCCTTGCAGGCACAGCTGGCGGCGTTGAACCAGCGCAAGGATCACGGCGAGATCAGCGAAGCGCAGTACGAGCAGCTGCGCGCGGAGCTGCTGCAGGGCTATTGACGCTGGGCGGCGCCGCCTCCACGGGTAGAGCCACGCCACGCGTGGCTGCCTTGCGGCCCCGCGGCGTCAACCGCAGCCCATACCCCGCGGCGCTGACGGCGCCTTGATCCGGTACAGATCCAGCCCGCCGGCACGCGGTGCGCGTGCCATGCCAGCCAGCACCATCTCCGTGGGCTTGGACGCGTCCACCACCGGCGCGCCGGTCTGGCCGTCGGCGGTGTTGAACGACAACGTCAATGGCACCGCCGCCTGGCGGTGATCGCAGCTCGCCAGCAACACCTGCGAGCGCCCGTCGCTCGCCCGGGTGAACGCCAGTGCACCCTCGTTATCCAGCCAGGCCGCCCCGAGTTCGTCGGCGGCCGTGTTGAGCGGGGCGGGCAGGGCCTGCGCGGTGCCGAATCCCTCGCCCTGCACGGGCGCCAGGTACAGATCGAAGCCGCCCTGGGTGTGGTTGCCGTTGCGCGAGAACAGCAGCATGCGGCCGTCCGGGCGCAGCGCGGGGGCCCGTTCGTCCGCGCGCGTGTTGAGCGCCCCCGGCAGGGTCTGCGCGGGCCCGACGCTGCCATCGGCGGCCACCGGGGCGCGGTACAGGTCGAATCCACCCTGGCCGCCGCTGCGGTTGGAGGCGAAGTACAGCCAGCGCCCATCGTGGCTGAAGTAGGGGTCGCGCTCGTCGCTGGCGCTGTTGAGCGCGAGCGGGGCAGGGCCCTGCCAGCGGCCGTCGCGCAGCACCGCCTGCCACAGGTCCCAGCCGCCCTGGCCACCGGCGCGGTCGCTGGCCCACACGATGCGCTGGCCGTCCGGCGCGATCGTGGCCTGGGCTTCGTTGGCCTTGGTCGAGACCACGCCCATGCCCTCGATGCCGAATTCGGAAAGCGCCATCGCGGCGGGCGTGCAGAGTAAACTGGCGCTCAGCGCGAGCAGAGACAATGGAATGCGCATCATCGCGTCCGTTGGGGTTTGCGTTCCATTCTAGGCCCGGAGCAGGACAACCCATGACCGACCGTTACGCCGTATTCGGCCAGCCCATCGCGCACTCGCAGTCGCCGCACATCCACGCCACGTTCGGCCGGCAGGAAGGCCTGGCGCTGGACTACCGTGCGATCGAAGCGTCGCCGGCCGAGTTCCTGGCAGCGCTGGAGGCCTTCGCCGCCGAGGGCGGCGTGGGCGCCAACATCACCGCGCCGCACAAGGAAGCCGCCTTCGCACTGTGCACCACGCTGACCTCGCGCGCGCGCCGCGCCGGTGCGGTCAACACGCTGCTGCGCAAGGGCGACCGCTGGCATGGCGACACCACCGATGGCATCGGCCTGGTCCGTGACCTTACCGACCGCCACGGCCTGGACCTGCGTGGCCGCCGCACCCTGCTGATCGGCGCCGGCGGCTCGGCCCGCAGCGTGGCCCCGGCGCTGCTGGATGCCGGCATCCTGGAGCTGGTGGTGGTCAACCGCACTCCGGAGCGCGCCGACGCGCTGATCGATGCGATGGGCGAGCCGGGCCGCGCGATCACCCGCTACTGGGAAGACATCCGCGAGCTGGGCGATTTCGAGTTGATCGTCAACGCCACCTCGGCCGGCCGCGACCGCACCGCGGAATTCAAGCTGCCGCTCTCGCTCGTCAACAGCATGACCACCGCCGTGGACCTCAACTACGGCGAGGCCGCGATCGCCTTCACCGCGTGGGCGCGCTCGGCCGGCTGCCGCAACATCGTCGATGGCCTGGGCATGCTGGTCGAACAGGCCGCCGAGAGCTTCCTGCAGTGGCACGCGGTGCGCCCGCAGACCGACGCGGTCTACACCGAGCTGCGGAACCGGCTGGCGCCGCTGGCCGGCGAGGACTGAGCCGGTGGACATGGACCTGCTGGTCTCGATGCTGACCATGGTGGGCGTGCGCCTGCCGGTGCTGATCGCGCTGGCGGTCGCGGTGGTCTGGGTGGTGGACACCCCGCGCGGGGCGATCCGCAGCGTTGCCCTGGGCGCGCTGGGCCTGCTGGCGCTGACCACGCTGGCCGGCCTGGTGCTCAACCTGGTGCCGATGTGGATGGTGCAGCAGGGCAACTACGAAAACCTGCAGCTGATGTCCAAGCTGCTGGGCGCTGGCCACTTCGCGCTCAACCTGTTCGAGGCGCTCGCGCTGGTCCTGCTGGTCTGGGCGATGACCCGCGCGCTGCGCAGCCGCGCCGTTCCGCCCGCTGCGCCGCTGCCGCCGCGCTGAGCGGATGCAGCAGGCTGTCGCGGTCCACAGTGTTGGCGTGGGTCGCGTCACGGAGATGAACCGGCGCGGAAAATGGCGCCGGTCACGACCGCCGGGTCGTGAGAAAATGGGGACCGTGATCCAGTCAGGCAGTCCTCCGGCGTGACCGAAAAAGTTGAAGCCCCCCGCGCCCTGAACGACGAACTCAAGGCCGGCATCCGCGACGCCTACGCCAAGCTGCAGGCCAATACGCCCGGCTTCAGTACCCGGCGTTCACAGAGCCAGATGATCGGCGTGGTGTCGCGTGCGCTCTCGCACAGCGGCGGCGTGGGCGTGGTTGAAGCCCCGACCGGCGTCGGCAAGTCGCTGGGCTACCTGACCGCCGGCGTGCCGATCGCGCTGGCGACCAAAAAGAAGCTGGTGATCAGCACCGGCACCGTGGCGCTGCAGTCGCAGCTGGTCGAGCGCGACATCCCCAATTTCCTCAAGGCCACCGGTATCGAAGCCACGGTGGCGCTGGCCAAGGGCCGCACCCGCTACCTGTGCACCCGCAATGCCGCCGAAGCGCATGGCGATGGCGCGCAGGAAGGCATGTTCGAAGACGAGCAGCCGCTGTTCGATCGCCCGTTGGCGCCGATCGAGATGGACCTGGCGCAGTCGCTGAGCAAGGCCTTCCTCGAAGGCCGCTGGAACGGCGACCTGGACAACGCCCCGGAGACGATCAGCAACACCCTGCGCTCGCGCATCACCACGCCGGCCTCCGGTTGTGCCGGGCGCAAGTGCGCGTACTCGGCGCAGTGCGCGGTGCTGCGCTCGCGCAATACCGTGCGCGAGGCGCAGATCGTGGTGACCAATCACGCGCTGCTGCTGTCGGCCCTGTCGATCGGTGAGAGCGACAACGGCCAGCCGCTGATCGCCCCACCGTCGGACATGCTGCTGGTGCTCGACGAAGGCCACCATATCGGCAATGTCGCCATCGACCAGGGTGCGGCCAGCCTCGCGCTGGACGAGATGGCCAAGCGCACCGGCCGCCTGCAGATCCTGATCGCCGCCGCCTACCGCGCGGTGGACAAGGACAAGCTGGGCAACCTGCTGCCCAACGAGGCGATCGAGGTCGCCGCCAAGGTCAGCAAGCAGCTCAAGGCCTTCCGCGATGTGATCGACCGCAGCTGGCGGCCGGACCCGTCCGCACAGGAGCCGATGTGGCGCGCCCCGAATGGCCGCCTGCCGGAGATCTGGATGCCGGACATCGAGGCCATCGCCGACGACACCCGCGCACTGTTCAACTGGGCGCATGCCGCGTTGACGCAGGTCGCCAAGGGCAAGCCCGAGGATGCCGCGCGCGAACGCCTGCAGCGCAACCTCGGCATGGCGCTGGAGATGATCGAGCAGCAGCACAACCTGTGGACCGGCTGGCGCCGCGAAGACAAGGACGGCCAGCCGCCCACCGCGCGCTGGATCACCCTCTCGCGCGATGGCGACCTGGTCCTGCACGGCTCGCCGGTGTCGGCCGCCAACGTGCTGCGCAAGCTGCTCTGGGATGAAGTGGATTCGGTGGTGATGACCTCGGCCACGCTGACCGGCGGCGGCGACTTCCAGGCCTTGGCGATCGACAACGGCATTCCGGCCGAGGCCGAGATGGTCTCGCTCGCCTCCCCGTTCGACCTGCCCAACCAGGCCCAGCTGATCGTGCCGGCGTTCCCGGTCACCCCGGATGACAAGGAAGGTCACCCCAAGGAAATCGCCAAGTACCTGGTCAAGGAGCTGGACTGGGGCAAGGGCAGCATCGTGCTGTTCACCTCGCGCTGGAAGATGGAAAAGGTGGCCGAGCTGATGCCGGCCGCGCAGCGCAAACAGGTGCTGGTGCAGGGCGAGACCGCCAAGCAGAAGATGATCGACGAGCACCTGCGGCGTACCTCGGCCGGTGAGGGTTCGGTGTTGTTCGGGCTGAATTCCTTCGGCGAAGGCCTGGATCTGCCCGGCGAAGCCTGCACCACCGTGGTGATCACCCAGGTGCCGTTCGCGGTCCCGACCGACCCGCAGACCTCCACGCTGAGCGAGTGGTTCGAAAGCCGCGGCCTGAACGCCTTCAACCTGATCGCGATCCCGCACGCCCTGCGCACGCTGACCCAGTTCTCCGGCCGGTTGATCCGCACCTCCACCGATACCGGTCGCGTGATCATCCTCGACTCGCGGCTGCTGACCCGCCGCTACGGCAAACGCATCATCGATTCACTGCCGCCGTTCAAGCGGGTGATCGGGTAACACGGGCAGCTCCTGCGACCCGATCAGCGTGTGCGGCCCTCGGGCGTGGTCGTAGTGTCGGGGTGGCGGCAGGACTGAGCGGAATACGCCTGCCGGTAGCTCTGGCCGAAGCACCGGACGAACGCATCAACCACATCGAGGTTGGGCGGCCAGGCGACCTGCACCACCTCGCCGTTCGGCATCGCGAAGCTGAAAAATCCATCCTTGACGTTCACCTCCGGCGGCGCTGGCAGGGCTGCCAGCGCCGTGCGGGCAGCGGCCAGGGCCGGCCGGTCCTTCTCGATGAAGGCGATGCTGGCATCCACGTAGGGATTCCAACCGCCAGCGTCGGGCGCGGGCTTGTAGGTCTGCCGCATCAATGCGACCGCCTGTGCGTCCTGCCCGGCCTGTGCACGCATCTGCGCTTCATGCCAGATCATCGTGGTATTGCCGGCGGCCTTGGGCTGCGCACGATAGGCCGCGATGAGATCGGCGGCCGCCAGCTGGCACTCCGCCTTCTCCGCCATGGGGCGCCAGCCGCCCCCCAGATCCTGATCGAACTGCTCCGGCGTCAACGCCAGCATCGCAGTGAGATCCACCGCGCATTCGTCGGCAACGGCGGGACAGGCGGCGGCCGACAGGGCCAGAGCCAGCAGAGAGCGCGAGCCGTGCATCGTCACATCCTTGTGCAGAGGTCTGGAGCGAGTGTTGGCCTACGGCACATCGCCGGTCAAGCCGGGCGGCGCCTCCAGGCGCTCTCAGTCCTCCAGCTTCGCCAGATCCCGCACCGCGCCCTTGTCGGCACTCGTCGCCAGCAACGCATAGGCTTTCAACGCGCCGGTGACCTTGCGCGGGCGCGCCTCGCGCGGTTTCCAGCCCAGGGCGTCCTGCTCGGCACGGCGTGCCGCCAGCGTGGCGTCATCCAGCAGCAGATCGATGCGCCGCGCCGGGATGTCGATGCGGATGCGGTCGCCGTTGCGCACCAGGCCGATGGTGCCGCCCGAGGCCGCTTCCGGTGAGGCATGGCCGATCGACAGCCCGGAGGTGCCGCCGGAGAAACGACCGTCGGTGAGCAGGGCGCATTGCTTGCCCAGCCCCTTGGATTTCAGATAGCTGGTCGGGTACAGCATTTCCTGCATGCCCGGGCCGCCGCGCGGGCCTTCGTAGCGAATCACGACCACGTCGCCGGCGACGACGTCATCGGCGAGGATGCCCTGCACGGCGGCGTCCTGGCTCTCGAACACCCGCGCGTTGCCTTCGAACACATGGATGGATTCATCCACGCCGGCGGTCTTCACCACGCAGCCATCCACGGCCAGGTTGCCACGCAGCACGGCCAGTCCACCTTCTGCGGAGTACGCATGGGCGACATCGCGGATGCAGCCATCGGCGCGGTCCACGTCCAGCGTCGGCCAGCGCGTGGCCTGGCTGAACGCGATCTGGGTCGGGATGCCTGCCGGCCCGGCGCGGAAGAAATCGTGCACTTTCTCATCGGTGCTCACCGCGACATCCCAACGTGCGATCGCCTCGGCCAGGGTGCGGCTGTGCACGGTCGGCACGTCGGTGTGCAGCAGGCCGCCACGCGCAAGCTCACCGAGGATGCCGAACACGCCGCCGGCGCGATGCACGTCCTCCATGTGGTACTTCGGCGTGTTCGGGGCGACCTTGCACAGCTGCGGCACACGGCGCGAGAGCGCGTCGATGGCATGCAGGTCGAAGTCCACTTCCGCCTCCTGCGCCGCCGCCAGCAGGTGCAGGATGGTGTTGGTCGAGCCGCCCATCGCGATATCCAGCGTCATCGCGTTCTCGAACGCCTGGCGGGTGGCGATGCCGCGGGGCAGCGCACCGATCTCTTCGCCGCCATACCAGCGGTGGCACAGTTCCACGATCAGGCGGCCGGCACGGCGGAACAGCTGCTCGCGGTCGGCGTGCGTGGCCAGGGTGGAGCCGTTGCCCGGCAGCGACAGGCCCAGTGCCTCGGTCAGGCAGTTCATCGAGTTGGCGGTGAACATGCCCGAGCACGAGCCGCAGGTGGGGCAGGCGCTGCGCTCGTATTCGGCGACCTTCTCATCGCTGGCGCTTTCATCGGCGGCGATCACCATGGCATCGACCAGGTCCAGCTTGTGCTCGGACAGGCGCGTCTTGCCCGCTTCCATCGGCCCGCCGGAAACGAACACCACCGGGATGTTCAGGCGCAGCGCAGCCATCAGCATGCCGGGGGTGATCTTGTCGCAGTTGGAGATGCACACCAGCGCATCGGCGCAGTGTGCATTGGCCATGTACTCCACCGAGTCGGCGATGATCTCGCGGCTGGGCAGCGAATACAGCATGCCGTCGTGGCCCATGGCGATGCCGTCATCCACCGCGATGGTGTTGAATTCCTTCGCCACGCCGCCGACCTGCTCGATCTCGCGCGCCACGAGCTGGCCCAGGTCCTTGAGGTGCACGTGGCCGGGCACGAACTGGGTGAACGAGTTGGCGACGGCGATGATCGGCTTGTGGAAGTCGCCATCGGTCATCCCGGTGGCGCGCCACAGGGCGCGTGCGCCAGCCATGTTGCGGCCGGCGGTGGAGGTGCGGGAGCGGTATTCAGGCATGGTGGCTGGCAGGATCTGGCGGGCCGTGGTGGCGCGTTTCGCCTCGATTCTGCCGAAAAATTCCGGTTGCGTTTGCAACCACCTTCGCTGCTGCCGCGCGATCGAATCCTGAAACGCTGTTCATGTTTTCGACTTTGCCGGTTTTGGTTGTTCGCGCCGATCAGGCATGATTGGGGAGATAACCGCATTAGGGGGCATGACGCCATGAAACGTTCCAGGACCACTGCGCTGCTGCTGATGAGCGCTGCGCCGCTGCTGTTCACCGCCTGCCAGAAGAACGAGGCCGTGCAGATGCAGGAAGGGCTCTATACCTCGGTGCAGGCCTGTACCGAAGCCACCGGCGATCCGTCCAGCTGCCGCAATGCCTTTGCCGAAGCGCAGAAGCAGTCGGCCGATGCCGCCCCCAAGTACGCCACGCGCGAAGCCTGTGAGGCCGAGTACAACGCCGAGCAGTGCGTGGAACAGAAGACCTCCACCGGCCACTCGTTCATCGGCCCGATGATGATGGGCTTCTTCATGTCGCAGATGCTCAGCAACCGGGGCGGCGCGGGCCTGGCCCAGCAGCCGGCGGCGGCGCCGGCCTACCAGGACAAGGCCAAGGGCTGGGCCCGTCCGGGCCCGTCCACCGGTGGGCTGAACACCGCCAGCGGCATCGGCGCCGGCAAGGCCGGCCTGGCCCCGGTGACCGCCACCCCGAACCGGGCGGTCACTGCCAGCCGCGGTGGCTTCGGCAACTCCAGCAGCAACCGCAGCAGCGTCGGCGGCTGATCGATGCAGCGCGTGCGTATCGCCGAGCGCAGCCAGTGGCGCGCCCGGGCCGAAGAGTCGGGGTTCCGTTTCCACACCATCGATGGCCTGCCGTACTGGGATGAAACCGCGTATTACGCCTTCACCCTGCGTCAGATCGAGCAGGACATCGAAGATCCCAGCGCCGAGCTGCATGCCATGGCGATGGACCTGGTGGACGAGGTGGTGGGCAGCCAGCAGCTGATGGACCAGCTGGCGATCCCGCCGCAGTTCCGCGACTGGATCGCCGACAGTTGGCGCCGCCGCGAGCCGCACCTGTACGGGCGGCTGGATTTCGCCTACGACGGCAGCGGCCCGGCCAAGCTGTACGAGCTCAATTACGACACGCCCACCTCGCTGTTCGAAGCCTCGTTCTTCCAGTGGCAATGGCTGGAGGACCAGCGCAACCAGAACCGGTTGCCGCCGCACGCCGACCAGTTCAACGCGATCCATGAAGCCCTGGTCGAACGGTTCGGTGAACTGGCCGCGCAGCTGCCGCCGCCGCTGTATTTCAGCGCGGTGGGTGCGTCGGAAGAAGACCAGGGCACGGTCGCCTATCTGCGCGACTGTGCCGCCCAGGCCGGCCTGCGCGGCGAAGCGATCGCGATCGAAGATATCGGCCTGTCCGAAGACGGGCGCTTCACCGCGCTCGACGACACCGTGATCGGCAGCCTGTTCAAGCTGTACCCGTTGGAAGACCTGATGACCGAGTCGTTCGGCCAGGCGCTGCCCGCTTCAGGGGTGCAACTGCTGGAACCGGCATGGAAGGCGATCCTCAGCAACAAGGGCGTGCTGCCGCTGCTGTGGCAGCGCCACCGGGGCCACCCGAACCTGCTCGCCGCCGAGTTCGACGATGGCAGCGAGCTGCCCCGCGGCTGGGTGCGCAAGCCGCTGTTCTCGCGCGAGGGCGCCAACGTGGCCATGCACCTGGCCGATGGCAGCTGGCAGGAAAGCGAAGGCCCGTATACCGGCCCGGCAATCCGCCAGGCCGCGCATCCGCTCACCGCGTTCGATGGCGGGTATCCGCTGATCGGCAGCTGGGTGGTGGGCGACCAGGCCTGTGGCATGGGCATCCGCGAAGACAACAGCCGGATTACCCGCGACAGCGCCCGCTTCGTTCCGCACGCGATCATCGACGAAGCGCCGACGCGTATCTATCTGTAAGGGTTACAGCAAGCCATCCCGCTTGACCGCCAGGTAACGCTCCACCAGCGCGCCGGGCAGAGCCTCGGCGGTGACATCGAGCACCATCACCCGATGGCTGCGCAGCGCATCATGCGCATCGCTGCGCTGCTGCAGGTAACGGGCGATCGCGCCGGCCTGGGTGGCGTCGTGCAGGGTCTCCACCGGCTGGGCCAGCGCATCATCCAGCTCGCGCTCGCGCAAGCTGGCCACGCATACCAGATGCTGGCGCTGCAGCAGGCGTACCGCCGCGAGCAGGTCCTCGATGTCCTCATCGCGCACGTTGGTGACCAGCATCACCAGCGACCGCCGGCGCTGGCGCAGCGAGAGCTCGGTGGCGGCGGCGAGATAGTCGGTGGCGACCGGCTGCGCCTGCAGGTCGTAGCTGGCGCGCAGCAGGGTATCGATCGTGCCCATGCCGCGCTTCGGCGCGACCCAACGGCTCTCGCCCCCGGCCGCGAACAGGCCCACACCGTCGCCCTGGCGCAGCGCCAGGTAGGACACCACCAGCGCCGCATTCAACACATGGTCGAAGTGCGACAGGCCGCCTTCGCTGGCCATCATGCGCCGGCCGGTGTCGATCATCAGCACCAGCTGCTGGTTCTTCTCGTCCTGGTACTCGCGCGACACCAGCTTGCGCGCACGCGCGGTGGCCTTCCAGTCGATCTGGCGCAGGCTGTCGCCGACGCGGTACTCGCGCATCTGGTGGAAGTCGGTGCCTTCGCCGCGGCGGCGCTTGAGGTGCGCACCGACCAGCCGCGAGGCCTGTTCGGCACTGAACAGCGCAAAGCGGGTGAGCGGCACGAAGTTGGGGTACACGCGCACCGTCATCGCCGGCGGCAGCTGCCGCCGCTGGTGCCACAGGCGCCAGGCGCTGTGCATGCGCAGATGCACGCCCTCGAACACAAAGCGGCCACGTGTGGTCGGGGTCAGCCGGTACGCCACGCTGCTGGTCACCATCGGCTTGAGGGCCAGCCTGCGCGGCAGCCCCTGCAGGCTCCACCCACCGGGAATCAGATCAAACACCTCCACGCGCTGGTGGCGGCTCGACTCCAGACGCAGCGTGGCCTCACGCTCGACGTTCAACGCCAGCGACTCGGGCAGTTCGCGATGCACGCTGGGCGAGGGCTGGGCACGCAGGCGCAGCAGGTCCACCAGCGCAATCAGCGCCACGCCGCCGCCGATCGCCCACCAGACTGCGTGCGGCCAGGCACCGAGTACCACCGGCACGCCGAGCAGGCCCCAGCCGGCCAGCAGCGCCAGCAGCAGTAGGCCCGGCCTCATGCCGCCTGCCCGCGATGGAAAACGCGCCCCCTCATTTGCGCGGTGCGTCCACCTTGGCCAGCAGCGCGGTCAAGGCATCGTCGGCGCTTTGTCCTTCGATCTGCAGTTCCGGTGCCAAGGCGATGCGGTGGCGCAGCGCCGGTCTGGCGATGTCGCGCACGTCATCGGGGGTGACGAAATCACGGCCGGACAGCACCGCCTGCGCACGCGCCGCACGCACCAGCGCGATGCTGCCGCGCGGGCCGGCACCGAGCGCGATGCCCGGCCACTGCCGCGTGGCGGCGACGATCCGCACCGCGTAGTCGATCACTTCCGGATCGACCGTGATCGCCGCGGTGGCCTGCTGCAGCGCGACCACCTCGGCCCCGCTCAGCACGCGCGGCACCTGCGAGAGATCGAAGTCGGCCGCGCTGCGGCCGGTGGTGATCGCATCGACCATGCGTTTCTCGTCTTCCAGCGCCGGGTAGTCGATCAGCACCTTGAGCAGGAAGCGGTCCAGCTGCGCTTCCGGCAGCGGGTAGGTGCCTTCCTGCTCGACCGGGTTCTGGGTGGCGAGGGTCAAGAACGGCGGGGTCAGCGCGAACGCCTTGCCTTCGATGGTGACCTGGCCTTCCTGCATCACTTCCAGCAGGGCCGACTGGGTCTTGGCCGGCGCACGGTTGATTTCATCGGCGAGCAGCAGGTTGGTGAACACCGGGCCGCGGCGGATCTTGAAGCTCTCCGTCTTCGGGTCGTACACCGCGTGGCCGCTGACATCGCTGGGCATCAGGTCCGGGGTGAACTGCACGCGGCCGTAGTCCAGCTCCAGGGCCTGGGCGAGGGCGCGCACCAGCAGGGTCTTGCCCAGCCCGGGGACGCCTTCGATCAGCACGTGGCCGCCGGCCAGCAGCGCGATCAGGATCTGGTCGAGTACCTCGGGCTGGCCGATGAAGGCACGGCCCACGGCCTCGCGCACGGCATCGACGCGCTCGGACAACGGCGACGGTGAAGGCGTCAAGGCAGGAGGGGACAGCGGCGGCGGAAGCGTCGGCTCGGTCATAGCAGGTTTCTCATCTGGATCAGCAGGCGGATGCGGTCGCGCAGGCCGGCGACGTCGTGGGAAGCGGGTGGGGTCAACGCGGTCTGCACGCGCTCGTGCGACCACTGCAGCAAGGTGGCGACGGCCTGCACCCGGGCCTCGCCGGTCAGGGCGGCCGCACTCGGCGAACGCCGCCGCAGGCGGGCCAGGAACGCGCGCCGGACCGCGTCGTACAGCAGCGGCGCCTTGCCGAAGCGCAGCAGGTGTTCGCCGCTGGCGCGGATGTGTTCGAGCAGGGAACGGCGTTCGGCCGGCGGCGAAGGCAGTTCGCTGCCCAGGCGCTGCGCGCGCTGCCAGAGCCAGCCGAGCAGGGCCAGCAGCAACGGCGCCCACACCGGCCAGCCGTGGTAGAACACGCGGTTCCACAACGACGGCGGGCGCGAGGCGTAGACCAGCCACATCGTGCCCTTGCCGTAGTTGGGTGCGAGCACGTAGCGGGTCAGGTCGCGATGGGCCTTGTCGTGCAGGCCGTCGATGGCGGGGTTGGCAGCGTTCTGCGCAACGGTCGGATTGGGCCGGCCCTTGCCGTCCATGAAGGCCATGTCCGCCAGCACATCGATGCGGCCCTGGCCGTGGCGCAGGCGGGCGAACACCAGATCGCCCGTGTCGCCCCACTGGCGCTCGACCGCCATGCCCCTGGGCGGTTGGACCGCGAAGCGGCGCCCGTTGCAGAACTCGATGTGCTGCGGATCATCGCGCACGTGGAACGGCTGGCAGTAGTTTCCGTAGTCCTCGCTGTCCACGCCGAGCGCGTCCAGCAGCGGACCATTGCGCGCGGCCTCCTTGCCTACCGGTGGCGTGCGCACGATCAGATGGCCGCCACGCGCCACCCAGGCCATCAGCGCCGTGGCGGCAGGCGCGGGCACTTCCGCGCTGTCCTGCAGCAGCACCAGAGTGTCGCCCGGCTGCAACGGCATCCGGGCCAGGTCCAGGCGCGGCTGCGACTGCACGGTAAGCCCGTCCGCGCGCAGTGCCTGACCGAGCACATACAACGGGTTGTAGCTGGCTTCACCCTGCGGCGGCAGGTGCTCGAGCTGGGTCACCCGCTCGTGCGTGCGCAGGAACAGGATCGCCAGCGGCACCCCGATCACCAGCAGCACGAGGCCGACCAGCAGCCAGCGCAGACGGGTGCTCATGCGCGCCACCCGAACTGGCGCTGCAGGGTGGTGGCCAGCGCTTCGAAATCATCATCGGCCGGCAGCCGGCCGGCATACGCAGCGTACTGCCAGACCCGCACGATGCGTTCGAACAGGCGGCGGTCGGCCTCGACCGGCATCCGTCGCGAGGCCCGCAGGCACTGCGCTTCGGTGGCGCCCGGCGGCAGGCTGATCTGCGCGCGCTCGCTCATGGACTCCACGCTGGCGCGATACAGCAGCGCCAGCGCCTGCCGTGGGCGGCCCTCCTGCCACAGTGCACGCGCACGCGCGGCGGGATCGGGTGGCGCCACGTCCGGTACCCGGATCGGCTCTTCCACGACCGCCACAGCCTTGGCCCGGCGGCGCTGGCCGGAGCCACGCAGCCACGGCAGCCAGCGCGGCGCGGTGATCAGCAGCAGCACCACCAGGACGCCGACCACGGCCCACAGCGCCCACTCGGCGATCTGGGCCGGCAGCAATGGGCCCTTGTTGCCACGTTGCCGGGATCCGTTGGCGGCGGCCGCGCGTTTTGCCTTCTCGGCCTCGGCCGCCTCGCTATCCGTGCGCTTCCACTCAGTGACCTCGCGGGTCGGGCTCTGCAGCGGGTCTTCATACGCGCGCTGCACCGCCTGACGGAAGCCGGCGGTGTCCACCGCCTCGTTGCCGAAGACGCCGACCGCAGTGTTGTCCGGGTCATTGTCGAACGTCCGGGTGGGAGCGTCCGGCGCCTCGTCTTCGGCGTCTTCATCCTCAGGCACATCGGACCCCGCGTCGGCCGCGGGCGCCAGACCGTCCTCCAGCGCCGGCGCGGCAGCCGGTGCAACCACCGCCCCCTTGCTGTTGGACGACGGCGGTGTCTGCTGGGCGTGCAGCGCCGCGCCCGGCCAGATCAGCACCAGGGCCAGCACCAGCAGCGGCGCGGCCTGCTGCAGCCGGGCGTGCAGGCGGCGGAAGGCGATCTCCAGATCCCACGCTTCCATCTGCGTGCGCCGGTCCAGGTACAGGCCGAAGCCGGCGCCGACGTAGAACGGACCGATTAACGTCGCAGCGGCCCAGAACAGCAGGTTCACGCCCAGCTGCATCCACGCCGGCATGTCCTGCTTGGCCAGCTCCCACGCCGCGCGCCAGGACTCGGACAACAGGTCCACCGGGATGAACAGGAACACCGCCGCGATGCCGCCGACCACCAGCACGAGCTCGAAGACCATGCACACCAGCGTCAGCAGCAGCGCGTGGCCGACCGCGCCGCCGGCGATCACACGCCGACGCTGGCGGCGATGCGCAGCGTCCGTGCCCTCGAGCAGATTCACCGGCAGCAGCACCGGGCGCAGCGGGCTCAGGCGCCGCCAGCCGAGGTAGCCCCAGAAGCCCTGCCAGCCCCACGTGCGCTGCGCGCGCAGTGTCTGCGTGGTCGTCGAGGCATCGCCGAACACCCCACGCGAGATCACGTACAACGCGATGCGTTCGAACAACGGCTTGAGCCACCACATCGCCAACCAGGCCCAGCCGAAGCTGTCCGTCCACCAGGCCAGCGCGTTGAGCAGCACGAACACCGGCAGCGACACGCTCACCCACGGCGCCCAGATCGCCGCCGCGTGCCGTCGCACCAGGGCCATCCCCAGCTCCATGGCCTCCCAGCCCGAGCGCGCGCGCAGCACGATGTTGAGCCGATCAATCTGCATCGGCCGCTCCGCGCCCGCCGCGCCACAACCACACGAACACCGCGGTCCACAGCACCGCGGCCACGCTGTATTTGCCCCACGCCGGGATCGCGGCGATCGAGGACCAGAACGCTTCGATGAAGGCGGCCACCAGCAGCATCGCGGCAACGCCCACGCACAGCTTGGCCCCGATCACACCGCCCTCGACCAGCGCATCGATGCGCCGCCGGCGACCGGGCGCAAGCAGTTTCATGCCCAGCTGCAGCCCAGCGCCGCCGGCGATCACGATCGCGGTCAGCTCGAATGCACCATGGCCGGCCACGAAGCGCCAGAACGGATCGCCGTGGCCGATATGCTGCAGATGCCCGGCCACCGACCCGATGCCGACGCCGTTGAACAGCATCACGAACACGGTACCGACGCCGGCGATCAGCCCGAAGGCGAACGTGCGCAGGCCGATGCTGATGTTGTTCATGATGTAGTAGCCGAACATCGTCCAGTTGGTGCCGCTGTCGCGGCCCAGGTTCGGCGAGGCCGGATCGTACATGCGCTCGAACTCGGCGATGCGCGCGTTGTCCAGCAGCAGGTGGATCAGCTCGGGGCGCCACAGGATCAGCGCGAAACTGCCCACCAGCGGCACCACGAACAGCGCCGCAGCGACCCACATGCTGCGTGCCTGGCTGCGCACCAGCTGCGGGAAATCGGCGAACAGGAAGGCGAGCGCGCGCTGCCACTGCGGGCGCGGGGTGCGGTACAGCAGGGTATGGCCCTGCTGCATCAGCTGCTGCAGCCGCGCTACCAGCTGCGGGCTGTAACCGCGCCGGCGCGCCAGCGCGAGCTGCTGGCACAGGCGGCGGTAACGCTGCGGGAAGTCGCCATCGTCCAGGCCCTCGTGTGCTGGCTGCCGGCGCGCCTGCCGCGGGTGCTCACCGCGCTGGGCCAGCCAGTGCTCCAGCGCCTGCCATTCGGCCTGGTAGCGGGCGACGAACTGTTCCTGCCTCATCGCCGCCCCAACAGCCAGTTGGCCATCGCATACAGGCGCAGCACGCCGACCTGGCCGTGGCTTCCGGTGAGCGGCGCGGCGATGTCGGCCAGTTCCTGCTGGCGTGGCGCCGACAGCCGCGGCGCACGCTCGGCGAAAGCGACCACGGCGGCCTGTTCGGCCGGCTGCAGCGGTTGCGGTGGTACCAGCACACTGCCGACCGGCACCGTGCCGCCCAGCGGCGCGGCGCCCTGATGGATCACCACGGTGCCGGCGACCAGATCGCCGAGGCGGCGGCCATGCGCATCGAACAGGCTCGACAGCAGCCCCAGCGCATAGCCGAACGGCAGCATGTCCACGGTGCGCAGCAGGTTGCGGGTGATCGCGCTCATCCAGCCGATCGGCCCACCATCGCGCGCGACCACGCGCAGGCCCATCGCGCGCTTGCCCAGGGTGCGGCCCCAGCACGCCTCCTGGACGATCGTGTAGGCCCACATCAGCAGGAACATCAGGCCGAGGTAGAGACCTTGGCCGAACCCGCCAAGGAAGGCCAGCGGAATACTCAGCATCATCAGTGCGCCGACCCGGATCACGAAGTCGATCGCCCACGCCAGCGCACGCGGCAACGGACCAGCGACGGGCAGGTGCAGGGGCACGCCTTCGGGGGTGATGACCTCCCGGTAGGTATCCAGCATGGGCGCACTCATGGGCGGCGCGTCACGGTGGGCCGTAGGGAAGGCCACAGGGGATGCCGGATTCCTCTCCGGGCTGCCAGCGGGGGCATGCGGGTCTCGACTGCTTCCTGGTCGGCTGAGGACTTTACCGCGCACCGATCCCGATGCACAGCGGCGCGACCACCATCACCCCCGGTACTGGTCCTTCAGGCGCACGTAGTGATCGGCCGAGTAATGCAGCGATTCGATCTCTTTGTCGCTGAGCGTGCGCGCCAGCCGTGCGGGGTTGCCCAGCCACAGCTCGCCTTCGCCGACCACCTTGCCCGGGCCGAGTACTGCACCCGCGCCGAGGAAGCCGTGCGTGCTCACCGTCGCGCCATCGAGAATGCACGCGCCCATGCCGATCAGACAGTAATCGCCGATCGTGCAGGCATGGATGATGGTGCCGTGGCCGACCGTGACGCCCTCACCGATGATGGTGGGGTAGCCGCCCTTGTTGAACGGGCTGTGGTGGCTGACGTGGATGATGGTGCCGTCCTGGATGTTGCTGCGCGCACCGATCCGCACGTGGTTCACATCCCCGCGGATCACCGTGCCCGGCCAGACCGAAACGTCATCGCCCAGCACCACATCGCCGATGATGGTGCTGGCCGGATCGATGTAGACGCGTTCGCCGAGCACCGGCAGTTTGTCGAGGAAGGGGCGGATCGGGGACATGCATGAACTCCGGCAACGCAGGGACTGGGACGCCGCCTGCCGCGGTGCCCCGGCCCCCGATTATAACGCGGGTGTGCCTGCCAACCGCCGCTGGCGCGCAGACCATCGTCCGCACGACTGCACGACTGCGCGACTGCGCGACCGCCGACCGCCGACCGCACGACCGCGCGACGGCGCAACCGCACGGCATCGACGGTAGAGCCGACCGTTGGTCGGCTGCCCCGAATCCCCCGGCGGTGGCTGTGCAGCCGACCAACGGTCGGCTCTACCGGGTTGTCGTGCGGCCGCCCAACGGTCGGCTCTACCGGTGGGGTGCGGCGTTACGCGGCGCGGATGCGGCGCGCGCGTTCCAGATGGACCAGCAGCAGCGAGATTGCCGCCGGGGTCATGCCGGGGATGCGCTGGGCCTGGCCGATGGTCTGCGGCCGCACGCGCTCGAGCTTCTGCTGCACTTCGGCCGAGAGACCGCGCACGCTGGCGTAATCGAAATCGGCGGCGATGGCGGTGTTTTCATGCCGCTGCTGGCGTTCGATCTCGTCGCGCTGGCGGTCCAGGTAGCCGGCGTACTTCACGCCGATCTCGACCTGTTCGGCCACCTTGGCGTCGGCCACGGCGGGGCCGAGCGACGGCACCTGCATCAGCTTGGCGTAGTCCAGTTCCGGGCGCTTGATCAGGTCCAGCACGTTGGTTTCGCGGCTGACCGCCACTCCCAGCGTGGCTTCCACCTCGCGGCCGAGCGCATTGCCCGGCGTGGCCCACAGGGCGCGCAGCCGCGCGGTCTCCTGCGCCACCGCGTCCTGCTTGGTCTGGAATGCGCTCCAGCGGCGGTCATCGACCAGCCCCAGTTCGCGGCCGAGGCCGGTCAGGCGCACGTCGGCATTGTCCTCGCGCAGCTGCAGGCGGTACTCGGCGCGGCTGGTGAACATGCGGTACGGCTCGTTGGTGCCGTGGGTGATCAGGTCGTCGACCAGCACGCCCAGATAAGCCTCGTCGCGGCGCGGGCACCAGCCGGCGTCGTCATGGGTGAAGCGGGCGGCGTTGAGGCCGGCCAGAAGGCCCTGCGCGGCGGCTTCTTCATAACCGGTGGTGCCGTTGATCTGGCCGGCGAAGAACAGGCCGCTGACGGTCTTGGTCTCCAGCGTGTTCTTCAGCCCGCGCGGGTCGAAGAAGTCGTATTCGATCGCATAGCCGGGGCGGGTGATGTGCGCGTTCTCGAAGCCACGCATGCTGCGCACCAGCTCCAGCTGCACATCGAATGGCAGCGAGGTGGAGATGCCGTTGGGATAGATCTCGACCACGTCCAGCCCCTCGGGCTCGACGAAGATCTGGTGGCTGGCTTTTTCGGCGAAGCGCACCACCTTGTCCTCGATGGAGGGGCAGTAGCGCGGGCCGATGCCTTCGATCTGGCCGCTGTACAGCGGCGAGCGGTGCAGCGCGTTGCGGATGATCTCGTGGGTGCGTTCGCTGGTGTGGGTGATCCAGCAGCTGACCTGCGCCGGATGCTCGTCCACGCTGCCCAGGAAGGACATCACCGGGCGCGGGTCGTCGCCGGGCTGTTCTTCCATCAGGCGGTAATCCAGTGATCGGCCGTCGATGCGCGGCGGCGTGCCGGTCTTCAGGCGGTCGATCACGAACGGGCGCTCGCGCAGGCGCGCGGCCAGGGTGGTCGCCGGCGGGTCGCCCATGCGGCCGGCCGCGTACTGGGTCTCACCGACGTGGATCTTGCCGGCCAGGAAGGTTCCGGCGGTCAGCACCACGGCGGTCGCGCTGAAGCGCAGGCCGGTCTGGGTGATCGCGCCACGCACGGCATCGCCCTCGATGACCAGGTCATCGACCGCCGCCTGGAACACGGTCAGGTTGGGCTGGGCCTCGACGATCCGGCGGATCGCCATGCGGTAGAGATTGCGGTCGGCCTGGCAGCGCGTGGCGCGCACGGCCGGGCCCTTGGAGGCGTTGAGCGTGCGCCACTGGATGCCGGCGCGGTCGGCGGCATGGGCCATCGCGCCGCCGAGGGCGTCGATCTCCTTGACCAGGTGGCCCTTGCCGATCCCGCCGATGGCCGGGTTGCAGCTCATCGCACCGATGGTTTCGACGTTGTGGGTCAGCAGCAGGGTGCGCGCACCGCTGCGTGCGGCCGCCAGCGCGGCTTCGGTGCCGGCGTGGCCGCCGCCGATGACGATCACGTCGTAGCGGTAGAAGGAGTCAGTCATGGCGGAGGAGCTCGGGACGGGGCCGGGCGGCCCGGATCAGCCCTGGAGGCAGGGCGCGGGTGGCGATTTTAGCGCCATTCGTCGGGGGCCATGAAATCCACCCTCAAGTTGGCACGTTTTCTGCAGATAACCCAATAGCACCCAGGATGGCATGCGCCTTGTGCGCAACGGACCGGAATTGGAACAGGGGCCGGTCCAAGCGCATCGTGGGGAAGCAGAGGGGCCGGCAGTCGGGGGACTGTCGGCCCTGTTTTTTTGCCGGTTCCAGCGCGAACGCGCCGCCCAAATACAGAAGGCCCCGCCAGTAGCGGGGCCTTCTGCGTTTAAGGTGCCGACATCCGACAGGGCCGGAACAGGGGGGATCCAGATGTTCCTGGCGGATATCGACATAGAGCCGAATGTGACGCCACTTGTCGCTTTTGGCACTTTGTGACCGTGGCTGTCACCGCCCGGCTAGAGTGAACTGCCGGGCGCGTGAAAATCAAGCCATCTCAGGGCTCAACTGTGCGTTGGTTCGCATTGTTGAGATTCCGCCACGGGGAACCGTTCATCCTCGGCGAAGACGGACGCGGCGCCTGGGCCGGGCGTGCCTGCGGCGGCGACGGACGCTGCTGTTGCTGCCGTTGCTGCTGCGGCGGCCGGCGCGGCCCACCGAGCGAATCCATGTTCCGCCACGGCGAGCCGCCGTTGTTCGGCCGCGGGCGATCCGGCGGACGGGTCGGGTTGCCGTTGCCATGGCCGGGGCGCGGCGGTGGGCGATGATTGTGCGGCGGGCGATAGTTCGGATACGGGCGATACACCGGATAGCCGTAGCCACCGCCATAGCCGTAATACCCGCCACCGTAGTAGCCACTGCCGTACCCATAGGGATATCCGGCCGGGTAGCGATACTCGACCGACGGTGCGCCGTGGTAGTAGCCGCTGCCGCCGCCACCGCCGACATAGTCGTACGTCGCGCAGCCGGACAGGGCCAACAACAGGCCACCGGCAAGAACAAGGCGCATTTTCATGATGGGTCCCCCCAACGGGCTGTAGGGCCAGCTTCGGCCCAAGGCATTGAATCAGCCCTTAACTCGGCCCGATCCGAATGAATGGTTGCCATGCTGACACGTTCATCAAGTCGGATGTGGGCAGGGGGCATACGTTAATCTTGCGTCATGAGCGATTCACCCTTGCCCTGTGTTGACGACGTGCTGGCGGCGGCGGCGCGCATTGCCGCGCACGCCTGCGTGACCCCGGTGTTGCGCTCGCGCACCCTGGATGCGCTGACCGGCGCCACCGTGGTCTTCAAGGCCGAACACCTGCAGCGCAGCGGCGCCTTCAAGTTCCGCGGTGCCTGCAATGCCGTGTGGGCGCTGACCGAGGCGCAGGCCCGGCGCGGGGTGGTCACCCACTCCTCGGGCAACCATGGCGCCGCCCTGGCGCTGGCCGCGCGTACCCGTGGGATTGCCTGTCACGTGGTCGTGCCCGAGGGCGCGGTGGCGGCGAAACTGGCCAACATCGGCCGCCACGGGGCCACGCTGTGGCGCTGCGATGCCTCGATCGCCGCGCGCGAAACCATGTGCGCCCAGGTCCAGGCCGAAACCGGGGCGACCCTGGTCCATCCCTATACCGACCCGTGCGTCATTGCCGGCCAGGGTACGGCCGCGCTGGAACTGCTGCATGCCAGCGAAGGGCTGGAGATGATGGTGGTGCCGGTGGGCGGCGGTGGCCTGGCCGCGGGTACGCGGCTGGCACTGCAGGCCGCCGCCCCGCTGGCCGAGCTGGTCCTGGCCGAGCCGCTGGGCGCGGCCGATACCGCGCGCTCGCTGGCCGCTGGCGAGCGCCACATCGATTTCACCCCCCACACCGTCTGCGATGGCCTGCGCGGGACGCTCGGCGCGCCCAACTTCGCGCTGCTGCAGGGCGCGGCCCAGGTCATCACCGTCGCCGATGAGGCGACCGTCGCGGCGATGCGGCTGATCTGGCAGGTGCTCAAGCAGGTGGTGGAACCGTCCTCGGCGATCGCCCTGGCGGCGATCCTCGCCGAACCGGCACGCTTTGCCGGCAAACGGGTGGGCGTGGTGCTTTCCGGGGGCAATGTGGATCTGGATGCGCTGCCGTGGGGCGCGGTATGAGCCGGCACACCGGGGTGGGCGTGTTCGGGTGGCTGTGGCGGCTGTGCATCGTGCTGGCCGTGTGGCTGCTCGGAGTCACGGCGTGGATCGTCTGGATCGGCGAGCGCGACCAGGCGCAGAAGGCCGACGCGATCATCGTGCTCGGCGCGGCAGCCTATGACGCCAAGCCTTCGCCGGTGTTCGAAGAGCGCATCCGCCACGGGCTGGATCTCTACCAGCAGGGCTATGCCCCGCTGCTGATCTTCACCGGTGGCTATGGCGGCACCGGCGCGCGTTTTTCCGAATCGCAGGTGGCGCGTCGCTACGCGCTCAAGCAGGGCGTGCCCGATGACGCGATCCTGATCGAGACCGCCTCACGCACCACCCGGCAGAACCTGATCGAGGCGCGGCGCTTGATGGAGCAGCGCAAGCTGCATCGCGTGATCATCGTCAGCGACCCGCTGCACATGGCGCGCGCGCTGCGCCTGTGCCGCGAACTGGGCATCGATGCGCTGGCCTCGTCCACGCCGAGCACGCGCTTCCGCAGCTTCCACACCAGCTGGCGGTTCCTGGCGCAGGAAATCTATTTCTTCCACCGCGATCTGTTCCCGTCGTAGCGCCGACCGTTGGTCGGCTGGCCAGGGCCGCCGTGCGGCCAGCCGACCAACGGTCGGCTCTACGGGATCACCGTGATCACCGCGGCCGGCGCGATCACCGCGGCCGGCGCGATCACCTCGATCAGCGCGATCGGCTCAGGGCGTTCTGCGGCGGATCGGAATCGCCGACACCGGCACCGTGGCGACATCGTGCCCGCGCTCGCGGATCGGGGCGCCACCTTCCGGCGCCCAAGCGTGTGCGTAGATCACTTCCCAGCTGCTGGGCAACTTGCCGTCGTCGCGTCGCAGCGGCTCGTAGGCGGCACGCGCGGCATCGAAACGCCCGCGCCCGGTCAGTGTGTGGCGGCGGTCCTGGCGCGCGTTGGTGGCGCCGATCGCCTGCAGCTCGCGCATCAGCGCGGTCAGGTCGTCGTAGGTCAGGGTGAACAGGTCGCGGTCCAGCACCGGATCGCGGAAGCCGGACATCATCAGCGCATCGCCGAACTGCGCGATCGGGGCGAAACGACTGACATGCGGCACCGCGTCGGCGGCGGCGAACGCATCGCGCAGTTCGATCAGCGTCTCCGGCCCGAACGTGGAGACCAGCAGCAGGCCGCCCGGCTTGAGTGCACGGCGGAACCCGGCGAACACCGCCGGTAGATCCTCCACCCACTGCAGGCACAGGTTGCTGAAGATCACATCCACGCTCTGGTCCAGCACCGGCAACGCCTGCGCGTCGCCGCACACGCGCGAGAACGGCTTCCACCAGCCGGCCTGCTTCTTTGCTTCGCGCAGCATCGGCTGGGCCAGGTCCAGCGCGATCACCTGCGCCTTGGGCCACCGCTTCTTCATCAGCGCGCTGGCGTGGCCGGTGCCGCTACCGACATCGAGCACCACCTGGGGCTGGCGGTTTTCCAGGTAGTCCAGCGATTCGAGCAGGCGCTTCTCCACCTCGCGCTGCAGCGCGGCGGCGGCGTCGTAACTGCGGGCGGCGCGCGAGAAGGCGCGGCGGACGTGATGCGGATCGAAGCTGGACGTCATGGGGTACTCACGGCTCAAAACGGTGGTGCGGGTGGAATCAGAAGGTGCCCGGGTAAGCGCCGCCATCGATCAGCAGGTTCTGCCCGGTGATGTAGCCGGCCTGCGCGCTGCACAGGAACGCGCACGCGGCGCCGAACTCGTCAGCGGTGCCGAAACGGCCCGCGGGAATGTGGGTGCGTTTGCGTTCGGCCAGCTGGCCGGCGTCGATGCCCTGCTGCTGCGCCAGGTAGGCGAAGTTGCCGCGCAGGCGGTCGGTATCGAACTGGCCCGGCAGCAGATTGTTGAGGGTGACATTGTGCGCGACGGTCTTGCGGGCCAGTCCGGCCACGAACCCGGTCAGTCCGGAGCGTGCGCCGTTGGAGAGCCCGAGGATGTCGATCGGGGCCTTCACCGACGAGGAGGTGATGTTGACCACGCGGCCGAAGCCGCGCTCGATCATGCCGTCCACGGTGGCGCGGATCAGCTCGATCGGGGCCAGCATGTTGGCATCCAGCGCGGCGATCCAGTCTTCGCGGCTGAACTGGCGGAAATCGCCTGCCGGCGGCCCGCCGGCGTTGTTGACCAGGATGTCGATCTGCGGACAGGCGGCCAACGCAGCGTCGCGGCCTTCAGTGGTGGCGATGTCGGCGACGACCCCGATCACCCGGCGCGCACCCGGCAGGGCCTGCAGCTCGAGCACGGCGCGGTCCAGGGCCGCTTCACCGCGCGCGGCGATGACCACGTTGACGCCTTCGCGTGCCAGTGCGCGCGCGCAGCCCAGCCCGAGGCCTTTGCTGGCGGCGCAGACCAGGGCCCAGCGGCCGGCGATTCCAAGATCCATGGGTCAGTCCTGTGGGGAAAGGCAGGCGTACATGATCGGCGATGCGTGGCCGGAACAGGTCAAGACAGTGCGGCAACGAAGTGTTGCAGCTGCGTGGCGACCTCGTCGGTATGGCCCAGGAACGGCGCGTGCCCGCCCTGGGCGACCACGTGGGCCTGCGCGCCCGGCGCCCGTGCCGCGGCGGCCTGCATGGCCCGCGCCGAGACCAGGCGGTCGCGCTGGCCGGCCAGCCACAGGCTCGGTTTGCCCAAGGTGGCCAGGGCGCCGCGCAGGTCGGTGTTCTCCAGCAGGCGCAGGCCTTCCTGCAATGCGCGCGGGGCCGGTTCACCGCGGGCGACCAGCATTTCGCGCAGCGTGCGCAGTTCCTGCCGCGCGTGCTCCGAGCCCATCGCATCCAGCGCCAGGAAGCGCTCCAGCGTGCCGCGGTAGTCCTGCGCGAGATCCTGGCCGAACTGCTCGAACACCGCCGGCTCCACTGCGTGGGGCCAGTCATCGCCGCGCACGAAACGCGGCGTGGCCGCGATCATCGCCAGGCCGCGTACCTGCGGCAGCGTGGCGGCGGCATGCAGGGCGAACAGGCCACCGAGCGACCAGCCGCACCAGACCGCTGGTGGCGTGGCGGCGGCGATGGCATTGACCACGTAGGGCAGGCGCAGTGGCGTGGTGTCGTCACGGCTGGCGCCGTGGCCGGGCAGATCCACCAGGTGCAGCTGGACGTGCGCGGACAGGCGCTCCACCAGCGGCGCGAACACACCGCCATGCAGGGCCCAGCCGTGGATGAGGACCAGTGCCGGGCCCTGGCCGATGACCTCGATATGCATGCTCAACGCTGCGGCATCACGCGGTCAGGGCATTCAGTGCGTGCTGCTGGACCGCAGTGTCGCGTGCATGGGCGATCGCATCGACCAGCGCGTGGACCTGTGCCGGCGCATGCAGCGCGGACAAGGTCACGCGCAGGCGCGCCTTGCCCTCGGGGACGGTCGGCGGGCGGATCGCGCTGACCAGGAAACCGGCTGCTTCCAGCGCGGCCGACATCGCCATCACGGTGGACTCGGCGCCGCACAGCAGGGGTTGGATCGGGGTATCGGATGGCATCAGTTCCAGACCGTGCTGGCGGGCGCCGGTGCGGAAAAGGCCGATCAGTTCGGCGAGCTTCTCGCGGCGCCAGTCATCGCGGCGCGCCAGCTTCACCGCGGCCAATGCGGCGGCGGCCTGGGCCGGCGGCACGGCGGTGGTGTAGATGTAGGGGCGTGCCGTTTCGGCCAGGTGCTGGATCATCGCCTCATCGCCGAGCACGACCGCACCGCTGCCGCCGAGCGCCTTGCCGAGTGTCGCCAGCTGCAGCGGCACATCGTTGACGCCCAGGCCGGCCTCGGCCACGCAGCCGCGGCCGTGTTCACCGACCACGCCGATGCCATGCGCGTCATCGACGTACAGCAGCGCGTCCTGCATGCGCGCCACCAGCGACAACGACCGCAGCGGCGCGATGTCGCCGTCCATGCTGAAGACGCCGTCGGTGGCCAGCATCGCCGCGCCGCTGGGCGCGTGCTTGAGCTGGCGCAGTGCGCCTTCGGTATCCAGATGCGGGTAGCGGCGCAGGCGGCAACCGGCCAGGCGCGAGGCATCAAGCAGGCTGGCGTGGTTGAGGCGGTCCTGCACGCAGACATCGTCCTCCTCGCTGAGCAGCGCCTGTTGCACGGCGAGATTGGCGGCGAAACCACTGCCGAACAGCAGGGCCCGCGGATAGCCGAGCCAGTCGGCCATCTCCCGTTCGAGCGCGTCATGCAGCGCGTGGTGGCCGCAGATCAGGTGCGAGGCGGTCGCGCCGGCGCCTTCGCGCGCGGCGGCATCCTGCAGTGCGCTGACCACGCCGAACTGCTGCGACAGACCCAGGTAGTCATTGCTGCAGAAGTTGGTCAGCCAGTGGCCATCCACTTCCAGCTGCACGCCATCGCGCCGGCTCACCACGCGGCGCACCCGCAGGCGCCCCTGCGCGTCGCGGAGCTTGCGCTGGGCCTGGATGCGGTCGTGCAGATCAGGACGGGCCATGGTCGTCAGGGGGTCCGGGTGGGCCGTTAGCGTACCCGGTTGCCGGGCCCGCTGCTCGGGGCTCAGGCCGCGCGCCCGCAGGGGCCGCCGGCGGTGATGTCGGCATGGACCGTACCCGGGTGGTCGTGCCCGGTGGCATCCACCGTGACCGCCATCGGGCGCAGGCCCAGCCGTTCGAACAGGGCCAGGTCGCGTTCGGTGTCCGGGTTGCCGGTGGTCAGCAGCTTTTCGCCATGGAAGATGGAATTGGCCCCGGCCAGGAAGCACAGCGCCTGCAGCTCATCGCTCATCGCCTCGCGCCCGGCCGAGAGCCGCACCATCGAACGTGGCATGACGATGCGGGCCACTGCGATCATCCGCACGAACTCGAACGGGTCCAGCGCGGCAGTGCCGTGCAGCGGGGTACCGGCCACCTGCACCAGCCGGTTGATCGGCACCGAATCCGGATGGGCGGGCAGGGTGGCCAGCGCCAGCAGCAGGCCGGCGCGATGCTCGCGCGTCTCGCCCATGCCCACGATGCCGCCGCAGCAGGTCTTCAGCCCGGCATCGCGGACATGCGCCAGCGTGTCCAGACGGTCCTGGTACTGGCGCGTGTGGATGATCGAATCGTAATAATCCGGCGCGGTGTCCAGGTTGTGGTTGTAGTAGTCCAGCCCGGCCTCACGCAGCGCGGTGGCCTGCTCGCCGCTGAGCATGCCCAGCGTAGCGCAGGTCTCCAGGCCGAGCGCCTTCACCTCGCGGATCATCGCCGCCACCTTGGGGATGTCGCGGTCCTTGGGCGAGCGCCACGCCGCGCCCATGCAGAACCGCGAGGCGCCGGCCGCCTTGGCCTGGCGCGCCTTGGCGACCACCTCGTCGGTGGCCATCAGCTTCTGTGCGTCCACGCCGGTGCTGTAGCGCTGCGCCTGCGGGCAGTACGCGCAGTCTTCCGGGCAGCCGCCGGTCTTGACCGAGAGCAGGGTCGAGATCTGGACGTCCGCCGGGTCGAACTGCTCGCGGTGCACGCTGGCCGCGCGATGCAGCAGGACCGGGAAGGGCAGCGCGAACAGGGCCAGTACCTCTTCGCGGTGCCAGTCGTGGCGGATGACAGAAGCCATGGGAGTGTCCTGACAGATAGTGGAACGAAAGGGCGGCAGTCTGGTGAGGCTGCCACCATCTGTCAACCATATGATTCTCTCTAAAGTTTACGGTGCGCTGGGTTGGCTGGGCTGGCAGATCCTGCCGTTGCGCTGCCTGGTCTGCGATTGTCCCGGCGAGGACGGCATGGACCTGTGCCGCGCCTGCCATCGGGCGCTGCCGTGGAACGACCGTGCCTGCCGGCGTTGTGCCCTGCCGCTGGCGGTGGACGACCCCGGGGACGTCGACGGCGATCACTGCGAGCGATGTGTGGACGACTGTCCCCGCCAGGCGGCGGCCAGTGCCGCGTTCCTGTACGCGCCGCCGATCGACAGGCTGCTCATCCGGTTCAAGTTCCACCAGGATCTGGCCGCGGGACGGTTGCTCTCGCAGCTCATGCTGCAGCGCGTGCCGTCGTTTCTGGCCGGGCCGCTGCAACCGATGCCACTGCACCGCCGCCGCTTGCGCCAGCGGGGCTACAACCAGGCGCTGGAACTGAGCAAGCCACTGGCACGCGGGCTGTGCTGCCCGCTCTGGAACGGGCTGCAGCGCACCCGCCAGACCGCCGCGCAATCGACGCTGGATGCGGACGCCCGGCGCTGCAACCTGCGCGATGCGTTCGCCGTGCGTGGGCATCCGCCCGCCGGGCTGACCATCGTCGATGATGTGATGACCACCGGGGCGACCACCGATGCCGCGTTGCGCGCGCTGCAGTATGCCGGCGCCGGGCCGATGCAGGTCTGGGTCTGCGCGCGGGTGCCGTAAGCCCCGTTGCCGCGCCCTGCACGGCGCGGGGTCGTACCATCGGCCCGTCATCATCCCCGCAAGGACGTCACATGAACCTGCCGCCGGATTCGCGCACTTCACCTCTTCTCACTGCCATCGGCCGCAGCTGGTGGGTGCTGATGCTGTACGGCGTGGTTGCCGTGGTCTTCGGGCTGATCGCGATCACGCGGCCCCTGTCGGCCGCCACCGCGCTGGCCTGGGCGATTGGCGTGATGGCCCTCGTGGAAGGCCTGATCAGTCTGTTCGCGCTGTTCGGCCGCAGTGGCGTGCCGCGCGGCTGGCTGCTGGTCTATGCGCTGGCTTCGCTGGTGTTCGGCGCGTTGGCTGTGCTCAACCCACTGGCCACGGCCAGCGTGCTGATCCTGCTGCTGGCGGCCTGGCTGATCGTCGCCGGCATCTACCGCATCGTGTTCGCGGTCCGGGTGCGCAAGGAAATCCAGGGCGAGTGGCTGCTGATCCTCAGCGGCGTGCTGGCCATCGTGCTCGGCGCGATGATGGTGGCCAACCCGATGGCGGGCATTGCCGTCACCACGCTGTGGATAGGGATCGGCAGCCTGCTCTATGGCGTACTGCAGATCGTGGTGGCCTGGCGCATCCGCCGCCTGCGCTGAGCACGCGCAGCGGCGATACTCGTGTCCCCACACAAGGAGAAACAGGCATGCGCAGTTGTCTGCTGATCGCCACCATGATGCTGGGTGCCGGACTGAGCGCCTGTACCCAGGCACCTCCTGCGCCGGCGGCGATCGAGACACCGGCGGGCGTCGCACCGCTGGCGAACGCACGCATCCAGATGCGTGAGGTGGCCGAGGATGCCCGCCACCGCGGCGTCACCCCGCTCAAGGACCGCGACGGCAACGTGCTGCCCCTGATCGAGCCGGCCTTCATCACCACGGCCGACATCGCCTCGGTGGCCGTGGGCAGCGACGGGACCACCGGACACGGGACGCTGATCCTGCGCTTCACGGATGCCGCGGCGCCGCGGATCCTCGCCGCGACGGAAGCGCGCGTCGCCAAGCGTGTGGCGTTTACCGTTGGCGATCAGGTCATCAATGTCGCCGTCATCGCCGGCCCCTTCGCACAGTCCATGCAGGTGAGCGGACTGGACAGCACCGGGGAAGCCCACCGGCTGTATACCGAGATCACCGGCAAGGCGCCCTGAGCCTTTCGCGATCCGCCGAGGGGCTCAGCGGAAATTCGCCTCGATCTGCTCCAGCGATTTGCCTTTGGTCTCCGGCAGCCAGAATGCGGCGATGAGGAAGTACAGCAGCGTACAACCGGCCCAGAAGAAGAACATGCTGGCGTAGCCGTGGTGGCCGACCGTGGGCAGGAAGATCGCGGCGATCACGGTGGAAACGAACTGGTTGATCAACAGCGCGATGCTCATGCCGTTGGAGCGGATGCGGGTGGGCATCAGCTCGGACAGCGCGAGCCACACGCACACGCCCGGGCCCACCGCGAAGAACGCCACGAACAGCAGGATGCAGCCGGCGACCAGCCAGCCGTGGGTGGGCGAGGGCACCGGGCCGATCACCGCACGTTCGATCACCAGCGGCGCGTTCGCGGCCTGCGCCGGGTCCGGGAACGGGTTGAGATGCAGCGTGCGGAAGAAGCGGCCGATCACGCTGTCGGCGGAGACCGCATCTTCGCGGCGGATCTGCAGCGTGGCGTCGATCGGGTTGTCGCTGCGCAGTGAGCGCACGTTGCTGAAGCCACCGTAGGCATAGGACACGGTCAGCTGCTGCGGTGCGGTGCCGGCGTTGCCGTCCAGGCGCTGCCATTGCGCGGCATCCAGTGGCAGCGACAAGGTGGTGCCACTCACCTGCTGCTGCAGCGCGGCCTGCACATCCAGCCGCCCGCGTTCGCTCTGCACGAACAGCAGCGCCGCAGCCAGAAGCGACAGCGTGATGCCGCCACTGCCCAGCATCAGCAGGAACTTGCGGCCTTTGCGGTCCACCAGCAGCAGCGCGACCACCGTCATCACGGCATTGAGCAGCTTGATCGCCACATCGGCGCCATTGGCCACCGAGCCGGGCAGGCCGGCCTGGTTGAGGATGTTGACCGCGTAGGCCAGCACCGAATTGATGCCGGTGGCCTGGGTGAAGGCCAGCACCAGGCAGGCCAGCACGAACGGCCACACGTAGCGGCGGCTGAGCAGCGGGTCGCGCTTGCCGTTGCGGCCGGTCTGCATCTCTTCCGGGGCCTGCATGCGCTGCAGGGTCGGCTCCACCTCGTCCGCGGCCACGGTGCGCTGCAGAGCACGGCGCGCCTTGGCGATGCGGCCACGGCGCACGAGCCAGCGGGGGGATTCACTGATCAGCAGCACGCCCCCGGTGAACACCAGCCCAGGCAGCAGGCAGCTCCAGAAAATGGTGCGCCAGGCGTGATCCTTGACGTCGAACAGCAGGCGCTGCTGCTCGGCACCGGGCAGATGGCGCACCGCGGCCGTCGCCGCATCCACTGCATGCGCGTGGTACAGCCCGATCACGGCCGCCAGCACCAGGCCGATGGTCAGCAGCAACTGGAACATCGCCGCGCCACGCCCACGTCGTTCCGGGCTGAGCACTTCGGCCAGGTAGAGCGGCACGACGACACCGATCAGGCCGCCACTGATGCCCTGCAGCAGGCGCCCCATCAACAGCGCGCCATAGCCATCGGACAATGCCATCACCGGAATGCTCGCGGTGAACAGCACGCCGGCCAGCAGCATCGCGCCACGGCGGCCGATCAGGTCGGCGACCATCCCGGCGAACAGCGAGGACAGCACACTGCCCAGCAGCACCGCGGCGACCACGAAACCCAGCTGCTGGCTGGTCAGGTGCCAGCTCGCGGTGGCGGTGGCCTCCAGATAGGGCAGGGCGCCGGCGATGATGCCGATGTCGATGCCGTAGAGCAGCCCGCCCATGCCACCGATGAACAACAGATAGCGTACCGGCCAGCGTGGCGCGGAAGCGCCGGCGTGCACGGGCATGGCTGCGGAAACGTCGTTCATCGTGCCGGTCCTGTCTGCTGCTGCGTGCGCCATGGCGGCGCGGGAGTCCACGCTCAGTCGAGCGCGATGTCGTCGCCTTCCACCACCACGCCGCGCACGCGCAGGTCGTGGTCGAGCACCACAAGGTCCGCCCAGGCACCGGTCGCGATACGGCCGCGGTCATCGATGCCGAGGTAGTCGGCCGGGTAGCGCGACAGCCGGTTGGAGGCATCGGCGATGTCCAGGCCGAGCGAGACCAGGTTGCGCAGCGCCTGGTCCATGGTCAGCGCGCTGCCGGCCAGCGAGCCGCTCGACAGCCGCACGCAGCCCAGGCACTTGTGCACGCGCTGCACGCCGAGCGCGTATTCGCCATCGGGCATGCCGGTAGCGGCGGTCGCATCAGTGACGCAGTACAGGCGCGGAATCGCGCGCAGCGCGGTGCGGATCGCGCCGGGATGCACGTGCTGCAGATCGGGAATGAGTTCGGCGTACTGCGCATGCGCGAGTGCGGCGGTGGCGATGCCCGGGTGGTAGTGGTCCACGCCGGTCATGCCGTTGAACAGATGGGTGAAGCCGGCCGCACCGGCGTTCAATGCGGCCACGCCGTCTTCATAGCTGCCGGCGCTGTGACCGAGCTGCACGCGGATGCCGAGCGCGCTCAGGGCAGGAATCAGCGCGAGGTGCTGGCCGATTTCCGGGGCGAGGGTCAGCACCTTGATCGGGGCGATTGCGTGCAGGCGCTTAACGTCGGCCAGGGTGGCCTCGACCACCAATGGTGGCTGCGCGCCCAGGCGCTGTGCGCTGATGAAGGGGCCTTCCAGGTGGACGCCGAGCACGCGCGCCATGCCGGGTTCGCGCGTGGCGATCGCAGCGGACAGGCCTTCAAGCGCCCGCGTGATGTCGTCTTCCTGCGCGGTCATGGTGGTGCCCAGCAACGCGGTGGTGCCATGCCGGGCGTGCGCACGCGCCACCGTCCGCGCGGTCGCGCCGCCCTGCATGATGTCCACCCCGGCCCCGCCATGCACATGCAGGTCGATGAAGCCGGGCAGGATCAACGGGACCTCCGCATCGTCGCGCGGGTCGGCGTGCTCGGTGTCGATGGCAGTGATGCGCTGGTTGAAATGGAGATCGCCGCGGACCCAACCGGTGTCGGTGAGCAGGCGGCCGTGCAGGGAGCGGGACTCGGTCAAGGCGGGGACTCGGCGATGATCACTTCGACGCCCAGCCGCTGCAGCCCTTCCAGGTACTCGGGCTCGATGCTGGCGTCGGTGATGATGGTATGGACCTGGTCCAGCCGCGCGATGCGGTGCAGGCTGACCCGGCCGAACTTGGAGGCATCGGTCAGCACCACAATGCGGCGCGCGCGCTCGACCATGCGGTGGTTGAGGCTGGCTTCGGCCTCATGGTGGGTGGTCAGGCCGAACTGCAGGTCCAGGCCGTCCACACCAAGGAACAACGTGTCGAAGCTGTAGGTATTGAGGCTGGCTTCGGCCTGGCTGCCATGCAGCGACAGCGACTGCTTGCGCAGCAGCCCGCCGGTGAGCAGCAGCTCCACGCCGGGCGCATTGGCCAGCTCCCAGGCGATGTTGAGCCCGTTGGTCATCACCGTCACCTCGCGATGCCCGCGCAGGTGCCGCGCCAGGGTCATCGTGGTCGAGCCGGAATCGATGATGATGTTGTCGCCGGCCTTGACCAGCTTGGCCGCCTCGATACCGATGCGGTCCTTCATCGGCAGGTTCAGCGCATCCTTCTCGTGGATGTCCTGTTCCTGCGGCGGCGTGCGCACCAGCGTGGCGCCCCCGTGGGTGCGCGTGGCCAGCCCCTGCGACTCGATGTGGGTCAGGTCGGCGCGGATCGTCACTGCCGACACCGCAAAGCGCTCCACCAGCTCGCTGACCTGCACGTTGCCGTGCTCGACCAGGGTCTGGAGGATCTGTTGGCGGCGCTGCCGGGTGTTTCGCATGGGGGCGATTCCGTTCGAAAGGGAAAGCCGAAGCTTACCGTTCCGAAAGCTCCTTGGCCTGCCGGGTTTCGTTATGCGTGCCCGACACGTTGCGATTGCAGGCCCGGGCGTACTCGGCCAGGCGCAGCGCGACCTTGTGCTGGATCAGCGCCAGCGGCTCGGGTTGCAGCTCGCCGGCTTCGATCGCCTTGAGCTGTTCGGGCATGAACTGGCTGAGCAGCATCTGCGGCGGCGCGTGCGCGGTGAGATTGGCGATGAGCGTATCCAGCGCGGCCTGCACCGCCGGCTCGCCCCAGTAATAGCGGCTGCGGTCGCTGAGCGAATACGCGCGCAGCAGGCGCAGTTCGTGTGCATCGCCCTGGTAGTAGCTGCGCCAGCTGCCGGGCTTGTCGACCATGCAGCGGTCCAGCACCTCGATCAGCTGCGAACGCTGCGTGGCCGGCAGCAGCTCGCGCTCGATCATGGCCAGCGCGAACACCGCTTCGCGGAAGGCATAGGTTGCCGCCGGGCCGACTTTCAGGATCGCGAAGTGATCGCGGACCAGCGCGTGCAGGCCGGCTTCGGTCTGGTAATCGGTGGAGTGCGCTTCGAACACGATGCGCGGCTGCTGTTCGACGAAGGCCGACAGGTCCGCGGCGGCGGCAGGGTCGTAGTAGTGCACGCTGCTGTGGTCGAAATCCACGCCGGGCTGCACCACCATCGCGATCACGCGCTCCCAGGCGGGCAGCAGGTCCGGGGCGGAAAATGCTTCGCGGTGGATGGCCAGGGTGGTGGCCGCGGCCGCCGGCGTCGTCACCTGCAGGCCACCGGCCAGCGAGGCCTCGCCGCCGGGAATCGGCACTTCGGTGCCGATCACGTAGACCGGCGGCGGCAGCCCGTGCTCGGCAGCGGTGCGCTCGGCAATCCGCGCCAGCTCGGCCGAGCGCGCCGCGACGATGGCGTCCGGCAACGGGGTCGGGTCATCGGCGCAGGACATGCTGCAGTCCAGGTGGATCTTGTGGAAACCGGCGGCCACATAGGCGGCGATCAGCTCGCGGGCGTTGGCCATTGCGGCCGCTGCGGGGCCTTTCTGCCAGGCATTCGGACCGAGGTGGTCGCCGCCGAGCACCAGCCGCTCGGCCGGGAAGCCCGCATCGCGCGCCAGCTGCAGCACGTAGTCGCGGTACTGCGGTGGGGTCATGCCGGTATAGCCGCCGAACTGATCGACCTGGTTGGAGGTCGCCTCGATCAGCAGCAGGGTGTCGTAACGCTGCGCCACCTGCATCGCGGCCAGCAACACCTGCGCGTTGCTGCAGCAGACGCTGTACAGCCCGACGGGGGCGCCCTGGCGATGGGCGGCGATCAACGATTGGACGGCGGACATGGCAACTCCAGTAACAGCGGTGTTCAGGGGGAGGGATGGTGCTGGCGCGCGAGCAGGGCGGCGCCCCGCGCACCGCCGGCATCGCCGAAGGTGGGCGGCAGGATCGGCGGCACGCGCACGCCGGTGAACAGGTACGGCGCGATCGCGGCCGGCAGATCGCGATACAGCTGCTCCAGCTTGGACAGCCCACCGCCGAGCACGATCACGTGCGGATCGAGCGCGAGAATCAGGCTGGCGAAGCTGTAGCCGAGCAGGTCGCGGTGGATGGCCAGGGCCTGCTGCGCGATCGCATCGCCGGCCTGCGCGCGTGCGACCACCTCGGCAGCATCCAGCGCTGTACCACCGCGCCGCGCATGGATCATCGCCAGGCCGCTGCCGGACACGTAGCGCTCCAGGCAGCCGCGCAGGCCGCAACCGCAGTCCAGCAGCGGCAGATCGTGGCGCTGCTGCAGTGTGGCGGGCAGGCTCCAGTGGCCCCACTCGCCGGCGATGCCGTTGTGCCCGGCGATCAGCCGGCCGCCGACGCAGAAGCCACCGCCCGCACCCGTGCCGAGGATCGCCCCGAACATGCTGGGGTAGCCGGCGGCGGCGCCGTCATGCGCTTCGGACAAGGCAAAGCACTGCAGATCGTTGCCCAGTTCCAGCGGGCGCTGCAGGAGAGCCTGCAGGTCCGCCCCGACTGTGTGACCGGTCAGGCTGGGCACATTGGCACTGAGCTGGCGGCCGCTGGCGCGATCACGCACGCCGGGCAGGCCAAGGCCGACGGCGACCCCGCGCTGGCCGAGCGCGGCATCCGCCGCATCGACCAGATCGACGATCGCCTGCAGGAACGCAGCGTAGTCCCGGGTCGGCGTCGGTACGCGCTGGCGATGATGCACCGCCAGCGCGGCGTCGCACGCGACCAGCTCGATCTTGGTGCCGCCGATGTCGATGCCGTACCAGGTCTGCATGCGTGCTCAGCCGTGGGGGTGGATGGTCACGCCCTGCACCACACGGTTGACCGTGCCGTCGGGGAAGGGATTGTCCGGGGTCATGCCGAGCGCGGCCGAACGCTGCAGCGCATAGCACTGCGGCGCCAGCAACCACAGCGGGGCCAGCCACGGATCGGGCAGTGCAGGTGCGGCGAGGACGAAGTCGCCGTCGGCGCGGTCCGCATCGTCCGGCCCGATCGACAACACCCGCCCGGCGATGCCGTCGCGGCGCAGTTCGTTCAACAGGTCCTCCTCGTAGCTGCGGGCGAGCGGTTGCGCGCTGCGCAGCATCACCACCAGGGTTTCGCCGTTGAGGGTGGACTTGGGACCATGGCGGAACCCCAGCGGGGTATTGGCCAGCGCCAGCACCTGGCCGGCAGTGAGTTCGAGCACCTTCAGCGCGGCCTCGCGGGCGACCGCTTCCAGCGGCCCACTGCCGAGATAGATGACGCGCGCGTATGGCGCCTGGGCCAGCGCGGCCACCGCCGCATCCCAGGCATCCAGCGCACGTTCGCCGTGGGTGGCGAGGGTGCGCAGCCGCTCCAGGCGCTGCGCCCACGGGGCGCTGTCGAACGCACTCAGCGCGGCCAGCAGCATGCAGCTCAGGCTGCTGGTCATCGCGAAGGCGCGGTCGCAGCTGGCCGCCGGCATCAGCAGCGACAGCGTATCGCTGCGGCCGTGACCACGCTTGGCGAGTTCGCCTTCGGCATTGCAGGTGATATCCACGAAGCGTGCGCGGTCGACCTGGTCGCGGACCAGATCCACCGCCGCCACGCTTTCCGGGCTGGAGCCGCTGCGCCCGAACGACACCAGCAGGGTCGGGCGGTCGCGGCGCAGGTACAGCGCCGGATGGGTCAGCAGGCTGGTGGTATGCACGGCGCGGACCTCGGCAGGCCACTGCGCATTGATCTGGTCGGCCACCATCTCGGCAATGAACCCCGAGCTGCCGGCGCCGGTGAAGATCACCAACTGGCCGGGATCGCGCAGGGCTTCCCCGAGGAAGCCGTCGATGCGCGCCCGCGCTGCGTCCAGCTGGCCGGCCAGCGCGGCCCACAGCCGGGGCTGCTGAGCGATTTCTTCGGCGGTATAGGCGCCACCGAGGCGCTGCCACGTGGGCAAATCAGGGAGCAGAGAAGCGTCCATTCGCAATTCCTGTTGGGCGACCGCACCTTCTGCGTTTTCTTTCGAAATGTCAAATATCGAAAGATAAAGAAAAGGTAGTTCGGTCACAGTTTTCGTCGTCTTCTTGGCGGGCTCCCGTCAGCGCTTCACCGGAATGCCGCGCCGCAGCAAGGTTTCGAGCGGTCAAAAACGCGTATTCAGGCGCCGTTTGGAAAGCAGGGCCGCACAGTATCTTTCGTTTTATGTAAATTATCCTTCCTTTTTCTTTGCAATTTGTTGACATCTTTCGAGACCCTGCCCTAGAGTCGGCCGCACTGGTTTCAGTTTCCCGCTGACCGCGGGCTTGGGGGCAAGGTGGACTTCCGGTTACGACGCACTGGTCTGACGATTGCACTGCTTGCCGCAGTGGCGCTGGGCGGCACCACCAGTGCCGCTCCGGTGGGCAACCTGCGTGCGATCAGTGCCACCCCCGCCAACGACGGCACCGCCGGCTGGACGCTCAGCACCGATACCGGCGCCACGGTGCGCGTGGACCTGTTGCGCGATGACGTCCTGCGCGTGCGCGCCGGCCGCAACGGCACGCTCACCGGTGCCGGCGACAAGGCCGCCCCGATCGTGCTGCCGCAGCCGGCCGCGAAGGTTGCCGTCCAACTGGAAGAGGATGCCAACGAGGTGCGCATCCGCACCGATGCGCTGGTCCTGCACATCCAGCGCCAGCCACTGCGCCTGGCGCTGGTCCGCCGCGAGGGCGACCGCGATGTCGCGCTGTGGCGCGAACTGCAGCCGCTGGACCTGGACAGGGACCAGAGCGTGCAGGTGCTCTCCAGCGAAAGCGATGAGCACTTCTACGGCGGTGGCCAGCAGAACGGCCGCTTCGAGTTCAAGGGCCGCGAACTGGAGGTGTCGTACTCCGGTGGCTGGGAAGAAGGCGATCGCGCCAACCCGGCGCCGATGCTGTTGAGCTCGCGGGGCTGGGGCATGCTGCGCAATACGTGGAGCGACGGCACCTACGATCTGCGCCAGGCCGACCAGGCCACGCTGCTGCACCGCGAAGACCGCTTCGATGCGTACTACTTCGTCGGGCCGAGCCTGCATACGCTGCTGGACCGTTACACCACGCTGACCGGCCGCGCCGGCCTGCTGCCGCGCTGGGCGTTCTCCTATGGCGACGCCGACTGCTACAACGATGGCAACAACATCAAAAAGCCGGGCAGCGTGCCCGACGGCTGGAGCGACGGCCCGACCGGCACCACGCCCGACGTGGTGGACAGCGTGGCCAGGCAGTACCGCGAGCACGACATGCCCGGCGGCTGGATCCTCCCCAACGATGGTTACGGCTGCGGCTACAAAAAGCTGCCCGAGACCGTGCAGGGGCTGGCGAAGTACGGCTTCAGGACCGGCCTGTGGACCGAGAACGGCGTCGACAAGATCGCCTGGGAAGTCGGCACCGCCGGCAGCCGCGTGCAGAAGCTGGACGTGGCCTGGACCGGCAAGGGCTATCAGTTCGCCATGGATGCCAACCAGTCCGCGTTCAACGGCATCATGGACAACTCCGATTCGCGCCCGTTCCTGTGGACGGTGATGGGCTGGGGCGGCATCCAGCGCTATGCGGTGGCCTGGACCGGCGACCAGAGCAGCAGCTGGGATTACATCCGCTGGCACATCCCGACCCTGATCGGCTCGGGCCTGTCCGGCATGGCCTACGCCAGTGGCGACGTGGACGCGATCTTCGGCGGCAGCGCCGAGACCTTCACCCGCGACCTGCAGTGGAAAAGCTTCACCCCCGTGCTGATGGGCATGTCTGGCTGGTCGGGCAATGCACGCAAGCACCCGTGGTGGTTCGATGAACCCTACCGCAGCGTCAACCGCGACTACCTCAAGTTGAAAATGCGCATGACCCCGTACATGTACGGACTGGCGCATGACGCGGCCACCACCGGCGCACCGCTGCTGCGCGCGCTGATGTGGGATTACCCGCAGGACCCGCAGGCCTACACCGAGGCGCACAAGTACCAGTTCCTGCTCGGCCGCGAACTGCTGATCGCGCCGGTGTACCGCAGCCAGGCCGCGAGCCGTGGCTGGCGCCGCGACATCCACTTGCCGCAGGGCCGCTGGATCGACTACTGGGATGGCCGCCAGCTGCAGGCCGGGGCCGAGGGACGTTCGCTGGACCGCCCGGTCGACCTGGCCACGATCCCGGTGTTCGTGCGCGCCGGCGCGATCATCCCGATGTACCCGGACATGCTCTACGACGGGCAGAAGCCGCTCGATGAAGTGACCTTCGACCTGTACCCGCAGGGTACCTCGCAGTACACGCTGTACGAAGACGATGGCGCCACCCGCCGCTATGAGAAGGGTGAATCGAGCACGCAGGCGATCACGGTGCAGGCCCCGGCGCAGGGCAGTGGCCCGGTGCAGGTGCGCATCGATCCGGTGCAGGGCAAGTACGCCGGCCAGCTGCCGCAGCGGCGCTATGCGCTGCGCGTGCTCAGCCGCCAGCGCCCCGCCGCCGTGACGCTGGACGGCCGTGCGCTGCCGATGCTGGCCGACCAGGCAGCATGGCAGGGCGCCAACGAAGGCTGGTACTTCGACGCGGCCGAACGCCGCGGCACCCTGCACGTACGCACTGCGCCGACCGACATCCGCCAGCCACTGGCACTCCAGCTGGACCTGCCGGTTGCCGCCGCGCCGGCCGACGATGCCTTCCCGGCCGCACCGGAACTGGGCCGCGCGCTGCCGTCGGACAGCCTGCTGGTGGTGAACCGCCCGGCCGAGGAGCAGGGCTATGAGATGGAGAAGGCGTTCGACGACGATCCGGCGACGTGGTTCCGCACCGTGCGCAACCAGGCGGTCAAGACCGGCGCGCACGAATGGGTGCTCGGCTTCGGCGAACGCAAGCTGATCGACGGCATCGAAATGGCGCCGCGCAACGACCAGCACTGGAAGAACGGCCAGATCCGCGACTACGAAATCTACATGGCCGACAGCAACGGCGAGTGGGGTGAGCCGATCAAGCGCGGTCGTCTGACCCTGCAGCAGGGGATGCAGCAGATCGACTTCCCCGCCCATGCCGGCCGCCTGCTGCGCTTCCGCGTGCTGAGCACGCAGAACCCGGAAGGTGATAGTGCCAGCGGTGCCGATCCGATGGTGACGGCTGCGCAGGGCAGCGTGGCACGTGCGGTGGATGCGCTGCAGCCGCGCGATGTCGGCCCGATCGTACTGTCCACCTTCCACGTGCTGGAGCATCCGCAGCCGGACGGCCCGGCGCAGCAGCTGTACCTGTCCGCGCTGCCGCTGCCGGTACCGTTGCAGGCCAGCGTTGCTGCCGACCACGCCTTCGGTGGGCAGGCGGAAATGCGCATGAACGGCCTGCATTTCCGCCGCGGCCTGGGCGTCAACGCCAGCAGCCGGATCGACCTGAAGCTCAACGGCAGCTGGCGCCTGCTGCGCGCCGATCTGGGTATCGATGATCAGTGCCGGACCGCCGGCGGCATGCAGTTCCAGGTGTGGGGTGACGGTCGGCTGCTGTATGACAGCGGCCTGGTCAACGCACCCGGCGTGGTCAAACCGGAGCTGGACGTGCGCGGCCTGCAGCGGCTGAGCCTGCGCACGCTCGGGGCGCAGGGCGACCACCCCGCGCAGGTCTGTGGCAACTGGGCCAATGCCGCCCTGATCGGACAGGAGGGCGATACCGCCAGCATCGTGTCGCCGTAACCGAAGAAACACGCTTTCAGAAAAACAGCTCTCTCCCGTTTCCCGTCTGCGGCCCTCTGGCCGCGGCACGGGGGACGTTTGCCCGAACACACCCATCCACCGCCAGCCCCACGCTGCGGATCGAACAAGGAGCCCAAGATGTTGACCGAACGCCATCGCCATCGCCGCATCACCGCCACCCCCTTGTCCATCGCACTCGGCCTGGCCGTTGCGGTGGTCGGCAGTGCCGGCGCGCAGGACGCAGCGCCCGATACCAACGCCACCGAGCTGTCGCGCATCGAAGTAACCGGCTCCAACATCCGCCGCAGCGATGTGGAAACCGCCTCGCCGGTGCAGGTGATCAGCAAGCAGGACATCGAGAACATGGGCGCGCGCACGCTGTTGCAGGTGCTCGACAACCTGCCCGCCGCGCGGCCGGGCCAGCAGGACGCACGCTCACTGTTCACCGGCTCGGACGGCGCCTCGCAGGCCAACCTGCGTGGCCTCGGCGCGCAGGGCACGCTGGTGCTGCTCAATGGCCGTCGGCTGTCCTACTACGGCGCGCCCGCCGGCTTCCAGACCCAGTTCGTCAACATCGATGCGATCCCCGCCGCGGCGATCGAACGCATGGAAGTGCTGACCGACGGTGCCTCGGCGGTGTACGGCACCGACGCGGTGGCCGGCGTGATCAACGTGATCACCAAGCGCTCCTACCAGGGTGCGGAGATCAATCTCACCACCGACAAATCCTCGCGGATCAGCTCCTACGGCGAGCACCAGGGCAGCATCACCGCCGGCTTCGGCGACCTCGATGAAGACCGCTACAACGTCTATGCCTCGGTGAACCTGTACCGGCGCGATGCGATTCCGCTGAGCGATTTCTACGACAAGCGCCCCGACCAGTACTACGTCAACAACCCCAACTACCTGCCCAACCTGCGCCTGGGCACCGGCAGCAAGCCGGGTGAGTTCAACCCCGGCAGCTACTTCGCCTTCGACCCGGTCACCGGCCGCCGCGTGCAGGAAGCCGCCCCGGGCTGCAACAACGTGCTCACCAGCGAAGCGGCCGGCCCGCGCTGTATCTGGGAGACGTGGATGAACAACGAGATCGACGCCGGCGCCAAGTCCGAGCGCAACACCGCCTACGTCAACGCGCATTTCCTGATCGGCGACAGCACCGAAGCCTTCGCCGAGGCGACCTACACCGACATCGACCTGACCGCCAATGGCGGCACGCCGCGCGCCTACGGCACCACCACCGGCAACCCGACCAGCTGGTTCTCGCGCAACACCGGCACCACCGTCAACCAGTTCCTGTATCCGTACCTGGGCCCGAACAACGAATACAACCACGCCTCGCCCGAACTGAAGGCACTGATGGGCGGCGTGGTCGGCCTGCAGTACCTGCTGCAGGACGTGGGCGCCAACCACTTCGGCCAGCGCAACACCGACCAGAGCTACCGCGTGGTGGCCGGGCTGCGCGGTGACATCGGCGACTGGAACTGGGAAACCGCCTTCGCCACCGCCGGCAGCCATTCGGTCACCTACCAGACCACCAACGTGAACCTGGCCGGCTTCGAAAAGGCCTTCGGCCCGTACTCCGTCGATCCGGGTACCGGTCGCGTCATCATCTCCGACCACCCGGCGTACACGTTCGGCGAGATCAGCGAGGCCAACGCCGCGCTGATCCGCGAAGCATTCCCGACCTTCGACATCCAGTCCTGGACCCGCCTGCATACCCTCGATGGCAAGATCGAAGGCCCGCTGTTCCAGATGCCAGCCGGCGAAGTACGTGCGGCCTTCGGCTTCAACGCCAGCCGCGAGACCTTCTACACCCCGGGCAACCCGGATGCGGCCAACGGCCTGATCACCCAGCAGGGTGGTTCGTGGTTCGACGGCAAGCGCAACACCTATGCGCTGTTCGCCGAGACGGTGGCGCCGCTCACCGAGAAGCTGGAACTGGACGCCGCGCTGCGCGTGGACAAATACCCGGACTTCAGCGCCAACCTGGCCCCGAAGATCGGCCTGAAGTACCAGATGTTCGACCAGCTGATGCTGCGCGGTACCTACTCCACCGGCTTCCGCGCGCCCAGCCTGGCCGAGTCCGGCAACGGCGGCGTGTTCGCCCAGCTGGGCGGTTACCGCGACGAGGTGCGCTGCAACGAGACCAACGCGATCGCCAACCTGCTGTTGCGTTCACAGCGCGGTGGCGATGTCGACCTGGGCAAGACCCTGCTCAACACCGATTGCAGCCGCACTGTGGCGCGCATGACCCAGCCGAACCCGGACCTGAAGCCGGAAAAGGCCAAGATCACCACGCTGGGCTTTGTCTACGAGCCGACCCAGTGGCTCTCGGTATCGGCCGATTACTGGTTCATCTACCGCAGCAACGAAATCGTCGCCCCGGATTTCACCCGCGATGAAGACATCATCTCCTCCACCCGCTCGCCGATCACCGACAGCGACCGCGCCAACCTGGCGGCGCTGGCGGCGATGTGCGCCGATCCGGCCAGCGGCGTCGCGTGCCCGGGCACGCTGCCCGGTTACAGCGTCGGCAACGTGGCCAGCGTGGTGGGCCAGTACAAGAACCGCGGCAAGACCCTGATCGACGGCTTCGACATCGACGCGCGCAGCCGCTTCTCGCTGGGCGAATGGGGCAACCTCAACATCGGCGTGGCTGCCACCCTCGCCAACCGCAACCGTTCCTACCTGGATGACGAAAGCGGCTGGTACTACGGCGACCTGGTCGGCTACTACAACAACCCGCGCCTGCGCGCCACGTTGAACGCGGACTGGAGCTACAAGCAGGTCACCACCAGCGTTTTCGTCAACTACGTCGGCGGCACCAAGTGGGCGCTGCAGCAGATCGACGAGGAAGACAACAACCCGCAGACGTGCACCGCCGGCTACCTGCCGGTGGAGCAGAGCAAGTGCGATGGTGCGCCGTCGTGGTGGACCGCCAACCTGAGCGTGGCCTGGCGCCCGGACGAGCACTGGAACGTGGGCTTCACCATCAAGAATCTGTTCGACCGTCTGCCGTTCTATGACCCGAACAGCTTCCTGGGCGACTCCAGCGATTACGCCACCATCTTCGGTCGCGGCTACAGTCTGACCGTGGGCTACAAATTCTGATGCAACCCTCGCGCCGGTCCCGGCCGGCGCGATCTTCACACGAGGTACTGTCCATGAAACGCAGAGAATTCATCGCCGCCAGCGCGGCCGTCGCCGCCAGCAGCCTGCTGCCGAACACACCCGCCTGGGCCCGCGCACGCAAGGTGCGGCTGGGCCTGATCGGCACCGGCATGCGCGGCCAGGTGCTGCTGAAAGAACTGGTCCGCCGCGATGACGTGGAGGTGGTCGCCCTGTGCGACATCGAGCCGATCATGCTCAAGCGCGGCATGGACATGGTCGCCAAGGCTGGCAAGCCTGCGCCCAAGGCCTATGGCCAGGATGGCGATGTCAACGCGTGGAAGCGGCTGATCGAGCAGCGCGGGCTGGACGGGGTGGTCATCGCCACGCCGTGGGAATACCACGCGCCGATGGCGATCGCGGCCATGCAGGCCAAGGTCGCGGTGGGCTGCGAAGTGGTCGCCGGCATCACCCTGCAGGACCACTGGGACGTCCTCAAGACCCAGCTGTCCACCGGCACCCCCTACATGCTGCTGGAAAACGTCTGCTATCGCCGCGACGTGATGGCCGCGCTGCAGATGGTGCGGCAAGGCCTGTTCGGCGAGCTCGTGCATCTGCAGGGCGGCTACCAGCACGACCTGCGGGGCGTGAAGTTCAACTCCGGCGATCCCAGCCAGCCCTATGACAGCGGCGTGGAATTCGGTGCCAAGGGCTGGTCCGAGGCGCGCTGGCGCACCGAACATTCGGTGCAGCGCAACGGTGAGCTGTACCCCAGCCACGGCATTGGCCCGTGTGCGATGTATACCGGCATCAACCGCGGCAACCGCTTCACCCACATCAACGCCTTCGCCAGCAAGGCGCGCGGTCTGCATGAGTACACCGTGGCCAAGAGCGGTGGCACCACCCACCCCAGCACCAAGGTGAACTTCAAGCTCGGCGACATCGTCACCACCACGCTGGCCTGCGAGAACGGCGAGACCATCCTGCTGCAGCACGACACCTCGCTGCCGCGGCCGTACTCGATGGGCTTCCGTGTGCAGGGCACCAAGGGCCTGTGGATGGACGTGAACCAGTCCATCCATATCGAAGGTCGCAGCCCGCCGCACAAGTGGGAACCGTTCCAGGCCTACCAGGATCAGTACGAGCACCCGCTGTGGAAGCAGCACGCCGACACCGCCGCCAGCGCCGGCCACGGTGGCATGGACTGGTTCGTCATCCATGCCTTCGTGGAGGCGCTCAAGGCCCGGGCACCGATGCCGATCGACATCTACGACGCGGTCACCTGGAGCGCGATCACGCCGCTGTCCGAGCAGTCGATCGCCAACAGTTTCCAGACGTTGGAATTCCCGGATTTCACCGCCGGGCTGTGGAAGCAGCGCAAGCCGATCTTTGCGTTTGATGGGACGTACTGAGGAAGGTTGACGTTCAACGGCCGGTACCGATGCGTACCGGCCATTCCTTGCGCGCATTGACCCGGTCGGCCAGCTGATGGCGCGGCCCAGCCTGGGCGATCAGCGCAGGCAAAGCAATGAACACGGGGAAGCGTGGCAAGGATGGTGCGCCCGGAGGGATTCGAACCCCCGACCAATGGCTTCGGAAGCCACTACTCTATCCGGCTGAGCTACGAGCGCGTTGTATCCTGCATCCCGCCGGGCCGCCTGATGGGGCCACGGACCGCCGAAGCGGCGCGGGAGGAGCATTCTATCCGTAAACGCCGCGCAGGTCTGCCCCCTGCATCGATGCACCGGGCGACGGCGCGCCCGGCCAGCCCAGGCGGTATCCTTTACCGATGGCTTACGAACGTTTTGAAGCGCCCGAGGCGGCGCCCCCGTCGCGCTGGCGGCACTACTGGAAGTTGATGCGCGCCGACCGCCCGATCGGCACCCTGCTGCTGCTCTGGCCCACCTGGTGGGCGCTGTGGCTGGCCTCCGGCGGGCTGCCCCCGCTGTGGACGCTGTTCGTGTTCACCGCCGGCGTCTGGCTGACCCGCTCGGCCGGCTGCGTGATCAACGACTACGCCGACCGCTGGCTGGACCCGCACGTCAAGCGCACCAAGGACCGCCCGCTGGCCAGCGGCGCCGTCTCCGGCCGCGAGGCGCTGGCCCTGTTCGCCGGGCTGATGATCGTCGCCTTCGCGCTGGTGTTGACCCTGAACTGGCTCACCATCGGCATGAGCTTCATCGGCGTGTTCCTGGCCGCCAGCTACCCCTACCTGAAGCGCTACACCCACCTGCCGCAGGTGTACCTGGGCATGGCCTTCGGCTGGGGCATCCCGATGGCCTTCGCCGCGGTGCAGGGCGAGGTGCCGGTGATCGGCTGGCTGCTGTACGGCGCCAACATCCTGTGGTCCACCGCGTACGACACCTGGTACGCCATGGTCGACCGCGATGACGACCTGAAAATGGGCTCGCACTCCACCGCGATCCTGTTCGGCGATCTGGACCTGGTCATCCAGGGCATCCTCTATGCGCTGTTCCTGGGCACGATGGCGCTGGTCGGCCTGCGCGCCGGGCTGGGGTTCTATTACGGCCTGGGCGTCGGCGTGGCCGCCGGGCTGATCGCCTACGAGTTCTGGATCGCCCGCAAGCGCGAGCGTGACCCGTGCTTCAAGGCCTTCCTGCACAACAACTGGGTCGGGGCGGCGCTGTTCGCCGGCATCGCGGTGTCGCTGGCGCTGCGCTGAGGGGCGACCCGACCAACGGTCGGGTGCTACCGGTAACGCGCACTACGACCATTAGGCGACTGACAGCGCCGTGGCCAGCGCCCAGAATCCCTCCCATCGAATGGTCGGGGAGGGTAGGGGCAATGAACACGTCGACGGTGGTGCAGGACGGCTGGATGGCGCGCGCGGCACTGCGCTCGGCCGCCTGGGCGGAAAAGTGGTTCCCTGATGCGTACGTGTTCGCGGTGCTCGGCGTGGTCATCGTCGCCGCGGCCGCGATGGGCTTCGGCGCCACCCCGCAGGCCACCGCCACGGCATTCGGCGAGGGCTTCTGGAGCCTGATCCCCTTCACCATGCAGATGGCCTTCGTGGTCATCGGCGGCTACGCCGTCGCCACCGCGCCGATCGTCGCGCGTTTCATCGATCTGCTGGCCCGCGTCCCCAAGACCGGCCGTGGCGCGGTGGTTTATGTCGGTCTGATCAGCATGCTCGCCTCGCTGCTGAGCTGGGGCTTCTCGCTGGTGTTCGGTGGCCTGCTGGTCCGCGCGCTGGCCCGCCGCGAAGCACTCCACATGGACTACCGCGCCGCCGGCGCCTCGGCGTATCTCGGCCTTGGCGCGGTCTGGGCGATGGGGCTGAGCTCCTCGGCCGCCCAGCTGCAGGCCAACCCGGCCAGCATGCCGCCCGGCCTGGTCGAGATCACCGGCGTGCTGCCCTTCACCGAAACCATCTTCCTGTGGCAGTCGATCGCGCTGACCGCCGCGCTGATCCTGGTCTCGCTGCTGATCGCCTGGCTGACCGCCCCCGGGGCCGCCTCCGCGCGCACTGCCAAGGACTTCGAAGGCGCCGCCCGCGCCGAAGCCGAGCCGCTGCCGCCGCGCACCCGCCCCGGCGAGTGGCTGGAGTACAGCCCGCTGCTCACCGTGCTGCTCTCGCTGCTCGCGTTCGGCTGGCTGTTCGGCGAGTTCGCCAGCAAGCCGGTGGTGACCGCCATCGCCAACCTCAACACCTACAACTTCCTGTTCATCTCGCTTGGCCTGCTGCTGCACTGGCGCCCGCGCAGCTTCCTCAACGCCGTGGCCAAGGCCGTCCCCAGCACCACCGGCGTGCTGATCCAGTTCCCGCTGTATGGCGGCATCGCGATGATCCTCACCCACGCCACCGGCAGTGGCGATGAGACCCTCGCGCATCGGCTCTCCACCCTGTTCGTGCATATCGCCACCACCGACACCTTCGCGCTGGTGATGGGCGTGTACTCGGCCGTGCTCGGCTTCTTCGTGCCCTCCGGTGGCGGCAAGTGGATCATCGAAGCGCCGTACGTGATGCAGGCGGCCAACGAACTGAAGGCCCATCTGGGGTGGGCAGTACAGGTCTACAACGCGGCCGAGGCGCTGCCGAACCTGATCAACCCGTTCTGGATGCTGCCGCTGCTGGGCGTGCTCGGCCTGAAGGCGCGCGACATCGTCGGCTTCACCTTCATCCAGCTGCTGGTGCACATCCCGCTGGTGCTCGGCCTGCTGTGGCTGCTCGGCATGACGCTGACCTACGTGCCGCCGGTGATGCCGTGATCGTCATCTGCGCGTCATCTGTAGACGTTGGCTCAGCGATGCCCTGTTCAGTCGCACGACGAGGAGTTCTGTGGGAAGCGGAATAAGGGAATTCGAACCGTTCATATGCGGGTCAACGCCTACTGCGACATGGGGTCTGCACTCGTTGAAAACGTTGGCGGGGAGACGTTGACGAATTCGTATACAAACCCCCACACGTCGTTAACCTCGCGCTGCAGAGGATGGCCCGGACCGCGACATTCCGTTTGCGGCAACCGGAGAATCGAGATGGCTCAGCAGAACCAGCAGAACCCGAATCAGCGCGGTGAGCAGCAGGAAGGTGGTCGCGGCCAGCAGCAGCAACAGCAGCAGGAACAGCAGCAGCGCAACCAGAACCAGCAGCAGGGCGGCCAGCAGGACGAGGAAGAGTGAACCCAGCCGGCTGTTGTGTGAACTGAAGCCCCGCTCCGGCGGGGCTTCGTTCGTCCGGGCCTGCTCAGGCCGAGCGCAGGTGCCAGCCCAGTGCTGCGTCTTCGACCACCGCGCCCGGTACCACGTCATGCAGCACCACGCGGATGCCGCGCGCATTCGGCAGCACCTTCTGCTCGGGGAACCAGCGGCGGGGGGCATCGACCACGATCAACAGGCCTTCGTCATCGCCGAGTGGTGCGAAGTGCGGCGTGGGCTGTGACAGAGGCTCCAGCCCGAAGGCGTTCTGTGCGTTTGCCTGCACTTCACCGACGTGTTCAGCGGGCAGGCCGACCTCGCTGATGCAGGTCATCTCGCTGCCGTGGAACCCGCCCTGGCACTCGCCCGCAGGCAAGCGTCGCCGCGCGATCAATTCCAGGATCAGGCCATCCGGCCCGGTGAAATAGATCGATTCGGAATCCCAGCGGCCATCGAAGGTGAAGTGGTCATGGCCTTTCTGATCGCGCTGCAGGGGGGCGCGTGCTTTGAGCCAGTCGGTGGCCGCCTCGAAGCGATTGGCGGGCACGTTGAACGCCAGGTGCACACCGCCGACCGGGTTCGATCCTGCGGGTTGCAGCTGCAGGGTGCTCCAGCCGATGCGCACGGCTGAGCCCTCGACCGGCAGCTGAAGTTCATCGCGGAAGTACGCCACGGTGGCGGCGACATCGGACACAGGGAGATCGATCTGATGGATGCGCATGGTGCGGGAGGCCTCGCGTAGATACGTCGACATTCTGCCGCAGATGCGTGTGCCTCTGCGATGAACGCGATGAAGCACATGCCGATTGCATGCGCCCATCACCAGGCAATGCAGGCGCATTTGCTACAACGTTGTTCCAGACGCCGAGATGCATCACCGGCTCACCACACACCACTATCAGAGGAGTACTCCCGCGATGGGCATGCTGGTCGATGGAACATGGCAGGAAGGCACGGCGGGTGCCGCCGATGAGGACGGTCATTTCAAGCGCGAGGAATCCACGTTCCGCGATTGGCTGAGCGCCGACGGCAGTGCTGGCCCGAATGGCGAGCCTGGCGTCAACGCGGCGCCTGGGCAGTTCCGCCTGTATGTGAGTCTCGCCTGCCCATGGGCCCACCGGACGTTGATCGTCCGTGCGCTGAAAGGCCTGCAGGATCTGGTGCCGGTCTCGGTGGTCAACTGGCACATGGGTGATCAGGGCTGGACGTTTGAGCCCGGCCCGCAGGTGACGCCGGAGCCTGAACGCGGTGCGCGCTATCTGCATGAACTGTACGCGGCCGCCAAGCCGGGAATGACCGGCAAGGTGACCGTGCCAGTGCTGTGGGATCGCGAGCGCGGGAGGATCGTCAGCAATGAATCGGCGGACATCATCCGCATGTTCAACACCGCCTATGACCAACTGGGTGCGAAGGCCGGTGACTTCTACCCGGTTGCGCTGCGTGCCGAGATCGATCAGGTGAACGAGCGTGTGTACGCGACCGTCAACAACGGTGTGTACAAAGCGGGCTTTGCGTCAACGCAGCAGGCGTACGAGGAGGCGGTTGGGCCGTTGTTCGAGACGCTCACCTGGTTGGACGAGCGCCTTCAGCAACGCGGGTGGCTGGTGGGCGATGCCATCACCGAAGCCGATATCCGTCTGTTCACTACGTTGATCCGCTTTGATCCGGTGTACTACGTGCACTTCAAGTGCAACGTGCGGCGCATTGCCGACTTCGCCGGCCTGCATGCGTTCGTGGCGCGGATGATGGCGATTCCCGAGGTGGCGGATACGGTGAATTTCCAGCACATCAAGCATCACTACTACCGAAGCCATCGGCATCTCAATCCGTCGGGGATCGTGCCGGTGGGGCCGGAACGGGCCTACTGAGGCTGCTGGCAGTCAATCAAGGCTGGGGCCGAGCATGACCAACGGCACCGACTCCACCAGCCGCTCGAACTCGCGGTGCTGCTCCACGTCCATTGCCCGGAAAGGAATAGGCATCGCGCCGCCCTCCACCAGCTCGATCACATACGCCGCACTCAACCGCTGGACGCTTTTGACCTGGTCCCAAGATCGAGAGGCGGTCAAGCCTTTGCTGGTCCGAGAGATACCTGCCGCACTGAAGACAAAGAGGCAACGACCAACACGAAGCATCTTCCATGCAAAGACTGGTGGGATGAGGATGGCCAGAAAGGCGTTCTGGACGATTGGCCAGTTCCACGGATGGGCCCGATTTACCGGCACATTCTGGGTAGCCAGTTCCATAGCGATGACCTCGCGCAAAAGCTGTCGGTACTCAGTTAGTCGATACGAAACGTCTATCTGGATGCGCGGATTCGGATGCTCCATGCGGACGCCTGTTTATCTAGGACAATCGATCATAGCGTTGCCCAATCGGCGGAGTTCCACGCGTGTCGCAAAATCATGCTGCCAACGGCACTGCATCGTCCGGGAAGCCTCTTCTTGTTTGAGCACAGGTGAGTACTAGGAGACGCCACCCCGATCCAACTGCCGATACCCGATCGCCTCCGCCACATGCGCGGTCTCGATGTCTTGGGCATGCCCCAGATCCGCCAACGTCCGCGCCACCCGCAGGATGCGATGCATGGAGCGTGCTGACAGCTGCAGTCGCTCCACGGCGTCCTCCAGCAGTTGCTGATCCTTCCGCGACAGCCGGCAATGCGCGCTCAGCTCGAACGGCAGCAGCTGGGCGTTGGCCTTTCCGCTGCGCAGCAGCTGCACGTCCCGCGCGGCCACCACCCGGGCGCGAACACTCGCGCTGTCTTCGCCCAGCGGCGCGTCATCGCGCAGCTCGCGCGGGTCCAGCCGCGGCACCTCGACATGCAGGTCGATGCGGTCCATCAAGGGCCCGGAAACCCGCCCCCGGTAACGCTGGATGACCTCTTCGCTGCAGAGACAGCGGCCACTGCGATCCCCCGCCCAGCCGGCCGTGTACCTGTGACATGACATGGATTGAGTTAAGCAAAAGGCCGCAGAAACGTGAGAATTCAAGGAACGTCCATTGTCCATAGTGACATGACACCTAAGTTCGGCCTCATGACAACTGAGCTAGGTTGGGGGCAAGAAGCCACGGCCCAATGGTGGACCTGATATTTGGACGCGCGAGGATGATTTGAGGGCGATGCTAGCGCTTAGGCATGCGCAACATGGTCACCTGCGGGCGAACCACTCCAGGGGAAGTCTCTTCGATGTGCCTCTCCAAGTCCCGTACTCTGAGCATTAGCCTCAGAACCTCGCTGTCCGCGCTGGCAAGAAGCGCGGCGGCATGATCACGTTGACGCTTCATGTCCTGATAGCGCTGTTTCTCGTTGCGGCGCTCCTCGCTTCCCGGACGATGCGGCTTCTGTCCCATGCGCACCACGTCTGCCCTTGCGATATCAGCCAGGTCTCGAATTTCCGTTACCAATGCAGGGTAGCGACTGGCTCTCAATGCGGATGGATCGACCCCCGCTTCACGCGCAACGTTATTCTGAGTGATCCTTGCATTCCTTTCGACGTTAAGTGTGCTTCCATCGATGATTCTGGCTAGCGCCGCCCGAAACTTGCTCTCCGCAGATACTTTGGAAGAGGGCGTGACGCCCTCTCCAACTGGTTTTTTCTTTTTCATCTAGATGGAACCCAAATTGTTGAAACTACAGTTGTCCTGTCGATTTTGACTGGCAGAATGGAGATGATGTGGCGCGGAATCACGTGAACGAGTGTCTCACCTACCATCACCCGTGAGAGAGTGCTGGTATTTGAATTTCAGCAGCAAGTTAACGCGAGCAATCTTCCACTCGCTCAATAGCGGCTACTTGAGCTGTGAGGCTGGCATAGAGTGGGCTGTCAGGGTTGGCTTCTCTGGCAGTTCGGCGCAGGTCAGCCTTAAGTTCGCCCAAGGCGGGAATTTTCCTGCGGTCTAACAGTACGAACGCGCAGAAATCTGAGCGGCCAGCACATTCAACCAAGGCATCTACTCCGCCGAATTGGCAGGGTGAGGGATTGGTGCAGGCCCCGAGCAATGTGGTCCTATAAGGTATGTCCTGCTGGCGAGCGAGATTGACCAGCTGATTATGCTTCTTTTCGGAAACAAGGTTCAGAAGAGATGACTTGTGATTGTCGCCGAATGGGCTGGAGAAGTACGGCTCTTGTAAGGCTGTCATGTCCTTCGCTACACCATCATAAAGTGCCAGAAGGAATTCTTTCCTCGAACCCTCATCTAGAACCAAATCAAGATGATAGTATCCTTGTGTGTAGTATCTTGTCATAGCTTCAGCAGAGTGTTTGAGCTGAAGTTGGAGGGACTTATCGCTGACGAGCGACGAACTGTTCATGTTGACTGCTCCAGTCCGACGAAGCTGGTGCCATGCGAAATGCCATCTCTTGCCGATTGCGAACTTCTCAGGGTCCAATCCAGGGGTAACGGACAGAGCGATGCTAAGGTCTTCGGACGTGATCTGGAGCTCCCTGTCATCCAGTAGGTACTCGAAATCATCCAAGGCTTTCCCCAGAGCCTGTGCTCCGGGAAGCGAGTCGATAGGAAGGCCCACATCTCCGGAATTGGGTATCCAGGGTTCATACGCGCGAAGTCTGAGCGGTCTGGTGTCGAGGTCTTCCTCCGTAGCAGGAGACCGGGGGTCTTCGATTGCGCACGACATCCGTAGAAGGCTAACCCGCTCCATTGCGACAACCGCGTTCTTGCAAAAATCTGATCCGATCCAATAAGTATCCTCCTCGATCGTCTTGGTCGTCTGCCCCTTGATCAGAGTTAGGGGAAGCCCGAGGCTGTCGACTCTTTGTTCAATGCAGCCTGCGCGTAAACTCCTCCCCTCATTCACTCGCGCCAACGCGAAGCACGAGATGTACACCTCGCCGCAAAGCGTAACAAGGGACAGGTACTTAGACAGATCGCTGACCTTTAGAGCCACGTTCTCTGTCGGCATTCCCTTTATCCACTTTGATAGCAACTTGCGTACGCCAAACTGCTCAGCACAATGTTGGAATGGTCCGTGTATCACTACAGACGTGCGAGTGCCGCGATTCCCCGATGGAGTGGAGAACGGATTCCTGCCGGCTGAGAAAGAATCGACATAGAGATTCTTGCCTTCCATCAAGTTTGCCCGATAGGATTCAATCGAGAACTTGAAGAGAGCCTCCACTCGACTAGAGTTGTCTATAAAATCCTCTAGGCAGGACTTGCATCTCTGCATCAGGTGCACCCATATTCTCGGTGGGATGTATGGTGTCTGGATGCGTTCGTGCCTAGGAATGTTCCTTGCAAGTTCGTTGATCTGCTCAGGCAGTAGGATGAAGAACCCAGTCTCCCGGCGAAGTAGATATATTTGATGAAGGATAGTAATGCTCTCGCGGGCACGGGCACGCGAAAAGCAGTCTTTGACTCTCGAAACGATGGCCGGAAAACGCCAGAGATCCGCCGCAGAAATCCCTGTTTGCGTGCAGAGGACAAACAGCGGCCTCATGAGTTCAAACTTTCCAACCACCGAACTTGGCTTCTGGGCCCTGTTGGGACCGAAGAGCCACGTTAGTACCACATACTTGAAGATCTTGGCGTTGGCTTGATCCAACGGAACCGAGCGCCTTCTGCTGGAGACGCTCTCAAAGCTGAGCCGGGTAGGAGTGCGCGTCCAAGGAGTGAAGTTCCAATAAGGATCTCCGATCCGAGAAACAACGGACCCAAACTCATCAACGACCAGCGGGTAGTCATCTGGTGGCGGCCAAGATTCGATAGCACTGTTTGCTGCATCGTGCGATCGAGAGGCGAATTCAGACTTGATCTGAAAGAAGTTTCTAGAGTTCATCCGAGTTCCATTAGTCTTATGAATCCAGCCCATTTGGGATGAAAGTTACCTTCCCGGACTCGTTCCTCTGCCTCCTTCGCCCAACCTGCGGCCACTAGGCTGACGGCGCTAAGTTCTATCAGCTTCTTTGACGCCTGATCGGCGGCCTGCACAGCAGGTGGCCTGTCTTCACTTGGAGGGACGCTCGACGGGAAAGGAGCATTCCGATGGTTCGCTACTTCGAGTACTTTAAGTGCTCTGTAACTTGCGAGTGACCACATGTAGTCAAGGCTTTCGATGTCCTGATGGTTGACACAGAACAAGCAACCGGCAGGATTGACGCAGTCAGGGATGGGGGCATTCGCCGCCGACGTCTGCATCTGCCAAGGCTGAAACGGGACAGTACACTGGCCTGGACCAGCGGAATCCAATGCCTGCTCGATCATCCTATTGAATTCGGATATCTCGCCCATCGCCCTCGACAGATTTGGGCGCTGATAGGCAGCGTTCGTCGATTCAAGGTGCTGGATTGCCTCCACGGATACAGATCGGTTCCCGATCCTCTCTGCAAGCCAGTTTGCCTTCACTCTCCTCAGGATCATGGGTCCAAAGAAGGGGACGCCAATTCCCAGCAACTCTTCCTTCAGTTTTTGAAATCCTTGGGATTTCCATGTGGTTCGCTTTTGCAGACCGACAATAGGAAACAACAGTTCCTGCCGATCAGGGAAGCAAGCGTCAAGCCAATCCAGGTAGCGAGAGAAATGTGTTCGATAGGAGCGAAACGCGCGGAAGACAACTTCACCTCGGCGGCGTCCCTTGTATGCTCTGACATAGGCCACCATTTCCCCTTCCACATAGCTGCGAAGCTTTTCGCGCTTCAGTGCTTGGGCTTGGGCCAAGTTCATGGATGTCTGAGCTATAAAAATCAACATTTCTGCACGGATTCGCATGTTGAAGACGGTGAGCCGCTTGAGAGGGTTCGGATCGAGCTCCCAAGCAAGCCGAGCTCGGTCTGACTCGGCTTTCTTGTAGCTGTTCGCAGGCATACTTTGCGCAGCCACATTCTCCGGCGGCAGAAGACCGCACCAGTGTGAGATGGATCCGCTGTCGCCAACACTTACAACAACCGGAAGGCGGCCAAGAGTCGACTCCGGCGTCAAGGAATCGCAGATCGCCACCAAGGATCTGCCAAAGATCTCGAGGGATCGCATGTCCTGCCTATCAGCGAGGAATGTTTGTCGTGGAGGGCGCTTTGAAAGACTGGTCGCGGCTAGTAAAGAGCGGTTAAAGCCAAGCGAGCGCACTAATACGGTGTCCAGCCTGCCGACCAAACTATGGGCGGTATTCAGGGATATCCTCATTTCACTCCCTTTGAGAGTTCTTTGATGGACGTGTTCGCACCAGTCCAAAAAACTGTCGGCGGCTGTTGATAGATCGACGCGGCGCTGCTCGTCATCGGCCCATTCATAGAATTTGAAAGCGGCCCGAAGCCTCGAGTAGGTGGTCGGACTTGCATCCCCGGAAGCAACGCCGCGTTTCATTGTCTCGTATAACTTCAAGAGCAGAGGTAGGCGGTGCGGTAAGAACTGACCAAGCAGTCCCTTGGACTTTGCTTGATCGAAAGTTCTGAAGCGGAACGCGACGCAGTCTAGTGACGCCCCGTTTCTGTACGCCAGGAAGCGGAGGTCGAAGAGTCGCTGTGAAGAGCTCTGACGGATCTCAGGGAACTCCATAGGATGCATTTTCATTGTCATGGAAGCATCCCAAAGAACTCGTGAGAAAACTGGTCGGAAGTCTCTTCGAGAATTGAAATAGACTGCACAAATTTGATGTATCTGATGGTGTCCTTCTCGCTCTTGTGCATGAGCGCACTTTTCACAAGCCAGATCGCGAAAGTTATGCCGCCATGCTTGAGGGCAGCTTTGGCCAACTCGGTTCCAAAGGTGGCGCGCGCGCGATGAAAGTTGAAACCGACGAGGCAGCTTTCTCCTATATCGGACGCCTTCTTGCGAAGTCGGCTAATCTGGGTATTCATAGCCATACTCTTGCTGGAGTTGTTGCCAAATGGGCGCCCTGACTTCGTGAGGAAGATCAGGTCGCGATCCTCAGCTTTGGCCAATGCCATACGCAGCAAGCGCCTTGGGGATCGGATGTAGCCCCTCAGGGCCTCAATCGCTGCGCCCGGGACGAGGATCTCGCCGCTTCTGCCGAACTTGGTGTCTACGGGCACTGCACCGGTTGGGCCCACGGCGATTGTGAACCACCCTCGAAACGAGGGATGGGGCGCTGCCCTTTCTACTGTCCTTTCTCTTAGTGACAGGACGGTTCCTACACGCATGCCCGTACCGAAGCCGGTGCGAAGCAGAAGGGCAATTTCGGGTGAACCATGTCTGGAGGCGAAGCTGACGATTCTCTGGCTGACTTCTACCGAGACTGGGAGGACGCCGCCTTCAAGTGTCAGGAGGTTTGCTCTTGAATTTGGGATGCTAAGTTCGCTCGATGTGACAAGAACACTGCGCCGCATTCCGTACTTTTGATCGAGCTGCACAAGTACCGACTTGTCCTTCCATAACGGCTGGTCGGCCACTATCAGGCCATTCCCCATCACCCATCGATAGAAGCGGAGTACCGCAGTCATCCGGGCAGAGACTGTGGAAGGCATGAGTTGTTCCGTGTCGCGCTGTCTAATCAGGTGACCCCGGTATATCGTCAGACAACGCTGATCCTCCCTCTCGGGAAAGTGAGTCCATGTCATCCCGTTTTCTTCAAGCCATGCGGCAAAGGCTCGCAAGTGACCTATTGCGCTGTGCGCCGTCTCTACTTTCTTGGAGCCACGCGTGATTTGCCATATGACCCACATGTTGGCTTCGCGCCACGGAGTGCTGTCACGCCAGAAGATCTGTGGAATGTACACGGTTTGGCCCTTGACACCTTCGCACCAGGTGATGGTCTCAAGCTTCGCATCCACGATAGGAGATGGGTGCGTGTAGGCAATTCTTTCTACAGTGGCCACGAGCTGCCCAATCCGTATTTGCTGTCATTCGTTAGAGTTCGCAAAGGCCCGATTTGACACGGATCTCGCCAGAGTGCTTACGAAAAAGGCTAAGACACGCACGGCGATATTTCGACACCGTAACCTCAGTCTTTTGAGTATTGGTTAGGTTGTTGACGCTTTCCGGGAAATGTGGCAGCCAGCGACGGAGATGATCACGTGCGCGGGTTGTTTCTGGTCGAAACGCATCTAGCGTGATGACAAGGTGTGATCCATCGGACGCGGCCTATGCCGCTACATTAACCGCATGATCTGAGCAGAAGGCGGTCGGTCATTACAAATGTGGCTTGGATCCCTTCTCAGAACTCGGGGGACCGTGAGCTGCTTCCGGCACTCAGCCAGGTGCTAGCTGCACCACTAGGCTCACGGTTGGACATTCAGTTCAAAAGCGGGCAGCGTTTGCTTCCCGCCCTCAGTGGCAATCGATTTCGGAGAGCGCAGATGAGCAGAACAAGTGTCTCCCACCCACTGCAGATTGCGACCTTGCCCGTCGGGATGAACGGCGGCGGGATCGGTGTCACCTTTGCACCGGGAAAGCATCAAGAAGTCGCAATGACGGGGTCTTGGGCTCGAGATTTGGACCTCGATCTAGCGTCGATAGTTAGGTGGGGAGCCCAGCACCTGATAACGTTGATTGAGCCATGGGAGTTCCAAGAGCTGCGAATCTGCTCGTTGGCAGAGCGTGCCCAAGCGCACGGGCTGAAGTGGCACGGCCTGCCGATTACGGATGGCGCGGCCCCAGACGCGCGACTACTTGAGCCATGGAAGTCCCTAGGACCTCAGCTCGCAGCCGAACTCTTGTCCGGAAGCAGGATCGTAGTGCACTGCAAGGGAGGCTTGGGTCGGGCGGGGACCGTGGCGTCGATGCTTCTCATTGAAACAGGCTGCGCTTCGGACGGCACCGATGCAATTTCTAAAGTGCGCGCAGTGCGACCTGCTGCGGTGGAGACTCCGGAGCAGGAGGAATTCATCCTGAACTGGCCTGATCGCCGAGCCCGACGTGACTGGTAGCCGCAACGCTGTCCGCTTCTGGCCGAAACGGAAACCGCCTGCCGTATTAGCCCAACCCTAGAACTTCAGCCTCACGCCACCGTTCACCACAAACCCTTCCAGCGGCGCCCATGCGTCCACGGTCCACTGGCCATCGTCGGCACGGCGAGGACGCAGCATCGGGTTGTAGCCGCTCTGGCGGACGTTGAGGATGTTTTCCAGGTTGAGGAACAGGCTGACTCTTCCCAGCACGATCTCTCCCAGTGCACCGACTTCCAGATACGGTCGGCTGCGTCGGCGCCAGGGATTGTCATCAAGCGCCTGGATGCCGGTGTAGTAGGCTTCCAGACCTATGCGGCCACGGTCATGCTGTTCCCACATGGCAACCAGGCCTGCGCTATGCCGGGGTGTGAGTGAGACCAGGCGGCGGCCGGTGCCCTCCTCATCAGGTTCGCGCGCATCGGTGTAGACATAACTACCGGTCACCGTGATGTCCTGCCAGCGATAGCGCAGCAGCAACTCACTACCCCGGGTGCGGGTGACGCCCGCCACATTGACCAGTTGCACACGTTCACCCGGCGCGTTCGCAGATTCCACAAGGCGTACCGCATGGTCGATATCGGATGCGAACACGCTGAGGTTCATCTCCCAGGGGCCATGCACATAGCCTGCATCGATGGACCCGGTTGTAGCGATTTCCGCGCGAAGGCCGGTGAGCGGCTCCAGGCGTGACAGGCCAGCGGCCTCGATCTGTTCGACGAAGGGTGTAGGCGCATAGAAGCCTCTGCCGATCGACGCGCGCAGGGTCCACTCGTCAGGGCGGAACAACAGTGACACGCGGGGGCTGAAGTGCCCGCCATAGACGCTGTGGTCATCCCAGCGAGCACTGCCGGAAAGCGTGAGGTCATCGCGCAGCGCCTGCTCGGCCTGCACGAACAGGGCGGGCAGGGTGTAGCGGTAATCAAACTGCGGGTATCGGGCGGAACGGAACAGGTCCTGCTGCGCGGCAATGCCCGCCAGCCAGCTGGTGGCGCCTATGCCGGACGCATAGCTGATTTCCGCGAATCCGGTCTGATGGGTGTCGTTGTCCTGGTCAGGGCCATACCCGTGGTCGTGATCGGTGGACATGGCCGATGCGCGCAGCTGCAGGCGGTCGCTCTCGCGCACCGGAACATCGATCACCGCGCCGGCATCAACGCGCTCCGTGCGCTGCGTGAGAGCGAAGGGCTGCCCGTCGGGCGCCCGTTGACCAGGCAGTGTTCCGCCAAGCCGACTCTCGCGCATTGCGCCTGCCGTCAGCAGTGCGCGCGCTCCGTTTTCCGATTCCCAGAACAACCGCGGCCGGACCGTGGCACGCTCGTAGCCGGGAATGTCAGCCCAGCCGTCTCCGTCCAGGTCCTGGCGGTCCTGGCGATGGTAGCCACCCACCACCGAGAGGCCCCAGTGCTCGGCCAGCGGCCCTGCTGCGTAGCCGGTTACGTCCTGCCCGCCACGGCTGGTGGCATTGAGCAGCATTTCGGCCTCGGCGGTTTCCTTGGGCCGGCGCGATATCAGGTTCACCACACCGCCCAACGCTGCCGGACCGTACAACGCCGACGCGCTGCCCTTGATGATCTCGACACTGCCAAGATCGGTCGGGGGAATCTGCAGCAGGCCGATGGACGATGACTGGCCGCCGTACAGCGGCAGACCATCGGCCAGCAGCTGGGTATACCGGCCGCGCAGGCCCTGGATGCGGATGTTGGATGCGCCCATGCCAGGCGAAGTGTTCTGCACCCGCACGCCCGCCGTCTCCGCCACAAGCATGGAGACGTTGCCCGGCGACATCAGCAGCTTCTCTTCGATCTCTTCCTGCGATACGACGTCTACCCGGATCGGTTCGTCGGAAACGCGGCGCCCTGACCGGGTTGACTGCACCGCCACCGCATCCAGCTCCACGGCCTCATCGTGGTGGTCGTCGTGCGCGGCGGGCGGTTCATGTGCATTGGCCGGGGCAACGGCGGACAGCAGGGTGGCGCTCAGCGCCAGGGCAAGCGGATGGGGCAGCAGGGTCATGGGTCGTCAGGGCGGCAAGGCCGCGCGGTGGCGAAGTAGCCGGGCGTTGTAAACCTTGATGCGGCTACAAGGTCAAGCGGCAGGCTGCGGCTGAAGGGCTTCCAGCACCCTGCAGTCGGCCACGCGGCCGCCCGGGCAATTGCCGATCATCCGCTCCAGCTCGCCCTGCAACGCCTGCAGGTCCTGGATCCGGCGCGTGATGTCTGCGATGTGCGCTCTCACCACATCGTCCACCGAACTGCACTCGTGCTCCCGCTGTTCACCAAAGGCAATCAACTCGCGGATCTGTTCGATGGAGAAGCCAAGCTCGCGGGCGCGGCGCACGAACGACAGGCGCCTCTGGTCCTGCGCGCCGTAGTAGCGGTAGTTGCCCTCCGAGCGCAGCGGCGGCTGCAGCAGGCCGATCTTTTCGTAATAGCGGATGGTTTCGGCCTTGGTGCCGGTCTGGCGGGCCAGCTGGCCGATGGTGAGGTGGCTGGGCATGGGCTTGACCTTGTAGGGGCTACAGGGTTGATAACGACTCTCCCACCCTTTTTCAAGCCCGGCCACAGCCTGGAGGGAGACATCCATGGACCACTGCTGCGGCCACAAGCGCCAGGAACTGGAAGCGCTGGCCCTTCACAGTGCGCAGCGGCGCGTACTGGTGGCGGTACTCATCATCAACCTGACGATGTTCTTCATCGAGTTCGGCGCGGGCATCGTGGCGCACTCCAGTGCCCTGCAGGCCGATGCCGTGGACATGCTGGGCGACGCGATCGTCTACGGCCTGAGCCTGTGGGCAGTGAACCGGGGGGCGCGCTGGGAGGCCGGTGCGGCCCTCGCCAAGGGGCTGCTGATCCTGGCCTTCTTTGTCTTCATCGTGGTGGAGGTGCTCAGCAAGCTGATCCACGGCGTGCCTCCTTCCAGCGGCTTGATGCTGGGGTTTGGAGCCATCGCGCTGGTGGCCAATCTGGTGTGCCTGGCATTGTTGTGGCGGTTCCGCGCGCTCAACATCAACATGAAAAGCACCTTCGAGTGTTCCCGCAATGATGTCGCCGCCAACATCGGTGTGTTGGTGGCTGCCGGTGGCGTAGCGCTGACCGGAAGCGGCTGGCCGGACATCGCAGCAGGCGCGGTGATCGCACTGCTGTTCCTGAAATCCGCGCTGGGCGTGATCGGCGAGGCGTGGCCCGCGTGGCGTGCAGCGGTGAAGTAGCAAGGCGTTGGGGCAAGTGCTGGTTAGGACTTTGCCGAGCGGATGTCGGCTTCTGGCCGGAAGCGGACGTCGCTCTCTAGCCGAGCAGGCATGGTCTCTAGCGTGGCAGTCCTTGCGGGCTAGGAACCGAGTCAGCGGTAGCGCCGCATGCATTAGGCTCATTGGCACCTTTCTCTTCGCGTACGTGATCAGCTTGGACTGTCTAATAGGCTATATGAACTGCCTAGAAGATGTGGGGACACAAGAAAAGCCCGCAGCTTGGCGCATACGGGCTCTCCATCACGGCGTTACTTCTCCCCTTGGGGAGTGTTACGAATTCACTTCGGCGCGGAAGGCAATCTCGATCAGCTGTTCAGGGAAGGCGAGCGCGGACACTCCGATGAGGTTGCTGGCCACCTGGGGGACAGCCTGACCGTAGACGGCTGGCCTGACCTTGCCGCTAGCGGCAAACGCGGCCGGTACATCGATTACGAAAAGGGTTTCTTCCACCACATCCGCCAGCGATGCACCCAGCTCGGCCAACAACACCTGGGCGTTCGCATAGGTGCGCTTCATCTGCGCCTCTATGGTGTCGAAATTGGCAGGCTTCCCATCAGCCCCCAGAGCAGCCGGAGCTACCAGCTGACCCTCCGGCGTGTGCGAGAGCTGGCCCGAGACGAATATCGAATTGTTCACGCGAACGGCCTGCACGTATCCATAAGCCGATTCCCACGGCACGCCAAAGCTGGCCGTCTTGCGGTTGGAGGCGCTCATTTCGTTGTCCTTCCTGTGTAGAAGGCACCAGTCTGCCGGTAGGCGAGGTTGCCTACCTGCCCCGAAAGGGTGATACGAGAGCGTCTGCTCAGGCGGCGGGTGTCCGCTTCTGGCCGGAAGCGGACACCTTGCCCGGCGGCTTCCGGGAGGCATCTGTCTGAGGGATACGCTATCTCTAGCAGTCCACCCGAGAGATAGATGCTCGACACCGCCTCGGAATCTCTGTACGCGACGGCTGACTTCGCGATCTATGCTTTGCTCTTGGCGGAGAAAAGCTCTGCAGCCCATGCTATGAATGCTTGGACGATGGGCGATCCATAACGGTGGTGCGGGTAAAGGATCGAAACCGGCACCGACGGCGGACGCCACCGCTGAAGCACCTCAACCAGGCTGCCATCCTGCAACTGCTTCTCGACCAGTACGCCTTGCAACTGTGCCAGGCCGTATCCCTTCATGCACAGCTTGATGTACAGCTCGGTCTCATTGACGGCGACCGAGCCCTCCACTGGTACTACCTGTCTCTTCCCATCAGCTGAGAAGAGCAGGCTGCCACCGCCCCTCGAACCAGAGGAAAAATGGTGGACTGCGCGGTGCCCGGCGAGGTCTTCAAGTGATTGTGGGACGCCATACACCTCCAGATAGCTTGGTGCGGCGCAGGTGATCCAGCGGAAGTTCCCCAGCGGCCGGGCTACGAGGCTGGAGTCTTCCAGCGGCCCGGTCCGGATCACGCAGTCCACACCCTCCTGGACGAGGTCGACCGGCCGGTCACCCACGCCGATCATCAGATGGACCCCGGGATACTGACGGCGAAAGCTGTCCAGGTTCGGGAGGAGTATCGAGTGCGCGAGGCCGCCTGGCATGTCGATCCTCAACCGCCCCCGCAGGCCCTGTGGCGACGACTTCAGGCCGGTTTCCGCCTGTTCGATCTGGTTGAGGATCTCGCGGCACTGCAGGTAGTAGCGCTCGCCTTCCGAAGTGGGGCTGACGCTGCGCGTGGTCCGGTTGAGCAGGCGGACGCGCAGGTGCTTTTCCAAGCCCTTGATCAAGCCCGTGACGGTGGAGGGGGGCATGGAGAGAGCCTCGGCGGCACGCACAAAGCTCTTCGCTTCTACCACCCGCACGTACGCCTGCATCGCCAGAATCCGATCCATTTCGCTTCCACCCTACAGTTGACGGTCACCTCGATCCTGATTATGCGCGTTCTACGAATAATAAAAACGAAGAGCATGGATTTTTCGCAGGGTCAGCGGGGCATAGAGTTCACGCCATTCCAGAAATCGACCTTGCCCCAATGAGCACCCTCCCGCGAGACATTCTTCAGCAACCGACAACCGCAGCGGCCGAAAAGACGCTCATCTGTGGCGCAACCATCATCAGCATGGACCCGGCTGTGGGCAGCCTCGTGAAGGGCGACATCCTGGTCTCCGGTCGGACCATCACTGCCGTTGGCGAGAACCTCAGCGCCGAGGACGCGTTCGTCATCGATGCCAAGGACATGATCGCCATCCCGGGCATGGTGGACTCCCACCGCCACGCCTGGGAGGGTCAGCTGCGCCGGATCAACTCCAACGCCGAGACCTTGGAGCACTACTCCAACGCCACGCATTTCTCGTTCGCCAAGCATTACCGTCCGCAGGACATGTATGTCGGCACCTTGCTGTCCGCGCTGGGCGCAATTGATGCTGGCATCACTACGGTCATCGACAACTCCCACAACAGCCGCACAGCCGCGCACTCCGATGCATCGGTTGAAGCTCTGCTCGATGCCGGCATCCGTGCGCTGCATGCATCAGGCGCTCCCGTGTCCGGCACTTGGGACCGCGCGCATTGGCCGGGAAACCTCGCCCGCCTGCAGGAAAAGTACTTCAAGGACCCGGCCAACGACCTGGTCACATTGGCGACCATGGCCAACATCGAGCCGGAGCTCTGGGCCGAAGCACGCCGCCTGGGTATCCCGATCGTCACCGAGTTCTTCGGTGAACAGATGGGCGCCCAGCTCCCTCAGTTGCATGCGCAAGGGCTGCTGGGCCCGGACAACATCTTCAACCACTGCACCTGCCTGAAGGATGAGGGCTGGGAGATCCTTCGCGATGCCGGTGTGCACATCAATGTCTGCCCGCGCTCGGATGCCCACTACGGTATCGAGGATGGCATGTTCGCCTGGGATGCGGCGGTTCGGCACGGGCTGCGACCCGGCTTCAGCGTTGACAACGAGACGTCCTACAGCGGCGACATGTTCATGGAAATGCGCGTGGCCTATTACCTGGAGCGCGTGCTGCGCGTCAATGCACGTCCCCCGCGTAGTGCCGGCACCCCACAGGATCCGCTCAATTCCCACCGCCTGCTTGAAGCCGCCACGCTTGATGGCGCGGCCTGCGCAGGGCTGCAGGACAGGATTGGCAGCCTGACGCCGGGCAAGCAGGCCGACATCGTGCTGTTCCGCACCGGCGACATCAACCTGTATCCGTCCAACAATGCGTTCGGAACAGTGGTGCATGCGGCGGAGCGCAGCAACATCGACACCGTGATGGTCGGCGGCCGGGTGCTGAAGCGGGGCGGCGAAATGTGCGGCCTGGACATGGGCAAGTTGCGCGCTGCGGTGGACGAATCCTGCGCGCACCTGTTCTCGGCTGCCGGCTACACGCCGGACGTGTTCGGCACTTCCTTCCCCGTTCTAACCAATCACTGAGAGTAAACATGAACAGCTTCGGTGCCTGGGCCTTTCCACTGGCAATGGTTGCGGGAATGGCCGTCACATTGCAGACCACGTTCAATGGTCAGTTGGCAAAGGGCCTGGGCGGCGATCCTGTTGCAGCCGCCATCTTCTCCTTCATGGTGGGGCTGTTGTCGCTCACTCTCGTCGGTCTCGTACGGGGCAACACCCTCGGCCTGCTTGCAGGCATCCCGGCGCAGCCGGCCTGGGTGTTGCTGGGCGGAGTGATGGGCGCATTTGCGCTGCTCAGCAACGTCATCCTGGTGCCCCGTATCGGCATGGCCGCCCTGGTGGGGCTGGTGATCGCCGGGCAGCTGCTGTCTTCGTTGGCCATCGACCATTTCGCATTGATGGGTTCTGCCCATCGTCCCGTCTCCCTCATCAAGCTTGCAGGCGCGCTGGTCATGCTGGCCGGACTTGCAATCTCGCTGTTTGGAGATCGCTGGTCCAGGTTGCTTGTGTGATTGCTCGAGGAACGGTGCAGGCGGCCGCGCGCTCGAACCCTGGCTTGACCGAAAACGTCCGCTTCTGGCCGAAAGCGGACATTGGTGCGGCCGCCGCGCCAAGTGCTGGGTTCGGCTGTTTGCTGGCTCGTGCGGCGGACCGAACCGCACTAAGATCGTTTCGTATCAAAGGTGAGCCTGGGTCACTCCGCCCAGCGTGGGGATTATCAACGTGCAGATTCTTAACTATCCCTCTCTCGCCTGCCAGAATGCCGAGACGACGTCTTTCCTTAGGGCGTCGAGATCCCTGGCGAGCTTATCCCGTGGCAGGAATGCGACCATCAGCGAAGCGAACGCCACCACCAGTGCGAGAACAGTCAGCCATTCCATACGGCGTTGGGCTTTGATGCTCTCGCGAACGCTGAGGACTGCAGATACTTGCTCGAAATGCTCACGTATCGAAACCTCCTCCTCGGTTAGTCGATTCGCCAAGTAATTGACTCCGCCGCGAATTTTCTCAGGCAATTCTCGCGGCTTGTCACCATCCCTCCAGCCTGGTGTGGTGAATGATGGGCAATCGTGATTGTACCAGCCCAGATCTTTGGACTTCCGAGCAAGCTCCCTTGCGACTGCAGGTGATCCCAGTGTTCTATCGAAGAATTGGCTGATCTCGCGCAGCGAGCGCTTGACGCTACGTCGACCTGATCGTGCCTTCTTTAGGTTCTCGCGCGTAACGTTGATGTCGCGGAGTTGCTCCTTGAGATATTCGAGCGTCGATGCATGAATGAGAATTCCCTGAAGTTCCTCGTGGCACACATAGAGAACGGCATTCATGGTCTTGCCGCCGTAGAACTTCACCCTCTCCTCGGGGAAGGCCGCGACATCCAAGGCAGTCAGGATATGCAACCCTTCCTCTTCCGCCCTGAATCCTCCCATCGATAGCTGAAGCCCAGGCAAGTCCTTGTAGGTCCATGTTTCATGCCGAGAAACATTGGCCAATGCCCAGCGCCAGTTAGGAAATCCGTTGTTTGGCGAATGCTCTGGTTCATGAAAGATTGGCCCGCTCTGGGAGGTCAGCAATTCCATTGTTGGAAACCTCTCGCGGCGATTCAGTCCGCTGAAGAAGCCTGGAATGTGCTGCCCGAACCAGTTCCCGACCATGCGGCGAAGGTCCCTCCGGGCTACCTCGATAGCTTCGCGCTTCTGGTTCTCTGGGCCTATGGATTCGATCCATCGGCGAGACCGAAAGCTGCGCCGGCGGTAGGTCGTGCGGTCCCGGTTGAGCTCTGTCGCATAGCGCTGGGCCAAGGACTCATCCAGCTCGAATCCCACGACCATCGCAGTGAGGGACGAGGTGATCTGATGGACACGAACCATCAACGACTCCACTCCCGGCGGCAGCGTTGCGAAGTTGTGGATCAATGAGGTGTTGCTGCGACGTTCTTTTCCTAGCACCGACCCCACGTTCAACCAAGCCTCTGCACCAAAGGACCGCCTCTCGCGGACCCACCTCAGCACGCTGTCCTTCTCGTTCCAGGCACCCGCGCCTTTCCAGCCAAGCTTTTCCAGTCCGCTATACAGGCCCTCTACTTCCGCTGATCCATAGAGTTCGACGCCCCAGATCACGTTTACCCTGAGATCCAGCTCGAGCGGCACGCGGATGCGTTCGTTCTGCTTCCGGTCGTGGTCGCGTTCGTAGTCACGATGCGACCGGTATGGACCCGGGATCAGATTGGGCAGAAGCCAGTGGGCTTGCCAGTGCAGTTGTCGCAACCACTTCCGCTTGGGGGAACCATTGGATGGGGGAAGCCCCGACGGACTATTCGTAGGATCGTTCTTGGATAGGAGATTAGGTTGTTCGGATTCAGTCGGGGTGGCCATGTTCGACGGGCTAGCTCAGGCGAAAGGGTGAAACTGCCTTGACACGATGCCCTATCAGTATCCGAGACGCCCTTGGAGCAGGCAAGCTGGAGCTATTTGGCTATGGCCCCAGCTGCACCGTAGCCAGCGTTTCCCGGAACCTTGCATCAATGTCAGGAATCGGAGATTGGACCTGGCGGCGTCTGCAACGAATCTGAGAAGACCTTAAGGGCGACCGCATCGTGGTGGCCTCCCGATGTTTGGAGTTCAGTGCTAAGCCCGCTGAGCAGTTAGGTCAAGAAGGACCGCTCTTGGCTGGAAGCGGAGCCTGGAGCGGCTTGGCGGCTGGGATGGCCGGCTGCCTGCAGGAACCTATAAGGACTCCATCGCGGTAGAGTTGTCTTTTTGATGGCGCCGCCGGGGTTCCATTCGAACCCGCTCGACCTGCAGGCACTTTTCGCGATCTTCGACGACGAGCGGTACCCGTTCTATGAGCAAAAGATCGCAGCCTGAGCCGGTACCAAAGGAGTCACCTTCTCATACAGTTTGAAGTGGACAAAAAAGGTGCAGCAAGCTGCGTCTCTTGTCCGGTTGGCACATCATGCTGCTGCAACAGCTCGCGCGCGGCGCAACGCCCACGCAACAGCTCGCCATATCACCAGCCGGCTGATCGCGGCGATCAGCATCGGTACGCAAGCCACAAGCGCCGGCAGCACGGGACCGAAGACAAAGGTCATCCCCACCACGAAGCCGAACAGGTACTCCGCCCGGTAGACCGGGAGCAGTACAGCAGCCACGAGCAGCGCCATCATTACCTGCGTTGCCGCCGCTTCACCGCCGGCTACGAAGGCCACCGATAGCGCGATACCTCCAAGCAGCGAGCCTAGGAAGCCGGCCAGGGCCGGAATGAGTAACCCCTGCCGCTCGCGTGCTCGACGGGTAACGCTCCAGCCTGCCAATGCACCCAGCATGGGCATCACCAGGAGCGCCCACAGATTGGAGATCGCCGGCAGACTCGCATCATTGAGCAGATGGTGGCGCAGAATGCCGCCGTGAGTGTGCTCCCAACCCAGCTGCAGCGCAGCGGCGACCGTGCCAAGGATGAGGGCGCAGAGCGACAGCCAGTGAGACTTTTGAATATTCATCATCAAATCTCTATGAGGAGCGTTGTGGCTATAGGAGTCAAAGCATAGGAACGGCAAAGGCGGCACACAATGTGACTGGCGGCACCATGACGAATGGCTGCAACGTCTAGGCAAGGTTCCCCGTGATGCGGCGCTATGGGACATATCCATCGCCTGCTTAGCAAACCAAATCTGACGGACAACACTGCGATGGAAGACCACCGGGTGACCTTCTGCACCGTGAACCTGGTCGTTGGCCGGCTGGTAGCGGACGAGATCTTTGTCAAGAAGGCGGGCCGTCGGTGCAATCGCGTTCTCTACGCGGCGCAAGTGATTGAGGCCCTGTCCAGGTCGTCTTCCGAGTGAGAGCGTGTGTAGTTCTTCGTGTAACAGAATCGCCCCCGCTTTCGTGCGCTACCGACATTCGGGGGGATGTCCGCTTGTGGCCGGAAGCAGACGTGCCGGCGGTAGAGAACGCGAATAGGAATTCCGGAGTCAGCTATCGACCCAAAGCGAACGGTCTAGCAGCATAGTAACTTCGTACTTGTGTCTTAACCCTTTGGGAGGGGCAGGACGCCCCAAGCACTCAGAACTCGTACTTCTCCTTGCGCTGGATGAAGGCGTCGCGCCCACCTTCTAAAATGATGGCTACTTGATCGCGAATTACCGACACATCGATCGATCCCTGAGCGTCTTGACTGAGTTTCCCTTGGCCTTCCGCTGCTGTAAATACGCCAATCCACTCGGCATCGCCAAACACCGGAATATTTGCGTTGTGTGTCGCGAACAAGAACTGCCGGCTAGTTTTTGCCTCCCTTAATTCGGCGACTATCCGGTCTGCGATGAAGGCGTTGTCTAGATTGTCTTCCGGCTGATCCATCAGAAGGGGGTCGACGTTCTCAAGAAGCAGCATGTGGAGGATTGCTGTGCACTGCTGGCCCGTGGAGAGCTTGTTGAGCGGCCGGAAAACCGGGGCGACTTGGCCGTGCGCGACATTCAAGTTGATGTCCACACGATGCTCCAGCTCCAGGGCCTCCAACTCCATGAGTTGAGACGATTGGAGCTTGGTGAGTGCATCGGCCACCATCTGCGTGACGCCCCACTCGTGTTGCACTTTGGCAGACCCATTCTGTATCGACTGGGCGAGCGACAGCGGGCTGATCGTCTCAGTCTCCTCAATGAACGCTAAGCGCTTCTCGCCGACACCTTCTAGCTTGCAACCCAATAGGAAGTTCATCAAGGGCGCGCGGTCAGCCTCCGGCACGATCTCGACCTTGAGCTTGCCCTCAAGTCGTCTGTTTAGCTTCTTTGCGGCCTTCTGCAACGCCTGGATACGTTGCCCGCGCAGATCGGACAGCTCGGCCAGCAGGTTGCGACGCTCCTGACGCAAAGTTTCGCGTAGTGATTCGTGAGCAGCGGCCTGCGATTTCAAGGGCTTGATACGCTCGATCTCCCCCAGCAGCTTCTGGTAGGCGACGCCGACCTCTTGCCCGCTCTTTCCAGCAGTGGTGGGCAACGTCCGTAGTGCTTTCTCCAACTCAGCATCGTGTGCCTGAAGTGCCTGCTGCCATGCTTCATGCTGGGTGGTGAAAATTTTTTGCTTGTCATCAAGCAAGGCCTGCATGGCGGTCAGATGGTCGATGACCCCCTGCTTTAGTGAATCTAGCGTTGTGCGCATGGCGAGCAACTGGGCAGCGTCAGGCAACCCCTCCAAAGCCTCATCGTTGATGAAGTTAAGATCAGGCAGGCTGCCACGCAGGTCCGAAAGCGCGTCGTGAAAGCTCTGCATGCCATCAGTAGCAGACCTTGCAATCTGTCGCTCGCGTGCGAGCAATGAGGTCTTGGCCAGCTTCGCCTTGATCCCCAGCTCATCAAAGCCGCGAAGCTGCTCTTCAAGCTTGGGTAAGCGTTCAACCTGTTCATTCAGTTGGTCAAGATCGGCCAGGGACTTCAATAGCTTCTGGTGGTTTCCCTTCAATTGCCTATGCACGCCGGCGCTCTTCGCCTCGTACTCCCCGTCTCGAGGCAGAAAGCGATCCAGCAACTGCACCCGGCTGGCTTCATCTTGAGCCAGCTCATAAATCTCGTTCTGACCATAAATGTCAATGCCCGGCAGCAAATCACGCGGGAGCAGGGTGGAAACATTGCCATCCATCTCACGCACCATCGGCGGATCGCCGTAACGGCGCGAGATGGTGTACTGCTTACCGTTCTGAGCTGAAGACACAACTGTCAGCTCAACCCGACCAGCCGAGCGGCCAAGGTTCTCCTTAATGATCTCTTGATGGAGCTTCTGCGACTGTTTGCTTTTGGGTGGCAAGTCCAGGGCGAAGCGCAGGCATTCGAGCAAGGTTGACTTACCCGTTCCTCGGCCGCCGATCACTGTGTTGAGATGGCTGGAAAAATCTACCCGGACGCCGTCAAGGTAACCACCGGCCACCGTCATGTGTACTAGCCTTCCAATCGGGCTTTGGGCCTGCTGCGAGTTGAGCCGGACACGCGATTCTGGATCGAGGAAGGCCACCTTGAACGCAGCGAAAGTGGGCCGTGTCATCTTGATGAGGCACGTTGCGCTCCGGTGATCTAAATCATCAGGCTTGGCAACATCTTTGGCATTGATCGCTGCCATGGGGCGTTCGCGCCGGTAGCTGTCGTCCTTGTTCAAGAGCACCTTGCGATAGAAGTCACCCTCGATGCTGGTGAGGTCGTCTATCGACGCCGGAATCTGGGCCGCACGCAGCTTGGGATGCTTCCAAACGTGGTTCAGGCGGTTCTTCAGCAGCCCGCTCTCTTGCGTGCAATGTGCAGCGTAGATGAACCCGCCCAGTTGATCGACTTCTTCGATCAGTTGTTCTGAGCTCAGCCGAGAAGGCCGGATTCCATCTGTTGGGTCATGCAGCTTGAGGTTGCCGAGGTAGCGATCAAGCTGCTGCACCGTGGTGTCCTCGGGGAAGAGACAGACGTAGTGGGTCTTGTCATTTGACGCGATCTCGAAGCCGGGGAACACCACGATCTCGTGCGGCAGTAGTACCTGACGCACAGCATCGACGCTAGCTACGCTGCCGTGGTCGGCCAATCCGATTACCTTGATGCCCAGCTCAAGGCACTTTTGAAGCAGCGCTTGGTTGTAGCTGCCTTCATCCAGCCCGTGATCGCCCCCCCTGTAGGTGCCGTTGTAGCCGACAGGATTTACCTGCAGCGCGCAACGCCAGAATTGGGCATATGTGAAATGCTCGGTCATTTTCTTATGCACAGATTTCGCCCAGTCCCTAATCTTATGCCATTAGTAGCATTCCGCTTGCAAATACACTTAAGCGACTGAGGATTACTGGTCAGCTCCTGGCGCATGTGGATATTGCGTAAATGACCGCCTTTGGCCGTAAGCGGACAACAACCACCGGCTCTATTCCATGCTGGGCTACGGCTCGCCCGCTGGCTACAAACGGGGCGCAGCTTGAAACGCCCCATCCGGGTGTCTACGGAAACTTGACAGCGGCCCCTCCTTCTGGTGCGGCGATGGCCGTTTGGCGGTCGGCATTCCACTTTCGTTGGTTGCCTTGGCGGCGGTTCTCTCCAGCGATTCAATCTCAAGCGACGTAGTAGTGTGCCTGGGTGCCCTGCTAGTGAGCGTAGTGGTTGGGGGCGTGGCCAGAGCCGTTGGTTACCAGCTCGACTCGACCGCCAGTGCCTTCGACGGTGTACTGCAAAGTTTTCGGATGCGCGCCAACGAAGTTGGCGAGGTTGCCGGGACTATCAAACAGTTGGAGACGACTTTTCTCGACAGGCTCACTTTCGCCAGGAGGGCTGTAGCAACGTTCCATGTGCTTGCATGGATACCTCCGTGCATCGGAACGGCGCTCATCGCCTGGAAGTTTCCGCCGGGTTGCTTCGGATCGGTGGGCGCCGTACTTGCTCAGTGGCTGGGGTACTAGTTCGCGGCCCACTGATGCGTGTACCAGGACTTCGCTTCTATTTTTCAGCCTGCGGGACCGCCGATTGCATGGCGACGGAGAGGGTCATCTCTCGCGGAGGAGTTGATCCCGTCCAGACCAACCTCATGGCCCGGTAGGCACTGAGGCAAGGACGCGGCAATGACCTGCCGGCGAAACTGCCACCGATCTGATCCTTCCGGAATTGATCGGCGGGACCGGATGGATTTCTACCTTTGCCTTACCACGCAAATGCCGTGGCCTGGATGCGTGCTGAGGGGGCGACACTGAGAGCACTTCAATCGCAACCTGACACCGCTTGGTGACTTTGCACTACTGCCTCTATTTGATCTGGCTCATGCGTAGACTTTGCACCATCTTCAGGACGTGATCCGATATTTCAGTAGAGGAGAACCCTAGTGCTGATGCAACGAGGCAGAATTCCAGCACGTCCAAGCGTCTGGCTCCAGACTCGACGGCTGAAATCCTTTGTTGGGGCCATCCCAGATGTGAGGCCAGCTTGGTTTGACTAATGCCCAGTGACTCACGTCGCTCACGGAGTTGGCCGACCAACCGCAGGTACACACTTTGGTAGATCGTTTTCGTAGCCATCGGACCCGCCTGTAGGAGCGGAACGAAATCTATGGCGGAGTCCGGGACTACATGAAAATTGTGTAGACGGCACCTCAGGAGCTTGCTAGCATCAGCTTTGGTTGAACTGCCGGGGATCGAGTGATCTATGGGCGTGACCAACAGACCCTCATCCCCTCGTGGCCAGCGCTAGATGCGCTGCTCGTGTCACTTGGCCCGTTCTACGCATGTGCGTGGTGCGCTCTTGAGCGCTCGATCTCAGTCTCTGCTCCCGTGGCGGCTGATCCAGCGATTGCGCAGCACTTGCTGTTGTTCCTTAAGGCAGCTGGCGTCCTTGCCGAGGGCGAGTCATCGAATGGTGCAACAAGGCGCTCCCTTTACGATCCCATTAGCTGGAGCTACAAGGACGGCGCCGGGTTATCAGGCAATCTAGGCGCCTTGCTCACCCAAGCACTGAGTGCTTGGCGCCCCCTGCTTGATTCAAATGACCAAGAGTGGCTCTGGCGTCAACTATCTGACCGTGAAGCTGGTGCCTACCTCGGAGCGCTACTCCGCAGACACCGAATTGGCGTTCGAAACGTTGAAGAGCTTCTAAGGTTTGAGGAGGACGACTGGAATGAGTTGAGCTTGGGGCGCAAGCGGTACGTACTCTGGTCATCCGTTCGTGGCGCCGCAAGTGAGTTCCTGAGCACTGGCGGTGACGAGGCAGCGACACTGGCCGTATTGGGCCGCGAGATTCGACGGCGGACTCATTGGCTTTCTCTTAAGCAAGCGTCAGGTTCGCTTGGAAATGCTGAGTACTGCTTCCTGCCAGATCGCTCGTGGAGGCGCCCGCTAATGGTCGATGTCGCTCTCGAGTGCCTATTGCCGATCGGCGACGAGTACTGGCTTGCCCCACCTGTCCTCGGCAGTAAGTAAGCGAAGCTTCGAGCCAGAGCACCAGCCCGGCAACCTACTCTACCCTGGAGGCACCCAACGTATGCGCCCGACTATCCTTGCACTCGATTTGGAGGGGACACTGATATCTAACGCGGTCAGCCAGATCCCTCGGCCCGAGTTGCTTAGCTTCCTTCAATTTGCTCGCGACGCCTTCAAGGAAGTTGTCCTCTTCACAACGGTACCGAAACCCAGTGCGCTGAAAATCGCGTCGCTCTTGGCAAGCGAAGGGCACGTGCCGCAGTGGTTCGCAGAGGTCCGCTACATCGACTGGACAGGATCTACAAAAAATCTGCTACTAGTGTCGCCGCAACTGGGCGAGGCTCTCCTGCTAGACGACCATGAGCCGTATGTCCATCCTGGCCAACACGCCCTGTGGGTCGAGGCCCCGCTGTTCGCGTCGCCGTATCCTGCTGAAGACGCAGGTATGCGGATCTCGCAGAGACGCATCGAGCAGAGATTGTCCTTGCTTTCGAGCTCGCGGAGTGAGCCGCCGGCACCAAATCACCTCAGCTGAAGAGAAAGCGGCTTGAGCACGGTTGAAGTGGCTTGCGCCTAGGACGCCTGCCCCTCTGTGATCCGGACAGTTGGCGTTTCCCTTGATATTCCTGCAACTCTAAGTGAGCCGTATGCAGGACCCGGAGCGGATCAGCAATCAGCAGCTCAGCCGGGGGCGCGTCATCGAGCAGCGTGTGGGGTGACAGGAAACACTCGACCTTACCCCAACCAGTGGTGCGACGAAGATCACTCAGTTCACGCTGAAATGGACCTAACTCGCGCATCAGTTCCAGTATCCTTGCCAAGTGGTCTACGGGTCGCTCAGCGGGCTGGAGCTGCCAAGTCGGATATCTGTAACTAGGCACTGGCTGCTTTACATAACCCCTAGAAGCCTGTCCTCACGGCGTAGTTGGCTAGCGGCGTGATTGCTTCCCAGGGCTGGGCACCCAACTCTACGCCGATCCGGAACGCACTCAGCCACTCGGACGCCAGCGCCTCGCGTACGGTAGCGGAGTCTTGCAGGATCCGCTCAGCGGCGTTGGAGCCACCAACTTCAACTATGAGGTTCGACAGGATGCGCATCGCTAGTAGTCTCCGCTATGAGAAGCCGTCCGTTGGAAGTAGTTACGATCATCGACGCGTCAGAACACGAGCTCAGGCGCGGGTCTACCCGCTTAGAGGGACCTCCTCCAATAAAGCGTTAAATGCTACCCCTGCCATCGGTCGTCTCACGTTGTCGTCTTAGCTGTCCGGTGTCTATCGTGTCAGCCTACTGGTACGCGGCCTGATGACGTCGCTAATTCAAGCCTGGGCTACCTCTCGGCGCCGCCTGCGTATACAACCAGAGCGTGGTCCTAGACCAAGTTCCCAACCAAGTGATCTGAATGTCTCTTAGATAGGCCCCCAATGTCACGACACTGTGTCACGTCAGGTGTAGCAAGCAGCAACTTCATGTCATAGGTACAAGGGCAGGGGTTCATCGCCGCAACCAGCTGGAACCGCGCGGGAAAGCGCTCGGTCCTTGCCGCGCGGCTGACCACGGCCACCCCGGATTCGATCGGCTCGCGCATGACCTCGAGCGCGTGCCGGCTCCACTCCGGGAGTTCGTCCAGGAACAAGACCCCGTTGTGTGCCAACGAGATCTCGCCTGGCCTGGGATGCGAGCCGCTGTCACTTCTAGCTAGATCATAGACACGTCTCGCGAAAAAGGGCCGGTTAGCGCCCTAGAATCAGGCGTTCCTCGTCTATGCTCAACACCAGAGAGCTCGACTACACACATCAAATAACGAGACTGCATTGCAGGGCACATCAAATGAGCAGACTGCGTACCCATTCCCCCGTTCGAAAACTGAAAAATAGCCACCGGGCCCTTACCGGAAAGGTCAATTTGGAAGGTGGCGGGATGGCAGGCTTCGAGTCCTCACTGGAGCGGGACCTGCTTCTCATCCTGGATTTTGATCGGACAGTGATGTCCGTAAAGGAGCAGCCTTTTTCCCTTACGTACATTCATGAGGCTTCAGTGCGTCGCTACACCCCCGACGTGATGGCCGAGTACGATCGAGATGTCCTCTCAACGGTCGTATTTGAGGTCAAACCGATCGAGAAGCTGCGGGCTGATTGGGTGTCTTTGCGCCCGGGCTTCAAGGCGGCGGTGGCCCACTGTCGCCTGCGGGACTGGCAGTTCAAGATCGTCACTGAGCTGCATATCCGCACGCCCTACCTGGCAAACGTGAAGTTCCTGAGGCGCTATCGGGATCTGGCACCTCTTCTACTGCGGCAAGCGCAGTTGAGGTACACCGCCACCGCAGTGGGTCCCACAACACCCCAAGGCCTGCTCGCAGCCGCCTATTGGCCGAAGGAAGAGCAAGCGCAAGCGATTCCCGCGCTTTGGCAGATGGTAGCCGCGGGCGAGTTCGATATCGATTTGACCAAGCCGCTCAGCATGCGGATGCCGATTCAGTTGGTGGAGTAAGACATGGTCTCCTCAAATTTCATCAACATCTCGCCTGGCGTAGAGGTCATGGTTGGCCAGCGCCGGTACCGGATTACCCGTTCCTTGGACATCAACAGTGTCTTGGCCGAAGACGTCGAGACCGACAAGGTTGCCAGGCTTCGAATCGAGACTATGTCCCGAGTTCTGGAAGTGGAAGACGGGGATGAGACACCCAACTTCCCCGTTCACCACTTCTCGGATGATCTATGGGCAGTGGCGCAACGGCGTTTTGAAGCAATCAAGCCCCTTCTGGACAATCCTCGCCGCAGCAGGTCATCAGTTGCCGCAGCGGCGTTGAGTGCCGGCGTCAACACTTCCACGCTTTACAAGTGGCTGGCGCTCTATCACGACCATCAGCACGTAGCGGCCTTGGTCCCCACTCGACGCGGACGGAATAGGGGTACACGCTTTCTGCAGGCGGACCAGGAGTTAGTGATCGCCTCGGTTATCGAGGACTTCTACCTCCAGAAGCAGAAGCCGAGCCCGAAGTCGGTCGTGGATGAGGTGATGCGCCGCTGCCGCGTGGCCAAGATTGATCCGCCGCATCCCAACACTGTTCGCAATCGCATTGCCGATATCCGACCAGCTACAGCACTCCGTCGCCGTGGCCAGAAGGACAAGGCGCGTGACAAGTACGAGCCCATCCGAGGTTCCTTCCCTGGTGCTGACTTTCCTCTGGCAGTGGTCCAGATCGACCACACGCCGTTGGACGTGATGGTCGTCGACGAGGAGCACCGCAAACCCATCGGCCGTCCATACCTCACTTTGGCCATTGACGTATTCAGTCGAGCCGTTGTTGGTCTGTACGTCACCCTGGACGCACCCTCTGCAACGTCAGTCGCGATGTGTATATCGCATGCGATGAACACGAAGAATGAGTATCTACGCGAACTAGGTGTAGAGGGAGACTGGCCCGTGTGGGGTCAGATCGGAACCCTGCATGCTGACAACGCTAGGGAGTTCAAGTGTAAGGCGGTGAACAGGGGCTGCGAGGCCAACGAGATCATCATGCAGTGGCGGCCGGTCAAGAAGCCAAACTATGGCGGTCACATTGAGCGCTATATGGGGGTAGTTGCCACTGAAATGAAGAAAGTGCCGGGGGCAACATTCTCCAACATCCAGGAGAAGGGCAACTATGACTCCGAGAAGGAGGCGAGCTTGACCCTGAGGGAAGTGGAGCACTACTTGGTGAACTTTATCGTCAACAACTATCACCAATGCGTGCACAGTCAGCTCGACGCAGCCCCCATCAAGGTTTGGGAGGGCGCGATCTTGGGCGATGAGAAGCCTGGTGTGGGTCGAATGCTGCCGGCGGATCCAGATCGGGTTCGTATGGACTTCCTTCCCTACTTCCAAGTCACGGTGCAGCGGTACGGCGTGCGGATTGAGAATGTCTTCTACTATGACCCGATTCTTGATCGCCACATTGGGGCGACGGATGAGGACAACCCGAAGCTGAAACGCAAGTTCATCTTCGCAAGAGATCCTCGAAACATCAGCGAGATCTATTTCTTGGATCCAAATTCCGAAAGATACATTGCTGTTCCCTATCGAAACATGGCTCATCCGGCGATCTCTGCCGGCGAACTACGTGAAGCAAAGAAGCGAATCAAGGCTGAAGGTAAGGATGCTGTAGACGAGGAACGCATCTTCCAGAGCATTGAGAGCAATCGAAAGTTGGTCGAAGAGTCCAAAGCCAAATCCAAGGCTGCTCGCCGCCAAGCGGCGAAAGCTCCAAAGGCAAAGCCCAGTTCGATTGCATCCCAGTCCGCGCAAAGCTCGCAAGCCACGCCGCCGCCGCACCAGTCAGCAGCGAAGGCCCCTGACCGCAACATCTTCTCGCAGCCGCTCGAAGTCCTTGAAATTGGAGAGATCAACTGATGAGTAGCTATCCCCATCTGCATGATCAGGTCGCTGCTTACATGGGCGCATCCAACGAGGAACGCATCGCAGTTGCACGTAAAGATCGTTGGATTGGCTACCCGAAGGCAATGACTGTGCTGGATGAGTTGGATCAACTCATCGTGTACCCCTCCACACAGCGGCCGCCGTGCAGGCTGATTGTGGCTCGAGGCGACAATGGCAAGACGGCACTCCTCCGGCAGTTCCAGTTGCGCCATCCAGCCGTACAACTGGGCGACGGGGGTACTAGCCTCCCGGTGCTCCGGATCAACATGCCTGCTCAGCCGGACCTATCCCAACTATGGTCAGAGGTGCTCACTCGCTGTGCGACTACTCACCGTAGAGGCGACCCGGCCAGCGCCAAGTACACCATGGTGGTCTCCGTCCTTCGCGTACTGAAGGTTCGAGTGCTCGCAATCGATGAGTTCAATGACGTCGCTCTTGCCAGGAAGGGAACGTCGGATGTTCTGGCAGGCATCCGTAAGCTCAGCAATGAGCTGAATCTAAGTATTGTTGCCGCCGGCACGGAGGCGGCAGTTCATGCTTTGGCCTTCGATGCCCAAATGCGATCGCGATTCAGCGCCTTGTCCATGCCCAAGTGGGCCATGGACTTGCCGTATCTGAACTTCCTCAACACCTATGAGCGCCTGCTCCCCCTGGCCAAGCCCTCTGGGCTGGCGGGAGAGACGCTGGCGCCGGTCTTGCATTCCGCGGGCGGGGAGGCCATTGGTGGGACCGTGACTCTGCTTCGTAGCGCAGCAGCCATGGCGATCAGGTCTGGCGAAGAGAGGATCACTATCGAGATAATCAGGGCCGCCCAAGAGAGCGCTTCTCATGCTAGCGCTCTAGCCGAGATCTGATCATGCGCATCGTCTGGCCGCCGCATGTGCCAGACGAACTGCTTTCCAGCTACTTGGCTCGACTCGCAATCGACTACGGAATCTCGTCTCACAAGCTCATGGCGCTCCATGCGCCTGGCTTTCAGGTCTGGACCAGGGATGTTGATGTCTGCGCCTCCGAAGCCCTGTTAAAGCGGCTGACGTATCCGTCAGGAAGATCTCTACAGATGCTCAATGGACTCACCCTTGGCGAATGGAATGCAGTGACACGGCGCACCTGCGATCCGCCCCAAGGGGTCTACCACTGGATCAACAGCATGGGCGTGTATCACCGGACTCGCCTCAGACACGGTCTAACTTTCTGCCCGGAGTGCTTGGAGGAAAATGGAGCGTATCTACGCCAGTGGCGACTGTCATTCTGGACCGTTTGCCCGCTGCACCAAAGGGTTCTGCAGGATGCATGCCCCTATTGCGGGGCGGTGGTTCAACCCCATCGACATGGATTTGATCTTCGTAGATGTTGGTACTGCAATCGATTCCTAACTACTTCCGCCACGGCAGCAATGCGCGCTTTGCCCCTGCAGTCATTCCTCTTCAGATGCCTGATGGATCCCAGCAACGAAGTTGAGTTCAACGGTCATTGCTGTTCTGGGGCTGAGGTGCTTTGGGGGAGCGATGTACTTCTCCAATCACTCAAGCCGGTCTGCAGGTCGATGGGGATGGGGCCAGAGCGGGGGCTGAGGATCGAACTGCGCAGGGTGCCGGATCGTCACGCCGACATGGAGTTGCTCTCGCACCTGCTCGGTCTTGGACCCGCTGGCCTGGTAGCGATGGGTGAGTCTATGGGAGTGACCCAGAGGTGCTTTCGCCAACAGATGCCCCCCTGGATAAAGCGGTTAGCGGAGCAGCTTTCTGCGGGACGCGTCAATCGCGGGCCGATATCCAATCGGGCCGAGTTGAGGTTCGCAGGTGAGGCTCAGCGAAAGCGCGTCAGTGGATGGCGCGAGATGAGAGCAGATGTGTTGTTCAAGATGATTGGAAGAAGCAATGAGTACAGATAAACAGGGGCGCCGAACCTGCGATGGCTGTTACGCCCCGATGATCAATGCCCATAAGCTGTACAAGGTTAGCGAGTACTGCGGGACATGCTATAGCAGTCAATTCGTGAGTTGCAGTTGCCCAACATGCAGCGGGACAGTGGTGTATCACGCGTCAGAGCCACAAGCACCATCCTGTGATGCTTGTCTTCGTAACCAGAGGCGCTGTATCAGGTGTGACAGGCCCGCGCCCGAAGCGCGCATCATCCGGGATACCACGCCTGGCCCCGACGGTGGATCACCCATCACTTATGAGCATTTCGTGTGCCCATCGTGCTTCCCGTACACCACGCCCGAGATTCAATGCCCCATCTGCAAGCGGTCAAGTCAGCGTCTGGCAGGTGCTGCACACCTGCCAGACAACCTAAAGGCCTGCCCATCGTGTTTGAACAAGCACACGCATGCCACCTGCGTGCGATGCCGGAGGTACAGGAAGGTGGTCTCGGTCACTGAAGAGGGTAGGCCACTGTGTATCGGATGTGGCGGTGACCAGCCAGCCGAGCACACATGTCCAGACTGTGGTTCAACGGTTAAGGGCGCCGGAGCGGCCCGCTGTGATTCATGCTCGATCGCCGCACGCCTCAGGCGAGAAGTTGCGCTGTGCGCGGCAACCATTGAACGCGAGTGGGTCGCTTCCCTGTACACCGCATTTGGCGAATGGCTGCTCGCGAGGAACGTGGCTACTGGCGGACTTCCCAAGAAAGCTGTCCAAGCTGCACCATTCTTTCGTGCCATCGACCTGGATGCTGGCACCCATCAGCCGATAGTAGCGGCCGATCTGCTCCGTCTATTCGACTCCAAGCAACTGAGGGCCAATCTGAACGTGACCCGCTTCATCTGTAAGCGCTACGGGTTCCAGATTGACGAGAATGCTCGTGCCCGAGCTCGTGACATCGCGCTGATCGAACTTGGTCTGGAGGAGAGTGCATCCAAACCCTGGGCCAGATATCTGACTGATTACAGGACATGGCTGGCAGGTAAGCCAACTCGGACCCAGGCCCAGTATCTGAGGACGGCACAGGCGTTCTGTGAGGCCGGCGATCTCGGAGGCCCCTTTGCGCAAGAGCATCTAGTGAGGTACTTGGATTCGGCACCTGGCTCGCGCGCCAACCTGAGCGTCTGGGTCGGATTCGTTCGGGCGCGTTACGGATGGGCTGTGACTATGCCCCCAAAGGTCGCCAAGAGGGCAAGCCTTAGGCGGGATGCGCAGACACTGATGGATCTACTGCCACGGGTACGCGTTCCAGGCACTGCCTCGGATGAGGACCTGGCTGCGACCATCGCCCTCGCTTACGGGTTTGAGTTGAGCACCCTACGTCGCCAGGTAACTGGGGTGACGGATGTAGGAGACTTGATCACCAGAGACGGAATCGTCGAGGTGAAAATGGAGCTGAGGGGTGTTGTTGCCGAGTGGTCGAGGCGCGCGTTCTAGAGTTGTTTTCTGGAAGGACACGAGAGCCAGCCTGGATAGGCCGGCTCATGCTTCTGGAGGCAGGTCGTCCGGATGGGGAGGTAGGCCGAGCAACTGCCGGGCATCTGCACTCAATGGATTGGCGATGAGGTCAGCGATCTTGCGGCTGCACCAGTCATAGAACTCCGGATGATCATGCATAAGGTTCGCCTGACCTTGTTCGCTGTAGCTGACGCGGAAGCAGTAGCGTACCGGCCCAACCGTAAGCGTCGAATAGAATGACGTAGGGGCTAGGGTATCCTTGTCTCCAGTGACAATCAGCCCGCCATGTGCAGCGTAAGGTGTCGCTGAAAGCTCGTTCTGCAGACGTTTGTATGCCTCATCCAGATCAACTCTCAGTTCCACGATATTGCGATCACTAAGACCGATTGCGAAGTCCGCAAGCTCATCCTGGAACGGCGCGCCCATCTCCGCGAGATGGCAGCACATCAACTTGGCGAAGTATCTGAATACGTCTAAGTAGAGTTCCCCAGAGGCGTCCCTGAATCGAGGGTCATGCGTGACATCGGCTGGGTCATGACTACGACTGGCGAGGTGGGATGCCACGGCATGGAACTCGTCGAAGGCAAGGTCTGCCGGCCGCGTTCGAGCGCTGTTACATGGCTCGCAGACTCGCGCTTGAAAGTGATAGGCCTTTGACCTCGAACTCTGAGCGTGCCGGAACCCTCCTCCGTCGCGAGCGATCACCGCCTTCTGATCGCCAAACACAGATCGCAATGCCGATGCCTTGATTTTATGCTCTCCTGAGAGTGCCTCTGTTGATCCACACAGGCAGCAGCGATCAATGAGCGGCGGGGCATACGAGTCCATCTGTTGATCTCTGCGTAGTCGGCGGAGAGGGGAGGATGTCCTGACCCCGTCTATCAATCCCGTTCGAAACAGCGATTCAGTTCAGGTCTGAGCCCAAGTAAGACACGCTCGCAAAGTTCGGGCCGGCTGCTACCTTGCATCCGGGCGCTCGAGTTGGCGGATTCCTTTGCGATCCAGTGAGAGTTCCTGATCGCCGATCTTTAGCCGAGCCGACGCAGCGGACCCCAACAGAGCCTCGGCAAGCTGGCTGGCCGGGGTCTGCGGGTCTTCGACATCGTCTTTTGTCGATTGGAACAGACCAGTAGATAGGCGACTGGCCAAGAGTTCTGGGAACGGCTCCTTAGAGCTTTGATTCCATTCCAAGACCGTCTCGGTCAACCAGGATGCTCTCTCAATGTCCAAGCGGAACTGTTGCAACTTGAACTCGGCGTCGGCGATCCTCTGAAGCCATCGATTCAACCACTTCAAGTACCACGCACCCAAGGCGATTGCAGCCGCACCGGCCAGCAAGGAGCGCGCGGCAGAGAGCGCAAATGCAGTTGGCGGTAGAGTACTGTCGAACTTGACGGCGGTGACCGCCGCGAGTCCAAGCAAGAACACGATTCCCGCCGAGCAAACCGCGTGCACCAGAATGTACTGGGTTCGGGTCTCAGGTGAAACGCGAAAATTCAGCAGTCGCTCCTTAGTAAGGTCAAGGAGGCTGGAGCGGATCTCGCGTCTAACGTGAGTGTTGTTGCGATCGTCCAGAGTCTTCTTCAGCGAGTCCAGTTCACCTTCGCGAAGGTCTAGGGCGGCTACTCGCTCTGCATGGGCGACCTGCGCGGCTTCTCGCTCCTGACTGAGGCGCTCTTCATCCTGCTGACGAACTTGGCTGAAACGTTCCTCCCGCGCGGCTTCCCTGGCCGCGAAGTCGATCTCCAGCTTGGTCCGATGCTCCGCCGTCTCTGTGAGCAGTCTCTGAGACGCCGTCTGTAGCGCCTGTAGTACCTCGCGACCGGTAGCCAGACTCAATGGCGAGGACGGGTCGATTTCGGTCAATGGCAACTGCAGTGCTAGCTTAAGAGTTCGATCGATGGCAAGAGCAACCGGTCTCTGCTGTGGAGTTAAGCCATTGTACTGGTTGCCTCTAAACTCAATTCTGTCGTACTCGGCGGCCTGCGGGTAAGTCTTGGAGTCAGGAGGTCCAAGTCGATACCACGTCCAGGAGCATTCGGTGAAGTCAAGTTTGACCTTTATCAGCGAGAGGCTGCCCGATTCCCGGTAGGCGGCAATTTCCTCACCATGCACTTCTCCAAACTGGCCGATGAACTGAACCTCAAGTTGATTCGGGAACTCCTTCCGGACCTTCTCAACAGCCTCAATGATTGCTCTATCGTCCAGCTTCGCTATGAAAATCGAACCGTCTGACATCTCTGTCTCACTACGTCCCCTGTAATTGGCAGAACTCTATGACGGGAACCGCCCAAAATCCAGTCCGAGTGGATCGTCCGTACGGCGGAGCTCCAGCGTCGGGTTCTGACGATTTGGGCGTCCAAACGGCGGTAGTTATGTCAAATGAGGGATGTCAGAACGTACTGAGTTGGTGATATACAGGCGGTTGTCGATGCCGACATCGAGTGGCAATAAGCGCTACCTCACCGCAACTGGAGGAACGTCATGGCCCTGGCACTGCTGGAACTTACCGAAACCTCGACTGGGGACGTACTGGAGCAGTTGCTCTCGATCCCAATCGCTGAAGCGAAAAAGTGTCAACAAGCGGTGTCAGGCCGGGTGGTCAGTACCGTCCGCTTGTATGCGGAGATCGGTAGTAATCTTCTTGGTGTGACTCCGATCATCCGCTCGCGGTTGGAATGCGCCGCCATGTCCTGCCTGGACCAAGTCGCGGGGCGCCAAAGCAACGCCCTTCAGGGGGCATCCGTCACATTCACGGCACTTTGGCGGGATGGCGTACTCCAGCAACTGCAGTCTCAGTCGCTGGCAGACAGTATTGCGGTTTGGTCGCGGCAGCCGAATCCCAGAGAGGCATACGTGCTATTCGATCTTCGCAGTCTGGCGCCGACAGAAATGTCTACCGCGGAGGGCCAACTTGAGTTGCTCTACGGCCGACTGCGCGACAACGTGACCAGGCACATACAGTTCTGCCGTGGTCATCGTAGTTCACTCAGTCTAATCTGACACTGGAGCAGTTGGCTCCCGCTTGCTCTGGACGCCACTCTATCTGTTGCGTGCCGCACATATTGGTATTGCGGGATGCCACCCATGAGGAACCCGGGCCCTTCACTCAGAAGTTGCACCACTGCTCGAATGGCACCGAACTCGAGACAGGCTGACCATGGTTGGTGTACAGCGTCCACTGCAGTTCCGGCGCTCGATGTACCAAGCTGCGGAAGATTCGGTGATTGAACTCGACGACTATGGGGGGGAGGGGGGCTTGAGTGTGGAGCGAGTCGTTGTTCGACCCGAAATCCAGTGACTGCCCTGGGTGGAGAATGTAGCGATCGCCATCGAAGAAGGGGTCTCCCCACGAGAACCTGATGAAGTCGAAGCCGCCCTTATCCACTTCGCGCACAACTTTGCCGAAACGTGGGTGGGTTCGCAGTTCCGATTGTGGATACGTCAGTCCAGCGAGGCATTCCTTTGGAACATCAATGGAAATCCACCACTTCTCCATTGAAACCATACCGGTGTTCAGCAGTTCGACTCTCAGCCGGTAGACATGGTTGTCGCGATTGATGGTAATGCGTTCGAGACGAACCCGGACTTCGCAACTTGGTGATGAGCGACGAGACATCAGGTCGCGGATCTGGAAGTCCGCCATGCAGCGGGACACCGTGTTGACCCGTTGATGATAACGGTAGTCCAGGAGATTCTGGTGAGCGGTGGAAGCCTCTTCTACCTTGATGACAAGGACCCTGCCGCCATCCACTGGGAACTCGAAGACCTCAAAATCAGTGAGGCTTGGCGAAGTGTTGTCGGTAATGACCTTGGTCACCCAGTCCTTGTTGAGCTTCTTGTCAGTGACTGGACGGAGTCGTACTGCAGCCGGAATGTCATTGACCGGCTCTTCTTCAATTCCGTAGACCAAGTGCCCACCACTGGCATGCGCGAGCGCAGTGACGTCCTTGATCATCTCTGTCTTACTGTTGTTCTGAGGCGAGAGGGCATCGCCTCTCTTGAACTCCAGATACAGTGATTCCTGCACTTGGTTGTCGACCAATGACTGTACCCAGCTCAGTTCCATGTTCTCTCCTGGCCGATCACTTGTACGTGGCGCTATGTCCGATCGCGGGCCCGCTAGGCCAGCCTTGCCCAGTCCAAGAGTTCCTTGGCCCGGTCGGGGTCCTTCAATTTGACACGATACAAGGGACGAGTGGATGCAAGTTTGGTGGAGACTCGACGCAGCGCGCTTGATGGCTCATCGTCGTCCTCGTAGATGACCAGGTCATCGGGGTGATAGAGCCCAGCAGGCGGCATCTTAGCCAAGAAAACGGAGCACTTTTTGACTGTGCGTGGGTCGAAGGCGACCTCAGTTCCCGTGTCGAAGCGATAGCTGACTAGGTAGTCATTTGCGTCGCTCAGGTGATGTTTGGCATTAGGGTGTGCTTCAAGCAAATCTCTCAGATCCTTCCCTTGCAAGTACCTTCTCCTGGATGCCGGTCGGTCGGCTGTTGGTGGCTGGCCTGAATACACAGGCTAGCCATGCTCCCATTGGACGTTTCGCTTGATCTGGATGAGATTCTTGGGCGGATGAGGCCCGACGTAGAGCAGGAATAGACGGAACTGCTGATCGCGGTCGAGATGCTGGAAGTAGATGCGAGGGCATGCAATTGGCGTTGTCGCATCGCCTTCCTTAAGGTGCATGTTCGATGAACTCTTATCGATGATGCGATCTGCCTTCATGAGGTAGATGGTCGTCTTGACACCGCCGGTGGTCGCAAGATCTACACCGTGATCACCGAAGTAATTGGCCAGTCCCATCTGGATGGCACCGCGCTTCTTGCAGAACTTCTCCAAGAGTTGCGCCGAGGTTTTGAGAAATCGGTGTCTTGTGTGGTGGATTTCATCACACTTGTCCAAGGCATCCCCCAGGATCTGATAGTCGCCATACTTCTGAGCTGACCTGCGGAATTTCTCGGCGGGGGATGCCGTTGTAGTCGCCCAGCCAAGTTGCTCCACCAGCGCCTTGTACACCTCGCCAGTGAAATCGTCGTCTGCCTCTTGGCTCACAAGTCGAAGAGGCCAGCCGTTCTCGCCACGAACAGGTCGAATGATCCTGACGCCTTCATCGGCCAGCACCTGAAGTTCGGGCTTCATCTCCGGGGGGAGGGCTACGTATGGCAGAACTACGACCGTAAGGTCAGGCCAGGCTTCCTGCATGGCAAAGTTGTTCAGGTCCGCAACGCACTGGCCGTTCGGAGGACTGAATTCATAACGGTACTGCTGCTTCACAACCAAGCTCAGTTCTGGCCTCTGCCCCTGACGAGCGGCTTCCGCGATGAAGCGTGCTCTGAGATTGCTTGGTAGTCCGATTACGAAGATTGCCATCCTTGGATCTCCTGCTAGCGCTGTGCCTTCACCATGATGATCGAAGCCATGAGCGGTACCAGAGTGCTGGATATCTCTTCGTCGGTGAGGGCATCCATGAGCTTGAGCGCCCGCGCTCTGGCGGACAGGCCAGAGGTGACTGCTTCCAGCTTGGGTGTCTCAACCGCAGTCGCCTCTAAACGATTGGTAGCCGCAGGGGTGAGTGTTGCCAGGGCGATGTTGACCCTTGCTGACCACTTCTGAATCGCTTCGACCATCTTTGCAGTTCGGAACTTGGTCCACTGCTTGCCTAGCGGGCCGAGTTCCTTTGCAAAGATGGCGCTGGCGTAAGTCCTGTACGACTGTCTGAGTACTGCATGGTCCTCAGGATTGACGCCCTCAGTCTGTGCTGCAAACTCGCGCATCCAGGAGGCTTGGACGTCTGCAGCCACCGGCTCAATCTGAACCCAGTCCTGGCCCGGGCGGATGCCATCTACCGTTTCGCCGGCAGCCAAGACGTGGTGCATGACCTCGCCGGTAGTGCGATTGATGAACCTGATGCGATTGGGATCGGGGTTGGAGAATGCTATCCAGACGTCACTTCGAATTGAGGAAGGAGCCGGACGCACTGCCTCCGAGCGGGCATCAACTGTGGTTCCGCGGAGCGAGACCAGCATGTCGCCATGAGCGCTGATGTGCTGATCTAGAACGTCGGAGCAGGCATCCAAGAAATTCTTGAACCGCGGAAAGCCCATCCGCTTGTAGTCAAAGCCTCCAAGTGCCTTGGCCTCGGGGCTCTTGGCCAACCGCTGAAGGAGCCGAGCTGCAGGTTCGGGAGGCTGACCTCTCAGCATCTGCTGGAGGAGGGGTTTCCAAATGGCTACGCTTTCCACACCAAATTCCTTGTTGGATGCCAAAACGAAAAGGCCGTTACCCATAGTAAGTAACGGCCTTTCCAACATCAACGTTCATTTTTGTAAGCTAAGTTCCAACCTTCGATGACGTCGTCCGGACGAGAGAACCTAGCAGCACTCTTCCGGCCCTTGGGCGCCATAAAAGTTCCATCAGTGCAGCATCGATCGATTCGGTGCACTGACAGTCAGTCTCGGCGAGCGATGCATCACTCGAGCCGAGTGGTGGCAGTATCGGACATCGGGAACGGGGTGTCAATTTGTGACCTAGGCCCAGTTAGGGGCCGTTTGCCTGCCCAAAAAATTTGGCTGGTTTGAGAAAAATATTGAAAATTCAATAATTTGGGACGATTTCGGGCGCCTTCTTGGGCCTTGATCCGGAGCTGCCTAGCGCTAATCGACGGGCGGATCTGACCCTGAACTGACCTTTGAGTCGATCAAGCCTGACAGACTCGTTGGGGCCATGGCCCTATCGGCCACGCAAGCTCTCATCTACCTGATGCATTCGGTGGCAATGGTCGTGATCGATGGGCAGGCGCCTTAGCGGAAGGGGCGGCTTTGGTGCATGGTGCGACCAAGCTATGGTTGGGGCTGACCGTTGCCTATCGATTTCAGGAAGGCCTCCAATGGCGCCAAGCTCCACTTTTCGCTACCTGGCTTCTCCATGTAGTGAGGGTGGGTGTAGCAGACGCGTCCTTTCCTCTCAAATGCCTTGCCTAGCGAGACACCCTGAACCGATCGGATGATGCTGAGTGCAGCCTGCGTCTCTGCTCGGATAGCGAGATCGTCTGAAACGACAAACGCCGACGCAATGGACTCATTGCTCTTGTCTCTCTTGCTTCTTCTCTCGACCTCAATCCATAGGCCCGCAAGGCCATTGGGCAGCAACAGTCTGATTACAAATGCTGTGCGAGCGAGGGCTCTGTAGTGTGACTCTGCCTTCTGAAGGTACATCCAAGATCGCGTCCCCCAATCAGCTTTTCCAATGCGGACTGCCTTGCGTTCGTCCTCGCCCAGGAAGTTCCAACAAGGGTAGGCGCCAACTTGGACGCGTTGCTCGGAGTCAACGGGGGCGACGACCCGGTACTCGGCAATGGTCCCCTTCGTCTTGAGTACCTTCAGAATCGCCATCAGTTCAGTCAGCAACTCCGATGCCTCGCGTTTTTCATGAGTGCTGTGGGCGTGGCTGAGATCCTCTTGCTTACCGGCTTTTCGGCCGCCAGAAATCTCTGTGGTGGGCTCCTGACTGTCCTTCTTTCGCTTGGAACTGTACTTGAAGCTCTGATCCTTTTTGAGCCGGATGATCTTTGGCTTCGGATGGAAAGCGAAGGAGATGGAGGGCATATCAAACCCTGGCCTCCGCTCGGTTGCCTCATGCGCGTCTACCGTCGGCTTGCCATTAGGACGAGGCGATCGAGGTCTATTTCCATTGTTGTGTGGCCTAGGTCCTCCCGTATGAATGACCTTCTCACCCTCGGTGGCATCATTGACCAGGATCGTAGCGATTGCCGGTAGCCGCTTTGAGAAGGACATCTGGTGAATCGCTGTCACCAAGAAGGTCCTGCCGGCGAAACCGCCGTCTTTGCGGCGGTTCAAGAAGTAGCCAGATACGGTGCCTTGGTAAGGTCCCAAGAGCGGGTTCAACGGGATCTCGGCATTGGAGCACCAATGCGAGTCCTCGGCGCCCCAAAGGGCAGCGTCCAACTGGGCTTTCAGAATGGGCTCGTGAATGCGCTTGGCTCGGGCCTCGGCATAGTGATCAAACCGGAAGAGGGCCATCATTGGGCCATCATCCAACGTCATGCCCAGCGCAAGCACGATCTTCCAGTAGCCGCTGTGCTCATCGATGCCGGTAACGTGTCCGGCGAACTCCTGCTCGGAAATGGCCTTGGACCTGACGGTACTCCACGGCCCCGCGGTGAAGATGTCTGCAATGGTGGAATTGAAAGCGTAGAACGCCCGGAAGATCACGGTCCTGGGGATGATGTACTCAACCTGATTTCGCTCGTCACGGCTCCTCGTGTCCCTAGCCACCAGGATTCTGGAGCCGTAACTCAGTGCTTCCTGAAGGTGCAACTGGGACTGGGGAAGTGCGACAACGGCCTCGCCCGTGGAGCGCTCTCCAACTTTGGTAGACGGGAATAGCCCGCTTTCGTGGTCTTCCTCGTACTCCTTGTACAGCCTGGACTCCTCGCCGAAGGCCAAGGCATTGCCCAGCTTTCGCTGCTTCGGAATCAGCATTCCGGCATAGACGCCCCTGCCATCCTCTCCGCGGATGAAGCATTGCCCTGCAACGTAGGTTGCTAGTGACCCCGCGAAGATGGTGCTGATGAAACCCTCAGGATTTTTGTCGGAGAACAGACGCGCGATCTGACGATCATCGAGTTTGGATGGATCTGACCCCCACCCATGTGGAATGGGCGCCAAATAGCACCTGACAGACGTGGACTCCGTTCCCTTGTGTGGCTGGGTATACCCGTCGATGTGACGGATGAAGTACACGCGGGTGTCATCGGGGAAGTCGGTTAGATCAGTCATGCGGCCAGTACACGGGGTGCATCTCCATCATTAGCGGCACGCAGTCTCGTTAATTGAGTTTTCGTTCTTCATGGCCAGGATGGCCGCTCGTTCATGAGAGCCAGCGATCGGGTGGCCGTCGTCCCTTCAATGTGGGCAACTGATCTAACCAATCGGCGGTAGCATGTGCGCAGTGACTTCACAGGCTGAGCGAATGAGCATGCGACTTGTAGGCATCGATCCTGCCCTTGCTGGGCCGGCCCTGCGATCATTCAGCCAGATCGCCAACGCATGGTCCCTGAGCGCAGTTGAGCAGTGTGCAGTTCTTGGCCAGCCCGAAGATTTTGTTCTTGTATTGGCACAGACAGGGGTTGTCGAGGGACTCCAGCAGGAGACTCTCGAAAGGATTAGCTACGTTCTGGGCATCTATCGAGCGCTACACACAATCTTTCCAAACCGGACACAGGCTGATGGCTGGATCCGTCGACCCAATAAGGCAAGTATGTTCAACGGTGCCCCAGCTCTGACACTCATGTGCAGTGGAAGTGTCGAGGACCTGGCCGCGGTCCGTGAGTATCTGGAAGCTGGAGGACGGCTAGACGCCTAGCTCCTGCAGGCGAAGGGCCGGATCAGATTGAAATGCTCTGAGAGCAGATGGGCAAGGTGCTTGCGATAGAAGCCGCTGAGATCGAAGTCACCTCTTCACGCAGAGCCGCTGAGTCGGCAATGCACTCACTGAGTGTATCTGGACGCTTTGGGAGGGGGCGTACCAGTAGGCTCACGACGTGGACAGAGGGCGGCGGGTGGAACATCATTCGGAAGACCGACCAGACAATTAGTCTCAGTCTGGGCGACTGGCCACGGGTAGGGTGGATACGCCCAAATCGAGGAATACCACATGCGCCCAACTATTCTGGCTCTCGACCTAGAGGGCACCCTGATCTCCAATGCTGTCAGTCAGATCCCCCGGTCGGGACTGTACGAGTTCCTCGAGTACGCGCAGGGACAGTTCGATGAGCTTGTCATGTTTACGACAGTGGACGAAGTGCGTTTCCGTCGGATTGCCGCGTTACTGGTCTCGGAAGGCAAAGTGCCGGATTGGTTCGCCCAACTTGCTTACACGGCCTGGAGCGGTCGAACTAAGGATCTGACGTACGTGTCGCCAACTCTGGGAGAGGCCCTGCTGTTCGATGACCACGCGGCCTATGTCCATCCAGGCCAGGAGCCACTGTGGGTCGAAGTGCCATTGTTTGACTCTCCCTATCTGGCTGAGGACGAAGGTCTTCTGGTTGCGAAGCGACGCCTAGAGGAGAGAATGGTGAGCCTGGCTTTAGAGTCTTTTCCGACCGGCCGGCATGAGGATGCGCAGTCGTGAGGCTGCTGGTCATCTCCGATCTGCATCGCGAGTGTGGTCGGACGCGCCTGCGGTTGCTCGCAATCCGTTAGGCGTGGCTCTTCCCAACCTTAAGCGTAGTCGACCAGGCGTTTTCGTCGCTGGGAGAATCCGAGCCTCTATCCCAGCTTCGTTGTTGAGGTCTGAGATCGCATCAGCCGCAATCGTCTTGGCAGCTTGGTCAGGCCGCGCAATTCATTAGTTCACCAGAAGGTACCAGTACCCATGTGAAGCATTGATCCCCAGCGCGTCGCGCTTGTGCATCAGGTCAGGTCCCCCTCCAGACTAGCCAAGTAGCCTCGAGCAATCCGAGACATGGACGATCTCTCTACGAGACCGATCCTTGGTGCCATGGAGTCGAACAGATCAATACACTTCCTGAAATCTGACGAGCTCTTTCGCAGGAGAGCGAGGCTGAAGATCGCCTGTGTAGCACCGCAATGCCCTCTGAGGACCAGGTTCTCAAGGTGACGACACACTGAGAAGAACGCAGCAAGCCTCTTTGAGTTCGACATGAAGCCGATACTGGGCATAGAGTGCAAGGCGGTCTGGGCAACGGGAAGGCTCTGGTCATACATGATCGCGACCTGCACAAGGTCCTGAGCCGATGCGCCTGTCAGCATGGAGTACTCAATCAGAAATTCCCTCTTCCCAACCATCGTCTCGGTCACGACCCACTTCCTTTGTGTGAAGCTCTATAGCGTTGCATACATACAGTGTGACCGCAAAACATGTGCAACTTGTGCTCAGGACTTCCTTCGATCCCGTCGATAGGGGCGGTTGGCTGCGGTAGCTAGTGCTCTTTAGCCATCGGAAGAGGGTCTCATGACGGCGGCTGATTCCCCTTCTATGTGAATTCTGCACCGCTTGGCCCCGATCGGCTCACCAGTTTTTCTCTTGAATAAATAGACATGACAATCAAATAAGGAAACTGTCATGTCAAACAAAAAATCAAGTCGATTCCAGCCTATCTTCAAGAATTGCTTCAACGGCAACAACTTCATCCTCAGCAAGCAGCTGTCAGTCACCATTGTGCTCGGTGTCACTATCGTGGTCTCCATTGCCCTGGCGTTGACGCTTGGTGCCGGCGCGTTGGTCATCTGCGCGCTGATGTAGGGGCAGCAAAGTTCCTGCCCGGCATTGTGCAACACGAGCAACTGAGACTTCGTGGATCCCAACCAAGCTGAAGCCTGGAAGAGCCAATCAAGGCGGACTCGATCCGCCTTAGGTGGCTTGCCACCCAAAGCCAGCGTTGCGGTATGCCGAAGCGCCTTGATTTAGCCCACGTGCGTACCAAGCTCTGCTACAACTTCGACATTGGCGCCAGCCGGGCTGGGGGTGTCAATTTGAGCCTTTATCGACAAGAAAGTGAACTACGGCAATAGTGAGGCGGCCCCACACGGACCTCCGCCTTGAGCATCCTCAACGTACTGCTGCGGCCTGACCAGCTTCTTGTCGGGGTCGACACTCTGGCCGAGGACGCGCTAACTGGGGCGGCCTCCTCAGCGGCCAAGGTACTCCTGATTCCCCAGCACAACTTGGTACTGGCATCTCGAGGAACCGCGCAGTTCTTTCTACGCATCTACGAGTTGGCTTTGCAGGCCAGTTTCCGTGCTGACTTTACGATGGAGCAGTTGGGCAGGGAACTGTGACTGGTAGTCGACCCGTTGTGGCCGGCTTACGAGAAGGCAGCCCGCGCGGCTGGACTGGCCACGGAGTCGATAGGAACTGAGCTCGTCCTGGGTGGATGGTCCCCCCAGGCTGGCGATAGCGGTATCGCCTGCCGGGCAGTGTTCAGCGGCCGCGATACCTCGTTCAACGCCTGGTTCAACGTCCTCTCCGGCACCGAGTTCGACGTCGCTGGCCAGCAGGTTTCCAAGGACAACGTTCGGGTGTTCTTCGGTGCCACCTACACCGCCAGCCCCGTGTTGACCGTATACGGCAATGTCACCGCCGAGCGCGGCGGTACGGGCCAGTCGAACGCAGCAGGCAACGTAGGCTTCCGCTGGGCGGTTCTAAGCTCCGAAGCAATGCAGAAAAGAAAAGGCCCCGCAGTACGGGGCCTTTTCACCTAAGGTAAGTACCTCGGTCAGGTATTCACTGAGCTGGATGAGCTCTCGCGTGCACAGCCGCGCAGATTGGCTCTGTAGGGTTCATTCGATGCGCTTCGGAGCGGGCTAACAACTACTTCGCTCTTCGCGACAATTGCTCGTAGGAAGGCATCATGTTCCACGATTCCTCTGTGGATGCTCTCAAGACCTGCACGCGGCTTTCGTGGGCTTCAATCATGTGAATGATTTCTGCATCCCTAGCATTGACTGCGTGACGAACTTTGCCTGGTCGCTCGTCAAATTTGAGTTGGTCGGGCAAGAATAGAATTGACTTTTCACCTGAAGCAACAAATGACACGTCACGGAGCACGCTGCCGTCGGTCCAAACCATATGGCGTTCCGCTTCAACGTACAGTTGATCGGTGTACCAAATGATGTACCCACAAACGGCGCTTCCGCCATTGAGTTCAATGTATCGGAAGACATTCCCGTCGCAACTCTGTTGGCGGCTCCACGGCTCTGGCTGACACTCAAGCATCACAGGCATGTGGTCGCTCAGTGAGGCGCAGAAGTCTTTAACAATTGCATCAATTTCCGACGGAGTGGTGAGGGGATCGAACATCGCTTTGGTTCGATTAATGTATTCAATCTGTCCGATCGGTTCTTGGCGCTTCTTGCCACTCTCAATTGCGTGACTCACCCTGAACTCCTTCGATCCACGACGTTTCGCTTCGCCCATGTGTACTCCTTGGTGTGGAGGGACTGCCCCATGTTCACAACGATAGCGGCAGCATTACTGATTTCTTCAGCTTCATTGAAAAATTCGCCCAAGCAGCCCTGCCAGCACTCTGTTACTCAGTGCTGCAAATGTGACCCTAGCTGTAGGGGTTGATGCAGATAGCAAGTACATGCAACCTTTACGTCTGAGCCAAGCGTCGCATCGATGATGCGCTCACCCCGACCAGCTTGCTGACCAAGTTACAGTTGCAGAGAGTAGACCGACTCTCTCTCTAAGCGGTGGGCTCCCTTAAAAATAACGGAGCTGCATCTGTATTCCGAAGCCTGGGTGGCGGTTACTACAAGAGTTGCGCCGATCTCCAGTTGGACTGGACTTCACAGGACGATCCGGAGGTAGTCCCAATAGTGACGGAGGAGTGGAACAAGCTTCTTCTTCACGACCTCCAGTTCCTCATGGCTCGAGATCATGATCTCGAACTGGCCGACCCGCCGTGATTCCGTTACACCCTCAATCCACTGGGCATCCGAAGCCATGGCTTCCATGCGAAACTCAAATTGTTCATCGTCCGGGGCGGCGTCTGAGGCCCAATTGACATCAGCTTGGGTGGTTCTTCGGAAAGTGAATCGATGTTGCATATCGCTCCGTGTCAAGACGATCTAGATAGCTGGCAGGACCGGTGCTTATGGCAGCTGGGGCCAACAGTACATCACTGTGGTGGGCGTAAGGGGGTGTGCGCTATAGGCTGGTGACCCTCTCGGCGCCGCCACCTTCAGCGATTGCTTCGTTCATAATTGGCTGCAGAAATTCTGCGCGATAAATGGAGATAGCGTAGTGGCGAGAAAGAACAAGCGGGTACCGCGGTCGGATTTTGAGACGGGTGCGAGAGAGCTACCAAAGAGCCTCAGCTTCCTGAATGGTGAGCGCTACGTTTCGGTGATTGAAGTCACGGAGACCGGAGTGCTCAACCGGACTGTAGAGCTCAAACCGACCACCTTGAAGAAACTCATTCAGGCCAAGAGTAAGGTCAGTCAACTTGAAGTGCTGCTCGCAAAGGCAGCAGCTGAGAATTGTAGATTGCAGCACGATCTTGATCGTGCAAATGCGGCGTTGAGAGATGCGGAGCTGCGGGAGAGTAAGATAAGAAGCGTGGCTGACGTGCTGAAGCAGAAGGTGGACGCAATGCCTGAAGTTTTGCCTACAGAGCGTAGCCCCAAGAGCCACCACGACAGGATCAATGAGGTCGGGGGGATGAGGGGCTACGTGCGCGGGGCTAATGGCGGGGCTCCTGGGCTCGGCAAGCGTAGGTAGTTCGGCGGATCAGGTTGCATTCCCGGTAGGGCACACCCTTTTCGCTCTTGGGGAAACAGGCGAAAAGGGGAGTGTCCCGCTTTGGGGCCAGCCCTTCCACGTGCGATCTTTGAAGCCGGCGGGCAGTCTTACCTATGTAGATGGCGCTTCTCGCGAGCGTCCTCGCTGGATCTCAACCTGCCACTGCCTAGTGCTGCTTTTTCTCTAGTAATTCGGCTGTAGAGAACAGCTGGGCCAACGAGATGCATAGCCCTCGAGCGACCCGACTCAGGGTGCTGACTGTTGGGTTCTTGGTGCCCCGCTCGAGAGCGCTGTAGTACGCCCGATGCATCCCTATGCTGTCAGCGAAGCTCTCCTGACTGATGCGGAGGCGACTCCGAACTTCCCGCATAGCGCGGCCAATGGCCCTGCACGCCGAACAGCTCACCCTGACGTCGGCGGCAGTGGAGAAAACCAGTGTATCCGCCTACGCCATGCTGGCGCACGCGCTGCCCCTCATTCGCGCGAAGGCGTTGAATACGGGAAACGTCGACTGGCCCGCCGAAGAGGCGGCGCTACTCACGGACGATCAGAAGGAGCTTCCCGCGCAGGAGGCATATGCGGGGTTGCGTAGGGTGCTGGACGCGCTTGCAGACCGCCACAGTCTGCTTCAAACACCGAAGGAGGCCTCGACATATCGCGCGCAGGCCGTTCGCAGCCGACCGATGGAACCCCGATCCATCACGGACATCGGATACATACTAGTGCCGGGGCTGCGCGGGATAGGAAAGGACGACAGGGGCGCGTTCACCGCGGAACTCTGCAACCGCATCGCCACCCTGGCACCGACCTCAACCAAGGGCTGGATCGTTGATCTTCGCCAGAACAACGGTGGCAACATGTGGCCCATGCTCAATGGACTGCACTCCCTGCTGGGTGACCGCGATGCAGGCGGCTTCCGAGATAGGCAGGGAAAGACGAGGAAATGGCGATCACGCGCCAGCCCTGCGTGCAGCGCCGATCTGTCCGACAGCCGCGTCGCCGTGCTGGTAGGGCCGAGGACGGCGAGTTCCGGCGAGGCCGTGGCCGTTGCCTTCAGGGCGCGACCCGGAACCCGGTTCTTCGGACAGCCAACCGCAGGGCTTGCGACGTCCAACACGACCTTCCCGCTTCCCGATGGTGGCGCGCTGTTGCTGACGACCGCGGCAATGGCTGACCGTGAGGGTACTGAGTACCCCAAGGGGATCGTGCCGGAAAGCAATGTTCGCGGGGATCAGGATGCGATCGAGATGGCGCTGGACTGGCTCCGTTCGGCGCCTTAGGTTTCGTATCGCCTTCTGATTCGATGTCCGCTCTTGGCCGTTAGCGGGCATCGGCCGGGTAGGGCGCTATGGACGCTTGTCGAAGCTGGGGGCATGGCAGTTTTCGACCGAAAGCGGACATTGGTGCGGCCGCCGCGGCAAGTGCTGGGTTCGGCTGTTTGCTGGCTCGTGCGGCGGACCTAACTGCACCAAGATCGATTCGTATCAAGGGTGAGCCTGGGTCACACCGCCCAGCGTGGGGATTATCAACCTGCAGATTCTTAACTATCCCTCTCTCGCCTGCCAGAATGCCGAGACGACGTCTTTCCTCAGGGCGTCGAGATCCCTGGCGAGCTTGTCCCGTGGCAGGAATGCGACCATCAGCGAAGCGAATGCTACCACCAGTGCGAGAACAGTCAGCCATTCCATACGGCGTTGGGCTTTGATGCTCTCGCGAACGCTGAGGACTGCAGATACTTGCTCGAAATGCTCACGTATCGAAACCTCCTCCTCGGTTAGTCGATTCGCCAGGTAATTGACTCCGCCGCGAATTTCCTCAGGCAATTCTCGCGGCTTGTCACCATCCCTCCAGCCTGGTGTGTTGAATGATGGGCAATCGTGATTGTACCAGCCCATATCTTTGGACTTCCGAGCAAGCTCCCTTGCGACTGCAGGTGATCCCAGTGTTCTATCGAAGAATTGGCTGATCTCGTGCAGCGAGCGCTTGACGCTACGTCGACCTGATCGTGCCTTCTTTAGGTTCTCGCGCGTAACGTTGATGTCGCGCAGTTGCTCCTTCAGATATTCGAGCGTCGATGCATGAATGAGAATTCCCTGAAGTTCCTCGTGGCACACATAGAGAACGGCATTCATGGTCTTGCCGCCGTAGAACTTCACCCTCTCCTCGGGGAAGGCCGCGACATCCAAGGCAGTCAGGATATGCAACCCTTCCTCTTCCGCCCTGAATCCTCCCATCGATAGCTGAAGCCCAGGCAAGTCCTTGTAGGTCCATGTTTCATGCCGAGAAACATTGGCCAATGCCCAGCGCCAGTTAGGAAATCCGTTGTTTGGCGAATGCTCTGGTTCATGAAAGATTGGCCCGCTCTGGGAGGTCAGCAATTCCATTGTTGGAAACCTCTCGCGGCGATTCAGTCCGCTGAAGAAGCCTGGAATGTGCTGCCCGAACCAGTTCCCGACCATGCGGCGAAGGTCCCTCCGGGCTACCTCGATAGCTTCGCGCTTCTGGTTCTCTGGGCCTATGGATTCGATCCATCGGCGAGACCGAAAGCTGCGCCGGCGGTAGGTCGTGCGGTCCCGGTTGAGCTCTGTCGCATAGCGCTGGGCCAAGGACTCATCCAGCTCGAATCCCACGACCATCGCAGTGAGGGACGAGGTGATCTGATGGACACGAACCATCAACGACTCCACTCCCGGCGGCAGCGTTGCGAAGTTGTGGATCAATGAGGTGTTGCTGCGACGTTCTTTTCCTAGCACCGACCCCACGTTCAACCAAGCCTCTGCACCAAAGGACCGCCTCTCGCGGACCCACCTCAGCACGCTGTCCTTCTCGTTCCAGGCACCCGCGCCTTTCCAGCCAAGCTTTTCCAGTCCGCTATACAGGCCCTCTACTTCCGCTGATCCATAGAGTTCGACGCCCCAGATCACGTTTACCCTGAGATCCAGCTCGAGCGGCACGCGGATGCGTTCGTTCTGCTTCCGGTCGTGGTCGCGTTCGTAGTCACGATGCGACCGGTATGGACCCGGGATCAGATTGGGCAGAAGCCAGTGGGCTTGCCAGTGCAGTTGTCGCAACCACTTCCGCTTGGGGGAACCATTGGATGGGGGAAGCCCCGACGGACTATTCGTAGGATCGTTCTTGGATAAGAGATTAGGTTGTTCGGATTCTGTCGGGGTGGCCATGTTCGACGGGCTAGCTCAGGCGAAAGGGTGAAACTGCCTTGACACGATGCCCTATCAGTATCCGAGACGCCCTTGGAGCAGGCAAGCTGGAGCTATTTGGCTATGGCCCCAGCTGCACCGTAGCCAGCGTTTCCCGGAACCTTGCATCAATGGCAGGAATCGGAGATTAGACTTGGCGGCGTCTGCAACGAATCTGAGAAGATCTTAAGGGAGACCACATTGTGGTGGCCTCCCGATGTTTGGAGTTCAGTGCTAAGCCCGCTGAGCAGTTAGGTCAAGAAGGACCGCT
>NZ_JALJRX010000006.1:0-36092 GCF_024519495.1 Stenotrophomonas sp. Ste96 | reverse complement strand
GATGTTTGGAGTTCAGTGCTAAGCCCGCTGAGCAGTTAGGTCAAGAAGGACCGCTTTTGGCCGGAAGCAGACATCAATCTGCTCGTAAGGTAATGAAGTATCACGCCTCACAACGCTGCCTGGGAACTTGGATTGGCCATTGCAACTCCTCAGGAGTACTGGTTTGACACTCTGATAAAGTTGGACCGAGCTCGAAAGATCCACAAGGAAAGGGAGGCTGCATGGCGCGTAACTCATCTGGGGCAGCTGGGCTGGTGCTGGTCGGATTTTTCGCATTACTTGTCGCAATGTGCAACGGGGGCGGGCAGCGCGACTCACAGCGCTCCTCAGTGGCCCAAGCACCGGTCGCCCTCCCGACTCTGACGGAATCCTCATTCCGCACTGGGCATTGTGCATCTTAGATGCTTGCTGCTCGCCAAAATTACATGCAAATAATTCACTAGGACTAAATATGAATACCCGACCAATTGGCCATTCGACGGTTGAGCAAGCCTCTTTTGTAATTTTATCGCGCGTGGACCTGGCAGCTCTTTTAGAAAATGTTAATGAGGAGATTCCAGTTTTTTTTAGGGACTTTTCTGATCTTGAAGAATACTGTGCTGAAAAGAAGCTATCCTTGAAGGAAATTCCCGGCATATCGCCGGAGGATGCGATAATGGTTTCGGGTAATTTCAATGGTCGGCAAGGAGTATTCGTTGATTTTGTTTGGGCGGGCGCACGCAGCAAAAAGTACAGGGATGCGGTAAAGGCGAAGTGGGAGATGCGAGATCCGGGTCGGGATATTCCGGCCAATTTGCACGTGGATCATATAGTAAATAGGGGATGTTTGAAGAACTTCCTAGCTGCAGGCCTGAATCCTTGGGTCATGCTGTTTGAGGTTCCGTGGAGCTCAAACGTCGGCTTCGGAGGCAGCATTGAGAGAGGGCGCGACCAGATAGCAACCACTGAATCGCGCATAAACCTCAGCGGCCTATTGCTCTACAAACTCTATGCAACGGACTTCCCTAAATCAAAAGAGGATTTCTGCAAGACGTTGAAGAACATTAGGGGGCAAATTCTTCATGAGGGCTGGCTAAATAGGATTGAAGAGGAAATTACTCCATACATGCCCGGTAAGGTCTAGAAATCGTTTAGGCCAACGCTGCTGCGGTTCGAGTAGAATCTAAGGGGTTGCGTGTGTCCGCTTCTGGCCGTAAGCAGACATCAGCACTGCGTCGGCGTTAGGCCGGTGCTATTCTCCGCTTTCGACCCAAAGCAGACATTTGCGCGCCTGTTGGCTGAGGTCTGGATCGGTCAACAGGCGCGCCGCTCGGTCCGGTTATGCGTCAGCTTGTTAGCAGGACCCGCTCACCCTAAGATCGAGCCACGTCAACGTTACGCGCCATCATCTTTTGACCTGTGGGTAGCCGGACCCACGGGGCCGTCTATTAGGTAGCTAGGCATCAGCAGAATGACTACTGAGATTGGAGAGTTCCGCAAAATGCTTGAGGCAGGTCGGCGCTACTTGGGAGGGGCATGCTCCATCCAGGAACTCAACGGTCGCGTCAGTGAACTAGCTACAGCGGCAAAGTTCTGGGGTGGTCACCCTGCACTTGTGGAGGTCGCCGGCATCTGGTCCGCTATGGTTGATCGGCGATGGAATGAGTGGGGCCACTGTCCCCATCCGCTCTCGGAGCAAGAGTTCATGGCATGGCTAAAGGAGCAGCTCAGTTCTCTCGGGTAGATGCCTAACAATTCACTCAAACTGACGCCGCTTCGCGGCTCGGCTTAATTCAGGCGTTTCACCCGCTCATGCGAAACAATAGTCGCTATTTGAAAGATGCGAAAAGTCACATTAGTCTGGCTGCTCCAACGATTTCCAAGGGAGCCACGAACGATCAGCGCTTTCAAGCCGTTGTGCTAGTTGCGGTCGGGTTTGAAAAGCTGCTCAAGCACATCATTGCCGAGGTTAATCCTGCTCTTATTCTGAAGTCGCAGGACTTCGATAGCGTTGTCCTTCACTGTCATCGCGAAGCAATCACCGCGACGGATAGGATTGCTGACATTGAGAAGAAGGCATCTCCAGACGTCATCACACTTAAAGCATCAATTCAGCGCGCCTCAATCTTCAGCAAAGGTGTCAAAGACAATGCACAGTTAATCCACACTCTGGCTGATTTCCGAGACATTGCCCTGCATCGTTCGAGTGAAGAGCTAGATGCGGTTAGGGTTGACCGTCTCCTTTGCCGCGATCTGTACAACGTGATTCGCGACATATCGGCAGACCTTTCTTTATCTGCACAAGATTTCTTTGGAGAGCATTCCGCTCGTCTCGAAGTTCTCAGCAATGAGATAATTGCGCATGACAACTTTCAAACCGGCATGGAAGCCCTCTTGGAGCGCCACCGAAAGATCTGGGAGGAGCGATCCAAGAAGACCACAACAGTATCCCACGCGGAGAAGGTGACCAACGCCTATCTAGCCAAGTTGAACGAGACCACAGATTGTCCATGCCCAGCTTGCGGAAATTTGGCGCTTGCCACGCTTGAACCCGACTATGACTATGACTATGACCCGGATGATGGCACTACCTTCGGGTTCATCTCAGGCGTCTACGTTACTAGTATCCAGTGCTTGTACTGCTCACTTAATCTCGACGAGTACGATCAACTTAAGTACGTTGACGCTGATGCCCTGTTGGAGGCTGGCCGCGAGTGAGCAGGTCTAACAGTTCATTCAAGCCGACGCCGCTTCGCGGCGCGGTTTAACTCGAGCATTACGAACGTCCGCTCTTGGCCGAAAGCGGACGTCGATTACGAGTAGCGCGTATCAATTGTAATCGCAGGGACGCAAGGCAATGTATTGGGAGACCTATCGTTCCCGGTCGAAGCTCTTCTTGTGCCCAGGCGCTCTGCCCAACTCAGCGGATCTCTCCCATGAGCGGGTTTTTGGCGTATCGAGGAGCTGCTCCAATGAATCAGCCGAACGGATTCTGTAGCCTTGCGCCGTACTGGCGACGGCTAGCCACTGCGCTGGCGTTTCTCCGCTTCCCATCAGCTTCCTCATTACGCTGAGCCGCCTCAGATAGGATTCGAGGACCCTTGGTGCCACGCCAAGCGGAGACGTTTGTCTATCAAGCCCAGTGCAGTTAACCAGTAGATCCACCATCGCCGTTCCTCTGGTGGCCTGACCTTTGCTCGCTTCGGGGTCCCGCAAGAATGCGGAGTAGCGCATTGCACCAATCGTTATTTCATCTTGATCCTTCGCGCCGAAGCACAAGAAATGGGCCTTCTTGGCGATATCCTGCATCTGTTTGTCCTCCAGATAGCGCTGAAGGGTGGCCGGTGGCCACTTGCCCCGTTCTGAGCGTGCGGCCGGCCAGCTGCGTTTGAACTCCAACGCCACACACCAGTCCCCCCCCGCGATGAGATCGCCGAACGTGCCGTCGAGAGGGGTCTGCTGGAAAAGATTCACAGGCAAGGGCTTTCCAGTTCTACCGCTCTCGTAACCCAACGCGTAGATAAAGGCACCTAGGAGCTGGTTCTCGTAGAGGATGCCTGGACGTGCAGCCGCTTGAAGGCTGGTACTCAATTGCTTCTCTCCTGATGACACGATTCGCGCGCTTGGTTCGACTTTCCGCACGGGGCGCTCGCGGGATTTGCTGGCTTGATCAGTCCGGAGAGGGGGCGGCCGCATCCAGGCACCGCCCCTCCGACCTAGCTCAGCGCTTTGTCTTGGTGGGATCGACCAGTCGGTAGGTTGATCCGCGGGTCGGCGTCGGTGGCAGGGGTTCCCGGCGCACTACCGTGCGCTCGGGACCTTGGCCCCCGCGTGGGCCGATGATCTGGTACTGACCCGACGTCGGGGCGGGCTGACCCGGCTTGAGTCCACTGGGCTTGCTCATACTGGCCTCCTTGGGCGCTATCGGTATTGCATGAGTGGATGTTCGGTGGACCGAACACGGCGGAGTGTGCCGTGCATATTCGCTACTGTCAAACATCTTGTTCGGTATAGTGGGACTTGCGATTGCACTGGCCTTATGCACAAACATGAACAAAGCCCTTCAGACCAAGGTCAAAGATCTTCGGAAAAAGTCCGGCCTCACACTCGACGCCTTGGCGGATGCGACTGGCATCAGTAAGAGCTATTTGTGGGAGATAGAGAATCGCAAGGAAGCTCCCAGTCCCTCAGCTGAGAAGCTGGGTGCGATCGCTGGCGTCTTTGGCGTTACGGTCGACTTCCTGCTTCACGAAGAAACCGGGAGCCCGGAGGAGAGGCACTTGGATGAAGCCTTCTTCCGCAACTACAGCAACCTCGAGCCGGAGGACAGGGAACGTGTCAGGAAGATCGTCGACAGCTTCAGAAAGGGATAGGTCCGCGGCGCTGACCCCGCCGAAGGCCGCTTACAGGCTTACGAATCTGCTAAATGCCATCTCGCAAGCCCACGGCACGCCTAGATTTCCTATAGACGTGCAGAGCCTGGCGTTGGAGGCCGCGAACATTTTCAAGTGGGATGACCCCATCACCGAAGTGCGTGGCGAGGCGATCAACAACTTCGACGGCGCTCTGTTCCCGGATGACGGGCGCAAACGCTGGCTTCTTCTGTACAACAGTGCCCTAAGGTCACTCGGCAGGATCAAATTCACCCAGGCTCACGAACTAGGGCACTATTTATTACACCGCCATGAACGCGAGTGCTTTCAGTGCACCGATGAAGATATGGTCGATCTCGACCTGGATGAACGGGATATTGAAGCCGAGGCGGACTACTTCGCGTCGACATTGTTGATGCCGCTAGACGACTTTCGTGCGCAGATGGGCACTGAGGCTAGTCTTGATGCCATAAGCGGCTGTGCCGATAGATACGGCGTATCCCTGACTGCAGCACTACTTCGCTGGATTGGTTACACGGACCATAGCGCTGTGATAGTTATTCACCGCGATGGGTACGTCCTGAAGTCCAAGGCAAGCCAGTCCGCGTTTCGTAGCGGGGCGTTCTTCCCGTCGCGGCGCAAGGTCATCGCAGTCCCAGACGCTGTACTTGCGTCTAGTGACGTGCCGAAGAACACGACAGGCGTTGAAACGGACGCTAAGCTCTGGTTTCCATATGTGGCAAGTGGAACAAGTCTTCGTGAAATGAAGGTCACTGCCGACCACTATGACTTCGCCATCTCACTCTTGGTTCTGCCACGAGGGACCTCAGCTTGGAAGCCGCGCTGCTTAGACAAGGCATGATTCAGTGGGGGGGCGCGGTCAAGCTGCTGTAGATGAGACGTCTCATTTGGGCCGGAAAGGGACGTTGGAGCGGCTTGGCGGCTGGCCAGCTGGTGATGGCCGCTTTCGATCCAAAGCGGAAATACACAGCCTGGAGACCACCGGGCGATGCATAACCCGAGTTCCGTTTACACAGAAATCTATAAGCGCTCAACTCCGGCGCCGCTCAGACGGTAACCTATACGGACTCCATTTCGGTAGAGCTGTCCTTCTGATCGCGCCGGCTGGGCTCCATTCGAACCCGCTCGACCTGCAGGCGCTTTTCGCAATCTTCGACGACGAGCGGTACCTGTTCTATGAGCACAAGATCGCAGCTTGAGACGTTGCTAAAGCGGTCACCTTCTCATGCAGTTTGAAGTGGGCAACAAGGTGCAGCAAGCTGCGCCCCTTCTCCGGTCGGCACATCATGCTGCTGCAACAGGTCGCGCCGACGCAACGCCCACGCAATGGCTCGCCATAGCACCAGGCGGCTGATCGCGGCGATCAGCATCGGTACGCAAGCCACAAGCGCCTGCAGCACCGGACGGAATACGAATGTCATCCCCATGACAAATGCGCTCGCGCGCGGGACCGTAACAAGTGGATTTGGCCGTAACCGGCTGGTGTTACGGTTAAATACAGATGTTACCGTCCCCTGTATGAACGACCTCGACGCTTGCCCGTTGCAGAAGGCAAAGTTCGAGGTCCATCTAAGATGGCAGAGCTTCTAATGGAGCGGAAATGCTTGCCCTCGGCGATCTCAGGATAAGTAGTAACCTCAACGGAGTGATCTGCTCAATGAGCGGAGGGGCCATTGCGGTGACAGCGGGCCTACGGAGGCTTCTTGGAACCGCTCAATCTTGAGCGGATCTATCGAACGAGCTACTCCACATTGGATACAGCATGAATGGGTGTTGGACTTGGGCGGGCGCCGCAACAGCATCAAGGATGTGGCAAAGGGTGCTTGGCAGGATAAGAGGTTCGTAGCTCCTGTTAGAGCCAACCGTGATGTCGGAAGGAGCCGCGTTAGACTGCACTCTGGTCGACTTTGGAGGAGGCGCCCGGGGAGCAAGTCATCTGGTTCTTCAACGGTTGAACTTCAGATGCATGGAGCTGGCTGCTCTCTTGCAGATCCCGCTCGGCCAGGTGGCGGGATCACATGGGTCGCTCGCTTTGCGCCGCTGTGAGTCGATCCCGCCCTGACAATACTGGTTTGAAAGGTCCCAACAGTCTTGAGTGAGTGCAAGTTTCCCTTGACTCTCAGGCACGGGAGCAGAGGTGGCGCCAACTAGCTCGCCCGTCTTCGCAGGCGTTTGGTCTTGAGCATAGCCATTGGGCTAACTGTTGGGCTCATAGCGATTGCGCTCAGTTGCTCTTCTAGGCCTAGCGCCTTGAGTACGCATACGAGCGTCCTCACCGTGGAGCCTTCTCCAGCCTCAAGCTGCACCAGTGCCCTGCGCGAGATGCCCGCTTTGTCAGCCAGAACTGTCTGAGAGATGTTCTTGATGAGCCTTTTCGTCCGGAGGCGCTGTCCTAATGCCTGGGCAATTTCCTCCGGTGACTGGGCTGTACGGTCGTTCATATGCGCGCAATTCTGCTCATTAGGGCAATTTCACCCCCATAATGCGCGCAAATCTGCGCAGTTGCGACATGGCTAGGTGGAAAAAGCAGCCGGATCGGAGACCAGGACTTGAGGAGTTCACTGCTCTGCCCTGGCCTTCATCTATCTAGCTGCCAAGCTTGTAGGCGGGGGGGAGTGGCTCCCAGGGCGCCCGTTGACGTCCTCGGTGAATGGCACGGGGCACGAGCTTCCCTGGCCGCGCGGGCGCAGCCGTTCCGTCACCATTTGCTCATGTCGCAGAGGGCGTTGGGTAGATATCGCTTGCCTCCGTGCACGCGAACCTCAGGTTATTCACTATAGATATCAAAGAGATGCCGATCGGCTAGTGCTAGGGGTTCGATCTCGTGTGTCTCTTTTTTAAATGTTGAGTCTCTCTTTTACGTGGAAATGACAGCCGCCGCCGATCAGCGCCACCGCGCTGGCGGTATGGTGCGGCGCTCTATACGGCCGCTGCCGCCAGCGCCCCGCATCAATGCCCTGGCCGCTGCATGAGGCAATGGTCGCCGCTTCCAGGGCCTCGAGCTCGCTGGCCGCGGGCAGGATGCCGGGCAGACGCGACGCCAGCAGCGTCTTGCCGCAGCCCGGCGTGCCAAGCAGCAACAGGTGATGCCCGCCGGCGGCGGCCACTTCCAGCGCCCGGCGCGCCTGCAGCTGCCCGCGCACATCGCGCAGGTCGGGAATGCTGACCGGCACCGTGGCGGCGGCCACAGCCGGTGGCAGCGTGCCGCTTTCAAGGGCGCTGCAGACTTCCAGCAGAGTGCGTGCGATGCGTACGTCGGCATGTTGGGCCAACGCCGCCTCTTCACTGTTGGCGGCAGCTACGATCAGGCTCCGGCCGTCCCCGGCGGCTGCGATCGCGGCAGGCAGGACACCGTCGACACCGCGCAGCTCGCCGGTGAGGGCCAGTTCGCCCAGGAATTCGTACTTGTTCAGGGATTGCGCATCGATCTGGCCACTGGCGGCGAGGATGCCGAGCGCGATCGCCAGATCGAATCGGCCACCCTCCTTGGGCAGATCGGCCGGGGCCAGGTTGATGGTGATCCGCCGCTGCGGAAACTCGAACCGCGCGCAGATCAGCGCGGCGCGCACGCGGTCGCGCGATTCCCGCACGGCGGCAGCGGGCAGCCCGACGATCTGGGTGTGCGGCAACCCGCCGGACAGGAACACCTCGATGCGCACGGCGGGGGCTTTTACACCGGCGCGGGCACGGCTGTGCACCAGCGCGAGGCTCATGCGGTTGTTTCCGGGGTCTGCGGCATGCCGAACACAATGGCAGCACATGGATAACCCCATCCATCAGCGCTTGCCGCGCCACGGGGTAGGCAAGCACCGCCACCGCATCCGGTACTGCCGCTAGACTGGATGCCCCCACGCACCACGCCGTCGAACACCATGGATATGCACCACCGCTCCGGTCCCATCGAACTGGTCGCCATCGACATGGACGGGACCCTGCTCGATCCCGCACACACGCTCACGCCCCGGGTCATGCAGGCCATCGCCCGCGCCCGCGCGCAGGGCGTGCAGGTGGTGCTGGCCAGCGGTCGCCCGGTGTCTGGCATGGCGCCGTTCCTGCAACAGCTGGGTATCCAGGGCGAGCAGGATTACTGCATCGCCTGCAACGGCGCGCTGGTGCAGAACATCGGCAGCGGCCAGCGCGTGGTCGAGTTTCCGCTGAGCTTCGATGATTTCATCTTCTGCGAGCGGATTTCGCGCGAGCTGGGCATCCACTTCCAGGCGCTCGATGGCCGGCGCATGTACACGCCCAACCAGGACATCAGCCACTACACCGTGGCCGATTCGCACCTGTCGAACGTGCCACTGTCGTATCGCCGGGTCGAGGAGATGGACCCGGCCATGCAGTTCATCAAACTGATGATGATCGACGAACCCGCCGTGCTGGATGCTGCGATCCAGCGCCTGCCCTCGGAACTGACCGACCGCTTCGCGGTGCTCAAGAGCGCGCCGTTCTTCCTCGAGGTGTTCGACCACCGGGCAGGGAAGGGGCCAAGCCTGGAGAAGCTGGCCGCCCATCTGGGCGTGGACCGGGCCAACGTGATGGCCGTGGGCGATCAGGAGAACGACCTGACCATGCTGCAGTTCGCCGGGACCAGCGTCGCCATGGGCAACGCGATTCCGGCGGTCAAGCAGACCGCACGCTTCGAGACGGCGACCAACGCCGAGGACGGCGTGGCGCTGGCGATCGAGCGGTTCGTGCTGCAGGACGCCTGACGTGCGTCAGCGCAAGCCCGGCTTACTCGCGCGGCGCAGCCGATCCGCCACGTGCTTCCAGCTCGGCCACCGTCTTCTCCAGCGCCTCCAGCTTCTCGCGGGTGCGCAGTAGCACGGCACGCTGCACGTCGAATTCCTCGCGGGTCACCAGGTCCAGCTTGCCCAGCCCGGCCTGCAGCGCGGTCTTGAAGGTGGCCTGCAGTTCTTCGCGCGACTGGCGCAGGCCCGGGGGGACCATGTCGCTCAGGCGGCGGGCGAGGTCATCAAGGTGGTTGAGGTCGATCATGGTGCGGCTCCGCGGGGTATGCGCCAAGGATAAGCCGCCACGCTGCCGGCGGCACTGACCGCGCGCATCGCGTTCACCGGCGGACAGGCGTTATCCTCGCAGCCTGAGAGACAGGAGTGCAGACGGATGAAGATGGTCATGGCGGTGGTCAAGCCGTTCAAGCTCGACGACGTGCGCGAAGCGCTGGCCGAGCGCGGCGTCACCGGGATCACGGTCACCGAGGTCAAGGGTTTCGGGCGGCAGAAAGGCCACACCGAGCTCTATCGCGGGGCGGAATACGTGGTCGATTTCCTGCCCAAGGTGAAGATCGAGGTGGCCGTCACCGACAGCCAGGTCGAGGAGGTGGTGGAAGCCATCGTCAAGGCCGCCGGCACCGGCAAGATCGGCGATGGCAAGGTGTTCGTGTACGACCTGGGCAGCGTGGTGCGCATCCGCACCGGTGAACTGGACGCCGACGCGCTGTAACGCACGCCGGCTTGCCCATGGGCGCATGGGCGCGCGCTGTCAGGCGTGGCCCTTGAACCAGCGGTAGAAGCGCTTCCAGGCTACGCGTACGCCGGCCACCCAGCGCGGGTCGGCCACCTGGGCGGCCTCGGAGGCGCTGGGGCGCTCGCCGGTCAGGCGCTGGCGCATCTTCAGCAGGTTCTTCATGTCGCTGCGGCGCAGCTGGCGCGAGACCGGGTGCACCGGCAGCCAGCGCGGGCTGCGCCAGGCCGAGGTGAAGTCCACCAGCACCGGCACGCCCCCGCTGACCATCACGTTGGTGCCATGCAGATCGTTGTGGGTGATGCCGGCGGCATGCAGGCGGGTGAGCGCGTACTGCAGCTGCTCGAAGACCTCTATGCCGACCGACTGGGCGGCGCTGAGGGTCTGGCCGGGAATGAATTCCATGCCCAGGGCGAGGCCACCGATGGTGCCAAGCAGGGCCGGCGCATGCTTCCAGCCACTCAGGCGCTGCAGGATGCGCGCTTCGCGGCGGACCAGCAGGCGCGCGATCGGCGACAGCGGGGTGCCGCGGTAACGGGTGTAATCCTTGACCACGGCCGGCTGCCCGTTGAGGCAGGTCCGGTAGACGTCGGGTTCCAGGAGGCGTTCGCCGCGCTTGAGCAGCTCGGCGGGGGCGGTGTCATCGACACACGAGGCAACGATTGTGTTCATAGGGGTCTGTGCGACCCGGCGGTCGGCGCAATGCGTCAGGCGTACCGGTGCTGCTTATGGTGGGGAACTAAAGATTTCGTTAATTTTAGTACTCGCCAGTACACGAATCCAGATGATGTCGGAGAAATGTCGTCGCCCGGCGTGGAACAGTTCGTCACGCTGAAGCGGACAATCTTGTATCGTTTGGAATAATTTCGTTGAATATCAGCGGGTTGCCAGCGATCACCGGGGAGTGCGGGGCAGGCAACGCTGCCGTGCGTCCAACGCAGCAGGCGGTTGCATGGGTCACCCGGCGCTGAACATCGCCCAGCCCGTGCTTGACCGCGACGCAGGCGCTGCGGACCATATGCTGTTGTTCGCGACATCGGCGGCCGCCCCTCTCCGGCACGTCCCCGCCCTCTGCCGCCGTATCGGTGCCGGTCACTTCCGTGCATCGCCCCCACCATTTCGGGTCCGGCTGTGCCGGAGGAAGACTGATGATCAAGATCGTGCTGGCAGGGCTGTTCATCGCCTGCGTGCTGTACATCCATTACCGCGGCAAGGTGCGCGCGCGCTGGTCGCGCCAGCTGCTGGACCACTCCAGCTTCATGGCCCCGATCAACGTGATCATGTATGCGTTCTCGAAGGTGCCGACCACGCCCTTCCTGGACCCGGGCAAGGAATTCCCGCAGCTCGAGCCGTTGCGCCAGAACTGGCAGATGATCCGCGACGAAGCGCTGGCCCTGCGCGATGCCGACAAGATCGCTGCCTCCAGCACGTTCAACGATGCGGGCTTCAATTCGTTCTTCCGCCGCGGCTGGAAGCGCTTCTACCTGAAATGGTACGGCCCCTCGCACCCCTCGGCCAAGGCGCTGTGCCCGAAGACCACCGCGCTGCTGGAATCGCTGCCGGACGTGCGCGCGGCGATGTTCGCCCAGCTGCCCTCGGGCAGCGAACTGCGCCCGCACCGCGATCCCTTCGCCGGCTCGCTGCGCCTGCACCTGGGCCTGGCCACGCCGAACGATGACGCCTGCTACATCGAAGTGGATGGCATCAAGAAGAGCTGGCGCGATGGCGAGTGGATGATGTTCGATGAAACCTACATCCACCACGCGCACAACGAGACGCCGGATGACCGCGTGATCCTGTTCTGCGATATCGCCCGCCCGCTGCGTTTCGGCTTGCCGGGCCTGTTCAACCGCGCGGTGGCCTCCACGCTGCTGGCTGGTGGTGCCTCGCCGAACCTGCCGGGTGACCCGACCGGTGGCGTCAACAAGGCCTTCGGCAGCGTCTACAAGGTGCGCCTGAAGGCCAAGGCGCTGCGCGAGCGCAGCGTGGTGGCCTACCAGGTGATCAAGTGGGGCCTGGTGGTGGCGGTGATTGCGGGTATCTGGGCGATCTGAGTAACAAAAAACCCGCGCTGCTGCCAGCGCGGGTTTTTTGTTGCCGCATCACCTCCCGGTAGGTGCCGACCGTGGGTCGGCACGCCTCCGGTCAGCCCTTCAGGGCCGCCGCCACGAACGGAGGGGTCACCAGCACGCCGGTGTGCAGCGCGGCGGTGTAGTACAGCGTCTCGAACGCCTTGCCAGCCGAATCGGCCTGGCGGAAGTCGAAGCTGCTCTCGCCCTTGCGGGCCAGGGTGACGCTCCACCAGCCGGTCGGGTAGCACGGCTGCGGGAACGGCAGGGTCTTGAACGAACCGAAGCCGGCCTTGCCCATCTCGGTGCGCATTTCGTTGATCAGGTCCAGCTGCATCAGCGGCGACTCGGACTGCTGCACCAGGATGCCGTCGTCCTTCAGGGCCTTGAAGCAGCTCTCGTAGAACGCCTTGTTGAACAGGCCTTCGCCGGGGCCGACCGGATCGGTCGAATCCACGATCACCACGTCCACGCTGCTGGCCGGGCAGTTGGCCATGTAGGCCACGCCGTCGTCGAACATCAGCTCGGCGCGCGGGTCGTCGTTGGAATCGCACAGCTCCGGGAAGTGCTTGCGGGCCATCACGGTGACCTGCTCATCGATGTCGCACTGGGTCACGCTCTCCACGCCCTTGTGCTTGAGCACTTCGCGCAGGGTGCCGCAGTCGCCGCCGCCGATGATCACCACGCGCTTGGGCGCGGCGTGGGTGAACAGCACCGGGTGGCTGATCATCTCGTGATAGAAGAAGTTGTCCTTGCTGGTCAACATGATGGCGCCATCGATGGTCATCAGGTTGCCCCAGTCGGTGGTCGCGAAGATCTCGATCTTCTGGAACGGCGACTGCACTTCATCCAGCTTGCCGGTCAGGCGGTAGCCGATGGCCGAGCCGGTGCGCTCGAAGTGTTCGATGTACCAGTTGTTGTTGTCAGTCATGGAGAAGCAGTCCTGTTCGGAAGGGTGGTGGAGCCGGGCTGGCGGCGGTGCCGCGTGGCGCAAGCCACGTCCGGACGGGTTGGCCCGTTCAGGTTTCAAGCCTGAGCACGGGCGCGGGCGCGCATGATAACGGAGCTGTCGCCACATAGGCGTTATCATGCACCCCCTTTTTTACCAACCAGGCCCACTGAAATGACCGATTGGTCCCTCGACCAAGCCCGCAAGACCTACTCGATTCCGCATTGGGCGGATGGTTACTTCGACGTGGATCAGGCAGGACACATGGTAGTGAGACCGACTGGCCAGGACGGCCCGGTGGTATCGCTGCCGAAGATCGTGGACGCCGCCCGCGAGGCCGGTGCCAAGCTGCCGCTGCTGGTGCGCTTCCCGGACATCCTGGGCCAGCGCCTGGGCAAGCTGCAGGCCGCGTTCGCGCAGGCCCAGGCCGATTGGGAGTACCCGGGCGGCTACACCGCCGTGTACCCGATCAAGGTCAACCAGCACCGTGGCGTGGCCGGCACCCTGGCCAGCCACCACGGCGAGGGCTTCGGCCTGGAAGCGGGCAGCAAGCCCGAGCTGATGGCCGTGCTGGCGCTGTCGCGCCCGGGTGGTCTGATCGTCTGCAACGGCTACAAAGACCGCGAGTACATCCGCCTGGCCCTGATCGGCCGCAAGCTGGGCCTGCAGACCTTCATCGTCATCGAGAAGCCGTCCGAGCTGAAGCTGGTGCTGGAGGAATCCAAGGCGCTGGACGTGAAGCCGGGCCTCGGCGTGCGCATGCGCCTGGCCTCGCTGGGCGCGGGCAAGTGGCAGAACAGCGGCGGCGACAAGGCCAAGTTCGGCCTCTCGCCGCGCCAGCTGCTGGACCTGTGGAAATCGCTGCGCGATACCGAATATGCCGACTGCCTGAGCCTGCTGCACTTCCACATGGGCTCGCAGATCTCCAACGTGCGCGACATCGCCAACGGCATGCGCGAAGCCACCCGCTATTTCGTGGAACTGTCGCGCCTGGGCGCGAAGATCACCCACGTGGACGTCGGCGGTGGCCTGGGCGTGGATTACGAAGGCACCCGCTCGCGCAGCTTCTGCTCGATCAACTACGGCCTGAACTCCTACGCCAGCAACATCGTGCAGCCGCTGGCCAATGCCTGCGAAGAACATGGCCTGACCCCGCCGCGCATCGTCACCGAGTGCGGCCGCGCGATGACTGCGCACCACGCGGTGCTGATCGCCAACGTTTCCGAAGTGGAAGAGGCGCAGGAAGGTCGCGTGCCGGACCAGCACGACGACGAGCCGGCGGCGATCCGCCACCTGCGCGAAATCCACGCCGAGCTCGATGAGCGCCCGGCGGTGGAGCTGTTCCAGGAAGCGCAGCACTTCCATGCCGAAGGCCTTGCCAGCTATGCCCTGGGCCAGATCGACCTGCCGCAGCGCGCCCGCATCGATGACCTGTTCTACGCCATCGCCCATGCCGTGCGTGCCCGCCTGAGCTATGACGAGAAGAGCCATCGCCCGGCGCTGGACGAGTTGAACGAACGCCTGGTGGACAAGTACTTCGTCAACTTCAGCGTGTTCGAATCGATTCCCGATGCCTGGGCGATCGACCAGGTGTTCCCGATCGTGCCGATCGAGCGCCTGAACGAGCAGCCCGAGCGCCGCGGCATCATCGCGGACATGACCTGCGATTCGGACGGCATGGTGAAAACCTATGTCGAGAACGAGAGCCTGGACACCTCGCTGCCGCTGCATGCGCTGAAGTCGGGCGAAAGCTACCGCATCGCGTTCTTCATGGTCGGTGCGTACCAGGAAATCCTGGGCGACATCCACAATCTGTTCGGCGACACGGATGCGGTGGAAGTGCTGGCCGATGCCGATGGCTACGCGATTACCCAGCAGCGCCGCGGTGACACCACCGATGTGATGCTCGACTACGTGGGCTACAGCCTGGCCGATCTGCGGGCGAGCTATGCCGAGCGCGTGGCGGCGGCGAAGCTCTCGCCCGAGCGCGCGCAGGAACTGTCCGAGGCACTGGAGGCCGGCCTGACCGGCTACACCTACCTGTCCGACGAGCCGCTGACGTAAGCCAGCGTTGACGGGTGACGGCCTTCGGGCCGCACCCGGCTGTCCGTAACGCCGGGCATTGCCCGGCGGTCTTTCCAAGGCACCCGACACCGGCATGAGCGCCCGCGCGATCTTTCATCTGTTCCTGCATGCGGCCGTCCCCGCGCTGCTGGCGTGGATGTTCTGGCGCAAGCGCTTCCTGTCCGCCTGGGTGCTGATGCTGCTGGGCTGGATCATCGATCTGGACCACCTGCTGGCCGATCCGATCTACGCCCCGAACCGCTGCAGCATCGGGTTCCATCCACTGCACACCGCCCCGGCGATCGCGGTGTATGCGGGGCTGTGCGTACCGAAGAAGACGCGCCTGTTCGGGATCGGACTGATCATCCACATCGTGCTGGATGCCATTGATTGTTGGTGGATGCGCGCATGACAGGCACGGGGGCGCCGTGGAGAAGAATGCGTCGCCACGCGCCCGACTCCGACCGGTGTTCGTAGCAGGTGCTCTAATGCTGGCAAGCTTGCGCGCACCTGGGCGCGTTGGGGTGTTCGCGAAAAGCAGCCGACCAACGGTCGGCTCTACCCGGTGGCTGCTCCGCCCGCCGGCAACGTCAACGTCGCCTGCAACCCCGGCGCGTCATTGGCCAGGACCAGCGTGCCACCGTAGCTCTCGGCGATGTCGGCCACGATCGACAATCCCAGCCCGCTGCCCGACGCGCGCTCATCCAGCCGCACGCCGCGCTCCAGCACGCGCTCCAGCTGCGCTGGCGGAAGTCCCGGGCCATCATCGGCCACGGTGATGCGTAGCTGCGTGCTGTCCCGTGCCACGTCCACCCGCACCGCCTGCGCGGCCCACTTGCCGGCATTGTCGAGCAGGTTGCCGAGCATCTCTTCCAGATCCTCGCGCGCACCGGCGAACACGGCGGCATCCTCGCTGTCGCACGTGAAACGCAGCCCGCGCGCGGCATGCACGCGCTGCATCAGCCCGCACAGCGCGCTCACCACCGGCGCCACCGGCGTGCGCTGCTGGCTGTCCGCGCCCAGGCCTGCAGCGAGGTAACGATCGATGCTGGCCTGCATGCGCGCGGTCTCGCTGCGCAGGGTCTGGCGCCAGTCGCTGCCATCCCCCTCGGCTTCGGTGATGAGCACGGTCAGCGGTGTCTTCAGCGCATGCGCGAGGTCTTCGGCGCTGCGGCGGGCGCGCACCACCATGCGCTGGTGGTGATCGAGCAGCGCGTTGAGCTGGCCGGCCAGCGGCGCGACTTCCTTGACCAGGCCGTGCTGCGGGAAGCGCACGTTCTCGCCGTTGCGGACCTGTCCGGCGATGCGGCCCAGTTCGGCCAGCGGCCGCAGCCCGTAATGCACCTGGGTGACCAGTACGGCGAACCACAGTGCGATCAGCACGGCCAGGGCCAGTGCGGTGCGCTGCCGGAAACTGGCAACCTGGGCATCCAGCTGGCTGCGGTCGGTGGCGACCATGACGATCACCGGTGCGGCGGCGCGCGGCAGGGTCACCTGCTGGGCCAGCACGCGCAGTGATTGCTTCAACGGGCCGGTGGCATCGAAGGCCTGCGCCGGCCCCGGGTGCAGCGCGGTCGGGGCGGCCAGCGCGTCATCCCACAGCGAGCGCGATTGCCCAAGCGGGCGGCCCTGCGCGTCCAGCACCTGCCAGTAGTCGCCGGAGAACACGCGCCGGTAGCGCTCGTCGGCCAGGGTGTCGCGCCACTGCAGCTGGCCGTTGGCATCGCTCTCGGCCAGTGCCAGCACCGCGATCAGATCGTTGCCCAGGCGCTCATCCATCGCCGACCGCGCCGAGCGCTCGAACATCGCGCCCAGCCACCAGGTCGCCAGTGCCGAGACCAGGACCAGACCCAGGCCACCGGCGACCAGCAGGCGGGTGCGCAGCGAACCGGTTGTCATGGCGTCGCCGAGAGGCGGAAGCCCTGCCCGCGGTGGGTGTGGATCAATGCGCTGCCCAGCTTGCGGCGGATCCGCCCGATCAGCACGTCCAGCGTGTTGGAGTCCGGATCGAAGCCGTCCTCGTAGACGTTCTCGCCCAGCCGCGCGCGGCTCAGCACGGTATCGGGGTGATGCATGAAGTAACTGAGGATGCGGTGTTCCTGCGCGCTGAGCGCCAGCGGCGCACCGTCCAGCTCGAAGCGGCCGGCATTGACGTCCAGCACCAGCGGGCCGCACTGCAGGCGCGGATGCGCGTGGCCGGCGCTGCGGCGGATCAGGGCACGCAGGCGCAGCAGCAGCTCTTCGGGCTGGAACGGTTTGGTCAGGTAGTCATCGGCACCGGCATCGAAGCCGGCCAGCTTGTCGTGCCAGCGGGCGCGGGCGGTCAGTACCAGCACCGGGAAGTCCCGGCCCGCCTGGCGCCAGCGCTCGATCACGCTCAGCCCGTCCAGGCCCGGCAGGCCCAGATCGACCACGGCCGCGGCGATGTCTTCGATCTGGCCCTGGTACTCGGCGTCCCGGCCCTCCGCACTATGGATGACCACGTAGCCGGCGTCTTCCAGCAGCGTCTGCAGGCGGCGGGCGAGCAGGGCGTCATCTTCGGCAAGCAGCACGCGCATCAGTCTTTTTCCATTTTCAGCAGGCGGCCGGTCGCGGCATCGTAATCGAGCTCCATCACCACGCCGTCCGGGCCGAGGATCTCGACCTCGTAGGTGTCGTCATCCAGTTCCACCTCGATCAGCTTGCCGGGGTAACGCCGCAGTGCATCGGCCACCACCTGTTCCAGCGGGACGAAACGGCCCTGCCGGACCGCCTGGCGCACGCTGTCCTGCTGGCGGCTGCCACCGTCGAGCACCCGCATCGGGTCCTGCGGGGCCAGGGTCAACAGCAGGGGCAGCATCAGGGACAGGGCGGACATGCGGGCACGCAGGGCAAAGGGCAGGCCACCGGTATACCGGGGATGTCTAAACAGTATCTAACAGTGCCCCTCATGGTCCGGTTAGGCGTGGTGGCCAGACTGGCGGTGCCGGAATGGACCGGCGCCCCCTCAAGGATTCCCATGAAGACGATGATTGCCGCTACCACCCTGGCCGCCGCCCTGTTCGCCACCCCGGCCTTCGCCGCCAACCTGTCCGCCGCCCAGGTGCAGGCCAAGCTCAGCGCGGCCGGCTACACCCAGGTGCACGAACTGGAGCACGATGATGGCGTGTGGGAGGCGGATGTGACCCGCAAGGACGGCACCGTCGATGAAGTGATCATCGATGACACCAAGGGTGAGATCTTCGACCCGCGCGATGGCCGCGCGCTGCTGGATGCCGGGCAGATCCTGGCGCTGGCCGGCAAGGCCGGGCTGACGCAGATCGAGTCGCTCGAGCGCGATGGCGCCACCTGGACGCTGGACGCACGCAATGTCCGCAACCAGCGCGTGGATGTACGCATGAGCGGTCACGATGGCCGCGTACTGGCCAGCAAGCGCGATGGCTGGTGGGACTGATCCCGCCGCGTCACGGCGCACGGATGCACGAACGGCCGGGTTGCCCCGGCCGTCCGCGTGAGTGCCCCACCGCTGCAGCGCTTACCAGCGCGCCGGGTAATCCCAGTAGCCGGGCCCACGGCCGTAGCCGCCGTAGCCATCGAAACCGTCATAGCCGTACGGGCCGAAGAAGCCCGGGCCCTTGCCTTCGCTCACCCGGATGTTGACGTTGACGTTGCGCGTGTTGCCTTCGTCGGACGTGTAGTTCTTGCTCAGGTTGAGCTCGGCGGCGTTGTAATGGGTGTTGCCGAAATTCTTCGCGTAGCCGATGCCGGTGGTGACGCTGCCGTTGACCCGCAGTTTGTCGTCGGTCACGTGGGCGATGCCGTTGGCGGCCCGGTCGGTGGAACGCCGGCCGGTGCGGTCGCCGTAGAACGTGCCCGGCGGATCGCCGCGCAGGGACTGGTCGCTCAGGTACTGCAGCGGGGCGTCCGGGATGCTCAGGTCCAGCCCGGTGGAGGACTGCGGGCCGGTGGCGCCTGCGGCAGACTGGGCCAGCGCCACACCGGGCAGGGACAGGCACAGCAGCAGGGGAAGCAGGCGGATCATGAGAGGCTCCGGAGCAGACAGGCGGGACGGCCGACAGCGCTGACGCTAGCAGCCGTAGTTTGAATGATGCCTGTCATGGCGTGCGTTGCAAGGGGAACTCAGCCCAGGCGCTCAAATCCGAACAGCTCGGCCAGCGGATGCCGGCGGCGCTCGATCCGCGACCGCAGCAGCCCGGCGCCGATCATGGAGTAGGTGATGCCGTTGCCGCCGTAGGCCATCGCGAACAGCACCCGCGGCCCCCACTGTGGGTGTGGACCGAAGAAGGGCAGGCCATCGTGGGTCTCGGCGAAGGTGCCGCCCCAGGAGAAGGCCGGCTGCAGCGGCAGGTGCGGAAACAGCTTGGCGGTCTTCTTGAGCAGCTTGCCGGTCTTGCTCTCCACACGCCGGTCGCGCCGCGCCGGGAGATCGATGGCGTCGTCTTCGCCGCCGATCAGCAGCCGGTTGTCGCCGGTACTGCGCAGGTAGAGGTAGGGGCGCGCCGATTCCCAGGCCATCGTTTCGCGCAGCGGACCGAGCAGATCCGGGTGGATCGGGTCGGTGATGAAGGCGTAGCTGCTGCGGTTGCGGGCCACCGAGGGCTTCAACCAGCGCTGTCCGGCATAGCCGGTGGCCAGCACCACATGCCGGGCCCGGATGCGTGCACCGCCCAGCGTGGTGGCGGTGACGCCACGCGCAGTGGGGGTGAGCGTGTCGAGCACGGTGCGGTCGTAGACCCCGCAGCCACGCTTGTGCAGCCGCATCAGCAGGCGGTAGGTCAGCCGGTACGGATCGATGCGTGCGGCGAGCGCGCTGAGGATCGCCCCCGGCGCGCGGATGCCGTACTCGTCCGCGACGCTGTCGCTGTCCAGCCAGCGCACGTCGAAGCCGTGCCTGGCACGCAGCGCGCATTCTTCGGCCAGTACGGCCTGATGCCCGCGCTTGCTCGCGTAGTAGAGGCTGGCCATGCGATGGCAATCCACATCGCGGAACGGCGCGGCCACCTCGCAGATGGCCGGAATGGCATCGGCACACGCCTGGTAGGCCCGTACGGCGGCATCCTCGCCGTAGCGCTGGGCCAGGTCGATCAGGTGGGTGTCGATCTCATACTGCAGCAGCGCGGTGCTGGCCGCCGTGCTGCCCCAGCCGATGTCGCGCTGTTCGATCAGCGCCACGTCATGGCCGTGCGCGCACAACTCGTCGGCGATCAGCGCACCGCTGATACCGCCGCCAACCACCAGCACCTCGCAGTTCAGATCGTTTTCCAGCGGTGGAAACGCATGCATCAGGCCGTTGCGCACGGCCCAGAACGGGTAACCGCTCTTCAGATCCATTGCAGCCTCAGGCGGTGGGATGGCCGGTGTGCGGGGTCTGGATCAGCTCGGACAGGTCGAAGCCCTGCAGCCGCGCCTGCGCCAGATAGTGCTCCTGCGTGGTGCGATCGAGCGTGGGGGTGCGTGAGAGCAGCCACAGGTACTTGCGGTCCGGGCTGCCGACCAGCGAGACACTGTAGTCCGGCGCGATCTGGATCACCCAGTAGTCGCCCTTGGTGAAGGGCAGCCAGCGCAGGCCCTTGGGCAGGAAGCTGACCTCCAGCCGCGCGGTGTCGTTATCGACCGGGCAGGCCTCACCGTCGGCTTCCTCGATCTCGTTGCCCATGCGGCAGCGGTTGACCACGGCGACATGGCCGTTGTCCTTCAGGCTGTAATGCGCGGACACATCGGTGCAGCCCTCCGGCTCGTGCTTCATGGGCAGGCGGGCGATCTCGTACCAGGTGCCCAGGTAACGCGGCAGCTTGAGATCGGGAACGGTCTTCAGGTCGGGATGTGTGGTCATGGGCAACGGCTGGTGGGAATGCGATCCCACGATGCCGGGCCTGCTGCCACGGCCGGGTGAAGCCGGGGCGAGTACGGCGTCGAGAACGCTGCGTTGTCGATGCGTCATGCTCCGGCCGCGTGGGCGGCGCTATGCTGGGCAGGGGCGCCATGAGCGCTTCTTTCAACAGCGATGGAGATGCGGATGTACCAGGTGATTCTGCTCAAGAGCGAAACCGGCTTTGCCCGCCAGCAGCGGGAGACCGCCGACGACCTGCTCGACCATGAGGGCGTGACCTATACCCTGCGTGCCGGGCCGCGGCAGCCGCTGCCGACCGATCATGCCTGGGACGAGATCGCGGTCTACGCGCCGGAGGAGATCACCGAAGAAGAGTTCCAGGACTGGTACGCGCGCCTGCAGCCGCAGGTCGAAGAGCTCCGCCTGAAGTACTGAGGGCCGCATACCTGTTCTGAACGGGGCCCGGTTTATAGTCGCGGGCAGGCGCGGTGGTCCGCGCGAACCGTTGGTGCTGGCGTGTCGCTTCGTCATTCTTCGTTTGTGGTGCGGTCGTTGTCGTGGCTGCTGTTGTTCGCCTGGCTCGGCGCCGCGCCAATCGCGCTGGCCCAGGCCGGCGACCCGGATCCGGACCCTGCCAAGCAGCTGGCCCAGGCCGAAAAAACCTTCCGGTCGATCAATGACGACCTGGAGGATGCGGCCACCACCGAGACCCTCAAGGCGTTGTCCGACCGCGCGCTGGCCGTCCAGCGCGATGCGGACGGCCTGCAGAGTGCACTGGACCCGCAGCTCAAGCAGGTGGACGCGCGCCTGTCGCAGCTGGGCGAGGTGGCCGAAGGGACGGTCGAGCCACCGGAGGTCAGCCGGCAGCGCAAGGCGCTGAACCAGCAGAAGGCCGACATCAACGCGCAGATCGCCCGCGCCAAGCTGCTTTCGGTGGACGCCAGGCAGCTCGGCGAGCGGATCGAGAAGATGCGGGTCACCCAGTTCAGCGAACAGCTGACCCGCAAGGTCGCCTCGCCGTTGTCGCCGGCGCTGTGGCGCAGCTTCGCCAAGGATGTGCCGGGCGATGTGGATCGCTTGGCGATCCTGTACCACATGGGCGTGGACGCCGCGCGCAAGGCGATCGCCCGGCACGGCTGGACCGCGCCGCTGATCGGCCTGGGCGTGGCGCTGGTGATGTTCTTCCCGCTGCGGCTGTGGCTGCGCGCGCTGGGCCGGCGCTTCGCTGCCTCCGAGCGCGCACCGGATGGCCGCCTGCGTCGCTCCGGGCTGGCGGTGTGGCTGCTGCTGGTCGGCACGCTGCTGCCCGGCCTGGCGGCGGTGGCACTGGTGGAGTCACTGGATGCGATCGGCGCGATCCCGCCGCGCCTGCAGTCGGTGGCCCAGACCTTCGAAGTGGCCACCTTCGTGGCCGCCTTCATCGCTGCGCTCAGTGCCTGCCTGTTGGTGCCCAAGCGGCCGTCGTGGCGGCTGCTGTCGCTGGATGACAGCGCGGCCTGGCGCCTGCGCAAGTACGCCTGGGGCGCGGCCGGCCTGACCTGGCTGAGCATCATGCTGGTCGCCCTGGACCGCGCGGCACGTACCAGCGAAGTCACCACGGTGGCCGTGGATGGGCTGATCGCGCTCACGTACATGGCGTTGATCATCGCGATCCTGGTTTCGCTGGCGCGCATGCACAACCGCCAGGCGGCTGAAGCTGCCGAAGCCGAAGCGCGTGCCGATCCCCGCGCCGGAGGCGATGGCAAGGTACGCGGCGCGCCCCGCCGCAGCGGCTGGATCGTGCTCGCGCGCCTGGCCGGCCACATCGCCGTGGCAGCGGCGGTGATCGCCACGCTGCTGGGCTATCTCAACTTCGCGCTGTTCGTGGCCCAGCAACTGGTCTGGGGCGCGGTGGTGCTGATGGCCGTCTCGCTGCTGCTCAAGTTCGCCGATGACCTGGCCACCTGGGCACTCGCGCCCAGCAGCCGTGCCGGGCAGACCATCGTATTGACCACCGGGCTCAGCGAATCGCGGGTGGAGCAGGCCGGCGTGCTGCTCTCGGCGGTGCTGCGCGTGGGCGTGATCGTGCTCGGCCTGCTGGCGCTGGCCGCACCGTTCGGCAACCTCAATGCCTTCCTCGGGGGATTGGATTCGCTGTCCGGCGGGCTGAAGATCGGCGAGACCACGCTCCGACCGAGCAGCGTGATGTACGCGGTGCTGGTGTTCCTGGTGGTCTGGGCGGTGATGCAGGCGTTCCAGCGCTGGCTGAGCGACACCTACCTGCCAAAAACCGAACTGGATGCCGGTGCACGCAACTCGATCAGCACCGTCACCCGCTATCTCGGCATCATCGCCGCGGTGCTGTGGGGCCTGACCGCGCTGGGCATCGGCTTCGAGAAGCTGGCCCTGGTGGTCAGTGCGCTGTCGGTGGGTATCGGCTTCGGCCTGCAGGCGATCACCCAGAACTTCGTCTCGGGCCTGATCCTGCTGGCCGAGCGGCCGGTCAAGATCGGCGACTGGGTCAAGCTGGGCGATCAGGAAGGGGACATCAAGCGGATCAGCGTGCGTTCGACCGAGATCCAGGTCGGCGACAAATCCACCTTGATCGTGCCCAACTCCGAGCTGATCACCAAGACCATCCGCAACATGACCATGGGCAACGCGCAGGGCCGGATCCAGATCCAGTTCTCGGTGCCGTTGAACACCGACGTGGCCGCGCTGCGGCAGATCCTGCTGGATGCATACACCGATCACCCGGGCGTGCTGAGTGACCCGGCACCGTCGGTGTTCATCGATTCGATCGCCAATGGGCAGATCGCGATCAACAGTTTCGCCTACGTCTCGGGTCCGCGCGCGGTGTACGGCGCACGCAGCGAGCTGTATTTCACGATGCTGCAGAAGTTTGCCGCCGCCGGGATCGCGTTGTCCGCGCCGACGGATATCCATCTGGTGCGTGACCCGGCGGCAACGCCGGACCCCGACGCATAACAAGGCCGGTAGGTACCGGCTGTTGGCCGGTACCGCCCTGATCCAGACAGCGCCGGCCGCCGGCAGCGCCCTTATCCAGGTAGTGCCGGCCGCTGGCCGGCAGCTGCACGAGGCAGAGAGAACCGGGAGCCGGCCAGCGGCCGGCACTACCGATACGACCAGCGGACCTGCTACGGACAGCGGACCCGATACGAACGACGGACCGCCCCCGATGCCCGGCGGGAGGGCCGGATCAGCCGCGGTTGCCGCGGCGCGACGGCACCAGCGCGAAGGTATCCACGGCCAGCTTCTCGGCGTGGTTCAACCAGGCGCGCACTTCCAGATCATCCACCTCGTGGTCCAGGCCGAAGCTCAGGTTGATGCGGCCTTCGGCATCGGGCTGCACCCACTGCTGGGCCACCACCACCTTGCGCTGCGAGGAGACGGCTTCGATCCAGAAGCCACGGTCCGGCGACTGCTTGGTCACCAGCTGCACCATGTACTGCCCGGCGCGGGTGCGGCGGCCCTTCTGCGTGATCATGTGCGCCTGGCGGATGCTCGGGCGCGGGCCGTTGAACGGATCCAGCGGGCCATCCACCGCCACGCCACCGCGCAGCTGGTCATCACGGAAGAGCTTGATGCCCTTGTCCTGGTTGACCAGCATCGCGCACCAGTCACCATCGGCCGAGCCATCCTCGAACGCAGTGCAGCGATCCACGTAGGCCAGCGTATTGGACGGGTCGGCCAGATCGAACTGCTTGGAGGTGTTCTCCAGATACACCGACTTCAGATCCCAATGCTTGTCGTACTCCAGCAGCACCGGCGGCTGCACGTGCTGCAGGCCGATCACCACCTGGTTGTCGTCATCGATGCGCAGCTGGCGGGTCTTGTCGCCCAGCCACAGCGAGCGCGAGAACGCGAGGTAGCGCGGGTAGTCCTTGCCGTTGTCGCGGAACACCGCGGCGCTGGCACTGTCCGAACGCTCCGGATGCAGCAGCGAGCGGCCGAAGCCGATCGAATCGATGGCCGGGTCGATCAGGCTCAGCAGCGTGGCGCCCGAGTCCAGCGTCGAGCCGGCCGGCGCGGTCAGCTGGCGCGGGGCGATGTCCTTGCCCAGGAACAGCAACAGGTTCTCGCGATCCTGCTTGGCCAGGATGTGGCTGAGATCGTTGGGCATGGCCAGGTGATCGGAGGCGATCACGATCAACGTGTCTTCGCCGTACGGACTGGCCTGGATACGATCGACCAGTTTGGCGATCAGCCCGTCGGTGCACTTGAGTGCATTGAGCATGCCGATGTTGCCGTGCTCGCTCTGGTAACGGGTGCCTTTGCAGGCCACGGGGAGGTGACCGGCGGGATGATGGGTGTCCATGGTCAGCGTGGTGAGCATGAACGGCTCGCCCTTGCGCGAGAGCTGCACGAAGCGGTCGTACGCCTTGTCCAGCAGCACATCATCATGCACGCCCCACGGCGAGAAATGCGCGCGCGTGATCTTCTGCTTCTTGAACCAGGCCAGATCATCCACGGTATCGAAGCCGTGCGTGGCCAGGAACTGGCCCTTGCCCGCGAACTGGCCGTTGGCGCCGCCCAGATAGTGGTTGGTGTAGCCCTGCTGCTTGAGGTAATCGCCGAGGCAGACCGCTTCGGGCAGGAAGCTGCCCATGCGCCCCATGCTGTTCTCATCTTCCTTGGCGGTGGTCAACGGCACGCCGCACATCGAGGAGACCAGGCCGGCGATGGTCCAGCCACCGCCTTCGGCCGAGACCAGCCCGCGCACGTCCAGCGACTGCGCGGCCAGCCGGTTGATGTTGGGCATCAGGTCGGGGAAGGTGGTTTCATTGAGATAGGTGCGTTCCAGGCTTTCGCCGTAGATCCACACGATGTTGCGCGGCTTGGTCAGCGGCTGCTGCGGCACGCGGTACTCGGCCTTGACCATGCTGTAGTCGACCGGGCGCATCTGCTGGTACAGGCGCTGGCCATCGCTGTAGAGCGGGCTGACCACGATCGCGACGAACCACATCGCCAGGAAGCCGGCGAAGACTGCCTTGCCGTGTGCGGGCCGGTGCCGGCGACGCAGGCGTGCCAGCAGCAAGGGGGTGAGCGACACCAGCGCCAGTGCGATGAAGCCGGCGATGTAGTGCTTGAAGTCGGCGATGCCGGCGCCTTCCATGTCTGCGCCAAGGTGATACAGGGTGGCGGCATTGAGGCCATCACCGGACAACTTGTTGATCAACCACCACGCACTGAGTGTCAGCAGCAGCAATGACATCAGGCTTGCCTTCCACCACACCCACTTGTCAGATGCGAGGAACAGCCAGGTGAGCAGCAACAGTGACAGCAGCAGGATCCAGAGCATAAGCACTTTTGGCAGTGGAGACAGGTGGTGATGGACGTCATGACGACGTATGTCCCATCCGACCGGCTGTCCCAACCACACATGCATGACAAGCCGATGACCCGATCATGCCTGCACGAACCTGACTGAAATGTTTGTTGAAAACGACAGCGGGATTCAGGCATCGCATTGCGGGATGCGACGTAAAACAGGCGTGAAGACGTACGCACGATGCTGCATTGCATCGCGCGTTCCGCGGTGTGTTTTACCGGTTGTCTGAATGCGTGAAGCGCGTGTTGACCGCGTCAACGATGCCCGCGTTCTTCCTTGGAGCGCGCACGACGATCGAAGATCAGCGCACTGAGGATGATGCCCAATCCGAGGAAGACACCGATCAACATCAAGGTGAACGCGATGGCGGGATACCCGAACAGATGCCATCCGGTATCGACCTTCATCATCATCGCCGCGGCCAGTATCAGCGCGGCGGTGACGATGCCGGCAGAGACGCGGTTGGCGATCTTCTGCAGGTTCTCCATCAGGCGGGATTCTTCCAGCCCGGTGACCTTCATCTGCAGGCGGTTCTCGGCCAGCAGCGCGAGGATGTCGGTCATCTTGCGTGGCCCATCGCGCAGCAACTGCTGCATCTCCATTGCCTCGCTGGCGAGGTTGGCGGCCGACAGCGATTTCTTCAGACGCGCGCGCATCACGTGCTGCAGCTGTTTCTCCACGATGCGCCGGGTATCCAGGTCCGGCGACAGCAGCCGGCACACGGTTTCCAGATTCAACAGCGCCTTGCCCAGCAGGCTCAGCTCCGGCGGGGTGCGCAGGCCGCTGGCGGTGGCGATGCGCACCAGGTCCAGCACCACGCGGCCTTCGGAGAAGCTGCTGTTGGCGGCATAGCGCGCGATGATCTGCCCGGTCTCGCGCAGATAGCGTTCTTCATCGAAGAACTCCAGCCGCGTGCTGATGCCGATGATTTCATCGGCGACTTCCTCACCGCGCCCATCCACCGCGGCGAACAACAGTTTGAGCAGGCGCTCGCGTAGGCGCGGCGGCATGTGCGCGACCATGCCCAGGTCGAAGATCGCCAAGCGACCGGCCGGGGTGACACGCAGATTGCCGGGATGCGGATCGGCATGGATCTCGCCATGCACGAAGATCTGGTCGACATAGCCGCGGATCAGCGCGGCCGCCAGTGGGGCCATCGGCTGCTCGGTACGGCGCACATCGGGGATCATGTCCACGCGCACGCCCTGCGCCAGCTCCATGGTCAGCACGCGGTGGCTGCAGTAGTCCCAGATCGGCTGTGGCACCCACAGCGGCTTGAACGGCTTGAGATGCTGGCCGAAACGCTGCAGGTTCTCGGCCTCGGCCTGGTAGTCCAGCTCCTGCATCAGGGTCTTGGCGAATTCATTGAGCCAGTCGCGCAGGCGCACGCGGCGTCCGACCTGGGTGAGGTGGTCGGCGGCCAGCGCAAAGCTGCGCAGCACGTCCAGATCCGAGCGCAGCTGGGCGGCGACCTCCGGCTTCTGCACCTTGACCGCCACCTGGCGGCCATCGTGAAGCTCGGCGCGATGCACCTGGGCGATCGAGGCGCAGCCCAGTGGCACCGGGTCGAAGCTGGCAAACAGCTTGGACACCGACGCGCCCAGTTCCTTTTCGATGATCGCCGCGACGCGCTCGACCGGGATGGGCGCAACGTTCTCCTGCATGCGCTCCAGGGCCGTGGCGAACTCCACCGGCACCATGTCCGGGCGGGTGGAGAGCATCTGGCCCAGCTTGACGAAGGTCGGCCCCAGCGATTCGAGGTCGGTGACGAACTGTTCCGGGTTGCCTTCCGGTGGCACATCGTGGACCGCGCCTGCGTCCAGGTTCATGCCGGAGAACACGCCGGAATTACGGTAGCGCAACAGCAGGCGCAGGATCTGGCTGCGGCGGTTCATGCCCTTGACCAGCGACGGCGAACCGGGAAGGACGGGCGTGGTGTTCAAGCAGGACTCCGGGGCGACGATCACCGGCAGTGTGGCCGGGCGGCAGTGGTGGACTGGTGAATCCGCTCCGGCTACCGCGACAGGGGTCGGATCGGTCAGAATCGGCGCTCCCGCTTCCTCCTTTGGATCCACCATGGCCGGTGCCAGTCTGTTCGCGTTGCTCGATGACATTGCGTCCCTGCTGGACGATGTGTCGGTGCTGACCAAGGTCGCGGCCAAGAAAACCGCCGGCGTGCTCGGCGACGACCTCGCGCTGAACGCGCAGCAGGTGACCGGGGTCAGTGCCAACCGCGAGCTGCCGGTGGTCTGGGCCGTCGCCAAGGGCTCGCTGGTCAACAAGGCGATCCTGGTGCCGGCCGCGCTGGCGATCAGCGCCTGGCTGCCCTGGGCGATCACCCCGCTGATGATGATCGGCGGCGCGTTCCTCTGCTACGAGGGCGTGGAGAAGCTGGCGCACCGCTTCCTGCATTCGCGCGACGAGGATGAGCAGCGCAAGGCCGAGCGGGCCAAGGCCCTGGCCGACGAGAAGGTGGACATGGTCGCGTGGGAGAAGGACAAGGTTAAGGGCGCGATCCGCACCGATTTCATTCTGTCGGCGGAGATCATCGTGCTGTCGCTGGGCGTGGTCTCCAGTGCACCGTTCCTCAACCAGGTCAGCGCGCTGGTGGTGATCGCCCTGGCGATGACGGTGTTCGTCTACGGTCTGGTCGCCGGCATCGTCAAGCTGGACGACCTGGGCCTGTACCTGTCGCGCAAGGGCGCGGCGCTGGCCGCAGTGGGCCGGGGCCTGCTGGTGGCTGCACCGTGGCTGATGAAGTTCCTCTCGGTGGCCGGCACCGCGGCGATGTTCCTGGTCGGCGGCGGCATCCTGGTGCACAGCATCGAACCGCTGCACCACGCCATCCTGGAGATGGGCGGTGACGGCAGCTGGGGCTGGTTGATCAATGCGCTGGGCAACGTGATCGTCGGCGTGGTGATCGGTGCGGTGGTGCTGGCGGCGGTGACCGGGTTCCAGAAGCTGCGCGGGACCAAGCCCGCGCACTGACGGCCGGCCGGTTCAGGTCGGCGTCCAGCCGCTCAGGGCGTCCAGCTCGGCGCGGGCGCGGGCCAGCCGGCGCCCGGACAGCGCCTCGATCACACGCTGCAGCCACGGCGATGCCGGTGCGTGCTGCACCCAGCGGCGGGCAAGGAGCACTGCGGCCAGCATGGCCAGCGCCCCCGCCGCCAGCGAGGCCAGCAGCCACGGTGCGGCCAAGGCCCCCAGGTCCACACCCCAGGCCTGCCAGGCCACCAGGACCGGCACCGCCAGCCACAGCCAGCACCACGGCAGGCCGAGCAGCAGCTCGGTCAATGCGGTGTGCCGGGCGAGCGCGGCCAGCTGCTGCGATTGCTCCACCACCGTGTGTGTCGGCCCCAGCTGCCGGCGGCGATGCAGGCGGGTGATGATGGCGATGATCACCGCGATGCAATAGGCGTGCAGCGCCATCGCGCTGAGCATCACCGCCAGCGGCGGTTGCTGCCACCACTGGCTCCCGCAGTACACCGCCAATGCCAGCCAGGCCACCAGCTGCAGCCCCTGACAGAGGCTGAAGAGCCCGAGTTGGCGCTGCACCGCGCGGTGCCGATGGCTGCGCCATGCCTCCAGCGCGAAGGTCTCCTGCGCATCCGCGTGCTGGCTGGTGCTGTTCCACAGCTGCTTGAGGTCATCCGGTTGCATGGTGGGGCTCTCAGTCGGTGGGGTTCATGCGCGTGCGCAGCTGCTGGCGCAGGCGGTGCAGGCGGGTAGAGACATTGGCGACGCTGATGCCCAGCACTTCAGCGATCTGCCGATGGTCGTGATCGTCCAGGTGCAGCAGCATCAGCGCACGATCCAGCGGCGGCAGCGCGTGGATGGCGACCTCCAGCTGGTGCAGCGCGTGACGCTGCTCGGGCGGCGCGCTTTCGTCGGCGGCGGGCAGGTCATCGTCCAGCGCGGCGTGGTGGCGCTGCCGATGCTGCTGCCGGCGCCATTGCGAGATCGCCACGTTGAGCGCCACCCGGTACAGCCAGGTCGAGAAACGCGCCCGCGCCGGGTCGAACGCCTCGAAGGCCGCCCAGGCCTGCACGCTGATCTCCTGGACCAGATCCAGCCGATCCTCGTGCTGCGGGCAATAGCCGCGCGCCACCTTCAGCACGATGCCGCGGTGCTGCTCCAGCAGCGCGGCGAAGCGCGGGCGCAGATCGGTGTCGGTGGCGGGCAGTGTCATGTCCATACCCGGATGATTCGCGCCGCTGCGCCGAATATCACAGGCGCAGGCTCAGCGCGGTGGCTCGGCCGCCAGTACCCGGTTCTTGCCGACCCGCTTGGCCGCATACAGCGACGCATCGGCGCGCCGCAGCAGCGCCTCGGCCGGCTCGCCCGGTTGCCACTGCGCCAGCCCGGCACTGAAATGCACCGGCACGCGCTGTTCGTCCAGCGGCAGCGGCCGCTGTGCCAATGAGCGCTGCAGCCGCAGCAGGGTGGACATGCTGTCGGCCGCCGGGGTTTCCGGCAGCAGCAGGACGAACTCGTCGCCACCGAGCCGGGCGATGGCATCGCTGCTGCGCAGGTGCAGCTGGCAGACGCTCACCAGGTGGCGGAGTACCGCATCGCCACCGGCATGGCCGTGCAGGGTGTTGGTCTGGTGGAAATCGTCCAGGTCGAGCAGCGCCAGCGCCAGTGGATGGCCGTGGCGTGCGGCGCGCGCCAGCTCGCGCTCCAGCAGCTCATCCAGACCGCGCCGGTTGAGCGCGCCAGTCAGCGGGTCGGTACGGATCAAGCCGGACACCTCGCGCAGCTCCTGCTCCAGTTCGGCGATGCGCTGTTCGGCCTGTTCCACTTCGCGGCGTGCATTGCCCAGGTGGTCGCGCGCCTGCAGCGCCTGGTCCTGCACGCGCCCGGTGTCCTGCAGCACATCCTGCAGCAGCTGGTTGAGGTCGGCGATGCTGCGCGCTTCCTTCAGGGCCAGCGCGTAACTGCTGATCCGGTCGTGGTACTCGCCGGTGCTCACCGCCATGCCGTCCAGGCGCTCGATGAAGCCACCCATGACGTTCTTCATCGCCGCCTTGGATTCGACGATGCCCTGCTTGAGCAGCCCCTGCTTGTAGATCACCTCGCGCAGGTTGGCGCGCGCCTGTTCGACCGAATCGCGATCCAGCGGGCCACCGATCAGAGAGCGCACCGCATGGACCTGGCCGTGCAGCCAGCTGCTGTCATCCAGCAGCTCGCTGATGTTGTCCAACAGCAGATCGAACAGACTCAGCAGCAGCTCCTGCTGCTCCTGCCAGCCGTCGCTGCGCACGCCGATCTGGTGCGAGAGCTCGCGCAGCCGCTGTTCGATCGGCTGCAGCGGCTGGCCCGGATGCCAGTGGCGCAGTTCACCGGCCAGCTGCACCGGCTCCTCGCGCAGCTCGGGCATGTTCTGCAGCAGGCTGGCCACGGTCACCCCGACGGTGTGCCGCAGCAGCTCGCGCAGGCGCAGGCTGTCAGGCTGGCCGTCGGGCGTTTCCTGCTCGATGGTGCGGATGTACTTGTCGATCAGCTGGCGCATCGCGCGGCCATAGCTCACCCAGTCCGCGCTGCGCTGCGCCGACTGCAGGCGCAGGCCCATGTCGCCCAGCTCGCCGGGCAGGGTGGACATGCCATTGGCGAACGCAGCCAGCAGCGGCTCGGGCGCATCGATGCCGGCGAACAGCCGCTGCAGCATCGCGCTGCTGCCGCCTTTGGGCCCGGGCGCCGGCTCGCTGGCGGTCTCCACCCCGGTGCCCACGCTCTGTCGCCGCGACAGCAGCCGCCCGACGGCGGTGCCGGGGCGGGGGGAAGCGTCGTGCGGGTCCGTCATGCGGCAGGTCCTTGGCAGTGACCGGCGAGGTGCGCCGGGGCGAGGGGAGGTGGCAACAGTATCGGCGCGCGGCACGCCGGCTTGAACGCGGGGCCCGCGACGCCCGATATGCCACGATGGTAGGCAATCTGACCGCAGGAGCGTGCGATGAAGGTGATGCTGGTAGGCGCAACCGGACTGGTCGGGGGCCATGTGCTGCGGCAACTGCTGGACGACCCGCGTTGCGATGCGGTGATCGCCCCGACCCGCCGCGCGCTGGAGACCACGGATCCAGCGCTGTTCAACCCGGTGGTGGACTTCGCGCAGCTGCCGGCCGGGGCCGACTGGTGGGCGGTGGATGCCGTGATCTGTGCGCTTGGCACCACGATCAAGCAGGCCGGCAGCCAGGAGGCCTTCGCACGGGTCGACCATGATTTCCCGCTGGCCGTGGCGCGGCTGGCGCGTGCCCACGGTGCGCATGGCTTCGCATTGAACTCGGCGATGGGCGCCGACCCGGGCTCGCGGATCTTCTACAACCAGGTCAAAGGGCGGCTGGAGCAGGACCTGCGCGCGCTGGGCTACCCCTCGCTGACCCTGGTCCGGCCCGGGCTGATCGGCGGTGAGCGTGCCGAACGGCGTACCGGCGAGCATCTGGCCAGCGTGGTGCTGGGCGTGCTCGGCCCGGTGCTGCCGCGCGCCTGGCGCATCAATCCGGCCGGGAACATCGCCGCCGCGCTGGTCGAGGCGGCGTTGGTGCCCACGCCCGGCGTCAGGATCGTGGGTTCGGCCGATCTGGCGGAGCGGTGAGCCGCTGACGGCCGGATGCGCGGCGACCCGGTCACTGCGCTACCCTTTCAGCCCCTTTAGCGGTCCCTGCCATGTCCGTCGACAAGAACCAACGCGATCTCGAAGCCGGTATCCACACCGATCTGGAGGGGCGGCTGACCTACGGCGGCTACCTGCGCCTGGACCAGCTGCTGTCGGCCCAGCAGCCGCTGTCCAACCCGCCGCACCACGACGAAATGCTGTTCATCATCCAGCACCAGACCTCCGAGCTGTGGCTGAAACTGCTGGCGCACGAACTGCGCGCGGCGATCGGGTTCCTGCAGCGCGACGAGGTCTGGCAGTGCCGCAAGGTGCTGGCGCGCAGCAAGCAGGTGCTGCGCCAGCTGACCGAGCAGTGGTCGGTACTGGAAACGCTGACGCCTTCGGAGTACATGGGCTTCCGCGATGTGCTGGGCCCATCCTCGGGCTTCCAGTCGCTGCAGTACCGTTACATCGAGTTCCTGCTGGGCAACAAGAACGCGCAGATGCTGCAGGTGTTCTCGCACGACCCGGCCGGCCAGGCCCAGCTGCAGGAGGTGCTCGATGCCCCCAGCCTGTATGAGGAGTTCCTGCGCTACCTGGCCCGCTTCGGCCACCCGGTCCCGGCCGGCTACCAGGGCCGCGACTGGCAGCAGCCGCACGTGGCCGACGACGCCCTGCACCCGGTGTTCGAGCGGATCTACCAGAACACCGACCGCTTCTGGCGGGAGTATTCGCTGTGCGAGGACCTGGTCGATCTGGAGACCGCCTTCCAGCTGTGGCGCTTCCGCCACATGCGCACGGTGATGCGGGTGATCGGGTTCAAGCGCGGTACCGGCGGCTCCAGCGGAGTCGGCTTCCTGCGCCAGGCGCTGGAGCTGACCTTCTTCCCGGAGCTGTTCCAGGTGCGCACCACGATCCGCAACGACGACCCGATGCCGCCGGACGCCTGATCGGGCATCGGCCGCAATATGCCTATTCATATTTACCCGCCCCATCCGCCGTAGGGTGCGGCAGGCCCCGCCGTTGCTGCGCTGCCGGTCTCTGGCCGGAAGTTGCAGATGCAAGTTCAGCGACCATGCTGCCAGCGGCACACATCAGCGTGTATTTGACGTGAACGTGGTTGGTCTGGGATTCTCCCGCGCTGCTTTCGCACATCGGACGTGCATGTCTTCCACCGAACCCAGGAATCCCGCATGAGCGTAGACGCCGCCGCGAAATCCGTTCCCGATCCGGCGCTGCCGGAGTTCAAGACCACGCTGGGCCATCCGCGCCCGTTGTGGATGCTGTTCATGACCGAATTCTGGGAACGCTTTGCGTTCTACGGGATCCGCTGGGCCCTGGTGCTGTACATCGTCGCGCAGTTCTTCGACGGTGATTCGGCCGGCCAGGCCGCGGCCAGCCGGACCTACGGCGCCTACCTGGCGCTGGTCTACGCCGCCGCCATCTTCGGTGGCTACGTCGCCGACCGGGTGCTGGGCTACCAGCGTTCCATCCTGACCGGCGCGGTGATCATGGCGGCCGGCCTGTTCATGGTCGCGATGCCCAACAAGGAAATCTTCGAGCTGGGCCTGGCCACGATCATCATCGGCAACGGCCTGTTCAAGCCCAACATCTCGACCATGGTCGGCAAGCTGTACGGCCTGAAGGATGAGCGCCGCGACTCGGGCTTCACCATCTTCTACATGGGCATCAACATCGGCGCGATGATCGCCCCGGTGCTGACCCAGTACCTGGCCGAGCGCGTGTTCGGCACCCAGGCGATGCCGTCCTACAAGATGGTCTTCATCGCCTCGGGCATCGGCATGCTGATCAGCCTGGCCTGGTTCTACGTCGGCCGTGCCGGCCTGAAGGGCATTGGCGCCCCGCCGGCCGGTGCCGAAGGCTACGGCCGCATCGTGATGGTGTTCATCGGCGCGATCGTGGCGATCCCGGTGGCCTTCTTCCTGCTCTCCACCGGCGCCACCGCGCTGGCGTGGATCCTGGGTGTGATGTTCATCGCCCTGGCGATCCTGCTGCTGGTCGAAGGCATCCGCGAAGGCAAGGTCCAGCGCGACCGCGTCATCGCGATGCTGATCATCTTCACCTTCAACGTGATGTTCTGGATGTTCTTCGAACAGGCCGGCAGCTCGTTCACCTTCCTGGCCGACAACATCGTCAACCGCAACCTGGGCGGCTGGGAATTCCCGACCGCCTGGTTCCAGTCGGTCAACTCGGTGGCGATCATCACCCTGGCCCCGATCATTGCCTGGATCTGGATCAAGCTGGGCCGCGCCAATCCGTCGATCCCGCGCAAGTTCGGCCTGGGCCTGCTGTTCAACGGTGCGGCGTTCGCGCTGCTGATGGTGGCGCTGTCGAGCATGGTCGTGGACGGCAAGATTCCGTTCTGGACGCTGTTCATGGTCTACGTCATCCAGTCCATCGGTGAGCTGTGCCTGTCGCCGATCGGCCTGTCGATGGTGACCAAGCTGGCCCCGGTGCGCCTGGTCGGCTTCGGCATGGGCGGCTGGTTCCTGTCCACCGGCATCGGCAACAACATGTCCGGCATCTTCGCCGGCGTGGTCAGCGGCGAAGGCGGCATGACCGTGGAATCGGCCCTGAAGGGTTACACCTTCGGCTTCTGGGCGTTGATCATTTCCGGCGTGGTGCTGTTCCTGGTCGCCCCGCTGATCAACAAGCTGATGCACGGCGTCAAGTGAGGACCGCGATGCGCATGAAAGCAGCGGCAATGTCGATGATCGTGGCCGGCCTGCTGGCCGCCTGTTCGCCGTCGTCGGCGCCCACCGCTGCGCCTGCGCAGCCGCTGGACACCTCCGAGCAGAAAACCCCGGTCGCCGATCCCGGCGCACCGGTGGCCTCGGGCAACACCCCGGCCGCGGCGGACATCGCCGCGATCGCGGCGCTCAACGCCCAGTTCGATCCTGCGCGTGATCCGGTCGCCGATCTGGCCACGGCCAAGGTCGAGGCCCAGCGCGGTGGCAAGCGGATCATCCTGGATGTGGGCGGCGAGTGGTGCCCGTGGTGCCATCTGATGGACGGGTTCATCGAAGGCGATGCGGAGATCCGCAGCTTCCGCGATGCCAACTACGTCTGGATGAAGGTCAACTACAGCGAAGAAAACGAGAACGCGGCGTTCCTGTCGCAGTTCCCGGCAGTGAAGGGCTACCCGCACCTGTTCGTGCTCGACGCCGACGGCACGCTGCTGCACTCGCAGTTCACCGGCGAGCTGGAAGCGGACAAGGGGCAGAAGAAGGGCTATGACCGTGGCCGCTTCTTCGCCTTCCTCAAGCAATGGGCGCCACCGAAGGCGTCGTGATCGAAGAGGCCGCGGATTCCGCGGCCTTTTTTTTGGTTCTTCTCCCATCTGAGGGGAGAAGGCGCACGGCCGACCAGCTAGATTTGTAG
>NZ_JALJRX010000068.1:0-246 GCF_024519495.1 Stenotrophomonas sp. Ste96 | reverse complement strand
TCGCCAGGGTTTTTACCCGAAAACCCCGCTGCTCACGCAGCGGGGTTTTCTTTTTTATGTAAGCACATGCTTTTTATGCACTTACAGCAACATCTTCGAGAAGAACTTCAAGTTATCCTCACAAGGTGTTGACAGATACGAAAAGCCTGACATAATAGGCGGCTCGCTTCGACGAAAAGACCTTCGGGTCGCACGACGAAGCAGCATCGGCAACAACGTTTCACTTCGGTGAAACGGCCTTGAAAA
>NZ_JALJRX010000067.1:0-253 GCF_024519495.1 Stenotrophomonas sp. Ste96 | reverse complement strand
CTGGCAGGCGCCGGCTCCAGGGCGCAAGCGAAGCGTGGAAGTCGGTATCGAACGCCACGCCTTGCCGGGCCAGCGGCCACCGCACGCGCGCGGCGCGCACAAAGGCAAGGGCAATCGGCTGATGCAATGGCGCGAAGGGTGCCAATGCATCGAGTTTAGCGATCAGTTGCTCGTTGAGCTCGTGCGCGCCCCTCAGGCCACCCCCATGCACGATCCGGTGCACTACCACGTCAGGGCATTGTACGGGTTCCGC
>NZ_JALJRX010000066.1:0-258 GCF_024519495.1 Stenotrophomonas sp. Ste96 | reverse complement strand
CGTTGGGTGCGCGTATCACGCAGTCCACGCCGTGCTCCCGGAACGCGTCCGCGTAGAGCCCAAACTCGGGGTAAAGGAACTGTTCCCGCGGGGCGCTGTCCACGATGGCCAGACGCGACAGCGCATAGCCCGACTGCTGCCGGGCATCCTGCAGCCATGCATGGACCGCCGCGTTGCGAGCCTTTGCAGCGGTGGTCCAGGTGGTCCACGCAGCCGGCGCGCAGGACCGCACGCCATCGAGCAGCACTGCATTGAGGA
>NZ_JALJRX010000065.1:0-258 GCF_024519495.1 Stenotrophomonas sp. Ste96 | reverse complement strand
CGTTGGGTGCGCGTATCACGCAGTCCACGCCGTGCTCCCGGAACGCGTCCGCGTACAGCCCAAACTCGGGGTAAAGGAACTGCTCCCGCGGAGCGCTATCCACGACGGCCAGACGCGACGGCGCGTAGCCCGACTGCTGCCGGGCATCCTCCAGCCATGCATCGACCGCCGCGTTGCGAGCCTTTGCCGCGGTGGTCCAGGTCGTCCACGCAGCCGGCGCGCAGGACCGCACGCCATCGAGCAGCACTGCATTGAGGA
>NZ_JALJRX010000064.1:0-258 GCF_024519495.1 Stenotrophomonas sp. Ste96 | reverse complement strand
CCACCAGCTGGCTGTACTTGATGATCTTGCGCTGCTCGTGTTGGACGTTCTCAGCGATGATCCCTTGGCTGCCAAAGAAGACCCACTTCACGAAGCCGTTGTATTCCTCGCTCTTGTTGGTCGCGGCATTGATCGTTTTGCGGATCTCGTTGTCATCAATGTAGCGAAGCAAGAACAGCGTTCGGACGGCCTTGCCAAGTTCCCGGAATGCGAAGTACAGCTTGTTCTTCCGGCTGGAGGTACCCAGCCGGCGCAGGA
>NZ_JALJRX010000063.1:0-262 GCF_024519495.1 Stenotrophomonas sp. Ste96 | reverse complement strand
ACCCGCGGCGTCGGCCGGTGCGCTCCGCGCCAAGGTGTTCGGTGCACGGCTGGACAACGCCCAGTACCTCGCCCTGGTGCAGGACGTGATGGAAAGCAGGTTGTCGGATCTGGAGCTTGCCGCGTTCGTCACCGCCAGCGCGGGCGACCGCCTGGACCATACGGAGACGACTGCACTGACCCGGGCCATGATTGCCGTTGGCCAGCACCTGGACTGGGGCGAAGGGCCGGTGCTGGACAAACACTGCGTGGGCGGCCTGCCA
>NZ_JALJRX010000062.1:0-264 GCF_024519495.1 Stenotrophomonas sp. Ste96 | reverse complement strand
AGAAGACCGCGGGCGACCAGGTCATCGGTGCGACCCAGAACGGCACCGGTGCACTGGTGATCCGCGCCGCCAAGGTGGGTTCCGATACCGTCCTGTCGCAGATCGTGCAGCTGGTTGCGCAGGCGCAGCGTTCCCGGGCGCCGATGCAGCGGATGGCGGACACCGTCGCCTACTGGTTCGTGCTCGCGGTGCTGGCGATCGCGGTGGCGACGTTCTTCATCTGGGGCGTCTTCGGCCCGGACCCGGCCTGGACCTACGCGGTGC
>NZ_JALJRX010000061.1:0-270 GCF_024519495.1 Stenotrophomonas sp. Ste96 | reverse complement strand
GCAGGCTCACGCGCACGTCATAGTCGCCATGGCGTTCCTTGGCCAGCACCTGGTACGGCATGCCGGACCGGGCCGCGATGTCGGCGACCCATTGCTCACTCTCGCTATCGGGTCCGATCAGCACCGCGTCGGGGACGGTCTGGGCGATCCAGCGGGCCACCGCTGGGGTCGCCGATACGTGGGCCGCCGGCATTCGGTAGAGCGACTGCAGGCGGTCGACGCGGTGCAGGTGCGGGTCCACGGTCACCAGCCAGTCGAACGACTCCTCCA
>NZ_JALJRX010000060.1:0-282 GCF_024519495.1 Stenotrophomonas sp. Ste96 | reverse complement strand
GATGCCTATGCCCGCCTGCAGCAGGCGGGCCTCGCCCGCATCGTGAGCACCGACAGCATTGCCCACCCGTCGAACGCGATCGCGCTGGGCGCGGACCTTGCCGCCGCAGCCTTGTCCTTGATGACCGCTTCGCCCGATTCCCCGGAGGACCCATGAACCTGCATCTCAACTGCTGTACCGCCGACCAGCTGTCGGCCGCCGAGCGCCAGCGGATCTCCGAATTGGCTAACGCCCACCGGCAGGCCGATCCCGCGTTCGCCCATTGGGCGGCCGGTTACGGCG
>NZ_JALJRX010000059.1:0-286 GCF_024519495.1 Stenotrophomonas sp. Ste96 | reverse complement strand
ACGCGCCCGGATCGAGGTCCCCCGATCGGGTGGGTCCCGGGATGCCGCCCAACGGAGTAAGTGCCATGGTGGTGTCATGGCTGCGGCCGTCTTTGACCGCACAGATGCTGCAGCCGCCACCCAGATGTGCCAGTACGGCGCGACCCTTCAGGATGCTTGAGTCGTGGGCGGTTACTTCGCGTAGAGCGGACGCGAAGGCAAGCCCGTGAAAGCCGTAGCGGCGAACGCCCGTGGCATCCCACTCCGCAGGGACTGGCAGGCGCCGGCTCCAGGGCGCAAGCGAAGC
>NZ_JALJRX010000005.1:225395-406736 GCF_024519495.1 Stenotrophomonas sp. Ste96 | reverse complement strand
TTTTCAAGGCCGTTTCACCGAAGTGAAACGTTGTTGCCGATGCTACTTCGTCGTGTGACCCGAAGGTCTTTTCGTCGAAGCGAGCCGCCTATTATGTCAGGCTTTTCGTTTCCGTCAACACCTTCTTTCGAAGCTTGTTGCCGTCGCTGCGGGTGGGTGTTCACCGGGGTGAAGACCGCGTCGCAGCGAGGGAGCGAATACTAAAGACTTCTGAAAATTCGTCAAGCGTTTTCGTCGATCTTTTTCATCATCGCGTCATCCGTGCGTGCTGCTCGACAACGAGCGCGGCAGCACGCGCGTTGCGCGTGCTGCCGCAGGCTTGCTAACAATGCATCTCTTGTCATCAGGAATGCATGCGATGTCTGCGGTTGGCAAACGTTCGTTGTGGCGCGATCTCTCCCTGCCTGCGGTGATGGCAGGTTTCATTACCGTGTTGGTGGGCTTCGCCAGTTCGGCGGTGATCGTGTTCCAGGCCGCACGCGCGGTCGGCGCAGACCAGGCGCAGATCGCTTCGTGGATGTGGGCGTTGGGCCTTGGCATGGGCGTGACGTGTATTGGTCTGTCACTGCGCTATCGGATGCCGGTCGTCACTGCATGGTCCACGCCCGGTGCGGCGATGCTCGTGGTCGGTGCGGGCGCGGTCGGCTACAGCGATGCGATCGGTGCGTTCGTGCTTGCCGCCGTGCTTGGCATGTTGGCCGGCTTCTCGGGGATCTTCGCGAAGCTGATGAAGCGTGTGCCGATGGCGCTGGCCGCGGGCATGCTTGCGGGTGTACTGCTGCGCTTCGGGCTGGATGTGTTCGTCTCCATGGGCACCCAGCTGGGCATGGCATTGGCGATGTTCGTCACGTGGCTGATCGGGCGACGGCTGTTCCCGCGCTATGCGGTGATCGCCACGCTGCTTGTCGGTGTCCTGGTCGCCGCAGGTCAGGGTCTGCTTCATATGCAGGACGTGCGGCTGGAACTGGCCACGCCGGTGTTCACCTGGCCAACGCTGTCGTGGGCAGCGGTGTTCGGCATCGCCCTGCCCCTGTTCGTGGTCACCATGGCCTCGCAGAACATCCCGGGTGTCGCGGTGATCCGTGCCTCTGGGTATGACACGCCGGTCTCGCCCGTGATCGGCTGGATCGGCGTGGTCAATACGATCCTGGCCCCCTTCGGTGCGTATGGGCTCAATCTCGCCGCGATCACCGCCGCGATCTGCATGGGGCGCGAAGCGCACGAGGATCCGGCCCGCCGTTATACCGCCGCAGTGGCCGCGGGTGCCTTCTATATCGTGGTCGGGCTGTTCGGGGCGACGGTGGCCGCTGTATTTGCTGCCTTCCCCAAGGAGCTGGTCGCCTGCGTGGCCGGCATCGCGCTGTTCGGAACGATCGCCAACAGCCTGGCCATGGCGCTGCGCGAGGAGGCCGATCGCGAAGCGGCGCTGGTGACGTTCCTGGTCACCGCTTCGGGCCTGTCGCTGGCCGGGATCGGTTCGGCGTTCTGGGGGTTGGTGGCTGGCGGGATCTGTCTGGTGGCATTGCGGCCGCGCCCGGCCGCACACTGACCGGTCACGCGCCTTACAGCCGCCTCAGCACGACGGATGGCGGTCATGCACCGCCACGGCAGCATCGATCTGGGCGTCGATCATCGCCTCGTGCAGGGCGGTGCTGGGCGCGCGATAAGGATTGCCGGCCATCTCGTCCGGCCGGGCCGGGGACGGAACCGCGCTCATAGCGGGCGAACCGCCAGGGTCTGCTGCAGCACATGCTGCGCGCCCGGCGCCAGGGTCACCACGTCCGGACCGGCGTTGGCCGCCTCCAGGCACACATAGTTGCGCCAACCGGCCCCGACGTCGGCCATCTTGCTGGCACCGGCCTCACCCGGGTTCCACGCCACCAGCGAGCGGCTGCCGGTGGTGGTGATCTCGATGCGGCGCTTCAGGCCCGGGTCCTTGAGCAGGTAACGGCCGCCAGCCTGCGTATAGATGCGGTCGCTGCGGCCCGGATCGCGCGGGTCGCGCAGGCTCCACTCGCCCTGCTGCTGGCGGGGGGCGGCGTAATTCTCGAACTTGTCCAGGTAGGACAGCCCCTCCAGCCCTTCCACGCTGACCTGCATCGCATCGCTGACATGGAAGTAGTTGTGCAGGGCCTGGGTGAAGGCGACCGGTTGGCGGCCGGTGTTCTCGGTGATCAGGCGCTGCTCCAGCGTGCGGCCGATCCGCAGCTCCATGCGCAGGCGCAGGTCCAGGTTCTCCAGCACCGGTGGGGCCAGGCTCAGCACCATGGTGCCATCGGCCTCGCGGCGGGCCTGCTGCAGCGTCCATGGCACGTTACGGACGAAGCCATGCGAGGGCACGTCGTTGCCCTGCCCCTGGCGGCCGAAATACGGCCAGCACACGGGGGTGCCGCCACGGATCGGGGTCGGCAGTGGCTGGGCACTGGGCGAGAGCCACATCACGTCCTGCCCGCCCTTGGGCACATAGGACAGGAGCTGGCCGCCGAACACGCTGATCGCGGCGGTGGCGAACGGCGTCTCGACCTTCCAGGCAGGGAAGCCCTGGATGTCGGCCAGGCTGAGCCCGGGCACCTTGGGCAGGGCAGCGCGCGGCGCGGCCGGCGACTGGACGTACTGGGCGTGGTTGGGCGGAAGGGTGAACACGGTGGAGGTCGGCATGGTCGATGTTGATGAAAGAGGAGCACCGCGCAGGGCGGTGAGGATGCGCTGGCCGGCACGGCCATCGGCGGGGGTCCAGCCCAGGCGCTGCTGTTCGGCCTGGATGGCGCGCCGGGTGGCGGTGCCGATCATGCCGTCGGCTGTGCCGATATCGTGGCCGCGGGCCAGCAGCAGGGTCTGCAGTTCACGGCGTTCGGTACGGCCGATGCCGGGATCGTCGGTCGGCCAGGCGGCCACGATGCCCTGGCCACCGCGCAGGCGGTCGGCCAGGGTGGCGATCGCCAGGGCGTAGCTCTCGGCGGCGTTGTACGCGTAGATCGCGTCGTAGTTGCGGAACACCAGCCAGGCCGGGCCCTTGATCCCGGTGGGCAGCAGCAGCGCGGCACTGCTGTCGGCGGGCAGCCCGGCCGGGGCCAGCGCGCCGCCGGCCACCGGGACGATGCCCTGTGCACGCCAGTCGGCCAGTGGCCTGCGCTGGGTGCGGCCGGCCTGGCCGGCGTTGAAGCCGGCCGGAACCGTCACTTCCATCCCCCAGGGCTGGCCGGTGCGCCACCCGGCCTTCTTCAGATAATTGGCGGTGGAGGCCAGCGCATCGGGAATCGAGGCGACCAGATCGCGACGGCCATCGCCGTCGCCATCCACCGCGATGCGCGCATAGGTGGAGGGCATGAACTGGGTATGGCCGAACGCGCCGGCCCACGAACCGGTCAGGCCTTCGGCGCGCAGGTCGCCGGCATCGATCAGCTTGAGCAGGGCGAGCAGTTCCCCGCGGAAGAAGGGCTGGCGGCGGCCTTCGCAGGAGAGCGTGGCCAGCGACTGCAGCAGCGGGCGCTTGCCGAACACGCGGCCGTAGTCGCTCTCCACGCCCCAGACCGCCACGATGGTGGCCGGATCAACCCCGTACTCGGCCGAGACACGGGCCAGCAGGTCACGGTGCTCGACCAGGCGGGCACGCCCGTCCTCGACGCGCTGGGTATCCACCAGCGCCGCAAGGTAGTCCCACAACGGGGTAGTGAATTCCGGCTGCGCGTCCAGCAGCGGCAGCACGCTGGGATCCGGGGTCAGCCCGGCGGTGAGCACATCGAAGCGCTCGGCGCCGATGCCCTGCTTGCCGGCCTGCGCCTTGAGCGTGACCAGACAGGTAGAGAATGCATCCGGGGCGGCCACCGCCAACGACGGTGCGCCGAGCCACAGCCCGGCCAACAACAGGGGCGACCATCGCATTGGCGGAATCCTTGCAGCCAGTGGACCTGCATCATAGCGGCAATGCCGCGCAGGTCAGACCGGCTGCAGCAGACGCAGGCCGAAGGCCGGATCGGTGGCGTTCCAGTGGGCCGTCACGCGCAGGCCCGCGGCCGCGGCCATCGTTGCGAACACCGCGTCGGTGTACTTGTGGCTGTACTCGACGGTCATCGCCTCGCCTGCGGCGAATTCGAAGCTCTGCCCGTCCACCTGCACGCGCTGCTCGCGCTGGCTGACCAGTTCGGTTTCGATGCGCAGGCGCGGCACGCTGTACCGCGCGCGATGACGGAACCCGTCGAGATCGAAATCACTGCCGATGTCGCGGTTGAGCCGGCGCAGCAGATTGAGGGTGAAATCGGCCGTGACGCCGGCCGCATCGTTGTACGCCGCTTCGATCAGCCCCGCATCCTTGTGCAGGTCGATGCCGATCAGGGCCATGCCGTCGGGGCCCATGGTCTGGCGCATGGCCTTCAGCAGCGCAATGGCCTCGTCATGCGCGAAGTTGCCCAGCGTCGAGCCCGGGAAGAACACCAGGTGGCGCGCCGGCTCGCGCTGCGGCGATGGCAGCTGCACCGGCTGGGTGAAATCCGCACAGACCGGCAGCATTTCGATCTCCGGCAGCAACGGGGCCAACCGGGTGATGCTGTCCAGCAGTGCGGCACGGGAGATCTCGATCGGGGTGTACGCCACCGGGTCACGCAGTGCCTGCAGCAGCAGCTCGGTCTTGCGCCCACTGCCGCTGCCCAGCTCGACCACGTGCAGGCGGGGACCGACCACCTTGGCGATGTCACGCGCGCAGTCCTGCAGCAGCTGCAGCTCGGTGCGGGTCGGGTAGTACTCCGGCTGCTGGGTGATCTGCTCGAACAACGCCGAGCCGTGGGCATCGTAGAAATACTTGGACGGCAGCTGCCGCGGCGTGGCGGAGAGGCCACGCAGGATGTCGGCGGTGATCTGGTCGCGGTCCGGCTGCAGATCGGTCAGCGCCTGGAGTGCATCACGGACCGAACTCATGCGGCGTCCCGGGCCAGGCGCAGGCCGGCGAACTGCCACCGGGCCGACGGCGCGAAAAAATTGCGGTAGCTGGCGCGCAGGTGATCGGCAGGCGTGGCACAGCTGCCCCCGCGCAGGACCCATTGCCCGCACATGAACTTGCCGTTGTACTCGCCGAGATTGCCCGGGAAGGTGCGGAACCCCGGATACGGCCCGTAGGCGCTGCTGGTCCATTCCCAGACATCGCCGAACAGCTGGACGATATCGCCTGACTCCTCCGCCCCGCCGGGGTGAAGCTGGTCGCAATCGGCGAAACGACCCCGCAGCGGGCGGCCCGCGGTGGCCGCCTCCCATTCGAATTCGGTGGGCAGGCGGGCCTCCTGCCAGCGCGCGTAGGCGTCGGCTTCGAAGTAACTGAGATGGCAGACCGGGGCGTGCGGATCGAGCGGGCGCCACCCGCCGAGGGTGAACTCGCGCTCCAGTGCGTCATCCCAATACAGCGGATGCTGCCAGCGCTGGTCCTGGCACAGGGTCCAGCCTTCGCTCATCCACCAGCGCGGCTCGCGGTAGCCGCCGGCCTGGACGAACCGGCGATACTCGTCATTGCTGACCGGGCGGTTGGCCAGCGCATGCGCCGGGACCAGGGCGCGGTGTACAGGCGATTCGTTGTCGTAGGCGAATGTCGGCTGGGTAGGCCAGACCGGCGCGCCGATCTCCACGATCTGCTCGGGACTGCTGAGCCACTGCAGGGGCAGCGCACGGGCCGGCGCCACCGCAAGATCCTCGCGGTAGGCTGGCTGCAGCGGGTTGGACCAGAACGCATGCTTGATATCGGTCAGCAGCAGTTCCTGATGTTGCTGTTCATGGTGCAGGCCGAGCAGCAACTGGTGCCGGGCCTGCTCGCTGAGGCTGCCGGCCTGCAGGGCGGTGATCACGCGCTGGTCGATCCGGGCGCGGAACGCCAGCACCTCTTCCAGCGACGGGCGCGAGAGCAGGCCACGCTGCGGACGTGCATGTGCCGGACCGATGCTCTGGTAATAACTGTTGAACAGGTAATGCCAGTCCGCATCGATCGGTGCGTAGCCGGGCCGGGTCGCCAGCACGAAGCGCTCGAAGAACCAGGTGGTGTGGGCCAGGTGCCATTTGGCCGGGCTGGCATCGGCCATGCTCTGCACCATGGCGTCTTCGGCGCTCAGCGGGGCGGCCAGTGCGACCGTGCGGGCCCGCACGCCGGCGTAGCGGGCGGCCAGCGACGACGGCGGGGCGGCAGTGTGCAGTGGTGCGGCAGCAACGGCGGTATTCATTGCGATCAGGATCGACCAGCCGGAGTGAGTGCCACGTCATGGCACGGCATCGGTCTGGTGACAGCGTTCAAGTTGAATACGCGCCCCCCGTAAGCGCCCGGGGCGACGGCGCTGGGGGTGCGTGCGGCCTCGTTGGGTCAGGGCAGCGCGTCGAGATAGAACCAGCGCCCCTCTTCACGCACGAAGCGGCTGTGCTCGAGCATCTTCACCGCACTGCCGCCGCCCACCTTGTAACGGGCAAGGAACCGGACCTGGGCGTGGTCCGGCTCCGACTGCGTGTGGGCCTGGATCGTCAGCCCCAGCCAGTGGGTGCGCTGGCCGGGCGCTTCCTCCAGCGACAGCTCGGCCGGGCGCGTGGATGGGTGCCAGCTGGCCAGCAGGTAGTCGGCCAGGTGGCGCACATAGGCGCTGTAACGCGAACGCATCAGCGCTTCGGCATCCGGGGCGGGCGCGCCGGCGTGATAGCGGCCGCAGCAGGCGGTGTAGGCCACGGGGCGGCCGCAGGGACAGGGATCGGAGTTGGCGGTGGTCATGGGGGTATTGTCGCGCGATGACCGGGCGTATGCTGGCGCGCCTTCTGCCGCGATGTCCCGCCGTGCTTGAGCTGGTTCCCCCTGAGCTGTTGTGGTTGGTGGCGATCGCCTTCATCGCCGGTCTGGTCGATGCCGCGGTCGGCGGCGGCGGGCTGGTGCAGTTGCCCGGGTTGTTCACCGTATTGCCGCAGCACACGCCGGCGATGCTGTTCGGCACCAACAAATTCAGTTCGATGTTCGGTACGGCAGCGGCGGCGTTCCGCTATGCACGCAATGTGCGCTTCCCGTGGCGACCAGTGCTGTTCGCCGCGGGCACGGCCTTCGTGTTCTCCTTCGCCGGCGCCACGGCGGTCAGCCTGCTGCCCAAGGACGCGGTGCGCCCGCTGGTGCTGGTGCTGCTGGTGGCGATGCTCGGCTACACGCTGTGGAAGAAGGACTTCGGTGCCCTGCACCGCCCGCGCGAGATCGGCCGCAAGGAGCTGGTGACCGCGCTGGCGATCGGTGCGGTGATCGGGTTCTACGACGGCTTCTTCGGGCCGGGCACAGGCAGCTTCCTGATCTTCCTGTTCGTGCGTTTCTTCGGGCTGGACTTCCTGCGCGCCTCGGCCGCCTCCAAGGTGGTGAACCTGGCCACCAACGTGGCGGCAATCTCGTTCTTCGTGCCGACCGGCAACATCCTGTGGCTGTTCGCGCTGCCGATGGCCGCGGCCAACATCATCGGCTCGGTGGTCGGCACGCGGATGGCGCTGCGCGGTGGCACGCCCTTCATCCGCAAGCTGTTCGTCGGCCTGGTGGTGGTGCTGATCGCCCGGATGGGCTGGGATACCTTCGCCGGCTGACAGAACGGGCCAGCCCTGGGGCTGACCCGTCGATTGCTCAACGCTTGGGCTTGACCGGCTTCTTCGCGGCGGTCCTGGGCGCCGGCCTGGCCGCCGCCTTGCTGGCGGCCTTCCTGGCCGGCGCTTTGGCGGGTGCTTTGGCCGGTGCCTTGGCCGCGGCTTTCTTCGGGCGCGATGCCGGTGACGGTGCATCCGGCGTCGCTGTTGCGGCATCGGCCTGCCCGGCAGCCGGTTCGGCGATCACGGCATCGGCGGCCTGCCCTGGCACCTCGACCTCCGCAGGCGATGCGATCACGGGCGCCACCGATACCGTCGCCACCGCGGTCTCACCGCCGGCGCGGGCGCGTTCGGGCAGCTTCAGGCGCTTGCCTTCGTCGTCGTACTCGATCAGCAGTACGCCGGAGTCGTGGCGACCGCTGATCTCCACGAAGCACGCACCGCCGATGAACGGCTCCAGCGTCATCACCGACTTCAGCGGCGTGGCCACGACCATCTGGAACCCGAAGTTGTCGAAGATGTTCATCGCCAGCGCGGTGAACTCGTTGTCGGCCTTGTCGAAGGCTTCATCGAGCACGACTGCCGCGTAGCTGGGCAGCTGGCCGTCGGCACCACCGAGCTGGTAGCGCAGCGCGGCCGCCAGGCAGGTGGTGGCCAGCTTCTGGCGCTGGCCGCCGGATTTGCCCGCGCCGCTGCGGTAGATCTCGACCTGCTGGCGGGTGGCGGCATCGAGCTCGACGCCGACGAATTCCACATGCAGGCGCACGTCGAGTACCAGCTCGCGCCAGCGCTTGTCCTCGCCTTCCTGCGAGCCGAGCTTGGCCACCAGTTCACGCAGCACCGCGAACTGCGCTTCGGCCAGTTCACGCTGCTCGGTCTGCTGCTGGGACAGGACATCGCGCAGGCGCTGGTGGAAATCCAGCACCTCGGGCAGACGGCGGTCGGTGAGTTCAATGGTCAGCAGCGTGCCGCGGTTGAACGGCACCTGCTCCAGCGAGGCATTGACCTCGTCCAGGCGCTGGGCGATCGACTTGCGCGCCTCGGCGGTGTGGCGCTGCAGGGCCAGCAGGTTGTTCTTGCTCTGGCTCTGCAGCAGATCGAAGAAGCGCGCCTCGTGCTGCGGCAGGCCATCGTTCTCCAGCCGTTGCAGGCGGGCCAGGAAATCGTCGGCGCTGGACAGGCTCACGGTGAAGTCGCCGCTGTCTTCCGGCCAGGCCTGGCAGTAGCGGCGGAAGCAGCCCAGCAGCAGGTTCTCCAGCCGGTTGTGTTCGGCCTGGGAACCGCCGAGCTGTTCGTTGAGGGTGTTGCTGATCTGCCGGAAGTGCGCTTCCAGGTTTTCCAGACTGAGCACGCCGAGCGCCTTGAGGCGTTCGTCCAGGCCCTGCTGCTGGAGGGGGGTGACCACGCGCTTGGCCAGCGGCGCGCACTGCTCGTGCAGGCGTGCCAGGCGTTCGTGCTCACGGCCGAGCTGGCCGCGCTCCACGCGCACGTCTTCATAGGTGCGCTTGGCCTGGGCCACATCGGCCCGGGTCTTTTCGATCTGTTCGCCGAGCCTGCGCAGGTCGGCATTGCCTTCGCGCAGGTCGTGCAGGGCCTGGGCGATGTCGTCCAGGCGCTGCAGCGGCGCGGCCACATCGATCTCGTCCCAGCCCAGCGTGCACAGTTGATGGCAGGCCAGGCGGGCCTTGCCATCCTGTTCGCGCTGCGCGCGCAGGCCGGCCACGTCGCTGTCGCAGGCGGCGATGCGCTGCGCCAGTTCGATCGCTTCGCGCTCGTACAGGTCCAGCTTGTCGCGGTTGTTGAAGCCGAGCAGCCAGCGGCGGCGGTCGCTGATGTTGTGGCGATCGTCCTTCTCGAAACGCTCGCCCGGGTGCTTGACCTGGCCTTCCTTGGTGATGCCGCGGTCGGTATCGCGCAGGTGGCGCGCATCGACGCATTCGTAGTCGAAGCGCTTGCCCAGCTCGCGGCGCAGCCAGCCGGCATAGCCGTGCTCGCGCAGCACCAGCTTGTGCAGCAGCGAGCGTGCCCCCGGCTCGCGGCCATGCAGCGCATCATCGTTGCGGCGCACGCGGTAATACACCAGGCGGGTACCGAGGTGGGTCTGGTTGATCCACTCCGAGACCTGGGCATGGTGGCGCTCATCGACCAGCAGCGACTGCGCGAAGCCATGCAGCACACGCTCGATCGCGCCCTGCCACGCGGCGTCTTCATCGCGGACCTGCAGCAGTTCACCCACGAACGGCAGCGCCGCCTCGGGAATGCCGGTGTCGCTGCTCAGGCGCGCGCGCAGCTGCTGCATCGGCGCCGGAATGCTGGACGGGGTGCGCTTGAGCGCCTCCAGTTCCGAACGCACCTCGGCAAAGCGGCGCTCGTCATCGCGCTTGCCGCCCATGCGCTCGGCGATGGCTTCATCCAGCTCGGCCGCGGCACGCTGGCCGTCGTCCAGTCTGGCCTGGGCGCGGGCCAGCTGTTCGGCGAAGCCGTGCGCGGTCTCGGCCAGGGTTTCGCCGAGCTCGCGGCTGGCATGGTTGGCCTGGTTGCGCTTGGCCAGGCGGCGGTCGCGTTCCTGGGCGACACGGCCCTGTTCGCGCTCCAGCTCTTCGATGCGCTCGCCGCCCTGCTGGCGACGCTGCGCCTCCAGTTCGGCGAGGTGGCTTTCATGGTTCTCCAGCGCGCTGCGGCGCTGGCCTTCTTCACCGGACAGGCCGCGGTCGCGGGTGTCCAGTTCCAGCAGGCGAGCCTCGAGCAGGGCCAGGCGACGCTGCTCGCGCACACCGTCGATGCCCAGCTTCATCTCGTCCAGGTCTTCACGCTGGCGGCGCAGTGCCTGCAGATCGGCGTAGTGACCGCGCGCCGGCAGCAGCGTTTCGACCTGGCGGCGCGCGGTGACCACGGCCTGGTGGGCGCCATCGAGTTCGGCGAAATCATCGACCAGGCGCTCGGCGGCATCGAAGGTGCGCGGCGCATCGAGCATGAAGTCGCGCAGGAACACGTTCAGATCGCCGAGGTTCTTCGCCGACTGCGTCTTGTGCAGCAGGCGCAGCGCCATTTCGTTCTCGATCCCGAGCACGTGGCGGAACCATTCGGCATAGCTGGCGAAGCTGTCGAAGTGATGCACATCGCCCAGGCGCTGCTTGAGCTTGCGCAGGTCCAGGTCGAAGCCGCCGAGGTCGCGCGCGATGTCGAAGCTGCGCTCTGCGACCATGTAGTGCTTGCGCACATCGGCCGCGGCGGCGCCGTTGCCGGCGATCCAGAACAGCCGCACCAGGCTGACGATGCGGCCGTCGTTGCTGCGGTACTCCAGCACCAGCGCGGTCCAGGTGGCGCCCTTGCGCAGGTACTGGGTGGCGATCTCGCCGGTGCCGCTGTCCTGCTGGTCAGCCCACGCGCCACGCACATAGGAGACCAGGTTGCGGTCGCGGCCACTGCGTTCGGCTTCGCGCGCGGCGGCGTTGAAGTCGACCAGGGCCGGCGGCACCAGCAGCGCGGACATCGCATCGAGCAGGGTCGACTTGCCCGAGCCGGAGCGGCCGACGAACAGGAAGCCACGTTCGGCGATCGGCACTTCGGTCAGGCCGGAGAAGGTGCCCCAGTTGTGGACCTGCAGGCGGCGCATGCGGAACTGCTGCGCGCGCGGGTCGGGCTGGTCGCCGGGGAACAGGGCGGGTGCGGGAATGTGGACGGTCATGGCAGGGCTAGCAATCCAGGCAGGGCAGCGGCGCGCGGGCGCGCGCTCAGGCGTCGAGGTCGGCCGGCGCTTCGCGCAGGCGGCGGTACACCTGGGCCAGGGCGGCGACATCTTCGGCGGAGAACATCAGTTTCAGTGCCGGCGAGACTTCATGACGCGCATCGTCACCGCCAAGGCGGGTGAGGATGTGGTTGTCCTTCATCTTCTGCACGGCACTGGCGACGCGGCGGTTGAAGCCGGCGCGGTCGGTGGACAGGTGGCGCTCGTACACGGCCAGTGCTTCGGCCAGCTCGCCATCTTCGACCACCGCGCGCACGCCGCGTGCATCGGCTTCAGCCAGCTGCTGGCGCAGGTGCAGCAGCAGCACCGAGTCGATGAAGGTCAGCGGCGAGGTACGCAGCAGCACCGGCGCGTCGATATCTTCGGTATCGGCCTGGCGGGTGAAGGCCACCCCGCTCTCGCGGTCCAGCACCAGCTCCAGGAACAGGTCCGAGAGCGCCGAACGGATCGCCGCTTCACTGCGGATCAGCGCCGGCCACAGCTTGGCGTGGCGCAGCTGGTCGATGCTGGGGCCGATCAGCAGCTGGCACAGCGCGCGGCGGCCATCGAGCGGCAGCCGGCCGGTGTCGCCCATGTAGAAGACATCGTTGCTGCGTCGCAGGACCGGCGTCACCACGACCGGCTCGTCGTCATGCTCGTCGGCGCCGCCGTCGATCGGGGTGTCGGTGGATTGTTCATGCCAGCTCATGGCGTTTCTCCTGGGTGAACCAGATCAGCGGAATGCGGGCGCGACGCCATTGGCCATCGCCGCCGCGCCATTGCGCGATCTCCTGTTGATCGGTGGCGACCTCGCCATGGCGGGTGCCGAGGGAGAGGTAACCGATGATGCTGCCCAGCCCCTGCGGGGCCTCACGGTGGTCGAGCACCTGCGCGATCGACAGCCGCGGCTGCTCGCCAAGCAGGTCGTGCAGATCGCGGCGCAGGGTGCGGAAGTCGATTTCCGAGGCGGCGACGAGATCGCCGACGCTCTCCAGCGAGATCGCGGCGGTGTCGTTGCGCTGCACGCTGCCATCGACCTGCGCCTGGCGCGGGTCGTGCAGCTTCCATTGCGAGAGCGAACGCAGGCGGCTGGTAGTCAGCTGCAGGTCGCGGCCGATGCTGCGCTGGGCCGGGATGTGGTCGCGCAGGCCCAGCGCCTCGCCTTGGGCCTGCTTCAGCAGCTGGTTGAGGCGGCGCTGTTCCAGGTAGCCGCGGCTCTGCACGAAGCCACGCAGGCTGCGCGCGAAGTGCTGCAGCACATCGTGGACCTGGCCACCGCGCTCGAGCATGGTGGTGGTGAAGCCGCGCAAGAAGGTGCGTTCGTTGCGGTCCAGCTTGCGGGCGAAGCCACGGGCAAGCACGGTCTCCAGCGCGGCGTCGAGCTGGGCGCTCTGTTCGGCATCGTTGAGCAGGCGCCAGAACGCGTCGAAGCTGCGCCCGGCATCGCTGTCACCGATCACATCCACGCCTTCGAACAGCTTGGAGAGCACGTCGCCGCGCTCGCCTTCGTCATCGATGATGCGTTCGCGGAATTCGCGGTTGAGGCGTTCGAAGTCGTCACGCACGCGGCGGAAATCTTCAGTCAGTTCGTCGGCCAGGCCGATGATCTGGCGGGTCCGTTCCAGCGCGCGCTTGCCATCCAGCGATGACACCTTGCCGCCGCTGACGCGGGCGATCTCGGCATCGATGCGGTCGCGCTCGTCGCGCAGCGCGGACAGGCGCGCATCCGGATTGGATTCGGTCAGCGCGGCCAGCTGCGAGAGCTGCTCGATCACCAATGCCAGCCGGCTCTCCGTAGCGGCGGCGCGTGCCTGCTCCAGGCTGTCGGCGAAGCGGATCGCCTGCGCGGCCTGGGTGGACAGTTCGTACTGTTCCTGGTCGGCACCCTCGGGCAGGCGGCGTTCCAGCCAGCCCTGGGCCAGCCAGTGGGCGATGTAGGCCTGCGCGGTGCGCGGCAGATCGCGCGACAGTTCATCGGCCTTCAGATCATCCAGCGCGCGCTGCAGGCGTTCGTGCAGCACCGCGGTGGACAGGGTCCGCTCGTCCTGCATCAGCAGGCTCTGCAGCAGGCCGATGATCTCCGGCGCGTGATCGGCCGCCAGCAGCTTCCACTGCGATTGTTCGCGCAGGTGGCGGTAACGGGTAATGCGCTCGCGATGCTTCATTCGAGACCGGGGACAGGAAGACGGGCCGCGCGGGTCGCAGCGGCCGGGAGGGAAACGGGACGCGCACGCACCCGCAGGGCCGGGCCGAAGCCCAGCACCTGCCGGCCGCGCGCGACGGCGCGGGGAATCAGCGCTTGCCGCCCACTTCGATGAAACGCAGGAACTCGGCGCGGGTACGCGCGTCCTCGCGGAAGCTGCCCAGCATCTTGGAGGTGACCATGCTGACGCCACGCTTGTGGATGCCGCGGGTGGTCATGCACTCGTGCGCACCTTCCACCACCACGCCCACGCCGACCGGCTGCAGCACGTCCTGGATGCACTGGGCGATCTGCGCGGTCATCTTTTCCTGGACCTGGAAGCGGCGTGCGTACGCCTCGACCACGCGGGCCAGCTTGCTGATGCCCACCACCTTGCCGGCCGGCAGGTAGCCGACGTGCACGCGGCCGATGATCGGCGCCATGTGGTGTTCGCAGTGGCTTTCGTACTCGATGTCGCGCAGCACGATCAGTTCATCGTAGCCGGCCACTTCCTCGAAGGTCCGCTCCATGTAGGCGCGCGGGTCATCGCGGTAGCCGCTGAACCAGTCGCCATAGGCTTCGGCGACGCGGCGCGGGGTATCCAGCAGGCCTTCGCGGGTCGGATCTTCACCGGCCCAGCGCAGCAGGGTGCGCACCGCCGATTCGGCCTCGGCCTGGGTGACGGGGTTGGCGTCGTTGTCTTGCTTGCTCATTACATACAGCACCCGAAGGGGGGCGAGCATCGTACCCGACAGACCCCTCGGGCGTCCTGCGCCGGGGCTCGGTGGCCCTGCCCGCGCAGGCCCTCGTTGGGCGACGGTTGTGCCGGAGGTATTGATAGGAGGGAAATTAGTAGTATCCTATCTATTCTGATGAACCGATCCTTCGACGAACGCACCCAGCTGCAGATGCAGCTCAGTTCCGGCCTGCTGTACGCAGGGCGGCAGTGGCAGCGCCTGGCCGACCAGGCCCTGGGCAGCTACGGCATCTCCGCCGCCTGCACCATGCCGCTGCTGATGATCGGGCGCGCCGGCGGGGGTATCCGCCAAGTGGCACTGGCCCATCAGCTGGGCATGGAAGGCCCGTCGCTGGTACGCCTGCTGGACAAGCTGGCCGCCAGCGACCTGGTCCGCCGCGAATGCGACGCCAGCGACCGCCGCGCCAACCTGCTGTGGCTGACCGACAAGGGCCAGGCCCTGGTCAGCGAGCTGGAAACCCAGTTGATCGGCCTGCGCCAGGACGTGTTCGGCGAGCTGTCCATGGATGAACTGCGCACCGTGCTGAAGCTGTGGCAGCTGCTGGCCGACGCTGCCGATCGCGTGACGTAAGCCTGTTCCCCCGTTGTGCCGCCCGGTGTCGTCCCTCGACGCCGGGCGATCCCCTTTCCGCTCCCCTGCGAATCCTTTGCCTCGATGTACGGTGAATTCAGTCTCTATGGTGTGTTCGTCCCGACCCTGCTCGGGCTGATGCTGCTTGCCTACCTGCTCAAGAGCGGGTTGCGCGTGGTCCTGCAGCGCACCGGCGCCTACCGCCACATCTGGCACCCCGCCCTGTTCAACCTGGCCCTGTACGTGATCGTGCTCGGCGGGTTGTTTTCCCTGATGCGTTGGATGCAATCGTGAACAAGATCCTCAAGCAGACATTCCCGGTCGTATTGACCGTCGTGGCCGTGGTGGCCGCCGTGCTGGTGCTGCGTCACCTGTGGGCGTACTACATGGACGAACCGTGGACGCGCGATGCGCACGTCAGCGCCGACGTGGTGCAGGTGGCGCCGGATGTGTCCGGGCTGGTGGAAGCGGTGAAGGTGGCCGACAACCAGCCGGTCAAGCGCGGTGAGGTGCTGTTCGTGGTCGACCGGGCGCGCTATGAGATCGCGCTGGAGCAGGCCCAGGCCGCCCTGGGCGAGCGCCGCGCCACGCTGGACCAGCTGCGCCGCGAGATCGCGCGTGACCGTAGCCTGCAGGATCTGGTCGCCGCCGAGGATGCCGAAGTGCGCCGCGCCAAGCTGCTCGCCGCGCAGGCCTCGATGGCGACCGCACAGGCCGCGGTGGATCTGGCCAAGCTCAACCTGGCGCGCACTGAAGTGCGCAGCCCCAGCGATGGCCACGTCAACGACCGCACCGTGCGTGCCGGTGACTATGTGACCGCCGGGCGCCCGGTGATGGCCGTGCTCGATACCGCCTCGTTCCGCGTGGATGGCTACTTCGAGGAAACCCGCCTGCAGGGCGTGCATGCCGGCCAGAAGGTCGACATCCGCCTGATGGGCGAGGCGCAGCCGCTGCAGGGCCACGTGCAGAGCATCGCCGCCGGCATCGAAGACCGTTACCGCAGCGAAGGCAGCAGCCTGCTGCCGAACGTGACCCCGGCCTTCGACTGGGTGCGGCTGGCCCAGCGCATCCCGGTGCGCATCCATATCGACCGCGTGCCGGCCGGGGTCAACCTGATCGCCGGGCGTACCGCCACCGTCACCATCCAGCCGGACACCGCGCCGGCCACGCCGGCACAACCGGCACGGACGGCACTGTGAACCGCCCGGCGCTGCACCGCATCGCGCTGGGGCTGGCGCTGACCACGCTGGCCGCGTGCCGCACCGTCGGCCCGGACTACGCGGTGCCGGCCGGCTCCGCGTTCCAGCGGCCGGAGGCCAATGCCGCCTTCCTCGACACCGGCAACCCGCAGGTCGCCGCTGGCGCCGCGCTGCCCGCACGCTGGTGGGAGCTGTACCAGGACGACACCCTCAACGCGCTGGTGCAGCAGGCGCTGCGCGACAACGTGGAACTCAAGGTGGCCGATGCCAACCTGCGTCGCGCTGCTGCCGTGTACGAGCAGGCGCTGGATGCCGGTGGGTTCGAATACGAGGCCGAGGCCGGGGTGAGCCGCGCGCAGCTGTCGGCCGAATCATTCCTGCTTGAACACGAACTGCCGCCGATCAACCTGGCCGACGGCAAGTTCGCGGTGTCCTATCAATTCGATCTGTTCGGCAAGCTCAAGCGCGCCTCCGAAGCCGCGCATGCCGACGAGCAGGCCACCGCCGCCGCGATGGACCTGGCGCGCGTGTCGCTGGTGGCGCAGGTGGCCGGCAGTTACGTCGACATCTGCCACGCCAACCACGAACTGCATGTGGCCGAGCACTCGCTGCAGCTGCAGCAGCGCAGCCGCGAGGTCACCCAGCGCTTGATCACCGCCGGCCGCGGCACCCCGCCGGAGCTGGCGCGTGCCAACGCCCAGGTGGCGATGCTGCAGGCCGCGTTGCCGCCGCTTCGCGCGCACCGGCAGGCCGCCGAATACCAGTTGGCCGCCCTGCTCGGCCGCACCCCGGGCCAGCTGCCCGACGGCGTGAGCGACTGCAGCCAGGCCCCGACCCTGGCCCAGGCGCTGCCGATCGGCGATGGCCGCGCGCTGCTGCAGCGCCGCCCGGACATCCGCCAGGCCGAGCGCAAGCTGGCTGCCGCCACCGCGCGGATCGGCGTGGCCACCGCCGAGCTCTACCCGGACATCCGCCTCGGCGCCTCGCTCGGTGCGGCCGGCCTGCTGGAAGACTTCGGCACGCCGCTGACCCAGCAGTGGTCGATCGGCCCGCTGATCTCCTGGACGCTGCCCTCCTCCGGCACGCATGCACGCATCCACGCCACCGAAGCCGGTGCCGATGCGGCGCTGGCCGAGTTCGACCACAGCGTGCTGCAGGCCCTGCGCGAAACCCAGACCGCGCTGAGCCGCTATGCCCAAGACCTGCAGCGCCTTCAGTTCCTGCAGCAGGCGCAGCAGCAGGCCGACCTGGCCGCCAGCCAGAACCGCCGCCTGTACCAGGGCGGGCGCACGCCCTACCTGGCCAGCCTGGACGCGGACCGCAGCCTGGCCAGCGCCGATGCGACGCTCGCCGATGCCCAGGCGCAGGTCTCGCGCGACCAGATCCAGTTGTTCCTGGTGCTCGGCGGGGGCTGGAATGCCGACGCCGTCGCCGCCGGCACGGCCGCGAGGTAAGCCATGCTGCTGCTGGACAGACAGGCCTGGTTGTTCTCGGTCAAGACCTTCCTGGCGGCGCTGGCCGCGCTGTACATCGGGCTGGCCGGCAATCTCTCGCGCCCGTACTGGGCGATGGCCACGGTCTACATCGTGACCCAACCGATGCTGGGCCCGACCCGCGCCAAGGGCGCCGACCGCATCCTCGGCACCCTCATCGCCGGTGCGGCCACGCTGTGGATGCTGCCGCACCTGGTGGAAACGCCGCTGCTGCTGAGCGCGGCGATGTCGCTGTGGCTGTCCACCTGCCTGTTCATCGCCCTGCTCAACCGAGGCCCGCGCGGCTACGCGTTCCTGCTGGCCGGTTACACCACCGCCTTCATCGGCTTCCCGGCGGTGACCTCGCCGGACACCATCTTCGACACCGTGGTGGCGCGCAGCGAGGAGATCATCCTCGGCACCGTGGTGGCGGTACTGTTCGCCTCGCTGTTCTTCCCCGCCTCGGTGCGGCCGATGCTGCGCGCGCGGATCGGCGGCTGGATGGGCGATGCCGCCGACTGGTGCCGGCAGATCCTCTCGCGCGGTCACGCGCATGGACCGCGCAACCGCCTGGCCGCCGATCTGGTCCAGTTCGAAGCGCTGATCGAGTTCATGCGTCGCGACGACCCCCGCCACGCCGGGGCGGCGGTCTCGATGGAGCGCCTGCGCGAACGCATGCTGCTGATGCTGCCGGTGCTGTCCTCGATCGCCGACCGGCTCGGTGCGCTGCGCGCGGGTGGCCGCGCGCTGCCACCGGGGCTGGAGCCGTTGATCGCCGATCTGGCGCAGTGGCTGGAGCAGCCCGGCCGCTCCAGTGCCAGCGCCTACGCCACGCTGCGCGCGCGCATCGTCGCGCTCAAGCCGGCGGTGGATGGCGAGCTGGATCATCTGCTGCTGGTGACCCTGCTGCTGCGCCTGGAAGAACTGGTCGACCTCTGGCAGGACTGCACCACCCTGCACGCTGCCATCGATGCCGGCACCGCGCCGAGCGATACCGCGCACTACCGCGTGCGCGCCCAGCGCGTGGACCATGTGCGCCATGTGGACTACGGGATGGCGCTGTTCTCCGCGGCCAGTGCCGGTGTCGCCCTGATGACCTACTGCGTGCTGTGGATCGGGCTGGGCTGGGAAGGCGGTGGCAACGGCGCGATGATGGCCGCGGTGGCCGCCGCGTTCTTCGCCGCGCAGGATGATCCCGCACCGAGCATGCTGTCCTTCCTGCTCTGGGCCATCGTGGCCAGCCTGGTGGCCGGCGTGTACCTGTTCGGGATCTTCCCTGCCGTGCACGACTTCGGCAGCCTGGCCCTGGTGCTGGCGGTGATCTTCCTGCCACTGGGCCTGCTGCTGCATCGGCCCAAGACCGCGTTGATTGGCTTGCCGCTGACGGTGAACCTGGTGGCGCTGCTGAACGTGCAGAACACCTACAGCGCCAACATCCAGAGCTTCATCAACTCCGCCGTGGCGATGTTCATCGGCATCGGCTTTGCGGTGGTGATGACCCGGCTGTTCCGCTCGGTGGGTGCCGAGTGGACCGCGCGCCGGCTGGTGCGCCAAGGCTGGACCACGCTGGCCGATGCGGCCGAGGGCCGCGGCCAGCAGGATCGCCAGCAGTTCGCCGCGCGCATGCTGGATCTGCTCGGCCTGCTCGCACCGCGCCTGGCAGCCACGCCGGAAGGCAGCGACATCGCCTCGGTGGACATGCTCACCGAGGCGCGCATCGGCCTGAACATCCTGCAGCTGCGCCGCTCCCGGCACGGCCTGCCGCCGGCCAGCGTGGCCGCGATCGAGGCCATCCTGGACGACATCGCCGCGTACTACCGCGCGCAGGCGGCCAAACGCCGCCCCCTGCCGGCACCGCCCGGGCTTCAGGCACGGCTGGAGGCCTCGCTCAAGCGCGTGCAGACCGTGGAGGCGGGCAAGGCCCGCGACGAGGCCCTGATGGGGTTGATCGGGCTGCGCTATGCGCTGTTCCCGGAGGCACCGGTCATCGAGGCCGCCGCCGACCCCGCCGCGGCAGCACCGGGCCTGCCGGCGCCGCGCTGAACCGGCCCCGGCGCGCGCCGGCCGGTCCGCGCCGATCAGGGCTATCCTGACGCATGCATTTGCGCATGGATCAAGGTGATTCCCGATGAGTTACGACCTGATGGTGTTCGACCCCGCCGTCGCCCCGCGCGAGGCCGAGGCCTTCCTGCAGTGGTACGACGCGCAGACCGAGTGGAACGAGACGCACGACTACGACGACCCGGCCGTGTCGGTGCCGGCGCTGCAGGCGTTCTTCGCCGCGCTCGCCGAGCATTACCCGCCGATGGACGGTCCGCTGTCCGATGAGGAAGACGACCGCCCGGAGGTGACCGACTACAGCATCGGCCAGCACGTGGTCTACGCCTCGTTCGATGACGAGGTGGCCGAGAACGCGCATGGCCTGGTGCAGGTGCTGGCCAACACCCACCAGCTGGGCTTCTTCGATGTCAGCGGTGACGGCGCCATCGTGTTCCCCGATGGCACCGTGGTGATTCCGGAGTAAGACCGGACACGGGGCTAGAACAACTGCCCCTGGGCCGGCGCCGCCACGACGGCGTCGGCCACTGTGCTCCCCTCGCGGCCCTGCAGGCGAGCAGCCAGACCTGACAGCCGGCTGGCGTGCCGCGCCAATGCGGCCTCCAGCACCTCCGCACTGCCCAGCACATGCAGCGCCTGCCGCGCGCGGGTCATGCCGGTATAGATCAGCTCGCGCGACAGCACGCGATTGTCGCGTCGCGGCAGCTGCAACCAGACCTCATCGAACTCCGAGCCCTGCGCCTTGTGCACGGTCATCGCGAACGCGCTTTCGTGCGCCGGCAATGCACCCGGGTGGAAGCCACGTGGTTGATCCGGCGTTTCGCCCGGGAACCACGCGGTCACGCTGCCGTGGCGATCGATCAGGCAGATGCCGATGTCGCCGTTGAACAGGCGGTGCCGGTAGCTGTTCTCGGTGATCAGCAGCAGCCGGCCGTGGAAGTAACCCGGCGCCATGCCCGGCCGCGGCACACCGGCCAGCAGCGCTTCGATGCGGGCGTTGAGCCCGCGCGCGCCCTGTGGGCCTTCGCGCACGGCGGTGAGCAGGCGGATGCGGCCGGCATTGGCCAGCGCAACGCCGGGATCGGCGGCTTCGCCGAGGCCGCGCCAATGCCCGAGCAGCTGCTCGCGGTGATGCTGCAGCGGATCGCTCTGGTCTTCATGGAAGTGCACACCGGCCAGCGTGCCCGTCCTCAGCAGTGCCAGCGCGGTGGCGCTGTTGCCGTCGCGCACGGCATGCGCCAGCGGCGCCAGATCGAGCGCGTCTGTCTGCCGATAGCCCCGCTGCAGCTGCACGCGCCGGCCGGCGAACCGGCGTGGCGGTGCCAGCGGTTGCAGGGCATCGGGGGCGAGCAGCACGCGCAGCGCCTGGGCATCGTCAGCCTGGGTACCCAGGCCATCGCCGCTGGCACGCAGGATCGCGCTGAGCACATCGCCGGCTTCCACCGAGGGCAGCTGGTCCGGATCGCCGAGCAGCACCAGCCGGGTGCCATCGGCGACCGCCTCGACCAGCTTGGTCATCAGCGGCAGGTCGATCATCGAGGCCTCGTCCACCACCACCACGTCGTACGGCAGCGGGTTGTCGGGGTGATGCCGGAAGCGTGGCGAATCCGGGATCACCCCGAGCAGCCGATGCAGGGTGGTGCCGGTGCTCGGCATCGCGTCGCACAGCGCCGGTGCGATGCCCACCAGGCGCAGCCGCTGCACGGCCAGGCGCAGGCTCTCGGCCATGCGCTCGGCCGCGCGGCCGGTGGGCGCGGCGAGCGCGACCCGTGGCAATGCCTGGTCGGCCTGCACCGCCTGTGCGGCAAGCAGCACCAGCAGCCGCGCGATGGTGGTGGTCTTGCCGGTGCCGGGGCCGCCGGTCACCAGCACCAGTGGATGGCGCAGCGCGACGGCCGCGGCGCGGGCCTGGTGATCGATCCCATCGTGGGCCTGCGGGAACAGCTGGCCGAACAGCGTGGCCAGGGTGCCGGGATCGGCGTCGGGCAGCGGATGCGTGGCGATGCGCTGCAGGCCCTCGGCAAGCCGACGTTCGTATTCGCGGTAGCGACGCAGATAGAGCAGGCCGTTCTCCAGCACCAGCGGTGCATCGCCAGCGACCACGTCCTCCGCGCCGGGTACCTCCACCCACGGCGACGCCTGCAGCTGCGCCAACCACGCCTCGGGTGCCGGCCAGTCGACATCGACCTCGATCAGGCGCTGCGGCTGGGTCGGATCCAGGCCGGCGTGTCCTTCCGAGACCGCCAGCGAGGCCAGTGCGGCACCGACCAGCACCGCGTCGGGCGTGTCAGGGCGCAGCCTGCGCAGGCTCTGCGCCAGGGCATGGTCCAGCGTGCGAAGCACGTTGCCACGGTAGAGCGTGGTGAGCAGGCTCATGCCTCCCCCCGTGCGCGCGCGGCCATGCGTGCCTGGGCGTGTTCGCCCCCGGCGAACAGGGCATCCAGCGCATCGACCAGGGCCGGATCGAAGCGATGCGCATACAGGCCCGGGCTGTCGTCGCGGCGGGCATCCAGGCCGCGGCAGAACAGATAGCGGATACCGCCCATGTCGCGCGCATAGTCGTACTGCGCGCCCAGCCGGAAGCGCAGCCAGCGGTGCAACGCGACGGTGTAGATCAGCGCCTGCAGGTCGTATTCGCTGTGCTGCATGGCGCTGGCCAGCCGGGCCGCGTCGTAGCCGGGCAGGCGATTGGATTTGTAGTCGAGCACGTACCAGCGGTCCGCACGCACGTAGGTGAGATCGATCTTGCCCGTCATCAGCCCCTCCAGCCGCCGGCGGGTGCCGAAGCCATGGCGGTCACGCACCAGCCCGTGCGCGTGCAGCAGGCTCAGCAGCGCTGGAACGGCGGTCGGCTGCATCGCGAAGTGGAACTCGATCTCGGCACGGCGTGCATCGGCCGGCAGGTCGTGCAGTGCGCCGCCTTCCGGCAGGGGCACGGTCAGGGTCTGGCCGACCAGCCCGGTCAGCATGGCCACGCCATCGTCCAGGTCTTCCTCGGCATAGCCTTCCGCGCGCAGCGAGGCGCGCAGGACCTCGGCTTCTTCGCCGGGTGCGGTCTCGCCGGCCTGCCAGCCGCCCCACTGGGCGAAGTCGGTGTTTTCCAGCGCATCGTGCAGCACGTTGCCGAAGCGGCTGCCCATGAAGCGCGGGTCGCTCTCTTCGCTGGCCACGGCCGGTTGTTCTGCTTCCAGGCTGAGGTCCACGCCGGCCGGCTCATCGGCTGCGGGTGACGGCACTTCGGTCGCGGCCGCATCGGTGTCGTGGCCCGCGTCGGCATGCGCCAGCTGGGTGAAGCTGTACACCCACCAGTCGTGCGGCACGCGGCGGGTCAGCGCGCGGACCGGTGGCAGTTCGCCGTCGCGCTCGAAGGCGAGCTGCGCCGGGCGGGGTTCCACCGGGCCCTCGATCACGGCGATGTCCGGATGCGCACGCAGCGCTTCCAGGTCCGACAGCATCGGTGCCAGGCGGGTCTTCGCCAGCCCGGCCAGATCACCGGCGGCGATCCACAGGGCGTGCTCGGCCCGGGTCAACCCGACGTAGAGCAGGCGCGCGTCTTCGGCGTCCTGTTCCTGGGTGCTGCGCGTGCTGGCCGCATTCCAGCTGTCGTCCTTGTCCAGTTTCCAGTGCAGCTCGCGGCGGCCGTTGGCGTACACCGTGCAGTTGGCCTCGGTGTTCGGTGCGCCCCCCCCGATGCCGACGAACGGCAGGAACACCAGCGGATACTCCAGCCCCTTGCTCTTGTGCAGGGTGATGATCTGCACGCGGCGCGCATCCGATTCCAGGCGCAGCAGCTGCTGTTCGTCGTTCTGGTCGGCATGCGCCATCTGCACCTGAAGCCAGTCGAGCAGGCCGTGCATGCCCAGCGTCTGCCCGGCCGCCTGCTGCAGCAGTTCACCCAGCTGCAGGTAGTTGGTCAGGCGGCGCTCGCCATCCAGCAGGCCCAGCAGGCGCTCGGCGTGTTCGGCGCAGAGATCGGCGATCACCGCGAACGGGCCGCCGCGCTGCCAGCGCTCACGCCATTCCAGCAGCCGCACCTGGAAGGAGCGCTGCGCATCGCCTTCGCGCTCCAGCGCATCAATCGCCTCGGCATCTTCGCCGAGCAGCACGGTCGACAGTGCGGCGCGCAGCCGCCCTTCGTCGGCCGGCTGCAGCAGCGCCAGCAGCAACAGGCGCAGGTCGTGCGCTTCGGGCGTGGCATACAGGCTCTGCTTGCCCGCAGCGACGGCGGGAATGCCTACCGCACCGAGCGCCTGCTGGATGCGCGTGGCCTCCTTGTGCGAGCGCACCAGCACCGCGATGTCGCCGGGTTGCACCGGCACGTCGCGCAGCAGCGCGCGCCCTTGCCGGGCTTCGCTGAGGATCTGGTGGATCGCGGCCACACAGGCATCACTGGCCTGCTGCCGCGAGGGATCGGCCTTGAGGTCGCCGCCCTCGGTGTTGTGCAGCACGCGCACGGTCAGGCCAGGTGCGGGGAGACCGTCGCGCAGGAAATCCGCATCCATCCGGGTGCTGCCGGGGTGCACCGGTTCGAAGGCGATGTCGGCTTCGAGGAAGGCGCGCTCACCGGCGTTGGCGTACAGCGCTTCGATCGCGTGCAGCACCGCCGGACGCGAGCGGAAATTGCGGTCCAGCGCGGGCGCGGCATCGGCCTGGCGCTTGGCCTTGAGATAGGTGTGGATATCGCCGCCGCGGAAGCCGTAGATCGCCTGCTTGGGGTCGCCGATCAGGAACAGCGCCGGTGCCAGGCCCGCGTCCCGGGTCTCCTCCGAGTCGCCAAACACACGCTGGAAAATGCCCCACTGGCGGTCATCGGTATCCTGGAACTCATCCACCAGCGCGATCGCATACTGCGCGCGCAGCTGCTGCACCAGGGTGGCGCGGTGCGGGCCTTCCAGGGCATCGGCAACGCCATCGATCAGGTCATCGTAGGTCTGCACGCGGCCGATCCGCTTGAGCTCGGCCAAGCGCGCACGCGCTTCGTCGCGCAGGTCATGCAGGAACGCGGTGGCCTGCTGGCGCAGCCATTGCTCGCGCGCATCGGCGGCATGCCACCAGGCCTGCAACGCATCGAACAGTGGCGAGGCCGGGCACTGGCCTTCCATGCCGTCCTTGCAGAAGGCCAGCAGCTGCACCGGCAGCAGTTTGCCCAGGTGGCTCTTGTCGCCACGCGGCCAGTGCTGCGCGCTGCGGCCGGCCAACAGCTCGCCGAAGGCCTTGTCGAAACTCGGCCGTTTGGCACGACGGCCGTCGAAGACCTTGCGGTCGAACGCCACGGCGATCTGCGCCTGGGCGTCTTCGACGTGCGTCTGGATCGCCTCGGCCAACGCAGCCGCGGTGAGCCGCAGTTGCGGGGCGGGATCGTCGAAGGTACGCGTGGGCCGCGCTGGCAGCAGCGGCAACGGCTTGATCAGCGTGGACAGATCGCCTGCCAGCGCCTCGGGCGAGGACCACAGCCAGGTCAGCGCATCGACCGTGGCCGGGTCGTTGGCATGCACGCGCCACAGGTCGGCGGCCAGTTCTTCGTGCAGCTCGCGTTCGCTTGGCAGCAGGGTCGGCGGATCGAAGGTATGCCCGCTCTCCATCGCATGTTCGCGCAGTACCCGGGTGCAGAAGCCGTGGATGGTGAAGATCGAGGCGAGGTCGATCTCGTCGGCGGCGGTCTGCAGCCGGCGCGCAAGCGCGGCGGGTGTCTCTTCACCGAGGGCGAGCTGGCGTTGCAGGATCACCCGGGTCAACGCGACATCGGGGCTGTCCTGTTCGCTGGGCGCGCGCTCCACCAGCTGCGCGGCCAGGGCCAGGCGCTCGCGGATTCGCTTGCGCAGTTCCTGGGTGGCGGCATCGGTGAAGGTGACGGCCAGGATCTGGCCGATGCGCCAGCCCTTCTCCACCACCAGCCGGGTGAACAGCGTGGCCAGGGTGAAGGTCTTGCCGGTGCCGGCGCTGGCCTCGATCAGGCGCACGCCGTCCAGCGGCAGCGCCAGGTAGGGATCGTTGAGAAGCTCGTGGTCGGTCATCGCAGGGCTCCTTCCTCGTCAAAGCCCGGGAACACCCGGCCTTCGCGCACCGCGGTGAACACCACGAAGCTGTTGTGCAGCAGTTGCCGGTAACTGTCGGCACTGGCGAAGGGGTCGTGGCCGCGCAGCGCGAGCTGGTAGCCGGCGCCGGTGGACTCGCCCCAGGTGCGGTCGCTGCCGTGCCACTTGGCGCGGCCCTCGGCCTCGCGCCTGGCCTCGGCGGCGGTGTACAGCACCCAGCCGGTGGACGGGCCGTACAGCAGTGGCGCACGCAGCCCTTCGCTGCGCAGCTGCAGCAGGCGACGCAGCACCTGCTGCGCGCGCTCGGCGCCCAGCGGCGGCAGCGTGTGCGGACCCAGGCCGTCATCGCCTGCCTCGTGGAACTGCACCAGCGGCAAGGCATCGCCGGCGGCATTGGCCAGCAGCCAGTCCAGGCCCTGGCGGATCGCGGCACGGCCGTTGAGCGGACCTGGGCGCAGGCGCACCAGCCCGTGCGGATGCACTCCGTCCACGCGGCCGTGCAGGCGAACCCCGTCGATATCCACCTCGTAGCGGCGGCTGTCGGCCGTGGTACCGGCCTGCCACTGGGCCAGCGCCTGCGCATAAGGCTCGGTCTGGGCCTTCAGCAGCGCGAACTGTCGTTCGCCCAGGGCGCCGGAGGGCAGCAGCGCCCGCGCACGCAGCCGTGGGTACAGCGGCGTGTCGTCCTGCCCGAGGGTGGCCTCGATCACGGCCTGCTGCAGCAGCACCGTGTCGCCACCGCGCGCGGCCATCACCAGCGGCTCGACGTCGTCGGCGTTGTCCACGTCATCGGGCAGGCGCAGGCCGAGCCGTTGCGAGAGGAACTGGCTGGCCGGATCGGTGAGGAAACGACGCAGCGCATCCACGCTCAGTTCCGGCTCGGCAGCGCTGCTCTCCATCGGCGGCAGCGGCGTGGCGAACCACGGCGCCAGCGCGCGACGTGCACCGCCGAGCGAGCCGGCAGCGGGGTGCCATTGGCGGCGGTAGCTGAAACGCCGCGGCTCCTCGCCCCCGCCGAACGCGGCCGGAGCGAACGGCTGCAGCGAATGGCGCACGGTCATCCTGCGCGCCGCCGCCGGGGGATCCAGGTGGTACTCGGCCGCCGCATCGATCAGCTCGCTGACCAGCACCGAGGGCTCGCGCACGCTGCCGTCGCGCGGGTCGGCGCCCAGGTAGCTCAGGTAGAACACGTCCTGCGCTGAGGCGAACAGCTGCAGGAACAGGAAGCGGTCGTCCTCGCGCAGCGAGCGGTCGCCATGCCGGCGCTTGTCGGTGCCCAGCTCGGCGGTGAGCTGATTGAGCCCGGCAGCCGGATCGCGGCGCGGGAAATCGCCATCGTTCAGGCCGAGCACGCAGATCACCCGGAACGGCAGCAGGCGCATCGGCACCATCCGGCCGAAGCTGACGCCACCGGTCAACAGCGGTGCACGCGTATCGGCCTGGGCGAGCACGCCGGCGAAATGGGCGCGCAGCACCTCCGGTGGCACGTCGCCCTCGAAGCCGGCGGTCTCCGCATCGCGGGCGAACTCGTTGATCAGTTTGCGCAGGCGCTCCAGCGCGCGCTGGCTGCTGGCCGCCTGCGGCGGTTCGGGCAGCAGCGCATCGAGCAGGGCCAGCAGGCGCTGCCGCCACTGCCCGGGCGACATGGCCTCACCGAGCGCGCGCTGGTAGCGCGCCAGCACGCGCAGCAGGCCGAGCAGGCGGTCCAGCGCGTCCAGCGCACTGCCTTCCAGCTCCGGCCATGGCGCGACCCCGGCGATATCGCCATCGCTGCCGCTGGCGTGACCCAGCAGCAGGCGATCCAGCGCGAACTGCCAGGTAAACGCATCGTCCACCGGGGCCTGATGCTGGCCGCGATGGGCCGCATCCAGCCCCCAGCGCGCGCCGGCGGCCTGCAGCCAGTCGTGCAGGCGGTCGAACGCCGCGGCATCGAGGCCGGCGGCGTCCGCCAACGGTGCACTGGCGAGCAGATCGAGCACTTCGTTCAATCCGAAGCGCGAGACCGGCAGCCCGAGCAGGTGCACGAACACATCGGCCAACGGCTCGCCGGCCAGCGGGCTGGTATCGGCCAGCGCATAGGGGATGTGGTCATCGCCGCCGCTGCGGCCGCCGAACACCGCTTCCAGGTATGGCACGTAGGGGTCGATGTCCGGTGCCAGCACCGCGATGTCGCGCGCCTGCAGCGGCGGATCGAAGCGCGGATCCTGCAGCAGGCCGCGCAGCTGGTCATGCAGCACCTGCAGTTCGCGCAGGCGGGTGTGGCAGGCATGCACCTGCAGGCTGGGGTCGTCGTAGCGCAGCCCCTCGCGCAGCTCACCCGCCGGCTGCCCGCGGCGGTGGAACAGATCGCGCTGCAGGCGGTGCAGCAGGCTGTCGGACAGCCCGCCGTCGGCCATGTCCGGGCGCGCATCCTCTTCCGGATCGTCGTACGCGGCGATCTCACCGGAGGGGTGCACGACCTCGTAGCTGCCCAGCACCGCCATGAAATCGCGACCCGCCGCGCCCCAGGCCTGCAGCAGGCGGTTCTCGCCCGCCGCCTCCCCGAACGGATCGGGCGCGCCGCTGCGAAGCTTCTCACCCAGCGTTTGCAGATCGCCCCAATAGGCCTGGGTCGGCGTGGGTAGATAGAAGTGCATCGTGCCGACCCGCGCCTGGGTGGCCAGCACCCGCAGCACGTCCGGGGAGATGTTGAGGGTGGCGAAGGCGAACACGCGTGTCGGCAGGCCCTGCGGCAACGGCTGCCCGGCACCCTCGAAGCGGGCCAGGTAGGCATCGATGCGGCGCGCACGGTACTGCTCGCCGCCGGCGATGCGCCGCCACAGGATCGCCTGCGGGTCGTTCGGCGCTGCGCCCGCGTCCCAGCGCAGCAGCCAATCGCGACGCCACGCCTGGTACTTCTCGAACACCGAGGCCAGTTCGGCCGCCAGCGCCCATGGCTTGAGCGGATCGGCCGCGGACAGATACGCCTGCAGCGCCGCCATCGGCGGCTGCGCCATCAACACCGGGTCGCGCAGGGCGGCATACAACCGCCAGCGCAGCCCCTCGGCATTGAGATCGTCATGTTCCCCGGGCACGTTGGCATTGAGGGCGCGGGCGACCAGCTCACCCGGCGTGAGGAACGCGAGGTTGGCGGCAATGCCATACTCGGCCGCCAGGGTCGATTGCAGCCAGCGGCGCATCGCCACCTGCGGGATCAGCACCACCTCCGGCACCAGGATGGATTGACCCGGCACCGGCGTGCGCAGTGTCGTGGCCAGCAGGGCGGCCAGCACATCGAGCGAGTTGGAGTGGTACAGGCGAAAGTCTGAAGCAGCGTCGGTCATCGCAGGAGTGTGCCGTAGCCGACGCACGAACGCAGCGCTGCGGGCGGTGTGGACGGGGAAAAGGCGCGGGCCACCACCGGCCCGACACGCTGTGTTGCAGGTGACGGCATGCCCGCCGCGGCACTGCCCTCACCCGCCCGTGCGACAATACTGCACGGTCCAGTTCGGTTATGTTCAGCCGTTCACCACGATCTTACAACGTTGGAATTTTGTTAATGGCGCCCATGACGGTTTCCGAAGAGAGTCTGGTGCAGTTGTCCAACGTCCGCATCGACCGCGGCGGACGTACGATCCTGCGCGACGTTTCGCTGACCGTTCCGCGCGGCAGCATCACCGCCGTGCTTGGCCCGTCGGGCAGTGGCAAGTCCACGCTGCTGGCCGCGCTGACCGGTGAGCTGCGCCCGGTGGCCGGCGAGGTCACCCTGTTCGGCCAGCCCATTCCGACCGGCGCACGCGCGCTGTTGGAGATGCGCAAGAGCGTGGGCGTGCTGCTGCAGGGCAATGGCCTGCTGACCGACCTGACCGTCGCCGAGAACGTGGCCCTGCCACTGCGCACCCATACCCGCCTGCCGAAGCCCGTATTGCACCGCCTGGTGCAGATGAAGCTGCACGCAGTGGGCCTGCTGGCCGCTGCCGATGCCTGGCCGCGCGAGCTGTCCGGCGGCATGGCGCGGCGTGTGGCCCTGGCCCGTGCGCTTGCGCTCGACCCGCCGCTGATGATCTACGACGAGCCGCTGACCGGGCTGGACCCGATCGCCTCGGGCGTGATCATGAGCCTGATCCAGCGCCTCAACCACAGCCTGGGGCTGACCAGCATCATCGTCAGCCACCACGTGCACGAGACCCTGCCGATCTGCGACCAGGTGATCGCCATCGCCAACGGCGGCATCGTATTCCAGGGCAGCCCGGCCGCACTTGAATCCAGCCAGGACCCGCTGCTGCGGCAGTTCCTGCATGGTGAGCCGGACGGCCCGATCCCCTTCGATGCCGCACCACGTGCGAGGGTTGCCTGATGCCGTTCGTTGACGCTACCCGCTCGCTCGGTCGCGCCGGCCTGTTCTCGCTGACGGTACTGCGCGGCTCGCTGCCGACCGCCGATTTCCTTGCCGAGCTGACCCGCGAAATCTACAAGATCGGTGCACGTTCGCTGCCGATCATTGCCGTAGGCGGCGCGTTCGTGGGCCTGGTGCTGACCCTGCAGGGCTACCGCACGCTCACCACCTTCGGCGCCGCCGATGCGTTGTCCACGCTGCTTGGCCTCTCGCTGTACCGCGAACTGGCCCCGGTGCTGACCGCACTGCTGTTCATCGGCCGCGCCGGCAGTTCGATCGCCGCCGAACTGGGCTTGATGCGCGCCACCGACCAGATCAAGGCGCTGGAGCTGATGGCGATCGACCCGGTCGCCAAGGTCGTCGCCCCGCGCTTCTGGGCGGCGGTGCTGACCGTGCCGCTGCTGACCGGCATCTTCTGTTCGCTGGCGATCAGTGCCAGTTACTTCGAGGCCGTGCACGTGCTCGGCCTGGACAATGGCGTGTTCTGGTCGGCGCTGAGCAACAGCGTGGACTTCTGGGATGACTTCGGCGTGGCGATGCTGAAGTCGGCGATCTTCGGCGGCACGGCTGCCCTGGTCGCGTCCTATGTCGGCTTCCATGCCGAACCCACGATCGAAGGCACGTCGGTCGCCACCACGCGCGCGGTGGTCAACGCCTCGCTGCTGGTGCTGGTCTTCAACTTCGTGCTGTCCGCCATGATGTTCCAGTAGGTACCGACCGTTGGTCGGTACGGCCGTTGTCCCTGGCCAGTACCCCCGCTTGAGTACGCAAAGACTTCCCGCCCGGACACCTGTCCAGGCACCTGACAAAGAACAGTGAGATATCCCATGGCCATCCGCGGTCCCAGACTCGAATTTTCCGTCGGCGCGTTCCTGCTGCTGGCGCTGGCCTCGCTGCTGGTGCTGGCCGTGGCCTCCACCAATCAACGGTGGGGCACCGGCGGCAGCGGCTACGAACTCAAGGCGCGCTTCACCCAGATCGGCCAGCTGCGCAAGCAGGCGCCGGTCAAGATCGGCGGCGTGACCATCGGCCAGGTCTCGGGCATCGAACTGGATCCCCAGAAGTTCGACTCGATCGTGACCCTCAAGCTGGACGGCAAGTTCAAGGATCTGCCGGCCGACACCTCGGCCGGCATATTCACCAGCGGTTTGCTCGGCGAGAGCTATATCGGTCTGCAGCCGGGCGGTGACCCGGATGTGCTCAAGTCCGGCGACGAGATCGTCTTCACCCAGCCGGCGGTGGACCTGCTCCAGCTGGTCGGCAAGTACATGTTCAGCGGTCCGGCCAATACCGGTGGCGCTGACTCCCACGATGGCAACGGCGCGCCTGCGCCTGCAACGGAACCGCAACCATGAAAAAGACCCTGATCCCGGCGCTGCTGGCCTCGGCCCTGCTCGCCGCCACGCCCTCGCTCTCCTTCGCCCAGGCCGCTCCCGCTGCCGCCGCCGCCCAGCAGGGCCAGGCCAGCAAGGCGGTGATGGACGCCAGCACCCGCATCCTGACCTCGCTGCAGCAGCGCCGCACCGAGTTCCGGGCCAACCCGGCGGTGCTGCGTGACTTCATCAACAGCGAGCTCAACAAGACCTTCGACCGCGACTACGCCGCCCGCCTGGTGCTGGGCGTGCACGGCCGCGGCGCCTCGGATGCCGACGTCAAGCTGTTCGCCGATGCCATGGCCGACAACCTGATGCAGCGCTACGGTTCGGCCCTGCTCGAGATCCAGGGCAAGCCGACCTTCCGCCTGAAGAGCGAGTCGCCGCTGCCGGGCAACCGCGGCGTGCGCGTGTCCACCGAGCTGATCCGCGCCGGCAACGAGCCGACCCCGGTCGACTACCTGATGCGCAACGTCAACGGCCAGTGGAAGATCTTCGATGTGATGATCGAAGGCATCTCCTACGTGCAGACCTTCAAGACCCAGTTCGACGCCCCGCTGCGCCAGAAGTCGATCCAGCAGGTCGCCACCGAACTGCGCAACGGCAGCATGCAGGCCGGGCAGGCCCCGCGTGGCAAGTAACAGCGCCAGCGTGCAGCGCAACGGTGCCTCGCTGGTGTTCAGCGGGGTGCTCGACCGCGCGGCGGTGACGGCCCTGTGGCCCTCGCTGGCCGCGCTGGACGGCGTGCAGCAGTTGGACCTGGCGGCGGTGACCGGACTGGACAGTGCCGGCCTGGCCCTGCTGGCCGAGCTGGCCGCACGGCTGCGTGCAAACGGGACCGCGCCGACGATCATCGGCAGCCCGGACGGTTTCACCGACCTCAGTGCCGCCTACCGGCTGGCACCCACCCTGGATTTCCATGCCCTTTCTGCGGCGAGCTGACATGAACGTCATACGCACCCTCCCCCTCCTCGTGCTGGCGCTGGCCCTGAGCGCCTGTGCCGGCAAACCCGCACGCGACACCGCACCGGTCAGCGTCGAGGTCGCCCCTGCGGCGGCACCGGTGGCCGATGTGGCCGACACGCCCGTGGTACCGGCCGACGCCGTCGCCGACAGCACGGCCCCGGCCGCGCAGGCCGGTACCGACCCGGCGGCGGAACCGGCCACGGCCGGCACCGCGCCGACCAACGCCGAGGACGACTTCGCTGCGTTGTACGGCGGGCCCGCCCCGAGCGCGGATGGCACCGAGCCCAGCGGCACCCCGTACGATCCGTGGGAACCGTTCAACCGCAAGGTGCACAGCTTCAACAACGTGGTCGACCGTGCGGTCGCACGCCCGCTGGCGGTGGCCTACACCAACGTGGTGCCGCGCTTCGCCCGCACCGGCGTGAGCAACTTCTTCAGCAACCTGCGCGCACCGGTGACGATCACCAACCAGCTGCTGCAGGGCCGCCCGGACGATGCCTGGGACAGCCTGGGCCGCTTCCTGATGAACTCCACGCTGGGTATCGGCGGGCTGTTCGATCCGGCCAGCAAGGCCATGGTGCCGCGTCGCAAGGAAGACTTCGGCCAGACCCTGGGCACGTGGGGCTGGCGCCGTTCGCGCTACGTGGAGCTGCCGTTCTTCGGCCCGCGTACCGTGCGCGATGTGTTCGGCCTGGCCGGCGACATGCCGCTCTCGCCGATCCGCACGATCGAAGAGGACAAGATCCGCATCGGCCTGCAGGGCCTGCAGCTGGTGGACATGCGTTCGCAGCTGCTGGCGGTCGATGACATGCGCGACAACGCCGTGGACGAGTATTCGCTCGTGCGCGATGCATGGCTGCAGCGCCGCAACTACCAGATCGAGAACGACCTGCGTGGCAAGCATGCGCGCGGCAAGGACGATCCGGACGCCCCGATTCCGGTCGATGCGATGCCGATGCCGAACTGGGGTAACTGATCCCCCACGAGAAAGCCCCGCCGAAGCGGGGCTTTTTTTGTTCCCGAGTCAGCCGATCAGGCCGCCAGCGCGGCGTCGATCGCGGCCACCAGGCGGGCATCGTCAGCCGGCACGTCCGGGGCGAAGCGCGCGATGACCTGGCCATCGCGGCCGATCAGGAACTTCTCGAAGTTCCACAGCACGCCCGGGGCGGCATTGACCACCAGCTCGGGGTACTTGGCCACGGCGCCCTGCAGCTTTTCGCGCATCGGGCCTTCGCCGGTGGCGCTCGGCTGCGCGGCGGTCAGCTGCTGGTACAGCGGATGGGTGTCCTCACCGGCCACGCTGATCTTGGCGAACATCGGGAAGCTGACGTTGTACTCGAGCTGGCAGAACTGCTGGATGTCCGCTTCGCTGCCCGGTTCCTGGGCCAGGAAGTTGTTGGCCGGGAAGCCCAGCACTTCCAGGCCGGCGGCCTGCTTGTCGGCGTACAGCGCCTGCAGACCTTCGTACTGCGGGGTCAGGCCGCACTTGGAGGCGACATTGACCACCAGCAGCACCTTGCCGCGGTAATCGGCCAGCGAGGTCGGCTGACCTTCGATGGTGGTGACGGGGATGTCGTAGACGGTCTGGCTCACGGCAGGTTCCTTGCGTTGGATCAGGGGAGGCACAGCATAGCCGTGCCGCGGGAAGCTCAGTCGACGCAGATCGTGCCCAGGGCCACGCCGCCATCGATGCGCTGGCGGCAGCCGAAGTTCTGGCTGACATCGCGCTGGCAGACGCCGCGCGCGGCCGTTCCCGGCGCGACATCGCTCGTGGCCAGGCATTGGCCACTGCAGTCGGCCTTGGCGCTGCAGACCTTGCCGGCATCGGCGTAGGGCACCACGCACTGCACGCGCTGCAGGCGACCCAGCGGCTGCAGGCTGCCACCGGCGGCGGCGCATGCGGCGGCGCTTGGTGTGGCGGAGGTGGTCGCCGCGGTGTCGGCAGGGGTATCGACAGGTGGCGTACTGCTGCACCCGGCCAGGGCGAGCAGGAGGGACAGCATCAGGGTCAGGCGCATCGGCGTTCCTTGGAAGGCGGAAGAGAGGCAGGGCAAAGCGTGTGCCGCGCAGCATGCGTGATCGCCTGCATGCATGGCGTCGGCGCTCACTCCTGCGCGGCGCTGGTCTCGTCGCCGGCCACGTCCTCGTCCTCGCCGCTCATGTCGCCGAGCAGATCCTGGGTCTGTTCGCTGCCCAGCGTTTCCACGCTGCGCAGGCGGCGCTCGATGGTGCGCGTCTTGCGGCTGGCTTCACCGAGGCTGCGGCCCACCGTGCTGATCTGCTTCTCGGCTTTTTCCAGGATGCCGGCGAACTTGCCGAACTCACTTTTGACCGCACCGAGCAGGCCCCACACTTCGCTGGAGCGCTGTTCGATGGCCAGCGTGCGGAAGCCCATCTGCAGGCTGTTGAGCAGCGCGGTGACGGTGGTCGGGCCGGCCACCACCACGCGGTGGTCGCGCTGCAGCAGGTCGATCAGGCCGGGGCGGCGGATCACTTCGGCGTACAGGCTTTCGGTCGGCAGGAACATCACCGCGAAATCAGTGGTGTGCGGCGGGGCGATGTACTTGTCGCAGATCGATTTGGCCTGGATGCGGATCGCGCGCTCCAGCTGCGCGCCCTGCACGCGTACCCCCTCGACATCGCCCTGTTCCTGCGCATCGAGCAGGCGCTCATAATCCTCGCGCGGGAACTTGGAATCGATCGGCAGCCACACCGGGGTGTCTTCGTGGCCACGACCCGGCAGGCGCACCGCGATATCCACGATCTCGTTGCTGTCCGGGCGCACTTTGACACCGCGCCCGTACTGCTCCTGGGTCAGCGTCTGCTCGAGGATGTTGTCCAGCTGCACTTCGCCCCAGCTGCCACGGTTCTTGACGTTGGTCAGCACCCGCTTGAGGTCGCCCACGCCGGTGGCCAGCTGCTGCATTTCGCCGAGGCCACGCTGGACCTGCTCCAGTCGTTCGGAGACCAGCTGGAACGAAGCACCCAGGCGGGTTTCCAGGGTGGTCTGCAGCTTCTCGTCGACGGTCACGCGCATCTGGTCGAGCTTTTCGGCGTTATCGCTCTGCAGGCTCTTGAGCTGCTGCTCGAGCGTGGCGCGCATCTCGCCGATGCGCTGCTCGTTGCGCTGGGTCATCTCCTGCAGGCGCAGGCCCAGCGATTCGGCCAGGCGCTGCTGCGACTGACCGGTTTCCTCACGGCCCAGGCGTGCGTCGTCGGCCAGGGCCTGGCGCAGCGCGGCCATGTGGCTGTCGGTGCGGGTGGTCAGTTCCACCAGCTGCTGGCCGAACGCTTCGATGCGCGCCTGCTGCTGGTGCCCGAACGCTTCCAGCTGCGCGCGCACGTCCTGCATGCGCAGCGCCAGCAGCTCGCCGGTGCGCTGCTGGCTGAGCGTGCTTTCCTCGCGGGCCTTGCGCGCGTCTTCACCCAGCGCGTCGCGCAACAGGTCCAGGCGCTGATCGGTACGGGTGGAAAGATCGGTCAGCGCGCGCGCGAAGCTTTCCAGCCGCGCGTCCTGCTGGCGGCCCAGGCCTTCGAGCTGCTCGCGCAGTTCGCTGCGGCCGACCCGGGCCTCCTCGCGCAGGCTCTGTTCGAGGTCGCCATGGCCGGAACGCCGCAGCAGCGCGAGCAGCTGCAGCACGAGGACGGCACACACCAGGGCGCCGAGAATGAGGAATTCGGTTTGCATGCGGCAAGTGTAGGCCGCGGCGGTCTCATTGGCTGCGTCAGAAACCTTCAAGCACGAGCTTGCCGCGGGCGCGGTGGCTTTCGATCAGGGCATGCGCCTGGCGCAGGTTGGCGGCGTTGATGCGGCCGTAATGCTCACCCAGCGTGGTGCGCAGTACGCCGGCATCGATCAGCGCGGCAACGCGTTCGAGCAGCTCGTGCTGGCGCTGCACGTCGGGGGTGTTGAAGCTGGAGCGGGTGAACATCGATTCCCAGTGCAGCGACAGGCTCTTGCGCTTGAGTGCCATCACATCGAGCTGGCCCGGGTCGTCGATCAGCGCCAGCTGGCCCTGCGGGGCGAGCGCGGCGACGATCTGGTCGTAGTGCTGATCGGTATGGGTCAGGCTGGCGACGTGGCTGACCTCGGCGATCCCCAGGCGCTGCAGGCCTTCGCCCAGCGGCTGGGTGTGGTCGATCACATGGTGCGCGCCCAGCGCGTAGACCCAGTCCTGGGTGTCCGGGCGCGAGGCGGTGCCGATCACGGTCAGGCGGGTCAGCTGGCGGGCCAGCTGGACCAGGATCGAGCCGACGCCACCGGCCGCGCCGATCACCAGCAGGGTCTGGCCTTCACCGCCGTTCTCGGGGATGCGCAAGCGGTCGAACAGCAGCTCCCAGGCAGTGATCGCGGTGAGCGGCAGCGCCGCGGCGGCAGCGTCATCCAGGCTCGCCGGTTTGTGCCCGACGATGCGCTCGTCCACCAGCTGGTACTCGGCGTTGCTGCCGGCACGGCCGATCGCACCGGCATAGAAGACCGCATCGCCGGACTGGAACAGCGTCACCTCGTCACCGACCGCATCCACGATGCCGACCGCGTCGAAACCGAGGACGCGCGGCTCGGTCACCGCCACGCCGTTGCGGACCTTGGTATCGACCGGGTTCACCGAGATCGCCCGGACTTCCACCCGCAGGTCGCGTGGGCCAGGCGTGGGGATCGGCAGGGTGATGTCCACCAGCGCGGCGGGGTCGCTGATCGGCAGGCCATGCTGGGTATAGGCGACGGCTTTCATGGGGGAGATCCGTTGGGGAAGACGGACAGACTGCGCTTCTCCGCCAAGCGGAGAAAGGCGCAAAATCGGGCAGCACTTTCACTCCAGGAATGAAAATGGTCCGGTTTGACGATCTCGCCCTGTTCGTCCGCACGGCGGCGCTGGGCAGCTTCTCCAACGCCGCGCGCGAGGCCGACCTGCTGCCCGGCCAGGTCGCGGCGGCGGTGGCGCGGCTGGAGCGCGAGCTGGACCTGCGCCTGTTCGTACGCTCGACCCGCAGCCTGCGCCTGACCGCCGAGGGCGCGTTGTACCTGCCCTACGCGCAGGAGGTGCTGGCTGCGCTGCGCGAGGGCGAGGCCCGGGTGCGTGGCGAGGATGCCGAGCTGCGCGGCACGCTGCAGGTGGCGGCGCCATCGGACCTGGGCCGCAACCTGCTGCTGCCGTGGCTGACCGAGTTCCGCGCCGCGCACCCGAAGCTGCAGCTGCGCCTGCAGTTGTCCGACCAGGTGGCCGATGTGTTCCGCGATCCGGTCGACATCGCCTTCCGGCTGGGCCGGTTCGACAACGCCAGCTATGTCGCCCTGCCCCTGCTGCCCGGCAACCGGCGGGTGCTGGCCGCCTCACCGGACTACCTGGCCCGGCACGGCACGCCGGACAGCCTGGACGCGTTGAAGGAGCACCACTGCCTGCTCTACCAGCTGGCCGGGCGTGCGTATGACCGCTGGAGCTTCGAGGCCGATGGCCGGCGCACGGTGATCCCGGTGCGCGGCAACATGGTCTGCGACGATGCCGACGTGGTCCGCCGCTGGGCGGTGGCCGGGCAAGGCATCGTGTTCAAGTCATGGCTGGATGTCTGCGCCGATGTCGAGGCGGGGCGCCTGCAGGTGCTGCTGGGCGGAGCCGGCGACAGCCTGCCGTTGAACCTGGTGTGCCCGCACCGCAAGCAGTTCTCCCCGGCGATCCGCCAGCTGCATGCGATGTTCGAACAACGGCTGCAGCCCCTGCTGGCCGGCTTGCCAGCCGGCGCGCGCTGACGCTATCGCCCGGGGCGCGGCTGCCGGACAATGCCTCTCCCCCGTTGTCGAGTCGCCGCCATGCCGTGGATGGGCATCCAGGATCTGTGGACCTTTGTTGCTGCCGTGCTGGTGTTCCTGGCCCTGCCGGGCCCGGGCACGTTCACCCTGCTCACCGCCACCGGCCGCGGCGGCGTGCGTGGCGGTTACACGGCGTTGTTCGGCCTGCTGCTGGGCGATCAGATCCTGATGTGGCTGGCGGTGGCCGGTGTGGCTGCATTGCTCAAGGCCAACCCGATGGTGTTCCACGCGGTGCAGTACCTGGGCGCGGCCTATCTGGTATGGATCGGCATCGGCCTGCTGCGCCAGCCGCGCGCCCTGGGGGAGGAAGGCGGGATCCGCCTCACGCCGGGCCACTACTTCCGCCAGGCGGTGCTGATCAACCTGCTGAACCCGAAGGCGATCATCTTCTACATGGCGTTCCTGCCGTTGTTCATCGATCCGGCACGCCACCAGGGCGTGGTGACGTTCGCGACCATGGCACTGATCATCTTCGTCATGGGGCTGGCGTACTGCTCGGTGCTGATCGGGGTGGGCAACCTGCTGCGCCGTCGGATTCTCCAGCACCCGCGTGTGGGGCTTTGGCTGAGGCGGGTGGCAGGGGTGTTCCTGATCGGGTTCGGTGTGCGCCTGGGCGTCAGCGGCTGAGGCCTTGGCCGCCGTCCGTCGGCGTGCCGCGACAGCGCGCGTCGCGTTCGGCCGCAGATAGACGCCGTCATCGCGACGGTTGCGTTTCATTCAAACATTGAGATTCCCCCGTGTCCCGGGGCAGTGTTCAATCGGCGCCATCGCCGTGTCGCGAGGATCCGATGGCCGCCCCGATCTACTTCGTGCAGCACCTCAATGGCCATGACGAGCGCCTGCTCGGCATGCACACCCGCCGCATCGATCTGGCCCACCCGGCCGTCAGCCGCATCCTTGCCGGCCTGCACCCGGTGGACCGGGTGGAACTGCGCGCCTGCCTGTTCGACTGCCAGGCCAGCCTGATGCTCGCGCTTCGCGATCGCATCGCGCGGGCCGAAGCCGCCGCCCAGGGCTGGCGGGTGTTCGATGCGCGCGGCGTGCTGTGCTGCAAGCGCTTCCCCGAGGATACGCAGGTGATCTATCCACAGGGTCATCCGCCGCTGGATGGCTGGGCCGGCGCGCTGCTTTCCCCGGTGCGCTGACCCGCCGGCGTCAGCGCCGCATCGCCTCGCGCAGGTAATCGATGAACACCCGCAGCTTGGGCGCCATCTGCTCGCGCGCCGGGTAGTACAGATGGAAGCCGGCGAACGGCTGCTGCCAGTCCTGCAGCACGCATTGCAGGCGGCCGGCCGCCACGTCGCCGGCGTACAGCGCCTCGAACCCCTGCGCCAGCCCCACCCCTTTGCGCACTGCCGCCTGGATCAGGCCGGCATCGTTGAACACCAGACGGCCCGCCACCTCGACCTCGAAATCGCGACCCTCGCCGGTGAACTCCCATGCCATCCGCCGGCCCGTGCTGAGCCGGTGCACGATGCACTCGTGGGCGACCAGATCCGCCGGGGTCGCGGGCACGCCGTGCGTGGCCAGGTACGCCGGAGTGGCCACCACCACCTGACGCTCCAGTGGCCCGATCGGCACCGCGATCATGCCGCGCGCCAGGCTTTCGCCCAAGCGGATGCCGGCGTCGAAACCGCCGGCGACCAGATCGGTCAGCGCGGTTTCCACGAACAGCTCCACCTCGATCTGCGGGTAACGCGCCAGGAAACCGGGCAGGTGGGGCAGCACCAGCAGTTCGGCGGCGATCCGCGGCACGTTGATGCGCAGCTTCCCGGCGGGCACATCGCGCTGCTGGTCCAGATCCTCGAAGGCTGCATCGATGCGGGCCAGGCCCTCGCGCACCTGCGCCAGGAAACGGGCGCCCTGCTCGGTCAGGCCAACCCGGCGCGTGGTCCGCTGCAGCAGCCGCACGCCGAGGTGCGCCTCCAGCGCGCGGACCGTCTGGGAGAGCGCCGAGGGCGACACCCCCAGCTCATCGGCGGCCCGGGTGAAGCTGGCATGGTGCGCGACGCGGGCGAAGGCGACGACGGCGGGCAGGGGGTGCTGGGCACTCATTGTGAAGGCTGGCTTCAAGGATGATGCAGGAGCGGCCAGTTTATCCACATAGTCCGCAGGAGGATGCTGGTCCTGTTCCTTCCCTTCCCCCGGAGTACTTCATGCAGACCCGCACCCTTGGCCGTGATGGCCCCACCGTTTCCGCGCTCGGCCTGGGCTGCATGGGCATGAGCGCCTTCTATGGCGGCCGCGGCAGCGATGCCGACGCCACCGCGGTCATCCACCGCGCGCTGGAGCGCGGCGTCACCCTGCTCGACACCGCCGACATGTACGGCCCACACACCAACGAGGTGCTGGTGGGCAAGGCGATCGCCGACCGCCGCGACCAGGTGTTCCTGGCGACCAAGTTCGGCATCAAGCTGGAGCCGAGCGACACCGCCGCACGCAGCGTCGATGGACGCCCCGAGTACGTGATCGCCGCCTGCGAGGCCAGCCTGCAGCGGCTGGGCGTGGACCACATCGACCTGTACTACCAGCACCGCGTGGACGGCGAGGTACCGATCGAAGACACCGTGGGCGCAATGGCGCGCCTGGTCGAGCAGGGCAAGGTGCGCTTCCTCGGCCTGTCCGAAGCCTCGGCCGGCACGATCCGCCGCGCCCATGCGGTGCATCCGATCACCGCGGTCCAGACCGAGTACTCGCTGTGGTCGCGCGATCCGGAAGACAACGGCGTGCTGGCGACGGTGCGCGAGCTCGGCATCGGCTTCGTGCCCTACTCGCCGCTGGGCCGTGGCTTCCTGACCGGCGCGATCCGCAGCCCGGCCGATTTCGACGCCGATGACTACCGCCGCCAATCGCCGCGCTTCCAGGGCGAGAACTTCGACCGCAACCTGGCGCTGGTCGATGCGGTTACGGCGATGGCCAACGCCAAGGGCGTGAGCCCCGGGCAGCTGGCCCTGGCCTGGGTACTGGCGCAGGGCGAGGACCTCGTGCCGATCCCGGGTACCAAGCGCCTGGCGTATCTGGACGAGAACCTGGGCGCGCTGCAGGTGCAGCTCAGCGCCGACGAGCTGGCCCGCATCGACGCCCTCTTCCCGGCCAATGCCGCCGCCGGCCCGCGCTATGCCCCCGCGGCGATGGCGACATTGAACCGCTGAGATCCACCGGCCGGATCGGGAGGCTCGGTCCGGCCGATGCGGCCGATGCGGCCAGCAGCGTGCGCGGCAGCCAGACCGCGTTCGGCAACGATACCGGTGCCGTGGCCGGTACCGGATGCCACTGGGATGAGTGCCCGGACTTTGTGCTGGTTTCGTCACCTTCGCCCCAGTCATGGCGACCGTGCGGCCGCTTACGACGCTTGGCAGTAGTAATGCTGCGCCGCGTTCGGTAAAACTCGCAGACTTGTCGTTCACAGTCATCCACCGCGAGGCCCCATGTCATTGCTCCGGCGCAAGTCCCTAGACACTGTCACCGTCCATGAAGCCGGCAGGCAACTGATCCCGACCCTGAGTTGGCCGCACCTGATCGCGCTGGGCATCGGCGCGATCGTCGGCACCGGCATCTACACCCTGATCGGTGTCGGCGCGAACCTGGCCGGGCCGGCGGTGTTGATCTCGTTTGCCATCGCCGGCGCGGTCTGCGCCTGCGCGGCGCTGTCCTATGCCGAACTGGCCACGATGATGCCGGCCGCCGGCAGCGCCTACACCTACAGCTATACCGCGCTCGGCGAGATGGTGGCCTGGGTGGTGGGCTGGAGCCTGATCCTGGAGTACTCGCTGGTGGTCAGCACGGTGGCGGTGGGGTGGTCCGGCTACGCGGTCGGCTTCCTGCACGGCTGGGGCATCGACCTGCCCTTGATGCTCACCGCCGGCCCGCACGTGGAAGGCGGCTTCATCAACCTGCCGGCCGTGCTGATCACCTTCCTGGTGGCCGGCATGCTGATGGCCGGGACCAAGGAGAGTGCGACGCTCAACGCGGTGCTGGTGGTGGTCAAGATCATCGCGCTGACCGTGTTCGTGGCGATCGCCCTGCCGCACTTCGATACCGGCCACATGGAGCCGTTCATGCCGTTCGGCTTCGTCAAGTCGCTGGGCGCCGATGGCGTCGAGCGCGGAGTGATGGCGGCCGCGGCGATCATCTTCTTCGCGTTCTACGGCTTCGATGCGATCTCCACCGCGGCCGAAGAAACCAAGAAACCCGAGCGCGACCTGGCGATCGGCATCATCGGCTCGATGGTCGGCTGCACCATCATCTACGTGCTGGTGGCGCTGGCCGCCGTGGGTGCGATGAGCTACACGATCTTCGGCCAGAGCGCCGAGCCGCTGGCACTGATCCTGCGCGAGCTGGGCAGCCCGGGCGCGGCCAAGTGGATCGGCGCGGCGGCGGTGATCGCCCTGCCGACCGTGCTGCTGGCCTTCCTGTATGGCCAGAGCCGCATCTTCTTCGTCATGTCGCGCGATGGCCTGCTGCCGCGTGGCCTGTCCAAGGTCAGCGCGCGCACCGGCACCCCGATCGCGACCACGCTGTTCACCGCGGTGCTGGTGGCCGCGCTGGCCGGCGTGGCACGCCTGGATGAAATCGCCGCACTGGCCAACGCCGGCACGCTGGCCGCGTTCACCGCGGTGGGCCTGTGCCTGGTGGTGCTGCGCAAGCGCGAGCCCAACCGCGTGCGCAAGTTCCGCACGCCGCTGGCCTACGTGGTCGGCCCGCTGGCGGTGATCGGCTGCGTGTACCTGTTCTTCAGCCTGCCGAGCACCACGCAGTTGTACTTCCTGGCGTGGAACGTCGTGGGCCTGATCGCCTACTTCGCCTATGGCCGCCGCAATGCGGTGCTGGGCAAGGGCTGAGCTATCGCGCCGGCCACCGGGCCGGCGATGAGATGACCGGGTGTGAAAAAGGCAGGCCCAAGGCCTGCCTTTTTCGTTGTTGGCAGCGGTGACGCCGCCCTGCCGGGCAGGGCGCGACGCGCCACTGGCCTCAGGGTTTCGCGGCCGCGGCCTTGGCGGCATGATCCTGCGCCTGCTGCATGACGCGCAGCAGGTTGCCGCCCCAGATGCCGGCGATCTGCTGCTCGGTGTAACCCTTGCGCAGCAGCCAGGCGGTGATCTTGGGCAACTGGCTTACGTCCTGGAGATCGGCCAGGCCACCGCCGCCATCCCAGTCCAGGCCGATGCCCGCGTGTTCGGGGCCGACCACCTTGAGGATGTGCTCGAAGTGGGCGAAGAAATCGTCCAGCGTGGCCTTGCGCAGCGGGATGCGCTGGTCGATCTCCTCCAGCCCCTTCTTCAGCGCGACGCCCTGCTGGATGCTCATCCCGTCGTAATCGGTGCCGAGCTGCGCCATCAGCGCCGTCTCGGCCGCTTTGCGCGCCTCGCTTTTGCCGGTGTCGATCAGGTAACCGCCATAGGCGTTGACCTGGATCACGCCGCCGGCCTTGGCCAGCCGCTTCAGGCGCGCATCGTCGAGGTTGCGCGGATGGTTGTAGATCGCCTTGGCCGAGCTGTGCGAGAGCACGAACGGCACCGGCATGCGCTCGATCAGATCATCGAACACCGCATCGGAGGCATGCGATTGATCGATCACGATCCCCAGCCGCACTGCTTCATCCACCAGCGCCTTGCCGGCCGGGCTCAGGCCCTTCCATTCGGCGCCCTTGGGATCGGTGGCCGAATCGGCGAACTCGTTGTTGGCGAAGTGCACGGTGCTGAGCAGGCGCAGGCCGGCCAGGTGGTAGTAGCTGAGCAGCGTGGGATCGTCGACCAGCGGGCTGGCGTTCTCCATGCTGATGTAGACCACGCGCTTGCCGGCGGCCTTGATGCGCGCGGCATCGGCGGCGGTCAGCGCGAGCTGGAAGGTATCCGGATGCGCGGCGAGCATCTCGCGGATTTCCGTCAGCCGCAGCAGGCCGGCATCGCGGTCGTGCTGGTGCGCCTGCGCACTGCGGTCGCCCTGGTCGGTGTAGATGGCCCAGAAACCGCCATCCAGCGCACCTTCCACCATGCGCGGGTAATCCACTTGCGACAGCGCGTTGTGGTCGTGCCGCTGGGTGATGTCGAAGCCGTCGCGGTGGAAGTTGGCCGGTGTATCGAGGTGGCTGTCCAGGGTCAGCAGCCGCTGCTGCAGCGTGGACGCCCTGGCCAGTTCCTGCGGGGTGAATTCGATCGCGTGGGCGGCCAGTGGCGTGCACAACGCCAGCGAAACCAGCAAAGACAGACTGCGCAACGTCATGACGCCTCACCTTGGATTGTAGAGCCACGCCATGCGTGGCTGGGCTTGATCTGGCCCGCGAAGCCACGCATGGCGTGGCTCTACGGTCCCGGGTTCAACGGGTCTGGCCCGGACAGACCTCAATCCACCACGCGGCAGAACACGGCCTTGAGGTAGCGCGATTCCTGCACGTGGGCCATGAACGGATGGTCCGGACCGGCGCCAGCCACTTTCAGGATCTGGATGGTGCGGCCGGCGTAGAACGCGGCGCGGCGCAGCATGTCCAGGAACTGATCCTCGGCCACCAGGCCGGTGCAGGAGAACGTGGCGAGCAGGCCGCCGGGCTTGACCACGCCCAGCGCCAGCTTGTTCATGTCCAGGTACTTCTTCAACGCGGTGATGACCTGGTCGCGGTCGCGGGTCATCTTGGCCGGGTCGAGGATCACCACGTCGTACTGCTCACCGCGGTTGGAGGCATCGCGCAGCCACGGGAAGATGTCGGACTGGATGAACTTCGGGCGCACGTTGTTGAGCTTGGCGTTGCCCTTGGCGATGGCGATCACGTCTTCATCGATATCGATGCCGACCACTTCGGCCGCACCGCGCGCAGCGGCATACACCGCAAAGCCACCGGTGTTGCAGCACAGGTCGAGCACGGTCTTGCCTTCCACCTGCTGGCTCAGCCACTGGCGGTTCTCGCGCTGGTCAGCGAAGAAACCGGTCTTGTGCGCACCGGCCGGGTCGGCGCGGAACTTCACGCCGTACTCGGTGATCACCGACGCTTCGGTGGTGGTGTTGCCGTGGAAGTCGAAGCTTTCCTGCTTCTGCACGTGCTCGTCGGCGAAGCTGTGGAAACGGCAGCCCGGGAACTGTTCGCGCAGGGCCTCGTAGACCCATTCGCGGTGGCGGAACATGCCGGCGGCGAAGAATTCGACCACGACCAGGTCGCCATAGCGGTCCACGACCAGGCCGGACAGACCGTCGCCTTCGCTGTGGACGACGCGCCAGGCATCGGAGACCTGGTCCAGCTTGAGCACCTCACGACGCATCGACACCGCCTGGGCGATCTTGCGCGAGAACCAGCCGGCGTCGACAGGGATGGCCTGATCGGTCTCCAGGATGCGCACGGCGATGCGCGAGTGACCGTTGTAGAAGCCACGCCCGATCCACTCCCCGTCTACGCCGACGACGTCGACGATGGCACCGGGTTTGGGACGGACGGCCGGCTTTTCGACCAGTTTCTGGAAGATCCACGGGTGGCTGGAGCGCCAGGCGTTCTTGAGGCGGACAACGGGGGCAGGGGTATTCATGGGCGTATTGTAAACGGGAAGCCTGCAGCCCTCGGCGCTGGGAGCGACGCCGCTGGCGCTCTGGTAGTGGCGGCCGCCGGCCGTCAGCGCGGCAAAGCCGGCCATGACGTGGTTCACGGCCAGCGGCCGTCACGGCCTGTCGGGGTGTTTCGTTCAGCCGTGCCGGGGCAAGGAAAGGATTTGACGGCGGCCCCGCCACCCCGCAGAATCGGCCCCAGAAGGGGAGTAGCTCCCAGACGTTGTCGCCGTCAATTCGAGCCCGCAGGCTCCGGTGCAACGGCAGTCCCACCCATCGGGACTGCGAGCGAGACCTTCGCCGTATGGCGAAGCTCTGTCCCCGGATCCCCCGATCCTCCGTTGCAGATCCTCGCCGTCCGGCTTGAGGCATTCCATTTTTCCAACGGACAAACCCAATGCAGACGATCGGTAATGTGTGGTTGTGGGGCGGCTTCGGCGCGGTGGTGATCATCGCGCTGCTGGTCGACCTCGTATTGATGCGACATGGCGGACCGCACAAGGTCACCTTCAAGGAGGCCCTGTGGTGGTCGATCGGCTGGGTCGTGCTGGCCCTGGCCTTCAACGGTGGCCTCTGGTACTACCTCAACGAGACCGCCGGCCAGGTGGTGGCCAACAAGGTCGGCCTGGAGTTCCTGACCGGTTACCTGGTCGAGAAAGCCCTGGCCGTGGACAACATCTTCGTGTTCCTGATGATCATGGGCTACTTCGCGGTGCCCGAGGAACAGCGCCAGAAGGTGTTGATCATCGGCATCCTGGGCGCGATCGTGCTGCGTACGATCATGATCTTCGCCGGCAGCGTGCTGCTGACCAAATTCCACTGGCTGCTCTATGTGTTCGGCGCGTTCCTGCTCTTCACCGGCTGGAAGATGTGGTTCTCGGCCGGCAGCGAGCCGGATCTGGAGACCAACCCCGCCCTGCGCTGGATGCGCAAGCACCTGCGCCTGCTGCCCGACTACGCCGGCAATGCGATGAGCGTGATGCGCGATGGCAAGCGCTGGTTCACCCCGCTGTTCGTGGTGCTGATCCTGATCGCGGTGACCGACGTGATCTTCGCGGTGGACTCCATCCCGGCGATCTTCGCCATCACCACCGACCCGTTCATCGTGCTGACCTCCAACGTCTTCGCGGTGCTGGGCCTGCGGGCGATGTTCTTCCTGCTGGCCGGCATGGCCGATCGCTTCCACCTGCTGCCGTACGGCCTGGCCCTGGTGCTGGCCTTCATCGGCATCAAGATGATGCTGATCGACATCTTCAAGATCCCCACCCCGATCTCGCTGGGTGTGGTGGCGGTGATCATCGCCGCGACCGTGGTGCTGAGCCTGAAGAATCCGCCGAAGGAAGGCGGCCACGCCTGACCGACCGTGCCGCCTGCGGGATTGTCCCGCAGGCGGTACCTCTCTCTCCCACGGCGTTGCCCTTGTGTTCATCCGGGGCGGCGCCATCCCTAAGGGTATGAACGCCAACCTGCCCCAGCCCACCGGCGCGCCGCCGGTCCCCTCCCGCAACGACCGTGGTGGTGTACTGCGGGCGTTCAACCTGAGCCTGGCCTTCGTGCTGCTGCTGGTGGCGGTATATACCGCCCAAGGCCACTTCGACTGGCGTCCGTGGGCGGTTGCCCCGCTGGACAAGGCCGGCCTGCTCGGCATTCTCGGTGCACCGCTGCTGCATGGTTCGATCCAGCACCTGGGTGCCAATGCGGCGGCCCTGCTGATCCTCGGCACCCTGGCCGGCAGCGTCTACCCCAACGCAACGCTGCGCGCGCTGCCCCTGCTGTGGCTCGGTTCGGGACTCGGTGCCTGGCTGCTCGGCGATCTGGGCAGCCGCCATCTCGGTGCCAGTGGCATCACCCACGGCCTGATGTTCCTGGTGTTCGTGCTTGGCCTGCTGCGCCGCGACCGGCCCGCCATCGCCGCCGGGCTGATCGCGTTCCTGTTCTACGGCAGCATGCTGCTCACCATCCTGCCGCACGAGCCGGGCGTGTCCTGGCAGTCGCACATGGGCGGCGCCTTCGCCGGCATCATCAGCGCACTGCTGTTCCGCCTCTCCGACCCGATGGCGCCGCGCAAGCGCTACAGCTGGGAGGACGAGGAAGAGGACGAGCTCGAGGCAGCGCGCGATGCCGACCTGGAGCCGCCCTCCCCGACCCGCGTGCCGGTGCTGTGGCAACCGCGCGAGGGCCGCGACTTCGTGGTGCTGCCGTTCCGGCGGCGCGATGAAGGGTCATCGCTGGACTGACCGGCAGCGCCATCTGATTGCATGCCACGGTAGAGCCACGCCATGCGTGGCTGCCGTGCGCCGGATATTCCGATATCGCGCCCACCGAGCAAGGTCGATGCGCGTAGCACCGATCATGATCGTACCGACCAACGGTCGGTACCTACCGGGTCGCCGGTGTCCCGTCCCCATCCACCGCACGCCGGCCCAGCGCCGGGTCATCGGTGAAGAACGCATCGATGCCGGTGGCCAGATAGGCCCGCATTTCGGCGACCGAGCCGTCGGCATTGCGGGCATTCGGCTCGCCCTTGCGGAACTCCGCCGCCTGGAATTGGTTCTCCGGCCGGAACGTATACGGCACCACCATCAAGCCGGCCGCATGCGCATCGCCCACCAGCGAGGTGGGGGCGCCGAGCTTCCCCTGCGCGTCCAGTGGGATGACCATGCGCAGGCTCGGGCCGATGCCATCGGCATAGGTGGCCACCTCGCGCAGCCCGGCCGGGGTGATCAGATCGGCATAGCGCTGGCGGCCCTTGGCGGCCAGCACGTCACCGGGCTGCTGCGTGGGATCGCCGAGCAGCTGCAGCAGGCGGATGTTGCTGTCGCGGCCGAGCTTGCCACGCAGGTAACGCAGGTTGCCGACCTCGAAGGACTGGATCGTCACCGGCGCCACGCGCGTGTAGGCGTTGCCCTGGAGCGCGGCGACCACCTTGTCTTCCATCGGCAGGCCGATGCTGGTGAAGTAGGTGCCGTGCTTGATCTCCGGCACCAGCCCGATGCCGCGGTTGGCGCGGCCGGCCTGCTGCAACAGGAAGGCGATGATCTCGTCCAGCGTGGCAATGCGGAACTGGCCGTCGAAGGCGGTGCTGCGCAGCTGCGGCAGGCGCTCGCGGGCGTACAGCGTTTTCAGCTCGGCCAGGGTGAAGTCTTCGGTGAACCAGCCTTCGATGCGCTCGCCGTCGATGGTCTTGACGGTCCTGCGGCTGGCGAATTCGGGGTGCGCGGCCACATCGGTGGTGCCACCGATCTCGTTCTCGTGGCGCGATACCAGCACGCCGTCCTTGGTCATCACCAGGTCCGGCTCGATGTAGTCGGCGCCGTCGGCGATGGCCTGCGCATAGGCGGCAAGCGTGTGCTCGGGCAGCAGCGCACTGGCGCCGCGGTGGCCGTAGACGGCGGCCTTGGCCGGCGTGGAGGAAGACGATTCAGCGCTCATGGCCACCGATGGTGCCACGGCCAGCGACACCAGCAACACACACCCCCACAACGGCTTGGACACTTCAGATTCCTGTCGATAAAGAACCGGGTCAGTCTGCTGCAGGGGTGTGACAGCGCGAAGAAAGGCGCCGCCTACTTCCCGATGCAGAAGCTCGAGAAGATCCGCCCGAGCAGATCATCCGCGCTCATCCGCCCGGTGATCTCGCCCAGCGCCTCATGGGCCAGGCGCAGTTCCTCGGCGGCCAGCTCCAGGTGCTCGTGGACCAGCTCCGATTCGGCGCGCTCGGCATGGCCGATGGCCTGGCTGATCGCCTCCACATGGCGGGCACGCGCGGAGAACTCGCCGTCCACGCTGTCGCCGGCACTGCCACTGGCCAGCGCGCGCAGGCGCGCGTGCAGCTGATCCAGGCCGAGGCCGGTCGCGGCCGAGACATGCACCACGTCCGCAGCGGCGTCAGACGCAATCGCGTCCAGCAGATCGCTCTTGTTGTGGATCCACAGCTGCTGCGGCACCTCGGCGATGCTGTCGCCTACCGCGTCGCGGCCCGCCTGCGGGTCGCGCGCATCGACCACCACGATGGCCAGGTCGGTGCGCTGCATTTCCGCGCGCGCCCGGCGCATGCCTTCGCGCTCGATGGCATCCCCGCCTTCGCGCAGGCCGGCGGTGTCGACCAGGGTCAGTTCCAGCCCATCGATGCGGATGGTCTCGCGCAGCGTGTCGCGGGTGGTGCCGGCGATGTCGGTGACGATTGCCCGCTCGCTGCCGGCCAGCGCATTGAGCAGCGAGCTCTTGCCGGCGTTCGGCGGGCCCACCAGCACCGCGTGCAGACCATCGCGCAGCCTGCGCCCGCGTTCGGCATCGTCGCGCAGCCGGATCAGTGCCTGCAACGCGGTGACCAGACCGCTGCGCACCTGGGCGCCGCCGAGGGTATCCAGGGGTTCGTCGGCGAAATCGATCGCCGCTTCCACGTGGATCCGCAGCAGAACAAGCTGTTCTGCGACCTCGTCCACGCGGCGCGAGAACACGCCATCCAGCGAGCGGCGGGCCGCGCGCGCTGCGCGGGTATCGCTGGCGGCGATCAGGTCGGCGATCGCCTCGGCCTGGGCCAGGTCGAGCTTGCCGTTGAGGAAGGCGCGCTCGCTGAATTCACCGGGCCGCGCCTGGCGCGCGCCCAAGGCGATGCAGCGCGCGACCAGCTGCTGCAGCACCACCGGGCTGCCATGCCCCTGCAGCTCCACCACTTCTTCGCCGGTGAAGCTGTTCGGGGCCGGGAACCACAGCGCGATGCCATCGTCGATCACCTCGCCGGCCGCATCGCGCAACCGCGCGTAGTGCGCATGCCGTGGCTGCATCGCGCGCACGCCGATCGCCTCGGCGATGGGCCGCGCCTGCGGGCCGGACAGCCGCAGCATGCCGACGCCGCCCGCGCCGGGCGCGGTGGCGATGGCCACGATGGTGTCGGGGGCATGGATCATGTCGGGCTCACTGCGGCGTGCGGGAATCAGGGGGCATTCTACGGACCGCACGGATGCGCGGGCCGCAGATGCAGGAAACCCGCCTTGCGGCGGGTCTCCTGTGCGGCTTACTTCTTGGCGGTGACGACCGGCAGCGGGTCGCTGCCGTGGCGCTTGGTCATCCACCACTGCTGGAGCAGGCCCAGGCCGCCGTTGACGACCCAGTACAGCACCAGACCGGACGGCATGAAGGCCATCATGACGCCGAACACCAGCGGCATCAGCTGCATCATCTTGGCCTGCATCGGGTCCATGCCCGGGGCCGGGGTCAGCTTCTGCGTGGCCCACATCACCGCCACGTTGATCACCGGCAGGATGAAGTACGGGTCACGCGCGGTCAGATCCTGGATCCAGCCCAGCCACGGGGCCTGTCGCAGTTCCACCGATTCCACCAGCACCCAGTACAGCGCGAAGAAGATCGGCATCTGGATGAGGATCGGCAGACAGCCGCCCATCGGGTTGATCTTCTCTTTCTTGTACAGCTCCATCATCGCGGTCTGGAATTTCTGGCGGTCATCGCCATAGCGTTCCTTGAGCTGCGCGATGCGCGGCTGGAAGCGACGCATCTTGGCACCAGACTTGTACTGCACGGCCGAGAGCGGATACAGCACCAGCTTCAGCAGCACCACCAGGCCGACGATGGCCCAGCCCCAGTTGTCGACCACCTTGTGGACCTGGTTCAACACCCAGAACAGGCCCTGGCCGATGATCGCCATCAGCGAGAAGCGGCTGTAGTCGACCACGCGGTCCAGGCCCTTCACGTCTTCCTTGGCGATCAGGTTGACCAGCTTCGGGCCGACCCACAGGCGGGCTTCGGTGCTGACCTGCTGGCCCGGGGCCACGGTGAAGGCCGGGCCGCGCGCTTCGATCTGGTCACGGCCGTTGTTCTGCGCCAGCGAGTACTGCGCGGCCTGGTCGGCCTGCGGAATCCACGCGGTGAAGAAGTGGTGCTGCAGCATCGCCAGCCAGCCGCCGGTGATGGTGCGGTTGAGGTGGCCGTCGTCCAGGTAATCCTTGAACGCGCGACGCTCGTAACCGTCCTGCGGGCTGAACCAGGTCGCGCCGTTGAAGCTGAACGAGTCCGGGTTGGTCATGCTGCGCGAGAGGATGGTCGGGGTGCGGTCCAAGGTGCGGAACACGTAGCCGCTCCACGGGGCGCTGCCGCCGTTGACGACTTCATCCTTGACCGTGATCGCGTACTCGTTGCGACCCAGCGAGTAGGTGCGGCGGATGGTCACGCCGTTCGGGCCGGTCCATTCGAACGGCACGGTGACCTCGTCCTGGCCCTTGGCCAGCACGAAGTCGTGGTTGTCGCCGACCAGCTTGAAGCCGTTGGCGGCCGGCACCGGCATGGTCTTGTCTTCACTGATCCAGCCACTGACCGCGCGGTACGGGTGGGTGGCTTCTTCGGTCAGCAGGCGGACCGGCGGGCTGCCTTCTTCCTTGGTCTGCGGGAACTGCAGCAGTTCGGCGTCCAGCACCGTGCCACCGTCCAGCACCAGACGCAGCACGTCGGTGGTGATGGTCACGCGGGCCGGGCCGGCCTCGGTCTGTGCGGCCGGCTGTGCCGCCGGCAGGGAACCGTCAGCCTGGGGCACGGGTGCACCGGGAATGCTGCCGGCCGCCGCACCCGGCACGCTGGCCTGGGTGGTCTGGGCGGCCACGGCCGGGGTCGGCGGCGCGGCTTTGTCGCGGCCCCACTCCATCCACAGCAACACGGCCACCATCAGCCAGGCAAAAATCAGGAAAACGCGGGTCTGGTTCATCAGCGTGCAGGCTCGACGGGGCCGGCACGCAATGCCGGCTCGGACTGGGAAAGGGGTACAACGCCCAGGGGCGGCGGCATTGTGCCGTCCGCGCCCGGCATGGGCAATGCGCCAAGGCGGCGCAGCAGGCGTTCAAAGGCCTGGCGGATATCTGAATTGCTGGCGGTACGGGCAGCGCTGCGGGCAACGACGACGTAATCGCCGGCACTCATCCACGGCCGTAGGTGGCGTGTGGCATCGCGCAGCACACGCTTTACTCGGTTGCGACCCACGGCTCGGGGATCGACTTTGCGCGACACCGCAAGACCCAACCTGGCTGGCGTATCGCTCTTCAGCCAGTGCAGGGTCATCAGCGGATCGGACACACGGCGGGCGCCGTTGAAGACCGTTGTATATTCGGCACGCGTACGAACCCGCGCAGAGCGAGGAAATCGCTTGCGCGGGTCGGAACTGCTCACAGTCAGGATTGCGTCTGCCGCGGGAAGCGGCATTGCAATCAAGCGCTCAGGACTTTACGGCCCTTGGCGCGGCGACGCGACAGGATCTTGCGGCCGTCAGCGGTCTTCATACGGGCACGGAAGCCATGGTCGCGCTTACGCTTGAGGTTGCTGGGTTGGAAAGTGCGCTTGGTGGCCATGCGGGCCTCTATATGAAGGGGACGGAAAGAACCGGAAATTCTATAGACCTCATCGAGGTCCCGTCAAGTGTCTGTCACTACGGTAATTCACCGGGCTGTGCAATAGCTGTGGATCGTTTTGTGAATAACTTTGGGACAACCATTCCCGGCCCCCCTCGTCGGTGGTAGTCTGCGCCATCCATTCTTCCCCCCTTCCGGCCTGCGGTGCGGCGCTTTTGTTCGCCTATCCGCTGGCCCCAGACGATTATTGCCGATGGATGCCTGGTCTCGTTCCCTCGAACGCCTCGAAGCAGAGTTTCCGCCCGAGGATGTTCACACCTGGTTGAAGCCGCTGCAGGCAGATCTGCGCGCGGACAGCCTGGTGCTTTATGCGCCGAACGCCTTCATCGTCGACCAGGTGCGCGAGCTGTATCTGCCGCGCATCAAGGAACTGCTGGCGCACTTCGCCGGTTTCGGCGACGTTTTTCTTGAAATCGGCTCGCGTCCGCGCCCGGTGGAGGCGCAGATCGCGCCGATTCCGGGCCTGTCCGCACCGGCAGCGCCGGCCGAGCCCATGGTGCCGTTCGCCGGCAACATGGATTCGCACTACACCTTCGCCAACTTCGTGGAGGGCCGCAGCAACCAGCTGGGCCTGGCCGCGGCGTTCCAGGCGGCGCAGAAGCCGGGCGACCGGGCCCACAACCCGTTGCTGCTGTACGGCGGAACCGGCCTGGGCAAGACCCACCTGATGTTCGCGGCCGGCAATGCGATGCGTCAGGCCAACCCGGCGGCCAAGGTGCTGTACCTGCGTTCGGAACAGTTCTTCAGCGCGATGATCCGTGCGCTGCAGGAAAAAACCATGGACCAGTTCAAGCGCCAGTTCCAGCAGGTGGACGCGCTGCTGATCGATGACATCCAGTTCTTCGCCGGCAAGGACCGTACCCAGGAAGAGTTCTTCCATACGTTCAACGCCCTGTTCGACGGCAAGCAGCAGATCATCCTGACCTGCGACCGGTACCCGCGCGAAGTCGAAGGCCTGGAAGCACGGCTGAAGTCGCGACTGGCCTGGGGCCTGTCGGTGGCGATCGAGCCGCCGGACTTCGAGACGCGTGCAGCGATCGTGCTGGCCAAGGCCCGCGAGCGTGGCACCGATATCCCCGACGATGTGGCGTTTCTGATTGCCAAGAAGATGCGCTCCAATGTCCGCGACCTCGAAGGTGCGTTGAATACCCTGGCCGCACGCGCCAATTTCACCGGCCGTGCGATCACCACTGATTTCGCCCAGGAAACCCTGCGCGACCTGCTTCGCGCCCAGCAGCAGGCGATCAGCATTCCCAACATCCAGAAAACCGTGGCCGACTACTACGGGCTGCAGATCAAGGATCTGCTGTCCAAGCGTCGGACCCGCTCGCTGGCCCGTCCCCGTCAGGTCGCCATGGCCCTGACCAAGGAACTGACCGAGCACAGCCTGCCGGAAATCGGCGACGCCTTTGCCGGCCGGGACCACACCACGGTGCTGCATGCCTGCCGGCAGATCCGGACGTTGATGGAAGCCGACGGCAAGTTGCGGGAAGACTGGGACAAGCTGATCCGGAAGTTGAGCGAATGATGCATGTACGCCGCTAAGGCGTCATCGCATAAAACGGTGCAGAATCCGGTAGTAAGCGAGGTATAGGTTGTGGATAAAAAAGCTGCTCGATTCGGCGGTAAAGTTATCCACACCTTTCCCCACCCCTTGGGGGCTAGTAATGCAGAGGGTTTCGAGGTCAAAAACCCTTTTGTTTACAAAGGCTTAGTCGTGTTTTCCCGCGATTCTGGCCCTACCAGCACCACCAAGCTTTTGATTTATTCCACATTTTTTTAAAGCATAGGGGCACGGAACCACATGCGTTTCACACTGCAGCGCGAAGCCTTTCTCAAGCCGTTGGCACAAGTCGTCAACGTGGTCGAACGCCGCCAGACCCTGCCGGTTCTGGCTAATTTCCTGGTTCAGGTCCAGAACGGACAGCTGTCGCTGACCGGTACGGACCTGGAAGTGGAAATGGTGTCGCGGATCGCGGTGGAAGATGCCCAGGACGGCGAGACCACCATCCCCGCCCGCAAGCTGTTCGAGATCATCCGTGCCCTGCCCGACGGCAGCCGGATCACCGTCTCGCAGACCGGTGACAAGATCACCGTGCAGGCCGGGCGCAGCCGCTTCACCCTGGCAACGTTGCCGGCCAACGACTTCCCGTCTGTCGACGAAGTCGAAGCTACCGAGCGCGTGGCCATCGGCGAAGCGACCCTGAAGGAACTGATCGAACGCACCGCGTTCGCGATGGCCCAGCAGGACGTGCGCTACTACCTCAACGGCCTGTTGTTCGACCTGCGTGGCGATGCCCTGCGTACCGTGGCGACCGATGGTCACCGCCTGGCGCTGTGCGAAACCGAGCTGGAAAAGGCCAGCGGTGCCAAGCGCCAGATCATCGTGCCGCGCAAGGGCGTGACCGAGCTGCAGCGCCTGCTGGAAAGCGGTGATCGCGAGATCGAGCTGGAAGTCGGCCGCAGCCACGTGCGCGTCAAGCGCGACGATGTGACCTTCACCTCCAAGCTGATCGACGGCCGCTTCCCCGATTACGAGGCCGTCATCCCGATCGGTGCCGATCGCGAAGTGAAGGTCGATCGCGAAGCCCTGCGTGCCTCGCTGCAGCGTGCTGCGATTCTGTCCAACGAGAAGTACCGCGGTATCCGCGTGGAAGTCTCGCCGGGCAACCTGAAAATCAGCGCGCACAACCCGGAGCAGGAAGAAGCCCAGGAAGAGATCGAGGCCGATACCACGGTCAGCGACCTGGCCATCGGCTTCAACGTGAATTACCTGCTGGATGCCCTGTCGGCACTGCGCGACGAGCACGTCGTGATCCAGCTGCGTGATTCGAACTCCTCTGCCCTGGTCCGCGAGGCCAGCAGCGAGAAGTCGCGTCATGTGGTGATGCCGCTGCGTCTCTGACCTGGCGCGCTGGTTCCACGTGGAACCGAGTTGTTTGAGAAGCCCGGCACTGCCGGGTTTCTTTTTGGGCGAAAGAAGCGATGTTCCACGTGGAGCATCGTCGTAGCGTTGAACCTCGGAGATGCTTGGTTCGTCTGCCGGCCTGCCTGCTTGTCTGACCGGGTATCCGTTCACGCGGGCCTGCTTCATAGGGGGTGAAGGCCGATCTCCATGGTTACCGGCCACGTGAACCAAGGTCGCCACCGGTACACGCGATTCGCATCCCCGCTGCGCTCATAAACCAGTGGCGATCTTGCGATGGGGCGATCGTTATCGCACTCAGGTGCATAAGTGGCTCGGTAGCGCCTGCCCGCCGCCAATCTCGCGAATCCTGTTAAGCCGCCACTGCGAACCAGGACAGATTTCTCTCCAGATCTGGAGCGCCGCGTCGAGCCGTCTTTCTGCCGCTGAATCACAGCTCTATGCTTTTAAAAACTGTATATAAATCTAAAGCTAGGTGGTGGTGGTAGAGCCAGATTTGGTTGAAAAGTAGGTTAAGTGTTTGGTTATAAAGGGAATTGGGGGCTCGAAACCCCCGGTAAAACAGGGCCTGAGCCTGGGGGTGATCCTGTGGATATCTTTAAGGCCTGTTCCAGGGCCTCTTTTTATCCACAGATTGCCCTGAGGTTGTGCATAACTCATACATGGGGGATGTGGACAGTCTCGTTTGGGTCTGCGCGAGCGTCGTTCATTTCTGACAGGGTGCGCTTCGGCCACGCGCGCAGAATTCAAACAATCCAGCGCGGACGTACCGATCGGGCTGCTGGGCGCCCTGGAAAACGCCGCGGATTTCTTGAAATCTGCAGCACCATGGGCCTGGACGAGCCTCAGAATTAAAGAAATTGAGCGTGTTCTTGAGCGTCCGGGTGGAGGTCGACGGGCATGTTCCACGTGGTACGGCACGCCTGAGTGACTCCCCTACGCGCCTCGTCCGCCTTGCACTGCACTGCTCCACATCGGGCAGTGGGGTTCGCCATCGTCCGCCCGGGCCCGGCATTTCCTCCCGCCGCTGGGTGAAACGCCGGGGACTGTACGGCGGCGCACTTCCAGGGCTGCTTGCACCACGTGGAACCAGGGCAATGCAGTAAGCTGATCGATTCCCCGCTACCCCTCTGCCGCCCGGCGCGTCGTCGATCTTCCGCATGCATATCCGCCGTCTCTCCCTGCACCAGGTTCGCCGCTTCGATACCGTCGAACTCGCGCCGAAACCGGGTATCAATCTGATCACCGGCGACAATGGCGCCGGAAAGACCAGTGTCCTGGAGGCGCTGCATGTCATGGCGTACGGGCGCAGTTTCCGTGGCCGGGTGCGGGATGGGCTGGTGCGCCAGGGCCGGGAGGCGCTGGATGTCTTTGTCGAATGGGATGAGCAGCGCGAAGGCGCCGAAACCCCGACGCGGCGCAAGGCCGGGCTCCGCCACAGTGGGCAGGAATGGAAAGGCCGACTGGACGGCGAGGATGTCGCCCAGCTCGGCACCCTCTGCGCAGCGCTGGCGGTGGTGACCTTCGAGCCAGGTAGCCACGCGCTGGTCAGTGGCGGCGGTGAGCCCCGTCGGCGGTTCCTCGATTGGGGTTTGTTCCACGTGGAACCAGACTTCATGGGGCTGTGGCGGCGGTACTCGCGCGCCCTCAAGCAGCGCAACGCTCTGCTCAAGCAGGGCGGCCATCCGCACGCCCTGGATGCCTGGGATCGAGAGCTCGCCGAGGCCGGCGAACCGCTGACCATCCGCCGGCAGCACTACCTGGAGCGGTTGCAGGAGCGAACCGTGGAGCTGGCCGCCGTCCTGGCCCCCAATCTGGGCATCCAGTCGCTGAGCTTGAGCCCAGGGTGGCGCAAGCAGGAGGTTTCTCTCTCCGATGCCCTGCTTCTGGCCCGGGAACGTGACCGGATGGCCGGCTATACCTCGGTCGGTCCACACCGGGCCGACTGGAGCGTCGGATTCGAGACCATTCCCGGCCGGGATGCACTCTCACGGGGGCAGGCGAAACTGACGGCCCTCACCTGCCTGCTGGCACAGGCCGAAGACTACGCCGAGCAGCGCGGCGAATGGCCGGTCATCGCATTGGACGACCTGTCTTCGGAGCTGGATCGGCACCACCAGGCACGGGTGCTGGAGCGCTTGAAGGCCGGCCCGGCGCAGATCTTCATCACTGCCACTGAAGTTCCGGCGGCACTGATCGACGCGACAGATATCACGCGGTTCCACGTGGAACATGGACAGGTCCAGCCTGTGCCATAGTGGTCCCCCAGGGGCCACGGTGCCCGGCTGGTATAATTGCTGTTGCAACCCCTTATTACTCGGCGCCCCGCCTCATCGCGGCGGACCGACCTGCGGAGCCTACGGCAAGCGCAATGACTGAAGAACAGAACATCCCCGCAAACAGCGGCAACTACGACGCCAACAGCATCACCGCCCTGGAAGGCCTCGAGGCTGTCCGCAAGCGTCCTGGTATGTACATCGGCGACGTCCATGACGGCACCGGTCTGCACCACATGGTGTTCGAGGTCGTCGACAACTCCATCGACGAAGCCTTGGCCGGCCACGCCGACCATGTGTCGGTGATGATCCACGCGGACGGTTCGGTCTCGGTGTCGGACAACGGGCGCGGCATCCCGACCGGCAAGCACGAGCAGATGAGCAAGAAGCTCGATCGCGAAGTCTCCGCCGCCGAAGTCGTGATGACGGTCCTGCACGCCGGTGGCAAGTTCGATGACAACAGCTACAAGGTGTCTGGCGGCCTCCACGGCGTCGGCGTCAGCGTGGTCAATGCGCTCTCGCAGAAGTTGCTGCTGGATATCTACCAGGGCGGCTTCCACTACCAGCAGGAATTCGCTGACGGTGCTGCGGTCAACTCGCTCAAGCAGGTTGAAGCCAGCACCAAGCGCGGTACCACCCTGCGCTTCTGGCCGTCGGTGAAGGCGTTCCACGACAACGTCGAGTTCCACTACGACATCCTGGCCCGCCGCCTGCGTGAGCTGTCCTTCCTCAATTCCGGCGTCAAGATCGTGCTGGTGGACGAGCGCGGCGACGGCCGGCGCGACGACTTCCATTACGAAGGCGGCATCCGCAGTTTCGTGGAGCATCTGGCGCAGTTGAAGACGCCGCTGCACCCGAACGTGATCTCCGTCACCGGGGAGTCCAACGGGATCGTCGTGGACGTGGCGCTGCAGTGGACCGATTCCTACCAGGAAACGATGTACTGCTTCACCAACAACATCCCGCAGAAGGATGGCGGTACCCACCTCGCCGGTTTCCGTGGTGCGCTGACCCGTGTGCTCAACAATTACATCGAGCAGAACGGCATCGCCAAGCAGGCCAAGATCAACCTGACCGGCGATGACATGCGCGAAGGCATGATCGCGGTGCTGTCGGTGAAGGTGCCCGACCCGAGCTTCTCCAGCCAGACCAAGGAAAAGCTGGTCAGCTCGGATGTGCGCCCGGCGGTGGAAAGTGCCTTCGGTGCGCGCCTGGAAGAATTCCTGCAGGAAAACCCCAACGAAGCCAAGGCGATCGCCGGCAAGATCGTGGACGCGGCGCGTGCACGTGAAGCGGCCCGCAAGGCGCGCGATCTGACCCGCCGCAAGGGCGCGCTGGATATCGCCGGCCTGCCGGGCAAGCTGGCCGACTGCCAGGAAAAAGATCCGGCGCTGTCCGAACTGTTCATCGTCGAGGGTGACTCGGCAGGTGGCTCGGCCAAGCAGGGCCGCAACCGCAAGAACCAGGCCGTGCTGCCGCTGCGCGGCAAGATCCTCAACGTGGAACGTGCCCGCTTCGACCGCATGCTCGCCTCGGACCAGGTCGGTACGCTGATCACCGCGCTGGGCACCGGGATCGGCCGGGACGAGTACAACCCGGACAAGCTGCGCTACCACCGCATCATCATCATGACCGACGCCGACGTCGACGGCGCGCACATCCGTACGCTGCTGTTGACCTTCTTCTACCGTCAGATGCCGGAGCTGATCGAGCGTGGCCACATCTACATCGGCCTGCCGCCGCTGTACAAGATCAAGCAGGGCAAGCAGGAGCTGTACCTGAAGGATGACCCGGCGCTGGATGCGTACCTGGCCAGCAGCGCGGTGGAAAATGCCTCGTTGATCCCGGCCGAGAGCGAGCCCGGCATCGAAGGCGTGGCGCTGGAGAAGCTGCTGCTTTCCTACGCCTCGGCACAGGAAACCATCGCGCGCAACAGCCATCGTTATGACCGCCAGGTGCTGGAAGCGCTGATCGATTTCACGCCGATGGATCTGGAACACCTGCGCAAGGCCGGCGCAGACGAGGGCCTGGCCGCGCTGGCCACCCGCCTCAACCAGGGCAGCCTCGGTTCACCGCGCTATACGCTGGAACTGCAGGAACCCACCGACGAACGTCCGGCAGCCGTGCTGGTCACGCGTCGCCACATGGGCGAACAGCTGATCCAGGTGCTGCCGCTGGCCGCATTCGAGACCGGCGAACTGCGTGCGCTGCACCAGTCCTCCCTGCTCCTCCACGGACTGGTCCGTGCCGGTGCGAAGATCAGCCGCGGTGCCAAATCGGCCGAGGTCGGCAGCTTCGCCGAGGCGCGCAACTGGCTGCTGGATGAAGCCAAGAAGGGTCGCCAGATCCAGCGATTCAAGGGTCTGGGTGAAATGAATCCGGAGCAGCTCTGGGACACCACGGTCAATCCCGACACCCGCCGCCTGCTCCAGGTGCGGATCGAGGATGCCGTGGCTGCCGACCAGATTTTCAGCACGCTGATGGGCGACGTGGTCGAACCGCGCCGCGACTTCATCGAAGACAATGCGCTGAAGGTCGCCAACCTGGATATCTGACACAATCGGGGCAAGGCCGGCCGGGGGCGACCCTGGCCAGCCATCGCCTCCCGATGCCAGGAATCCGATGTCCGTTACCCCCCCGGCGTCCATGACGCCTCCGCTGCCCCCCGCTGTTCCATCATCACCGCGCAGGCCGGGTTCTCCGCTTGCAGGGTTCTTCATCGATCTGGGCATCGGCGTGGCGGTGCTGCTCTCGCTCAGTCTGATCAGCGGTTTGGCCTGGGGGCTCTACCGCGGTGCGATCGTCGGTTACCAGGCGGCGCGCGACGGTGCGGATGCGTCCGCGGTCGCCGGTCTTGCCCAGCAGCTCGGACAACCCGGTGCCCTCGCCCAGATCCTGATGGCGCTGGTCGCCACCGGTGGCGCGGCACTGGTGCTGTATTTCTTCCGTCGTCGGGCCACGCCCGCCGAACGGGCGCTGTCGTTCCAGGCCGCCCGTCGCCCTTCCACCTGGGGGTGGACACTGCTGGTCGCCACCGGGGTGATCGTCGGCAGCAATCTGATCGCGTGGCTGGCCAAACAGGGCGGTATCGAGCCGGTGCCGACCAACCTGGCGCTGATGGAACAGGCGATGACGCGCTTCCCCTGGTTCCTGGCGCTGTTTGCCGTGGTGCTCGCTCCGGCCTATGAGGAACTGCTGTTCCGCCGGGTGCTGTTCGGTCGCCTGTGGCAGGCCGGCCGGCCGCTGCTGGGCATGTTGCTGAGCAGCCTGGCCTTCGCCCTGGTGCATGAAATTCCCGGTACCAGCGCCAACGGCCCATGGGAAATCGCCCAGCTGTGGCTGGTCTATGGCGGCATGGGCGCCGCCTTCGCCTGGCTCTACCAGCGCACCGGTACCTTGTGGGCGCCGATCGCCGCGCATGCGTTGAACAACGGCATTGCCCTGGCCGCCCTCATGTTCCTGGGCATCCAATAACGACCACGCGGCTTGACGAAAATTTACGTCGCCACGTTCCACACTGCGCATATGAACACGGGGGATCGCACATGAAACCAGTGCTGTTGGGAATTGCCATCGCCATGCTGGTGAGCGCGTGCGCCACCACCACCTCACCCACCGGCCGCCGCCAGATGGTGGGCGGGGTATCGCAGGCCGAGCTGGACCAGCTGGGCGCGCAGGCGTTTACCGAGACCAAGTCCAAAGGTACGTTGAGCACCGACCCGAAGCAGAATGCCTACGTCCAGTGCGTGGTGAATGCGCTCGTCGCTCAGCTTCCCGCACAGTACCGTGGCGTACGGTGGGAGACGGCCCTGATGGTCGACAAGGAACCCAACGCGTTCGCTTTGCCCGGCGGCAAGGTCGGGGTCAATACCGGCATCTTCACCGTCGCCAAGAACCAGGATCAGCTGGCCGCCGTCATCGGCCACGAGATCGGGCACGTGATCTCCCGCCACCACGAAGAACGCATCACCCGCCAGATGGGTGCGCAGACCGGGCTGTCGGTGCTCGGCGCGCTGGCAGGCGCGGCCTACGGCGAGGGAGCGGCCAGTACCGTCAGCCAGCTCGGCGGCGCCGGTGCCCAGGCGGCCTTCCTCCTGCCAGGCTCGCGGACCCAGGAAAGCGAGGCCGATATCGTCGGCCAGCGCCTGATGGCCGAGGCCGGTTTCAACCCTGCCCAGGCGGTCGATCTGTGGCAGAACATGATGGCTGCCAGCGGCGGCCGGTCACCGCAGTGGCTGTCCACCCACCCCGATCCGGCCAACCGCATCCGGGAATTGCAGCGAGACGCGCCCTCCCTGAGTGGTGTATACCAACAAGCCCAGGCGGACGGGCGTCGTCCGAAGTGTGGCTGACGCGCCCGTATGCGACCAAAAGATGCTGTATTGCAGCATCGGAAACGATTTCTCACGCCATCAGTTTCTGATACGTTTGGCGGCTCAGATTTTTCTGACAGTCCGTTTTGATGCCGCTGCGGCGGTTCGATCGAGGTGAAAGATGATTTTCAGCAACCACAAGCAAGCCGTCCTTTCCGTCCTCATCGCGACCGCTGTAAGTGGCGCCATGATCACCGATGCCTTCGCCCAGGCCCGCTCGTCGGAGCGTGGCGCGCGTGGTGGGAAGAAGCAGGCCAAGGCCGAAGTGCTCTACCCGAACGCGACCCGCCAGGAGCCGGAGCAGAAGTCCTCGGCCAAGGTCGGCCCGAAGCTGCAGAAAATGATTGACAGCTACAACGACCAGAAGTTCCCGGAGACGCGCGCGCAGGCCGACGAAATCCTGGCCAATCCCGCCGCCAACACCTACGACAAGTCGCTCGCCGCGCAGCTCGCCTCGCAGGCGGCCTACCAGCTGGACGACGTCGCCTCGGCCAAGAAGTACCTCGAGCAGGTGCTGCAGCTCGGCGGCCTGGACAACAACGGCCATTACCAGTCGATGTTGATGCTGGGTCAGCTGCAGCTGCAGGACGACCAGATCAACGAAGGCCTGGCGACCCTGGACAAGTACTTCGCCGAGACCAAGTCGAACAAGCCCGAAGAGCTGATCGCCAAGGGCCAGGCGCTGTACCAGGCCGAGCGCTATGCCGAGGCCATCCCGGTGCTGCAGCGGGCCATCGCCGGCTCGCCCGAGCCGAAGGACAACTGGAACCAGTTGCTGATGGCCGCCATGGCCGAAGCCGGCCAGACCGGCGAAGCGGTCAAGCAGGCTGAAACGCTGGCTGCCAAGAACCCGAACGACAAGAAGGCCCAGCTGAACCTGGCCAGCATGTACATGCAGGCCGACCAGATGGACAAGGCCGGCGCGGTCATGGCCAAGCTGTATGCAGCCGGCCAGCTGACCGACGAGCGCGAGTACAAGCAGCTGTACTCGATCTACGCCAACAGCGAGAACAAAGAAAAGGACGTCATTGCCGTTATCAATGATGGCCTGCAGAAAAACATCCTGAAGCCGGATTATCAGGTATACCTGGCACTGGCCCAGGCGTACTACTACTCCGAGCCGCAGCAGGCGGACAAGGCGATCGAGGCGTGGCAGAAGGCTGCCCCGCTTTCCAAGGATGGCGAGACCTACCTGAATCTGGCACGCGTGCTGCATTCGGAAGGTCGCATTCCGGAGGCCAAGCAGGCCGCCCAGCAAGCGCTGGCGAAGGGTGTGAAGAACCAGGCGGATGCGAAGAAAATCATCAACCTGAAGTAAGTAGGAATAACGCCTGAATGCCTGCACAAGTGATGCGCAGGCGCTCAGGATTGGTATAAGCTTGGAGGTTCCTGCGGTGTCATGCACCGCTGATCATGGGCTACCTGTCCCCGGGTATCCCGGCCCCACTAATGAGCTCTTGGCGCATGACGGAACAACTAGTCGTTCACAGGTACGAACAACGCGATGACACCGGCCTCTCCTGGCCGCGTATCGTGGGTATCGCTTTTGTAATCGCACTGCATCTCGCCGCCTTCATGATGCTTCTGATCCCGGCTGTGGCTCCCAAGGCCGTCGCGGAGAAAGAACGCAACATCATGGTGACCCTGGTCGACGCTCCGCCGCCGCCCCCACCGCCGCCGCCGCCGCCGCCGCCGGATGACACTCCGCCGCCGCCGGTCAAGAACCTGTCGCCGCCGAAGCCGTCCCCGGTTCCGCCGCCGCCGCAGGCTCCTGTGGTCGATATCCCGGACCCGCGTCCGACCGACATCGTCACGCCGCCTTCGCCGCCGTCGCCGCCGCAGCCGCCGAGCACCATTGAGGCAAGCGTCGACATCTCGTCGAAGAACATGAACCCCCCGCGTTACCCGCCGGCCGCGTTCCGTGCTGGTATCCAGGGTGAAGTCATCCTGATCATTGACGTCGATGCCAATGGCAACGTCACCAATGTGTCGGTCGAGAAGTCCAGCCGTAACCGTGACCTTGACCGCGCCGCCATGGAAGCAGCTCGCAAGTGGAGCTTCCGTTCCGCGGAATCGGGCGGGAAGAAGGTCGCAGGTCGCGTTCGCGTCCCGGTCAACTTTGCGCTGAACTGATAGTGGCCGGTGGCCCGCCGGCCACCGCCTCTAGCGGTTATTTCTAGCAATACCCTTTATCACCACACACAACAAAGGTAAGCGTCATGCTGCAGGAACTTTTCATCGCCGCTGCTGCCGGGGGCAACTCCAACGCCCTGTCGCAGATGGGCTTCGAGCACCTGATCCACGAGATGACCACCCAGCCGGGTGACTTCGCCGTCTCCTGGGTCGTGCTGCTGACCCTGATCATCATGTCGGCCATGTCCTGGTACTGGACCGTCATCAACATCTTCCGCGCCACCCGTCTGAAGGCTGCTGCCGACAAGGTCGTGAGCCTGTTCTGGGATACCCCGAACGCCCAGGACGCCATCCGCGCGATGGAAGAACAGCCGGCTTCGGAGCCCTTCTCCAAGATCGCTCTGGACGCTGCACAGGCTGCTGCGCACCACCAGCGTTCGGAAGGCGGCACCTCCGGTGGCCTGGGTGAGAACCTGAGCCGTTCGGAGTTCGTCGATCGCGCCCTGCGTCAGGCCGTGACCCGCGAAAGCAACAACCTGCAGTCGGGCATGACCCTGCTGGCCACCGTCGGCGCAACCGCTCCGTTCGTGGGTCTGCTGGGTACCGTGTGGGGCATCTACGGCGCGCTGATCAAGATCGGTGCCACCGGTTCCGCCTCGATCGACGCCGTTGCCGGCCCGGTGGGTGAAGCACTGATCATGACCGCCATCGGTCTGTTCGTGGCTATCCCGGCCGTGTTCGCCTTCAACTTCTTCAGCAAGATCAACAGCGCCACGATCAGCAAGTTCGATACGTTCGCTCACGACCTGCACGACTTCTTCGCCACCGGTTCGCGCGTTCGCTAATAGCGACGCGCGTCACCCAGCGAGAACGTAGTCAACACGATCTAGACGGAGCCCGTTATGGCTTTCAGTAGTGGTAACAGCGGCGGCCCCATGGCCGACATCAACGTTACGCCCCTCGTGGACGTGATGCTGGTGCTGCTGATCATCTTCATCATCACGGCGCCCCTGATGTCCCACAAGGTCAAGGTGGATCTGCCTGAGGCCAACCTGGTGCAGAATCCGGAAGACGCTGAGAAGCGTTCGAGCCCGATCACCTTGGCAGTCAAGGAAGACGGCTCGATCTACTGGAACGACGAGGAAATCGACAAGCAGACGCTCGAGTCGCGCTTGGCGACCGCCGCCCAGCAGACCCCGCAGCCGCCCCTCAACCTGCGTGGTGATCGCACCACCAAGATGCGCGTCATCAACGAGATGACGAAGATCGCGCAGGAACAGGGCATGCTCGACGTTGGCTTCGTCGCCACCAAAGAGAAGGGGCAGTAAGCCATGGCGTTCAGTACTGGTGGTAACAAAGGCCCCATGGCCGACATCAACGTCACGCCCCTCGTGGACGTGATGCTGGTGCTGCTGATCATCTTCATCGTCACCGCGCCGATCATGACGTACCCGATCGCCGTTGACCTGCCGCAGCGCGTGCTCAACCCACCGCCGGTGACTGTCGAACCGCCGCCGCCGATCGAGCTGAAGGTGGACGCCAGCAACCAGGTGTCGTGGAACAACAGCCCCGTGGCTGTGAGCGAACTGCAGCAGCGTATGGAGCAGGAAGTGCAGCGTGATCCGACCAACCAGCCGGAACTGCGCATCGATGCCAGCCCGGACTCCGAGTACGACGTGATGGCCAAGGTGTTGGCTGCCGCGAAGAATGCTCAGATGAAGAAGATCGGCTTCGTACAGCAGTAATACGCAAGACGCAGTCATGACGCGACTGGAAAACGCCCCTGGAAACAGGGGCGTTTTTTTTGTGCCACCGGGCGTGGATACGCGCCAGCGCCACGCCGCCCGCTATCATCCGGCCATGCTCGCAACCTTCGATCTCTTCGGGGACTGGCTCGACGCCATCCCGCACCTGCGCCCGCTGATGGTGGCGGCCTACATTCTCTATCTGCTGTGGTTGATCGGCTGGATCATGCTGCAGAAGCGCGAGCCGGTCGCCACGCTGAGCTGGATCCTCTCGCTGGCCGCCCTGCCCTATGTGGGGCTGTTCATCTACTACCTGCTCGGCCCGCAGAAGGTGAAACGACAGCGCCTGCGCCGTGGCCGTTCGCGCTCGGGCATGGAGCACTACAGCAGCGTCTGCCCGCCGGATGCGGACTGCACCGAGCTGGCCAAGATCGCCCAGGCCACCACCGGGCTCTCACCGAGCTCGGCCACCGAGGTGGAGTGGCTGGTCGATGGCGCGGCCACCTACAGCGCACTGCTTGCCGCGGTGGCCACGGCCAAGGACCACCTGCACCTGGAGTACTACATCTTCAATCCGGACCACGCCGGCACCGCGCTGCGCGATGCGCTGACCGAGCGTGCGGCGGCCGGCGTGCGCGTGCGCCTGCTGCTCGATGCGGTCGGCTCGTCGTCCATCCGCAAGCGCTTCCTGCAGCCGCTGCTGGATGCAGGTGCCGAAGTCGTCTGGTTCCATCCGCGACAGCTGCTCAAGCCGTTCAAGCGGCCCTGGTTGAACCTGCGCACGCACCGCAAGCTCGTCATCATCGACGGCCTGCAGGCCTTTACCGGCGGCATCAACATCACCGATGAAGAAGACGAGAGCGTCCGCCCGGATGCGTATCGCGACCTGCACATGCGGCTGCGTGGCCACGTGGTGCGCAGCCTGCAGCTGGTCTTCATCGAGGATTGGATCTACGCCACCGGCCAGGAGCCGGCGCGCTTCAACATCGCGCAGTTGTGGCCCGAGACCATGCCCAGCCGCAGCGAGGGCAGCATCAATGCGCAGGTGCTGGTGTCCGGTCCGGACTCGTCATGGGAGACCATCCACCGGCTGCACGTGGCGGCGATCCACGAAGCGAAGGAGCGCGTCTGGCTGGTGACGCCCTACTTCGTGCCCGGCGAGGCCGCGCGCATGGCGCTGACCTCGGCCGCACTCGGCGGCCTGGACGTGCGCCTGCTGGTGCCCAAGATGAGCGACTCCTGGTTCGTCACCCAGGCCGCGCGTTCCTACTTCGACGAGCTGCTGCAGGCAGGCGTCAAGATCTACGAGTACGGCCCGCGCATGCTGCACACGAAGGCCTTCATCGCCGATGACGATGTCTGCATCGTCGGCAGTGCCAACTTCGACCACCGCAGCTTCCGGCTCAACTTCGAGCTCTCGATGATGATCAGCGATACCGACCGCGTGGCCGCGCTGGCCGAGATCCTGCTGGCCGAGTACAGCAGCGCCTCGCCGGTCTACAACGATCGCCAGCGTTCGCTCTGGCGGCACCGTGTTCCGGAGGCCTTCGCACGCTTGGCATCGCCGTTGCTGTAGCCACCGCTCCCCGTGGAACCGCACCCGGCGCCAGCGCTACACTGGCCCGGTCAATCGGGGAGAACGACATGTACTGGCTGTTCCTGCTGTTCGCGCTGGCCTGTTTCGGCATGGCGCTCAAGACCCCCCACATGGGGCTGATGGCGCTGTCGCTGCTGGGCACCCTGGTGTTCCTGCTGGCGTGGGTCCGCGGCCTTTACGTGGCCCGCTTCGGTGACGTGCAGCCCACCCGCGCGGCCATCACCGATCCCAACGAACTCCGTCGGCTGCGGGAGCTCGCCCTACAGGCGCGCACCCCGACCGCTCAGGGTGAGTCCGACCCCTCGTAGTGCCATGACCCAACTCAGCGTCAACGTGAACAAGATCGCCGTCCTGCGCAACTCGCGCGGCGGCACCGACCCGGACGTGCTGCAGGCCGCCCGTGCCTGCCTGGAGGCCGGCGCGCACGGCATCACCGTGCACCCGCGCCCGGACCGCCGCCACATCCACGCCGAGGACGTGCTGGCCCTGTCCGCGCTGACGGCCGAGCGCGGGGTGGAGTTCAACATCGAGGGCAACCCGTTCGCGCCACCGCGCGAGGGCTACCCCGGGCTGCTGCCGCTGTGCGCGCAGACCCGCCCCGCCCAGGCCACCCTGGTGCCCGATGGCGACGGCCAGCTCACGTCCGACCACGGCGTCGACTTCGCCCGGGATGCGCAGCGCCTGCGCCCGCTGATCGCCGAATTGAAGACCTACGGCTGCCGGGTCAGCCTGTTCGTGGATGCGGGCGACCCCGACATCGCCCAGGCCGCGGCCATCGGTGCTGACCGCGTGGAGCTCTACACCGGCCCTTACGCCGAGGCCCATGCCGCCGGCGACGCCACGGCCATGCTGGCCGTGTTCGCCGATGCAGCCCGCCGCGCGCAGGCGGCCGGCCTGGGGGTCAACGCCGGGCATGACCTGTCGCAGGACAACCTGGCCGATTTCCTCCGGACCGTGCCGGACGTGCTGGAAGTCTCGATCGGCCATGCGCTGATCAGCGAGGCGCTGTATGACGGGCTGGATGCCACGGTGAAGGGCTATCTGCGGCTGCTTTGATGGGGCGCGTAGCCCTGCCGCGTAAGGGGCGCCCGGCATCGGGTAGAGCCGACCGTTGGTCGGCTCAGCCGCCGGTGACGTGGCGCGCGAGGCACGCGCTCTGGCCCTGTGGATAATGTAGGGGATCAAATCGGCACCCACCGCCGGTGAGCCTTACCGGGCGCAGGTTTCACTTCCATTTGCCCCTGTGGTTAGTAATACTACTAACCATGGATATCCCCTATCCCCGCCGTTCCGACGCTACGACGTCTCATTCCCTGAGACATCCGGGCGATAGGCTTTGAAGATGGGTATTGCGATCAAAGGCCGGGGCTCCAGCGCGCACCTGGCGGGCCGCTTCGAGGTCACCGTCAGCGAAGCGATGGACGACGGCTGGGCGCCGGACGAGAGTGAAGAGTTCGCTGCGCCGCGCCTGCGCACCGAAGTCCGTGCCGAGACCGCGCGCAGCATCATCAGCCGCAACAAATCGCCGGACGTCGGCTTCAGCCAGTCGGTCAATCCGTACCGCGGTTGCGAGCATGGCTGTTCGTACTGTTTTGCCCGGCCCTCGCACGCCTATCTCAATCTCTCGCCCGGCCTGGACTTCGAGACCAAGCTGTTCGCCAAGACCAATGCGCCGCAGCTGCTGCGCAAGGAGTTCTCGCGCCCCGGCTACGTGCCGCAGCCGATCGCGCTGGGCATCAACACCGACGCCTACCAGCCGATCGAGCGCAAGCTCAAACTCACCCGCCAGCTGATCGAGGTGATGCTGGAAACGCAGCACCCGTTCTCGCTGATCACCAAGAATGCGCTGGTCGAGCGCGACATCGACCTGCTCGCACCGCTGGCGGAAAAGCAGCTGGTCAGCGTGCACTTCTCGGTGACCTCGCTGGACCCGCACCTGTCGGCCAAGCTGGAACCACGCGCCTCGGCCCCGCATGCACGGCTGCGCGCGATGCGTCGCCTGAGCGATGCCGGCATCCCGGTCGGGGTAATGGTCGCGCCGGTGATTCCGTGGATCAACGATGCCGAACTGGAAGCCGTGCTTGAGGCCGCCCACGATGCCGGTGCCTCCACCGCCGGCTACGTGCTGCTGCGGCTGCCGCTGGAAGTGGCGCCGCTGTTCCGCGATTGGCTCGACACCCACCACCCGGACCGCGCCACGCATGTGATGAGCACCATCAACCAGCTGCGCGGTGGCAAGGACTACAACAGCGAGTTCGGCACGCGCATGCGCGGTGAAGGGGTCTACGCCGACCTGCTGTCCAACCGTTTCAAGCTGGCCCGCAAGCGCCTGGGCTTCGATGCGCAGCACAGCCATTGGCCGAAGCTGGACTGCACCCGCTTCCTGCGGCCGTTGCCGCCGCGGGTGGACTCGCCGCAGGGTTCGTTGTTCTAACGAGCCTTGAAGGGACGGTCGTCAACAAACGTCTTAGTCCGTACCTAGTCGCCGTACATCAATGTAATCGGCCCGTTACTGCCGAGCATGCGTCCGCCACGACAGTCTATTAAACAACCCCAGGCTTGCTTGCTGAACCCTGAACGATGTAGCTTAAGCTTAATTATAAGTGAATGAGTCAGTATCCATGGATGGAAAAAGCACGCCCAATAGCCCGGGTAAGAGGCGCTTCTCCTATGTGATGACGCTATTGCCTATCGTTTCTTTGGGCGTCATATCAACGAGTGCTTTTGCAGCGCCCGCGAAAGAAAAGGTGCGAATAATCAGCCAAGCCGACGGCGGGGGTGGGGTAGCCACAACAGATATGGCAAGGATGACCGTCCGTGGGACTAGACCCAATCAGCCTCCCCTATTTAAGTCCTATAGCGGGATCTCCGCTCCTTACATCCAGCTGCCAATAGGGGGGGGCGGAGGAGGAACTGCAGCCCCTGCCCAAACATCGAAAGAGCAGGAAACCGACGATAGGCAGGACGACTGTCCAGAAGTTAGTGGGAATCCCGTGGTTCTTTACACTGGGAACAAGGTGGAGCCTGAGCTGGATTTTGCGAGCCAGGGAGAAATGGGCCTGTACCTGCAGCGCACCTACAACCACCATTGGAGTGCGGTTGGCATCTTTGGCCAACACTGGCTGAGCAACTTCGACTACTCACTGGCATTCTCTGATGAAAGGAATCTGGCTTGGTCGCAACGGCCAGATGGTCGGCGAATCAAGTTCCTCCGTGATCTAAGCAGTGGTCACTGGTTCGAGGACAAAGCGCAACCGGTGGCGTACATCAAGCAAAACGGCGATGGCTCATTCACGCTGCACAACGAACAGCGCGGGACAGAGAGCTATAACGCCGAAGGATTCATTACGCAGCAGCGCGATGAACAAGGCGTGGCATGGACGTACTCTTACAATAATCGTTATCTTCAGCGGGTGACTCATTCTTCGGGTCGACAAATCAACTTTTCCTGGAGTAATGGCCAGCTCGTGAGGGTAACGGACCCAGCCGGGAACGCTTACCAATACACGTATACCGCCAATGCCTTCGGTAGTAACCGCCCCCGACTCGCCTCTGCTGTAATGCCTGGCGCGCCCGCTACAACCATCAGCTACCACTATGAAGATGCGAGATTCCCCGGCGCCCTTACAGGCAAATCGTTCAATGGCAATCGATACTCAACCTTTGCCTACGATGCGAGCAGGCGCGCGGTTCTTTCCGAGCATGCGGGTGGAGTCGAACGCTTTACTTACAGCTACGCTGTACTTCAGACGGAAGCCGTCGCCCCTCCCCCCGCACCTGCTCAGCCAGGACGGTCTGCCGGAGGGACGGGGAGTACGCCGGGTTCACCATGGTGCGAACCGCGCGTAGGAGGAGAAATCTGCTATGCCCCACAGTCCCTGCCGTCCTTCCCGTCCCAGCCATCTCTGCCGACGTCCGGCGGCCCAATTATCAACCTTCCCGGCGTACCTGGGTCACCTGGCCTGCCTACAGACCCGCTTTCCCAACTTCCGACCACCAGGGACCGTGCAGTAAAGATCAGCGTCACTGAGACCAACCCGCTCGGCCGTAAGACTACCTACAAGTACGAGGATGGTAGGCAAGTATCGGTAAAAGGAGATGCGTCACCGAAATGTGCAGCCAGCTATAAGGAGCGTAGTTATGACGCCAATGGCTACCCCGACCTGGTCCACGACTTCGCGGACAACTTGACCAACTTTGATTACAGTCCCCAAGGCTTCCTGCTCAAACAGGTTGAGGCGGTCGGAACCAGTGCCGAACGTACAACAACGTGGGAGTGGGACACTGGGAAGAACCGCTTGCTGAAGCAGAGAATAGTGGGCGACGTCGAGAACAGTTTCACTTATGACGCCAAGGGAAACCTGGCCTCATCCACTGCGCGGAACGCCAGCGCAATTGGTGCGGTGGGCCAGTCCAGCGTCACGACATACACCTACACTTACCACCCCAATGGGCTAAAGGCATCAATAAAGTCCGACGGACCTCTCGCGCAAGATGACGTCGTCGAAACATATAGTGGGTCAGGCGACCTTCTCGCGGTCAAAAACGCACTCGGTCACACCGTGAGCTACAGCAACTACAACGGTCTTGGACAGCCTGGCCGAATCGTTGGCGTCAATGGCGATGTAACCGAAATCTCTTACGATGCGCGAGGAAGAGTTGCCTCGTCTCGTAGAAGCATTGGAAATGACTGGGCCACGACGACTATCAGCTACGATCCAACTGGCAATCTGGCGAGCATCCTTCGCCCCGATGGCATCAAAGTAAGCTACAGCTACGACGCTGCACAGAGACTGGTGCTGGAGTCTAGGCCCCTCGGTGACGGGCAGTTTGCAAGGGTGAAGCATAGTTACGACAACGCCTCCAACCGTACTCGAACCGAAATATCGCAAAGCGACTATCCAGCCGATAGCCAAGTAGTTGGATACATCGATGGTGTCACACACGACGGCCAGTGGAACTGGTTCGTACACGGTTGGGCCTGCACTACTGGATCCGCCGCATCCATCCAGGTCGACGCCTATGCCAGCGGGGGTGTGCACATCGGAAGCACCAAGGCGAATAGGGCTACCGGTACTGAGGTTGCGAACGTTTGCCAGGCGAGTGGAGCAGCGTACGGATTTCGCGTGCCAATCACCTTGGCTCAGCGCCAACAGTTGGGTGGCCGAACTGTTTCGGTCCAAGGCGTATCGCCTCAAGGAGCCACTTACAATCGGGCTTTGCCGAGCGCGGCAGATCATCTGATCCCGACAGCGACGATCATTGGCGGCGTCAGTGGGGTGGTCCAAGACGAAACATGGAACTCATACATCGAAGGGTGGGCGTGCTCCGTTGGTGTTGCTGCACCTATCGCTGTCCACGTCTATGCTGGCGGCGCTGCGGGTTCGGGCACGCACGTTGCAAGCGGGACCGCCAACCTGCCAGGTGACGCCACCGTCGCACATAGCTGTCAGGTGGCGACAACTGCGCATCGGTTCAGGGTGCTCTTAGACTTTGGCACCCGGCAGGCCCACGCCAACAAAACGCTGCACGTTCACGGCATCTCGCCTGTTGGACAATCCAACCTGGTCGTTACCGGATCCGGCAGCCATATCGTTCCACCGGCCACACTTAGCGCGCAGATCATCAGCTTTAACACTTCTCCGACTAATATCGTAAATGGAGAAACCACCGAGCTGACTGCTCGGGTGCGCAACACAGGAAATATCGTCTGGCATAGCAATACCTATCTTGCTTGGGGATTCATCCACCTAAACAACAGCATGCTCCTGTCAGCACCAGTTCCTCCTGGCGGAGAGGTGGTCTTCAGTCAAACCATCGCGCCAGAAAATCCTGGGACGGGAAACATGTACTTCGAATACTCTGCGCAGATGGCGAGCAGTGGTACAGCGTGGGGCCCCCGAGCCACCACGGGAGTGACCGTGTCCAATGTTGGCTGGGTCTGTAAGCCGAATGGAGAGTGTCAGGCGCCAATGTCAGTCGAGCCAGGCGGCCAGATGCTGAAGTCCACGGAAGGAGAGCGCTGATGTCCATCGCAACGGCAACACTGATCGCGTTGAGCACAGTTTCCTACAGCGTTGACTATCAGTATGACGAGCTGGGAAGACTGGTGGCGGAGAACGGTAACAGTGGTCAGAACGTCCGCTACGCATATGACGCTGAGGACCGTCTGATCCAAATCACGGATTCGCAGAATCGCACGACGAAATTCGAGTATGACGCGCGAGGACGATTGTTGAAGAAGATAGATCCAGCGGGTGGCGCGACACTGCTGGCCCACGACGTGGGTGATCGTGTTACCAAGGTGATCGACCCCCGTGGATTGGTAACGAGCTTCGAATACGATGGATTTGGACAACTGTGGAAGCAGAGCAGTCCGGATACTGGGGTCACGAGCCACCAATACAACGCAGGCGGCCTGCGAACGGGTACCGTGCGTAACGATGGCAGTATGGTGTCCTTTACTCATGACGGTTTGGGACGACTTACTGAGGTCAATTCCGACGGTCAACAACACAGTTACAGCTATGATTGGTGCAGTAGGGGGCTGGGCCGGCTATGTGGATTGGCCGCTCCAACCACATCCACACATTTCGCCTACAGCCCTGCTGGTGAAGTTTTGATCAGGCGGGACTTCATAATTGCCGGTGGAGCGACGACGGACCACAGCACCACCTACGGCTTCGACGGGATTGGCAGGCCTAACAAGATTACCTATCCCAATGGAAACGCTGTTGAGTACGGGTACGGGGCCGGCGGTCAACTTGGTTCAATGTCCGTGACCATCAACGGTGTGACCAAGCCGGTGATCACAGCCGCGAGTTACAAAGCAACGGGTGCTCGAAACAACCTCTCTTACGGCAATGGTCTTGTGCGTGGATATGGCCACGATCTGGACGGCCGCCTCACCTCCATGTCCGTACGGCGAGGGGACAACACCGCACTGAGCGCCTGGGACTACCAGCACAGCGCGGACAATGAGATCACCCGGATAGGTGACGGGGTCTCCCCGGACATGACGCAGGTCATTGGCTACGACGCGCTGAGTCGCCTGACCACCCTGACGCGATTCGGCGTGATCAACCAGCTTTCGTACGATGCGGGCGGCAATCACGATCGCTACCAAGCTGGAACCTCGCTGACCCAGTACAGCATCGATCCTCAGAGCAATCGCGTCCTGAACTACACGAGTGATGGTGTGAGCCGCCAGTACCAGTACGATGCTGTAGGTAACAGGATCAGCGAGAAGAGCGGTTCGCGTGTGCAGACCTACACCTATAGCCCCTTCAATCGGATGAGTCAGGCTAACGTCAATGGGGCTGTTACAAACTACATGCTCAATGCGCAAGGCCAGCGTGTAGCGAAGCTCAACGCAAGCACGAGCCGCTACTACTACGCGGGGCAGAATCAGCTCACCTCTGAGCTGACGGACGGTACTTGGACGAACTACCTTTGGTTCGGCGGCGAGCTGGTAGGCTTGGACCGTGGTGGCCAGGTTAACTTCGTACACACTGATCATCTGGGGCGGCCTGAATTTGCTACGAACGCTAGCCAGCAGACAGTGTGGAAGGCGTATAACTACGCCTATGGCCGGAGTGTTCAGCAGGACAGCATTGGCGGACTGAATATTGGTTTCCCAGGGCAGTACCACGATGCCGAGACGGGGCTTTGGTATAACGGCTTCCGGGACTACGACGCAAGTATTGCCAGGTATGTGCAGAGTGATCCGATTGGTTTGGAGGCTGGAACTAATACCTACTCATACGCTGGCTCCAACCCTGTAAGCTTAATCGATCCGTTTGGCTTGAAGGACTGTGATTGCACTTCAGCATCATTCGGAGAGATCAGGGCCCAGCTTCCAGATAAAGGGCCCCTTAGCCAAGTTTCCGATGGCGTTTCTAGCTACATTCAAGGCGTGGCTTGGGGCGGTACTGCGTTGGCTGCACAATCAGGAATATTGGGCGATAGAGCACTACAGGAAGCCAGTAGCACACATTCCCAATTAGGGATAGCCCTGATACAGGCACTGTCGCACCCAAATCAGACCGGAACAGCTGTAGCGGCGGTATCGTCTAAGTACCCCCTACAAGTGATGAGCAGAGCTGGAGCCGGCATCGCCGTCGGGACTGGATTTGGCGGGCGCGTGGGTGGTTATGCTTCCGCTGCCGCCTTCTATGGCTCAATGTTTAAGGCCACTTACAATAACTCTGAAGCAATAGCGGCAGCAGGAATAGTTGGGGAAGAGATATGTCGATGAATTTATCTTTTAAATTCAAGTGTCCAGCATGCGGCACAAGAGCACAGCGATTGCCAGCATTTAAATCGCTTGAGAGAGTGCTCATCGTCAAATGTAAAGAATGTCGATCAATCATTGAATCGGATATAGGCTGGCTCAGGTATATATTACTGGTGTCCTATACATATATATTCGCCGGGCTATTGGGGTCTGCATTCATAATTGGATTGGTTACTGGCAATGTTCTTCAGGTTCTGATCTCAGGCTTATTATTTGCACTCCTGGCACTTCTGCCTGCAATTATTCTTCATTCTCGATTTTTGGTTGTCCAGAAGACGGAGGAAAGCGTTAGATCGCTTGATCAGAAGTACGGAAAATATCGAAGGTGATTTCTTCGTCCCTCTTGGCGAGTCACGCAAAGGTCTAGACCCGGCACTCCATGCTCCGCTGAGTTATTACCGCGACAACGGCGTCATCCGCGACGCGGGCGCTGATCGTCTCTATCTCGATCTGGACGTGCTGGTCGGGTTGAAGGCGAAGACGAAGCGCACCGGGCGCAATGTGCCGATCACCGTGATGGTGTTGGCCGTGCTGGTTGCAGCCGTAGTGGTGGTGCTGGCGACTTGGTAACGCATGGGTCGCCCGTGTCCCCCGGTGCCTGTGACTCAAGGAGACCGCGTTGGGATGAAATGGATTCATCGGCTTGGGATCGCCTTCCTGTGGATGCTCCCAGTGAACTTCGTGGTACTTACGGGGCTGAAAGTTGCCTACCGTGTTTCTCTAGGCGAACAGGAGCTGGTTGGGTTGTCGTTGGCTATCCTTGGAACCGTGGGAGCGACGGTTTCCACTCGCCGAGGCCGCGTGAGTCGTTCCGATACGGCCGGTGATCGATGACGCGGGTTAGAGCGAACCTTTGCTCAACCGGCAAGCATTTGAACGGATAGAGTGCAAGGGCGTTGATCGAGACGTTGAACTCAAGCCAAGGAGGACGCACATGCTGGACCATCACCGGAGGACGGTAAATCTCGTGGTATTCGTCCTGATCACGATTGCGACGGGAGTGAATGCTCTCTGCAGGATTGCAGACGGGAAATTTACCGGCGTGCACCAGTACGCGCTGGCTTTCTTCGGCTTGTTCACTCTGTTCCTGAGTGTCGTGACCCTCATGACGATGCTGCGTACAAGCGCGCACCGCCGAAAGTGATCCAGGCTTTTGAGTGCATCGCATCGCCTTCGTAGATGAGAACCGGCGCTGCCTGCTCACGTGCTGATTGAAAGCGCGCGCTGATCAATTCCCACCAAACAATTTCTGCGCACTCTGGAAAAGAACCCAGCTCGTTGCAATGAACTTGTCCCCACCCTGCGGCCGGTTGCCCCGGTGGGTGTGGGTAAACGCCGTCGGTGCGATCAACAGGCTGCCCGTGCGCGGCGCGACCTTGCGGCCCTGGAACAGGAACTCGGTTTCGCCGGCATCGAAATCGTCATTGAGGTAGAGCGTCCACAGCAGGTGGCGGTGCAGCGTTTCGCCGGCCGGATCGCGTGGGTACAGCTCGCAGTGCCAGTACGGATAGCCGCCCTCGCCCGCTGCATACCATTGCAGATTGATGGCACCGGGCCGCAGGCAGGTGCGGGCCAGGTCGGACAGCGTGGCGTCGTCCATGTCGGGGAAATCCTCGGCCGCCAACCGGCGCGGCTGGCCCTGGCTGTCCTGGATCTGCAACATCAACGGCGAGATCAGGGCCTGTGGATAACGGCGTAGATAAGTCAGCAAACCCTTGAAAACCGCCTGCTGCAGCGCCGCTTCGGCCTGCCGCCACTCGGGGCGCCCGCTGATGCGAAGATCCTTGCTGTGCTTGAGTTCCGGGAACACACCGCTGCCCACTTCGCCCGGCTGCAACTGCGCACTGGATCGCATCTGGGCCTGCAGGGCCGCGCAGACCTCGTTGGGGACGGCGTTGTGGATTACTTCGATGAAATCGAGCGGCGCGTCGGCAGTCATGGGGTCATCCGTGGGCACGAATGGCCGATGGTGACCGCTGCCGTGGCCGATGTCACGCCGTTGCCACGTAGCAACAGGGCTGACCAGGCGGCCAGCCCTGCGTAGGAAATCACCCTGCCGCGCTGTCGTGTTCGCGGTGGTAACGGGTGGCTTCTTCCACTTCATTGCGCGAGCCGAGGAACACCGGCACGCGCTGGTGCAGCTGATCGGGCTGGATGTCGAGAATGCGCTCGCGCCCGGTGGTGGCAGCGCCGCCGGCCTGTTCGACCAGCAGGCCCATCGGGTTGGCTTCGTACATCAGGCGCAGCTTGCCGGCCTTGGAGGGATCCTTCGTGTCCCACGGGTAGATGAAGATGCCGCCGCGGGTCAGGATGCGATGCACGTCGGCCACCATGCTGGCGATCCAGCGCATGTTGAAGTTCTTGCCGCGCGCGCCTTCCTTGCCGGCCAGCAGGTCCTGCACGTAGCCCTGCATCGGGGTTTCCCAATGCCGCTGGTTGGACATGTTGATCGCGAATTCCTGGGTGTCCGCCGGGATCTGCATGTCCGGCGTGGTCAGCACGAACTCGCCCTTCTCGCGGTCCAGGGTGAAGGCGTGCGTGCCGTGGCCGACGGTGAGCACCATCTGCGTGCTCGGCCCGTAGATGCAGTAGCCGGCCGCGACCTGCGCGGTGCCCGGCTGCAGGAAGCTGGCATCGTTGGGCTGTTCGGTGCCCGGCGGGCAGCGCAGCACCGAGAAGATGGTGCCGACCGAGACGTTGACGTCGATGTTGGAGCTGCCATCGAGGGGATCGAACAGCAGCAGGAAGTCACCGCGCGGGTAGGTGTCCGGCACCGGCTGGCAATGATCCATTTCTTCCGAGGCGCAGGCCGCGAGGTGGCCGCCCCAGGCATTGGCTTCCAGCAGGATCTCGTTGCTGATCACGTCCAGCTTCTTCTGCGCTTCGCCCTGCACGTTGCCAGTGCCGGCTTCGCCAAGCACACCGCCCAGCGCGCCCTTGCTGACCGCGATGGAGATGCTGGTGCAGGCGCGGGCAACGACAGCGATCAGCTGGCGCAGATCGGCGTTGATGCGGCCGGCATGTTGCTCTTCGATCAGATAGCGGGTCAGCGACGTCTGGGACATGGAATCAGGCGGCCTTCAAAGGGGAAGCGCCTATTGTCGCCCTTCCCCGGAGCCATTACGAGGCGCGGGCCGCCGTAACCGTTCCCACCGCGCGCAACGCGCGGCCGGCGCGGCAAAGAAAAACGGCCGCACAGGGCGGCCGTTCTTCCTCACGGGGGCGATGCCGCTCAGCCCTTGCTGACGGTGGCCACGGCCTTGGCCACGTACTCCAGGTTGCCCTGGTTCAGTGCGGCCACGCAGATGCGGCCGGTGCCCACGGCGTAGATCGCGAACTCGTCGCGCAGGCGGTCCACCTGGGCGCGGCTCAGGCCCGAGTACGAGAACATGCCGGCCTGGTCGTTGATGAAGGCGTACTCCGGTGCGCCGGCGGCGACCAGGTTCTCCACCAGGCCATGGCGCAGGGCATGGATGCGCTCACGCATTTCGGTCAGTTCCGCTTCCCACAGCTGGCGCAGCTCGACGCTGTTGAGCACACCGGCCACCAGCGCGGCGCCATGGTTGGACGGGCTGGAGTAGATCGTGCGGATGATGCGCTTGACCTGCGACTGCACGGCCTTGGCCGCGTTCGCATCCGGGGCGACCACCGACAGCGCGCCAATGCGCTCGCCATACAGCGAGAACGACTTGGAGTACGAGTTGGCGACCACGAAGCTGTCGATGTCGGCCTCGGCGATGATGCGCACGGCGGCGCCATCTTCGCTGATGCCCTTGTCGAAGCCCTGGTAGGCCATGTCGATGAACGGGAACAGCTGGCGGTCCTTCAGCAGCTCGGCCACCTGCTTCCACTGCGCGACGGTGAGGTCGGCACCGGTCGGGTTGTGGCAGCACGCGTGCAGCAGCACCACGGTGCCCGGCTGCAGCTTGCCGAGGTCGGCCAGCATGCCGTCGAAGTCCACGCCATGGGTGGCGGCATCGAAGTAGGTGTAATCGACCACGTCGAAACCGGCCGCGCCGAACACCGCGCGATGGTTTTCCCAGCTCGGGTTGCTGATGGCGATGGTGGCGTGCGGCAGCAGCTTGTGCAGCAGGTCCGCGCCGACGCGCAGCGCACCGCTGCCGCCGATGGTCTGCGAGGTGGCCACGCGGCCAGCGGCCAGCAGCGGCGAATCCTTGCCGAAGACCAGCTCGCGGGTGGCCTGGTTGTAGGCCGGCAGGCCGTCGATCGGCAGGTAGCCGCGCGGTTTGGCGTCATTGGCCAGCTGCTGTTCGATCCTGTTCACGGCGCGGAGCAGCGGGATGCGGCCGCTCTCGTCGTAATAGATGCCCACGCCCAGGTTGACCTTGGTCGGACGGCTGTCGGCGTTGTAAGCCTCGGTCAGGCCCAGGATCGGGTCGCCTGGGACCAGTTCCACATTTGCAAAGAAGGACACGGCGGTACTCATTCGGATGACGGAAGGGGGAGGGTGGCGCGACGCAGGATTGGCGGCAGAATCAGCCAAAACCGACCCATCGTAACAAAGCCCTGCCAAGGGCGCCGAGGCCGTCGTCACGTCATCTTCCGTACCATGGCGTGCGGCACGCCCATTTACCGAGGATCCCGCCCCGCATGCTCCGTCTTACCCCGCTGGCCCGCCATTGTGCGCTGGCCTCGGCCGTGTTGCTGCCGTCGCTGGCGCAGGCCCAGAACACCCCCGCTCCCACCGCCCCGATCGAGCGGCTGCCCACGGTCCAGGTCCAGGCTGCGCGCGTGGCGCAGGTGGCCGATATCGACCTGCCCGCCTCGCTGACCACGGTCTGGGTGGATGAAGACCGTACCGGCCCGCTGGCCCAGCTCTCCGAGGCGCTCAACGGCATCCCCGGGGTGGTCGCGCGCGATCGTCAGAACTATGCGCAGGACACCCAGCTCTCGATCCGCGGCTTCGGCGCGCGTTCGACCTTCGGCGTGCGTGGCGTGCGCGTGCTCGTGGACGGTGTGCCGGCCACCATGCCCGACGGCCAGGGCCAGCTCTCCCACGCCAGCCTGCTCTCGGCGCAGCGCGTGGAGGTGCTGCGCGGGCCGTTCTCGGCGCTGTACGGCAACTCCTCCGGTGGCGTGGTCCAGGTGTGGAGCGCGGACGGTGCCGAAGGCGACCCGTGGCGCCTGCGGCTGGATACCGGCAGCGACAACACTGTCAGCGCCGGCGCCCAGCTGCGTGGCGTGCAGGGACCGATCCGCTACAACGTGGCCGCCAACCACTTCCGCACCGATGGCTGGCGCGACCACAGCCAGGCCCGGCGCGAATCGGTCAACGCCCGCTTGGGCACGGATGTCGGCGGCGGCCAGCTGGATCTGGTGCTGAACTACTTCGATGCGCCCGACGCGCAGGATCCACTCGGCCTGACCCGCGCCCAGGTGCGCGAGAACCCGCGCCAGGCCACCGCGGTGGCCACCCAGTACAACACCCGCAAATCCGTGCGCCAGGCCCAGGCCGGGCTGGTCTTCACCCGCACCGAAGGGGCGCAGACCTGGCGTGCGATGGGCTACGCCGGCCAGCGCAGCGTGGAGCAGTACCTGGCGATCCCACCGGGGCCGCAGGCCAACGCGCTGCATGCCGGCGGGGTGATCGATCTGGACGGCGATTACGGTGGACTCGACGCGCGCTGGGCCTGGCACGGCGACTGGGCTGGTCGACCGCTGGACGTGGTGATCGGCGCCAATGCCGACCGTCAGCAGCAGGATCGCCGCGGTTACGAGAATTTCGTCGGTGATCAGGTGGGCATCAAGGGCCGCCTGCGCCGCGACCAGAGCGACCGGGTCGAGAACGTGGACCAGTTCGCGCAGGCGTGGTGGCAGTGGGCACCGCGCTGGTCGCTGTTGCTTGGTATGCGGCACAGCACCGTGCGCTTCCGCTCCAACGACCACTACATCACCGCCGGCAATCCCGACGACAGCGGGTCGCGTCGCTACGAAGCGACCACCCCGGTGGCCGGCGTGGTGTTCCGCGCCAGCGATGCGTGGCGGCTGTATGCCTCGGCCGGGCGTGGCTTCGAGACCCCGACCTTCAACGAGCTGGGCTACCGCGCCGATGGCCAGGCCGGGCTGGCGCTGGATCTCTCGGCGGCCCGCAGCCGCAACCTGGAAGTGGGCAGCAAGTGGCACGGCCAGAGTGGCGTGCAGGTCGAGGCTGCGCTGTTCCGCGCCGATACCGATGACGAGCTGGCGGTGGCGAGCAACAGCGGCGGCCGCAGTACCTACCGCAACATCGGCCGCACCCGCCGCCAGGGCGCGGAAGCCAGCTATGTACAGCCGCTGGGTGCGCAGGCGGATCTCACGCTGGCCTACACCTGGATCGAGGCCACCGTGCGCGACCCGTATGCGCTGTGCGCGGCCAGCGGCTGCAATACGGTGGCGGCCGGGTCACGCCTGCCCGGCGTGCCCAGTCAGCAGTGGAACGCGCGGGTGCAGTACCGCCCGGGAACGTGGCAGTGGGCGGCCGAGATAGTGGCTTCCAGCGACACCGTGGTGAACGACCTGGCCACTGAGCGCGCGCCGGGCTACGCGCTGCTCAACCTGGAAATGTCACGGCGCTGGACCACCGCGCAGGGCACGCTGCGTGCCTTCGCGCGGATCGACAACGCGCTGGACCAGCGCTACATCGGCTCGGTGATCGTCAACGATGGCAACCAGCGCTTCTTCGAGCCCGGCCCGGATCGTCGCTACAACGTGGGCCTGCAGTGGCAGTGGGCGCCCTGATCGCAGCGGCTTACCTGGGCGGCTTGGCCGGCACGAACGGTGAGGTCGGGTCGCTGGCCGGGAAGGTCTCTTCCAGCGCCTCGTCCTGGTTGTCGCTGGCGTGTTCCTTGCGCTGGCGGCGCTGGTATTCATCTTCGCGGCGATGATGGCCGGCGGGGCCTTTCTCGCCGGCCGCCGAATCCTTGCGGTCGCGCGGGACGGGATCGGGCGTGACGGCCACCGGCAGGTGATCGGGTTCGTCGTCGGGCACGGACATGCCGGCGCCGCGGTCTTCGGCGTCCTGGTTGTCATGTTTGGCGCGCTGCTCGCCGGGGACCGGGGCGGTGGCGTCGCGCAGAGGATCGCGGGGCATGGGAGTTCTCCAGTAGCTGTGCAGCCCACTACAGCGCGCGGCGGGTGAAGTCGCTGCGAATCCCGGTGCGTCAACGAATCTGTCACGGCTGGATAACGGCGGCGGGTCTATTCCTGCCTCCCCCACCGCTGTCGGAGTCGTGTCATGCCCCGCCTGGACCGCCGTGCCGCACCCGCGTTGTTCAACGCCTACCTGCAGCCGGAACGGAGCGGGCGCCGCGCGCGCCGCGACCGCGCCGAAGATGCGCAGGCGGTCGCCCAGGACTACCTGCAGTACATGCGCAGTGACTACGAGCAGCGCCGCAGCCAGGGGCGCCGCAGCTGGCGCGACCTGTACCCGGCCTATGCCTTCGCCCTGACCACGCATTACGCCGACTGGCCGCGCGGCGCCGATGACACCGACGGCGAGCTGGCCGAGCACTGGGAACAGATGCGCGGCCAATCGCGGCTGGGCTGGCACCAGGCACGGGCGGTGGTCGAGGATGCCTGGCTGGCGCTGGACCACATGCCGGCGGCGGCGGTGCACGGCCTGCTGCAGTAGCCGCGGGCGTGCAGCCACGGCCTGCACAGGCCGGACACAGGCGTTTCACGTGCGCCGCGGTACAGCTGCCCTCCCTGTAGTGTTGGAGTGGCGCCACCATGGCCCGACCGATCTGGACCGGCACGCTGTCATTCGGGCTGCTCAATGTCCCGGTGTCGCTGATGTCCGGCGAACGCAATGTCGACCTGCACTTCCGCATGCTGGATTCGCGCGACCGCAAGCCGATCCGCTTCGAACGGGTCAACGCCGATACCGGTGAGGAAGTGCCGTGGAAAGAGATCGTCAAAGCCTACGAGTACGACAAGGGCAGCTATGTCGTGCTGGAGGAAGACGACATCCGCTCGGCCGCGCCGCAAAGCCATGAGGCGGTCGAGGTGGAGACCTTCGTCGACGCCGCCACCATCGACCCGCGGTACTACGAGAAGCCCTACCTGCTGGTGCCCGCCAAAAAAGCCGAGAAAGGCTACGTGCTGCTGCGCGAAACGCTGCGCAGCACCGGCAAGGTCGGCATCGCACGGGTGGTGGTGCGCACGCGCGAATACCTGTGCGCGGTGATGCCGCACGGCGATGGACTGGTGCTGATGATCCTGCGTTATCCACAGGAACTGGTCGACCCGGACGAGTACAAGCTGCCCAGCGGCAGCCTCGCCGAGTACCGTATCAACAGCAAGGAAACGGCGATGGCCGAGCAGTTGATCGCCTCCATGTCCGGCGAATGGAAGCCGGATGAGTACCACGATGAATTCCGCGAGCGCCTGCACACGCTGCTGAAAAAGCGGATCAAGGCCAAGGGTGGCACCACCAAGGTGGAGGAAGAGCCGGCCCCGCGCGAGGACGACGCGACCAACGTGGTCGACTTCATGTCGTTGCTGCAGAAGAGCCTGGATGCCAAGAAGCGCACGCCGGCCGCCAAAAAGTCGGCGGCGAAGAAGGCTACGGCAAAGGTCGCCAAACCCACTGCGGCCAAAAAGGCGACCAAGACAGCGGGCAAAGCGGCCAAGAAGACCACCAAGCGCGCGCCCGCGCGCAAAGCCGGGTAAGCCGACGTGTCCCTGCAGGAATACCGCCGCAAACGCCGCTTCGACGGCACCCCCGAGCCGGATGCCGAGCGCCGCGGCGCGCCGGCGCGGCGGCCGATCTTCGTGGTGCAGCTGCACCACGCCAGCTCGCGCCATTACGACTTCCGGCTGGAAGCCGATGGCGTGCTCAAGAGCTGGGCGGTGCCGAAAGGCCCCTCGCTGCGCGTTGGTGAAAAACGGCTCGCGGTGGAGGTTGAAGATCACCCGCTGTCCTACGCGACGTTTGCCGGCGATATCCCCAGCGGCCATTACGGCGCCGGGCATGTGGACGTCTACGACCACGGCACCTGGGCCTGCGATGGCGATCCGCTGGAGGCGATCGCGGCCGGCAAGGTGGACTTCGTCCTGCACGGTGAACGGCTCAAGGGCGGCTGGAAACTGGTGCGCACTGCGATGAAGGGCAAGCAGCACCAGTGGCTGCTGATCAAACGCGATGACGAGGAGGCCAGGGATATGGAGGCTGATGATCTGTTGGAGGCACCGCCCAAGGCAGGCAAGCGCGCAAGCGCGAAGAAGGTTGCCGCTGCCAACGCCAGCAAAGCTGCCCCGGCAAGGAAGACCGCGCCGGCCAAGGCCGCGACAGGTAGCCCCGCACGCAAGGCCGAACGCAAGGCGGACGCGCGCTGGTCCAAGCGCGCGCTGGCCCTGCAGGGCGCTCGCGCAACGCCCTACCCGCATGACTTCAAGCCTCAGCTGACCGATCACCGTGCCACCGCACCGGACGGCGAGCAGTGGCTGCACGAGATCAAATGGGACGGTTATCGCCTGCTGGCCGATGTGCGCGATGGCGTGGTGTCGCTGCGCTCGCGCGGCGGGTTGAACTGGACCGACGATTTTCCCGAGGTGGTGCAGGCGATCGAGCGGCTGCCGGTGCGCGATCTACGCCTGGACGGTGAGCTGGTGGTGCTGGATGCGCAGGGCCGCAGTGACTTTACTGCGTTGCAGAAGGTCATCGATGGCACCGCCAAACAGCCGCTGCGCTATGTGGTGTTCGACATGCCCGGCATCGCGGGGGTGGACGTCAGCCGGGTGCCCCTGCTGGAGCGCAAGGCCCTGCTCAAGGACCTGCTGGGCGCCACGCCGGGCACCCTGGCCTACAGCGACCACGTGCGCGACCACGGCCCGGCGGTGTTCGCCGCCAGTGGCGAGGCCGGCTTCGAAGGCATCATCAGCAAGCGGATCGACGCGCCCTACGTCAACGCGCGTTCGCGCGACTGGATCAAGATCAAGCACGAGAACACCGATGAGTTCCTCATCGTCGGCTATACCGAACCGAAGGGATCGCGCAGTGGCTTCGGCTCGCTGCTGATGGCCACCCCGGACAAGCGCGGGCTACGGTATGTCGGCCGCGTCGGCACGGGCTTCGACGATGCCGCGCTGCGCGCGCTGACCAGGCAGCTGACCCCGCTGACGGTGAAGGACGCGGTGGTCGAGCTGCCTGCGCATGTGCCGTTCACCGCACGCAGCGTGCACTGGGTGAAGCCGGTGCTGGTGGCGGAGGTCGCATTCCGTGGATGGGCCAAGGAAGGGTTGCTGCGCCAGGCCAGCTTCAAGCGGCTGCGCGAGGACAAACACGCCAAGGATCTGGGCGCCACAGCTACGGCCGTCTCCCCCACCCCCTCCACTACCGCGGCCTCCGCCACCCCGGCCGGAACGCGCGGGCGAAAGAAGGCAGCTACGGCCGCGCAGGACGAGAGCACGGTGACGATCAGCCATCCCGAGCGCGTGGTGTTCGCCAAGGCGAAAATCACCAAGGGCGAGGTGGCCGACTACTACCGGCGCATGGCGCGCTGGATCCTGCCCGAGGTGGCGCACCGCCCGCTGTCGGTGCTGCGCTGCCCGGACGGGGTGGACACGCCCTGCTTCTTCCAGAAACACCACGGCACCGGCCTGGGCGGTGCGGTCAAGGCGATTCCGCTGGAGCAGAAGAGCGGGCGCGAAGACTACCTCTACATCGAGGAGGTGGAGGGCCTGCTGCAGCTGGTGCAGATGAACACCCTGGAGCTGCATCCCTGGGGCGCCACCGTCGATGACCCCGAACATCCGGACCGGCTGGTGTTCGATCTGGATCCCGGCGAAGGCGTGAACTGGACGCAGATCAAGGCCGCCGCACGCGATGTGCGCGCGCGCCTGCAGGAAGCCGGGCTGGAGAGCTTCGTCCGGCTTTCCGGCGGCAAGGGCGTGCACGTGGTGGTGCCGCTGCAGCCCAAGGCCGACTGGGCGCAGGCCAAGGACTTCTGCGAGGCGTTTGCGCAGGCCATGGCCACCCAGGCACCGGAGCGCTATGTGGCGACGATGAGCAAGGCCAAGCGCGATGGGGTGATCTTCATCGATTGGCTGCGCAATGCGCGCGGCGCCACCAGTGTGAGCTCGTGGTCGCTGCGGGCGCGGCCCGGAGCCGGCGTGGCGGTGCCGCTGCGCTGGGAAGAGCTGGGCCGCATCGCGGCGCCGGACGCCTTCCCGATGGCGAAGGCGCTGCAGCGTGCGGAGCGGCTGAAGCAGGACCCGTGGGAAGGCATCGAGCAGGTGAAGCAGGTGCTGCCCGGCAGCTGATCAGGCGCGCGCTGGCCGGAACCGCGTGCCCACCCACAGGCCCACCAATGCCTGCACAGGCAGCGACACCAGCAGGGTCACCACGAACCAGAACGGGAAATCGCTGCCGAAATCCCAGGCGGTGTAGATCGAGGCGGCCGCGATCACCGCCCACACCACGCCGCCGTGCACACGTGGCCAGGTGGGCGCATAACGGCTGGCGAAGGCGATCGCAGCGATGCCGCTGAGGATCGTCCAGGCCAGGTCCCAGGCCAGCTGCGGCTCGCCGCCCGGCGGAATGCGCAGCAACGGCACCAGCCAGGAACCGAGGCTGTTGACCAGCACCATCACCGCGAACGCGAACACGACGGCCAGCACGGACAGCAGTGGATTCTTCAGGGCGGACCACACAGGCATGGCAGGGGCGTCACGGCGGGAGAGCCGCCATTATGGACGGGTTGCCGCGGCGTGGTTCAGACCCGGCCGGCGGCCTTGAGCTGCGCGAACTCCTCATCGCTGAACAAGCGCGAGCGGACCAGGAAGCGCACGCCCTCGCCGTTCTCCAGCGAGAACATGCCGCCCCGGCCGGGCACCACGTCGATGATCAGCTGGGTGTGCTTCCAGTATTCGAACTGCGCGGGGCTGATGTAGAACGGCGCCCCGCCGATCTCGCCCATGCGCACGTCGCGGTCGCCCACGATGAAATCGCCCTGGGCGAAACACATCGGCGAGGAGCCGTCGCAGCAGCCACCGGACTGATGGAACAGCAGGTCGCCATGGCGGGCCTGCAATGTCTCGATCAGCTGCAGGGCCGGGAGCGTGGCCATTACCTGGAGCGGGAGGTCGGGCATGGTCGGGAATCTCCGGGAGCCGGCCAGCGAGGCCGGCACTACCGTGGAACAGGCGCTGCCGAGGTACGTCGGCAGCGCGCCGTGTGTTTTACGCGTTCATGTCGAGCACCACGCGGCCTTCGATCTTGCCGGCCTGCATGCGCGCGAAGATGTCGTTGATGTTCTCCAGCGAATCGCTGGTGACCGTTGCGGCGACCTTGCCCTGCTCGGCGAATTCCAGCGATTCCTGCAGGTCCAGGCGGGTGCCGACGATCGACCCACGCACGGTGATGCCGTTGAGCACCATGCCGAAGATGTCCAGCGGGAAGTCTCCCGGCGGCAGGCCGTTCAACGAGACCGTACCGCCCCGGCGGACCATGCCCAGTGCCTGCTCGAAGGCCTTTGGCGAGACCGCGGTGACCAGTGCGCCGTGCGCGCCGCCGATCTCCTTCTTCAGGAACGCGGCCGGATCGGTATTGCGCGCGTTGACGGTGATCGTCGCGCCCAGCCGCTCGGCCAGCGCCAGCTTGCCGTCATCGATATCCACCGCGGCCACGTTCAGGCCCATCGCCTTGGCGTACTGCACGGCCATGTGGCCGAGCCCGCCGATGCCGGAGATCACCACCCACTGGCCGGGCTTGGTATCGGTGACCTTCAGGCCTTTGTAGACGGTGACGCCGGCACACAGGATCGGCGCGACCTCGATGAAGCCCACGCCCTTCGGCAGCAGGCCGACATAGGCCGCATTGGCCAGCGCATATTCGGCGAAGCCACCGTTCACCGAGTAGCCGGTGTTCTGCTGCGCTTCGCACAGGGTTTCCCAGCCGCCCAGGCAGTGCTCGCAGTAGCCGCACGCCGAATACAGCCACGGGATGCCGACGCGGTCGCCCTCGCGGATGTGGCTGACACCCGCACCCACCGCCACCACGTGGCCGACCCCTTCATGGCCGGGAATGAAGGGCGGGTTGGGCTTGACCGGCCAGTCACCATCCACCGCATGCAGGTCGGTGTGGCACACGCCACAGGCTTCGATCTTCACCAGGATGTCGCCGGGCCCCGGACGTGGCACCTCGACTTCCTCGATGCGCAACGGCTTTCCGAATTCGCGGACGACAGCGGCCTTCATGGTCTTGTTCATGCGTGGATCTCCGTGGATTGCCAATGACAGCACTGTGGCGCCGGCCGCATGCCGGCGCCTTGATCGGGATCAAGCCCGGCGCGGGCTCAGAAGAAGCCCAGCTTCTTGGGCGAATAGCTGACCAGCAGGTTCTTGGTCTGCTGGTAGTGGTCGAGCATCATCTTGTGGTTCTCGCGGCCGATGCCCGACTGCTTGTAGCCGCCGAACGCGGCATGTGCCGGATAGGCGTGGTAGCAGTTGGTCCACACGCGTCCGGCCTGGATGCCACGGCCCATGCGGTACAGGCGCGACGCATCGCGGCTCCACACGCCGGCGCCGAGGCCGTACAGGGTGTCGTTGGCGAGCTCCAGCGCTTCCTCCTCGGTCTTGAACGTGGTCACCGAAACCACCGGCCCGAAGATCTCTTCCTGGAACACGCGCATCTTGTTGTGGCCCTTGAACACGGTGGGCTTCACGTAGAAGCCGCCGGCCAGGTCGCCGTCCAGCTTGGCCTGCTCACCGCCGATCAACACCTCGGCACCCTCCTGCTTGCCGATGTCGAAGTAGGAGAGGATTTTCTCCAGCTGCTCGGAGGAGGCCTGCGCACCGACCATGGTGTTGGGATCGAGCGGATTGCCCTGCTTGATCGCGGCCACGCGCTTGAGCGCGCGTTCCATGAATTTCTCGTAGATCGATTCCTGGATCAGCGCGCGCGACGGGCAGGTACACACCTCGCCCTGGTTGAAGGCGAACAGCACGAAGCCTTCGATGGCCTTGTCGAGGAAGTCGTCATCCTCGGCCATGACATCGGCGAAGAAGATGTTCGGGGATTTGCCGCCCAGCTCCAGCGTCACCGGGATCAGGTTCTGGCTGGCGTACTGCATGATCAGCCGGCCGGTGGTGGTCTCGCCGGTGAAGGCGATCTTGGCGATGCGCGGGTTGGACGCCAGCGGCTTGCCCGCCTCCACACCGAAGCCATTGACCACGTTGAGCACGCCCTTGGGCAGCAGATCGCCGATCACCTCCATCAGCACCAGGATCGAAGCCGGGGTCTGCTCGGCCGGCTTGAGCACCACGCAGTTGCCGGCGGCCAGGGCCGGGGCCAGCTTCCAGGCGGCCATCAGCATCGGGAAGTTCCACGGGATGATCTGCCCGACCACGCCGAGCGGCTCGTGGAAGTGGTAGGCGATGGTGTCCTTGTCGATCTCCGACAGGCTGCCTTCCTGCGCGCGCACGGCACCGGCGAAGTAGCGGAAGTGGTCGGCCATCAGCGGCACGTCGGCGTTGAGCGTTTCGCGGATCGGCTTGCCGTTGTCCCAGGTCTCGGCATGCGCGAGCAGTTCGAGGTTTTCCTCGATGCGGTCGGCGATCCTGTTGAGGATATTGGCGCGTTCGGTGGTCGAGGTCTCGGCCCAGGCGGCCTTGGCCGCGTGGGCAGCGTCGAGCGCCGCTTCGATGTCCTCGGCGTTGGAACGGGCGACCTCGGTGAACACCTTGCCGGTCACCGGGGTGGTGTTTTCAAAGTACTGGCCGCTGCGCGGCGCCACCCATTCCCCGCCGATGTAGTTGCCGTAGCGCGGCTTGAAGATGGACTGCGGATCGGTGGCGTGCGGCTTGGCGGACGTGACGGCATTCATGGGTGCATCTCCGGATGGCAGTGGACAGGCCCGGTAAGGGGTCTGTTCCATGGCGCAAGGACGATGCCAGGTTCGGTGTGGTGCAGTGCGGCATGGCGCTACGCGGCGCACGGACTGGAGAGGGCCACTGAAACTGATGCAGTGCACCACGGCCGGTCATTGCGCGGTAACCCCGGGTGTGGTGTTTATCGGAACAGGCCCCGCTACAACTGTCGCAGATTGCGACACTGGAGAACCCAGGTGTCCCAGCTTCCGCTCCAGCACCGTGTCGGCAATGCGCGCCGCTCGTTCTTCGAACGTGGCGCGGCACCGGTCGGTATCGTGCCCGACACCATCCTGCAGTCCTGGCAACGCTGCCAGCGCGGTGGGCTCTCGGTGGATGCGCAGCCGGAGGTCGAGCCGCTGCCGGACGCGCGCCTGCGCGAACTGCGGCAGCGCCAGGAAACGCTGTGGCGGCTGGCGCGCCCGGAGCTGGATGGCCTGGCCGCCGACATCGCCGCGACCGGCAGCATCGCGCTGCTGACCGATGAAGCCGGCTGGATCCTGGATGCCGAGGGCAACCCGGCGTTTCTGGACAAGGCCGGGCGCGTGGCGCTGATGCCCGGCGTGCGCTGGGATGAAACCACGGTGGGCACCAATGCGATCGGCACCGCGATCGTCGAAGGCCGCTCGGTGGAGGTGCGCGGTGGCGAGCACTACTTCGCCCCACACGCGATCCTGACCTGTTCGGCGACGCCGATCTTCGATCCCTACGGGCAGCGCGTGGGGGTACTGGATATCTCCGGTGATGCGCGCCAGCAGCACCTGCATGCCCGCGTCCTGGCGCGGCAGGCGGTGGCGCACATCGAACACCGTTACTTCGAGGCAGGGCTGGGCGACTGCGAGGTGGTCCGCCTGCATCACGACGCCGGGCTGCTCGGCACCGCGCGCGAAGGCGTGCTGGGCTTCCGCAATGGCCGCCTGGTGGCCGCCAACCGTGCCGGGCTGGCCCTGTTCGGCCTGGACCACGGCGACATCGGCAGGGCGCCCTACGAGGCGTTGTTCGATGGCCCGCTGTCGCGGCTGCACGATGATGGCGCGCTGGTCGACCGCCAGGGACGCGCGCTGTATGGCCACGTGAGCCCGTCCGGTGGCGCCACGGTACGCTCGCCACTGCCCGCGCGGCCGACCCCCGCGGCACCCGCGCGCGCCGCCGCAGCTGCGGTGCGGGTGGACGCCACGCCGCTGTTCGATGCGGCCCAGCACCGGGTGCTCGAGCGCGCCTGCCGCGTGCTGGATGCGCAGCTGCCGGTGCTGCTGCAGGGGGAGACCGGTACCGGCAAGGAAGTCTTCGCGCGTGAGCTGCACCGGCGCAGTACGCGTGCCGACAAGCCGTTCGTGGCGGTCAACTGCGCGGCGCTGCCGGAAGGCCTGATCGAAGCCGAGCTGTTCGGCTACGAGGAAGGTGCCTTCACCGGCGCGCGCAAGAGCGGCAACACCGGCCTGCTGCGCCAGGCCCAGGGCGGGGTGCTGTTCCTCGATGAGATCGGCGACATGCCGCTGGCGCTGCAGCCGCGGCTGCTGCGCGTGCTGCAGGAGCGCACCCTGTCACCACTGGGCGGCGGCAAGCCGGTGCAGCTGGATTTCGCCTTGATCTGCGCCACCCACCGCGATCTGGACCAGGCGATGGCCGCCGGTGACTTCCGCAGCGATCTCTACTACCGCATCGCCGATCACAGCGTGCGCCTGCCGGCGCTGCGCGAGCATGCCGAGCGTGCAGCGCTGGTGCGCGGCCTGTGGCAGCGGCTGGGCCAGGGCCGCGAACTGGAGACCCCAGCCCTGGAGGCGCTGGCTGGATACACCTGGCCGGGCAATGTGCGGCAGCTGTGTTCCTGCCTGCGCACGCTGGTGGCGCTGAGCGATCCGGGTGACGTGATCCGGCACGGCATGCTGCCGGCCTATCTGCAGGCGGCGCCTGCGCCGGTGATGCCGTCCACGGCCGAGGGCCTGGAGGCGATGACCGAAACCGCCATGCGCGATGCGCTGCGTGCCAGCCATGGCAATGTCGCCCAGGCCGCGCGCGCGCTGGGCATCAGTCGCAGCACCCTGTATCGCCGCGTCGGGGCGACGGCCCGCCGCCACTGAGGCGGCAGGCCTTGCGGGCTCAGCCGACCAGCGCGGCCGAATCGCGCGCGAGCTGCTCGATGCCGGCCCAGTCCCTGGCCTGCAGCAGCGCCCGCGTGGTGAGCCACGAACCGCCCACGCACAGCACGTTGGGCAGATGCAGGAAATCGCGCGCGGTCTGCGCGCTGATGCCGCCGGTCGGGCAGAACCGCACATCGCCGAACGGGCCGTTCCATGCCGAGAGCATGGCCGCGCCGCCGGCCTGCACCGCCGGGAAGAACTTGAAGGTATCCAGACCCTGCTCCAGGCCGAGCATCAGCTCCGACGAGGTCGCCACGCCCGGCAGGAACGGCAGATCGGTATCGCGCGCGGCGGCGTACAGGCGCGGGGTCGCGCCCGGCGATACCGCAAAGCGCCCGCCCACCTGCTTGACCTTCTCCATCTGCGCGGCCGTCAACACGGTACCGGCGCCGACCACGGCATCGGGCACGGCCTCGACCATCGCCTGGATCGCCTCCATCGCCATCGGCGTGCGCAGCGTCACTTCGATCACCGGCAGGCCGCCGTTGAACAGGGCACGCGCGACCTCGACCGCATCCTCGACATTTTCCGGGGTGAACACCGGAATCACCGGGGCCAGTTTCAGGACTGCGCGTACGCGCGGATCAGCGCCGGACATCGAATCGCTCCTCGCCCGTGAGGGCCATGATGTCAGCCTCGCTGACAGGGTTGAAATCGCCGGGGATGGAATGCTTCAGGCAGCCTGCGGCCAGGCCGAAGCGCACGATCATGTCCGGCGCGAAGCCGCGCATCATGCCATGCAGGATGCCGGCGGCGAAGGCATCGCCACCGCCGATGCGGTCCACGATGCCGATCATCTCGCGGGTGGGTGCCACGGCGCGGGTGCCATCGCGGCCGATCAGCATCGCCCCGAGCGAATGGGTGTCCACACTGTGCGGGGTGCGCTGGGTGCAGGCCATCCACTGCAGCCGCGGGAAGGCCGCGAAGGCCTGTGCGGCGGCTGCATCGACCCGCTCGTGCACATCGGCCTGCCCGAATTCACCCCCGAGCACCACCCCGATATCGCGGTAGTCCGCGAAGACCAGATCGGCGCAGGCGAACAGCTCGCGCAGGATGCCGGGTGCATCACCCTGCCAGCGCGCCCACAGCGACGGGCGGAAGTTGCCATCGAAGGACACCTTCACGCCCCGCGCGCACGCCGCACGCGCGGCGGCCAGCGTGGCCTGGGCCATGGCCGGGTTGAGCGCCGGGCTGACCCCGGACAGGTGCAGCCAGTCGGCACCGGTCAACAGCGTGTCCCAGTCGTAGTCGGCGGCGCTGCTGTTGGCGAAGGCCGAATCGGCGCGGTCGTAGACCACTTCGCTGGCACGCTGCACGGCGCCGGTGGTCAGGAAGTACAGGCCCATGCGGCCCTCGGTGCGGCGCACCGCTGCGGTGTCCACCCCGTGCCGGCGCAGTTCGCCCACGGCGTACTCGCCCAGCGGGTTGGCCGGCACCGTGCTGACCGCGGCCACTGCATGCCCCAGATGGGCCAGAGAGACACCGACATTGGCCTCCGCACCCCCGGCGTGCACGGCCAGCTGCGGGCTCTGCAGCAACAGCTCCCGGCCGGGCGCGCTCATGCGCAACAACAACTCTCCGAAACAGACAACACGACTCATGGTTCTGGATCCTTGTGAGGGCCGCGGCCGCCACGCAGGCGCCCGACAGCAATGGCTAGCGGTGTCATTCTAGCGATGGACGCCGCCCCGTCCACCTGTCCCGAATGTCGGAACCATTGTCCTGCAAGCGTCTGCGGGACATTGAAAGTCTGCTGCGGTGCAAGATGCCGGATCAGTAACGGGCTGTTAACGTCCGCCCTGACCAGCGGTGTCATTGCACTGACATGTCGTTGGATAGCTGTTTCATGTAGCACCTTGGGAGAGGGAAAACATGCAAGTCCAGAACACGCAGAAAAAGACACCGGTTACCTTGCTCGCATTGTCGATCGGCCTGGCGCTGAGTGGTACCGCGCTGGCCCAGGATGCGGGGACCAACCCCACCGATCTGGATACCGTCGTCGTCACCGGCTACCGCGCCAGTGTCGAGAAGGCGCTGGACATCAAGCGCGGCGAAGCCGGCGTGGTCGACGCCATCGTCGCCGAGGATATCGGCAAGTTCCCCGATCTGAACCTGGCCGAGTCGCTGCAGCGCATCCCGGGCGTGGTCATCACCCGTGAGGCCGGCGAAGGCCGCAACATCTCCGTGCGTGGCCTGGGCCCGGACTTCACCCGTGTGCGCATCAACGGCATGGAAGCGCTGACCACGGTCGGTGCCGGTGACCAGAGTGGCGGCACCAACCGCGGCCGCGGCTTCGACTTCAACGTGTTCGCCTCGGACCTGTTCTCGCAGCTGATGGTGCGCAAGACCGCCTCTGCCGACGTCGAGGAAGGCTCGCTGGGGGCCACGGTCGACCTGCGCACCGCGCGCCCGTTCGACTATGACGGCTTCACCTTTGCCGCCAGCGGCCAGGCCGGTTACAACGCGATGGCCGAAAAAGCCGACCCGCGCATGGCCGCACTGATTTCCAACACCTTCGCCGACGGCACCTTCGGTGCGTTGCTGTCGGTGGCCTATTCCGAGCGCCAGGCGCTGGAAGAAGGCTCCAACACCGGCCGCTGGGCCAACGGCCCGAGCAACGGCAACTTCAACGCGGCCTCGCCGTTCGCCGCCGCCCGTTCGGCCGACGTCTACCACCCGCGCTTCCCGCGCTACGTGCAGATGGAGCATGAGCAGAAGCGCCTGGGCGTGACCGGCACCCTGCAGTGGAAGCCGAGCGATGCCACCGAGTTCTCGCTGGATGCGCTGTATTCCAAGATCGATGCGACCCGCGACGAGCACTACATCGAAGCGATCTCCTTCAGCCGTGGCACCAGCACCACGCCGCGCCTGGTCGGCAAGCCGGCGATGATCGTCAAGAACGGCGTGATCGAGAACAACGCACTGGTCTACGGTGAGTTCGACAACGTCGACATCCGTACCGAAAACCGCCATGACGAGTGGAGCACCGAGTTCAAGCAGCTCAGCCTCAATGGCCAGCACCGCTTCGGCGATGACTTCACCTTGTCCGGCAAGGTCGGCATCTCGCGCTCCAAGCACGAGAACCCGGTCCAGACCACGATCATCATGGACAAGTACGACGTCGACAATTACAGCTACGACTACCGGGGCAACAGCCGGTTCCCGACGCTGAACTACGGCATCGACCCGACCAACCCGGCGGGCTGGGAACTGGCGGAAATCCGCCTGCGCCCGCAGTACGTGGACAATGACTTCGATACCGGCCAGCTCGACTTCAACTGGAACATCAGCCCGGGCTTCCGCCTGAAGGGCGGCGTGCTGGCCAAGGACTACACCTTCAAGACCACCGAACTGCGCCGTGCCAGCGAACTGGCCGTGCCCAACTTCGCCGATGGCACCAAGATCGTGCCGGTGGACATGACCGAGCAGGCCGGCCTGAAGGGCATCAACGGCAGCCCGTCCAACTGGGTGGTGCCGGACCTGAACGCGATTGCCGATCAGTTCGACATCTACAGCAACAGCGGCATCTTCGCCGTCGCCCCGCGCGCCAACAACGTGCGCAGCGTCGAAGAGAAGGACCGTGGTGCCTACCTGATGGGCGAGTTCTCCACCGAACTGGGCAGCCTGCCGCTGTCGGGCAACGTCGGTGTGCGCTACGTGCGCACCAAGCAGAGCTCCACCGGCCTGTCCACGCTGGCCACCGGTACGGTCTCCACCACCGAGAACCGCACCTACAACGACACCCTGCCCTCGTTCAACCTGGTGGCTGAAGTCACCCCGGACTTCCTGATCCGCCTCGGCGCGGCCAAGGTGATGAGCCGCCCGGGCCTGGGCAGCCTGACGCCGGGCGCAACGGTGGCCGTGGCCGGTGGTGCGCGCACCATCTCCAGCGGCAACCCGGACCTGGAGCCGATCCGCGCGACCAACGTCGACCTCGGCTTCGAGTGGTACTTCGCCGAAGGCGCGATGGCCGGCATCGGGCTGTTCTACAAGGACATCGAGAGCTTCGTGCAGACCACCCGCGAAGTGCGTCCGTACTCCGACAGCGGCCTGCCCGCCTCGCTGCTGATCGGCACCGGTGCCTCGCCCGCCGATGACTTCACCTACAGCCGCCCGGTCAACACCCCGGGCGGTGAACTGCACGGCGTGGAAGCCAACTACACCCAGCCGTTCACCTTCCTGCCAGGCAAGTGGTCCAACCTGGGCGTGCAGTTGAACTACACCTGGGTGGAATCGCAGATCCAGTACCTCAACGCGGCCGGCCAGCCGGTGATGAAGACCGACCTGACCGGCCTGTCCAAGTCGTCCTGGAACGCCACGCTGTTCTACGAAGGCAAGGTCTTCTCCGGCCGCGTCTCGGCAACCAACCGCGATGACTACCTGACCCAGGCACCGGGTACGGAAACCGGCTTCAACCTCGACGGTTACCACGGCATGACCGGCACCACCGTCATCGATGCCTCGATCCGCTACACGATCAGCGACCAGCTCGAACTGAGCCTGGAAGGCATCAACCTGACCAACGAAGCTTCCGACGAGTGGGTCTACTCGCCGGCCACCGGTCGCCTGCCGCTGCAGTACACCGAAACCGGCCGCCAGTTCCTGCTCGGCGTGCGCTACAAGTTCTGATTCAACGGCAGTACCCGCCGGCGGCGTGAGTGATCACGCCGCCGGCTGCGCGCGCGCCGCCATCGTTGCCATCCCACGACTCTCTCCAGCGAATGCACGCTGCTGCGGCGCAAGATGCCGCCGCGTGAAGGGTTTGTTACGTTTCGGATGACCAGCGGTGTCACCGCGGCAATGCGCGCTGGACGCTCCGGGGGAGGCCGGACGTCATGACTCATCAACATCACGGTCGCATGGCGGCGAACCCTGGGAGGGGCTTACACACGATGGAACGACTCGACACCCGTAAAAAGACACCGGTTACCTTGCTCGCGGTATCGATCGCCTTCGCGCTGCAGGGCGTGGCTGGCATCGCCGCGGCACAGGAGACGCCGGAACAGGCCGCGTCACTCAACGCGGTCGATCTGGACAAGGTGGAGGTCAAGGCGACCTACCGCGAAAGCCTGCAGCAGTCGCTGGATGAAAAGCGCTACAGCGTCGAGCAGGTCGATGCGATCTACGCCGAAGACATCGGCAAGTTCCCGGATCTGAACCTGGCCGAGTCGATGCAGCGCATCGCCGGCGTCTCGATCGACCGTGAAGGCGGCGAAGGCCAGCAGATCTCCGTGCGCGGCCTGGGCTCGGACTTCACCCGCGTGCGCATTAACGGCCTGGAAGCGCTGTCCACCGCAGGCAGCGGCACCACCGGGGTCAACCGCAGCCGCGGCTTCGACTTCAATACCTTCGCCTCGGAGCTGTTCAGCCGGGTCAAGATCAACAAGACCCAGTCGGCGCAGACCGATGAGGGCTCGCTCGGCGCCACCGTCGATCTTCGCGGCTCGCGCCCGTTCGATTTCGAGGGCTTCCAGGCCTCGCTCGGCGGCCAGTACGGCTTCAACGAGCTCTCCAGGAACAAGGACCCGCGCATCTCCGGGCTGATCAGCAACACCTGGGCCGACGGCCGGGTCGGCGCGCTGATGTCGGTGGCCTACAGCAAGCGCACCATCTTCGAAGAAGGCTACAACCCGGTCCGCTGGGAGCACGGCAACTACCGCAACTCCAACCAGAGCACCGCGGCCAACAACGGCACCTACGGCTTCTGCAGCCCGGCCGGCTACGACCCGCAGACCCCACGCAACCCGCTGGCCAATGAAACCGCCGCCGGTGTCGGCAGCGCCGCCAACCAGGCGCGCAGCAACGGCTGGGGCAGCTACGGCATTGATGCGACCCACTGCGGCCCCGGCCTGGATCGCCCTGCGGCGACGGCGGAGAACATCGCCGCCTACGAGACCGCGACCAACGCCTGGATCCCGCGTTACCCGCGCTACATCCGCACCGAGCACGAGATCGAACGCCTGGGTGTCACCGGCGCAGTGCAGTTCAAGGTCAGCGACGACACGCAGCTGAACCTGGACATGCTGTACTCCAAGCTCGACAAGAACGTGCGCGAAGACTCCATCGGCGCCAACCTGCATCGCACCGCGCAGTACGGCGGCAAGACCCAGATCGTGGTCCGCGAGGCGCAGGCCGATGAGCAGAACCGCCTGACCTACGGCGTGTTCGACAACGTCGACTTCCGCACCGAATCCACCGCCATCGAAGAAAGCACCGAGTTCAAGCAGTTCAGCCTGAACCTGGAGCATCGCTTCAACGATGCGGTGCGCCTGGATGCCGTGGTCGGCCACTCCGAGTCGAACTATGAGCGGCCGGTCTTCTCGATGGTCAGCTTCGACAACAGCAACCTGGATGGCTTCGTGCTGGACATGCGCAACGGCAAGGTGCCGGCGATGTCCTTCCCGTTCGATCTCAACGCCGTGGACAACTGGAAGTGGCTCGGCTACGGCAGCACGCCGGTCAACGCCAACGGCACCGCGCGTGGCGGCAACATCAGCGAAGTGCGCTTGAATCCGCAGTACGTCGACAACGCCTTCGACACGGCCAAGGTCGATCTGACCTTCGATATCAGCCCCACCTTCACCCTGCGCGGCGGTCTGGCCTACAAGGACTACGACATGAGCACGCAGGAGTTCCGCAACATCAGTTACGGGCGCCTGTCGCAGGCACTGCCGGCCGGCGTCACCGTGGGTGACCTGAGCGATACGCTGAGCGGCTTCGGCAAGGGCATGGACGGCAACCTGCCCAACAGCTGGCTGGTGCCGGACTTCAACCAGATCGCCAAGCTGCTGGATATCTACTGCAACTGCGACACCGGTACCCTCGGCGGCGACTACCGCCTGGCCAGCGTGGGCCACTTCGGCGCGTCCAACAACAACTTCGACGTCAACGAGAAGAGCTACGGCAGCTACCTGCAGCTCGACTTCAACACCGACCTGCTGGGCCGCGCGTTCCGTGGCAACCTCGGCGTGCGCTATGTGCAGACGCGGATCACCGCCGATGGCTATGCGCCGTGCACCGCAGCCAATGCGACGGACCTGTCTTCGGCCTGCGCGCCGTTCTTCGGCGTGGCCAGCGCCACCGCCGATCCCGGCGAGCGCCTGCAGGTCGCCACCCGGGTCGGCCACAAGTACGACGACTGGCTGCCCTCGCTGAACCTGGCCTGGGACCTGAGCGACACCTTCGTGCTGCGCTTCGGCGCGGCCAAGACCATGGCCCGCCCGACCCTGTCCAACCTGTCGCCGAGCGTCAGCGGGGGACCCACCGCGTACTTCGATGACGACCGCAGCTACTCGATCAACCTCGGCAACCCCAAGCTGGACCCGTTCCGCTCGACCAACTACGACCTGAGCGCGGAGTGGTACTTCGAGGAAGGGGCCCTGCTGTCGGCGGCGCTGTTCTACAAGGACATCGACAGCTACGTGCAGCGCACGCGCCTGCTCACCACCTGGGCGGACATGGGCTACTCGCTGGACCTGCTGCCGACCGGCTTCAGCCCGGACACCGTGTTCAACGTGCAGAGCTACTTCAACACCCCGGGCGGCCCGCTCAAGGGCTATGAAGTGTCCTACCAGCAGCCTTTCAGCTTCCTGCCCGGCTTCTGGAAGAACTTCGGCGTGCAGCTGAACTACACGCACGTCGAGTCGAAGATCAAGTACATGTTCAGCTCGGGCACCGGCAGCACGATCGTCACCACCTACACCGAGAACGACCTGCTGAATCTCTCGCCGAACTCGTACAACGCCACCCTGTACTACGACGACGGCCGCTTCAGCGCCCGCGTCTCCACCAGCTACCGCGACGCGTACATCAGCACGATCCTCTCGCAGGAGAACGTGTGGGACCTGGACGGCAACCAGTTCGCCACCGCCGACGTGCAGGGCAAGTACAGCGTGGAGAACGTGGACTTCAACATGTCCTACAAGGTCAACAAGAACCTCTCGCTGACCTTCGAGGCGATCAACCTGCTTGACACCGCCGACGAGCGCTACGTCGATTCAGCGCTGTCGCTGCCGGATCGCTACACCCATACGGGCCGCCAGTACTACCTCGGCCTGCGTTACAAGTTCTGACCGTGCTGCGTCTTCCGCCACAGGTATCGCGCCCGCTTGCATCCTTCTCTCCGGGATGGCGGGCGCGGTGCCGGGGCGGGAGGCCACCGTGAGCGGCTGACCCCCGCTGCTGGTTCCGCTGTACTGTTTCTGCTGTCGAAAGGAAGGTCTCATGCATCGCGTTGTCGCCGCCTCGATCCGCCCCTCCCGCCTGTCCGCCAGCCTGCTGGCGCTGCTGCTTGCGGGCAGTGGCACCGCCTGGGCGCAGACCGCGCCCCAGCTGCTGTTCCACGTGTCGGCCGACCAGGGCCTGCAGGCCGATACCGCCGCGGGCGACCCGGTCCCCAACTTCGTGGACAAGGTGAAGCGGGTGCCCGACGGGGCGCATGGCAGTGCGATCGAATGGGCCGATGACGGCGTGCTGTCGTGGAATGCCCCCGGCAACATCCAGGCCCAACGGGGCACGCTGGGCTTCTTCTGGCGTTCGCGCTACGCGGTGGGTGAAGCACCGTTCGTGATCTTCCGGGTTGGTTATGCCGACCACAGCAGCTGGGACATGGCCTGGCTGCGCATCGACTGGAACGGCCACGGCTTCGATGCCTTTGTCACCGATGCCAACCTGGCGCGCACCCGCGTGTCGTTCAAGCTCGACCAGAACCCTTCGCCGCAGCAGTGGCAGCACATCGCCTTCGGCTGGGACGAAAACCACGGCGTGCGCCTGTACGTGGACGGCAAAGAGGTTGCCCGCCAGGAGACCACCGCCGACTACGACGCCGCACTCGATCAGCTCGGCCTGGCCGGACGCGTGATGGCGCCCTACCAGGTGCAGAGCCGTTACAACTTCCTGCGTGGCAGCGACGTCGACGAGATCCGCGTCTACGACCGCCTGCTCGATCCGGCCGGCATGGCCGCACTGGCCCGGAATGCTGCCCCGACCACGGCCGTGGCCGCGCCTGACCCGATGCGCGCCTGGCGCCATCGCCATGGGTGGGACGCAGCGCCGCCGCCGGCGCTGACCGCGCCGACCACCACGATCCGCAAGATCGAATTCGCCGATACCAAGGACCACAAGCAGTGGATGTGGAAGGCGACCGACGGCATCGCCGAGACCACCTGGCCGGGCGTCTACAACCGCTCGCGGCTGGCCGGGCGCGATGATTACTTCCAGCTGCCGGACTGGAACACCTATGTCGAGGGTGGCCAGCAGCTCGACCTGACCCTGCCGGCCGGTGAAACCGTCAACCGCATCGAAGTGCGCGGTGCAGCGTTTGGCGGGCTCAGCCACAGCGTGGACGGCCAGCCGGCGCAGACCCTGTTCCAGCGCCCGCAGGGCGTGGTCCGCAGCGTCAACAGCATTCCAGCCCAGGACGGCGGCGTGCTGCACTTCCGCAATACCGCGCAGGAAACCCCGATCCAGGAAATCTGGGCCTACCAGGTGAGCGATGCCGCCGAGCCGGAGGGTACGGTCAAGCAGCGCTACCTGATCGACAGCCAGGCGCTGCCGGATTACACCAACATCGCCGCACTGCGCGAGTACATCGACGGCCGCTACCCGGCGGCCGAACGCAGCACGGTGATGGCGCTGCCCAAGGGCGCCGGCTCGCGCAAGCGCACGGCCGACACGCTGCCCGCGCAGCCGCTGCCGATCGTGCACGTGCTGATTCCCTCCGGCGTGAGCGACGCGCCGGCCGCGCAGCCGCTGATCCGCAGCTGGGCACACAGCTGGGAGAACATGCATGACGGCCTGGATGGCATCGCCATCGATCTGCCCAAGCTGGATCTGCCGGCCACGCAGGACGGCCTGATCCCGCTCAACATCCGCATCAAGGATCCGATCTGGCCGGCGCGCGACATGATCGACGTGTCGGTCTCGGTCAAGCCGGGCCAGAAGCGCACCCTGTGGCTGGACCTGCGCGATCGCATCCTGACCGCCGACAGCCTGTGGATCTCCATCGCCTCTGCCGCGCCCGGCTTCAACGCGACCTCGCTGGATGGGGCGGAAATCCGCATGGTCTACAAGGACCGCGAGGAGGCGAAGAAAGAACACATCGCCGACCGCTTCAACCAGGTACGCGACAACTGGGGCTTCCTGGTCGAAGAGCACACCACCTCCAAGCGCCAGCGCCTGTACGCGCGCGTCTATGCCGACCTCAGCGATCTGCTGCGGGTCGATCCGGACCACGAACTGGGCCGTCTGTACTGGAACTACATCAGCTACAACAGCCAGGGCAAACCGCCGTTCACCCAGCCCGATGCGCCCAAGGGCGTACCGCTGTGGGCCTTCCGCCAGACCGAAGACCTCAAGTACGTACGCCGCTTCATCGACTGGTGGATCGACAACCGCCAGATCGCCTATGGCGACTTCGGCGGCGGCATCTCCGACGACTCCGACCTGACCCAGCAGTGGCCTGGGCTGGCGCTGATGGGCGTGCAGCCGGACAAGCTCAACGCCTCGCTGACCGCACTGTCCGACGCGGTGTACCGCAATGGCATGTTCAGCAATGGCTTGAGCACCATCGAGACCGACGAGCTGCATGCCTACGAGGAAGGCATCAACACCAACAGCGCGATGCTCTACCTCAACTGGGGCGATCCGCTCACCGTCGAGCGCCTGATGGAAACGGTGAAGGCCTTCGATGAACGCATCATCCTGCCCAATCCGCAGGGGCATCTGCTGTTCTCCAGCAACTGGTTCGGCGGCAACAAGGTCTACCGCGAGCCGAACTGGCAGTGGCAGAAACCGTACTCCTTCCCGGTGCTGCACCCGGCGTTCCTGATCGGCCAGTACAACGCCGATCCGACCGGTCGCAAGCTGGTCACCGGCCTGGCCGATGGTTACCTGGCCCACGCCTACACCGACGACAAGGGGCGCTGGGCGCTGCCGAACGAGATCCACTGGGCGACCGGCAAGACCCGCGGCGGCGAGCTCAACAACGGCTCGGGCAGCGGCGACATCATGCATACCTTCTGGGCGGCATGGCGCTGGACCGGCGATGACAAGTACCTCAAGGCGCTGGACTACCGCGTCGAGCGCGGTGGGCCGGGCGCGCTGTCCAACCTGGGCGAGAACTACGTCGAAGCGCTGGGCCGCGGTGCCGAGTGGAACCCGCGCTTCATCAGCGATGCCGACGGTGGCAACACCGGCTTCTCCAGTCTGATGGCGTGGCAGGCCACCGGCGACAAGAAGTACCTGGAGGCATTGCACGCTGATGGCATCCAGGCCAAGGCCCAGCGCGAGTACATGAACACCGAAGGCCACTGGTGGTCCGACCGTGTCGAGGCGCCGAGCGAGTTCCTGCAGCGCGCGCGGTTGGGCGGTATCGCGCTCAAGCGCAACCAGAGCTGGCCCGGCCACACCGTGAGCTGGCGCTTTGCCCAGCCGGACGCGGCCGAGCAGGTCGCGCTGCTGGTGCATGCGCCCTCGCCGGACCGCTTCAAGGTGATCGCCTACAACCTGGGCACGCGCGCGGTGGATGCCGAGATGAGCACCTGGAATGTCACCGCCGGGCAATGGCGGATGACCAGCGGCGTGGACCGCGACGGCGATGACCGGATCGACGGCAAGGCGACCACGCGCGATCTGGCGCTGGAACGCAGTGCCTCGACCACGCTGCGCTTCGCGCCGGGGCAGAGCCAGGTGTTCGAGTTCGAGCTGGTGCAGGCCGGCACGCCGGTCGAGCAGCGGGCCGACCTCGGCATCGGGCGGGGCGATGTCCGCGTGGAGGGCGGCCAGGTGCAGGTGACCGTGCACAGTCTGGGCCACGTCGCGACCAGCGTGGGCGTGGCGGTGCTGGAAGATGCCAAGGGCCGTGAGCTTGCCCGGGTGGAGATTCCCAGCCTGCCCGCGCCGAGCGATCTGGTGCCGAAAACCACCGCGATCAGCCTGCCGCTGCCGGCGGGGGATCACCGTGGGCTGCGCGTGCGTGTCATGCAGGCCGATGGCGCCGCCGAGGTGACCCAGCGCAACAACCTGGTGGTGCTGGACCGGTAGTGCCATGCCATGCATGGCAGCGACGGATCACAGCGTGACCTGCCCCTCGATGCAGGTCACGCAGTCCCCGCCGATCCACAGTGCTTCGCCCACGCGCTCTACCCGCAGCCGTCCAGCACGGCCCATGGCGGTGCCCTGGCTGATCACATAGCGCTCCGGCGCCTCGCCGGTGCTCAGCAGCCAGCGCGCGATGCCGGCATTGAGGCTGCCGGTGGCCGGGTCCTCCGGTGCGCCGTCACCGGCAATGAAGGCGCGGCTTTCATACTGGGCCTCGTCGCCATCGCTGGCCTGCCACGGCCCGAACACGCCGACCTTCAGCCCCTGCAGCTGGGCGTAGTCCGGCTGGATCGCCAGCACCGCGGCGCGGTCACGCAGGCGCAGGGCGAGCCAGCCGGTACCGTTGTCCGCCCAGCGCGCGTCCACCACGTCCTGCGTTGCCACGCCGAGCCCGCGCCGCACCTGTTCACGCAGGTCCGGCGCCAATGCGTCGCCCCGCAGCAGTGGCGGCGCCAGGAACGCCAGGCCCGCCTCGCTGCGGCGGATCCGCACCAGGCCGATGCCGCACTCCTGCACGATCTCTTCGCCCTTGGGCATGCCGCCATGGGCCAGCCAGGCATGACAGCTGCCCAGGGTGGGATGCCCGGCGAACGGGAGTTCTTCCAGCGTGGTGAAGATGCGCACGCGATAGTCCGCCTGCGGATCGGTAGGCGGCAGCAGGAAGGTGGTCTCGCTCAGGTTGGTCCAGTGCGCGAACGCGGCCATGCGCGCGTCGTCGATGCCTTGGGCCTCCAGAACCACGGCCAGCGGATTGCCGCGCAGGGGATCCCGGCTGAAGACATTGACCTGTTGGAACGGCAGCGTAGGCATGGCGGAACGTCGGTAACCGGGTGGAACGCGCATGATGCGCGCCACCGCGGCGTCGGGTCGAGCGGTGCGCCCGTCGCGCCCTAGGCCGCGTCGGTTTCCATCACCTGCACGCGGCGCTGGTACCAGCCATCGGCCTCGGGTTCGAAGATGGCACTACGGGTCATCTCGCCCTGGTAGACGTGCACCGAGATCGCCAGCTCCGCATCGCTGGTATTGCGGATGGTGTGGTACTCGTGCGGCGGGATCAGGCTGCCGGCGCTGCCACAGTCGCCCACCACGGCTGCTTCGGGGCGGAAGCGGAACCGCTCGCCGTCACGCTCCAGCAGCTGGTACTGGGTGATTTCCAGCTGGCCCAGCCACACGCCCTCCACGCACCACAGCCCGCTGTGGTCATGCAGCGGCGTGCCCTGCCCCGGCCCCCAGCTCATCGCCACGATGCTGTAGCCGTGCACGGGGCTGCGGTACAGCTCGCGGCGCGCGTAGTGGTCCTGGATGGGGCGATGCACGCAGGCCGGCAGCTGGATCCGGCTGTCGGCGATCGCCTCACGCAACGCCGAGCGCAGCGTGGCGGCGATCTGGTGCGCGTGCTCGTGCTGCACCGCATGGTCGACCGCGGCGATCAATCGATCGCGGCCATGGAACGGCGGAAACGGGTTGCATTGGTCTTGCATGCCCCGAGTCTAGGCGATCCCGGTGAACAACGTGTTTGACCTGGATCACATCCGTTTGCCCCACGATCTCCGACATACCCCGCCATTCGAAAGAAATAGTCGGACTTGCCTATCGATCAGGGAATCAGCAGCGGCCGCAACGAGGGAACCTGACGGGCGAGTTCCTCGGTGACCAGCGTGGCGAACAGCGCCGCGCCATCCGGGCCCAGATGGGTGTAATCAAAGGCGACCTTGGCCTGCCCCATGGGCTCGGTGGCGGCGTTGTTCTGCGCGACGGGTGCGCCAGCGACGGGCGCTGCACCCACGGTCGTACCGCCCAGCGCCGCACCCACCTGCGCAGGCGTGGCGGCCGCCTGTGCCAGCGGCATCGAGGCTACCGGCCCCAGCGCCTGCACCACCGCGCGGCTGCGTGCGTGCAGGTCGACCAGCGGCACCTCCAGTTCCCGCGCAACAGTGCGCACGGCCTCGGCCCACGGGGCCAGATCATCGATCAGCACGCCGTCGGCGAACTGGCGGCGGGTCAACGGGGTCAGCAGCACCGGCTGGGCACCGGCGGCGCGGACCTCGCGCACGTAGCGGCGCAGATTGTCCGGAAACTCGCGCTGCAGATCGGTGGAGCGGCCCGGCTTGCCTGGCTGGTCGTTGTGGCCGAACTGGATCAGTACCCAGGTCTGCGCATAGCCCGGCGTGCGCATCTCCGCCCCGGCCAGCGCCCACGAGCCTTCGGCGCGGTAGTTGTACGTGCTGCGGCCGCCGCGGGCGAGGTTGGTGCAGGTCAGGAACGAGGTCACGTGCCGTGCGCAGAACGCCGGCCCCCAGCCGCCCTGCACGGCCGTGGTGGAATCACCAACCAGCACGATCTTGCTGGCGCGGATCGGGGTCGGTGCCGGGCGGTCCATCACCGCCGGATCCACGGCGGCCTGCGCCGCGCTCATCAGGGCGAACAGTGCGCTGCCGAGCAGCCAGGACGTACACCGCATCAGAATGTGCCTCGTTGGATGAAGGGGGCCTGCTGATAGAGACGACGCTCGCCACCGCGCGGGTCGTCGGCCTGCTGCGAGGTGGCATCGAACAGCATCGTTTCGCGGCGGGCGAGCGAATAGGTCTGCCAGCGTGGCAGTCCGCCATGATTCGGATCGCCACGGCGGGCGAAGGCGATCAGGGCCTCGCTCATCGTGGCTGCCACGCGTGCAGCCTCCTCGCCGCCACCGGTGCGCGAACCGGGGCGGTCGATGTTGTCGAACACCAGCGGGATATCCAGGGTGTGGAACGCACCGAACCTGCCGCCGTCCAGCGGCGAGCCCCAATCGAGTTGATAGGCCCAGGTGGGTGCGCCCTGGCGTGCACGCGCTTCCAGTTCCTCCACCGCACCGCGCCATGAACGACCGGCGGTGGTGGCGGCGAAGAACACCTCCGAAGGCGTGTAGTGCGGATACAGGCGGCGGTACTCGGCGATCACCACCGAGGGCAGCAGGTCCACGTACTGCTCTTTTTCCAGCTTGGCCGGCAGCGTCTCCCAGGTGAGGGCGAAGTTGGCCGGGTCGTTGCCGAGGAACGCGCGGGTTTCATCGTGGGTGTTGCCGATCACCATCGGGATTCCGGCGGACTGTGCCGGCGCCTCCGGCCAGAACGGATGCACCGGCAGCGAGCGACCGTCCAGCACGGGGCCCACGTACAGGCTGCTGTTCTCCACGCGCGAGGGATCGCGTGCACGGGTGGCGGCCAGCAGCGCTTCCATCGGCATCGTGCGCAGCGCCTCGGCATCGGCCGCCCCCACGGCCTGCATCGCGATCTGCGCGCGCTGGGTGGCCGCACGCGGGCCGGCAGCGGTGACCTGCTGCCCGCTCATCGTCCACGCGCGCTGGAACAGGCCGCGCGCGGCCGGCATCGCCATCAGCGTGGCGATCTTCGCCCCGCCACCGGATTGGCCGACCACGGTGATGTTGCCCGCATCGCCACCGAACTCCGGCGCGTGCTGGCGGACCCACTGCAGCGCCTGGACCAGATCGAGCTGGCCGACATTGCCCGAATCGGCGAAGCGCGCATCGCCCAACTGCGCCAGGTACAGGTAACCGAACACGTTGAGCCGATGGTTGACCGTGACCACGACCACGTCGCCACGCCGGCACAACGCGCTGCCGTCATACAGCGGGTCGCTGCCCGAGCCGTTGTTGTAGGCACCGCCATGGATATAGAACACGATCGGCCGCCTGCCGCCGTCGCGCAGCGCCGGGGTCCACACGTTGAGAAACAGGCAGTCCTCGCTGCCCGGCCCTTCGTTACCGCCCTGCGGCGCGGCATTGCCGTACGCCAGTGCATCACGCACGCCACGCCAGGCCGATTCCTGCACAGCAGGCTGGAAGCGCCGGGGCGCGGTATCGGCGCCATAGGGAATGCCGCGGAACACATTCACGCCCTGCTCGAGCTGCCCGCGCAGGCGCCCGCTGCGTACACGCGCCAGCGGCGCGGCATCGTGGCGCGGGCCGGGCACCCCGGCAAAGGCCGGCAACAGCGGCAGGCTGGTAGCACCGAGCATCAGTGCATAGCGCGCGCTGTCGCGCAGGAAACGACGCCGTTGAAGATCGGCGGGGCTATCAGTCATGGCGCGCGGGCTCCGTGTGGCGCGAGGGGATCCAGCGCAGGGCCAGCTCGGGCCACTGCGCGGCGGTCAAACCGGCCGGGATGCGCACGCCGAAGCCGTGGCCGCCGAACGGGAACAGATGCATTTCGGTGGCGACGCCGGCGCGCCGCAGCGCCTGGTAATACACCAGGCTGTTGTCGACCGAGACCACGGTGTCGTCCTGCGCATGCACCAGGAAGGTCGGCGGCGTATCGGTGCGGACCTGCTCCTGCATCGAGAACCGCGCCTGCAGCGCGGCATCGGGGTGCGGGCCAAGCAGGCGCGCACGCGAGCCGGTATGCGCGTGCGCGCCCATGTCGATCACCGGGTAGATCAGCAAAGCGACATCCGGGCGTGCGCTGAGCGCATCGATGGCATCGCGATGGGGATAGACCGGTGCATCGAAGCCATTGCTCAGCCGTGCCGCGACGTGGCCGCCGGCCGAAAAACCCATTACCCCGACGCGCTGCGGATCGATCTGCCAGCGCGAAGCATCCGCGCGGATCACCCGCATCGCGCGCTGCGCATCGGCCAGGGCGGCCTCGCGATCACTGCGGCCGGCGGGCAGCCGGTAGCGCAGCACGAACAGGGTCACCCCGCCCTGCTCGACGAACGCCGGCACCAGGGCAGTGCCTTCCTTGTCGAGCACGATGCGCTGGTAGCCGCCGCCGGGCACCACCAGCAGCGCGCTGCCGTTCGGGCGCGGTGGCCGGTACACCACCAGGTAGGGCGCACTGACGTTGTCGATGTAGCGATCCGGCAGGGCGGGATCATGGCTGCGCTCCACCACGTTGGGCACGCTGGCCGGGCCGGCTTCGCCCGGCACCTCGCCCGCTGGCCACAACGCGATCCGGTCCGCCGCGCCAGCGGCCGGCTCGGTGTCCGGCACGGCATGCTCGGCCGCGCGCGCCAGGCCGCAGGCCAGCAGCAGGAAAGGCAACAATGACAACACTAGGGGGCGGCGCATCGGCGGACGTCCTTCCGGCAGGGGAACAGGCATCGTGCCTGACCGGCAGCCGTTCTGATGCGCTGCACATTGCCAATGACACCGGTTTACCATATACAGCACATCCAACCGCTGTCGATTGGCAGTGCAACAATTTTTCCGGGAGACCCGCTTGAGCAACGACCACGGCAAACAGGACCTGCCCGACCAGGGGTTGGGCGAGATCGCCCGGCACTTCGTCAGCGCCCGCCAACACGGCCAATCCCTGCCGGATTTCCCGGGCACCATCCCGGAAGACCTCGTCACCGCCTACCAGGTACAGGACCAGGCCATCGCGCTGTGGGACGACCAGGTGGTCGGCTGGAAGGTGGGCTACATCGCTGCCGAGCGCCGCGATGTCTCCGGCGACGACCGGCTGCTGGGCCCGATCTTCTCGCGTCAACTCTGGAATGCTACCGGTGGAACAGTAGAGATTCCGGTGTTCGTCGGGGGCTTCGGCGCGGTCGAGGCCGAGTACGTGATCCAGCTGCAGGAAGACGCCCCGGCGGACAAGCTGCAGTGGACTCCGGAAGAAGCCGAGGCCCTGGCCGCCAAGCTCTTCATCGGCGTTGAAGTGGCCAGCAGCCCGCTGGCGACCATCAACAAGCTCGGCCCGCGCGTGGTGGTGTCGGACTTCGGCAACAACAATGGCCTGGTGCTTGGCCCGGAAATCCCGGACTGGACCCGCCTGGACGATGCCGACCTGCGTGCGGAAACCCGCATCGAGGGCGAGGTGGTCGGCACCGGTGGCGCGACCCTGCTGCCCGGTGGCCTGCGTACCGCCTATGCCTTCGCCCTGGGCCGCTCGGCGCAGCGTGGGCGGCCGTTGAAGGCCGGCGACCTGATCGCCAGTGGCAACGCTACCGGCATCCACGACATCGCCGTGGGCCAGCAAGCATTGATCCGTTTCGTCGGCTACGGCGACATTACCTGCAAGGCCATCGCCGCCGGGTAACCGCGCGGACATGGCGAGCACGCTTGGGAGGGCGCAGATGTTCACTCGCAGAAGTTTCCTGGCCACCAGTCTGGGCGCGCTTGCCGCGCCCGCGCTGACGGCTTGTTCGCGGTCGTCCAACGCCGCACCGGCTGGTGCGCAGTTGCTGACCGCCACCGACGTCCACGTCGCCGACTACCCCACCGTCACGGCGGTGAAATGGATCGGGAAGACGCTGGAAGAAAAAACCGGCGGCCGGCTGCGCCTGCGCCAGTACCACTCCGGCCAGCTCGGCCGCGAGTCCGAGGCGATCGACATGGCCCGCTTCGGCGCCATCGACATCACCCGCGTCTACTCCGGCGCGCTCAACAACGCATTTCCGCTGACCCAGGGCCTGTGCCTGCCGTACGTGTTCGAGTCGGTGGCGCACATGCGCCGCGCCCTCGATGGTGGCGTTGCCGATACGGTCCTGCAGGGCTTTGAAACCCGCGATCTGGTCGGCCTGGCCATCTACGACTCCGGCGCGCGCTGCTTCTACAACACCAAGCATCCGATCGTGGAACCCAAGGACCTGCATGGCCTGAAGCTGCGCGTGGCGTCTTCGGACATCTTCATCCAGCTGATGCGCCTGCTCGGTGCCAACCCCACCCCGATGTCGCTGGGCGATACCTTCTCGGGCATGGAAACGCACATGATCGACGGTGCGGAAAACAACATGCGCAGCTTCCACTCCAGCCGCCACTTCGAGGCCGCGCACTACTGGTCGCAGAGCGATCATTCCTACGCGCCGGACGTGCTGCTGATGTCGCGCCAGAGCTTCGATGCGCTGAGTCCGGCCGACCGCACCCTGGTGATCGAGACCGCACGCGAGTCGGTGCAGGTGATGCGCGAGCAGTGGGATGCCTCGGAAAACACCGCCCGCCAAGCCGTGGCCGACTTCGGCATCAAGTTCAACGAGGTCGACATGCCGGCCTTCCGCAAGGCCGCCGACCCGCTGCTGCAGCGATACCTGCAGCAGCCGGAGCTGGCCGCCCTCACCCGTCGCATCCGCGACTTCGCCTGAGGCCCCGACGCGATGTCCGACTCGACTTCCGAAACCGTCATCACCCCCACCGCGCCGCAGCGCCTGCTCAACGTCATCGCCGATGTGGCGATCTACATTGCCGTCATCGCCCTGCTGGGCCTGGTGGTGGTGCAGGGCTGGCAGGTGTTCGCCCGCTATGTGATCAATGATTCGCCCAGCTGGACCGAGCCGGTCACGCTGCTGCTGCTCGCCACCGCGATGAGCCTGGGCGCGGCCACCGGCGTGCATACCCGCCGCCACTTCGGCTTCTTCCTGCTCGCCGCCCACATGGGCCCGGGCCTGCGCCGCGCGGTCGATGTGTTCGCCGCGCTGGTGGTGGCCGTGCTGGGCGTGGTCATCGCCTGGTGGGCGGCCGTGCTGCTGATGGACGGCCTGGACATCAAGGCCGCCGGCGCCAACCTGCCGCAGAGCATCAACTACCTGCCCCTGTCGATCGGTGGCGCCTTGATGGCGATCTTCGCCGTGAACCAGATGGCGCTGGCTGTACGGCCGGCCGATGCCGTTGCCGAGGGAGATCGCTGAGTCATGGGTATCACCATTCTTTTCACCGTGTTCGCGGTGCTGTTGCTGCTCGGTGTGCCGGTCGCGTTCGCGCTTGCCGCTGCCGCCCTGGCCACCCTGTGGTACCTGGATCTGCCGACGCTGGTGCTGGTCCAGCAGATCTCGGCCGGTACCGGTTCGGCCTCGCTGATCGCCATTCCGCTGTTCATCTTCGCCGGCGAAATCATGATGCGCGGCGGCATCTCCGAGCGCCTGATCTCGCTGGCGTCTTCGCTGGTCGGGCGCATGCGCGGCGGCCTGGGCCAGGTCTCGATCCTGTCCTCGCTGTTCTTCGGCGGTGTATCCGGTTCGGCCATCGCCGATGTCTCGGCGGTCGGCGGCACGATGATTCCGCAGATGGTCAAGCGCGGCTATGACCGTGACTTCGCGGTCAACGTCAGCATCACCGCCGCGCTGGTCGCGCTGCTGGTGCCGCCCTCGCACAACCTGATCCTGTTCTCGGCCGCGGCCGGGGGTGGCCTGTCGATCGCCGATCTGTTCGCGGCCGGCATCGTGCCGGCGCTGCTGATGACCGTCGCCCTGATGATCACCGGCTACGTGGTCGCGCGTCGTCGCGGCTATGGCGTGGAGATCTTCCCCGGCTGGCGCGCGGTGCTGCTGCGGCTGGTCTCGGCCCTGCCCGGCCTGGGCCTGGTCGCGCTGATCTTCATCGGTATCCGCGCCGGCATCTTCACCGCGGTGGAGAGCGCGGCGATCGCCGTGGTCTACGCCCTGCTGGTGACCACGGTGCTGTATCGCCAGCTGGACTGGCGCGAGTTCCTCGGCACGGTCACCCACGCCGCGCGCAGTACCGGCGTGATCCTGTTCGTGATCGCGACCGCGGCGGTGTTCGGCTGGCTGCTGGCCTATCTGGAAGTGCCGTCGGCGGCGGTCAATTTCCTCCAGTCGTTCGCGCACAGCCAGTTCATGGTGCTGTTGATGATCGTGATCATGCTGTTGCTGCTGGGCACCTTCATGGACCTGGCGCCGATGATCCTGATCTGCACGCCGATCTTCCTGCCGGTGGCCAAGGCCTACGGCATCGATCCGATCCACTTCGGCCTGGTGCTGGTGCTGACCGGTGGCCTGGGCCTGGTGACGCCGCCGGTGGGCTCGGTGCTGTTCATCGGGACCGCGATCGGCAAGATCAGCGTGGGTGAGAGCATGCGCTCGATCTGGCCGTTCTGGTTCGCTGCCCTCGGTGTGCTGCTGATCGTCACCTTCTTCCCGGAAATGTCGCTGTGGCTGCCCGCCCTGCTGCGCGCGTAAGCGTGCGGCGGCTGGCTGCCCTGCTGTGGGTCGCCCTGCCCTGCGCCGCCATGGCGCAGGGCCAGGACATCGCGCTGCGCGGCTTCCAGGACGGCATCAACCATTGGCAGAGCGGCCACGGCACGGATTACCCGCGCTATCGGCCCGATCAGTACCGGCAGATCGCCGACAACCTGGTCGCGCTGCAGCGGCGCGGTGGTGGCTGGGCGGTCAACCAGGATCCCCAGCGGATCCTCGACGAGGCCGCCAGGGCCCAGGTATCGGCCGACCAGGCCACGCCCGGCGGCAGCTTCGACAACCGCAACATCTACACCCAGGTCAGCTACCTGGCCGAGGCCTTCGCGCGCAGCGGGGAGGCCCGCTATCGCGATGCGGCCGTGCGCGGCCTGGACTTCATCCTCGCCGAGCAGATTCCAACGTGTGGCGGCTGGCCGCACTCGGTGCCGTCGCGCACCTCCTACCATGGCCATATCACCTTCGCCGACGATGTCACCAGCGGTGTGCTGACCACGCTGCGGCGGGTGCAGCGCGAGCCGGTGTTCGGCTTCATCACGGCCGATCAGCGTGCCCGCGTGGACGCGGCCGTGACCGCCGGCGATGCCTGCCTGCTGCGCCTGCAGGTGCGCCAGGACGGCGTGCCGACGATCTGGGCCGGTCAGTACGACCGCACCACCCTGCAGCCCGCGCAGGGCCGGAAGTTCGAACTGCCGGCGCTGGTCACCGACGAGAGTGTCGGCGTGGTCCGCTACCTGATGTCGATCCCGGATCCATCGCCGGAGGTGGTCGCCTCGGTCAACGCCGCCATGGCGTGGTTCCAGGCGCACGCGCTGACCGGCTGGCGGCTGGAGACCTTCCAGACCACGCCGGAACAGTTCCAGTTCCATCGCACCACGGTGGATCGCCGCCTGGTCGCCGATACGGATGCCCCACTGCTGTGGGGGCGCTTCCATGACCTGCGCGACAGTTCGGTGGTGCTGGCCAACCGGGAGGGCGAACGCGTGGCCACCTTCGATCAGATTCCGCGCGAGCGCCGCACCGGCTACCACTGGTACGGCACCTGGCCGCAGGCCCTGATCACCACCGAGTACCCACGCTGGCAACAGCGTCCTGCCGGGCCCGGGGCGCGCTGAGCGCGGCCGGCCCACGATACGTTCAAGGGAGAGAGACGATGCACTTGAGGAAGACCCTGGCGAGCTTCGCCACCGCCTGCCTGCTGCTGGCCGGCGCCGGACACGCCGCCGAGCCGGCCACCGCCTGGAAGCGCGGGATCGAGAACCAGCGCCAGGCCGACCTGGGCAACGGTACCTTCCTCAACCCGGTGTTCGCCGGCGACCGTCCGGACCCGTCCGTGCTCAAGGATGGCGACGACTATTACCTCACCCTGTCCTCGTTCGATGCCTACCCCGGCCTGCCGATCTGGCACTCGCGCGACCTGGTCAACTGGCAGCCGCTGGGCCATGCGATCACCAGGAACGTGGGGGCGATCTGGGCCCCGGACATCGTCAAGCACGGCAGCCGCTACTACATCTACTTCCCCGCCCGCACCGGGGAGACCCGCAGCAACTTCGTGGTCTGGGCCGACAGCATCAAGGGTCCGTGGAGCGAGCCGATCGACATCGGCCTGGGCAGCTACATCGATCCCGGCCATGCAGTAGGCGAAGACGGCAAGCGCTACCTGTTCCTCAGCGGCGGCGACTATGTGCAGCTGGCCGACGACGGCCTGAGCGTGGTCGGCACGCCCAAGCACGTCTACGACGGCTGGAAATACCCGGAAAGCTGGGACGTGGAGGCCTATGCGCAGGAAGGCCCGAAGATCAATTTCCGCGATGGCTGGTACTACATGACCACCGCCGTGGGCGGCACCGCCGGCCCGCCCACCGGGCACATGGTGATCACCGCGCGCTCGCGCTCGATCCACGGCCCGTGGGTGAACGCACCGAACAACCCGATCATGCGCACCCAGTCGGCCGCCGAGCCGTGGTGGTCGCGCGGCCACGCCACGGTGATCGAAGGCACCGACGGGCGCTGGTGGATGATGTATCACGGCTACGAGAACGGGTACTGGACGCTGGGCCGCCAGGCCCTGCTGGAGCCGATCGAATGGACCGCCGATGGCTGGTTCGTGGCCAAGGGCGGCGACCTCGGCCAGCCGCTGGCCATGCCTTCGGGCACATCGGTCGGCCAGCACGGCATGGCGTTGTCCGATGACTTCCGCGGCAAGACCCTCGGCGCACAGTGGTCGTTCTTCAACCCGGCCCAGGACGAGTACAAGCGCCTGGGCTTCACCGGCAAGGGCATGGTGCTGCAGGGCAAGGGCAGCACCCCGCGCGACAGCTCGCCGCTGACCGCCATCGCCGGCGACAAGGCCTACCAGTTCGAGGTCGAGATGGAGATTGCCCCGGGCGCGGTGGGCGGTGCCCTGCTCTTCTACAGCGACCGCCTGTACGTGGGCGTGGGCAGCAACGGCGAGAAGTTCATCATGCACCGCTACGGCGAGGAGCGCCCCACCCGGCTGGCCCCCAGCGCCACCGGTGGCACGCTGTGGCTGCGGGTGACCAACAACCGCCACATCGTGACCATCCACTCCAGCACCGATGGCAAAACCTGGCAGAAGTACCCGGTTCAGATGGAAGTCTCCGGCTACCATCACAATGTGGCGGGCAAGTTCCTGGCCCTGAAGCCGGCGATCTATGCTGCCGGTGACGGCAAGGTCCAGTTCCGGAACTTCCGCTACCGCGCCCTTGATTGAGCTCCCCGCTAGAATCCCCTGACTCATCCCCGGTTTGAACGACATGTCATTGCGCAGCAAAACCGATCCGTCGCCGCACGGATTGACCAAAGGCAAGGCCGCCACGATCAACGACATCGCGCGTCTGTCCGGGGTATCGAAGAAGACCGTTTCGCGGATCATCAACAACTCGCCGCTGGTGCGCAAGGACACGCGCGAGAAGGTCGAAGCGCTGATGCGCGAGGTCGGTTACACGCCGGACCCGCTGGCCCGGGGGCTGGCGTTCCGGCGCTCGTTCCTGATCGGCATGGTGTACGACAACCCGACCGCGCAGTACATCGTGGACATGCAGTACGGCGCGCTGGACGCGCTGCGCGGCTCCAGTTTCGAACTGGTCGTGCACCCCTGCGATTCGCGCAGCCCCGGCTACATCGAGGGGGTGCGCCGCTTCGTGCAGCAGCAGAAGCTGCACGGCGTGATCCTGGTGCCGCGTGCCTCCGAAGACCAGGCGCTGGTGGACATGCTCGATGAGATCGGCTGCCGCTTCACCCGGATCGCCTCGCTGCCGCTGGATGACACCTCGCAGATGGTGGTCACCCACGATCGCGACGGCGCGGCCGAAGCTGCCGATTACCTGCTTTCCCTGGGCCACCGCGACATCGCCCTGGTGACCGGCCCGAGCGCGTACCGCTCGGCGCACGAACGCACTGCCGGCTTCATCGATGCGCTGGCCAAGCGCGGCATCGAGCTGCCCCCCGCTCGCATCGTCGAGGCCGGCTATACCTTCGAATCCGGCGTGGCCGCGGCCGAAAAGCTGCTGCTGGGCAAGCAGCGCCCGACCGCCATCTTCACCGGCAACGATGAAATGGCTGCCGGTATCTACAAGGTCGCCCTGCGCGCGGGCATCAACATTCCGCGCCAGCTCTCGATCATCGGCTACGACGACAGCCCGCTGGCGTCGCGCCTGTGGCCGTCGCTGACCTCGGTGCGCCGCCACACGCGCGACACCGGCCGAACCGCCGCGGCCATGCTGATCCAGCCCGATGGCCAGGCGGTGATGCAGCACGCCAGCGTGCGCCCGCACCTGATCGTGCGCGACTCCTGCCAGCCGCCCGAGGATTGACGCGCGCCGCGATGGCAACGACGCGCGTTCATGATGAACGCGTCGCCACGCGCCCGTGCACTCCGTTGCCGATCGCACGGCTTTTCTGACATGGACACCACGCCGGGCCCGCCCCGGTCCATCGTGCGCTGCAAAATGACACCGGTTTACCAAATCGCTACAATCACTTGAAATCGCGCCGGGGCCGACGCATCGCCCCACCCCTGCTCTGGAGACGCCATGTACTGCAAGACCCACTACGCCACCCATCCCGACGCCATCAAGGGCGCCAGCAATGACGACCTGCGCGAGCTGTATCTGCTCGACGGTCTGTTCAACGCCGATGCGGTGACCCTGAAGTACACCCATTACGAGCGCTTCGTGCTCGGCGGTGCGGCCCCGGTCAACGGCCCGGTCTCGCTGCCCAAGCAGACCGAGCCGGCCTCGGCTGCCGGCCACGCGTTCCTGGAGCGCCGCGAGCTGGGCGTGATCAACGTCGGCGCCGGCAGCGGCACCGTCACCGTGGACGGCACCGTGTTCACGCTGGGTCCGAAGGATGGCCTGTACGTGGCCATGGGCAGCACGGAGGTGGTGTTCGCTTCCGATGACGCGGCCAACCCGGCGCAGTTCTACCTGGCCTCGACCCCGGCGCATGCGCGCTTCGAGACCAAGGCGCTGTCGATCAAGGACGCCGTGGCACTGGACCGTGGCGCGCTGGAAACCAGCAACGAACGCACCATCTACCAGTACATCGTGCCGGCCACCTGCCAGTCCTCGCAGCTGCTGCTGGGCCTGACCGTGCTCAAGCCGGGCAGCGTCTGGAACACGATGCCGCCGCACCTGCATGACCGCCGCAGCGAAGTCTATTTCTACTTCGACCTGGGCCAGAACGACCGCGTGTACCACTTCATGGGCGAGCCGGACGCGCAGCGCCACATCGTCATCCAGAACAACGAAGCCGTCGTCTCGCCGCCGTGGTCGATCCACATGGGCGCAGGCACCAGCAACTACGCCTTCATCTGGGCGATGGGTGGCGAGAACCTGGATTACACCGACATGCACGTGCTGGACATCTGCCAGCTGAAGTAACCCCGACGCGCCGCCGGCATCGCGCCGGCGGCGTCTGTTACGCATTGGACAAGGACTACATACGCAATGGCTAATCCGTTCAGTCTGGAAGGCAAGGTCGCCCTCGTCACCGGTGGCAACACCGGCCTGGGCCAGGGCATCGCGGTCGCATTGGCGCAGGCCGGTGCCGACGTCGCCGTGGCCGGCATCGCGCCGCCCACCGAGACCATCGAAAAGATCACCGCGCTGGGCCGTCGCTGCCTGGCGATCGAAGCGAACCTGATCAGCATCGAGCCGGTCGAGCGTGTCATCCGCGAAACCATCGAAGGCCTGGGCGGCCTGGACATCCTGGTCAACAACGCCGGCCTGATCCGCCGCGCCGACGCGGTGGAGTTCAGCGAGCAGGATTGGGATGACGTGATGAACGTCAACATCAAGTCCGCGTTCTTCATCTCGCAGGCCGCCGGCAAGCATTTCATCGCCCAGGGCCGCGGCAAGATCATCAACATCGCCTCGATGCTGTCCTTCCAGGGCGGTATCCGCGTACCGTCGTACACCGCCAGCAAGAGCGGCATCGCCGGCATCACCCGCCTGCTCGCCAACGAGTGGGCCAGCAAGGGCATCAACGTCAACGCGATCGCCCCGGGCTACATGGCCACGGACAACACCGCCGCACTGCGCGCCGATGAGGACCGCAACAAGTCCATCCTCGACCGCATCCCGGCCGCACGCTGGGGCACCCCGGAAGACCTCGGCGGCACCGCCGTGTTCCTGGCCTCCAGCGCTTCGGACTACGTCAACGGCGCAGTGCTGCCGGTTGATGGTGGTTGGCTCGCCCGGTAACACCATCGCTATGCGCTGGCGCTCCCACGATCTGCGCTGCAGATCGTGGGCCCCGAGCAATCGTTGCATCCAGACCCCCACCGCTTCGCGGTCGCCCCCTGACTCAGGGGGCTTTCCACCAGATGCACGCCGGTAGTGCCGGCCGCTGGCCGGCAGCTCTCCATCCAGGAGCATGACCATGCTGCGTTTGCTGTTGTCCCTGTCGTTCCTGCTCGCGGCCCCCAGCGCGCTGTGCGCCCCGCACCGCATCTTCATTGCCGGGGATTCCACCGCCGCCGAGTACGGCCCGGAGCGCGCGCCACAGGCCGGCTGGGGCCAGGCGTTGCAGAGCTATCTCGATCCCGCCGTGTGGGAGGTCCGCAACCATGCCAAGGGCGGCCGCAGCACGCGCAGCTTCATCGATGAGAAGCGCCTGGATGCGATCGCCGCCGAGCTCCAACGTGGCGACGTGCTGCTGATCCAGTTCGGACACAACGACGCCAAGTTCGAAGACCCCACGCGCTATACCGATCCTGCCGTTGCCTACCCGCAGTTCCTGAAGCGCTACGTGCAGCTGGCGCGCGACAAGGGCGCCACGCCGGTGCTGATCACCCCGGTGGCGCGGCTGCTGTACGACTTCGGCTCGCTGCTGGACACGCACGGTGTGTACACCCAAGCCGTGAAAGCGCTGGCGACACGCGAGCAGGTCGCGCTGATCGATCTCAACGACAGCTCCACGCGCTGGATCCGCGGGCTGGGCGAGCAGGGTGCCAAACCGTACTTCATGTTCGTGCCCGAGCAGAACAAGGCCGACGGCACGCACTTCAGCGTGAACGGTGCGACGGCGGTGGCGTGCCTGGTGATGCGTGACTGGGTGGCGTTGCAGCCGGAACTCACCTCGGCGCTGAAGCGCGATATCGACTGCGAGGTGCGCAGTGCAGGGCAGGGCGGTGATGCGGCGAAGCCCTCGCGTGTCGTGCACGAACGCGATATCGCCGTGACCCAGCCGGGGCCGCACGGCGGGGCGGGGCCGACCACGGCGTATCCGTTTTTCGCCGAGGACACGGACCTCCCGTTCGTGCTGCGCAAGCGCGTGCTGCACAAGGGCGCGGGCATCGGCCTGCACCCGCAGCACAAGGACGAGATCTACTACATCGTCAGCGGGCAGGGCAGCTACGTGCTGGATGGCAAGCAGTACGACGTGGCGGCGGGGGATGCGCTGCTGACGCGGACCGGCAGCTCGCATGCGCTGCAGCAGGTGGGCGAGGAGGATCTGGTGGTGCTGCTGGCGTACCCGCGGTGATCGAAACCCAGCCGAGCACGGGCTCGGCTCTGCACGGGCTGCGTTGCGCTGTAGCGCCGGGCCTACGCTCGGCCTGGCCCTACAAGGGCTCCGGGCCGAAGTGCTGCAGCCCCAGCCGCGCCAGGTCTTCCGGGCGCTCGAAATAGGCTTCGTCGAAGGCGTGCAGGGCGGCCTGCTCCTCATCGGTCATCGCGCCGTACAGGTCGGTCAGTTCCTTGATTTCCGGGTCGTCCTCCAGCCGGTCCAGCAAGCCACGCATCCCTGCCAGGATCGCGTGGGTCTGCACCGCACCCATTGCCTGCAGCGCGCGCAGCGCCAGCTGGCAGGTCGGGTCGCCCCAGTTGCACAGGAACTGCATGAAGCCCCCGTTGTTGATGTCCGCCTCCATGCGCCACAGCGCGACCAGCTGCTGGTCCTCATCGGACAGCGCATCCAGCGACCATCCAGCCGATTTCAGCCGCGCCAGGGCCGCCTCGTAGCGGTCGTCCCACACCTGGTTCGGCACATCGACCACGCCCTTCTTGCGCGCGGGAAGCAGTGCCGGCCAGTTCACGCCCAGCCCATCGGGCGTAAGCACCCACTGCGCGCGCTGCAGGGCATCGGCCTCGTACAGCGCAGGTGCCCAACGTAAGGGTTGCCGGGTGCGCCGGCCATCGGCGAGGGCCAGCAGGACGAAGTCGTCGTCGAAATCGACGGTGGCCACGCGCAGGGAAGCGAAAACATCGGTCATGCGGGTCAGGATACCGGACCGGCCAGCGCGCTCACACGTCGCCGCCGTCTTCCCAGCCTTCGCCCGTGCCCTTCTGGAATACGCGGTCACCGTCCTGCACCTCACCGGCCGGCAGATGGTCCTTGGCCTCCAAGGCGGCATAGATCGGGGTGAAGTCCGGCGCGGTGGCCTGCATCAACTGCTCGAAGCTGTCGATGACGAAGTAGGTCTTCTGGAAGGTGTCGATCCGGTAGCGGGTGCGCATGATCCGCTCCAGATCGAAACCGATCCGGTTCGGTGCGGCCGACTCCAGCGAGTACAGCGATTCGCCCTTGGACGACACGATGCCGGCGCCGTAGATGCGCAGGCCCTCGTCGGTGTTGATCAGCCCGAATTCCACCGTGTACCAGTACAGGCGGGTGAGGTGCTGCAGTGCTTCCGGGCCGATCGCATGCGCCTTGACGCCGCCGCGGCCGTACGCGGCCATGTAATCGGCGAACACCGGGTTCATCAGCAGCGGCACGTGCCCGAACAGGTCATGGAACATGTCCGGTTCGGCGATGTAGTCGATCTGGTCCGGGCGGCGGATCCACCACGTCACCGGGAAGCGGCGGTTGGCCAGATGGTCGAAGAAATCCAGCTCCGGCAGCAGGCCTTCCACCCCGACCAGGGTCCAGCCGGTCGCCGCGCCGAGCACCTCATTGAGCTGGTCGAAGCGCGGGATCATGTGCGCGCTCATGCCCATCTCGTCCTGCGCGTGCAGGAACTCCTTGCTGGCGCGGCCGACCAGCAATTCGCGCTGGCGCTGGAACAGCGTGCTCCAGGTCGCGTGGTCGTCGGCGGTATAGCTGTCCCAGGGCTGTTCCACGATGGCAGTGGTATAGACCGGCACGTATCCCTTGTCGGTCTGCTGGTGTTCGACGCGGCGTGGGGCGGTGGCGGTTTCCATCGTGGTGGTCTCCTGGGAAGTCATCTGTCGATGCTAGGGCAGGGCGCGCGCAAGAGGTTTGCAAAGTTGCGCGGATATGGCCTGTTGGCGCAATATCATTGCGTCCACATCATGTTGCGGGGCAGCAATGACCGGAGATGCCCAGTTCGACCGCACGGATCTGCGCTTGCTGGCGGAAATCCAGCAACACGGGCGTGCCACCAACGCCGAGCTCGCCGCCCGGGTCAACCTGTCTCCATCGGCCTGCCTGCGGCGGGTCCAGCGGCTGGAAAGCGAGGGCGTGATCGCCGGGTATGGCGCCCGCCTTGAGCCGCGTCAGATCGGTCTGGGCCTGCAGGCCTTCGTCCGCGTGCAGCTGGAGAAACACGACCAGCACGCCATTGGCGTGTTCGCCGACAGCGTCGTGGAATGGGATGAGGTGGTGGCCTGCCACGCGCTCACCGGCGACATGGACTACCTGCTGCACATCTACGTGCGCGACCTGGAGCACTTCTCCAGCTTCCTGCTCGACAAGCTGCTCAATGCCGCCGGCGTGGCCGACGTCAATTCCAGCTTCGTGCTGCGCACGGTCAAGGAATTCCGCGCGCTGCCGTTGTCGCAGCTGGAATGACGCCGATCGCCCTCGCGAGCGCCAGGTAGAGCCGACCGTTGGTCTGCTGCTCCAACCCCATGGCCCCGCGGCAACGTCGCTCGAACGACAGCCGACCAACGGTCGGCTCTACCGGTGGCGGGATTTCAGCCCTCGCACTTTTCCTTGCGCCCCATCAGCCGGCCCACGCGCGAAGGCGCATCACACTTGGGCGTGGCCGGCGGCGGGGCCAGCGCCGCGGCACGCGCCTTCTGCAGCTGCTGCACCTTGGCGCGGATCTGCGGCATCGCCGCCATCGCGGCCTTCTCGCCTTCCAGGATCGCGTTGTTGCGCTGGCCGAAATCGGCCGCGCCGATGTCCAGCACCTTGGGCCGGATGATCACGTCCGCGCGTGCCAGTTCCTGCTCGCCCAGGCGCTGGCCCATGATCGAGATCGACTGGTTGACGATGCCGAGCATGCCGGTCGGCGCCTTGCCGCTGGCCTTGCTGGAGATGTCCACGGCGATCACGATGTCCGCGCCGAGCTGGCGCGCCGCATCGACCGGCACCGGGCTGACCACGCCGCCGTCGATGTAGTTGTACTTGCCGATCTTCACCGGCTCGAACACGCCGGGGATGCTGCTGGAGGCGCGCACGGCCTGGCCGACATTGCCACGCACGAACACGGTGCGCTCGCCGGTTTCCAACTGGGTGGCGACCGCGGCGAACGGCTTGCTCAGCTTCTCGGCGGGGCGGTTGTCGACCTGGGCGTTGACGTAGTCCTGCAGCTTCTGGCCCTGGACCAGGCCACCGGAGAACAGGCGCACGTCGCGGATGCTGGCTTCATCCAGGGCCACCGCCTTGGACTGCATCTGGAACGCGTCCATGCCGCTGGCATACAGGGCGCCGACCACGCTGCCGGCGCTGGTGCCCGACACGACCACCGGTTCGAAGCCGTTGGCCTCCAGCATCTTGATCACCCCGATATGGGCGAAGCCCTTGGCCGCGCCGCCGCCGAGCGCGATGCCGATCTTGACCGGCTTGGCCGGGGTCACCGGCACGGCCGCCGGCGGCGGGGTGGGGCGCACGGGATCACCGCCGCAACCGGCCAGCAGGCCGAGCAGGGCAACGGACAGCGTCAGGCGGGTACGGCGCAGTGAGGTCATCGGCGTGGCAACGTGAATGGGCATCGAGGCCCGCCAGCATACCGAAGCGCTGGCGGACCCGGCAGGGCGGCAGGGCAGGGCATTCAGGCGATGACCGGGGATGTCGGGACGCCATCGCCGTCACAACGCGCAGGCTCGGGAGCAGGTAATGAATAGCCGTTGTTTGCGGCTCTGTTGCTGTACTGCAACAATTGTCTGGTAGCGCCGGTCCACCACCCCTCCCAACACAGCCTAAACGCCATGTTCCCGAACCGCACTGCCCACGGCCGTTTCCCGTCCGTGCACCCGCTCGTTGTCGCGCTTGCCGCCCTGCTGCCATTGACGGCCGCAGCCCAGGATGCCCCCGCCACCAAGGATCCGGTCGCCCTCGATACGCTGCAGGTCACGGCGCAACGCCGCGTCGAAAACGCCAAGGACGTGCCGGTCTCGATCTCGGCCATCCAGGGTGAAAAGCTCGACGTGCTCGGTTCGGCCGGCGATGACATCCGCTTCCTGTCGGCGCGTGTGCCCAGCCTGAACATCGAATCGTCCTACGGCCGTGCCTTCCCGCGTTTCTACATCCGCGGCCTGGGCAACACCGATTTCGACCTCAATGCCTCGCAGCCGGTCTCGCTGGTGTATGACGATGTGGTGCAGGAAAGCCCGCTGCTGAAGGGCTTCCCGCTGTTCGACCTGGCCGGTGTGGAAGTGCTGCGCGGCCCGCAGGGCACGCTGTTCGGCCGTAATACCCCGGCGGGCGTGGTGAAGTTCGATTCGGCGCGTCCCTCGCAGGATGCCGACGGCTACATCAAGGTCGCCTACGGCAGCTACAACACCTGGAACACGCAGGGCGCCTACGGCGGCCCGCTGACCGACCGCTGGTCGGCACGCGTCTCCGCGCTGTACCAGCGCCGCGACGACTGGGTCACCAACACCCGCCAGGGCGCCCCGGCGCAGGGCTTCGAGGGGTATGACGAAGCCGCTGCCCGCGTGCAGTTCCTGTACGAAGGCGATGATGTCGAAGCGCTGTTCAACCTGCACAAGCGCAAGCTCAACGGCACCGCGCGCCTGTTCCGCGCCAACATCATCAAGCCGGGCACCAACCAGTTGGTCGAGAACTTCGACCGCGATGAAGTCTCCACCGATGGCCAGAACTTCTCCGACCTGGAAACCTGGGGCGGCAGCGCGCGCCTGAAGTGGGACCTGGGCCGCGTGACCCTGCACTCGATCACCGGTTACGAGACCGCCGAATCGCTCAACCACGGCGACATCGACGGCGGTTACGGTGCCAGCTTCCTGGGCGCCGGCAACTACGGTCCGGGCAACATCCCGTTCGCCTCCGAATCGGCCGATGGCCTGCCGCACCACCGCCAGTGGACCCAGGAATTCCGCGTGGAATCCAATGAATGGGGCCGCTTCGACTGGCAGGCCGGCGTCTTCTACTTCGATGAAGACGTCACCATCGACAGCTTCAACTACGATTCGCTGACCCCGGGCAACCCGCAGACCGGCCATGCCGTGCAGCAGCAGCGCAACAAGGCGTGGGCGGCCTTCGCCTCCGGCGATTTCGACGTGACCGAGCGCTTCAAGCTGCGCGGTGGCGTGCGCTACACGCAGGACAAGAAGGACTTCAGCGCCAGCGTGCTGCAGGCCGTGCCGTTCGGTACGCCGGTCAGCGGCCCGTACATCGCCAAGACCGACGTCAACGACGTCAGCTGGGACCTGAGCGGCGTCTACCAGATCACCGACAACCTCAACGCCTATGCCCGCGTGGCGAAGGGCTTCCGCGCGCCGTCGATCCAGGGCCGTCTGGCCTTCGGTGGCGTCTCGCAGGCGGATTCGGAGAAGGTGATCTCGTATGAAGCCGGCATCAAGGCCGACCTGTTCGACCGCCGCGCACGCCTGGGCTTCAACGTGTTCCGCTACAACGTCGATGGCCAGCAGCTGATCGCCGTGGGTGGCAGCAACAACACCGCGACCCTGCTCAACGCGGACAAGACCATCGGCCAGGGCGCCGAGCTCGACTTCGAGGCCTACCTGACCGACCACGTCCTGCTGACCCTGGGCAGCAGCTACAACGACACCGAGATCAAGGACAAGGATCTGGCGGTGGCGATCTGTGGCGGCGGCTGCACCATCACCGACCCGACCACGGTCATCGATGGCGGCACCTACGCACTGGTCAACGGCAACCCGCTGCCGCAGGCGCCGAAGTGGATCCACAACCTGACCCTGCGCGCCGGCTTCCCGGTCAACGATGCCAGCGAGTTCTATGTCTACACCGACTGGGCTTACCGCAGCGAAGTGAACTTCTTCCTGTACGAGTCCCCGGAGTTCCGCAGCCGCTCTTCGCTGGAAGGTGGCCTGCGCCTGGGCTACAACTGGGATTACGGCCAGTACGACGTGGCCGTGTACGGCCGCAACCTGACCGACCAGGTGCGCGTGGTCGGCGCGATCGACTTCAACAACCTGACCGGATTCCTCAACGAACCGCGCACGTTCGGCGTGGAGTTCACCGCGAAGTTCTGATGGTAGGTACCCACCGTTGGTGGGTACGCTGTGGAAACGAAAACGGCGCGGAGAAATCCGCGCCGTTTTTTGTTGCATTGCCGTCTAATCGCGGCATTCGACGTAAGATCAAAGGCATGGACGTAACGGACTACAAGCGATCTACACGGCGATGGGCGTTCCTGTTCTGGGCGACCATGGATGCGGTCCAGGTCGCTTTCTACGCCTTGTCGGCACTGCAACGCGGACGGACTCCCTACGCCGATGATGTTCATGGGTCGCTGGCCGTTCTGCAAAGCCATGGGTACGCCACCCTGCTGATGCTGGTGCCAAGCTGGATGCTGCAGGCAAGCCTGATTGCATCGGCTGTACTGCTGCTGCGCCATAGCCGATATGGCGTGCTTCTGGCGTACGCGCAGATACCGTTGCGGCTGATGTTTCTAGTGCCGTCGGTGCCCTTTGCGTTGTCGGCGCTTCAGGGCCTCACCATGGCCCCGGCCGCCAGCGTGCTGATGGCGGTGGGGCTGATGTTGGTGATCGAGCTGCTCAAGATGGGGACGTTGCGTCGAAAGCCTGGTCTCCCTGCTGTCCGCGGCAACGTCCAGTAACGTCCAGTAAGGTGTCGCGTTGTGACAGGCCGCCTTACAACGCGCTCGCCGGCCGCACCTTCAACACCGCTTCTTCAGCCGCACAATCCCGCGCCGAATGCAGCCCTGCCTTGCGTGCCGCGGCGATCTCCTTGCGTGCCGCCAGCAGGTCACTGTTGAACGCGGCGTTGTCATGCAGGCGTGCCACGGCGGCAGCGCCCATGAAGCGGCCTTCGAGGATATCGCTCTGCCAATGCACGTTGCAGACCAGGCGGCTCTCGCCGTAGTTGCGGCCGCGTGCCTGGATCGCGTCGGCGCGGTCCGGGGCGATCTCCGAGAGGATCAGGGCCCAGGCCCAGCCGATCGAGGTATGGCCGGACGGATACGAGCCATTGCCGCGCAGGTCCTGCTCGTCTTCCGGCGAGCAGGTGGGTTCGTTGTTGACCATGAACGGCCGCGCGCGCTGGTAGTGCTTCTTCGCCGTGCGGGTGGCCGCGCTGGCATCGATCCGGCTGCGTTCCAGCAGGCGGTACAGGGCCGGCGTCTTGACCGCATCCACGTCGACATCGATCGCGCAGGAGAACTGATTGGCACCGGCGGGGAAGGCGAGTTCCGCGTCGCGGTGGGCCTGTTCGAAGCGCGGGCTGCCGCGCAGGGCACGGGCCTCACGGCTGACCTGTTCGTCCAGCGCGAAGCCGGCCGAACCGGCGGCCGGCGGTGCCGGTACCAGTGCCAGGCTGTCCGGCACGGCGCTGCCCTGCAGGTAGCCGACCGCCTTGGTGGTGACCGACGCTTCCACCGCCGTGGTGCGCGGTGCCGCCGTTGACGAACAGCCGGCAAGGGCGGCGAACAGGGCGGTCACCAGCATCGGGCGAACGGCAGCAGAGCGCGGGAACGACGACATCGGCAGGTCTCGAAGAGGGGGAGCCGCATGATCGCAGCTTCATCCGGCCACGGGAGCGGCCGGGCGGCATCCGGCCAGATCCGGCATGGCCGTGCCGCAGTAGGGGGCCGCGGGCCCCCTTTCGCGTTCACCCCGCGAACGCGCTCAACCGGCCGGCCTGATCCACCACGCGGATCGGGCCGCCGAACAGCTCGGACAACGGTCCGTCCCGCAGCAGTTCCGCGCGCGGGCCATCGGCGAGGATCTTGCCACCGCGCAGCATCACCACCCGCTCGATCTCGGGAATGATCTCCTCGATGTGGTGGGTCACCAGCACCAGCGTGATGCCCTGGCGGGCGAGCTCGCGCATGGTGGCGATCAACTGCTCGCGGGCGATCAGGTCCAGCCCGGTGGAGGGCTCATCCAGCAGCAGGGCCTGCGGCCGGTTCACCAGCGCCCGGGCGATCAGCACGCGCCGGGTCTCGCCGGCCGACAGCTCGGCATAGCCACGCTGCAGCAGGGGCAGGGCGCCGGTCATGGCCAGGGTTTCACGCGCGCGTTCGCGCATCTCCGGGGTCACTTCGCGGAAGGCCGGCACCACGAAGCTGGCGAAGAAGCCGGTCAGCACCGCCTCTTCCACGGTCAGCCCGGGCATGTCCGAGAGGTTGCTGCTCAGGTCGCCGGTGACGATGCCCAGCTGCGAGCGCAGCCGGTCCACCTGCCAGCGGTTCTGGCCGAGCACGCGCACCGCCACCGTGCCATCGCCATGCGCCAGCGGGTAAAGCTCGCGGGTGATGAGCTTGATGAAGGACGACTTGCCGCAGCCATTGGGGCCCAGCAGGGCGGTGTGCTGGCCCTGTTCGATGCGCAGGCTGAGATCGTGCAGGACCCGGACCTGCCCGCGGATGACACAGGCGCGGTCGAGCTCGATCAGGGGGACGGAGGAGGCCGGCACCACCGGCGAGGCTGCGACTGTCATGAATGCGGGGGCATGCTCACGAAGGTAAGGGAGGAACTGAATGACTGCGCAAAAATGGCATCGAAGGGATGAAGTTTGCAACGTCAGGCCCCATCATGTCCGAAGGTGTACCCGTTTCCTTGCTGGCCGACTGCGGCCCGGAGTTCTGCGATGCTCGATACGCTCCTCAACTTCCTGACCGGCGGCGTCGTCGGCCTTGGCTGGTGGGGCATGGCGCTGGTGCTGCTGGTATTCACGCAGCTCACCATCTTCGCCGTGACCCTGTATCTGCATCGCAGCCAGGCGCACCGGGGGGTGGATTTCCATCCGGTCATCGCGCACTTCTTCCGGTTCTGGACCTGGCTGACCACCTCCATGATCACCAAGGAGTGGGTGGCGATCCATCGCAAGCACCACGCCAAGGTGGAAACCGATGAAGACCCGCACAGCCCGGTGACCAAGGGCATCGGCATGGTGTTCTGGCGCGGCGTGGAGCTGTACCGCGAGGCCCGCGCGATGCGTGCGGACATCGAGCAGTACGGCCGCGGCGCCCCGGATGACTGGATCGAGCGCCACCTGTACACCCCGCACGCCAATCTCGGCCCGGTCGCGCTGCTGGTCATCAACAGCGTGCTGTTCGGCCTGCCCGGCGTGGCCTTGTGGGCGATCCAGATGGCCTGGATCCCGTTCTGGGCCGCCGGCGTCATCAACGGCCTGGGCCACTGGTGGGGCTACCGCAACTTCGAATCGGCCGATACCTCCACCAACCTGACCCCGTGGGCGTTCTGGGTGGGTGGCGAAGAGCTGCACAACAACCATCACGCCTTCCCCAGTTCGGCGCGCTTCTCCATGCGCCGCTGGGAGTTCGACATCGGCTGGGCGGTGATCCGCGGCCTGCAGGCCCTGCGCCTGGCCAAGGTGCTGCGCGTAGCACCGAGCATGGACGTGCGCCCGAACATCGCCGTGCCGGATGCGGAAACCCTCAAAGCCCTGCTGTCGCACCGCTTCCAGGCGATGACCGATTACCAGCGCAACGTGTTCGTGCCGGCCCTGCGCGAAGAGGCCGCGATGGCGGGCGCCAAGCTGCGCAAGCTGCTGCCGCGCCGCATGCGCCGTGGCCTGGTCAACGACGGCCGCTGGCTCAAGCCGGATTGCCGCGCCCAGCTCAGCACGTGGGTCGAACAGCGACCGCGCATCCGCGTGCTGGTGGAACACCGTGCCCGCCTGGCGGCCCTGCTGGAAGCGCGTGGCAACGACGCCGCCGAGCGCCTGAAGCTCCTGCAGGCGTGGTGCCACGAGGCCGAAGCCAGCGGCATCGCCGCGCTGCAGAACTACGCCGCACGCCTGAAGGGCTACGCACTGACGGCGAACTGATCGATGCGCCTCCCGACCGGGAACGTCTCCGCAAAACGCCGCCTTGTGCGGCGTTTTGCGTGTCTGGGCCTGGCCGTTGGCGTGCTGGGCGCGACGGCACAGGCGCAGGTCACCGATACCGGCAGCTACCTGCAGCGCATGGACACCGACGGCGACGGACGGGTCAGCGTGGAGGAATACGTGCAGTGGCTGCTGTACGCCTTCGATCACATGGACCGCAACGGCGATGGCGTGCTCCGTGCCGATGAACTGCCCGGCGGCAAGGGCGCCCCGATCACCCGCGAACAGCAGCGGCAGACCCTGATCCAGCGCTTCCACAAACAGGATGCCAATGGCGACGGGTATTTGAGTGCGCGCGAGTTGGCTGCGCCGCCGCGCTGAGCGTCACTCGGACCGTAGCGGGGCAGCCCGCCGCTCTACCGCGGTTCATCGGGGGACGCCTTAGAATTCCTCCCATGCCCGAGCTCCCCGAAGTAGAAACCACCCGCCGCGGCCTTTCCCCGCACCTGGAAGGCCGCAGCATCCACGGCGTGATCCTGCGCCGGCCCGACCTGCGCTGGCCGATTCCGCCGGAGATCAGCGAGCAGCTGCCCGGGCAGGCAATTGAAGCGGTCCGCCGTCGCGCCAAATACCTGCTGCTTGATACCGCCATCGGCAGCGCGGTGCTGCACCTGGGCATGTCCGGCAGCCTGCGCGTGCTGCCCGGCGATACGCCGGTTCGCGCACACGACCATGTGGACATCAGCCTGGACAACGGGCGCCTGCTGCGCTTCAACGACCCGCGCCGCTTCGGCAGCCTGCTGTGGCAGCCGGCGGGGGAAACCCATGCCTTGCTGGCCGGGCTGGGTCCGGAGCCGCTCGACGACGCCTTCGATGGCGACTACCTGTTCGCCCGCAGCCGCGGCCGCAGCGCGTCGGTGAAGACGTTCCTGATGGACCAGGGCATCGTGGTCGGCGTCGGCAACATCTACGCTGCCGAAAGCCTGTTCATGGCCGGGATCAATCCGCTGCGCGAGGCCGGTAAGATCTCCCGCGCGCGCTACCAGCGCCTGGCCGATGCGGTGAAACAGATCCTGGCCTATGCCATTACCCGGGGCGGCACCACCCTGCGCGATTTCATCAATCCGGACGGGGCGCCGGGGTACTTCGAGCAGGAGCTGCTGGTCTACGGGCGTGAAGGCGAGCCCTGCCGCCAGTGTGGCCGGCTGCTCCGCCACGCCACCATCGGCCAGCGCGCCAGCGTCTGGTGCGGGCACTGCCAGCGCTGAATCGTCGCGCGCCTGTCGCCCATCGGGCGGTATAGTCCGGCCAACGTCACCGGCGGGGGTGTGCGATGGACGAAGGACCGGATATCACCGTGTGGCTGGATTCGGCCCGGGCGGGCGACCGCGCCGCGCTCGACCGGGTCCTGACCCTGCTCTACCAGGAGCTGCACAGCATGGCCCGCCGGCAGCTGGCCGGTCAGCAGGGCCGCACCCTGGATGCCACCTCGCTGGTGCACGAGTCGTACCTGAAGCTGCTCGGCTCGCGGGGCGCCGCGCGCTTCGAGGACCGCGCGCATTTCTTTGCCTACGCCGCCTCGGCAATGCGCAGCGTGGTGGTCGATTACGCGCGCAACCGGCTGGCGCGCAAACGCGGCGGTGACCTCAAGCGGGTGGAACTGCCGGAGAACAGCAGCAGCGGCGTGCGCCTGGATGAAGACCTGCTGGCGCTGGATGTCGCGCTGGCGCAGCTGCACGCGGTGGATGCACACCTGGCCAAGGTGGTGGAACTGCGGTACTTCGCCGGCCTGTCCGAGCAGGAAATCGCCGACCTGTGCCAACGCTCGGAGCGCAGCATCCGCCGCGACTGGCAGAAGGCGCGCATGTTCCTGCTGGCGTCGGTCGGGGAGCCCTGAAAGCCCACGCATCGTCCGGGGAGAGGACCGATGGAGGCGTCACGCTGGCGGCAGTTGTCCTGCCTGCTGGATCAATTGCTGGAACTGCCCGAACCGGCGCGTGAGCAGCGGCTGTCGCGCCTGCGTGTGGACGATCCGGGCCTGGCCGAGGATGTGGAGCGCCTGCTCGCCCACGAGCGCGACAGCCACGAGTTCCTGGCCCAGCCGTTGTGGACCGCCGCGCCGGAGGACAGCCGGGTAGGCACGCGGGTCGGGCCGTACCGGCTGCTGCGCCCGCTCGGCGAGGGCGGCATGGGCGAGGTCTGGCTGGCCGAGCGTGCCGATGGCCTGTACGAGCGCCAGGTCGCCCTGAAGCTGCTGCGCAGCGGTTATGCCGATCCCGGCCTGCGCCAGCGCTTCAGCCGCGAACGCGAGATTCTGGCGCGGCTGCAGCACCCGAACCTGGCCCATCTGCTGGATGCCGGCGTGGATCTGCAGGGGCAGCCTTACCTTGCGCTGGCCTACGTGGAAGGCGAGCCGATCACCGAGCACTGCCAGCGCCTGGCGCTCCCGCTGGAGCGGCGCCTGCAGCTGATGCTGCAGGTCTGCGCGGTGGTCAGCCACGCGCACGCGAACCTGATCGTGCACCGCGACCTCAAGCCCTCCAACATCCTGGTCACCGCCGAGGGCGAGGTGAAACTGCTGGACTTCGGCATCGCCAAGCTGCTCGACGATGACGAGGGCAAACCGCCCGTGCATCCTCCCACCGAAGCGCGGGCGTTCACCCTGCACTACGCCGCGCCGGAACAGGTCCGCGGCGAGCCGGTCTCCACGCTGACCGATGTCTATTCCCTGGGCGTGGTGCTGTTCGAGGTGATCACCGGGCAGAAGCCCTATCGCCTGCGCCGGCACAGCGATGCGGAGTGGGAGCGCTCGATCCTGGAGGTGCAGGCCCCGCGCGCCTCGGCGGTGGTGGCGCGCGTGGCGGCCGCCGGGGGTGAGCAGGCGGTGGCGGCCAGGCGCCTGTCGCGGCGGCTGCGCGGCGACCTGGACACCATCCTGCTCAAGGCCCTGCAGAAGGAACCCGGGCAGCGCTACGCCTCGGTGGAAGCGCTGGCCCAGGACCTGCGCCGCTTCCTCGAAGGCCGCCCGATCCATGCCCGGCCGCAGCACGTGGGTTACCGGCTGCGCAAATACCTGGGCCGCCACCGCTGGGGCGTGGCGCTGGGCAGCATGGCGGTGCTGGCCCTGCTCGCACTGGCGCTCACCGCGCTGTGGCAGATGCAGCAGGCCCGCCGTGAAGTGGCGCGCGCCCAGGCGATGGAGGATTTCACCGTGGGCTTGTTCGACCGGGCCGCTGGCGTGCGCCACGGCAGTTTCGATCTGCGCCAGCTGCTGGCCACCGGACAGCAGCGGGGCGAGGCGGAACTGCGCGATCAGCCACTGTCGCTGGCCGAACTGGAAGGTGTGATCGGCCGCCTGCGGATCGGCATGGGCGACTACCAGCTGGCGCTGCAGACGCTCGATCACCAGCGCGCGCTGCTCGAGCAGGCCGGCGAGGTGCCACCGGCGCTGCAGCTGGAAGCGGTGACCCAGCGTGGGCGGGCCCTGCGCATGCTGGGGCGCTCGCGCGAGTGCGTGACCCACCTCACGCCGATGCAGGCATTGGCCACGCAGCAGCGTCTGCGGCTGCCGACGGTCGTGGCCGAGTACCACACCCAGTTGGGGCGCTGCCAACAGCTGCTGGGCTACCGCGACAACGCCCGTGCCTCCTTCGAGCAGGCGCGGGTGCTGCGCCGTGATGTGCTGCGTGATACGCAGGGCACTGCGGAGAGCCTGGCCGACCTGGCCGCGCTGGACAGCGACGATGGCCGTGCGGCGGCCGCATTGGCCGGCTACCGGCAGGCGCTGCAGCTGCTGCAGGCCAAGGCCAGCGCGCGCAACCCGCAGTTGATCGCGCTGCGGCGGCACATGGGCGAGACGCTGGCCGCACAGGGCGACCTCGACGCTGCCGGGCAGGCGCTGCAATCGGCCGGCGCCGATGCGGTGGCACTGTACGGGCCGGATCACCCGGAAACCCTGTCGATCCGTCGTCTGCGCGCGCTGCTGGCGCTGCAGCGCGGTGACCTGCAGCAGGCGCAGGCCCAGTTGCAGCAGGTGCATCGCCTGACCCGGCAGGCGCTGGGTGAACAGCATCGCGATACCGGCCTGACCTGGCATGCGCTGGGGCGGCTGGCGCTGGAGCGCGGTGACAGTGCCACCGCGATCGATGACCTGGGCCGCGCCGTGGCGATCTGGCGCCAACCCGATTGCGTCGGCCTGCTGCCGCAGGGCCTGTACGACTATGCCGCTGCCCTGGCCCAGGGCGGGCGTTGGCAGGCCGCCCTGGCCGCCCTGCACGAGGGGCGGCAGTGGCAGGCCGCGCAACGCGGCGACGACGATGCGTCCGTGCAGCAGGCCGATCGGCAGATGGCCGAGATCGTCAGTGCGCAGGGTGATCCACGCCAGGCCGGCGAGCAGTTGGCGGCGCTGATGCGTCGGGCGGACCGTGCCGGGCCCTCCAGCCCGGCGCTGCAGCGCGCGTTGCAGCTGGCCTGGGGCCGCAACCTGGGCCGGATGGGCCAGACCGTGGAAGCGCGCCGCGCGCTGGCGCCCTTGCTGGTGGGCGACGCCGCCGACCTCGACAGCCGTGCCCTGCGCTGGCGCGCGCGCGCGGCGATGGCGCAGCTGGACTGCGGCACCTCCCCGGCGCGTGCGCGCGACGCACTGGGCCAGCTTCGGCAGGAGCTGCAGGTACAGTGGCCGCAGGGCGGGCAGTTGCTGCAGGAGGTGAACCGGCTGCGCCAGGACTGCGTGCCGGCGCAGGTCGCCGCCGGGCCCTGACCGTGCTGGCTGAACGCCGCCGCGCATTCACCTCGGCGAATTAACGTCTGCGTGCCTATGATGGCCGGCCCTTCCCTGCCATCGCTGCCTGCATGCAACGACGCGACTTCCTCCGCAATGCCTCCGTGGCCCTGGCCGCTTTCGGCCTGCCCGCACTGCCGGCCTGCGCCGCGCAGGGCAACCAGGTCGGCCTGCGCCGGCTGGGCCAGCCGCAGCCGTTCGATTTCGCCTCGCTCAAAGGGCAGGCCCGCGCGCTGTCCCAGGCCGCCTACCAGAGCCACAAGCGCACGTTGCCGGGCCCGGTGGAAGGGCTGGACTGGGACCAGTACCAGTCCATCCAGTACCGTCAGGACCACGCCCTGTGGGCCGACCAGCCCGGGCGTTACCAGGCCAAGTTCTTCCACCTGGGGCTGTACTTCCATTCCCCGGTGCGGATGTTCGACGTGACCGACGGCAAGGCGCAGGAACTGGCCTATGACGGCGCCGCCTTCGATTACGGCAAGAGCGGCCTGAAGGGCAGCCACCTGCCGGCCGACCTAGGCTTTGCCGGCTTCCGCCTCAATACCCGCAAGGACACCGACCGCGACTTCGCCGCGTTCCTCGGTGCCAGCTATTTCCGCGCGGTCGGCAAGGAGGGCCAGTACGGCCAATCCGCGCGCGGCCTGGCGATCGACACCGGCATGGGCAAGCCCGAGGAATTCCCGGATTTCATCGCCTACTACCTGGAGCAGCCGGCAGCGGACTCGAACACGCTGGTGGTCTATGCCCTGCTGGATTCACCCAGCACCACCGGCGCCTACCGCTTTGCGATCACCAACGGCGATGTGCTGTTGATGGACATCGACTGCGCGCTGTACCCCCGCAAGGCGATCGAGCGCCTGGGCATCGCCCCGTGCACCAGCATGTACCAGGTCGGCGAGAACGACCGCCGCATGGCCTGGGACTGGCGCCCGGAGATCCACGATACCGATGGCCTGTCGATGTGGACCGGCGCCGGCGAATGGATCTGGCGCCCGCTGTGCAACCCGTACAATCTGCGCTTCAACATGTTCGTGGACAACAACCCGCGCGGCTTCGGCCTGCTCCAGCGCGACCGCAACTTCGACCATTACCAGGACGACGGCGTCTTCTACGAGAAGCGTCCGTGCCTGTGGGTCGAACCGAAGGGGCAATGGGGCAAGGGCTCGGTGCAGCTGGTTGAAATCCCGACCGTGGATGAGACCTTCGACAACATCGTGGCGTTCTGGAATCCCGAGGCCAAGCCGCAGCCGGGCCAGGAGCTGCTGCTCGGCTACCGCCTGTACTGGGGCGCGGAGCCGCCGGCGCGCCCGCCGCTGGCGCACTGCGTGGCCACCCGTACCGGCCTGGGCGGGGTGATCGGCAAGAAGCGCGAGTACTTCTCGTGGCGCTTTGCGGTCGATTTCGAAGGGGGCGAACTGGCCGCGATGATCGACAAGGGCGAAGTCGAGGCCGTCGTGCAGGTCAGCCGTGGCCGCACCGAGATCGTTTCGGCGCGCCCGCTGCGCGAGATCAAGGGCTACCGTGCGATGTTCGACGTGGTGCCGCCGGATGACTCGACCGAGCAGATCGACATCCGCCTGTACCTGCGCAGTGGCGGGAAAACGCTGACCGAAACCTGGCTCTATCAGTACAGCCCGCCGCCGAAGGGCGCGGCGGAGCGCACGTTGTACTGAGGCGCCTGGGTGAGGCTGACGGGGAGGCGGGTCAACCGGCCTGCAACGGGTCGATACGGCCTTCACCGCGCATGATCTTCTTGAACTCTGCGCGGCTTACCGACACATAGCGCTCGTTGCCGCCGATCTCCACCTGCGGCCCGTCCTGCACCGCGTGGCCGTGCTCGTCCACGCGCACGGTCATCGTGGCTTTCTTGCCGCTGTGGCAGATCGTCTTGATCTCCTGCATCTCATCGGCCCAGGCCAGCAGGTACTGGCTGCCTTCGAACAGCTCACCGCGGAAATCAGTGCGCAGGCCGTAGCAGAGCACCGGGATGCGCATCTGGTCGACCACCTCGCTGAGCTGCCACACCTGGCTGCGACTCAGGAACTGCGCCTCATCCACCAGGACGCAGCCCAGCGGGCCGTGCGCGGCGATGTCCTCGGCGATCAGCTGCTGCAGGTCGGTGTCGGGGTGGAACGCGATCCCGTCCGCCTTCAGGCCGATCCGCGAGGCGACCACGCCGTGCCCGGCGCGATCATCCAGCCGCGGGGTCAGGATGGCCACGCGCATGCCCCGCTCGCGGTAGTTGTGCGCCGACTGCAGCAGGGTCGTGGTCTTGCCGGCGTTCATCGCCGAATAATAGAAATAGAGCTTGGCCATGCCGGGATTTTATCCGTTCGGCGGCCCCGGCATGGCACCGGATCGGTTCAGTTCAGTCCCGCAAGCCCGGTACCGTGGTCGGCATGCCGACCTCCACGCTCCCGGTGCCGATCGCACGCCCGGCCGCCTCCAGCTGCCGCGCCTGCCATTGCCAGTACTGGGCCGGCTGCCAGTATTCGTCCCGATAGAACACGTCCGGCTCCACGTAGCGCTGGCCGCGATCATCGCGGACGAGCATGCGCATGCCGCCGACCGAGCCGGTACGGCTGCCGGTGACCTCACTCAGCCCGCGCCGGAGTTCACGCTCCAACCGGGGCTGGGCCACGGTGTCGCCGAACTCGGCGTACAGGGCCTGGCCTTCCTGCACCGCGCGGGTCTGCTCGTCCGGGGTCAGCGCAGCCCAGTAGCGCTCACGCAGCACCAGCAGGAACTCGGTCCCGCGCTCGGCGGCCAGGTCCATCCAGGCATAGGCCAGCGCCCGGTCCTGCCCGCCGCCCTGGCCGTTCCACCACATCTCGGCCAGCGCGGCCTGGGACAGTTTGTCGGCATGGCGGGCGCCGAGGCGGTAGAAACGCCGCGCTTCCTCGAGGCGGCCGCGCGCCTGGGCCTCCTTGCCGAGCTTGCGGTAACGCAGGTCGGGGTGCCGGTTCAGGAAGGCGTCGGTGTCCTGCGCATCCTGGGCACGCAGGTCCGGCTGGCTCGACTGCCCCCAGGCGGGCAGGGCCGCGAGGGCCGCGACCAACATCCACACCCCGCGTCCTTTCCTGCTCACTGCCATGCGTCGCGTCCTCTGCGTCGATCAGGACAATGGATACCCCACCCCCGTGAAGGCGTCAATCCGGGCGGTGGCGCGTCGATGCGGGCCGACCAAGGCCGGTACAATGCCCCTCCCCTGGAGATGGCATGCACGGTCTCAATCCTCCCCAACACGCGGCAGTGATGCACTGCGAAGGTCCTCTGCTGGTGCTCGCCGGCGCGGGCAGCGGCAAGACGCGCGTGATCGTGGAGAAGATCGGCCAGCTGATCGCCAGCAAGCGCTACCCGGCGCGGCGGATCGCGGCGATCACCTTCACCAACAAGTCGGCCAAGGAAATGCGCGAGCGCGTGGCCAAGCGCCTGCGCGGTGACGATGCCGATGAAGTGACGATCTGTACCTTCCACGCGCTGGGGCTGAAGTTCCTGCAGATCGAACACGCTGCGGTGGGGCTCAAGCGCGGGTTCTCCATCTTCGATGCCGACGATTCGACCGCGCAGGTCAAGGACCTGATGTACGGGGCCAAGCCGGACGACATCGAGGACGTGAAGAACCTAATCTCGCGCGCCAAGAATGCCGGCCTCTCGCCCGAGCAGGCGATGGCTGCGGCACGCAGCACGCGCGAGAAGGAAGCGGCCAGCGTCTACGAGCGCTACCAGCTGCGCCTGACCGCGTTCAACGCGGTCGATTTCGATGATCTGATCCGCCTGCCGGTGCAGGTGCTGGAAGAAAACCCGGAGATCGCACTGGCCTGGCGCGAGCGCATCGGCTACCTGCTGGTGGACGAATGCCAGGACACCAACGATGCCCAGTACCGGCTGCTCAAGCAGCTGGCCGGCAGCAAGGGCAACTTCACCTGCGTGGGCGATGACGATCAGTCGATCTACGCCTGGCGCGGTGCGAACCCGGAAAACCTGCAGCAGATGGCGCGCGACTACCCGGCGCTGGAAATCATCAAGCTGGAGCAGAACTACCGCTGTTCCAACCGCGTGCTGCGCGCGGCCAACGCACTGATCGCCAACAACCCGCACGAACACCTGAAGAAGCTGTGGAGCGACCAGGCCGACGGCGAGCGCATCCGCGTGTGGGAGTGCCGCAACAGCGAGCATGAAGCGGAAAAGGTGGCCGCGGAGATTTCGTTCCTGGCTACGTCCAGGAAGATTCCGTGGAGCGATTTCTGCATCCTGTTCCGCGGCAACTTCCAGTCGCGGCCGCTGGAAAAAGCGCTGCAGCTGGTGCGCGCGCCGTACCACATCACCGGCGGCACCGCGTTCCTGGAACGGCAGGAGGTCAAGGACACGCTGTCCTGGCTGCGCCTGCTGGTGAACCCGGACGACGATACGGCGTTCATGCGTGCGGTGCAGTCGCCCAAGCGCGAAGTGGGGGCCGGCACCCTGGCCAAGCTGGCCGAGCTGGCCTCGGAAAAGGATCTGCCGATGGCGCATGCCGCCGAAGCGATCGGTGCGCTCTCGCAGTTGCCGCCGCGCGCGGCCAATGGCCTGAGCCGCTTCACCGACATCCTGCGCGACCTGCGTGCGGAGATGCCCAAGCTCAGCTCCGGCGACCTGGTGCGCAAGCTGGTGAAGGAATCCGGGCTGGTCTCGGATCTGCGTAGTTCGTGCAAAGAAGAATCGGTGTACCAGCGTCGCCTCGGCAACCTGGAAGAACTGGCGCAGTGGTTCGAGGGCGGCCCGCGCGGTGCCTCCACCGCCGATCTGGCCGCGCAGCTGGCACTGCTCTCGCGCAACGACAAGGACGACGGTGGCAACCAGGTGCGGATGATGACCCTGCACGCCTCCAAGGGCCTGGAATTCCCGTACGTGTTCATCATCGGCTGCGAGGACGGCGTGCTGCCGCACCAGGTCAGCCTGGACGAAGGCAACCTGCAGGAAGAGCGACGCCTGCTGTACGTGGGCATCACCCGTGCCAAGGTGCAGCTGTGGATGAGCTACAGCAAGCTCACCCGCAAATTCGGCGAGCACGTGCGGCTCAAGCCGAGCCGCTTCTTCGAAGAGATACCGGCGGAGGAAATGCAGCGCGATGGCGCCGATCCCGTCGCCGACGCCGCGCGCAAGAAAGAGCGCGCCAACGCAGGCCTGGCTGCGATCCAGGCCCTCTTCGACTGACCCACGCCGGGGGTAGAGCCGACCGTTGGTCGGCTGCCCAAAGCGCGTCGGCTGCCGTATCCCGGCTCGAAGCGCAGCCGACCAACGGTCGGCTCTACCGCGTTCGGGAAGCGCATTGCACAATCGGCGTATCGCCTTCCACCGGTACCCGCATGTCCGCCGTGATCCAGACCGACCGTTTGCACCTGCGCCTGATCGACCCTGACCACGATGCCGCCGACATGCTGGCCCTGCTCAACGAGCCGGGCTTCATCCGCAACATCGCCGACCGCGGCGTACGCACCCTGGCGCAGGCGCGCGACTACACCGCCGAGCGCGTGCTGGGCAGTTACACGCTCAACGGCTTTGGCATGTACGCCATCGTCCGCCGCGAAGACGGCGCATGGTTGGGCAATGCCGGCCTGGTCCGGCGCGCCGGGCTGCCGGCCCCGGATATCGGCTATGCACTGCTCTCGCAGTACGAAGGCCACGGCTACGCGTTCGAGGCCGCGCGCGGGGTGATGCACTACGCGCGCGATGTGCTCGGTCACACCGATCTGTACGGCATCGTGTCCCCGGACAACGTGCGCTCGGCCGCGCTGCTGCGCAAGCTGGGCATGGAGGATCGTGGCGACCTGCTGCTGCCGCCGCCACACGCGGAGGTGGTGCTGCTGTTCGCCACCCCCGGCGCACCGGCGCCCTGACACCGGCGACGTGCACGGCGCCACACCCACCCGCCGGTAGAGCCGACCGTTGGCCGGCTGCCCGTCACCAGCGAATCAATCAGCGACACAGGTAGAGCCGACCGTTGGTCGGCTGCCCCTCACCCGCCCAACTGCGCGCGCAATTCCGCCAGCTGTTCCTGCAGTTCGGCCACCGTGGCCTCCAGCTGCTGCACGCGTGCTTCCAGCGCCGGGCTGCCACCGCCGCCGCTCGACGAAGACCCCTTGTAGCTCTCCGCCAGGGCCTGCACATCCACTGGGCCACCCAGCAGGTGCATGTAGCGGTCTTCGCGCTGGCCGCTGGCGCGCGGCAGCTGCACCGCCAGACCGCGCTGGATCATGCGCTCGATGTGGTGGCGCAGCTCCTCCGCGTCCTGGAACTGGAACAGCCGCTCGCTGCGGGTCAGCAGTTCGTTCACCGTCTGCGGGCCGCGCAGCAGCAACAGGCCCACGATGGCCAGCTGTTGCCGGGTCAGGTCCAGCGCACTGCCGGCGCGATGCTCGTAGCGCTCGGCGCGCGAGGAAAACTGCTGGCGGGCCAGGCCCATGCTTTCCAGCTGGCGCAGCGCATGGTGCACATCACCGGCGGACAGGGCCATCACCGGCTCGCGCGCGGTCTTCTGGTTGGCCGCCACCTGCGCGGCGTTGACCGTGAGCGGGTAGGCGTCCGGGGTGGTCGCCTCCTTCTCGATCAGGCAGCCCAACGCGCGGGCCTGGGCCGCGCTGAGCACGGGCAGGGCTGGGGTCTGGGTGTCGTCGGTCATGGGGCGCTCCGGGGTGTTTCAGGGGCGTGCAGCATAGCCGAGCCCTGCCTTGCGCATGAATGCCGCCGGACAAGCCGGTAAACTGGCGCGAATCTGTTGCCGGTGAATGCCATGCGTCGTAGTGCTGTTTCCCTGTCCGTGCTTGCCTGTGCCGTGCTGGCACTGAGTGCCTGCAAGCGCACCGAAACCCCGGCCGATGCCGCCCCGCCGGCCGCTGCGGCTGCCGCGAGCGCCCCGGCCGCCACCGGCGATGCCGCCGTGGCCGCCAATGACAACCTCAATGCCGTGCTGTGGATGCAGCGCGCGCAGGAATACCGCGCGATCACCGAGCAGACTTACCGCGCCGCCGCCGATCACCTGGACAAGGCGCTGAAGGAAGCCAACTGGGACGCGCTGGTGCCGGAAGAACGCGGCAACGCCGCTAAGGGCCTGAAGCCGGCCGTGGTGCTGGACGTGGATGAAACCGTGCTGGACAACTCGCCCTACCAGGCGCGCCTGGTGCGCGATGGCAAGGAGTACGACGAGCTGAGCTGGGACCAGTGGGTGGCCGAAAAGAAGGCCAAGGCGATTCCGGGCGTGGTCGATTTCGCCAAGGCGGCCAACGCCAAGGGCGTGACCCTGCTGTACATCTCCAACCGCGCCGTGCATCTCAAGGAGGCCACCCTGGCCAACCTGCGCGAGCAGGGCCTGCCGGTGGCCGACGACAGCGTGTTCCTCGGCCTGGGCACCGTGGTGGACGGCTGCGAGCAGGCCGGCAGCGAGAAGAACTGCCGCCGCCGCCTGGCCGGCCAGAAGTACCGCGTGCTGATGCAGTTCGGCGACCAGCTGGGCGACTTCGTGGAAGTCACCGCCAACACCAACGACGGCCGTGACGCGCTGCTGCAGCAGTACCACGACTGGTTCGGCGAGCGCTGGTGGATGCTGCCCAACCCGACCTACGGCGGCTTCGAGCCGGCCCAGTTCAACAACGATTACAGCCAGTCGCGCCAGGCCCGCCACGACGCCAAGCGCGCCGCGCTGGATTACGCACCGTGAGCCGGGCGCCGCTGCCGCTGCGGGACGACGAGCGCCTGATCTTCGCGCTCGACGTGCCCGGCCGCGATGACGCGCTGGCCTGGGTCGATCGCCTGGGCGATGCGGTGTCGTTCTACAAGATCGGCATGGAACTGCTGGCCTCCGGCGAGTACTTCGAGGTGCTCGATGCGCTGGCCGCGCGCGACAAGCGCGTGTTCGTCGACCTGAAGTTCTTCGACATCCCCGCCACTGCCGCTGCGGTGATCAAGCGGCTGTCGCAGTGGCCGGTGAGCTACGCCACCATCCATGGCTGGCACCCGGCGATGATGGAAGCCTGCGCGGCCGCCAACGGCAGCGACATGCGCCTGCTGGCGGTGACCGTGCTGACCTCGATGGGCCGCAGCGACCTGGCCCAGATGGGCATCGACCGCGAGCCGGTCGAGGTGGTGGTCGAGCGCGCGCTGGCCGCCCAGGCCGCCGGCATCGATGGCGTGATCGCCTCCGGCCAGGAGGCCGGCCCGATCCGCGCGGCCACCGGCGCCGGCTTCTCGATCGTGTGCCCCGGGATCCGCCCCGGTGGCCCGGCCGGTGATGACCAGAAGCGCACCGTGGGCGTGGCCCAGGCCTTTGCCGACGGCGCCGACGCGATCGTGGTCGGTCGCCCGATCCGGCTCGCCAGCGACCCGCAAGCCGCCGCCCGCGCGATCCAGGCCGAGATCGCCCAGGCGCTCGCCGCGCGCTGAGGCAGTGACGGGGCGGAGCTGCCCCGTCACTGCCGGTTTTTCTGTACATTCAAGGGCTTGCGCATAAAGCGCAGGGTCGGCAGGTCTGCCGGCTTGCCGCTGTCACCGAACAGGCCGCAAGATGCGGACCGGTCCGGGGAGTCCGAATTCATGTCCATGTCGTTGAAGCCGTGGCAGTACCGAGGGCAGGTGTTGGCGCTGGCCCTGTGCGGGTTGGTGCTGCTCAGTGCCTGCAAGGACAAGCAGATCGATCCGGACGCGCCGGCGTCCGAGCCGGTCGCGGCCCTGCAACAGCTGGCCCAGCGGGTCGCCGACAACGATCTGGTCGGGTACGCCAAGGCAGCGGTGCCGCCGAGCCAGTACGCACGCCTGCAGGGCGCGTGGAGCCAGGGCCACAGCCGCTGGCCGCTGACCGAGCTGCCGCTGGATGGGCAGTTGCTGCCGATGCTGGCCGCGCTGTCGCGGCCGGATGCGCCGCAGCGGCTGCAGCGCTCGTTCGATACCCAGATCGCCGGCCAGGCGACCCAGGTCCGCCAGGCCGCCCACTCGATGGGACTGTTCGGCGAGCAGTACCTGCGCAACCAGAGCGAGTACAGCGACAGCGAGCGTGCCCATTACACCCAGGTGGTGAACGCGCTGAGCCGCTGGGCTGCCGCCGCGCCACTGACGGACAAGCAGCGGGCCAGGACCACCATCACCCTGCTGACGGCCACCGCGCGCACCGCCGGGCTGTCCACCGATGCGGAGCTGCAGGCGGCCGGCATGGAAGAGAGCCTGCGCCGGCTGAGTCCCTTCATCAAAGCCTTCAAGACGGCCCTGGCCAGCTACGGGCTGTCCCTGGATGAGGCGCTGACCGGGCTGCGCGGCGAGCTGACCTCCGAGCTCGGCGACGACGCCGTGGTGCGCATCCAGTACACGTTGGCCGGCGAGCAGATCGAAGCGCAGGTGCGGATGACCCGGCGCGAAGGCCACTGGTATGTGACCCGCACGCTGGAAGACACCGACGCGCTGCTGCAGGCCGCCGACGCCGCACAAGCTGAACATGACGCCCGCCAGGCGGCCGAGGCAGAAGCCGCTGCAGCGGTCAAGGACGATGCTTCCGCATCGGCTAAGCCATAATGAAGCCGATGCCGAACCAGAATCCCCTGCCTTTCCCCGGCGAAGAGCCGCCCAAGACGCCGGACGCCACGTCCTCGTCGCCCGCTACCGTGCCGTCCGACGGTGCTGCCGCTCCGGTCCCGCCGGTCGCTGGCGCGCCCGCGGAGGCCGTTGCCGTCGATGCGGAGCCGGCGGCCATCGTGCCGTCGGCGATCGTGCCCGGCACCCGCGCGCCCAGCGGCCGCCCGCCGTGGTGGTCGCGCCTGCTTGGCCGCCTGGTCGAGCCGTGGCTGTCGCTGAAGATCGAACCCGAACATCCCGGCCAGTACAACGATGGCCGGCCGGTGGTCTACGTGCTGGAGGACTACGGCCTGTCCAACGCGCTGATCCTGGACAAGGCCTGCCGCGAGGCCGGCCTGCCGTCGCCGCTGGTGCCCATCGCCGGTGACCCGACCGGGCGCAAGCGCGCCTACCTGGCCCTGTCGCGCCGGAGCAGCAGCAACTCGCTGATCCCCGAGCAGCGTGGCGCCAAGACCCACTCCGACTCGCTGGCCAAGGTCCTGCAGGCGCACCGCGCCCGCGGCGAGCTGGACGTGCACCTGGTGCCGGTCTCGATCTTCGTCGGCCGCGCGCCGGACAAGCAGAGCGGCTGGTTCGCGGTGCTGTTCTCGGAAAACTGGGCCCTGGTGGGTCGTTTCCGTCGCCTGCTGGCGGTGCTGCTCAACGGCCGCAGCACGATCGTGCGCTTCGCCCCGCCGATCTCGCTGCGCACCACGGTTGATGAGGGGCTGGACCCCGAGCGCACCGTGCGCAAGCTGCAGCGCGTGCTGCGCACCCATTTCCGCCGCATCCGCGAGTCGGTGATCGGGCCGGACCTGTCGACCCGCCGCCTGCTGGTGGACAAGGTGCTCGACGCGGACACCGTGCGCGAAGCGATCGCCTCGCAGGCCAAGCGCGACAACTCCAAGCCGGCCGATGCCTGGAAGAAAGCCCACGCCTACGCGTGGGAAATCGCCGCGGACTACTCCAGTCCGGTGGTGCGTTCGGCCAGCTTCATGCTCAGCCATGTCTGGAACCGCATCTACGCCGGCGTGCTGGTCCACCACCTGGACAAGTTCAAGGCCGCTGCGCCCGGGCACGAAGTGGTCTACGTGCCCAGCCACCGCAGCCACATGGATTACCTGCTGCTGTCCTACCTGCTGTACGACCGCGGCATCGTGCCGCCGCACATCGTGGCCGGCATCAACCTGAACCTGCCGGTGGTCGGCACGCTGCTGCGCAAGGGCGGTGCGTTCTTCATCCGCCGTTCGATCCGCGGCAACGCGCTGTACTCGGCGGTGCTCAGCGAATACGTGGCGCAGCTGGTCGCCGGCGGTTACTCGATCGAGTACTTCGTCGAAGGCGGCCGCTCGCGCACCGGGCGCCTGCTGCAGCCCAAAGGCGGCATGATTTCGATGACGCTGCGCGCGTTCCTGCGCCAGCCGCGCAAGCCGGTGCTGTTCCAGCCGGTCTACATCGGCTATGAAAAGCTGATGGAAGGCGGCAGCTACCTGGACGAACTGTCCGGTCGGCCGAAGGAGAAGGAATCGATCTGGTCGCTGCTGTGGTCGATCCCCAAGGTGCTCAAGCAGAACTACGGCCAGGTGGTGGTGAACTTCGGCGAGCCGATCGCGCTCAACGACGTGCTCGCCCAGCGTGCGCCGGAGTGGAACGGCCAGCCGGTCGGCGAAGACGAGAAGCCCTCGTGGCTGTCCGGCACGGTGGATCACCTGGCTGAACGCATCCAGGTGCATATCAACGGCGCCGCCGACGTCAATCCGATCAACCTGCTCGCGCTGGCGCTGCTGTCCACGCCCAAGCATGCGATGGGCGAGGCGGACCTGATCGCGCAGATCGAACTGTGCAAGACCCTGCTGGTGGAGATGCCGTACTCGGACCGGGTGACGGTGACCCCGCACTCGCCGGAGCGGATCATCGCCCACGCCGAGGAGATCAACGTCCTCACCCGCATCAAGCATCCGCTCGGCGATGTGCTCAGTGTGAGCGGCGATACCGCGGTGCTGCTGAGCTACTTCCGCAACAACGTCATCCATCTGTTCACCGCCTCCTCGTGGGTGGCCTGCTGCTTCCAGAACAACCGCCGCATGAGCCGCACCGGGCTGGTCCAGCTGGGCCGCACGGTCTACCCGTTCCTGCAGGCCGAGCTGTTCCTGCCGTGGACCGAAGACGAGTTCGCCCAGCGCATCGAGCAGACCATCAATGTATTCGTGCGCGAAGGGCTGCTGCAGAACATCAACGACGACGACGGCGGCATCCTGGCGCGCAACACCGGGCAGACCGATGAAGTCTTCCGCCTGCGTGCGATCGGCCATTCGCTGCAGCAGGCGTTCGAGCGCTATTACATCGCGATCTCGGTGCTGGTGAAGAACGGCCCCGGCACGCTGGGCGCAGCCGAGCTGGAAAGCCTCTGCCAGCAGGCCGCGCAGCGCCTGAGCCTGCTCTATGCGCCGGCCGCGCCGGAATTCTTCGACCGCACCCTGTTCCGCGGCTTCATCCAGAAGCTGCGCGAGCTGCGCCTGGTGTGGCCGGATGAAAACAGCAAGCTGCTGTTCGATGCGCGCCTGGATGCGTGGGCCAAGGATGCGAAGTTCATCCTCGGCCGCGAACTGCGCCACACCATCGAGCGTGTCAGCCCGGAAGCGGCAAAGCCGGAAGAGCCGGTCAGCACGGATTGACGACGGCACGTCGTCGATCCGACGTATCGGACGTATCCGGCCGTATCCGACGCATCGGGCGCACCGGGCGCACCGGGCGCATCCGGACGTATCCGGATCTTGTTGCGTTCGCCAGCAATTCGTAGGTACCGACCGTTGGTCGGTACCCGCGCGCAAGCGCGGCACAAGCGTCCGGAGACCGGGCAACACGGCGTGCCCCGGCTGACCGACGCTGACCACCGTCCGAAGCTTCACGCCAGGGGTTCATGCCGCCGGGAGCAAGAGCAGCCGACCAACGGTCGGCTCTACGCCGGCTCGTCCGGAATCAGCATGTCTTCGAGCTTGGCGATGCAGTCCTTCAGCTGCAGCTTGCGCCGCTTCAGGCGCTTGGCCTCCAGCTCATCGTCGCCGTTGGCGGCCATGCCCAGGATCTGCTCATCCAGCGCACGGTGCTCCTGCCGGAGCGCGGCAAGGCGGGCACTGATATCGGTGGGTGTCATGGTGTCCACAAGCGCTGAGCATACACATCTGCGGTGACCGCCGGGAGTGAACGCAGTCACTTCCCGGCCCCTGTGAGGGTGCGCCCCAGCCGGTAGAATGAAGGGATGAGCGCTGCTGTCATCCGTCTGCCCGATCCCGTTCCGCGCGCCCGCGATCCGCGCGCGCCCGGCGGCGTGCAGGACCGCCTGGCACGGCAGCTGCGGCGCCAGGTGGGCCAGGCGATCGCCGACTTCGGCATGATCGAGGCCGGCGACAAGGTGATGGTGTGCCTGTCCGGTGGCAAGGACAGTTACACCCTGCTCGACATTCTGCTGCAGCTGCAGAAAAAAGCGCCGGTGCCGTTCGAACTGGTCGCGGTGAACCTGGACCAGAAGCAGCCGGGCTTTCCCGAGCAGGTGCTGCCCACCTACCTGGCCTCGATCGGCGTGCCGTTCCAGATCATCGAGCAGGACACCTATTCGGTGGTCAGCCGGGTGATCCCGGAAGGCCGCACGATGTGTTCGCTGTGCTCGCGCCTGCGCCGTGGCGCGCTGTACCGGCACGCGGCCGAACACGGCTTCACCAAGATCGCGCTGGGCCACCACCGCGACGACAGCGTGGCCACGTTCTTTCTCAACCTGTTCCACCACGCCAAGCTCTCGGCGATGCCGCCCAAGCTGCGCAGCGACGACGGCCAGCACATCGTGATCCGCCCGCTCGCCTATGTGAGCGAAGCGGATATCAGCGCCTACGCGCAGGCGCGCGCGTTCCCGATCATTCCGTGCACCCTGTGTGGCAGCCAGGACACCCTGCAGCGCCGCCAGGTGGAGCAGATGCTGCAGCAGTGGGAGCGCGACCAGCCCGGCCGCATCGACCAGATCGCACGCGCGCTGGGCAACATCCATCCGTCGCAGCTGGCCGATCCGGCGCTGTTTGATTTCATGGCATTGGGGCGCGCTGCGGCCGCCCCGTTGCCCGACCCGCCGGCCTGGGCCGGCACTGCCCACGACCCCGGGCACGCCCCCGGCCCGGCCTGAGCCACGCCGGTGCGCCTGCCCTTCCTTTCACGCTCTTACCCTGGACGTCCATGTTCTTTCGCAACCTGACGCTGTTCCGCTTCCCGACCGCCACCGATTTTTCCGACGTGGACACCCTGCTGCCGCAGGTGCTGCTCAAGCCGGTCGGTCCGCTTGAAATGAATTCGCGCGGCTTCATCTCGCCGTTCGGCCGTGAAGAAAAGGCCGTGTTCTCGCACCGCGTCGGCGATGCGCTGTGGCTGACCGTTGGCGGTGAGGACAAGATCCTGCCGGGCGCGGTGGTCAACGATCTGCTCGCGCGCAAGCTCGAGGAAATCGAAGAGAAGGAAGGCCGCAAGCCCGGTGGCCGTGAGCGCAAGCGCATGAAGGACGACCTGCTGCACGAACTGATGCCGCGCGCCTTCGTGAAGAGCTCGCGTACCGACGCGCTGATCGACCTGACCCACGGCTACGTGGCGGTGGACTGCTCGAGCAGCAAGAAGGGCGAGAACATGATGTCCGACATCCGTGGCCTGCTCGGCAGCTTCCCGGCGATGCCGTTGAATGCCGAAGTCGCCCCGCGCTCGATCCTGACCGGCTGGATCGCCGGTGAGCCGCTGCCCACCGGGCTGAGCCTGGGCGAAGAGTGCGAGATGAAGGACCCGGCCGAGGGCGGCGCGGTGGTCAAGTGCCAGCACCAGGAACTGCGCTGCGACGAGATCGACAAGCATCTGGACGCCGGCAAGCAGGTGACCAAGCTGGCCCTGGTGTTCGAGGACAACCTGTCCTTCGTGCTGGGCGACGACCTGATCGTGCGCAAGCTGAAGTTCCTGGATGGGGCGCTGGACCAGCTCGAGCATGCCGACGATGACGGCCGCCGCGCCGAACTGGACGCCCGTTTCGCCCTGCAGAGCGGTGAAGTGCGCCGCCTGTTCCTGCTGCTGGAAGAGGCCTTCAAGCTGAGCAAGGCGGACTGACCGGTACCGATCAGTCCCCAGTCATGCGCCGGTCACGGCCGGCGCTATGCTGTACCCATGTCCGGATTCCTCCGCCGCCTGATTTCGCCGGCTGTCAGCACGCTGCAGCGCGATACGGTACGGCTGCGCCTGGAGGATGCCGAGATCGACGTGCTGCGGGTGCGCGATCCGCGGGCGCGCCGGATCAAGCTCAGTGTCGATGAGCGCGGTGTCCGGCTGACCCTGCCGCCGCGCGCCAGCCTGGTGATGGGCGAGCGTTTCCTCGAGCAGCATCGCGGCTGGTTGTCCGAACAGCTGCGCGGCTACCAGGCCACCAACCTCCCGCCACCGCTGGTGATCGGCGAGCCGGGTGTGCTGCCGTTGCGCGGTGAACTGCTGCCGCTGCGCTGGGAAGCCGGCCGGTACGCCACGCTGCGCGTGGACGAGCGCGGTGCCTGCCTGCACTGGCCCGCACGTGGGACCGACGCCACCCTGCGCCGCACCCTGCGCGAGTTCTATGAAGCACAGACGCGTGCCGACGTCGGCCAGTGGCTGCCGCGCTACCTGCCCGGCCTGCCACGTGCACCGGCGCGGCTGCGGCTGAAGGTGATGTCCTCGCAATGGGGCTCGCTGGCGCCGGACGGCAGCATGGCGCTGGATCTGGCCCTGGTGCTGGGGCGGCCTTCGGCGTTCGAGTACGTGCTGGTGCACGAGCTCTGCCACCTGATCCAGGCCAATCACTCGCCGGCGTTCTGGGCCGAGGTGGAGAAACGCTTCCCGGCGTGGCATGCCGAGCGGGACTACTTCCAGCTCGAAGGGCGCCGCCTCAAGGCCACGCTGCGGCAGCTGCTGACCCCGACACCGTAACGGCCGCGGCAACGCGTGCTCCCACCGGCCGGCACTACCGACGCGGTGGTTCGTCAGTTCCCCATCCGCAACGCGGCCGCCTGCGCCCAGCGCGCCGCCACGCGCGGCGCGGTGATGCACACGGCCTGGTCGGTCACGGTGGTGACCGCGCGCTCCAGCAGCTGGATGTCGGCTTCGTGCTGGCGGGCCACGTGCGGGTCCTCGAAGAAGATCGCGCGCTGGCAATGGCCTTCCAGCACGCGGTCGGCGATCTGCGCATCACCGCCCATCGGGCCGCTCTGGTAGCGCGTCACCCATTCCTCGCCCTGTGGCCAGCCGCGGCTCCACGCCAGTTCATTGAGGCGCTGGCCGGTAGTGCCGGTGCCAACCCGGTTGCGGAAGCGTGACAGCACCTGGAAATGCTCGTCGGCGAAGGCCAGCATCGCCGGCTTCATCGCGTCGTGCGCGATCAAGGCCAGTGTGTGCTGCTCGAAAGCGTGCAGATCATCGGCGCCCGGGTCCGGCGCGAGGCCGGCGTGCAGGCGCTCGACTTCCACCCAGTCGCGCGCGGTGGCGACGGTGGAGATGAAGGGCTTGCCGTGGATCACGCACTGGCGCTTGAGCGCGGTCGCTTCGGGAAAGACCGAGGACGGATCGACCGGGTCCATCAGATAGATGGCACCGTCCAGGGTGCGCTCCGGCGTGCCCATGCCCACCACCTCGGCGACCAGCTTCATCAGGCCGCCCTCGCGCCCATTCGGGTAGCGGCGCAGCGGCGCGAAGTCCTGCAGGAAGCCCAGCCGCTGGATCGCATCGAAGGTGCGCCCGACCGCATGCAGCTCGACGCCCAGTTCGCGCAGCCCGGTATCGCTGGCGCGCAGCCAGCGGAACAACGCGGCGTGCTTGTCGTGGTGGTGCAGGCGGTTCGCGGCCAGGCCGATGCGCATGAGGGCAGTCCAGAGAAAGACCGCGCCAGTGTAATCCGCCCAGGTTGCGGGGAAGCAAGCGTTGAACAGTGATGGAGATCACGCGTCTTCACGCGTTTTCGTAGTTGTTGCATGGTCTCGGGAGGGGCCGTATCCGACAGTGGTGGTCGTCCGTCAATCAGGAAACCCCCTGCCATGACCCTCCCCCCTTCCCCCGCCGTCTCCTCATCTTCGCCAGCCGCCTCGGAGACGGGCCGCCGCATCCGCGCGCTGGCCACGGTGCTGCGCGAGGCGCCCCAGGCCGATGCCGAGGTGCTGCTGGCCGGGCTGGCGCGCATGCTCGATGCGCACATGGGCCGCGGCCACGATGATGTGGTCAGCAACCGCCGCATCCGCGACCAGCTGGACAACATCGAGCTGCTGATGGCACTGGAGATCGAGCGCGCCGGCGTGCGTCGGACGCCGGTACCGGCGGTATCGCGCGCCGCCTGAGCGGCCGCACGCGCAGTACGTGAGGGCCCGGGCGCGAGGCGACGCGCCCGGCCTCGCCTCACCCCGGCATCGCAACGGCGCCGTTACGCCGAGAGCAGCTGCACGATGCTGCCAGCCGCGTCGCGGCCCTCGGCCACGGCCGTCACCACCAGGTCCGCGCCGCGCACTGCATCGCCACCGGCGAACAGGCGCGGGTGGGCGGTCTGGAACGGCAGGCGACCACTGCCACCGGCCACGATGCGGCCGTTGTTGCCTGCCTCCACCCCCTGCTCGGTCAACCAGCCCGGCGCACTCGGCGAGAAGCCGAAGGCGATGATCACCACGTCCGCTTCCAGCAGCGATTCGCTGCCGGCGATCGGCACCGCGTTGCGGCGGCCCTGTGCATCCGGTTCGTCCAGATGCGTTTCCACCACCATCACGCCGATCACTTCATCGTCCGCGCCGGCCTCGATCGAGAGCGGCTGGCGGTTGAACAGGAAGCGCACGCCTTCCTCGCGGGCGTTGGCCACTTCGCGCGCCGAGCCGGGCATGTTGGCCTCGTCGCGGCGGTAGGCACAGGTCACCTTGGCCGCACCCAGGCGGATCGCGCTGCGCACGCAGTCCATGCCGGTGTCGCCGCCGCCGAGTACGACCACGCGCTTGCCTTCCAGGTCGGGCAGGGCGATCTGGTCTTCCCAGCCGGCGATCGGCCGGCCGTGTGCGTCGCTGCCACTGACGATGCGGCTGTTCTGCACCAGGAACGGCAGCGCCGGCAGCACGCCTTTGAGGTCCTGGCCGAGCAGGCCACCATCGGTATAGCGGTAGGCACCGGTGCCGACGAACACCGCGTCGTACTCGGCCAGCAGGTCATCGATGCTCACATCGCGGCCGATCTCCACGCCGAGGCGGAACTGCACGCCCATGCCTTCAAGCACGTTGCGGCGGCGGCTGATCACCGATTTGTCCAGCTTGAAACTGGGGATGCCGAACTGCAGCAACCCACCGATCTGTTCGTAGCGGTCATACACCACCGCCTGGATGCCGGCATGCGCCAGCTTGTCGGCACACGCCAGCCCGGCCGGGCCGGCACCGATCACCGCCACGCGCTTGCCGGTGGCTTCCACCGCGCTCATGTCCGGGCGCCAGCCGGTGGCCAGCGCGGTATCCACGATGTATTTCTCGACGGCGCCGATGGTGACCGCGCCGAATTCCTCCAGCGTGCAGCTGCCCTCGCACAGGCGGTCCTGCGGGCACACTCGGCCACACACTTCCGGCAGCGGATTGGTCGAGTGGCACAGCGTGGCCGCTTCGTGGATGCGGTTCTCCTGCACCAGCTGCAGCCACTGCGGGATCGCGTTGTGCACCGGGCACTTCCAGCTGCAGTAGGGGTTCCCGCAATCCAGGCAACGGCCGGCCTGGAACTGCGCGTCTTCCTTGCCGAACTTGCCATACAGCTCGCCCCAGTCGCCGGAGGTGCGCAGCTCGACCGGAATGCGCTGTGGCATCGTCCGGGGCAGATCAAGGAACTGGAAAGCTTGCTTGCGGCTCATGGGTGGGCCCTGCGGTGATGAGTTGCCGGCCAGCGGCCGGCACTGCAATGTGAGGTTGCCGGCCAGCGGCCGGCACTACAGCGGTGGGATGTGCGGCGCCGGCGTGGGGCCGGCGCCTTGACCCCGGTCAGGCGGCGCGGCGCAGCGAGTCGGTCAGCGATTCGATGCTGGCGGCCTTGGGTTTGACCAGCCAGAACTTGCCCACGTAATCGCGGAACTCGTCGAGGATCTGCTGCGCCCAGATGCTGCCGGTCAGTTCGCGGTGGCGGCTGATCAGCGTATGCAGGTGCTGGCGATGGTTCTCGAAGCCCTCGGCGGAAATGCGGTGGATGTCGATCAGCTCGTGGTTGTAGCGGTCCACGAAATCACGGTCGATATCCAGCACGTAGGCCAGGCCGCCGGTGAAGCCGGCGCCGAAGTTGAGCCCGACCTTGCCCAGTACCAGCACGATGCCGTCGGTCATGTATTCGCAGCAGTGGTCGCCGGCGCCTTCGATCACCGCCAGCGCGCCGGAGTTGCGCACGCCGAAGCGCTCGCCGGCGCGGCCCGCGGCGAACAGCTCGCCGCCGGTGGCGCCGTACAGGCAGGTGTTGCCGATGATCGCGGTGTTGCGCGCCTCGAAGCGTGCGCCACGCGGCGGACGCACCACCAGGCGGCCGCCGGCCATGCCCTTGCCGACGTAGTCGTTGGCTTCGCCTTCCACTTCCAGCTGCAGGCCACCGACGTTGAACGCGCCGAAGCTCTGCCCGGCGGTGCCACGGAAGCGCAGCGTCAGCGGTGCATCGGCCATGCCCTGGTTGCCGTGCGTGCGCGCGATCTCGCCGGACAGGCGGGTGCCGATCGAGCGGTCGGTGTTGTGGATCAGGAAGCGGTGTTCGCCGCCGAGCTTGCCGGCGATCGCCGGGGCCAGCAGGCCATCCATCTGCGTGGCCAGGCTGTCCGGCGATTCGTACAGGCGCTGCGCGGCGCAGTGGCTGCCGGCGTACTCGGCCGGGTTGAGCAGGCGCGACAGATCCACCTTGACGCCCGGGCGCGGCGAGACCGCCAGCTGCTGCAGCAGGTCGGTGCGGCCGACGATCTCGTCCAGCGAGCGCACGCCCAGGTAGGACAACCAGCCCCGCACTTCCTCGGCCAGCAGGCGGAAGAAGTTCTCCACGCGCTCGGGCAGGCCGGTGAAGTACTGCGCGCGCAGGCGCTCGTCCTGGGTGGCCACGCCTGTGGCGCAGTTGTTGAGGTGGCAGATGCGCAGGTACTTGCAGCCCAGCACGATCATCGGCGCGGTGCCGAAGCCGAAGCTGTCCGCGCCCAGCAGCGCGGCCTTGATCACGTCCAGGCCGGTCTTCAGGCCACCATCGGTCTGCAGCAGGGTACGCCCGCGCAGATCGTTGGCCACCAGTGCCTGGTGCGATTCGGCCACACCCAGTTCCCACGGCACGCCGGCATAGCGGATCGAACTGACGGGGCTGGCCCCGGTGCCGCCGTCATGGCCGGACACGGTGATCAGATCGGCGCCGGCCTTCACCACGCCCGCGGCGATGGTGCCGACACCGGCATGGCTGACCAGCTTCACCGAGACCAGCGCGGTGGGGTTGACCTGCTTGAGGTCATAGATCAGCTGGGCCAGATCTTCGATGGAATAGATGTCATGGTGCGGCGGCGGCGAGATCAGGCCGATGCCCGGCTTGGCGTAGCGCAGCCGCGCGATCAGTTCGTTGACCTTGTGCCCGGGCAGCTGGCCGCCTTCGCCGGGCTTGGCACCCTGCGCGACCTTGATCTGCAGTACTTCGGCGTTGACCAGGTACTCGGCGGTGACGCCGAAGCGGCCCGAGGCCACCTGCTTGATCTTGCTGCGCTTCTCGGTGCCGTAGCGCACCGGGTCTTCGCCGCCTTCGCCGGAGTTGCTGCGGCCGCCAAGGCGATTCATGGCGATCGCCAGCGCTTCGTGCGCTTCGGGCGACAGCGCGCCCAGGCTGATGGCGGCGGTGTCGAAGCGGCGGAACAGGTCTTCGGCCGGGGCCACCTGGTCCAGCGGGGTGGGCGTGGGCGCGGCCTTGAGCTGCAGCAGGTCGCGCAGCGCCGACACCGGCCGGCCATGCACGGCTTCGCAGTAACGCTGCCAGTCCGCGGCATCGCCACTGCGCGCGGCGCGCTGCAGGGTCATGACCACGTCCGGGTTGTACATGTGGTATTCGCCGCCGTGCACGTACTTGAGCACGCCGCCCACGTCCGGGCGCAGCAGGTCGTTCCAGGCACGCACGGTGAGCTCGCGGGCTTCGTCATCCAGGCGGGCGAAGCCGACGCCGGCCACGCGCGAGGCGGTGTCCGGGAAGCACAGGTCCACGACCTCGTCATCCAGCCCGACGATCTCGAACAGCTGCGCGCCGCGGTAGCTGGCCACGGTACAGATGCCCATCTTGGAGATGATCTTGGACAGGCCCTTGTAGATGCCCTTGCGGTAGCGGCGGCCGATCTGCGACTGCTCGCCGCCCTTGCTCAGCTGCAGGATGCCGCGCCGGCCCAGGTCGAACAGGGTCTGGTAGGCCAGGTACGGATACACCGCGGTGGCACCGAAGCCGAGCAGGCAGGCCATGTGGTGCGCATCGCGCGCGGTGCCGGTTTCCAGGATCAGGTTGACGTCGCAGCGCAGCCCGGCGTTGGAGAGGTGGTGATGCACCGCGCTGGTGGCCAGCAGGGCATGCACCATCGGCCGGTCGGCCACCGGATAACGGTCGCTCAACAGCAGCATGACGATGCCTTCGCGTGCAGCCGTTTCAGCTTCGGCGCAGATGCGCTCGATGCCGGCCTTCAGGCCCTCGTCCAGGCTGTAGGACAGATCGATCAGCCGGTTCTTGTCGGCGTACTGCTCCATCTTGATCAGCTGGCGCAGCTTGCGCTGGCTGAGCACCGGCGAATTGAGGATGACGTGGTTCACCGTCTCCGCGCCGGCATGGAAGATGTTGGTCTCCTTGCCGAGCTGGGTGGACAGCGACATGACGCAATCTTCGCGCAGCGGATCGATCGGCGGGTTGGTGACCTGCGCGAACGCCTGGCGGAAATAATCATAGAGCGGACGGCTGTGCTGGCTCAGCACCGCCATCGGGGTGTCATCGCCCATCGAGCCGGTGGCTTCCTGCTCGGTCTCGGCCAGCGGGCGCAGGATCTGCTCGACTTCCTCGGTGCTGAGCTGGAACAGCTTGTGGTAGCTGCGCAGGGTGCGCTCGTCGAAGGGCTCTTCCACCAGCGACGGATCGATCAGCTCGGTCTGCAGGTAGGTCACGCCCTGCTGCAGCCACTGCTTGTACGGCGCGCGGCCACGGTTGATGCGGTCGATGGCGTCCGAGTCGAGCAGGTCACCGCGCTTGAGGTCGATGGCCATCATCTCGCCCGGCCCCAGCTTGCCCTTGCGCACCACGCGCTCGGCCGGCACTTCCCACACGCCCGCTTCGGAGGCGACCAGGAAGTGGCGGTCGGAGGTGAGCATCCAGCGCGCCGGGCGCAGGCCGTTGCGGTCCAGGGTACAGGCGGCATAGCGACCGTCGCAGGCCACGATGCCGGCCGGGCCATCCCACGGCTCGCTGTTGAGCCCGTAAAACTCGTAGAAGGCGGCCAGGTCGGGATCCTTGAACTCCAGCGACTGGGTCGCCGGCGGCACCAGGATGCGCAGTGCCTGGATCAGCTCCATGCCGGCGCTGACCATCAGCTCGAGCATGTTGTCCAGGCTCTGCGAATCCGAGCCGTGCATCGAAATCACCGGATCGAACTCGGCGATATCGAAGCGCGGGGTCTTCCACACCTTGCTGCGCGCCTGGGCCCAGCGGCGGTTGCCCTCGATGGTGTTGATCTCGCCATTGTGCGCGAGCATCCGGAACGGATGCGCCAGCGGCCAGCGTGGCAGCGTGTTGGTGGAGAAGCGCTGGTGGAACACGATCGCGCTGGAGGCCAGGTCGTTGCGCTGCAGGTCCACGTAGAAGCGGCTCAGCTTGTCCGGCAGCACCATGCCCTTGTAGCTGATCGCATTCGGGCTGAGCGTGGTGACGTAGTAATCGGCGTGGTCGCGCAGCTGCTGTTCGCTGCGGCGGCGGGCCAGGAACAGGGCCAGGGTGAAGGCAGCCTCGTCCTGCGTGGCACCGGCATCGACGAACACCTGTTCGATATGCGGCAGCGTGTCGCGGGCGAGCTGGCCGCAGACGCTGGGATCGGTGGGCACCGCGCGCCAGCCGACCGGCTGGCAGCCGGCGTCGCGCAGCTGCTGTTCCAGCGTGTCGCGGCAGGCCTGTGCGGCGGTGGGGTCGTGCGGCAGGAACACCACGCCGGCGGCGAACCGCGCGCCAAGGGTGAGGCCAGCCTCGGCGGCGAGCGCGTTGAGAAACACGTCGGGACGGCGCAGCAACAGGCCGCAGCCGTCACCGGTGACACCGTCGGCGGCGACGCCGCCGCGGTGGGTCATGCGCGATAGCGCGGCGATAGCGGTGTCGACCAGCAGTCGGGACGGCTGGTCGTCGAGCTGGGCGACCATGCCGAAACCACAGGCATCTCGCTCATCTTGCGGGTCGTAAAGCCCTTGGCGGTTGCGGGGGGCCATCTCTGCCTCAATGTCGGGTGAGCGGCGACACTCGTCCCCGCTCAATCCGTTGAGCGCATCTGGAGGCACCGGATGACTCGACTAGAGCATAGTTGCTGCAACGCCGCAATACACGGTTGCAGGCGCAACCAAACCCTTGTGTTTCAGGGGTTTCCGCAGTGCCTGTTCAGCCGCAACGGACGCCGGCCACGACGTTCTTGGCATCCACTTCCACGTTCAACCGCTCGCCGATGAACTCCATCGTGGTCATGTCATTGGGCTTGAGCACGCGCAGGCTGCTGGCACCGGCATCCTGCTGGGCCTGGCTGCCGAGCTCGTCGGTGTAGGGCTGGCCGACCAGGCTCTGCACCTGGGTGGCATCGCAGTTGCCGACCGGCGGGGCTTCGGTGGCTTTGCCGGCTTCGTCGGTCGGCGCGGCAGCCGCTTCGGCGGCCTTCTGTGCATCGGTGGCGACCGCTTCCTGTTCGTCCATGGGCGGTGCGCTGCAGGCACCGAGGACCAACAGGGCGGGGAACAGGGCCATCAGCCCGAAAGAACGCCGCAGGCGGCGGAACGACAAGGACGACATCGGTACTCCAGGAAGCGAGCCAGTAAACCGGGGAGGATATCGCCAAGCGCGGTGTGAGGTGTTTGTGTTGCGTTATTGACGCGGTGCCGCACCTGCGGCGGCGACACTGCGCTTCCCTGATCCGCGTCGCGTCCATGAGCCCGAGCCGCACTGTCACCCCCGAAGCCGCCGCTGCCCGCCAGGCCGGCCTGCGTTACGTCAGCGATGAACTGCCCGGCATCGCCCGCCGCAAGGCCGGCAAGGGCTTCGCCTACCGCGATGCCGACGGCGCGGCGGTGCGCGATGCGGCCACCCTGGCCCGGATCCGCGCGCTGGCCATCCCGCCGGCCTACACCGACGTGTGGATCTGCGCGCTGCCCAACGGCCATCTGCAGGCCACCGGCCGCGATGCGCGAGGGCGCAAGCAGTACCGTTACCACGCGGATTGGGCGCGGGTGAGGGGCGATGGCAAGTTCGATCGCATCATTGCCTTTGGTACTGCCCTGCCCACGCTGCGCCGGCGCCTGCGCCGCGATCTGAAGCTGCCCGGCTTCCCACGCGACAAGGTGCTGGCGATCGTGGTGGCGCTGCTGGCACAGACGCTGGTGCGCGTTGGCAATGAAGTCTATGCACGTGACAACCGTTCTTACGGGCTGACCACGCTACGCAACCGCCACCTCGCGCTGGTCAAGGGCGGCCGGGCGCAGATGCGCTTCCGGGGCAAGTCCGGGCAGGCGCATGAGGTGGATGTGGATGATCGCGAACTGGTCAAGCTGATCCGTGGCTGCCAGCAGCTGCCCGGGCAGGCGCTGTTCCAGTATCGCGATGACGATGGCGCGGTCCAACCGGTGGACTCGGGCATGGTCAACGACTATCTGCACGATGCGATGGGCGAGGATTTCAGCGCCAAGGACTTCCGCACCTGGGGCGGCACGCTGGAGGCGATCCGTCAGCTTGCCGTGACCGAGCTGCCCGAACCCTCCAGTGAGCGCGCGCTGGCAGCATTGCAGAAACAGGTGGTATGCGAGGTCGCCAACCTGCTGGGCAACACACCGTCGGTGTGCCGCAAGGCGTATATCGATCCTTGCGTATTCGATGGCTGGCGGGCGGGCTCATTGAAGGCGCTTGCCGGCCTGCGTGGCGAGCGCCAGTGGGAACTGGCCACGCTGAAAGTACTCAAAGCCGCGCGGCGCACTGTCCGGCGTGCCCGCGCGGGATGAGCGTAGCGATCAGCCGCAATAGATCGCGGTGATGTTGTTGGTATTGCCGGTTTCGATGGTCAGCCGCTCGCCACCGCTTTCCGCACCGGTGGTGGATGGCACCGCGCCGCTGGCGGTCGGGCCGCTTTCCAGGCGCTGACCGCGCAGCACGATCACTTCCAGGCTGTCGCTGTCCACGCGCGCCCTTTCGACGGTTGCCGCCGACGCCGCCAGCCCGGTCGCACCGCGGACCTTGTCGATATGGCACTGGCCGGAAATGACGCCGTCGATCGGCTGGACCTGCGCGACGGGGGTGCTGCTGCAGGCGGACAAAGCGAGGACGGCCACAGCCGCGGGCAGGTAACGAAGCATGCGACGCACTCCATGGGAATTGCGCTCAGGGTGCATCGGCGCCCGTATGCAGCGGATGAATCCTCTACACGGTGTGGGCACGCTCCATTCACCGTGCCTGGCCGCCCGGTTGACCATAGTGGAGGTGCGCACTGCCGACACGGGATCCCCGACACGGCGCGCATTCGAGTTTGATCCACGCATCTGATCCGGCAACAGGAGTCGAGCATGGCCACGGCCAAAACCCGTAAGACCACCAAGACCCCCACCTCCCGCAAGCGCCCGCGCCCGGCCGACGCAGCCGCGACCGCGGCCGAACCGCGCACCCGCACCCCGGTCGTCAAAACCGCGACCCGCAAGGCCGCCGCCACCGATCCGCGCGCTGCGCGCGTGGCGGCCCGCCAGCGCCGTCTGCAGGACCAGGAAAAGGCCAAGGACGCGCGGGCGGCGAAGAAGGCCGCCAAATCCACGACCAAGAAGGCGACCCAGGCAGGCCCGCGCCGCCAGCCGGAGAAGATGCCTGCCGAACAGCTGGCCAAACCCGGCAACGAACACGCGATGCAGCTGGCCCCACGCTTCCTCGCGCCGGATTACCAAGGCAGCGGCAAGCTCAAGGGCAAGCGCGCCATCATCACCGGCGCCGACTCCGGCATCGGCCGCGCGGTGGCCGTGCTGTTCGCCCGCGAAGGCGCCGATGTCGCCGTGCTGCACCTGGATGAAAAGAAGGACGCCAAGATCACCCGCGAGCACGTCGAGAAGGAAGGCGCCCGCTGCCTGGTGATCGCCGGCGACGTGCGCGACCCGGCGTTCTGCAACAAGGCGGTCAAGCAGGTGGTCAAGGCGTTCGGTGGGGTGGACATCCTGGTCAACAACGCCGCCTTCCAGCTGCATTGCGACCGCCTTGAAGACCTTGAGGACGAGCACCTGCAGGAGACCCTGCAGACCAACATCGGCGGCTACATCCAGATGGCGCGCGCGGTGCTGCCGCACCTGGGCGAAGGCGCCTGCATCATCAACAGCGGCTCGGAGACCGGCCTGTTCGGCAGCAAGTCGCTGGTGGACTATTCGGCGACCAAGGGCGCGATCCATGCCTTCACCAAGGCGCTGGCCAGCCAGCTGCTGCCGCGCGGCATCCGCGTCAATGCGGTTGCGCCCGGCCCGGTCTGGACCCCGCTGAATCCCGCCGACAAGAAGGCGCCGGACGTGGCCGAGTTCGGCCAGGACAGCGACATGGGCCGACCGGCGCAGCCGGAAGAGCTCTCGCCGGCGTACGTGTTCCTCGCCTCGCCGATCACTGCCAGCTACATCAGCGGCGTGATCCTGCCGGTGATGGGCGGGCCGCGCGGCTGACGGTCGGCACTGGCGCACCCGCGCCGTAGAACGCGGCGATCTGCGGAATGAAGTTCTGCAGGTTGGCCCCGACCAGGTTGGTCAGCACAACGATGGCCAGCCCCTGGTCGGGGTAGACAATGAACGCCGAGCGCGCGCCGCCCATGCCGGCCACCTGGCGTTGCGGGGCTCCCTGCAATACCGCCCAGCCGTCTCCCCAGGCGGAAAGGTTTAACGCCCCGCGCGGGGGACATCACCCCCGAACGACCGTTCGTCGGCGCGCGCCATCCGGCACTTGACGACACCTGTAGTCACTGGCACGGTAGCTACACGTGTAGTCATAGGGAGTGCGCCATGCGCGGCAAGACCATCGGGGACCAGGAACTGGCCCTGCTGCAGTACATCGCGGAACAGGACCGCCCCAGTGTCGGGGAGGTCGCCGCCGGCTTCGGCGAGCAGCGTGGGCTGGCACGCTCGACCGTGCTGACCATGATGGAGCGCCTGCGCGCCAAGTCGTACCTGAGTCGCAAGCAGGTGGACGGCGTGTACCGCTATGCCACCACCAGTGGCCAGGACAGCGTGGTGCAGGGCGCCGTGGCCAGCTTCGTGGAGAAGACGCTGCAGGGCTCGGTCTCGCCGTTCGTTGCCTTCATGTCGCACAAGGTGGATGTCAGCGATCAGGAACTGGCCGAGCTGGAAGCGCTGGTCGCACAGTTGCAGTCACGCAAGCGGGAGGGCTGAGCCATGGACACGATGATGAGTGAGCTGTTGATGCGGCTGGGCTGGACCAGCGTGCAGAGCGCGGTGCTGGTGGCGCTGGTGTGGGGCGTGTGCCGCCTGCTGCCGCAGCTGCCGGCCGCCACCCGCTGCCGCCTGTGGTGGCTGGTGGCCGCACAGGCGGTACTGGGCCTGGTGTGGAGCAGCCCGCTGGAGTTGGCCGTGCTGCCCGCACCGGCCACCATGACGGCACCGACGGTGGCGTTGCCCGCGTTAGATGCCGCCGTGCAGGCGGCCCCGGTCGCCTATGCGCCGGCCGCGGTCGAGACGGCGACGATGGCGTGGTCCTGGCCCTCGCTGCTGCTGGCCTTGTGGGCCGCCGGCGTGCTGTTGATGGTGGCGCACAGTCTGCGGGGCTACCGCGCCAGCCGCGCGCTGGTGCGCAGCGCCACCGAGTGCACCGACGCCGGGCTGCAGCAGGCATTGCAGCTGGCTGCCGAAGCCCATGGCCTGCGCCGTGCGCCGCGCCTGAAGCTCTCCGCGCAGATCCGCTCGCCGCAGTTGATCGGTCCGTGGCGGCCGGTGCTGCTGTTGCCGGCGCGCGAGCTGCCGGCGATGTCGGCCGACGACCTGGACATGGCGCTGACCCATGAGCTGATCCATCTGCAGCGCCGTGACCTGTGGTGGGGCCTGCTGCCGGCGGTGTCGCAGCATCTGTTCTTCTTCCATCCGCTGGTGCATGTGGCGGCGCGCGAATATGCGTTGGCCCGCGAAGAAGCCTGCGATGGTGCCGTCGTGGCCGGGCATGGCCATTGCCGCCATGACTATGGCCGCCTGCTGGTGCAGCTCGGTGTCGCGCCGCGTCCTGCGGTGGGCGTGGCCAGCGCCTCGCCCAACCTGCGCAGTCTCAAGCGCCGCCTGGTGACCCTGCAGCAGACCCGCAGCGTGCCGCGCGTGGCTTCGTTGGCGATCACCGCGTGTTTCGTGGTGGTCGGCGTGGCGCCGCTGCGTCTGGTGGCTGCACCGCCGCCGCCGCCGGCCGCGCCCCAGGCACCGGTCGCGCCCAGTGCACCCACCCCGCCGGCAGCGCTGCCGGCGCCGGCACCGCGACCGGCCCCTGCGGCGCTGCCCGCGCCCGAGCCTGTTCCCGCGCCGGAACCGCTGTCTGCCCCGGAACCGCCGGCCGCGCCTGCCGCACCCCGTGCGCCGGAGCCGCCGAAGGATCTGGACGACGGCATGTCCTACGTCACCCACGGCCGGCTCGACATCAGCCGGCAGCCCGCGCAGGCCTTCGTGCTGATGGGTGGCGACGACAACTTCGTCGATGCGTCCGTCGCCGACCTCAAGCAGGCCCGACGCGACGTGGGCGGCAGCGCGCCGGCGCTGTGGGTACGCCGTGGCCAGGCGCGCTATCTGATCCGCGATCCTGCCGTGCTCAGCCAGCTCAGCCGCAGCCAATCGGACGTGGCCGCGCTGGGCAACGCACAGGCTGAACTGGGCGACCGCCAGGCCGTGATCGGGCAGCAGTTGGCCAAGGTCTCGATGCAGGTCACCGCAGACGCTCTGGCGGCGGTGGATGTCGAGGCGGTAGCCAATCACGTCACCCGCCAGGCCGGCCTGGATGCGGCCGCCGAGGCCAACCAGGCCGCTCGGCAGGCGCGTGCGGCGTCAGCCAGCGCCAGCCAGGCAGCACGCCAGGCCCGTGTCGCCACGGCCGAGGCGGTGGATGCCCGCCAGATCACCCTGGTGGCACGCGAGCAGGCGCAACTGGGCCGCGAACAGGCGCGTCTGGCGCAGCAGCAGAGCCTGGCCTCGGCCCGCGCCGTGCGCGAGGTCCGCACGGCCATCGATCAGGCGCTGGCCAGCGGCAAGGCCGAGCGCCTGCGCGACTGACCCCGCCTGCCTGGCACGGCGGCCCGCAGATGATGGCGGGCCGCCGCCTTCAGTCGCAGCACGCGGCAGGGTTCAACCGGTCACCCGCAGTTGGCGCGCACGATCCTGTTCTGCGCGTCCACTTCGATGCTGAGCCGGTCTTCGCGGAAATCCATCGTCATCGCCATGCCCGGCTTGAGCACGCGGGCGTTGCGCGCACCGCTGTCCTTCACCGCTTTCTGGATCACCGCTTCGGTGGCGGTCTGCCCGGTCAGGCCGGTGAGTTTTTCCGGGTCGCATTGGGAGGCGCTGCCGGCCACCGCGGGCGGCGCGGTGGAGGTGGGGCTGTCAGCCGGCGTCGCCGCCGTCTTGCCGGGATGGCTGCACGCGGCCAGCGGCAGGGCGCAGCCCAGGGCGAACAGAAGGTTCAGACGCATGTGGTGGTCCTCCCACGGTAAGGACCCGCAGTGTCCGTGGGCCGGCCTTTACACCGCGTCAATGGCCTGCAGCGCCAACGTCTCCCGATCACGCTGTTCCTCGGCCACCAGCCGTCGCATCAACAGCGCCAGGGTCACCACGTCCTGGTGGTTGTGCTCGGCCACGCGGCGCAGGTTCACCGCGCTGCCCCCGCGCAGGTAGTTCAACCACGCCGCCGGGGCTTCCGAGCCGGGCAGGTCGTCTTCGCGCACGATCTGCAGCAGCTGGCGCTCGATCGTGGCCAGCCGGCAGTTTTCCCAGGTGCCGCGATAGCGGCGGCGGGTCGGGAACAGCAGGTCGACGTGATCCAGCGGGGTGATCGGGCAGCGCTGCCGCGCCAAACGGTAGCGGGTCTTGAGCAGCGGGGCGTCGTAGCAGCGCCCGTTGTAGCTGGAGAACACCGTGGTTGGCCGCAGCCACCCGGCGAACTCGCGCAGCATCGCGGTTTCGGCGGCCATCGTAGTCATCAGCAGCTGGCGGATGCGCAGGCCATCGCCGCGTTCGGGATGGGCGTGCCAGTCCGCGGCGCCGATCATGAAGGCGCGGGTGCCGGTACCGCCGGCCAGGCCAGTGGTTTCGGTATCGAAGAACAGCAGGTCCTGTGGCTGCACCTGTTCGCCCTCGCGCTTGGCGAAGGCGAGCGACAAGGGCTCGGTGGGAATGGCCTGGGCGACGAACGACTCGATCAGGAACAGGCCCGGCGCGATCTCCTCGCCCGGTACATGGCGGTCCTTGGCGTTCTCGCGCGGGTGGGCGGTGCTGAGGCTCCGCTCGCGCAGGCCGAGCAGCCGGCGCAGGCCACCGATCTCGGGCTTGCGCAGCGCGGGCGCCGGGAGGGCAGGCGCTGCCGGTGCGGTACCGCGTGCGGCCTCACCGGTGGGCTTGTGGCGGATTTCCTGCTCCACCCAGCCGAACACGGAGGCGGGCGCGGGCGTGCGCGCACGCGCGTCGTTGGCGGCGGTCGGGAGGGGCGCGGGGGCGGCGCCGCCGGCAGCGATGGTGTCACCCGCATCGGATCGGCCCGCAGTGGCGATGGACGGATCACGGGCCGGTGCCGGCGTTGCATCACCGGCCTGCCGGCGCAGCAGGCGCAGCTTGTCCAGGCTCAGGCTCACGGGGCGACCATCTCGGCGCTCTGGCGCTCACGCTCGGCGGCAGACGGCAACGCCGCGCTGTCGAACAGCGCCAGCACCTTCAGGGCCAGTGCCTTGGGCGTGGTGGCATCGTCTTCCTGGCCGGCCAGGACCGGCCCCACGCAGGCGGGGCAGCCGGCCTTGCAGTCGCAGCCCTGCACCAGCTCGCGCGCGCGCAGCAGCAGCTCGGCCTGGCGCAGCCACAGCGGCTCGCTCAGGCCCACACCGCCGGGGAAGTTGTCGTACAGATACACCGTGGGCACGAACTGCTGCTGCAGCTCGATCGCGCTGGCATCGAACTCGGCGCCCCGCAGCTGCCCGCGGCCACTCTGGTCGGCCACCGCGAACCACGCGCCATCGCCATTGCCAACCGCCTTCTGCAGGTCACGCGCATCGGCCATCACCGCCACCGTGGCGACGATGTGCAGCGCATACGCCGCCCCGAGGAAGCCGTCCAGCGCTTCCTGCTTGCTGTCGAACGCGGTCAGCAGCAGCGCCTGCGGCAACTGCCACCACACCGCCGTGGTGTGCAGCTCCTGGTCGGGCAGATTGACCGGGCCGTAGCCGATGTTTTCATGGGTGTAGTAGCGGATCTTCTTGTAGCCGGCCACGCGGCGCACCACGTGCACTTCGCCGTGGTGCGAATCGCCGCGCCCGGCAATGCAGCCATCGAAGCGGTCCAGCACCTTGAGCTTGGTGAAGTCGATGCTGTCGGTGTAGTAGTCCACGTGCGTACGCGTGACATAGGCCTTGCGGCCTTCCCAGTCCAGCCGCTCCACCTGGTAGGGCGTGGACTGCACCATGTGGATGGCACCTTCGTACAGCGTCAGCGCGGCGGCGGAGTAATCCACCTCGGCGATGATCTGCTGCTTGCCGTCGCTGCGGTCCACCACCACGAAGTTGCCGTCGGCGACCGAGCGCAGGCTGACCGCGTTGGCCGGGTAGCTGTCGGCGATCCACTCCCAGCGGTCGCCCTCGCGATGCACGACCTCGGTCTCGGCCAGCGCTTCCAGGAACACCAGCGGGTCGATCGGCCCGAACGGATCGCCGGCCAGGAAGGGCAGCTCGAAGGCGGCGCAGCGGATGTGGTCGAACAGGATCAGCGGCTGGTCCGGTGCGATGCGCGCATGCTCGGGCGAGGCCTCGGCGAAGAAGTCCGGATGGCGCACCACGTACTGGTCCAGCGGCTGCGAGCTGGCCACCATCACCCCCAGCGCGGGCTGCTGGCGACGACCGGCGCGGCCGAAGCGCTGCCAGGTCGCGGCGACGCTGCCCGGGTAGCCGTTGAGGATCACCACGTCCAGGCTGCCGATATCCACGCCCAGTTCCAGCGCCGAGGTGCTGACGATGCCGTCGATGTGCCCGGCGCGCATCGCCCGCTCGGTCTCGCGCCGCTCGGTGGGCAGGTAGCCGCCGCGGTAGGCGCGGATGCGGGCCGGCTTGCGCGGGTCGTGGTCGAAGATGTCCTTGAGGTACTTGGTCAGCACTTCGACCATCAACCGGCTCTGCGCGAAGATCAGCGTCTTCAGGCCGGATTTGATCGCGATGCGGGCAATGCGGTTGCTCTGCGAGCGCGCGGACGCACGCAGGCCGAGATCGGCGTTGACCACGGGCGGGTTCCACAGCAGAACGTGCTTGGGCCCGCTGGGCGCACCGGATTCGGTGATTGCGGTGACCGGCGCTTCAATCAATGCCTCGGCATGCGCCTGCGGGTTGCCGATGGTGGCCGAGCACAGGATGAACTGCGGCTCCACCCCGTAGAACGCGCAGATCCGCTTGAGCCGGCGTAGCACGTTGGTAACGTGGCTGCCGAACACGCCGCGGTAGGTGTGTACCTCATCAATCACCACATAGCGCAGGTTCTCGAAGAACTGCGCCCATTTGGTGTGATGCGGCAGGATCGCCTGGTGCAGCATGTCCGGGTTGGAGACCACGATGTCGCCGTGCAGGCGGATCGCCTGGCGCGCATCGCCTGGCGTATCGCCATCGAAGGTGAAGGCTTTCACGCCCAGGTCGCCGGCGCGGTTGAGCTCCAGCAGCTCGGCCACCTGGTCCTGGGCCAGCGCCTTGGTCGGGAACAGGTACAGCGCCTTGGCCTTGCCCTGCATCGCCGCGCTGACCACGGGCAGGGTGTAGCACAGCGACTTGCCGCTGGCGGTGGGGGTGACGATGGCCACGTGCTCGCCGCGCTGGCTGGCCTCCCAGGCCTGCGCCTGGTGGCTGTAGAGCTGCTCAATGCCGCGCGCCTTCAGCGCATTGACCAGCGCGGCGGGCACATCGGCCGGGATCGGCGCGTACTGGCCCTCGCGGGCGGGAATCGTGAAGCTGCCGGTGATGCGGTCGTTGTAGCGGCGCTGCAGGCGTGCGGTCAGCAGCGCACCATCGCGCGAGGGCAGCCCATCGGTGGTGGCGAGGCGGCGTTCGGCGTCCTCGGTCCGCTTGGCGAGTTCGTAAGCCATGGTCACAACGGTCTGCAAAGGACGCTATGGAAACATGACCGCGTCTCAATGTCTGAGACATCGCGATGCGGGCCGGTGAATGGTTCAGTGCCCGCCGCGCCGGCCGGACAGGTGCCATCAACGAAATCTGACGCCGGCCTCCGTATGCTTTGAGGCCAGCCCGCAACCAACATGGATGGAGTCGCTGTGGCATTACGTGGAGATCAAGGTGCAGCGTTGCTGGCCGGCCTGGTGCTGGCCGCTGCCGTGCAGGCACAGCAGGTGGCGCCACCCGACCCCGTGGAGCCGCCGCCTGCGCCGACGCAGGGGGATGTCACCACGCTGGGCGAGGTGCGTGCGCTCAGGCCCGACGACGAGCCGCTGGATCTGTACCGCTTCAAGAATCCGGTGCAGGTGCAGCCGAACCGCTTCAGCCGCACCTGGAGCGAACCCCCCTCGCCCGAGCAGGTCGGCATGAGCGGTGGCTATCTGATGATGGGCATCAACAAGGGGCTGGCCGCGGCGGCGCAGGGTGTGAACAAGCTCACCGGCGGACCCGACCAGATCCAGTCCGCGAGCGCCCGCCCACCGCCGGAGTTGACCGACGACGAGCAGCGCCGGGCACAGCAGGTGTGTGTGCAGCAGGGGGGATGCCCCGCGCCGCCGGCGCGCTGATCTGGCAGGGCAGCATCGCTCCGTCGCGCGTCAAGCGGGCCTCGCTCCCCGCCGCCGCTCCAGCCACCACAGCAGCCCGGCCGCCAGCACGAAGGCGAGCAGCCATGGCCAACGCGGTCCTGGCGTTTCGATCACGCCGGCCGACGTTGCCGCGGTGCCCACGGCCAGACGCTGTGCGGTGGCCTCACGCAGCTGTTGGCGATGCAGCGATCGCGCAGTGGCCGGATCGAACACGTAGAACGCGTGGCGGCTCTCACCCTGCTGCAGCTGATGCCAGCCGGCCTGCGTCGGCCAGTAGCCGGCGCAGCGTTCCGCGCCGCTGGCCGGATCGATGCGCAGCGCAATGCGCGCGCCATCCGGTGCGCGCACCTGTGCAGGTTCCCGCAGCTGGCACAGCGCTACGCGCTCGCCGGCCCACGGGGTATCGGAGTCGACGCGTGGTGCATCTGCGGCGGGAAGTGGGCGGGCCACGCTGGCCAGCACGCTGCTCCACAGCTCGGCGTGGCGATCGTCGCGACCGGCCAGCACCAGTCGATAGCTGTCGGTGACCGGCAGCAGCGCAACACGGCCCCGGCCCAGCGGGCGATAGCCGCCGATCGCATTGCCCTTGTCATCGTGCAGCAGCGGTGTCGCGTCGTTGACCGTCACACCCAGTCGCTCCAATACCGGCACGCTGGCCTGATGCGAGGCGGTGTCGGCTTCTTCGATGTAGGCCGTGGTGTCCGACGCGGGCCGCTGGGGACCACGGCGTGCCTGGAGCAGGGCGGCATCGGCGTCGGCCGGCAGTGTCAGCGGGGTGGCCTGGTTGTTGCCGCTGATGGGCATCCCCCAGCTGCGCAGCGCTTGGCGCGTGCTGTCGTTGAGGGGGCCGCTGGTGCGGACGAGCACGCCCAACCCACCGCGGATCGCCTGCTGCAGCGCGCTGCGTTGCGCCGCCGACAGCCCGGCCAGACTGCGCTCATCGAGCAGCACGGCATCCGTCGCCGCCAGCGTCGCCGCAGTGAGCGCGACCGGCGCATCGCCGAGCGACACCCCACCGCCGGCATGGGCGTGCGCTTGTACGGCCAGCCCCGCATCGGTCGCCCAGCGACGCAGGTACTTCAACTCGGGCCCCGGCGCACCGGCCAGGATCAGCAGCCGCGGCGCTGCCGCGCCCACGGTGTCCACCGGTACCTCCAGCGTATCGACCACGTGCTGCCCGGCATCCAGCAGGCGCAGACGGAACGTGCTCTGCCCTGGCACGCGCGCGACACCATCAAGCTGCACGCGACCATCGGCCCCGGGCATTGCGCGGTCAACCACCAGCCCGGCCGGGTCCACCAGCTCGGCGCGTGCGTTCGGCACGCCCTGCGCACGCGCGTTGACGGTGAACACCGCACCGGGCGCAGCAACCGGTGGCGGCTGCAGTGCGATCCAGCCCTGTGGTGCGCTGGGCCATTCGATACGCGCGCCACGGGGCAGCGCGGCATCGCGATCGCGGGCCGACAGGCCATCGCCGATCAACCGAAGGGAGGTGGGACCGGGATGCTGGCGCAACACGGTGGCCAGGTCGGGCGCGGCGAGGGCGTCTGCCACTTTCGTCGCTTCCGGCAGTGCGACCACGGCCTCGCCCGGCGCCGCTGACCAGCGCACCTGATCGGCCGCGCCAGTCAGCACGGTGAGCTGGCCGCCGGCCACGCGCTGCATCGGTGGCACCAGGGTCAGGTAGAGCAGCACGGTCGCCACGGCCTGCAACACCAGCAGGCTGGCGAACACACCGCGCCCCCGCGCCGATCCGCGCCATTGCTGCCAGCACAGACGCGCGCTGCTCAACAACAGCACGGCGAACAGCGCGATCAGGATCCAGCGCGGTTCGCTCACGGGGTGGCCTCCAGTGCATCCAGGTAGCGCTGACCCATGGCATCGGGGGCGTTGCGCCGGGCGACCTGCGGCAGTGGCCGCAGCAGGGCGCGCCACAGCTGCGCACGCAGGGCCTGGTGGCAGTCGGCACAGTCCGGGGTGATGCGCAGTGTTTCGATGGCGCCGGCCAGGCTCAGCGGGTCCGGCAGGCGCGCTTCATTGCGTCGCAGCCAGTGGGTCAGTGCATCCAGATCCGGCGCGCTGGCCGGATCGGCCAGCTGCTGCCAGACCTGCACGATGGCCTGGTCGGGTGCCTCCAGCGCACGCAGTGGCAAGCTGCGGCTGGCCAGGTCGGCGCGATCGCCGCTCATGCGTCGGCTCTCGTCGATCGGCGGCAGTTCCGGGCCGACCCGTGCCAGGTAGATGCGCTCGGCCTGCTGCACTTCCTTGATGAAGCCCAGCGCCTTGTAGGCGTAGGGCAGGGCACGCTCGGGCTGGCCCTGGCGCAGCTCGCCTTCCGACGACCACATCTGATCGAGCGCCGCCTTCAGCGTGGCGCGCGTCTTGGGATCGAGCAGGGTGGCGGCCTCGGCGTGATCGTGGGTATGGCCGTATTCGGCGAGCACGTCGGTGGCGCTGCCGAACACCGGGGCGCTGCCGTCGGTCGGCGCGCCATGATCATGGTCGTCGTGGCCGGCCTGCGCCTGGGTCCTGGCATGGTCGTGATCGTGATCGTCATCGTCATCGTGCGCGGCCGCTGGTGTGTCACTGGTCGGCAGGGCATCGCTGGTCGGCGGTGGCTTGGCCCCGCCTTCGCTTTCCTCGCCGAGGAACTGGCCATAGCGCAGGCGCAGGATGCGCTGGTCCACGCCGATCGCATCGGCGCGTCTGACGAACTCCTCCGCCGGCAGCTGGCGGCGCTGTTTGATCAGCGCTTCGGCGTCGATGATGATCTGGCGCTGGCTGCGGAAATACGCGGGCAGGGTCTTCTTGACCATGCCCTCCATGTCGGTGCCCTGGATCTCCGCTGCGCTGGGCAGGCGCAGGATCACGCTGCTGCTCTGGGCGCTCTGCGCGCCGGGCGTGTGGGTGTCGCGCACGGTCAACTGCGCGATCACATCGTTGCCTTCGGTGGCGCCCAGCGCGGCGAGATCGAGCGTGCGCGCGAAGCGCCGCTGCGTCGCCGGTCCGGTGCCGGCGAGGTTGAAGGTCTGCTCGCGGAAGGTGATGTTCTCGCCGCTGCCCTGGGCCAGGGTGACCTTCAACTGTGCCGTGGCGACCACGCCGTAGTCGTCGGTGGCCTCGAACTGCAGCGGCCACTGGCGTTGGCCGGGTGTCCCCAGCACGAGACTACGGTCGGGCGCGATCACGCGCACCACGGGCGGGCGATCGGGCACCACATCGAGCCGGTACAGGCGGGTGTCGCGCAGGGCAGGCTCGGTGACCACGCGGTACAGCGCCGGACGCGTGGCGGTCCACTGCGCGGTCCATTGGTCGCCATCGCGTTGCAGCGCGATGCGCTGGCCATCGTGGAACTGGAGCGCAGCGGCCTGCGGTTGCGCCGAGAAGCGCAGCGACCAGTGCAGGCGGCTGTCCTGCGGGACCTTGCCATCCAGCGTGCTCTGCACACGCGCGGCCTGCCCGGTGTAGGCCGGGGCGGTGATCTCCAGCCGGGCGGAACGCAGCTGCGGTGGCTGCGCGGGTGTGGCCGGCGGTGCCGCCGCGCCCGGGAACAGGGGCGCCGCGTTATGGCCGCGTGGCCAACCCAGCGCCAGTGCCATCACCACCAGCGACGTGATCACCGAGGCCAGCAGCCACCGGCGCGGCCAGCGTGGCCGCAGTTCGGGCATGCGCGCCTGCAGGGCGGCGGCGACATGCGTGCGCTGCCGCTGCTGCAACGGGTTCAATGCCGCCGGTGGGGCAAACAGCAGGTCGGCACTGTCCTGTGCGACCGGATGGTCGTTCAACCGGCGGACCAGCCATTGGCGATCCAGACCACGTGCGCGCCAGGTCGCCACGCCGACGCTGACCAGCAACGTCAACAGCAGGACTACCGTAGCCGCGTTGAAGCCGGCCAGCCGCCACGCCACCGCGCTGATCGCCAACGCGACCGGCACCGCGAGCAGGGTGGTGATCCACCACTGGCGCCGGCGCGCGCGCTGCCAGGCGTGCTGGATGGCAGCGTTCATGCGCCGGCTCCGCGGCGCGGTGAGGTCGCCATCGCCCGTTCCAGCGCGAACAGCAGCACGATCAGCGCCAGCAGCCAGGGGCTCAGCTCGCGCGGTGCGGGCAGCGGCGTGGCGCCGCCGCGCAGCGGCTGCTGTGTCGCTGCCGCGGCGAGGGTCGGCGGGGCGGGTGCGGCGAGGACGGCCAGCAACTGGCGCGGGAAGCCGGGATCGCGCAACACCGGCAGCGCCGTCGGCGTCAGCGGCGCCGTGAAGCGCAGCAGGCGACCCTGTGCTTCGGACCGCTCCAGCACCACTGCACCCTCTGCATCGCGCAGGACGGGCATCCAGCCGGCCTCCGCAGCACCGGGCGCGACCAGTACGCTGCCGCCCTGGTGCACCCACGCCTGCCAGGCGGCAGGCAGCGGCGCAGCGGCGAGCCACACGCCGGTCTGCCCGGCATCGGGGGCGGTACCGGCACCGCGGGCAGGAGACAACGCCTGGTTGGACCAGGCACGCTGCAGCGCGGCCAGCACGCGCTGCTCGCCTTCTGCGATCTCGCCACCGACCTGCAGCACCGGCGGTGCGGTGGTGCGCGTGCTGGCCGGCGCCAACGGCACCGGCCGCCAATCCACGGCACGCGACAGGCGCGGGCGCTCGCCATCCAGTCCGGGCATCGGGTCGGGCACGTACACCGTCAGCGGTGCGCCGGCAGGCAGTGTCTGGTCCAGCTCACGCAGCAGGCTGGATAGCGCGGAAGCGGTCGCCGGGGCGGCATCGGCCAGTGCGGGGAAGCCCGGAGCCAGCCAGCGCCAATCTCCTTTCGCGTCCTGGCCACGCAGGGCCGTACCGTCCAGACCAGGGGCGACCACCGTGACCGGGTGGATGTCGGCGGCGCCACCGTGCAGCACCGGCCGCGCCAGCAACAGGGCCAGTGCAGCCAGCAGCAGCAGCCGCACCAGCAGCAGCGGCCACGCGTCGAAGCGGATCTTCTGGCGCGGCCGGATCCGGGCCTGCAGCCAGCGCAGCGCGGCGAAGTCGAGTGGCGCGTACTGGTGCCGACGCGCCAGGTGGATCAGCAGCGGGACCAGCCAGGCCGCCAGTGCCAGCAACCCCAGTGGAAACAGCAGGCTCACGCGCCGCCTCCGGCACCGAGCAGCGCACGCAGCGGCTGATCCAGCGGCTGGTCGAGATAGCCGGTGGCATGCACGATGCCGCTGCTCTGCAATCGCGCCTGCAACGCGCGCTGGGCGGTATCGAAACGGGCCAGGTATTCGGCACGGATCGCACGGCCGTCGCCCAGCAGCTCATCGCCGGTTTCCGGATCGCGGAAACGGTGGCCGTCGGTGAACGGGAAATCGCGCTCTTCGGCGGTCAGTACCTGCAGGTGCAGCACCTCGCGGCGGGCGGCGGCCAGCCGCTCCAGCAGCACGATGCCGCCCTCGTCGAAACCGTCGCCCAGCGCGACCAGCAGGTCGCCGGCCTGCACCCGCTCCCAGACCGGGGCCAGGGAAGTGACCGGCGGCCACGTGCCGCTGGCCCGGGGCTGGCGCAGCAGCAGGTGCACGCGGTCGCGCTGGCGCGGGCCGTGCCCGGCGGGGACCAGTTGCACGCCCTCGCCGCTGATGGCGATCACGCCGAAGCGGTCGCTTTGCTGCAGGGCCAGTTCAACCAGGCAGGCGGCGGTGGCGCAGAGGTGGTCCAGGCGCGACCAGTCCGGTCGCGCACGGTCGCTCTGGCGCGCCGAGGCGGTCGCATCGATCAGCACCCAGGCCGTGATCGGGCTTTCGCGTTCGGATTCACGCACGAAGAAGCGGTCCGAGCGCGCGTATAGCTTCCAGTCGATCTGGCGCAGTTCATCGCCAGGTTCATAGGCGCGGTACTGCGCGAACTCCAGCCCGGCGCCGCGGCTGCGGCTGGCGTGCTGGCCGATGCCGTGCGCGCCGCGTGCACGCCGTGGCAGCAGCCGCAGCGCCTTCAGGCGGCTGCGGACATCGGCGGGGATCGCGATCGGTGCGTTGCGGCTCACGGTGTGCGGATCAACCCGGGAACGGCACGGCCTGCAGCAGCGCGGCGACCACGTCGTCGGCGCTCTTCTGCTCGGCCTCGGCAGCGAAGGACAGCAGCAGGCGGTGACGCATCACCGGTGCCGCCAGCGCCTGCACGTCCTCGCGGGTGGCCGCGAAGCGGCCCTGCAGCAGTGCGCGCGCCTTGGCCGCCAGCACCAGCGATTGCCCGGCACGCGGGCCGGCGCCCCACTTGATCCACTGGTTCACCGCCGCCGGTGCGTCGCTGCCCGGGCGGCTGGCACGCACCAGGCGGGTGATCCAGGTGAGTACGTCGTCGCTGATGTGGACCTCGCGCACGGCTGACTGCAGCGCCAGGACCTCGTCAGCCTCCATCACCTTGGGGACGCTGCCACTGGCGCTGCCGGTGGTCTGCAGCAGGATGTCGCGCTCTTCCTGTTCGGTGGGATAGTCCACCCGCACATGCAGCAGGAAGCGGTCGAGCTGGGCCTCCGGCAGCGGGTAGGTACCGGCCTGTTCGATCGGGTTCTGCGTGGCCAGCACGAAGAACGGCGCCGGCAACGCATACGTGGTGCCGGCGTAGCTGACGGTGCGCTCCTGCATCGCCTCCAGCAGTGCGGCCTGGGTCTTGGGCGGGGTGCGGTTGAGCTCGTCGGCCAGCAGCAGGTTGGTGAAGATCGGACCCTTCTGGAACCGGAAGTGACGGTGGCCGGTGCCGTGGTCCTCTTCCAGCAGCTCGGTACCGAGGATGTCGCTGGGCATCAGATCGGGCGTGAACTGCACGCGCCGGAACTGCAGCTCCAGTGCCTGCCCGAGCGAGCGCACCAGCAGGGTCTTGCCCAGCCCGGGGGCGCCCTCGAGCAGGCAGTGGCCGCCGGCCAGCAGGCCGATCAGCAGCTGTTCGACCACCGCGTGCTGGCCGACCACGGCCTGGGCCAACGCACCGCGCAGCTGCTGCAGTTTGGGGAGAAGGGCATCAAGGCGGTCGGTCGTCATAAGGCACTCGCAGGATCGGCGTAGAGCCACGCCACGCGTGGCTGAAAAAGCAGGAAGAAGCTCAGCTGTTCAAGGCATACATCACGATGTTGACCGCGAAACGGGTGTTGTCTTCGGCCAGGAAGCGCTTGTTGCGCCAGTCGTAGTCCCACTCACACCCGTAATCCTTGTTGCTGTAGAGCACGCCGAGGCGGCCATCGATCTGGATGCCCTTGAGGTAATCGTGGACCAGATCATCGCCCCAGCCATTGAGCTCGAACCCGGTGGCCGGCGGGCCCTCGGGGAAGTGGAAGAAACTGCGGTAGAGCGCGTGGTTGTTGGGCAGTTTGTTCAGCGCCTTCGGCCCGAACAGCTTGGCCATCTGTGCTTCGAAGGACTTCGCGAACAGACCATCGATATCGTGGTTGCAGTCATCGACGAACACGAAGCCGCCATTGCGCACGTAACGCACGAAGTTCTGCCGCTCGGCGGCATTGAACTCGACCAGCTTGTGCCCGGCCAGGTAGCAGAACGGTGCCTCCAGCATGCGCGGATCGGACAGCGCGATCACGTGCTCGGTGGGGTCCACGCGCAGGGTGGTGTAATCGATCAGCGAGGTGATCACGTTGGACGGCATGCGCGCGTCCACGTCCCAGTCGCCGGAGTCGTACTTGAGGCGGGTGAACCAGAAGTCGTACCGCCCGGCCTGGGCGCGCGCCGGCGCGGGCAGGGCTGCGAACGCCGCACTGCCCAGCATCAGCCGCAGGAACTGTGCGCGGTTCATCGCCGCGCACGTTCCCGGGAGCAACCGGCCAGCCGGGGAGACGGCCAGTGGCCGTCACGACCGTTCATCAGACCGCGTCGGACAACGAGGTGAAGGTGAAATCGCGCAGCTTCATCGGCGGGATCATCATCACCAGGCTGGATTCGTCACCGGCCACACGCACCGGCTTGCCCAGCTCTTCGATGTTGTTGAGCATGATCACCGGCGACTCGTTGAAGCGGAAGTTCTTCACCGGGTGCTTGATCTGGCCGTTCTCGATGTAGAAGGTGCCATCGCGGGTCAGGCCGGTCAGCAGCACGGTCTGCGGATCGACCATGCGGATGTACCAGGTGCGCGTGACCAGGATGCCCTTCTGGGTGCCACGGACCAGCTCGGCAGTGCTCTTGTCGCCGCCGGACATCAGCAGGTTCCCCGGCCGCGCGTTGGCGGTCTTGCCCTGCTTCTGCGCCCAGAAGCGCGAGTAGTTGAGGTTGGCGATCTTGCCGTCCTTGATGATGTCCAGCTTCTCGCGCGGCTGACCTTCGTTGTCCCACGGCAGCACGGCGGCTTCGGGGTGCCACGGGTCGGCGACCATGGTCACGCGCGGGTCGTAGACCTGCTCGCCCAGCTTGTTGCCGCCGCCCTTCCTGGACAGGAAGCTGCGGCCTTCATCGGCCGAGCGCGCATCGAAGAAGTTCATCATGAAGCTGATCAGGCCGGCCGCGGCCGCCGGTTCCAGGATCACCGTGTACTTGCCCGGCTCCAGCGCCTTGGCTTCGGCCGATTCGGTGGCCTTGCGCATGGCGATGCGGATGTCCTGGTCGGCCTTGAAATCGGCGGCATCCTTGAGGTTGCGGCCGACCCAGCCCGAGCCGCGGCCGTCTTCGGTGCGCACGGTGCAGGTGTAGTCGAAGTTGGTGCCGCGCTGGTAACCGAAGTTGCCGTTGCTGTTGGCGGTGGCGTAGAAACTCTGGCCGTCTTCCAGGAAGCCGGCCGCGATCAGACCGTTGCCACGGCACGGCGCGATCGAATCGGCGGCGACCTTGGCGCGGAAGGCCGGGTCGATCGCCGCAGTGGATTCACTGAAGGTCGGGCTGGGCCGGTAGGTCTGCTTGCCGATCGCCGGCAGGAACTCCGGGTTCTCCGGGGCCAGGCGGGCCAGATCCTCGGCGCGGCGCACCACGCGTTCCAGCGCGGCATCGTCGAACTCGTTGATCGAGGCGGTGCCGACGCGCTTGCCGAAGGCGACCGTGACGGCCAGTTCGGTGTTGTCGACGATGCCGCTGGTGGAGACATTGTTCAGTGCGAAACGGATGTTGCCGTCGATCGAGCCGGCCAGCACGGCAGTGCATTCATCGGCCTTGGAGAGCGCGATGACCTTGTCGAGGATGGCCTTGGCCTGGGCTTCGGTGAAGATACTCATGGATTGGGGCTCCTGACCGGTCAGCCGAGGCTGCGCGCGGTGTTGATGACGTTGATGCCGTTGAAGCGCGCGGTGGACGAACCGTGCGAGACCGCCGAGACCTGGCCCGGCTGGCCCTTGCCGTCGAAGAACGAGCCGCCCAGGCGGTAGTCGCTTTCATCGGCCACGGCGGTGCAGGCATTCCAGAACTCCGGCGTGCGGATCTGGTAGGCCACGTCCTCGAGCATGCGGGTGATCTGGCCGTTCTTGATTTCATAGAACAGCTGGCCACCGAACTGCGCGTTGTACCGCTGCTGATCGATGGAGAACGAGCCGTCGCCGATGATGTAGATGCCGTTCTCGACGTCCTTGATCATGTCGGCCACGCTCAGCTTGGTCTTGCCCGGTGCCATGGAGACGTTGGCCATGCGCTGGAACTGCACGCTGGACCACGAATCGGCATAGCAGCAACCATCGGACTCGGTCTTGCCGAGGATGTGGGCCTGGTCGCGGATGGTCTGGTAATCCACCAGCTTGCCTTCGCTGATCAGGTCCCAGCGCTTGGTCTTGACGCCTTCATCGTCGTAGCCGACCGCACCGAGGCTGCCCGGTTGGGTCTTGTCGGCGAAGATGTTGACCTTGTCGCTGCCGTATTGGAAATGCTGCTCGCGCTTGTCCAGCGTGGCGAAGCTGGTGCCGGCGTAGTTGGCTTCGTAGCCGAGCACGCGGTCCAGTTCCAGCGGATGGCCGACCGACTCGTGGATGGTCAGCCAGGTGTGCGAGGGATCCAGGATCAGGTCGTACTTGCCCGGCTTCACCGACGGGGCCTTGAGCTTCTCCTGCGCCTGCCTGGCCGCGGCGATCGCATCGGCCTTCATGTCGTAGGAGTTGCGGTAGTTGACCACGCCGTTGGGCGAGACCGCCTTGCCGGTGCCGACGCCATCGAGGTACTCGTAGCCCAGGCCCATCGGCGAGGACAGCCCCGAGCGGGTGCGGAACTTGCCGGTGCTCTTGTCGATGGCGGTGACCGTCATCGGTGCCCAGATGCGGTGCACATCCTGGTCGATGTAGGAGCCGTCGGTGGAGGCAAAGTACTTCTGTTCGTTGACCAGGAACAGCATCGAGTTGACGAAGCTGGCGCCGGCGCCCATCGCGCCTGCATTGACGTCCAGCAGCAGCTCGACCTTTTCCTTGATCGGCACGTCCATCGCGTTCTTGCGGATCGGGGTGCGCCAGGACACCTCACCCACGCCGGGCGCGGCAGCCAGCTGCACCGGGGCGGTCTGCACGCCGGCGTTGGCCTTGGCGATCGCCGCGGCCTGCTGTGCGGCGCGCGCCACGTCGGTGGTGCCAAGCTGGTTGGTGGCGGCAAAGCCCCAGGCGCCGTTGACGATCACGCGGATGCCCACGCCGGTCGACTCGGTGTTCACCACGTTCTGGACCTTGTCCTCGCGGGTGATCACGTACTGGCGCAGGTAGCGGCCGATACGCACATCGCAGTAGGTCGCGCCCGCCTGGCGCGCAGCGGCCAGGGCGGCGTCGGCCAAGCGCTTCTTCAGGGCCGGGTCGAGGCTGCTCTGCAGTTGCTCGGCGGCAATGACCTTGCCGAAGAACGACGGCACGATCAGTCCGCCAGCGGTAAGCCCGGTCAGGGCGAGAAAGTCACGTCTTTGCAAGGCAGCTCTCCACGTCGGTGTGGGGGTGGCAGGGAAACAGCGACATCAGGGCGACCGCCGCGGCGGCACAGCCGATTCTTGCGGCCATGCGTGCGCCGCGGTAGTGACATTCGGCACGGAGCAGGGACGGGCTCATCCCAGGCTGCGTGCGGTGTTGATGATGTTGATGCCATCAAAGCGCGTGGTCGCCGAGCCATGCGAGACCGCCGAGACCTGGCCCGGCTGGCCCTTGCCATCGAAGAACGAGCCGCCGAAGCGGAAATCGCGCTCATCGCAGATCGCGCTGCAGGCATTCCAGAACTCCGGCGTGCGGATCTGGTAGGCGGCATCCTCGACCATGCCGGTGATCTGGCCGTTCTTGATCTGGTAGTACAGCTGGCCGCCGAACTGCGCGTTGAAGCGCTGCTGGTCGATCGAGTACGAGCCGCGGCCGTGGATGTAGATGCCGTTCTCCACGTTCTTGATCATGTCGGCCACGCTCAGCGGGGCCTTGCCCGGCGCCAGCGACACGTTGGCCATGCGCTGGAACTGCACGCTGGACCACGAATCGGCGTAGCTGCAGCCGTGGCTTTCCTTCTCGCCGAGCAGGTGCACCTCATCGCGGGTGGCCTGGTAGTTGACCAGGATGCCGTCCTTGACCAGGTCCCAGCGCTTGGTCTTGACCCCTTCATCGTCGTAGCCCACCGCGCCCAGGCTGCCCGGGGCGGTCTTGTCGGCGAAGAAGTTGACGATGTCGCTGCCCCAGCGGAAGCCCGCCTCGCGCTTGTCCAGCGTGGCGAAGCTGGTGCCGGCGTAGTTGGCTTCGTAGCCGAGCACGCGGTCCAG
>NZ_JALJRX010000005.1:89366-225295 GCF_024519495.1 Stenotrophomonas sp. Ste96 | reverse complement strand
GCGTGGCGAAGCTGGTGCCGGCGTAGTTGGCTTCGTAGCCGAGCACGCGGTCCAGCTCCAGCGGGTGGCCGACGTTCTCATGGATGGTCAGGAACAGGTTGGACGGGTCCAGCACCAGATCGTACTTGCCCGGCTTGACCGACGGCGCCTTGAGCTTCTCCCGGGCGTGGCGGGCGGCGGCAATGGCATCTTCGACCGGGTCGTAGGAATCGCGGTAGGCGACCACGCCGCCCGGCAACGCGATCTTGCCGCGCGCGTCGCCATCGAGGAATTCGTAGCCCATGCCCATCGGCGAGGACAGCCCGGCGCGCGTACGGAACTTGCCGCTGGCCTTGTCGATCGCGGTGGCGGTGAACGGCAGCCAGATCCGGTGCACGTCCTGGTCGATGAACGAGCCGTCGCTGGAGGCGAAGAACTTCTGTTCGTTGACCAGGAACAGGGTGGAGTTGATGAAGTCGGCGCCGGCATTGAGCGCGGCCGCATTCAGCGACAGCAGCATCTCGACCTTGTCCTTGATCGGTACCGCCATCGCGTTCTTGCGGATCGGGGTCTTCCAGCTCACGTCACCCACGCCGGTCACCGGCGCCAGCTGCACCGGGCGGCTCTGGATGCCGGCGTTGGCGCGGGCGATCGCCGCGGCCTGCTCGACCGTGGCCAGCACCGCGGCCGGGGTCTGCTGGTGGGTGGCGGCAAAGCCCCAGGCGCCGTTGACGATCACCCGGATGCCGATGCCCGAGGATTCGCTGTTGGTGACGTTCTGGACGTTGGCCTCGCGGGTGATGATCGCCTGGTTGAGGTACCGGCCGATGCGCACTTCGCAGTAGCTGGCGCCGGCGCGTTTGGCGGCGGCAAGCGCGGCCTCGGCCAGGGCCTTGCGGCGACCCGCATCGCCCGGTTCGAGCAGCTGCTCGGCGGCGATCAGCCGGCCATGCGGCAGTACCAGGCCCGCCAGGCCCATTCCAGACAGCGCTAGAAACTCACGACGTTGCACAGCTCACATCCCCCAAGGACGGCCGGCGGCGCGCAGGCGGCCGGCGTTGGACAAGTCTTCGACTTTCGGTGGCATCGCACAGTGGCACAAGTGACTGCGGTCATGGTTGGATGGACACCGATTCCCTGCCGATGTGACATTGCGATGAGCCAGATACGCTGGTCCGAGGCCTGCGACCGCAACCGCGCGCCGATCCTGGCGGTGCTGCAGCGCCACCTCGCCGACCGCCACCGGGTGCTGGAGATCGGCAGCGGCACCGGCCAGCACGCCGAGTCCTTCGCGGCGGCACTGCCCCACCTGCAGTGGCAGGCCAGTGACCATCCGGATCACCTGCCGGGCATCGCCGAGCGGCTGGACGCCGCGGGCCTCCCCAACACACCGGCCCCGTGGCCGCTGCAGGCCGTGTTGTCCCCCGCGCCCGGGCTCGGGCCGCTGCCGCCGGACGCGCCGTTGGCGTTCGATGCGGTGTTCAGTGCCAACACCCTGCACATCATGAGCTGGGCGCACGTCCAGGCACTGTTTGCCGGGCTGCCGGCAGTCATGGCGGCCGGTGCCGTGGTCTGTATCTACGGTCCGTTCAATGCCCATGGCGAGTACAGCAGCGACAGCAACCGCCAGTTCGACGCATGGCTCAAGGCGCGGGACCCGGCCTCGGGCATCCGCGACGCCGAGGCGGTGGATGCGCTGGCGGCGGGGGCGGGCCTGCAGCTGATCGAGGACGTGGCGATGCCGGCCAACAACCGCCTGCGGGTGTGGCGGCGCGCCGGCTAGCGCCGACCGCTGGTCGACCGCGCTTGGTGTCCGGCGCATGCTGCGGTTAGGATCAGGAGGGGAGGTTGTTGTGACAACCTGGGGGAGTTTGCATGGCAATTGCAAGACAGATGGTGGCCAGCGTGATGCTGGCCATGGGGGCGTGTGTGTTCAACGCGTCGGCGCAATCGCTGCCGGCCGTGCAGGAGTTCTACTTCGACAACGACGTGGCGGCCGCCCCGATGGTGGTGGTGCAGGGCCAGGGCGGGGAGCTCGTCGACCAATTGATGAAGCAGCGCGAGCGCGGCCGCAAGAGCCTGGAAGCGACCGTGCAGCTGGCCGGCGTGGCGATCGCGCAGGGCCGGCCCGAGCTGGGGCGCAGTCTGTACGAACAGGCCGCGACGACCGCATCGGCCAGTTCGGTGCCCGGTCGGTCGGTGCGCTGGAACTACGGCTGGGATCTGTTCCGGCTGGGTGAGGCCGACGCGGCGTTGGTGCAATGGACCGCGGCGCAGAACACGCTGCGTGGGAATCCGGCGTGGGTGCCGCCCACCTTCGCGCTGGCGCTGTGGACGCTGGGCCGCAAGGCCGAAGCCGTGCAGTGGTACGCCGCCGCCGTGCGCACCGAGCCGCAACAGTGGAGTGGGGCCGATCGCTACGCCGAACTGCTGCCTGGTTGGCGCGACACCGAGCGCAGCACGCTGGCCGAGGTGCAGCGTGCGTGGGCCGAGAAGCCACCGGCCTGGCCATGATTCCGCAGGCCGGCCCGTGCAGGCGGGCTGGCCTGCCCTAGCGCGGGCGATGCGGGCTTCGACCATGGTCGGAACATGCCATGCAGGCGATTGGGCTAGGCTGTCGCGATGGCTTTCGACGCATTCGCTCTGATCCTGACCATGCTCGGCCTGGGCATGGCGTTCTCGCGCCTGCGCGCGCTGCCGGAGAACACGGCCGATGTGCTCAACCGCATCGTGCTGTACGTGTGCCTGCCGGCGGCGGTGCTGATCTATGTCCCGCGGCTGCATCTGGACACCAGCCTGATCGGGCTGGTCGCCACGCCGTGGCTGTTGATGCTGTGCACGCTCGCCCTGGTGAGCCTGGCCACGCGCGCGTTCGGCTTTGCCCGCGATGTGCATGCGGTGCTGCTGATCTGCGTGGCGCTGGCCAACTCCAGCTTCATCGGCTACCCGATGGTACGCGCGCTGCTCGGCGATCACGCCCTGCCCTATGCGGTGGTCTACGACCAGTTCGGCACCTTCGTGCTGCTGTCCACCTTTGGTCTGTACGTGATCGCGCGCTACAGTGGCGACACCCCGCCCACCGCCGCGCAGATCCTGCTGCGGATCGCGAAGTTCCCGCCGCTGTGGGCGTTGCTGTTCGCGCTGACCTTGATGCCTGAGCAGCCGCCGGGCTGGATCGGCACCGGGCTGAAGCAGCTGGCCGATGCGATGCTGCCGCTGGTGATGTTGGCGGTCGGTTTTTCGATCCAGCTGCGCCTGCCATTGGACGAGCTCAAGCCACTGGGCATCGGGTTGCTGTTGAAGCTGCTGGTGATGCCGGCGCTGGCGCTGCCGATCTCGTGGGTGTTCGGCCTGCAGGGTGCAATGCTGCAGGCCAATGTGCTGGAGTCGGCGATGCCGACCATGATCACCGCCGCCGCGCTGGCGATGTCACATCGCCTGGCCCCGCGCCTGGCTGCCGCGCTCGTCGGCTACGGCATCCTGCTGTCGCTGGTGACGCTGCCGGCGTGGGTGTGGGTGCTGCAGCGCGGGGCCGGTCTTCCTGGGTCGCCATGATCCGGCAGCCGCCAGCCGGCCAACGGTCAGGCGCTACGCGTCCGCGCTGACGGTGCGCCCGCGGGCCCACTCGCGCAGCGCGGTGACCTGCTCGGCCATCAGCACCGACAACGGCCGGCTGCCGCGGATCTCCTGCATCAGCAGCTGGGTATCCAGCCCGCGTGATTCGGCGTGTGCGGCGTACAGCCCGGCGACCACCGCCTGTTCGATCTCCGCCCCGGAGAATCCGTCCGCCGCGGCCGCCAGCGCCGGCAGCGCGAAATCGTCGGCGTTGAGCTGGCGCTTGCCCAGGTGCAGGCGCAGCAGTTCCACCCGGGTGTTGGCATCGGGCAGGTCGACGAAGAAGATCTCATCGAAACGCCCCTTGCGCAGCAGCTCGGCCGGCAGCTCATGGACCTGGTTGGCGGTCGCGACGATGAACACCGTGCCCTTGCGTTCGGCCAGCCAGGTCAGCAGGTGGCCGAGCACGCGGCGCGAGACGCCACCATCTTCGCCGCCACTGGCCAGGCCTTTCTCGATCTCATCGATCCACAGCACGCACGGCGCCAGCTGCTCGGCCGAGGCCAGCGCATCGCGCAGGTTCTTCTCGGTCTCGCCGTGGTACTTGTCATACAGGCTGCCGAAATCCAGCCGCAGCAGCGGCACGCCGAAACCGGCGGCCGTCGCCTTGGCCAGCATCGACTTGCCGCAGCCCTGCACGCCCAGCAGCAGCATGCCCTTGGGCGGGTCCAGGCCCGCCGGGCCGGCGCCGCCGAGGAAGACCGGGCGGCGCTGGTTGACCCAGCGCTTGAGCCGGTTGGCACCGGCCACGTCGGCGAAGCGGGTGGTGTCGTATTCGTAGTGCAGGTGGCCGGCGCGGTTGAGCAGCTCGAACTTGAGCCGGGCCAGCTGCGGCAGGTCGTCCTGGCTGAGCGCACCGTCGGCGAAGATCAGCTGGCGGGCGATCCGCCGCGCGTCGACCAGGCTCAGCCCGCGCAGGTTGTGCAGGATCTTCTGGACCGCCTCGTTGTCCACCTCCACGCGCCGCCCGCCATGTTCGCGGGCATAGGCTTCGGCTTCCTCGCGCAGCATCTTCAACAGCGCGTTGAGGTCGGGCAGGCGCGGATTGAAACGGGTGGCCAGCGCTTCCAGCTCGGCCGGCAGTTCCACCTTGGCCCCGATCAGGACCAGCACGTGGGCCTGGCAGTGGCGCCGCTGGATCAGGTCGCGCAGCGCGCGCTGGTGGCTGGCATAGCCCAGGTAGGGATGGAAATCGAGCAGCAGGTAGATGCCGCGCTGCTCGGCCTGGCGGATCATCTGCAGGGCCGCGCTGGCGTCGGGCGGGCCGACCGGGTCGTCCTCGCGGTCCATGTCGATCCGGCGCAGCCCCTCGGTGATCGACCAGCGGTGCAGGGCGCGCCAGACATGCATCAGGGTCTGCCGGAACAGCTCGACCACCCGGCCTTCATCCTGGGTCTCGATGATGATCAGCGGGGTGTTGGCGCGGATCAGCGCGCTCAGGTCCTGTAGTTCGCTCATGCGGGCGGTCAGTCCATTGGAACCATCCACGATAGCAAAGCCGTGGGCGCCGGTTCTGGTTCAGCGCCGCGACTATCTCCGTCACAGGCGCCGGTGTAGGCTGCGGAAACGTTCCCCGGAAGCGAGGCCTGCATGAAGACGATCCTGGTGGCCGGTTCCAAAGGCGGGGTGGGCAAAACCACCGTCGCCACCCACCTGGCGGCGCATTCGGCATTGGAAGGCAAGCGGACCGTCCTGGCCGATGCCGATCCACAGGGCTCCAGCACACGCTGGGCACAACGCCGCTCGGTCCTGGAAAGCGCCGTGCTGCCGATCGACGTGTACCGCAAAAAGAGCTGGGAACGACTGGTTCCCGACGGCACCGATGAAGTCATCATCGATGCGCCGGCCGGTGCGATGGCCGACGATATTCCGCATTTCCTTGACGTTGCCGATGCGGTGGTGGTTCCCGTGCTGCCTTCCGCGCTGGACATCGAAGCGATCGTCGGCTTCCTCAACAGCCTGTCGCGCGTGGCCCGCGTCCATGACCGCAGCCTGCCGGTCGGGTTGGTGCTCAACCGCACCAAACCCTGGACGCAGACCTCGCAACAGGCGATACAGATGTTGGCCGATTGGCCTTACGAGGTCGTCGCGCAGTTGCGCGACAGCCAGAGCTATGTGGTGATGGTCGGGCTGGGACGGAGTCTGTTCGACTACCGCTCGGCCCAGGTGCGCGAGCACCAGAGTGACTGGGAGCCGCTGTTGAAGTGGCTGAAGAAAGCCTGACACGAGAGATCCCATGCGAGAACTGATACTGCTGCGTCACGCCCATGCCGAAGCCGCCAGCACCGGCCAGGCCGATCTGGACCGCCCGCTGTCGCCGGTCGGTCTGGCCGAAGCCGAGGCCGCCGGCCGCTGGCTGAAGGAAAACAACCTGCTCCCCGACTGCGTGCTCTGCTCGCCGTCGCGGCGTACCCGCGAAACCCTGGAGGCCGTGCTGGGCATCACCGGCTTCGTCGAAAAGCGCCTGGAGGATGCCGTCTACGAGGCCACCCCGGGCACCTTGATGGGGCTGATCGATGCGCGCCGGGACGTCGACCGCCTGCTGGTGGTCGGGCACAACCCGGGCCTGGAACAACTGGTCGCCCTGATGAGCGAGGGCACCAGCAGTGATTACCGGGGCATGCCACCGGGCGGAATCGCGGTCCTGGCCTTCGACCGTGAGGCTGCCATCGAGCCGGGTGTGGCCAGCCTGACCGCCTTCTGGTGGCCGTAACCCGTGTGGGCAGTCCGCGCGGCGTGGGTCGGGCTGCTGTTGATGGCAGGGGCGGCCCATGCCGCCCCGCCGTCGTCGGTGCCGGCCGCCACCAGCCAGGCCCTTGCCTTCGATACGGCCACCTCGCGCTTCGGGTTTGAGATCCGGACGCGGCTGGGGCAGCGCATCGAGGGCATCTTCCCCCGCTTTGAAGGCAACATCGAAGTGCTCTCCGACGGTCGCCACCAGGTGCACCTGCGGATGTTCACCCGCTATGTCGAGATCCCCGGCAAGGCCCGCTACACCGGCTGGATGCGGGGCGAGGAGTTCTTCGATGCGGCCCGCTACCCGGTGGTCGAGTTCGACTCGCTGCCGTACTGGCCCGAGGTGGTCGACAAGGGGGGCAGCATCCAGGGCCGGCTGATCCTGCGCGGGGTCAGCCACCCGGAAACGCTGCGGGTCGAGCCGCCGCAGTGTGCCCGGGCCGGGTATGATTGCGACGTGGTCAGCCGCGGTACCGTCCAGCGTGGCCGGTATGGAATGGACAGCTGGCAGCTTGCCCTGAGTGATCGAGTGACCTTTGTATTGCGTGCGCGTCTGAGCGAGGCGCCGAAACCGTGAACCCATTGCTGCGTCTGTTGGTGCTGGCAACGCTGTTGCTGGGCAGCGGCTGTGCTTCGCTGTCCAACGCCGAGCGCGACCGTGCCGCCGGCATCGCCGTACAGGCGCGTTCGACCGTGGTCGATTGCGCCCAGCCGGACCGCTGCGCGCTGGATTCGCCGCTGCGTGCCCTCGGTGGCCGCGCCTTCGCCGAATCGCATGCCGGCCAGCCGCGGCACTACGCCACCATCCTCGACGAAGGGGAAGTTTCCCTCGTCGCGCGCTTGAACCTGATCCGCAGCGCCACGCGCAGCATCGACCTGCAGACCTACATCTTCGACAAGGACGACAGTGCCCGGCTGGTCCTGGACGAACTGCAGGCGGCCGCCCGCCGCGGGATCAAGGTGCGGGTGCTGATCGACCAGCTCTCGGCGATCTCCGACCTGGAGATCCTCGGCGCCCTGTCCGGCAGCCATGCCAACTTCGAACTGCGGGTCTACAACCCGACCTTCGGCAAGGCGCGCCTGAACTACTTCGATTACGCCGCCAGCGTGGTGTGCTGCTTCCGCCGTTTCAACCAGCGCATGCACAACAAGCTGCTGGTGGTCGACGATGCACTGGGCGTGGTCGGTGGGCGCAACTACCAGGACGACTATTACGACTGGGACAGCGAATACAACTTCCGCGACCGCGATGTGATCGTGGCCGGCCCGGAAGTGCGTGAGATGGCCGCCAACTTCGATGCGTTCTGGCGCGCGCCGCGCAGTGTGCCGGCCGAGCGCCTCAACGATGTCGGCCGCACGCTGCTGCGCCAGGGCGTGCCGGCCATGCCGCCGGCCGACTTCCGGCGGCCCGAGCGGGTCGAGCGGGTCAGTGAAGAGGCCGACGATCCGGACTACGTGCGCCGCACCTTCGTCGATACCGCCCTGCCCGTGGCCTCGGTACAGTACGTCGCCGATCTGCCGCGCAAGCATCGCCGCGAACGTGCCAGCCAGCCGGCCAACGGCCAGCACGTGACCGAGCCGCAGCTGGATGCGCTGATCGCCAGCGCACAGTCCGAAGTGCTGCTGCAGACGCCGTACCTGGTGTTGTCCAAGCCGGCGCAGCGCCTGTTCCGCGACCTGCGCAAACGCGAGCAGGCACCGCGCGTGGTGGTGTCCACCAACAGCCTGGCCGCCACCGACAACCCGATCGTCTACGCGCTGTCCTACAAGTACAAACGCCGCAACCTGCGTGAGCTCGGGTTCAACATCTACGAGTTCAAACCGTTCCCGCTCGATGCCCCGGTGGACTACCGCAACCTGCTGCCGGCACCGCTGGGTTCCGAGGCGCCGCCATCGCAGGGCAAGCGCAGCAGCCTGCTTGGGGGCAGCGCGGCCGGCAGCAATGCGCGCGCTGGCAGCGACGGCCGTGCCAGCGATGGCCCGCGCCGTGGCAATGCCGACCGCAACAGCGCCAGCGGGCGCCGCCGCAGTACCGATGGCAGCGAAGTGGAGCGCCGCGTGCTGCGTGCTGAAACCCGGCCCTCGTTCCTGGGCACCAAGGCGGTCAACAAGCCGCTGCCGGTCACCCGCAAGGGCGCCCGCATGGGCCTGCACGCCAAATCGATGGTGGTGGATCGCCGCATCGGCGTGATCGGCACCCACAACTTCGACCCGCGCAGCGAGAACTACAACACCGAAGGCGCGGTGATCATCGATGACCCGGTGTTCGCCGAGGCGCTGGCGCAGAGCATCCTGCGCGACATCCACCCGCAGAACTCCTGGGTGGTCGCGCCGCGTGCCAAGCCGCCGGTCCTGTCCGGCCTGAACTACAGTGTCGGCAAGGCCTCCGAGGCGCTGCCCGTGCTCGATTTCTGGCCGTGGCGCTACGCCACCGATTACGAGTTCCAGCCCGGGCCCGAGTGCCCGGATCCGCTCAAGCGGCAGGACCCGGCCTTCCACACCTGCTATGTCGCCGTCGGGGATTTCCCCGAGGTGAATGTCGGGCCGAAGTGGCTGCTGGTGCGCATGCTCACCGCCTTCGGCGCCGGGCTGGTTCCGATTCTGTAAATCTGCAACCCCACGGAGAAGCTGCATGCCCCAGGTATTCCGCGACGCGGTGTCGATCCAGGCGCTCAACACGCTCAGCCGCAACACGCTCATCGAGCACCTGGGCATCGTGTTCACCGCGGCGGGCGAGGACTGGATCAGCGCCACCATGCCGGTGGACGAACGCACCCGCCAGCCGTACGGCATCCTGCATGGCGGAGCGTCGGTCGTGCTGGCCGAAACCCTCGGCAGCAGCGCCGGCAACCTGTGCGTGGATACCACCAGCGAGGTCTGCGTCGGGTTGGAGATCAATGCCAACCACATCCGCGCGGTGCGCGCCGGCACGGTCACCGGCACCGCGCGTGCGGTCCATGTGGGGCGCAGCACCCAGGTGTGGGACATCCGCATCGAGGACGCGGCCGGCAAGCTGGTCTGCACGTCGCGGTTGACCCTGGCGGTGGTGCCCGCGGTGCGCCCGGGCTGATCGCACGCATGGCACGGATGCTGTGTTGCGTGGCTCATGACAGTGCGCCGGCGCATGTGCGCACGGCCGTTGTGCCGCCGGTGGCCGTTGGCTTGACAGCGTGCGGCGGCTGGCTTGGGCCTGCCATCGATTTGTCCGGATTCCGCTGGCAGAGCCTGCGGCGCTCGGGTATCGTTCGCGGATGAATTCCCCCACTCCGGCCTCACGTGGCGGCGTGGCGCGTGTGTGCCGTTACCTGTACCGCGTACCGCTGCTGCTGGTCCACCTGTTGCTGTTCCTGCCGATGCTGCTGATCGCCATGCTGCCGCCGTGGGGGCGCGTGCGCGTGGGCCAGCGCACGTTCGAGCATGCGGCGGTGAACGCCTGGTCGGGCGGGCTGATGTGGATCTTCGGCTTCCGCCTGCACCGGATCGGCACACCGCTGCCGGGTGCGGTGCTGTTCGTGGCCAACCATGTCAGCTGGGTCGATATTTCGATGCTGCACAGCCAGCGCATGATGGGTTTCGTGGCCAAGCAGGAGATCGCCGGCTGGCCGGTGGTCGGCTGGCTGGCCGCGCGCGGGCAGACCATCTTCCACCAGCGCGGCAGCACCGAGTCGCTGGGTGGGGTGATGCAGGAAATGGTCGTGCGCCTGCGCGAGGGCAAGGCAGTGGGCGTGTTCCCGGAAGGGCGCACCCGCGGTGGCCATGAAGTCGGCCCCTTCCATGCGCGCATCTTCCAGGCCGCGGTCGAGACCCAGGTCCCGGTGCAGCCGGTCGCGTTGCGCTACGGCTGGCGCGGTGACGCGCAGACCATTGTCGCGTTCGGCCCGAAAGAGAGTTTCTTCGCCAACTTCCTGCGTCTGCTGGGAGAGCCGGCACGGCGGGCCGAGGTGCACTTCCTCGCGCCCATTGATACCCACGATCTGGAAGGCCGTCGCCGCATCGCGGAAACCTCGCGCGCGCGCATCCTGGCGGCCATGTCCGCCGAGTAAGCGGTGGTGGTCCTTCACACGCCAGCGTCGCGGCCGGGAGCAGGCTCGCGCCCATGTTGACCGCTGCCGACTATCACCCCCCGCGTTGGCTGCGCAACCCGCACTTGCAGTCGATGCTCAGCTCGAGCCGGATGCGGATGCAGCGCGGGCTGGTGCTGCTGGCGGCGACCGGCGCGCACACCGACGAGCTGATCCTCGATGGCGGTGAGGGCGTGCGCCTGCAGGGCTGGCACAGCTACCTCCAGGGGCGCCAGCCGGTCGGCATGGCGCTGCTGCTGCATGGTTGGGAAGGCAGTGCCGAATCGAGCTACATGCGCATGACCGCCGCGCGGCTGCTGGAAGAGGGCTACGACGTGGTGCGGCTGAATTTCCGCGACCATGGCAATACCCACCACCTCAACCCGGGCATCTTCCACTCCAACCGCATCGATGAAGTGGTGCACGCAGCCGGTGACATCGCCCGCCGCTGGCCCGAGCTGCCGCTGGTCGCCGCCGGCTATTCGCTGGGCGGCAACTTCGTGCTGCGCCTGGCCCTGCGCGCGCCCTCGGCCGGCGTGCCGCTGCGCCGCGTGGCCTCGGTGTGCCCGGTGCTGGACCCGGCGATCACGATGGAGAGCATCGAGAACGGCCCGGCGATGTACGACTGGTACTTCCGGCGCAAATGGGCCGGCTCGCTGCGTCGCAAGCGCGATCTGTTCCCCGAGCTGAGCGACTGGGACGACCGCGTGCTCAAGCTGGACATCCGCGCGCTGACCGCCTGGCTGGTCGAGCACCACACCGAGTTCGGTTCGCTGCAGGCCTACTTCGATGGGTATTCCATCGCCGGCGACCGCCTGGCCGGGCTGCAGGTGCCGGCCGACATCCTGATGGCGCAGGATGACCCGGTGATCCCGTTCGCCACCTTCAACGGCTGGCGGCTGCCGGCCCACGCCCACCTGGAAATCGCCCCGTGGGGTGGCCACTGCGGCTTCCTGGAAAACTGGCGTGGTGATGGCTTCTCCGAGCGCTGGGTGGCCCAGCGCCTGCGGATCGAGGCGAACACGCCGGCCTGACAACCGTTCTGGCCGGCCGGCCCCGCTACAATCGGGGTTTGCCCTCGAGTTCGGACCGTCATGCAAGACCAGATTCTCCAAGCCCTGCGCCGCAATGCGGTGGACGATGCCGTGCAGCTGGCGCGCGAGTGGATCGCAGCCGAGCCGGAGCAGCCGCAGGCGCACCGCTGGCTGTCGCTGTCGCTGCAGCAGCAGGGCCAGTTCGATGACGCGCTGGCCAGCCTGCAGCAGGCCCTGACGCTGGCGCCGGACAACGCCGACCTGCATCTGCAGCAGGCCGGCCTGTTGCTGGCCCTGCGCCAGTTCGACGCGGCCGGCTCGGCGCTGGACCGCACCGCCGAACTCAACCCCAACGAACTGTCCGCGTACGTGATGCAGGCGCACCTGGCGCTGGCCCGCAATGACGTGGACGACGCCGACCGCCTGACCCGCCTGGGCCTGCGCGTGGATGAGGAACATCCGGAACTGGCCGCCCTCTCGGGCATGGTCGCGCTGCGCCGGGGTGAGGTGGATCGCGCGCTGGCCCAGCTCTCGGCGGCCAGCCAGGCGCTGCCGGATGATGCCCGGGTGCTTTACGCACTGGGCTTTGCCTACCTGGGCAAGGACATGCTGGCCTTCGCCGAGCAGGCCTTCCGCCGGGTACTTGCCCTGAATCCGGCCACCACCGCCCTGCAGGGGCTGGTCGTCCAGCTCGCGCTGCGCCAGGGCAACCTGGAGAGCGCAGCGGACATGATGCGCCAGGTCCTGGCCGTGCCCGGCGGCGATACGCCGGCCATGCGCCGCCTGGCCGGCGAGCTCGAACTGCAGGCCGGCCAGCCGTTGCAGGCGCTGGAGCACCTGCTGCCGGTGCTGGCGCAGTGGCCCTCCGATCGGCACACGCTGCAGCTGCTGCTGATGGCGTGGCAGCGCCTGGGCCGTGAACAGCAGGCCCGCGAGACGCTGGATGCGACCCTGGCCGATCATCCCGAGGTGCATGACCTGTGGATGGCGCGCCTTACCGTGGAACCGGTGGGTGGCCCGGAAGCGGTGGCCGTGGGCGAACGCTGGCTGCAGGCCATGCCGGAGCACCTGCCGGCACTGGAAACGCGTCTGCGCCTGCACGACATGAACAACGAAGCCGACCAGGCCGAGGCCGTGGCCGAGCGCATCGTCGCGCTGGAGCCGGGCCGGGTTTCCGGTGAAGTGCGCCTGGTCGATGGACTGCTCACGCGTGAGCCGGCTGCCGCGATCGCGCGCGTGCAGGCGCTGCTGGACACGGCCCCGGAGGATGCCCGGGCGGGGCTGCGCGCCTGGCTGGGCTCTGTGCAGGACCGTGCCGGCCAGTACCACGATGCGCTGCGGACATGGGTCGACCTGCATGCAGCCGAGGCGCCGCAGCGCCTGCCCCTGCCGCCGCAGGCCAAGGCACCGCTGAGCTGGCCGGACCTTGCGCCGGTGGCTGAAGACAATGCGATCGCCCCGTTGTTCATCTGGGGCGCGCCCGGCTCCGGCGTTGAACGCGTGGTCGCCGCGATGGCCGCCGCCAGCCCGGTGATGCGTGGTGACCGCTTCGGGCCGACGCCGCCCAACGATCCCTTCCAGCGCTATCACACGCTGCAGGAGCTCTCGACCGGCAAGCTCACGCCCGAGGCACTGGTGGAGCAGTGGCGCAGCCAGTTGCCGGCCCGGGGCATCGCCGACGGGGCGGTGATCGATTGGCTGCTGTGGTGGGACAACGCGCTGCTGTGGGCGCTGCGCCCCCAGCTGCCGGAGGCACGCCTTGTCATCGTGCTGCGCGACCCGCGCGACATGCTGCTGGAGTGGATCGCCTTCAGTGCCCCGGCCCCGCTCGCGGTGACCTCGGTGCACGAAGCGGCCGAATGGCTGGCGCGTGCGCTGGCCCAGGTCGCCACCCTGCACGAGCAGAGCCTGTACCCGCACGCGCTGTTGAAGATCGACGAGATCGGCAACGATCCGCAGGCGATGGCCGAGTACCTCGGTGCCCACTTCGGCATGCGTTTCCCGCCGGCCGGTACGCTGGGCCCGGCCCGCATGGCCCCCGGCCACTGGCGCGATTTCCGCGAGGTAATGGGGCCGGCGTTCGCGCTGCTGACCTCGGTCGCGGTGCGCCTGGGTTACCCGGAAGAATGAGGACACCTGTATGCATCTGAGCAGTGACAGCATCACCAACGGCCAACCGATCGCCGCCACCTTCGCGGCCGGCGATGCCGAAGGCTTCGCCCCCAACCGCAACCCGCAGCTGGCCTGGCACGATGTGCCGGCCGGCACCCGGTCGTTCGCGCTGCTGTGCATCGATCCGGATGTGCCGACCGTGCCCGATACGGTCGGCCGGCAGGATTGCACGGTGCCACGCGATCAACCGCGTGCCCACTTCGCGCACTGGGCGATGGCCGATATCCCCGCCGATGTGCGCGCGCTGGCCGCGGGCAGCTGCAGCGACGGCTTCACCGTGCGCGGCAAGACCCAGCCGGCCGGCCCGGCGGGCAGCCGCCAGGGCCTGAACGATTTCACCGGTTGGTTCGCCGGCAATCCGGACATGGCCGGCCAGTACCTGGGCTATGACGGCCCGTACCCGCCGTTCAACGACGAGCGCGTGCACCGCTATTTCTTCCGCGTGTTCGCGCTGGACGTGGCGCAGCTGGAGCTGCCCACGCCGTTTACCGCTGCCGATGTGCTGCATGCGATGCACGGGCACGTGCTGGCCGAAGCATCGCTGCATGGCACGTATACGTTGAACCCGGCGCTGGCGTGATCCCCCGGTGGGTGCCGACCGTTGGTCGTCACCACATCCGGTAGGTACCGACCGTTGGTCGGTACTGCGCTGTCGGGAGCCGGCCAGCGGCCGGCACTACAGGATGAAGAAGGGCGGCCAGCGGCCGCCCTTCTGCGTTCTTATTTCTTCTCGTTCGCCGACTCGACCACCATGTCCAGCACGTAGGCGTTGGACGAGGCATCGGCCGGTGGGTTGGCGATCGTGTAGCGCTTCACGCGCACCACGTTGCGCACGCCGTCTTCGTGGGTGTAGCCCTCGATGACGTCGTAGAAGTTCTGCCACTCGCCCGGCTCGCCCTGCTTGATGCCGTTGGCGTCGTAGCGGATCTCGCGCGTCTGCAGGCACTGCTTGTCGCGGATCAGCGGGTGCGGGCACGGCTTGGTCTGCGCGGCCACCTCCAGGAATACCGTTTCGCCTTCGCCGCCATAGCGGGTCTCAGCGGTCGGCTCCGGGGTGAACACCAGCACATCGCCGTTGGCGGTACGCAGGGTCAGCTGGCCGGCATCGCCCAGCTCGGTCTTGAGCGCGCCTTCCAGGCGGCTGCCCACAGCCTGGTCCAGCGCCATCAGGTTCTTGTCGGTGCAGGCCATCATGGTCGAGGCCATCGGCGAGACGGTCAGCGAACCATCGGCCAGCGTGTAGCCCCCGCCCATGCGGTTGCAGGTGTTGCTGATCGCGATGCGGTCATCCTTGAAGTCCAGCGTGACCGGCTTGTCGGCGCGGGCGAACAGCGCATCGATGCGCTTGCCGCTGGCATCGGTGGCCGATTCCAGGCGCCAATGGCTGCCCTGCAGGCGCTGCACATCCAGGCGGGCCACGGCGGCCTGGTCGGCGGCGGCGGTCGGTGCCGGGGCGAGGTCATCGCGGCCGGCCGGGGCGGTGGAAGGGTTGCTGCAGGCGGCCATCAGGGCCAGCGGCAGCATCAGCATCAGGGTGCGTTTCATGTACATCTCCTTGGGAACCTGGGGAAAAACGCCGGCGCGCCCCCAACGGGGTTGCGCCGGCGCCGGGCCGTTCAGTTGCCAGCGGGCAACCAGAGCAGCAAGGCCGCGCCCAGTGCGATGCGGTAGACCGCGAACGCCGTGAACTTGTGCGACTTGATGTAGCCCAGCAACCACTTCACTACGATGAAGCCGGTGACGACCGCGGCAAGGAAGGCCACGCCGACGTCGGTCCAGTTCTCACTGGCGAGCTTGCCGTCCTTGGCCAGTTCCAGGAAGGCATAGCCGCTGGCGGCGAACATGGTCGGGATGCCGACCAGGAACACGAACTCGGTGGCTTTCGCGCGGCGGCTCAGGCCGAACAGCATTGCGATGAAGATCGCCGCCGCCGACCGCGAGGTGCCCGGGAACACACCGGCCACCACCTGCGCCACACCGACCAGGATGGCGACCTTCCAGGTCACCTCATCGCGCTCGGGCAGGCGTGCGGTGTAGGCCTCCACCAGGATCATCCACAGGCCGCCGATGATCAGTGCCCAGGCCACCGGCGTCACTGTCTCCGGCAGTTCCCAGCCGGCCAGGCGGACCGGCAGGCCGACCACGGCGGTGACCAGGAAGGCGGTGCCGAGCTTGAGCACGTAATCGCGGTTGGCGCGCTCATGCAGGCCGGTCGCCAGGGTCCACAACCGCTGCCGGAACACCAGCGTGATCGCCAGGATCGCGCCGGCCTGGATGATGATGTTGAAGAAGTCCGAGCGTGCGCCCAACCAGTGCTGGGCGATCAGCAGGTGGCCGGTGCTGGAGATCGGCAGGAATTCGGTGAGGCCTTCAAGAATGCCCAGAAGGAGGGCGGAGAGCAGGTCGGACATCGGGGGGGCTGGGGCTCGGAATGGGTGAAATCGGGAGGCAGCATAAAACATCCGCGTCCCGCACCAAATGTGTGCGTGGTGCAGGGCGTGCACTATTTTGGTGCGGATGGGCGTACACCGCGGGGTCGGGCAGCCCAGTGAAATCAAGGGTTTGTGAAGTCTGAAAAGTTGGCACGGGGATTGCTCTATCCACTCAGGCAATCACCCATCTGAGGTTTCACCGATGTCCGTGGAAAATGTTGAGAAGCTGATCAAGGACAACCAGATCGAGTTCGTCGACCTGCGTTTCGTCGATATGCGTGGCATCGAGCAGCACGTCACCTTCCCGGTCAGCATCGTGGAGCCGTCGCTGTTTGAAGAAGGCAAGATGTTCGATGGCAGCTCGATCGCCGGCTGGAAGGGCATCAACGAGTCGGACATGGTCCTGCTGCCGGACCCGTCCAGCGCCTACATCGACCCGTTCTACGCCGACCCGACCCTGGTCATCAGCTGCGACGTCCTCGATCCGGCCACCATGCAGCCGTACGGCCGCTGCCCGCGCGGCATCGCCAAGCGCGCCGAGGCCTACCTGAAGTCCTCCGGCATCGCCGAGCAGGCCTTCTTCGGTCCGGAGCCGGAGTTCTTCATCTTCGATTCGGTCCGCTTCGCCAACGACATGGGCCACACCTTCTTCAAGATCGATTCCGAAGAAGCGGCCTGGAGCACCGGTGACAAGTACGACGGCGCCAACAGCGGCTACCGTCCGGCCGTCAAGGGCGGCTACTTCCCGGTCCCGCCGACCGATTCGCTGCACGACCTGCGTGCGGAAATGTGCAAGACCCTGGAACAGGTCGGCATCGAAGTGGAAGTGCAGCACCACGAAGTGGCGACCGCCGGCCAGTGCGAGATCGGCACCAAGTTCAGCACCCTGGTGCAGAAGGCCGATGAACTGCTGCGCATGAAGCACGTCATCAAGAACGTCGCCCACCGCAACGGCAAGACCGCCACCTTCATGCCCAAGCCGCTGGTCGGCGACAACGGCAGCGGCATGCACGTGCACCAGTCGCTTTCCAAGGGCGGCACCAACCTGTTCTCCGGTGATGGCTACGGCGGCCTGAGCCAGCTGGCGCTGTGGTACATCGGCGGCATCTTCAAGCACGCCAAGGCGATCAATGCCTTCGCCAACTCCGGCACCAACAGCTACAAGCGCCTGGTCCCGGGCTTCGAAGCCCCGGTGATGCTGGCCTACTCGGCCCGCAACCGTTCCGCCTCGTGCCGCATTCCGTGGGTGTCCAACCCGAAGGCGCGCCGCATCGAAATGCGCTTCCCCGATCCGATCCAGTCCGGCTACCTGACCTTCACCGTGCTGATGATGGCCGGCCTGGACGGCATCAAGAACCAGATCGACCCGGGCGCACCGAGCGACAAGGATCTGTACGACCTGCCGCCGGAAGAAGAGAAGCTGATCCCGCAGGTCTGCTCCTCGCTGGACCAGGCCCTGGAAGCGCTGGACAAGGACCGCGAGTTCCTCAAGGCCGGTGGCGTGATGAGCGACGACTTCATCGACGGCTACATCGCGCTGAAGATGCAGGAAGTCACCAAGTTCCGCGCGGCGACCCACCCGCTCGAGTACCAGATGTACTACGCGAACTGAGCAACAGGTGACGATGACGAAGGATTTCCCTCCCACCCTTCGTCATCGTCGCCGCTTTTCCGGCTGGGGAGCCGGCAAGGCGACCATGTTGTAGAGCGGACCGTTGGTCCGCTCCACCACCAGGGGCAAGAGAGACCGGACGCGTGTCATGGGCCCTTCCTCCCTCCCGCGTCACCGCTGGCGTCGCCCTTCGGGCGTCGGCAACGGCGTGGCCCATGCAACGTTCGGCGCAACGACCGGCGGCCATGTGCAAGTGGCCGCCGGTTGACCTGACATCGGCCCCACGCGGGCCGGTTCCATCCACCATCGGGATATGCGCATGAAACTGATCTCCGCCATCATCCGGCCGTTCAAGCTCGACGAGGTCCGCGAGGCCCTCTCCGACGCTGGCGTGTCGGGCATCACCGTGACCGAAGTCAAAGGCTTCGGGCGCCAGAAGGGCCACACCGAGTTGTATCGCGGCGCGGAGTACGTCGTGGATTTCCTGCCGAAGATCAAGATCGAGACCGTCGTGACCGACGATCGCCTGGAGGCCGTGGTCGAGGCCATCCAGACCGCGGCCGGCACCGGCAAGATCGGCGACGGCAAGATCTTTGTCACCGCGGTCGAACAGGTCGTCCGCATCCGCACCGGCGAAATCGGCGCTGACGCGCTCTAACCCCACTCGGAGCCCACAATGAAGACCTCTTTGTTCACCGGGTGGCAAGCCCGGTTCCATGCCGTGTGCCTGATGATGCTGCTCAGCGCGCTGGCCGTCGGTGCCTTCTCCAGCAGTGCACACGCCCAGGCCCAGGTCACCCCGGCACCGTCGGAGACGGTCGCGGTCGAGCCGCTGCCGGCCACGCCGGAAGCCACGGCTGCCCCGGTCGACGAAGCCGCCGCGGCGGCCACGTTCGATCACGGCGATGTCGCCTGGATGCTCACCTCCACCCTGCTGGTGCTGCTGATGGTGGTGCCGGGCCTGGCCCTGTTCTACGGCGGCCTGGTGCGCTCCAAGAACGTGCTGTCCATCCTCAGCCAGATCCTGGTGGTGTTCTCGCTGGTGCTGATGCTGTGGGTGGCCTACGGCTACAGCGCGGTGTTCAGCCAAGGCAACGCCTTCTTCGGCTCGTTCACCGAGTTCGCCTTCCTCAAGGGCTTCGGCCCGGATACCGTCGGCAACACGCCGATCGCCGGCCTGCCGGATTATCTGTTCGTCGCCTTCCAGTCGACCTTCGCCGGCATCACCACCGCGCTGATCGTGGGTGCCTTCGCCGAGCGCATCAAGTTCAAGGCCGTGCTGCTGTTCTCGGCCCTGTGGTTCACCCTGAGCTACATCCCGATGGCGCACATCGTGTGGGGCGGCGGCTATCTGGGTGAGATGGGCGCGATCGACTTCGCCGGTGGCACCGTGGTCCACATCAATGCCGGCGTGGCGGGCCTGGTGGGCGCCTACTTCGTGGGCAAGCGCATCGGCTACGGCCAGACCGCATTGAAGCCGCACAACGTGCCGTTCACCTATATCGGCGCGATGCTGCTGTGGGTGGGCTGGTTCGGCTTCAACGCCGGCTCGGCGGCCGCCGCCGACACCGTCGCCTCGCTGGCCTTCATCAACACCATCCTCGCCACCGCCGCCGCGGTGCTTGGCTGGACCCTGGTCGAAGCGGTCAGCAAGGGCAAGCCGTCCGCGCTGGGCGCTGCCTCCGGCGCCGTCGCCGGCCTGGTCGGCATCACCCCGGCCTGCGGCACCGTGGGCCCGCTGGGCGCGATCGTGATCGGCCTGGTCGCCGGCGTGGTCTGCGTCTGGGGCGTCACCGGTCTCAAGCGCCTGCTCAAGGTCGATGACACCGCCGATGTGTTCGGTGTGCACGGCATCGGCGGCATCGTCGGTGCACTGCTCACCGGTGTGTTCAGTGCCGAGTCGCTGGGCGGCACCAAGGCCGACCTGGATATCGGTCACCAGGTGTGGGTGCAGCTGGTCAGCGTCGGCTTCACCATCGTCTGGTGCGCCGTGGCCACCGTGCTGATCCTGCTGGTGGTGCGCATGGTGTTTGGCCTGCGCGTCACCGAAGAAGCAGAGCGCACCGGCCTGGACGTCACCTCGCACGGCGAGTCGGCCTACGAGGCCTGATCCGCGCGCGATACCGCATTAGAAACGAGAGAGAGATGTTCTACCTTTGCCGGCGGCCTTCGGGTCGCCGGTTTTTTGTGGGCGCCTGCCGGGCATTACCGTGCTTTGGCAGCTGATCGTGCAATCACGCACAATGCAGGCATGCACGTGACCCGTACTTCCCTCGCACTGCTCGCCCTTCTGCTGCTCGCCGCCTGCGCCAGCACCGAGGTCCGCAGCCCGCTCGCCACCTGGGTGCCGTCGCCGAACCACAACGCGCGCGCGCCGGTGGTGATCGTGCTGCACCACACCGATCAGCATTCCGTGCAGCAGAGCCTGGACACGCTGCGCAGCGCCAACAGCGGCGGCAAGGTCAGTTCGCACTATCTGGTCGGGGCCGATGGCCACATCTACCAACTGGTCGGCGATGACCGGCGCGCCTGGCATGCCGGTCCCGGTCGCTGGGGGACGATCACCGATCTCAACTCGGCCTCGATCGGCATCGAGATCGACAACGATGGCGACACGCCGTTCGCACCGGCACAGATCGCGGCCCTGATCCGCCTGCTGGATGACCTGTGCACGCGCCTGCGCATTCCGCCCAGCCAGATCATCGCGCATGCCGATCTGGCGCCCTCGCGCAAGCAGGATCCCAGCCGTTTCTTCCCGTGGCAGCAACTGGCCGAAGCCGGTTTCGGCGTATGGCCGCGCGCAGCCGATGGCCCGGCACCGGCCGGCTTTGATGCCTGGATGGCCCTGCAGGCCTTCGGCTACCCGATGGACGACCGGGCGGCCGCGGTCGGCGCCTTCCATCGCCGCTTCCGCGGGCGCGACGATCTTCCCGCAGATCTCGATGCCGAAGACGCCCGCATCCTGCACTCGCTGCTGCTGCAACAGGAACGCCGCCCATGAAGTCCGATTCCCTTCGCCACGCACTCAAGCACGCCGCGCTGTCGGGGGTCGGGTTGGCCATGTTGAGCGCCTGCGCGGTCGCGCCGCAGCGGCCTGCGTCATCGCCAGCGACCGTGCCCACCAGCACCTACGCAAAGGCGAGTTGGAACGCATTGCCCGCCGTCGCGGACGCCGATCTGCAGGCCGGCTTCGCCGCCTGGCGCAGTGCCTGCCCGCGCCTGAAGACAGAGGCCAACTGGGCACCCACCTGCGCCGCGGCCGCCAAGGTTGCCACCACGCCGGCCGCCATCCGCCAGTTCCTGCAGGCGAATCTCGACGTCTATGCCCTGCGCGCCGGTGGCAACCGGGCCGATGGCCTGATCACCGGTTACTACGAGCCGATCTATGCGGGCAGCCTCACCCGCACCGCCCAGGCGGCGGTGCCGGTGTACGGCGTGCCCGACGACATGATCAGCGTCCAGCTCGAGAGTCTTTATCCCGAACTCAAGGGCAAGCGCCTGCGCGGACGCGTGGAAGGGCGCGTGCTCAAGCCGTATGACGATGCCGCGCGGATCGCCGCGAACGGCGTCAAGGCACCCGTACTGGCCTGGCTGACCAGCCCGATGGACCTGCAGTTCCTGCAGATCCAGGGATCGGGCCGCGTCCAGCTGGCCGATGGCCGTCAGCTGCGGATCGCCTACGCCGACCAGAACGGCCATCCCTATCGCCCCATCGGCCGCTGGCTGGTGGAGCAGGGTGAGCTGAAGCAGGCCGACGTCAGCATGGCCGCCATCCGCGCCTGGGCCGATGCCCACCCGACCCGCGTGCCCGAACTGCTGGCCAGCAATCCCAGCTATGTGTTCTTCACCCGCGGCCCGGACAGCGACGAAGGCCCGCGCGGCTCGTTGAACGTGCCGCTGACCGCCGGCTACAGCGTCGCGGTGGACCGCAACGTCGTGCCACTGGGCAGCCTGCTGTGGCTGTCCACCACGCGCCCGGACGGCACCGCGCTGGTGCGCCCGGTCGCCGCGCAGGACACCGGCGGTGCCATCACCGGCGAAGTGCGCGCGGACCTGTTCTGGGGCACTGGCGATGCGGCTGGCGAGCTGGCCGGGCACATGAAGCAGAAGGGTACGATCTGGATGCTGTGGCCGAAGGGTGTGGCGTTGCCGAAGGCGCCTGACAAGAGCGAGTGACACCGATGGATGAACTGCAGCGACTCCAGCACTGGTATCGAAGGCAGTGCAACGAGGACTGGGAGCATACGTTCGGGGTCACTATCGACACCCTTGATAACCCCGGCTGGCACGTCTGCATTGATCTCATCGAGACGGAGCTTGAGCAAAAGCCCTTTGCATCGATCAGCCGCGGGGACTCGGAAGATGATGCCGACTGGATTATCTGCACGGTTGAGAAGTCGCAGTTTGTAGCGAGCGGTGGTATCGGGAACCTGACTGAGTTGCTTGGTGTATTTCTCAGCTGGGCTGAGGCCTAGCGATCGATTGCCCGGAGGATTCATGAAGGTCAAACGCATCATCGCCAACATCGCCGCGTCCGATCCGGCCGCCGCGGACAGTTTCTATCGGGACATCCTCGGCCTGGAGCTGGTCATGGATCACGGCTGGATCCGCACCTATGCGGGATCCGCGGATATGACTGTCCAGGTGAGTGTGGCGTCCGAAGGCGGCGCCGGTACCGCCGTGCCCGATCTCTCCATCGAGGTCGACGATCTGGACGAAGTGCTTCGTCGGGTGCACGCGGCCAACCTCCCCATCGCCTATGGCCCAGCCAGCGAACCGTGGGGCGTGCGTCGGTTCTACCTCCGCGATCCGTTGGGCCGGCTGGTCAACATCCTGCAGCATGCGTGAGCGAGGCAGGAAACCGGGATCAACAGGCCTGCCGTTTTGCACTACATTGGTGCAATGACCACCGCGCTCCCGCCTCCCGCCCTCGACGCCCTCGGCACCCCGGTCGCCTGGGCCGACGCCAGCGGCCGTGTGGTGGGCTGCAATCCCGCCTTTGCCCGCTGGCTGGGCGTGAGCGTGCGGCGCCTGCTGGGCCAGCCGCTGGCCTCGCTGGAGGCACAGGGCGATGCCTTGGCCCACTTCCTGGCCCGCGATGAGCGCGACACCCTGCGCCTGCACCGGCTGGCCCTGGCGCTGCCGGGCGATGCGCCCCGTTTTGCCGAGGGGTGGCTGAGCCGCTGGGACGAGGGCGGCTGGCTGCTGGAGGCGCATCCGGTCGATGAGTTCCCGGGGTTGGACCCCACCCAGGCGCTGCCCAGCGCACTCAGTGCCGCGCTCAAGGGCCTGGCGCACGAGCTGCGCAATCCGCTGGCCGGCTTGAAGGGCGCGGCCCAGCTGCTGGCGCGGCGCAACGCGCAGCGCGATCCGGACGAGCGCGAACTGATCGAGCTGATCGGCTCGGAGATCGAACGCCTGAACGGCCTGCTCGAGCAATTGCTGTCACCCGCGCCGGCCGCGCCGCATGCACCGCTCAACATCCACGCCTCGCTGGAGCGCGTCCTGCGCCTGGCCGAGAGCGAAGGCGGCTGGGCGGTCCGGATCCAGCGCGATTACGACCCCAGCATTCCCGAGTTCGATGGCGATGCCGACCGCCTCACCCAGGCCGTGTGGAACCTGGTCCGCAATGCGATCCAGGCCGGTGCGGGCACCGTCACCCTGCGCACGCGCGTGGAGCACGGCGTGCGCATCACCGATCAGCTGCACCCGCTGGCACTGCGGCTGGAAATCGCCGATGACGGCCGTGGCGTGCCCGAAGACCTGGCCGAGCACCTGTTCCTGCCGCTGGTCAGTGGTCGTGCCGAGGGCACCGGGCTGGGCCTGGCGCTGGCCCAGCAGGTCGCGCGCGAGCATCGTGGCACCCTGACCTACCGCTCGCGCCCGGGCCACACCGTATTCACCGTGCTGCTGCCGATCGGGCAGGGCACCCCCGCCGAGGACACCGCCGCCCATGGCTGACCAGGTCGATACCACCGCCCAGCGCGTCTGGGTGGTCGACGATGACCGCGCGGTGCGCTTCGTGCTGTGCACCGCGCTGCGTGAGGCCGGCTACCGCGTCGAAGGGTTCGACGGCGCGGCGGCCGCCTTGGCGATGCTGTCCGAACAGCCGCCACCGGATCTGCTGTTCACCGATGTCCGCATGCCCGGCGATGACGGGCTGGTTCTGCTGGACAAGCTCAAGGCGGCGCATCCGCAGCTGCCGGTGATCGTGATGTCGGCCTATACCGATGTGGCAAGCACGGCCGGCGCCTTCCGCGGTGGTGCGCAGGAATTCCTGTCCAAGCCGTTCGATCTGGATGATGCGGTCGCGCTGGCGCAGCGGGTGCTGCCCGCGCCGGATGTCACCCTGGCCGAGCCGAGCGAGACCGCCAGCACGCCGCCGCCCGATCAGCGCCCGCAGCTGGTCGGCGATACGCCTGCGATGCGCGCGCTGTTCCGCGCGATCGGGCGCTTGGCGCAGGCACCGCTGTCGGTGCTGATCAATGGCGAGACCGGCACCGGCAAGGAGCTGGTCGCGCATGCGCTGCACCATGAGTCGCCGCGCGTGCAGGGCCCGTTCGTCGCACTCAATACCGCCGCCATTCCGTCCGAACTGCTGGAAAGCGAGTTGTTCGGCCACGAGGCGGGCGCGTTCACCGGTGCCCAGCGCCGCCACATCGGCCGCTTCGAGCAGGCCAACGGCGGCACGCTGTTCCTGGATGAAATCGGCGACATGCCGTTGCCGCTGCAGACGCGACTGCTGCGCGTGCTGGCCGAGGGCGAGTTCTTCCGTGTCGGCGGGCGTGAGCTGATCCGCGTGGATGTGCGCGTGATCGCCGCGACCCACCAGGACCTGGAAACGCTGGTGGCGCAGGGTCGCTTCCGTGCCGACCTGCTGCACCGGCTGGATGTGGTGCGGCTGCGGTTGCCGCCGCTGCGCGAGCGTCGCGACGACATCGCGCAGCTGGCCGAGACCTTCCTCGCGGCCGCGGCACACAAACTGGATACGCCGCCCAAGCGGCTCACTGCCGCCGCGCTGCAGGCGCTGCGCGAACATGACTGGCCCGGCAACGTACGGGAGCTGGAGAACGTGTGCTGGCGCATGGCCGCGCTTGCCGCCGCGGACAGCATCGGCGTGGCCGACGTGGACAGCGCGCTGCACCGCGGTGCCGGTGCGCCGCGCGCGCGCAGTGCTGGCGACCCGGGGCAGTGGGAAACGCTGCTCTCGGCATGGGCGCGCCAGCGACTGGCCGAAGGTGCCGAAGGCCTGCACGCCCAGGTGCGTGACCGGGTCGACCAGGCCCTGCTCGAAGCCGCCCTGCAGATCACCCACGGCCGCCGTGCCGAGGCGGCCGCGCGGCTGGGCATGGGTCGAAACACGCTCACCCGCAAGCTCGGCGCCGGCCGCAGGCGCGGCGGATGAACCGCATGTCCACACCGCGTGTGCGCCATGTCCGGGCCGCTTTCATGGCCTGTGGACGAGCACACGGTTAGTTTGCAATCAAGGAGTCTTCCCATGCGCAGTTCCCATGTCGTCCTCGCTGCGGCGATCGCGGTCGGTCTGGCCGCCTGTGGCAGCACGCCGCCGCCGCGTCCCGCCGCCCCCGTCGTGCCGGTGGTCAGCACCGCGCAGATGGCAGAGGCCAATCTGTCGCCCGCCTCGGCCAGCCTGGTCAGTGGGCGCCTTGCGCTGGTGCCCGATGCACGTGGCGTACACATCACCGGTGTCATCGGTGGCCTGCAGCCGCTGCAGGTGGCCGGGTTCCACGTGCATGAGCGCGGCGACTGCAGTGCGGTCGATGCCAGCAGCGCCGGTGCGCATTTCAATCCAGCCGGGCAGCCGCACGGCCGCAACAGTGCCGGCGCGCACCACGCCGGTGACATGGACAACCTGCGTGCCGATGCGCAGGGACGCGTCAACGTCGACATCCGCCTGCCAGCGGTTACCCTTGGCGGCGGCGCAGCCACCGATATCGCCGGGCGTGCACTGATCGTGCATGCCAATGCCGACGATTACCGCAGCCAGCCGGCCGGCAACGCCGGCGCCCGAATTGCCTGCGGCGTCATCCGGGTCGTGCGCTGATCGCGCCGTCCCACGACGCCGTTTCTTCCAACGCTACCCGCAAGGAGATCCACATGCGCCTGATCCACACCACGCTGTTCGCGGCCATCGCCGCGCTCGGCCTGACCGCCTGCAACAAGCCGGCCGACACCACCCCGGAAGCCACGCCGGCTGCCGAAGCCACCGCGTCCCAGCCGACGGCCGAAGCGACCCCCGAGGCACCGCCGGCGATGACCAGTGAGGCCCATGCCAACCACACTGCCAGTGCCGACCTTGCGCCGACCCAGGGCAATGACGTCAAAGGCAACGTGACCTTCAGCATCGTTGACGGCAAGGTTCATGTGAAAGGCCAGGTCAGCGGCCTGAAGCCGAACAGCGAGCACGGCTTCCACATCCATGAGAAGGGCGATTGCAGCGCGCCGGACGGCGCCAGCGCCGGTGGCCACTTCAATCCGGGCAAGGAAGACCATGGCAGCGTCGCCAGCGAACCGCATCACGGTGGCGACATGCCCAACATCAAGGCTGATGCCCAGGGCAACGCCGTGGTCGATGCCCCGGTCTCGACCAACGTCAACATCGGCAAGGGCGATGATTTCGACATCATTGGCCGCGGCCTGATCGTCCATGCCGACGCGGACGACTACAAGACCCAGCCGACCGGCAATGCCGGCGCACGCCTGGCCTGCGCGGTGATCAAAGCGGCCCCGTAACCCGGGCCGTATCTGACGAAAAACGCCGGCGAACGCCGGCGTTTTTTTTGAACGTTGGTCGAGCCACGCCATGCGTGGCTGCCATGAGCGATATCGATTTTCCCGAGGAGCCGGCCAGCGGCCGGCACTACCGTCAGCGGGCCAGCAGCTCGCGCGCGTCCTGCCCGGCTTCGCAATGTACGAACAGCACCGGCAGGCCGTGCGCTTCCAGCACGGCGGCCATCTGCCGCTGGCGGATCAGGTACTGATCGTAGATGCCCTGCAAGCGATCACAGTCGCCGGTGCCGTGGTTGTAGTACGCGCACCAGCCGGCGGGATCGAACAGCGCCATACGCACTTCGCCGTCAGCGTATCGAAGCAGCGGCTCCGGCGCGGCATCCAGCCACTCTTCCACGTGCGGTGCCATCAGTGCGGTTTCGATCAGCGGCCACAGAATCGCCAGGCCCTGGTTGTCGTACTGCATCGACATCATCGCGGCGAGATCATTCACCGTGAAATAGCGCGCGTGTTCGATCTGCGCGCCGAAGGCGTTCTGGGCCTGCAGCGCGGTATCGGCCTGCGCCATGCCCTGGGCCAGCAGCACGTCTTCCAGCGCCTCGGCCACGGTCTGGGTCTGGGCGACTTCAGTGCCCGTCAGCAGGAACGGGACGACCCGCAGGCCGCCGCCGGTGAGGCTGGCATCAGCCTGGAACGGCAGCGGTACGTCGCCATCGGCGCCGGCACCAAAGGCCAGCACGCGCGGGCCCTGGTTGCGGCCCGGGGCGCGCATCTGCAGTTCTTCCAGGCGCCGGTGCACCGGCCAGCCCGGACGCAGGATTTCCGCCGGATCGAAGTGGGCGCCGGCGAACACGAAGTCCAGCCCGCTCACGCCGGGCACCAGCTTGGCCAGATCGCGGCCGACGCGTTCGGCCAGTTCACCAGCCTGTTCGGAGGACAGCGCGGCATGGCGCGGGGCGTCGCCGCCGGCCAGTTCCAATGCCAGTACGCCAATGGCATTCATGCCGTGGTCGGGTTTGCTCATGGTTTCACGGTTGGCCCATCACAGGGCGGCAGCTACACTTGGCCCCATTATGCCTGCTCCTTCGTGCAGGCCATGTTGCAGACACCCCTCCCATGCCAGGTATCTCCATGCCCAACGCCCGTCCCGTCGCCATCCTCGGCGGCGTCCGCATTCCGTTCTGTCGCCAGAACACGGCTTATTCGGACGTCGGCAATCTCGGTATGTCGGTGCGCACACTCGGTGCGCTGGTCGAGCGCTTCGGCCTGCATGGCCAGCAGCTGGGCGAAGTGGCGATGGGCGCGGTGATCAAGCACTCCAGCGACTGGAACCTGGGCCGCGAAGCCACGCTGTCCTCGGGCCTGTCCCCGCTGACCCCGGGCATCACCATGCAGCGTGCCTGCGGCACCTCGCTGGATACCATCATCGCGGTGGCCAACAAGATCGCGCTGGGCCAGATCGACTCGGGCATCGGTGGCGGCTCGGACACCACCTCCGATGTGCCGATCGTCTACGGCAAGAAGCTGCGTGCGCGCCTGCTGGCGGCCAACCGCGCCAAGAGCACCGGCGACAAGCTCAAGGCACTGACCCGCGGCTTCAAGCTGAGTGAACTCAAGCCGGAATTCCCGGGCGTGGCCGAGCCGCGTACCGGCAAGAGCATGGGCGACCACTGCGAAGACATGGCCAAGGAGTGGAACATCTCCCGCGACTCGCAGGATGAGTGGGCGGTGTCCTCGCACAAGAAGCTGGCCGCCGCGTACGAGCGCGGGTTCTTCAACGACCTGATCGCGCCGTTCCGCGGCGTGGAGCGCGACAACATCCTGCGCGCCGATACCTCGCTGGAAAAACTGGCCACGCTGAAGCCGGCCTTCGACAAGGTCTCCGGCCGCGGCACGCTGACCGCCGCCAACTCCACCCCGCTCACCGACGGCGCCTCGGCGGTGCTGCTGGCCAGCGAAGAGTGGGCGCGCGCGCATGGCCACGAGCCGCTGGCGTACCTGCGTGATTCGCAGGTGGCGGCCGTTGATTTCGTACACGGCGAAGGCCTGCTGATGGCGCCGACCATCGCGGTGCCGGAGATGCTTAAGCGCAATGGCCTGACCCTGCAGGATTTCGATCTCTACGAAATCCACGAGGCCTTCGCTGCACAGGTGCTGTGCACGTTGCGCGCGTGGGAAAGCGAAGACTACTGCCGCAACCGGCTGGGCCTGGAGGCGCCGCTGGGCAAGATCGATCCGGCCAAGATCAATCCGCTGGGCTCCTCGCTGGCCACCGGCCACCCGTTCGCCGCCACCGGCGCCCGCGTGATCGCCACGGCGGCCAAGCAGCTGGCCGAACGCGGCGGTGGCCGCGCGCTGGTCTCGATCTGCACCGCCGGCGGCATGGGCGTGGTGGCGATCGTCGAGCGCTGATCGCCCCGCTGGATGGAACGAAGAAGGCCGCCCAAGGGCGGCCTTCTTTTTTGTATCCGGCGGAGGTGTACACCAGTCGGCTCTGGTCGTGCCGGCCGCTGGCCGGCTCCTCCATACCGTTTCGGGGAGCCTGCCTTTGCGGGGAACCCTCATTCTCCGGGACGCCGCATTCTCAGGGACCCCGCGTTGCCGGCCAGCGGCCGGCACTACCGGGAACCACGCCGCTGTTACGGCAGGCGCGGGTTGCCGAACGCGTCGCGTTCAACGTGCAGGCGATCTTCCTCAGCGTGCATGCGGCCCTGCTCCACGTGCAGGCGATCGTGCACCGTCGCCGGTTCACCCATCAGCGATTGCTCTTCGACGGTGGCGCGCTCGGGGACGATCGGGTCCAGCGGCGTCGCGGTCGAGGCACGGGCCAGCGCCACGCTGTCATCACCGCGCTGCTGGCGCAGCGCATTGGCGAAGCACTGCGAGGCCAGCGCGGTTTCGCCGCGTTCCAGGAACAGCTCGCCCAACGCTTCCCAGGCGGCCGGGCCGGCACCAGCGGCAATCGCGCGGTGCAGGTAATCCTCGGCCAGGGTGTGCTGGCGCTGGCGGGCGGCAATGCGGCCCAGCGCCAGCAGCAAGGCCGGGCTGGAGGGCTGGGTGGTCAACCAGCGCTGCAGGTTGGCCTGGCGCGTGGCCAGCTTCTCCACCGGCATCTGGCCGTAGAGCGTCACCACCGATTCGTCCCAGCGCGTGTCCAGCGCCTGCTCCAGGTTCAGCAGGGCCGGTTCGTCCCAGTCCAGGGCAACCGCCCGCAGGGCATAGGCCGAAACCACGTCCGGATCGCTGCGCAGGGCCTTCGGCGTGGCCTCCCACTGCGCGGCCAGTGCGTTGACATCACCGGCCTCCAGCAACGACTGGGCCGCCAGGCGGATTTCAAGTTCGGCCACGGCGGTGTCCGGCAGCACCTTCTGCTTGCGCAGCGCGCCCAGCTGCCCGTACGCCTCATGCGCGCGATCGGCACGGGCCAGTGCCTCGGTGCGCAGCCACAGGCCGCGCGGCGGCAGCGGCTGGATCGCGGCGATGTCGAGCACGTTGATCGCATCCACCGGACGCTCCTGTGCCAGCAGACGTTCGGCCTGCAGCAGGGCATGGCTGGTGGCGTCTTCGGCGGCCAGGCGCTGCAGATACTGATTGACCGCGGCGTCGTCGTCGCGCGCCTGCGCGCTGCGCACCGCAGTGACCAAGGCGACAGCACTCACTTCCTTGTCTTCGGCGGCGCTGGTCAACAGCTTTTCCGCACGCTGCCAGTGGCCTTGTTCATGGGCCTGCAGGCCCTCGGTCAGGCGCGCACGACCCTGCTTGCGGCGGTAGCGGCCCCAGGCGCGGAACGGCGAGGCCAGCAGGCTCCACAGCAGCCACAGCACCAGCAGACCCACCAGCACCATCAGGGCGACCTGCGGCACGGTGGAGCGGTAGTCGGTGCCGCCGTAGCGGTAGATCACTTCGCCGAACTGCCGCAGCTGTTCGGTGCCGAGCCACTGTGAGGCGATCACGCCCAGGGCGACGGCCAAGAGCAGGACCACCAGAGATTGAAAGGGCTTCATCGATTACCTCCCGTTACGCATCGAGCGCAGTTGCTGCAGGGTGCTGCCCAGTTCGGGCAGCGATGGACGCAGCTCGCAGGCGCGTAGTTGATGCAGTTCAGCACGTTGCTCGCGCAGAGCAGGTGAATCCGGCCACAGCCGCGGCAGCCACAGCGCCACGCGGTCCAGCGCCTGCACGTAGCCGGGTTGATCGCCGCGCTCCACCGCGGCCCGCGCCAGGGTCAGTTCCAGCTGCAGCGAGTCCCACGCGGCCACCCGCTCGGCCTCGGTCAACGGGCCCTGCAGGCGGGTGGGGGTGATGGTCACGAACGGTGCCAGCACCTGGTGCCACCAAGGGCCGCCAACGGCGGTATCGGCCGGGGCGTCGATCTGCTCGGGCAGCGCGGTCAGCGCCTGGGCGAACCGGCCCAGCCGTGCCTGGGTCTGCGCACGCACCCCGGGGCCCAGTGCATCCACGGCATTGCGCTCCTGCATCAGCGCCTGCCGCAGGTTCAGATACTCGCTGCCCTGCACATCGTCCAACGAGGCGGCCGCCAATGCGTACAGGCGTTTGGCGCCGTCGGCGTCATCGGCATAGGCCAGCCGCTGGCTGGCCTGGCTCAGCAACAGCTCGGCCTCTTCCAGCTGCAGCGCCTGGGCACCGTGGCGGGTGCTGTCGGCCAGCTTGGCCAGGTTCTCTTCAAGCAGGGCGTTGCGCTGGCTCAGGCCGAGCATTTCATCGCGCAGCACCCGGTTGGTCGCGGCGGCGTCCTGCACGCGCTGGGAGGTCGAGCGCTGATCGCGGCGCAGCGCCTCGACACTGTCCAGCAGGCCCTGCACCTGCAACTGGGCATTCTCCTCGCGCACACGCTCCTGCGCCTGTCGCGACTGCCACTGCGTCCAGCCCCAGGCACCGCCGCCGGCCAGCACGGCCAACGCCGTGACCGGCACGATCCAGCGCAGGGGGCGGCGCGGAGAGGAAGGCGAAACAGGGTCATTCATACGGGCATCCTTGTCGCGCGCGCCGGGCAATCCGCTTGGCTGGCGAGCGACGTGGCGCACAGCATCGCCCGCCGCCCGAGCCGCCTGCAAGACCGCTCCGGCGCCCTGTTCAGGAAGATGCGGGCGGGATGAGCGCGGCGTGTGCAGCGGCAACCAGCTGCGAAGGCAACGGCCCTGCCGCCAGCTGCACCTGCCCGAAGCCGACCGCGCGCGCCTGCGCGGCCAGCCGCTCGCTGGCGGCCACCACGAGGGCCTCGCGCAGGGGGGCCTGCAGATCGTCCGGCAACTGCGCCAGCAGCAGGGTCAATGCCTCGCCGCTGCTCAGTGCCAGCACCCACGGCGTGGCCGCGTGCCGCAGCCGCTGCAGCATGCGCGGCGCGAGGGGCAGCGCACGGCGGACATAGACGTTGGCCCGCAGCAGCCGGGCACCGCGTTGCTCCAGGGTCTGCGCGATCACCCCGCGCCCGCCGGGCGCGGTCACCAGACCGGCGCGCAGGCCATGCAGATCCGCCAGGGCCGGCAACGCGAGCAGGCCCTCGCTGTCCATCCGCGCCGGCGCGGCGACGCCCTGTGCGCCCTGCCGGTCCAACGCCGCCGCCGTGCCGGCGCCCACCGCAAGCCACTGCCCCGGGTGGGGCGCGGCCAGGTCCACCAGGCGCGCGGCGGCCTTAACCGCCGCCGGGCTGCTGAAGACCACCCGCTCGGCCGCCAGCGCGGCCTCCAGCGCGGCGCGCGTGGCCGTATCAGCGCAGGCCTGCAGCGCCCACGGCGAGAGCGCGATGACGCGCGCCCCGGCGGCAGCGGCCGCACGCCGCAGCGGCGCATGCTGGCCACGCGGGCGCAGCGAGATCAGGGTCCAGGGCGCGACTTTCGTTTCGGTGTTCATTGCGGGCATTATGCGAGCCCTTCGATGTGACGTGATCAACCAGATGTCCGCAACCGATTCCCTGCCGGCGCAGTTGTCCGCGCTGCAGCATGTCCTGGATGCCATGCCGCCGGTGGCGGCCATGCAGATCCGTGTCCACGACTATCGCGACGGCGTCCTGCACATCCATGCCCCGCTGGCGGCCAACGTCAATGACAAGGGCAACGCCTTCGGTGGCAGCCTGGCCTCGGCGCTGACCCTGTCCGGCTGGGCACTGGTGACGCTGCGGCTGCGCCTGGCCGGGTTCGATGCCGATGTCTACGTGGCCGACAGCCACATCCGCTACCTGGCGCCGGTCTACGGCGATCTGGATGCGCAGGCCCAGGCCGATGCGGAAACCGACTGGGACAGCTTCCTGGCCACCTTCGCCCAGCGTGGCAAGGCCCGCATCAGCCTCACCGCCCGGCAGCCGGGCGAGGGCGACAAGGCCGCCGCTGAACTGAGCGGCCGTTTCGTGGCCTTCGCCAGGCGGTAGGATGGGCGCCTTGCCTATTGGGGAATTCGCATGCGTCGTACGCTTCAGATCCTGCTGCTGGCATTGCTCGCGCTGATCAGCGTGAGTGCCCTGGCCGCCGAGCAGAAAACCACCCGGAAGCAGCGCAAGGATCTGGAGGAAACCCAGATCAAGTACGACGCCACGATGCGCTGGGGCACCGTTGAAGACGCGTTGCCGTACCTGGACCCGGAATACACCCGGGTCCACCCGCTGACCGACCTGGAACTGCGCCGCTTCGAGCAGGTGAAGATCTCCAGCTATCGCGCCAGCGACAACGTGCCCATGCCCGATGGCCGGGTAGGGCGCACCGCCGAGGTGCGGGTGATCAACAACAACACCCAGGCCGAGCGCACGGTGCGGGTGCGGGAGATCTGGCGCTGGGACGCCGAAGACAAGCGCTGGCTCCAGGCCAACGGGCTGCCCGACCTCTGGCAGGACCGCTGACGCCCGCCCACACGGGGCTGGACGCCGATTCGCCCGCATGTGCGACAATCGGCGCCCGCTTATCGACCCGTGATCTTAGTGAATTACGAAGAGTTGCTGGCCTTTGCCGGCCGAAACCCGATGTTGTCGATGGCCCTGGTCGGCCTGACCGTGGCCATCATCGTGACCGAAGTCCGCCGTCTGTTCCGTGGCTTCAAATCGCTCAAGCCGGCGGAACTGACCCAGCTGATGAACGCCGGTGGCGCCATCGTGGTCGATCTGTCCTCGAGCAGCGATTTCGAGAAGGGCCATATCGCCGGCAGCCGCAATGTGCAGCCGAGCCAGTTCGGTCCGGAGCACAAGCTGGTCGCCAAGGCCCAGCAGAGCCCGGTCGTGCTGGTCTGCCGCAGCGGCAACGCCTCCGAGACGGCCGCCAAGGCCTTGAAGAAGGCGGGTTTCACCCAGGTCAACGTGCTCGATGGCGGCATCCCGGCGTGGCAGCAGGCCGAGCTGCCGCTGGTCAAGGGCCGCAACTGATCCCCGTCGGATTGCAGCGCACGCCTTGTACGCGGCGCACAGCGCCCCCATCGCAGGGCATGTAACAATCCGTTTTTACAGCATTCATTTTTGGAGCAACAGGAAATGTCCGAAGAGAACACCAACGGCGCCGTCGCGCCGGTCGACGCCGCCACCGGTCCCTCGTTCACCGTCGAGAAGATCTACGTCAAGGACGTTTCGTTCGAATCGCCGAACGCTCCGGCCGTCTTCAATGACGCCGTGCAGCCGGAACTGCAGCTCAACCTGAACCAGCGCGTGCAGCGCCTGGGCGAGAGCGCCTTCGAAGTCGTGCTGGCCGTGACCCTGACCTGCAAGGCCGGCGAGAAGACCGCCTATGTGGCCGAAGTGCAGCAGGCCGGCGTGTTCGGCCTGGTGGGCCTGGACCCGCAGTCGATCGACGTGCTGCTCGGCACCCAGTGCCCGAACATCCTGTTCCCGTACGTGCGTTCGCTGGTGAGCGAGCTGATCCAGGCCGGTGGCTTCCCGCCGTTCTTCCTGCAGCCGATCAACTTCGAAGGCCTCTACGCCGAAACCCTGCGCCAGCGCCAGGAACAGGGCGAGACCTCGCTCGCCGATTCCGAGCCGGCCGGCAACGCCTGATCGGCGCTGCAGTCGTACGGATGAGCAACCACGCAGACAAAATCGCGGTTCTCGGCGCCGGCTCCTGGGGCACTGCCCTGGCCAGCCTGCTCGCGCGGCACGGTCACCCGACCGTGCTGTGGGGGCGCGATGCGGCGATGGTCGAGGCCATCGACCAGCGCCACGAGAACACCCGTTATCTGCCGGGCATTCCGCTGCCCGAGTCGCTGCGCGCGACCACCGACCTGGCCGCTGCCGTCAAGGACGCCGCCTGGATCCTGGTGGTGGTGCCGTCGCACGCCTTCGGTGAAACCGTGCGTGCACTGGCGCCGCTGCGCCCGGCTGATGCCGGCGTGGCGTGGGCGACCAAGGGCTTCGAACCCGGCTCCGGTCGGTTCCTGCACGAAGTGGCGCGTGAGGTCCTCGGGCCGGACGTGCCGCTGGCGGTGGTGACCGGCCCGTCGTTCGCCAAGGAAGTCACCCAGGGCCTGCCGACCGCGATCACCGTCCACGGTGACGCGCCGGACTTCGCCCAGCAGGTGGCCGATGCCATGCACGGCCCGGCGTTCCGCGCCTACACCGGCGATGACATGGTCGGTGCCGAGCTCGGCGGCGCGATGAAGAACGTGCTGGCCGTGGCCACCGGCGTTGCCGATGGCATGCAGCTGGGCCTCAACGCCCGTGCCGGCCTGATCACCCGTGGCCTCAACGAAATGCTGCGGCTCGCCGCGGCGATCGGTGCCAAGCCGGAGACCCTGATGGGGCTGGCCGGCTTGGGCGATCTGGTGCTGACCTGCACCGGCGACCTCTCGCGCAACCGTCGGCTGGGCCTGGCCCTGGGCCGTGGGCAGACGCTGCAGGATGCGGTGCGCGAGATCGGCCAGGTGGTGGAATCGGTGCAGACCGCCGATGAAGTGATGCGCCAGGCGCGGCGTCATGGCATCGACCTGCCCATCTCCGACCGGGTGCGCGCCGTGCTGCACGGTGAGCAGACTCCCGAAGAAGGATTGCGTGCGTTGTTGGCACGCGAGCAGAAGCCGGAGTATCCGGACACGCTGTTCAAGTGAGGCACCCAAAACCCCGGCAGATGCCGGGGTTTTTTTTGGGTCTTCGTCCATCCTTTTCAGGCGCGACGGCGGATGGGTCGGGCGCTGGGCCACGCCAGAACGAAACAACCCGGCACGTGGCCGGGTTGTTTCGTGGCGTACCGACGAGGGTGTCGCCATGCCAACCGCAAAAAAACCGCGACGGCCGTGCAGGTAGAGCCGACCGTTGGTCGGCTGCTGTAAAAGTGAAGCCCGGCGTGAGCCGGGCTTCATGGCGCAGGGGAGAGAGACCGCGCCATCCAACAACGTACCGCGGTGTTGCGTATCGCGTATTACCAGGTGAAGCGCGGACCAACGAACCATTCCTTGTCGCCGCCCTTGGCCAGCTTCACTTCGCCGGCCAGGCCCCAGTTCTGGTTGAGCTTGGCCTGGGCGCCGACGCGGCCGTAGAACTCGCCGTCCGGATTGAGGCCGTGCTTCTTGCTGTAATCCTCGTAACCGGCCATTACGTAGCCTTCGAAGTTCGGGGTGAACGCGCTGCGCACGCCGACTTCGGTGGAGTAGCCGTTGAAGTCCGGGCCGTGCTTCGGGTCGAACTTCTGGTAAGCAACGCGGGCGACCAGATCGGTGGTCGGGGCGATGCCGTAGTTGTAGCCCACACCGACGCGCCACTGGTCGACGTCGTTGCTGCCGCGCTTGGTTTCCTGCGCGTTGTAGTCACCGAAGACATGGAAGTTCGGCGCCACGGCGACCGAGCCCTTCACCGCCCAGCCATCGGCGTCGCCGCCCTTGGCATCGGTGTTCACGTAGCCGCCTTCGACGTAGTTGTACGACAGGCCGTCGGTTGCCGACGCAGCGAACGGCAGTGCAGCGAGCAGACCCAGAGCAAGCAGGGAAGTCTTCATTTTCGGGAACACCTTTTTATTTTTTGGTTTTGTCCGCCAGCAGAGGGAGGGGGAATCGCTGCTGGCGACAGGTGTGAATTATCCGTTAGTCACCCGAATTAGCCCTGAATATCAAACTGAGCAGTACATAAATGAAGCGGCGATATCGGGAACTCTTCGTTCGCTATCTGCTACGCACGCGCACTCCGTCTCATGCGTAACGCGCACACACGACAGGACACCATCGCGATGACGTGCATCGCATGCGTATCGAAGAAAAAAGAGCGCGCGTCCGCAGGCGGACCGGGATCAGTGTTCGCCGTCGCGCAGGTAGTCGAACAGCTCGGCGTCGCCCTTCAGCCCGAGCTTCAACATCGCATCGCCTTTCTGGCGGCTGATGGTGCTGACGCTCTTGTGCAGATGGAGGGCGATCTCCTTGACCGTCATGCCGCTGCCGAGCAGCCGCAGCACTTCCACTTCGCGTGGCGACAAGGGACGGGCTCCGCCTTCCTCGACACTCTCCGTGCCGATTGCGTCAATGCGTTCCTTCAGCGACAGGCTGACGTAGGGCACGCCGCGCTGCACGGTCTGGATCGCCAGCGGCAGCTCATCCATCGAAGAGGTCTTGTCGACCAGGCCAAGCACGCCGGTCGCGACCACCATGCGCAGGATCGCCAGGTTGTTGGACACGCTGAGCATCAGCACCGGCAGCTCGGGAAAACGCCGGCGGATCATGGCGATCATCGCGAAGCCATCGGCCTGCGCGCCGCCGGGCATGGAGTAATCGGTGACCAGCACATCGCACTCGTGGTCGCCCAGTACGGTCATCAGCTCGGCCACGGTACTGGCCTCGGCCACCACCTGGCCAACGCCGCTGGACTCGATCACGGCCTTCGTGCCGATCCGTACGACCGGATGGTCATCGGCGATGATAATGCGCAGGGTCATGGACTAGTATTGCCTGTGAGGCAGCCGTCGGGCCGTGCCGGGATGGGGATGTCATTCTACGGAGATCAGGCAGCATGCGTACCCACGTCATTCGCTGGCTGGTTCTGTTCGTGCTCGCGATGGCGACGGGCATGCAGGTATCCGCAGCTGCGTCACCTCCCTTGCCCCCCCACCAGAGCGAGTGGCTTGGCAGGCACCCTACCATCATCCTGGGCATGTACGACAGCGGTTGGCCGCCGTTCGAGTCCATGCAGAACGGCAAGCCGGTCGGCCTCGGCTACGACTACCTCAGCCTGCTGACCCGGCAGCTGGGAGTGCAGGTGCAGGTGCGGATGTATCGCGACTGGACCGAGGTCCTGGAGGCGGCATGCCGGGGCGAAGTCGATGTGGTGATGAACATCACGCTCACTGCCGATCGCACGCGCTGCATGGTCTACACCCGCCCCTACGCCCAGGCGCCACTGGCGCTGGTGGGCCGCCCCGGCGAAACCCGGGCATCGTCTGATCCTGACCTGCGCGGCCTGCGCGTGGTCACCGAGCGTGAGTTCGTCACCAGCGAAGAAGTACGCTCGCGCTTTCCCGGCGCCCGGCGCGTGACCGCGGCCAGCACCACCGCCGCATTGGCCATGGTCGGCAGCGGCGAGGCCGACGTCTACATCGGCAACGCGTATGTGGCCACGACCCTGATCGCCGAGCGACGGCTGACCGATGTCAGCCTGCTGCGCCCCAGCGACCTACCACCGGAGCGGCTGCACTTTGGTGTGCCCAACGCCAAGCAGCCCTTGGCTGAAGCGCTGGACATGGGCCTGGCCGCGCTCAACGAGGCCGAGCGCGAGCGCCTGGAGCGGCGCTGGCTCCCGACCCCTCGATGGTCGGTGCAGTCCCAGGTGATCCTGGGCAATGCGGAGAGGCGTGTCCTGGCCACCCCCCTGCGCCTGGCTTTCGCGCCGAACGCGTCACCGCTGGCCTTCATCGACAGTGCCGACCGACCCAGCGGTGTCTCGGCCGAGTACCTGCGCCTGCTGCGCACGGTAGGGGCGCAGCTCACGCGGGTGCCGGCGCACGACTGGTTCGATGTGCGCGAGCAGCTGCGCCGCGGCGAGGTCGACGCGATCATGGGCATCCCCAACGATTCGAACTACCTGGGCGACGGCTGGGTGTTCAGCCAGCCCTTCATCACCGTTCCCAACGTCGTGGTGACGGCCAGTGGCAGCGCGTCGGTGCTGGGCGTGCCCGATCTGGATGGCCGCAGCATTCTGCTGTCCGATCCGGAACGGTTGCGCGGGTATGTCCTGCAACAGGCCCCCAATGCGCGCATCGTGCCCGCGCGCAGCGCCGAACTGGCGCTGTCACGGCTGGCCAAGGGAGACGCCGATGCGTACATCGGCAACCTGGCCGTCATCGATCGCATCGTGCGTGATCACTATCCCGCGCAGCTGCACGTGGCAGCGCCGGCGGGATTCAGCGATCGCCTGTCGTTGGCGGTCAAGCGCCAGTACGCACCCCTGGCCACCACGTTCGACCGCCTGCTGGTGAACATGAGCGCGCGCGAGCACGAAGCGATCCGCAGCGACTGGTTGTCGGCCGAGTACCGCAGCGATCTGGACTGGCGCGCGACCGCGCGCTGGGCGGTGCCGCTGGCCCTGGTGCTGCTGACCGCACTGCTCGTCCATGGGTGGGGGCACTGGCGCCTGCGCAGTGAGGTAGCGATGCGCCGCCGTGCCGAGCAGCGCCTGGCCGACGTCACCGACAATCTGCCGGCGATCGTCTACCAGGGCCGTCGCGAACGGGATGGCCGGCTGTCGCTGCCGTACATCGCCGGTGACACCGAAGCGCTGTTCGGGCTCACCGCGGCCGAGGCGATGGCCGATGAAAGCGCGCTGATCGCGCGCATCGACGAGCGTGATCGCGCCAATGTGCGCCAGGCCCTGGAAAGCGCCACGCGGGACTTCGCCCCGGTGGACATGGAATTCCGCACCCGCCCAGGGGGCATGCTGCGCTGGGTGCGTTCGCGCGCGCTGCCCTACGACGCCGAGGACGGGGTGCTGCTGTGGAGCGGCTACTGGATCGATGTGACCGAGGCGCGCGCACAGGCCGACGCGCTGGCGCTGGCCAAGGCGGCCGCCGAGCGCGCCACCGCCGCCAAATCCGAATTCCTGGCCACGATGAGCCACGAGATCCGCACGCCGATGTCCGGCGTGCTGGGCATGGTGGAGGTGCTCTCGCATACCTCGCTGGATGGCGAGCAGCGCCGCATCATCAGCGTGATCGAAGACTCGGCGCAGATGCTGCGGCAGATCCTCGATGACCTGCTGGACTACTCCAAGATCGAGGCCGGCGCGCTGTCCCTGCAACCGCATCCGGTCGCGCTGCGCGCATTGGTTGGCAACGTGCAGCAGCTGCTTGCCCCGCAGGCGGTGGCCAAGGGGCTGGAGCTGCAGATCCAGATCGACGACGCGCTCGCGGCCATGCACCTGGTCGACGGCATGCGCCTGCGGCAGATCGCATTCAACCTGCTCAGCAATGCCATCAAGTTCACGCGCGCCGGCGAAGTCGGCATCGCGCTGGAGGTGCTCGACGGTGATGCCGACGGCGCGCAGCAGCTGCGCCTGACCGTTCGCGATACAGGCATCGGCATCTCGCCCGAGCAGCGCGAACGTCTGTTCGCGCCGTTCGTACAGGCCGACGCGGCGACCAGCCGCCAGTACGGTGGCACGGGGCTGGGGCTGAGCATCTGCCAGCGCCTGGTGGCGATGATGCACGGCACGCTGACGCTGCACAGCGTCCCCGGCGAGGGCACGCGCGTGGAGGTGCTGCTGACCGTACCGGTGGTGCCGGTGGACGAACAGCCCAGTGCCGCCGAAGAACACACGCAGGCGGTGCCGTTGCCGGCCGCATTGCAGCAGCGGCGCATCCTGATCGTGGAGGACCATCCCACCAACCAGGCGCTGATGGGGTGGCGCATGCAACAGCTGGGCCTGCCACACGTGCTGGCCGAGAACGGCGAACAGGCACTGGCGCTGCTGGCGCGCACCCGATTCGACCTGGTGCTGACCGACTGCCGGATGCCGGTCATGGACGGCTATGCCATGACCCGCCGCATCCGCGAGCAGGAGCGTGACCGCGGCGGTGCCCGGCTGCCGGTGATCGCGCTGACCGCCAGCGCGATGGAGGGCGATCTGCAGCGCTGCCGCGAGGCCGGCATGGACGATCTGCTGGCCAAACCGGTGGCACTGGGCGCCTTGCGCCAGGCACTGCTGCAGTGGCTGCCGGACGGGGATGGCCCCCTGGCCGGCGCGGAGCAGGCACCGGGTGCGGATGACGCGCCGCCGGACCGGGCCGCGCTGGTGCGCCGGTTTGGTTCGGAGCATGTGGCCGGCGTGCTGATCGAGAGCCTGTGCACGGCCTCGGCCGAGGATCTGGTGAAGCTGCAGGCAGCCCTGGATGCGCAGGCCGGGCCGGCACTGGTGAATGTGCTGCATCGGCTGGTGGGGGGGCTGGCAACGCTGGGCGCCGACGCGCTGGCGCTGCAGGCGCGCAGCCTGATGGAACGCGTCGACGACGAAGGCGTGGCGGCGCACGCCGAGGCGGTCAGCGCATTCGATGCGGCGTTGCGCGCTTATCTGGTGCAGCTGCAGGCGTCCTGACCGGCGCCCTGCCGGTCATCGCTGCTGCTGCAGATATTCGATCACCTGGCGCCGGCGCTCCGGGTCAGCGGTGGAGTTGACCATGCGCGTGCCCGGCACCGCCTGCGTGGGCGAGCGCAGGAACGCATCCAGGGTCTGTTCGTTCCAGGTCAGCCCTGCATCGCGCATCGCGTTGGAGTATGGATAGCCGGGGACACTGCCGGCACGCCGGCCGATCACGCCATGCAGGTTCGGGCCGAACCGATGCACGCCACCCGGGCTGACGGTGTGGCAACCGGCACAGATCGCAAAGGCGCGCCGCAGGTCCTGCTGATGGGCCTGCTCCGGCGTTTGCGGGGTGCGCGAACACGCCGCCAGCAGCAGGCAGGCCAGTAACGCCAACGTCGATCGGAAAGCAGGGGCCATGGCGCCACGGTCACGTCCAACAGGACGCTCAGGATAGCCAGCGCGGCGGTGCCTGCCGCGCCTGATGGCCTGCGACCGGTGGTCGCAGGCCATGCCGATCACATGCCCGAGTAGTTCGGGCCGCCGCCACCCTGGGGGGTCACCCACACGATGTTCTGGGTCGGGTCCTTGATGTCGCAGGTCTTGCAGTGCACGCAGTTCTGCGCGTTGATCTGCAGCTGTTCGTGCCCATCGCTGCCGACGAACTCGTACACGCCAGCCGGACAGTAGCGCGCTTCGGGACCGGCGTACTCGGCCAGGTTGATCCGCACCGGCACGCTGGCGTCCTTTAGGGTCAGGTGGCTGGGCTGGTCTTCGGCGTGGTTGGTGCTGCTCAGGAACACCGAGCTGAGCCGGTCGAAGGTGAGCACGCCATCCGGCTTGGGATAGTTGATTTTCGCATGCTTGGAGGCTGGCTCCAGGCAGGCGTGGTCCGGGGTGCTGTGGCGCAGCGTCCACGGCGGATTGCGAATGCCCAGCTTGGGCAGCAGCCACTGCTCGATGCCGGTCATCAACGTGGCCACGGTCTGGCCCTTCTTGAACCACTGCTTGAAGTTCTTGGCCTGCTGCAGCTCGGCATGCAGCCAGCTGGTCTCGAACGCCTGCGGATAGGCGCTCAACTCATCGTGCTGGCGATCGGCTACCAGCGCATCGAAGGCGGCATCGGCGGCGAGCATGCCGGTCTTGATCGCGGCATGGCTGCCCTTGATCCGGCTGACGTTGAGATAGCCGGCCTCGCAGCCGACCAGCGCACCACCGGGGAACACCGTCCTGGGCAGCGACATCAGCCCACCGGCGGTGATCGCGCGCGCGCCGTAGCCGATGCGCTTGCCCCCTTCCAGGTGCTTGCGGATGTCCGGGTGTGTCTTGAAGCGCTGGAACTCTTCGAACGGGCTCAGCCACGGGTTCTTGTAATCCAGGCCGACCACATAACCGATCGAGACCTTGCCGCCCTCGGCGTGATACAGGAACGCGCCGCCGTAGGTGTCGTTGTCCAACGGCCAGCCGGCGGCGTGCACCACCAGGCCCGGCTCATGCTTGGCCGGATCGATCTGCCACAACTCCTTGATGCCGATGCCATAGGCCTGCGGATCCTTGCCGGCATCGAGCTGGAAGCGTGCGATCAACTGGCGGCCGAGATGGCCGCGCGAGCCTTCGGCGAAGATCGTGTACTTGGCATGCAGCGCCATGCCGCGCTCGAACGCGGGGCCGGGCTGACCGTTCTTCTCGATGCCCATGTCGCCGGTGGCCACGCCGATCACCGCACCGTCCTCGCTGTACAGCACCTCCGCCGCGGGGAAGCCGGGGAAGATCGCCACTTCCAGCGCCTCGGCCTGCTGCGCCAGCCAGCGGGTGACCTCGCCGAGGCTGACGATGTAGTTGCCTTCGTTGTGGAAGCACTCCGGCAGCAGCGCGTTGGGCGTGCTGCGCGAGCCGGTTTCATTGAGGAACAGGAATTCGTCGCGGGTGACCTTCTGCTTCAGCGGTGCGCCGCGCTCGGCCCAGTCCGGGAACAGTTCGCTCAGTGCCCGCGGATCCATCACCGCACCGGAGAGGATGTGCGCACCGGGTTCAGAGCCTTTCTCCAGGATGCACACCGACAGCTCGCGGCCGGCTTCGATGGCGCGCTGGCGCAGCCGGATCGCCGTGGCCAGGCCAGCGGGACCGCCACCGACGATCACCACATCGAATTCCATCACTTCACGCGGGGGCAGGACGTTGATTTCTTCGCTCATGGGGCTGCGTAACTCGTGGGTAGTGCCGCGGGTTGAACGGCGGCGGTTGCCTGGGAATCGCGCGTGTCACACCACGGCGAAACGGTGGATCAGTGCGCCAGAGTACCGGCACGGCGCATTTAAGCCTAGATCGCCGACGATGACAGCGGTGTCGCCGCGCGTTCGATACCAGGATGCTGCGGCGCAGCATCCGTGCTGCCCCGCCGTCCCTTGGCCGCTTCGCGCACAACGACCACAATGGGAGCCTGTTCCACCGCCACCTGCCGGGATGCCATGTCACTGAATCCGTTCGATCTGTTCGATATCCGTTCGCTGCTCAGCGAGGAGGAGCGCGCGGTGCAGGCGACGGTGGCGCGTTTCACCGATACGCGGGTGCTGCCGATCATCGGCGATGCGTTCGACGACGGGCGCTTCCCGGACGAATTGATTCCCGAGATCGCCGCGCTCGGCCTGCTCGGCTCCAGCCTGCCCGAGCAGTACGGCGGCGGCGGGCTCAATGCGGTGAGCTACGGCTTGATCTGCCAGGAACTGGAGCGCGGCGATTCGGGACTGCGCAGCTTCGTTTCGGTGCAGAGCTCGCTGTGCATGTACCCCATCCATGCCTACGGCAGCGAAGAACAGCGGCTGCGCTGGTTGCCGGACATGGCCACCGGCAAGGTGATCGGCTGCTTCGGGCTGACCGAGGCGCATGGCGGCTCCGATCCGGCGGCGATGAAGACCCGCGCGGTGCGCGATGGCGGTGACTGGCTGATCAACGGCAGCAAGATGTGGATCACCAGCGGACCGGTGGCCGACATCGCGATCGTGTGGGCGCATACCGACGATGGCATCCAGGGCTTCGTGCTGGAAAAGGGCATGGCCGGGTTCACCACGCAGGAGATCAAGCACAAGATGAGCCTGCGCGCCTCGCTGACCGGTGCGCTGTTCTTCGACAACGTGCGCGTGCCCGACCGCAACCGCCTGCCGAACGTGCAGGGGCTGAAGGGGCCGCTGGGCTGCTTGAACCAGGCGCGCTACGGGATCAGCTGGGGTCCGATCGGCGCTGCGGTGGCCTGCCTGGATGAAGCCCTGGGCTATACCAAGCAGCGGGTGCTGTTCGGCCGGCCGGTGGCGGCCACGCAGAGTGCGCAGATCAAGCTGGCCGACATGGCGCGGCGGATCACCACCGCGCAGCTGCTGGCCCTGCAGCTGGGGCGCCTGAAGGACGCCGGCCAACTGCAGCCGCAGCAGGTCAGCCTGGCCAAGTGGAACAACTGCCGCATGGCCATCGACATCGCGCGCGAATGTCGCGACCTGCTCGGCGGCGCGGGCATCACCACCGAGCACGTGGCGATCCGGCATGCACTCAATCTGGAATCGGTGATCACCTACGAGGGCACCGAGACCGTGCACCAGCTGGTGATCGGCCGCGAGCTGACGGGCATCAATGCGTTCTGAGGTCACCTGACCAACGGTCAGGTGCTACACAACGGTCAGGTGCTACACCAACGGTCAGGTGCTACACGGCCGGCAGGTGCCTGTGTCTCCGGTAGGTGCCGACCGTTGGTCGGCACGGCATCTTATTCCCCGCCGGCAAACCCGTTCTGGCGCCATGCCTCGTACATCACCACGGCGACCGTGTTGGACAGGTTGAGGCTGCGGTTGTCCGGTCGCATCGGCAGGCGCAGGCGGCGGCCGTGGGGCAGGCTGTCGAGCAGGTCCTGGGGCAGGCCGCGGGTTTCCGGGCCGAACAGGAAGGCATCGCCGTCTTCGAACTGCTGGGTGTCGTAACGCACGCTGCCGCGGGTACTCAGCGCGAACAGGCGCTTGGGCGCAATGACCTGCAGGGCGGTGTCCAGATCAGGATGGACCTGCAGCCGAGCGTATTCGTGATAGTCCAGGCCGGCGCGCTTGAGCTGCTTGTCGCTCAGGTCGAAACCGAGCGGCTCGATCAGGTGCAGCCGCGCGCCGGTGTTGGCGCAGAGGCGGATCACATTGCCGGTGTTCGGCGGGATTTCGGGTTGGAACAGGACGACATGGAACGTGGGCGTGGCAGTCATCGGCGAAGTGTACGCCGTGGCTGCGGAAGACCGCAGCTGCGGCTTACTGGCGGATCAGGGTCGTGGCGGCGGCGGCGGCGGTTTCCAGGGCCAGGGCCTGCAGGTCGGCAGCCGACGGACGCACCTGCAGGGTCGGCAGGTTGATGATCACTTCGTTGGCCACGGCAGTGGCGGCAGCGGTGAAGGTGGCGACGTAGCCGCGGTCGTTGGTCTGTTCGGCAGCCAGGGCCTGGCGCTGTTCGGCGGTCGGACGCACTTCCACGGCGGCCAGGGTGGTGACGCGGCGGTTGGCGGCCAGTTCGGCGCGGTACTCGGCGATCAGGCCAGCGGTCGGACGGACTTCCACGACGGCCAGGGTCGGGATGTTGCTGGCGCGCTCAACCTCGGCCTGGGCGATCTGGTCGGCCGAGGGGCGGACCTGCACGGTGTCCAGGGTGACGATGGCGGGGGCGGCCTGCACCGACGAAGCAAACGCGGAACCGGCGGCAAAGGCGATGGCGATGGCGAGAGTCTTGGTGTTCATGGCGAGGTCCTGTTTAGTGTTGGTGAGCAGTGGTGTGGTAGTAAGGTAGTACACCGATTCGGGGCGTGCAAGAACAATTTCACTATTCTTGTTGTTGTTCAGCATCCAGTCAGTTTCGGCTTGATCCTTGTTTCCCTTGCCATGTACCAAGCAGGTCGCGTGCCAACTTTTACGCATTGATTTCAAAGGGTTTTTTGCGAAGTAGCGGTGTCCGATGTCCGGACACGTGTCCGCCGCAGGGCCGCGGACCGTCCGCCCGGCCGCGTGCGGCCACGCTCGGATGTGCGGTTCGTGGCGGATCCGCCGCCATCGGCAGGTCAATGACTGTTGGCCGATGCCTTTTGCCCGGGCGGCGCGCTAGCATCCGGCTTCACTTTCATGACCAAGGAACCGGAATGACCGTCCAACTTCGACCGCGTGCCGCGCTGCTGGCTGTAGCGCTTTCCGCCGCCCTGGGCTCGTTCGCGCCGGCACCGGTCCTGGCCAAGCCGGCCACGGCGGCCAAGGTCGACATTCCGTTCGAACAGTTCACCCTGCCCAATGGCCTGCGCGTGGTGGTGCACACCGACCGCAAGGCGCCGATCGTGGCGGTGAACATCTGGTACCACGTGGGCAGCAAGGACGAACCCGCCGGCCGCACCGGCTTCGCGCACCTGTTCGAACACCTGATGTTCCAGGGCAGCGAGAACCACGACGGCGAATACTTCGAGCCCTTCAAGCAGGTTGGCGTGACCGGGCAGAACGGCACCACCAATACCGACCGCACCAATTACTTCGAGAACGTGCCGACCACCGCGCTGGACATGGCGCTGTGGATGGAGTCCGACCGCATGGGGCATCTGCTCGGGGCGATCGACCAGGCGGCGCTGGACGAGCAGCGCGGCGTGGTCCAGAACGAGAAGCGCCAGGGCGAGAACCAGCCCTATGGCCAGGTCTGGGAAAAGCTGACCCGCGCGATGTATCCGGCCGGCCACCCGTACCACCACAGCGTGATCGGCTCGATGAACGATCTCAACGCCGCCTCGCTGGACGACGTGAAGACCTGGTTCCGCACCTGGTACGGCCCGAACAATGCGGTGCTGGTGCTGGCCGGTGATATCGACGTGGCCACCGCGAAGGAAAAGGTCGCCCAGTACTTCGGCGACATCCCGGCCGGCCCGAGCATGGCCCAGCCCAAGGTGGACGTGGCCAAGCGCGAGAAGAGCACGCGCGAAGTGATGACCGACAAGGTGCCGCAGGCGCGCATCTACCGCGCCTGGAACGTCGCCCAGGTCGGCACCACCGACATCGACCAGCTGCAGCTGTTCGCGCAGGTCCTTGGCGGTGCGAAGTCCTCGCGCCTGGACCAGCGCCTGCTGCACCAGGACAAGCTGGTGGACAACATCAGTGCCGGCGCCTACAGCTCGCAGCTGGGCTCGAACTTCGTGATCATGGCCAGCGTCAAGCAGGGCGTGGACCCGGCCAAGGTCGAGGCGATCATCGATGAGGAAGTGAAGCGACTGGCCAAGGACGGTCCGACCGCCGACGAGCTGAGCCGCGGCAAGACCGCCTTCCGCGCCGGCTTCATCCGCGGCATCGAGCGCATTGGTGGCTTCGGCGGCAAGGCCGACGCGCTGGCCGAGTGCACCGTGTACGAAGGTGACCCGGGCTGCTTCCGCAAGTCGCTGGCCACCATCGATGGGGCCACGGCCGCGCAGGTGCGCGATGTCGGCGCCAAGTGGCTGGGCGTTGGCGATCACACCATCGTGGTCGAGCCGGGCGCGCGCGTTGCCCTGGCCGAACTGCCGTCGGAAACGCCCAAGCCGTTCACCGTGCCCGCCGTGGATCCGCGCTTCACCACGCTGCCCAAGCAGGTCGACCGCAGCACCGGCGTGCCGCAGACCAAGACCTTCCCGGACCTGAAATTCCCCGAACTGCGCCGCGCCACGCTCAAGAACGGCACCCAGGTGATCCTGGCCGAGCGCCATGACATCCCGGTCGTGCAGTTCAGCTATGAATTCCCGGGTGGCTTCACCGCCGACCAGGGCCGCAAGTCCGGCACGGCCAACTTCACCATGGGCCTGCTCACCGAAGGGGCCGGCAAGCTCGGCGCGCTGCCGTTCGCCGATGCGGCCGATGCACTGGGCGCCAAGCTCGATGCCTCCGCCTCGCTGGACAGCACCAGCGTGTACCTGTCCGCATTGAAGGAAAACCTGGCCCCGTCGCTGGCCCTGTATGCGGACATGCTGCGCCAGCCGCGCTTCGACCAGACCGAGATCGACCGGGTCAAGGCGACCTGGATCGCCGGCATCCAGCAGGAGAAGGTCAACCCCAGCGCGGTGGCGATGCGGGTGATGCCGACCCTGCTGTACGGCGCGGGCCATCCGTATGCGATCCCGTTCACCGGCAGTGGCAATGAAGTGGACATCCAGTCCATGACCCGCGGAGACCTGGTCGACTTCCACCGTGACTGGCTGCGCCCGGAGCAGGGCACGCTGATCGTGGTGGGTGACACCACGCTGAAGGAAATCGTGCCGCTGCTGGAGCGCCAGCTCGGCAACTGGAAGGCCGAAGGTCCGGCGCCGGAGGTCAAGGCGCCGGTGGATGTGGCCCGTCCGGCGCATGCCCGCGTGTACCTGATCGACCAGCCGGGCGCGGTGCAGGCCAATCTGTTCGCCAGCCAGGTGGTGCCCTCGTCCAGGGACCCGGGTTCGACCCGCTTCGATATCGCCAACGGCGTGCTCGGCGGCGACTTCACCTCGCGCCTGAACATGAACCTGCGTGAGCAGAAGCACTGGTCCTACGGGGCCGGCAGCAGCGCCAGCAACACCCTGGGCCAGCGCCCGTGGGGCGCCCGCGCGCCGGTGCAGATCGACAAGACCGCCGAGGCGATGCAGGAGATGCAGAAGGAAATCGCCGAGTTCGCCAGCGGCGCCAAGCCGGCCACCCCGGCCGAAGTGGCGCGTATCCGCAACATCCAGAACCTGAGCCTGCCCGGCGCCTATGAGACCGCCAGCGCGGTGATGGGCACCATCAGCGGGATCGTGCGTTACCAGCGCCCGGACGACTACGTGGTCCAGCGCAAGGCCGAGATCGAAGCGATGACCCCGGCCCAGGTGCAGCAGGCCGCGGCCACGCTGGACCCGAACGCGCTGACCTGGGTGGTGGTGGGCGACCTCAAGCAGACCGAGGCCCCGGTGCGTGCGCTCAAGCTTGGCCAGGTGCAGGTCATCGATGCCGAAGGCAAGGTGGTCGACGCCCCGGCCACTCCGGCCACTCCGGCCACGCCGGCTGCCGCGGCACCAAAGGCCCGGTGACGCCCAACGCTGGCCGGCCACCGCGCCCGCCAGCCGCTCAGGTGCCGGGGACCCACCCGGCACCTGATCACCCCCGATTCAGTTGTTTCCCGCACACTCCCTTACGTATTCCAGCCAGGCCTTGCCCATGCGCATTCTGCTTCTGTCCGCCCTGATCCTCAGCGTTTCCGCCTGCACCTGGGTGCCGATCGAATCCTCCGGCAAGACGGTCCGCGTGCTGCCGGCCGGTGCGGTTCCCAGCGGCTGCCAGAGCAAGGGCGAAGTGGTGGTGACCGTGAAGAGCAAGGTGGGCTTCTACAACCGCAACCCGCTGCGCGTGCAGGAAGAGCTGGAAACCCTGGCCCGCAACGAGGCGCCCAGCGCCGGTGCCAATGCCGTGCAGGCCTCGGGCCTGCCCGCCGATGGCAGCCAGCGTTTCCTGGCCTTCCAATGCCCGCCACGCTGAACCCTTCACCCCACGCCCGGACCATACGCCCGGGCGTGAATTCGTAAAGGTGCGGTGAAACCCGTGCCGGCTTACAATAGCGCCCCCTTCGCCTGAGCCTTGGCGCTAACTGATGCTCTTCAAGAATGTCTCGATCGCCGGCCTGGCGCACATCGACGCGCCGCACACGCTGACGTCCAAGGAAATCAACGAGCGGCTGAAGCCGACGCTGGATCGCCTTGGCATCCGTACCGATGTGCTCGGCGATATCGCGGGCATCCACGCCCGCCGCCTGTGGGATGCCGACATGCTGGCCTCCGACGCCGCCACGCTGGCCGCTCGCAAAGCCCTGGAAGACGCCGGGATCGGCGCCGACAAGATCGGCCTGCTGGTCAACACCTCGGTCAGCCGCGACTATCTGGAGCCGTCCACGGCCAGCATCGTCTCGGGCAACCTGGGCGTGGGCGACGAATGCATGACCTTCGACGTCGCCAATGCCTGCCTGGCCTTCATCAATGGCATGGACATCGCCGCCCGCATGCTCGAACGCGGCGAGATCGACTACGCGCTGATCGTCGACGGTGAAACCGCCAACCTGGTGTACGAGAAGACCCTCGAGCGCATGGCCCTGCCGGGCGTGACCGCCGATGACTTCCGCAACGAGATGGCCGCCCTGACCCTGGGCTGCGGTGCCGCGGCGATGGTCATGGCGCGCACCGAGCTGGTGCCCGATGCCCCGCGTTACCGCGGTGGCGTGACCCGCTCGGCGACCGAGTGGAACCAGCTGTGCCGCGGCAACCTGGACCGCATGGTCACCGACACCCGCATGCTGCTGATCGAAGGCATCAAGCTGGCGCAGAAGACCTTCGTCGCCGCCCGCGAAGCACTGGGCTGGGCCGTGGAGGAACTGGACCAGTTCGTGATCCACCAGGTCAGCCAGCCGCACACCGCCGCCTTCATCAAGAACTTCGGGATCGACCCGAAGAAGGTGATGACGATCTTCGGCGAGCACGGCAACATCGGCCCGGCCTCGGTGCCGATCGTGCTGAGCAAGCTCAAGCAGCTGGGCAAGCTGAAGAAGGGCGATCGCATCGCGCTGCTCGGCATCGGCTCGGGCCTGAACTGCTCGATGGCCGAAGTGGTCTGGTAACCCATTGGCCGCAGCCTGCTGCGGCGTTGCTTCCGGGGCCGTGTCTGCTGCGCCGGAATTGAACATCGAGGGCCGGTTCTGCCGGCCCTTTTCACAGGTGCGATTGAATGCCCCAGCTGCCCGGTTACCCCGCCCATCCGCACCGCTTCCAGGTGCGCCCCGGCCTGTCGATGAGCTATCTCGACGAAGGCCCGCGCGATGGCGAGGTGGTGGTGATGGTCCACGGCAACCCGTCGTGGAGCTATTACTGGCGCACCCTGGTGGCCGGCCTGTCGGACAAGTACCGCTGCATCGTGCCGGACCATATCGGCATGGGCCTGTCGGACAAGCCCGATGATGCGCACTACGACTACACCCTGCAGTCGCGCGTGGATGACCTGGACGCGCTGCTCGCGCACCTGGGCATCACCGGCCCGGTGACCCTGGCCGTGCACGACTGGGGCGGCATGATCGGCTTTGGCTGGGCGCTGTCGCACCACGCGCAGGTCAAGCGCCTGGTGGTGCTCAACACCGCCGCCTTCCCGATGCCGGCCGCGAAGAAGATGCCGTGGCAGATCGCGCTGGGTCGCCACTGGAAGATCGGCGAGTGGCTCATCCGCACCTTCAACGCCTTCTCCTCCGGTGCTTCGTGGCTGGGCGTGGAACGGAAGATGCCGGCGGACGTGCGCCGCGCGTACGTGTCGCCGTACAACAGCTACGCCAACCGCATCAGCACCATCCGCTTCATGCAGGACATCCCGCTGTCACCGGCCGACAAGGCCTGGTCGCTGCTGGAGCGTTCCGGCCAGACCCTGCCCAGCTACGCCGACCGCCCGGCGTTCATCGGCTGGGGCCTGCGCGACTTCGTGTTCGACCATCACTTCCTGAAGGGTTTCCAGGCCGCGCTGCCGCAGGCGCAGGTGCACGCCTTCGAGGATGCCGGGCATTACGTGCTGGAGGACAAGCACGAGGTCCTGGTGCCGAAGATCCGCGCCTTCCTGGACGCGAATCCGATCTGATCGGCTGCCCCATCCCCGGTAGAGCCGACCGTTGGTCGGCTGCTTCCGCCCCCGCGCCCTGACCCCGGCGCCCCCAACTACGCCGCGATCGGCGCCTGCGGGGCCGGCGAATTGCCGTTGTCATCGGGATGATCATCATCATTGCCCGCCTCGTCCCGCCAGCGCCAGTCGGCCAGGGTCAGCGCCGGCATGCCGTGCGCGATGCGCGCCTTGTCGCACTGCGGGCTGGCCTTGCCGTACTCCCACGAGGCGTCCACCTCACGGCACACGCTGGGGCGGTTGGGGTGGATGCTGCAGCGCGAATACACCCCGATCTCCGCATCCAGCGCCACGCAGTAGACCGGCTTGGACAGGGTGCCGCGCATGCACAGCCGGTGCGGGTCCAGCACCTGGGTGAGCTCGTGCGGGACGCCCCCCGGGGTGACCTCGTCCGATTCCATCCAGTGGAAGGCCACACGGTACTGGGTGCAGCAGGCGCCGCAGGTGAGGCAGGGATGGGGCATGGGGCACCGGCCTTGGGCGGCAGCGAAGCAGGAGGGAAGGGCGCGAATTTTCCACGCCAACGGCCGGCGCGCAAGAATTTTCTGCAGCGGCGACAATGAACGGATGAACAGCGCCATCAATATCGCCGCGCGCCTGCCCGAGCTGGCCCGTGAACGCCCCGACCAGATCGCCATCCGCTGCCCCGGCACGCCCGGGCCCGGCGGCATGGCGCGCTACGACGTCACCCTGGATTACCGCACCCTCAACGCCCGCAGCGACGCGATGGCGGCCGGTCTGGCCGCGCACGGCATCGGCCGCGGCGTGCGCGCGGTGGTGATGGTGCGGCCCTCGCCGGAGTTCTTCCTGCTGATGTTCGCGCTGTTCAAGAACGGCGCGGTGCCGGTGCTGGTCGACCCGGGCATCGACAAGCGCGCGCTGAAACAATGCCTGGACGAGGCCCAGCCGGAGGCCTTCATCGGCATCGGCCTGGCCCACGTGGCGCGCCTGGCGCTGCGCTGGTGCCGCTCCGCACGCCTGCTGGTGACCGTCGGCCGCCGCTGGGGCTGGGGTGGCACCACCCTGGCCCGGCTAGAAGCCCAGGGCGCCACGGTGGCGCCTGCGCTGGCCCCGACCGATGGGGAGGACGTCGCCGCGATCCTGTTCACCAGCGGCTCCACCGGCGTGCCCAAGGGCGTGGTCTACCGCCACCGTCATTTCGTGGGCCAGATCGAACTGCTGCGCGCCGCCTTCGGGATGGAGCCGGGTGGGGTCGACCTGCCGACCTTCCCGCCGTTCGCGCTGTTCGATCCGGCACTGGGGCTGACCTCGGTGATCCCGGACATGGATCCGACCCGGCCGGCCCAGGCGGACCCGCGCAAGCTGCATGACGCCATCAACCGCTTCGGCGTCACCCAGCTGTTCGGTTCACCGGCGCTGATGCGGGTCCTGGCCGATCACGGCCAGCCGCTGCCGAGCGTGCGCCGGGTGACCTCGGCCGGGGCACCGGTGCCGCCGGACGTGGTCGCGCGGATCCGCCGCCTGCTGCCCGACGACGCCCAGTTCTGGACCCCCTACGGCGCCACCGAGTGCCTGCCGGTGGCGGTGATCGAAGGTCGAGAGCTGGAGAACACCCGCCAGGCCACCGAGGCCGGCGCCGGGACCTGCGTCGGCCGCGTGGTCGCGCCGAACCAGGTGCGCATCATCGCCATCGATGACGCGCCGCTGCCGGGCTGGTCGCAGGCCCGTGTGCTGGCCGCCGGCGAGGTCGGCGAGATCACCGTGGCCGGTCCGACCGCCACCGACAGCTACTTCAACCGCCCGCAGGCCACCGCGGCGGCGAAGATCACCGAGACTCTGGCCGACGGCGGCACGCGCGTCGTACACCGGATGGGCGACGTCGGCTATTTCGATGCGCAGGGCCGGCTGTGGTTCTGCGGCCGCAAGACCCAGCGCGTGGAAACCGCGCACGGCCCGCTGTACACCGAACAGGTCGAGCCGGTGTTCAACGCACTGGACGGCATCGCCCGCACCGCGCTGGTCGGCGTCGGCGCGCCGGGCCGCCAGCGGCCGGTGCTGTGCTACGAACTGCAGCCCGGCACCGTCGATTCGCCCGCCCTGGTCGAGCGCCTGCGCCGGGAAGCGGCGGCACACGCACACACCGCACGCATCGCCCATTTCCTGCTGCACCCGGCCTTCCCGGTCGACATCCGCCACAACGCCAAGATCGGCCGCGAGAAGCTCGCGGTCTGGGCCACCGCGCAACTGGAGCAGCACGCATGAAGATCCTCGTTACCGGTGGCGGCGGCTTCCTTGGCCAGGCCCTGTGCAAGGGGTTGGTCGCGCGCGGCCACCAGGTGCTGGCGTTCAACCGCGGCCATTACCCTGCGCTGCAGGCGATGGGCGTGGGCCAGATCCGCGGCGACCTGGCCGATGCGCAGGCGGTGATGCACGCGGTGGCCGGGGTCGATGCGGTCTTCCACAATGGCGCCAAGGCCGGTGCCTGGGGCAGCTATGACAGCTACCACCAGGCCAACGTGGTCGGCACCGACAACGTCATCGCGGCCTGCCGCGCGCACGGCGTGGGCAAGCTGGTCTACACCTCCACGCCCAGCGTGACCCATCGCGCCACCCATCCGGTCGAGGGCCTGGGCGCCGATGAGGTGCCCTATGGCGAGAACTTCCAAGCGCCGTATGCGGCCACCAAGGCCATCGCCGAGCAACGCGTGCTGGCCGCCAACGATGCGCAGCTGGCTACCGTGGCGTTGCGGCCCCGGCTGATCTGGGGCCCGGGCGACCAGCAGCTGGTGCCGCGCCTGGCCGAGCGCGCCCGTGCCGGCCGCCTGCGCTTCGTCGGCGATGGGCAGAACAAGGTCGATACCACCTACATCGACAACGCCGCACTGGCCCACTTCCTCGCCCTGGAGCACCTGGCCCCGGGCGCGGCCTGCGCCGGCAAGGCGTACTTCATCTCCAACGGCGAGCCGCTGCCGATGCGCGAGCTGCTCAACAAGCTGCTGGCCGCCGTGGACGCCCCGCCGGTGACCCGGTCGATCAGCTTCAGGACCGCCTACCGGATCGGTGCGGTCTGCGAGCGGTTGTGGCCGCTGCTGCGCCTGCGCGGCGAACCGCCGATGACCCGCTTCCTGGCCGAGCAGCTGTGCACGCCGCACTGGTACAGCATGGAACCGGCGCGCCGGGACTTCGGCTATGTGCCCCGGGTCAGCATCGAAGAAGGGCTGCTGCGGCTGGCATCTTCATCGAACGCACAGGAATCCATCACTCCCTGAACACCGCGGGTTGGTGAACATGGACCCACGCCAACTCCGGCACGCATCAACGCGAGGGTCGACATGCTGCATTACGCCGTCATCTTTTTTGTCATCGCCATCATCGCGGCGGTACTTGGTTTCTCGGGCATTGCCGGCGCTGCCAGCAACGTCGCCTGGATCCTGTTCGTCGTCTTCCTGATCCTGGCGGTGGTGTCGATGTTCCGCAAGCGGACCTAGTGTCCGGCGCGTCCCACGCCACCTCTCTCCGGCGTGGGACGCGCTGCGGAAACCACGACGGCCTGACATCGGCGACGATGATCAGGCCGTCGTTGCGATGGAGCTGCGCAGATCGCGCTCGTGGGCATGCCGGGCCATCGCCAGTTCCAGCAGCCGCGTGATCAATGCGGTGTAATCCAGCCCGCTGGCGGCCCACAACTTCGGGTACATGCTGATGCGGGTGAAGCCGGGTAGCGTGTTGATCTCATTGATCACCACTTCCCCAGCCGGGGTCAGGAATACATCCACCCGGGCCAGGCCCGCACAGTCCAGCGCCTGGTAGGCCCGCACCGCGATCTCCCGGATACGGGACTGCTCGGCATCGGTGATGGCCGCCGGCACCACGATGTCCGCACCGCTTTCGCTGATGTACTTGGTGTCGTAGGAATAGAAATCATCGTGCACGACCACCTCGCCACAGACGCTGGCCTCGGGGTGTTCATTGCCCAGCACGGCGCACTCGATCTCGCGGCCGTCGATCGCCGCTTCCACCAGCGCCTTGTGATCGAACGACAGCGCCAGCGCCAAGGCAGTATGGAAGTCCGCCGCGTTGCGCACCTTGCTCACGCCCACCGAGGAGCCCTGGTTGGCCGGCTTCACGAACAGCGGTGTGCCCAGCTCGGCGACCAGCGTGGCGTAATCGGCCCCGGCCGCGCTGACCCGGTTGAAGCAGGCGAACGGCGCCACCGCCAGCCCGGCATCGCGCAGCAGGCGCTTGGCCACGTCCTTGTCCATCGCCACTGCCGAGCCCAGCACGCCGGAGCCGACGAAGGGCAGGTTGGCCATGCGCAGCAGGCCCTGCAGCGAGCCATCCTCGCCCAGCGTGCCGTGCACGATCGGGAACACCACGTCGATCTGCTCCAGCGCGGTGGCCGGATCGGTCGGGACCAGCTGCTGCCGCTCCAGGCCGGGCCGCACTGCCACCGCATTGCCCGAGCGGTGCAGCGCGATCCGTGCCGGGTCGCTGGCGTTGAGCAGGAAGTCGCGCGGGTCGCTCACATGCCATTGGCCCTGCTTGTCGATCCCGATCAGGCTGACCTCGAACCGGTCCTTGTCCAGCGCATCGAGAATGTTCTTCGCCGATTGCAGCGAAACCTCGTGCTCGGCCGACCGGCCGCCGAAGATGATGCCTACCCGGGTCTTGCCCATGCCTGTTGCCGCTCCTGTCGCTGTGTTGGGAAGCCATAGCATGAACCGAGTCGGCGCCCGCGAAAACGCGTGTCCGGTGTCGATGTGGTGGGCACCTGGCGCGTGGCCAGGCGTGATGCCAGCGGACGCCCGCCGTTCAAGGGCGCGCGGTAGAATGCGGTGATGGCCCGTTCCCTGCTCTCTTCCCTCAAGCCGCTGGCTGGCAATGCGCTGCAGCTCACGCTCAACCGCGCACTGGCGCTGGACCCGGACACCCGCAGCGCGCTGGCCGCGCTGGATGGCCGCCACATCGCCCTGACCCTGGAATCGCCCGCGCTGGCGATGCGGATCGGGGTGGACGGTGAGCGGCTCACGGTCGGCCCGGTCGATCCGCAGCAGGAGCCGGACCTGGCCGTGCGCAGCACGCTGGGCGGGGTGCTGGCCCAGCTGCCGTTCCTGGCCAACGCCCGCCGTGGCGGTGATGCGCCGGCCGGGCGGGTCAAGGTCTCCGGTGATGCCGAACTGGCCCGCCGCCTGCAGCAGCTGGCGACCCGTTTCGATCCGGACTGGCAGCAGCCGTTCGTGCGTGTGTTCGGCGAGGTGATGGGCGTGCAGATCGCCAACACCCTGCGCTCGGCACTGCAGCACGCGCGCCGCGGCGCGTCCGACCTGGCGCACAGCGCCGCTGAATTTGTCACCGAGGAGTCGCGCGACGTGGTACCCCGAGCAGAACTGGATGCCTTCCACGACGATGTGGACGTGATGCGCGACGACGTTGAACGCATGGCCGTGCGCGTCCAGCGCCTGCGGCAGGTGGGCGCATGAAGGCGATCTTCCGGGCCAGCCGCATCGGCCGCATCATCCTGCGCTACCGCCTCGACGATCTGCTCCAGGGCACCCCGGCCGAACGCTGGCTGCGCCTGGCAAAACCGTTCGTGCCACGCGCCTCGGCCGACATCGCCGCACAGTCGCGCGGCGCGCGCCTGCGCCTGGCGCTGCAGGACCTCGGCCCGATCTTCGTCAAGTTCGGCCAGATCCTCTCCACCCGCCGCGACCTGATCCCGGCCGATGTCGCCAACGAGCTCACCCTGCTGCAGGACCGGGTCAAGCCGTTCGATGGCGCCACCGCGCAGGCGATCGTCGAACGTGCGCTCGGCCGCCCGGTCAGCGAAGCATTCGCCAGCTTCGATCTGCAGCCGCTGGCTTCGGCCTCGATCGCGCAGGTGCACGCGGCCACGCTGGCCGATGGACGCCAGGTGGTGGTCAAGGTGCTGCGCCCGGACATCGAAAAGCAGATCGACGCGGACATCGCGCTGCTGAAATCGGCCGCCGCGCTGATCGAACGCGCGCACCCGCGCGCCGACAAGATCCGCCCGCGCGAAGTGGTCGCCGAAGTCGAAAACACCCTGGCCGCCGAGCTGGATCTGCAGCGCGAAGGCGCCAATGCCAGCGTGCTGCGCCGCAACTGGATCGACTCGGACGATCTGTACGTACCGGAAGTGATCTGGAGCCACACCGCCGAACGCGCGCTGACCCTGGAGCGCGTGTGGGGCATCCCGTCCGATGACATCGTCGCGCTGGACAAGGCCGGCATCGACCGCAAGGCCCTGGCCGCCAAGGGCGTGCGGGTGTTCTACACCCAGGTGTTCCGCGACAATTTCTTCCACGCCGATGCGCACGCCGGCAACATCTGGGTCGACACCGATCCGGCGCGCCGGGACAACCCGCGCTTCATCGCGCTGGATTTCGGCATCATGGGCCAGCTCTCCGAAGAAGATCAGTACTACCTGGCCGAGAACTTCATGGCCATCTTCAACAAGGATTACCGGCGCATGGCCGCGCTGCATGTCGAAGCCGGCTGGATGCCCAACAACGTGCGCATCGATGAGCTGGAAGCGGCCGCGCGCTCGGTGTGCGAACCCTATTTCACCCGCCCGCTGTCGCAGATCTCGCTGGCCGAGGTGCTGATCAAGCTGTTCCGGGTGGCCCAGCGTTACGAGCTCACGTTGCAGCCGCAGCTGATCCTGCTGCAGAAGACCCTGCTCAACATCGAAGGCGTCGGCCGTCAGCTCGATCCGGAACTGGATATCTGGGCGGTCGCACGGCCGGTGCTCGAACGCATCCTGCGCGAGCGCTACAGCCCGCGCCGCGTGCTCAAGGAAGTGCGCAAGCGCCTGCCTGAAATCATGACGCATACCCCGGACATGCCGCGCCTGGTCCATGCCTGGCTGCGCCAGCAGGTGGAAGGCGACCACGAACTGTCGATGCGCTCGCGCGATCTGGCGGCGTTGAACGTCAGCGTGCAGAAGCTGCAGAAGCGCGCGGTGGCCGCAATCGCCGGTGTCGGCCTGATGATCGTCGCTGCGGTGCTGTATGGCCTGCAGCCGGGCGGCTGGTACTTCGGCGATGCCCCGGTGTGGAGCTGGGTGACCGGCGCGGCGGGCGTGTTCTCGCTGGCCAGTGCCTGGTGGCGCCGATGAGCGCGATCGAGCTGCAGGCCGAGGCCATCGCCGAGGTGCCGGCGGCGCTTCCGCCCCTGCAGCTGCTGCACCTGGACGACCAGCTCGCCGTGGTCAACAAGCCCGCCGGGCTGATGGTCCATGACAGCAAGCTTGCCCGGGGCGAAGACGACTTCCTCGCCGACCGCCTGCGCGAACAACTCGGCAAGCCGATCTTCCTGGTCCATCGCCTGGACCGCGCCACCAGCGGCTGCCTGCTGCTCGCCTTTGATCGCGAAAGCGCCAGCGTGCTCGGCAAATCGCTGATGGGTGGCGACGTCACCAAGGATTACCTCGCGATCTGCCGCGGCTGGCCGGCCGACGAGGCCTTTACCGTCGACCATGACCTGGATGGCGGCCCCGGCAAGCCGGTCAAGAAGCAGGCGATCACCCACTTCCAGCGCGTGGCCGTGGGCGAGATCGCCATTCCGATGGGCGGGTTCGAGACCTCACGTTACGCCCTGCTGCGCTGCCAGCCGCAGACCGGCCGGTTCCGCCAGATCCGCCGCCACCTCAAGCACCTCTCGCATCACCTGATCGGCGACACCAGCCACGGCGACGGTCGCCACAACCGCAGCTTCCGCATGCAGGGCATCCACCGCATGCTGCTGCACGCCGAGCGCCTGCGCTTCCCGCATCCGGACGGCACGCCGATGGACATCAGCGCGCCGGTGGACGGGGAATTCCGCAAGGCGATGGATCTGTTTGGCTGGGACGTGCGATAGCCGACCAACGGTCGGCTCTACTTCACGACAGCCGACCAACGGTCGGCTCTACCGGTTATTTTTTTGCTGGCGCCGGTTCATTGACGATCGCTTCCAGGTCCTTCTGCAGGTCCACGAACAGCGGCTGCATCTTGGCCTGGATCGCCACCATCACGTTCTGCATCAGCGCCGGGGTCTTGTCCAACAGGCTCTGCCCGGCCGAGCTCTCATAGAACTCGGCCATCGCCAGCACGTCTTCCTTGCTGAAGGTCTGCTTGTACAGATCCACGTACATCGGCCGCAGTTCCTTCCACGACAACGCCTGGCGCACCGTCTGGCTGGTCCGCTGCTCGATCCGCTGCAGCTGGGCCTGCTGTGTCGCATCCAGCTGACGCTGCTGGGCCACCTGCTGGAACTGCTGGCGCTGCATCGCCTCGATCTGCGGCAGCATCGTATCGAGCATGCTCTGCGCGCGCGAGGCGGCCAGCAGGCGGTTGATGTCGGCATCCGACGGCGGCGCGGCCAGGGCCGGCGCGATCGCGGCCAGGCCCAGCGCGAGGGCCAGGGTGAAGCGGGTCAGGCCGCGGCGGGCCAGCGGGCGGATCAGTGACATGGCGGAGCATCCTGCGTTGCGTGGAGTCCGGAGAATACCTGCGATGGCGTCATCAGGCCGTAATTGAGGACGTTATCGGCGACATCCACGCACGTTGCAGTCACCCGGCCGGCGGGTCCTCCCCTTACAATGCCGCCCATGGGCAACGGGCCAGTCACCATCAGCGCGCACCTGACGATTCCGGAGACGGAACTCGTCGAGCGCTTCGTGCGCGCCAGCGGTGCCGGTGGCCAGAACGTCAACAAGGTCTCCACCGCCGTCGAACTGCGCTTCGACGTGGCCGGCTCGCCTTCGTTGCCCGAGCCGTTGCGCGCGCGCCTGCTGGCCCGCCGCGACCGGCGCATGACCGGCGAAGGCGTGCTGGTCATCGATGCACAGCGTTTCCGTACCCAGGACCGTAACCGCGAGGACGCGCGCGATCGACTGGCCGCCTTCATCCAGGCGGGGCTGAGCGTGCCCAAGGCGCGCGTGGCCACCAAGCCGACCTACGGGTCGAAACTGCGTCGTCTGGACGCCAAAAAGGGGCGCGCGCAGATCAAGCGCGGGCGCACCACACGCAATTGGGAGTGATTGCTTGAACAACCGAAGTCCGCTGTTGCCGGTGGTTCCGCCGAACATGCCGCAGGTCAAACCGAACCGCTTCCTCCGCTGGCTGGCCCGCTGCACGCTGCGCCTGGGCGGCTGGAAAGTGACCGGCACCCTGCCGGACGTACCCAAGCTGGTCTTCATCATCGCCCCGCATTCGTCCAACTGGGACGGCTTCTGGGGCATGGCGGCGAAGATCGCACTGGGCATGCAGGTCAAGGTGCTGGGCAAGGCCTCGCTGTTCTGGTGGCCGCTGGGGCCGCTGCTGCGCAAGCTGGGCGTCATCCCGCTGGACCGCAGCTCGCCGCAGGGCACCGTGGAGCAGGCGGTCAGCCTGATCCGGGGCTCGGACCGCCTGTGGTACGCGATCACCCCGGAAGGCACGCGCAAAGCGGTGCAGCACTGGAAGGCCGGCTTCCTCAAGATCGCGCGCATGGCCGACGTGCCGGTGCTGGCCGCGTACTTCCACTACCCCGAGAAGACCATCGGAATCGGCCCGTTGTTCCATCCCACCGGCAACGACGTGGCCGACATGGCTGCGATCCGCGAGTACTACCGCCCCTGGCAGGGCAAGACCCGCGGCACCGTCTGAACGCCGCCAGGCGGGTCGGGCGGGGTAGCCCCCACGGCCCGCACAGCCACGCGCCACGACCGGCACATGCCGCCTGCGGCCTTTGGGAGTAGGGTGACCGGCTGTGGGATTTTCCGTCCCGCGCCCTCATCCAAGGAGCCCGTTTCATGTCGCGTACCGTAGTTTTGGCCGCTGCCATCAGCCTGGCGCTGGCGGCCTGTTCCGGCAAGGAGTCCACCCCCGTGACCGATACCCAGCCCGCCCCGACCCAGCAGCCGGCCGACGCCTCGGCCAACCCGCTGTTGAGCGCCAGCACGCTGCCGTTCCAGGCGCCGCCGTTCGACAAGATCAAGGACAGCGACTACCTGCCGGCCTTCAACGAGGGCATGAAGCAGCACCTGGCCGAAGTCCGCAAGATCGCCGACAACCCCGAGCCGGCCACCTTCGACAACACCATCGAAGCGCTGGAGCGCAGCGGCGAGACCCTGACCCGCGTGTCGCGCATCTTCTTCGGCCTGGTCCAGGCCGACACCAACGATGCACGCCAGAAGGTGCAGGAAGAAGTCGCCCCGAAGCTGGCCGAGCACCAGGACGAGATCAACCTCGACCCGAAGCTGTTCGCCCGCATCAAGACCATCTACGACCAGCGCGACGCGCTGGGCCTGGACCCGGTGCAGAAGCGCCTGGTCGAGCGTGACTACCAGGAGTTCGTGCGCGCCGGCGCGCAGTTGAACGATGCCGACAAGGCCTCGCTGCGCAAGCTCAACGTGGAAGAAACCACGCTGGCCACGCAGTTCCACACCCGTCTGGTGGCTGCGACCGCCGCCGGTGCCGTGGTGGTCGATGACAAGGCCAAGCTGGCCGGCCTGGACGAGGATGCGATCAACACCGCCGCCGCCGATGCCAAGGCCCGCAACCTCGATGGCAAGTACCTGCTGCCGCTGCAGAACACCACCCAGCAGCCGGTGCTCGGCTCGCTGAGCGACCGCGAGCAGCGCGCCGCCGTGCTCAAGGCGTCGGAAACCCGTGCTGAAAAGGGCGACGCCAACGACACGCGCGAGACCATCCAGCGCCTGGCCCAGCTGCGCGCGCAGAAGGCCAAACTGCTCGGCTTCGAGAACTACGCCGCCTACAGCCTGGCCGACCAGATGGCCAAGACCCCGGCCGCCGCGCTCAAGCTGCTGACCGACACCGTGCCTGCCGCGACCGCCAAGGCGCGTGGCGAGATCAGCGAAATGCAGAAGGTGATCGACGCACAGAAGGGCGGTTTCAAGCTTGCTGCCTCCGATTGGGACTTCTACGCCGAACAGGTGCGCAAGGCGCAGTACGACCTGGACGAATCGCAGATCAAGCCGTACTTCGAGATGGACAACGTGCTGCAGAACGGCGTCTTCTACGCCGCCACGCAGCTGTACGGCATCACCTTCAAGCCGCGTACCGATATCCCCACCTACCATCCGGACATGAAGGTCTATGAAGTGTTCGACAAGGACGGCACCTCGCTGGCCCTGTTCTACACCGACTACTTCAAGCGTGACAGCAAGTCCGGCGGCGCCTGGATGGACGTGTTCGTCGAACAGGACGGCCTGACCGGTGCCAAGCCGGTGGTCTACAACGTGTGCAACTTCACCAAGCCCGCCGCCGGCCAGCCCGCGCTGCTGAGCTTCGATGACGTGACCACGATGTTCCATGAGTTCGGGCACGCGCTGCACGGCATGTTCTCGAAGGTGAAGTACCCGTCCATCGCCGGTACCAGCACCTCGCGCGACTTCGTCGAGTTCCCCTCGCAGTTCAACGAGCATTGGGCGCTGGACCCGAAGGTCTTCGCCAACTACGCCAAGAACTACAAGACCGGCGAGCCGATGCCGCAGGCGCTGGTCGACAAGATCCTCAAGGCCCGCACCTTCAACCAGGGCTATGCGACCACCGAGTACCTCTCGGCGGCCCTGCTCGACCTGGCCTGGCACACCCAGCCGGCCGACGCCAAGCTGCAGGACGTGGCGCCGTTTGAAGCGGCCGCGTTGAAGAAGTTCAAGGTCGACCTGCCGCAGGTGCCGCCGCGCTACCGCACCAGCTACTTCGACCACATCTGGGGCGGCGGTTATTCGTCCGGCTACTACGCCTACTTCTGGGCCGAAGTGCTCGACCATGACGCCTTCGAGTGGTTCAAGGAGAACGGCGGCCTGACCCCGGAGAACGGCCAGGTGTTCCGCGACAAGATCCTCTCGCGCGGCAACAGCGTGGAGCTGGCGGATCTGTACCGCGAGTTCCGCGGCAAGGATCCGTCGGTGGAGCCGCTGCTGGTCAATCGTGGCCTGAAGTAATCGCGGCATCCCGGTAGGTACCGACCGTTGGTCGGTACGCTTGCCACCGGTACACGCTGAAACGAAAACGGCAGGGGAAAACCCTGCCGTTTTTTTTGGGTTGCTGCTCCGCTGGGCCGGGTCGCTGGGGCGGGCACTGGGCCCCTATACCCTTTCCGGCGAATGTCCTCCGGCGTCGGCCTGCGGCCGCCCCCTCCCCCTTTATTTCGCCTCCAAGGGCATAGGGGCCCAGCGCCCGCCCCACCGACCCCGCGCCTCACGTCCCCACGTGCACGCCTTCGGCGATCTCACTGCACCCCAGGTGATCCAGCGCGATCTCCAGCGCGTGCATGTAACTCTGCGCGCAGTAGCCGCGCGCCACGCCGATGCGCTGGCCCACATCCGCTGGCAGGCACGCCTCCGGTGCGCGCGCATCGTCGTCGTGCACTTCCACGTAGGCGTTGTGCAGATGCGGCAGCAGGCGCTGCAGGCGCGCGCTGTCCACGCATGCACCGGGATCGAGCAGGGTGACTTCGCCGCGGCTGTGATCGGCCACGCGCAGGGCGTCCAGCAACTCCTGCTCCGAGCCGCACGCGCGGATCGCCACCGTGGTGCCCGCATCGATCGCGCGGTGCACCAGGGATTTCAGGACCAGCGCCGGCAGCGGCTGCGCGGTACGGATCAGCTGCCCGGCCGCTTCCGGCCCGCGGATGATGAAGATCGACATGGCTCAGCCCTCCACGGCCTGCAGGCGATGGGCGGCGATCGCCAGCGACAGGCGACACGCATCCTGGCGGCCGCTGCTGCACACCACCCGCGCGGCCGGGGCGTGCTGCGGATGCAGGTGCTCGTCCAACGCATCGTCGTCGTTGCTGGCCATCTCGATATACGGCGCCGGCAGGTCCTCCAGCGCGGTGCGCAGCGCCTGGCCGTAGCGGGCCCACTGCGGTGCATCGACCGCCGCGGTGGCGATCAGGACCAGCGCCGGGCGGCTGCGCTGGGCACGCTGCAGACAGCGCACCAGGGCCGGCAGGGAGTCGCAGTCGCGGCAGGCCAGGCGGTGCCCGGCGACCCGCGCAGGCAGCGGCGACGCGTCCGGCGCGACGTTCGACGGTGTGTGCCGGATCAGCAGGATGGTCATGGAGCGTCTCTTCGAAGCGCCCTTCGGCGCGGTGTCGCCACGATGCGGCCGCGCCCCGTAAAACCGCGATGCCGACCGGGCGGCCCCTGCGTAAACAGTGCGTAGCTTTTTCAGCGCGGGGCAGGGAACTTGCCCGCCGTCCATTCGGTCACAGCCACACACTTCCTGGAGCGCCCGTATGGACACCCCCGCCGCCGCTGCCCCCACCGACCACCGCCTGCTGCGCTGGCTCAAGAAAGAAGCGCTGCCGCTGCTGGTCATGCTCGGCCTGCTCGCCGCGGCGCGCGACACCCTGGCCAACCACTACCAGGTGCCCAGCGGCTCGATGCAGCACACGCTGATGCCGGGCGACCGGGTGGTGGTGGACATGCGCGCCTACGGCGTGCGCCTGCCGTTCACCTCGGTGGAGCTGCTGCACACCGGCCAGCCGCAGCGCGGTGACGTGGCGGTGTTTGATTCCCCGCAGGACGGCACCCGCCTGATCAAGCGCATTGCGGCGGTCGGCGGGGATCGGGTCGAGCTGCACGACGGCCACCTGAGCATCAACGGCCGTCCGCTGGCCCAGGCCGGGGTGGGTGAGATCGAGGACTTCGGCCAGCATCTGGCGCAGCTGGATCTGGGCCAGGGCGGTGGCCCGGACATCACCGGCCTGACCGTACCCGCCGGGCAGGTGCTGATGCTCGGCGACCACCGCGGCAACAGTGCCGACGGCCGCTTCTTCGGCCTGGTCCAGGCCAGCGCGCTGTACGGCAAGGCCTCGCATGTTTACTACCGGCGCGGCGAAGGCTTGACCTGGCAGACGCTGTAATCCGGGTCGCGAACTGAATCGATATATGAAACGTCTCGATTCAGACCTATCAGGTTATGGATCGACCTGCCGGTGCTGCCTATCCTGAGCGCTGACTCCTCGCTCCGGCCCACGTACGCGGGCCTTACCGGCATGAATGGCGACACCGCAGCGGTCCCCGACCGCAGCCCCCCGGCCACCACCAGCGCAGCGGCGGCCGGCGATCAGATCCAGCAGGGCACCCCGGCCTTCCGGCGCACGGCGGCCGCGCTGTTCCTGGCCGGCTTCTCCACCTTCGGGCTGCTCTACACAGTGCAGCCGCTGCTGCCCGAATTCAGTCGCCACTTCGGCGTCTCCGCAGCCAACAGCGCGCTGACCCTGTCGCTGAGCACCGGTCTGCTCGCGGTCTCGATGCTGATCGCGGGATTGATCTCCGACCGCATCGGGCGCCGCAGCGTGATGGTCGCGGCGCTGCTGGCGTCCAGCGTGTTGTCCGTCGCCACGGCGATGGTGGATGACTGGACCACGCTGCTGGTGCTGCGCACGCTGCTCGGCATCGCGCTCAGTGGCGTACCGGCGGTGGGCATGACCTACCTCGCCGAAGAAATGGACAGCCGCGCGCTGGGCCTGGCGATGGGCCTGTACATCGGCGGCAACGCGATCGGCGGCATGAGCGGTCGTCTCATCGCGGGTATCGTGGCCGACCATTGGGGCTGGCGCTGGGGCATCGGCGTGGTGTCGCTGATCGCGCTGCTCAGTACCGTGCTGCTATGGATCCAGCTGCCGCCATCGCGCCACTTCCAGAGCCGCCGTGGCGGCCTGCGCGAACTGCCCGCGCGCTGGCGCAGTCTGTTCGGCGATCCCGGTCTGCCGTGGTTGTTCGCCACCGCCTTCGTGTTGATGGGCGTGTTCGTCACCCTCTACAACTACCTCGGTTTCCACCTGCTGGCACCCCCGTATGGCCTCAGCCAGACCGTGGTCGGTTTGATCTTCAGCGTGTATCTGGTCGGCACCTTCAGCTCGGCCTGGATGGGGCAGCAGGCCAACCGCCATGGCCGCAGCCGCGTGCTGGCGATCTGCTACGGATTGATCGCGCTGGGCATCGTGCTGCTGGCGATGCCGTGGCTGGGCTGCATGGCGGCCGGCATCGCGCTGGTGACGTTCGGCTTCTTCGGCGGCCACTCGGTGGCCAGCAGCTGGGTTGGCAGCCGCGCCGGTGCGATGCGCGCCGAAGCATCCGCGCTGTATCTGTTCGCCTACTACCTGGGCTCCAGCGTGGCCGGCGTGCTCGGCGGCGTGTTCTACACCCGCTGGGACTGGCTGGGCGTGTGCGGCTTCGTCGGCGTACTGACCGTGGCCGGTGGCGCGATTGCCTGGCGCCTGGGCCAGCGCGTGCAACCGGGTACCGCGACGCTCGCGCTCAGCCGCTGACACCCTGCAGCAGCCGGGTGAAGTGACCGATCAGCGGCGACGCCGCACCGCGTCGGCAGGCGACGTGCACTTCGGAACTGGCCGCGCGATCACTGAGTGCGACGAAGCGCGCGCCGTCCACCTGGATATGGCAGCACGAGGCAGGCAGTACCGTTACCCCCAGCCCCGAGGCCGCCAGGCTGATGAGTGTCGAGGCTTCCCCTGCCTCCTGCACGATGCGTGGGGTGAACCCCGCGCTGCGGCACAGCGCGATGACATGATCGTGGATGCCCGCACCCACCTCGCGCAGGAAACCGACGAACGGCTCATGCGCGAACAGCCGCAGCGCCACCGCCGCATCGGCCGGCAACCCACGCACCAGCGGATGCTGGTCGTGCACCACCAGCGCAAGTGGATCACTGAAGAGCTTGCGTGACATCAGCGGCGCGGGCAGGGCACGTTTGCGGATCAACCCGACATCCAGCTCGCCGGCCATCAGCGCATCGATCTGCTGCAGGGTATTCATCTCGCGCAGCTTCAACTGCACCTGCGGGAATTGCTGACGGTAGGCGAAGATCGCGCGCGGAATCTGCGTGGACAGCGGTGTGGCCCGGGTCAGCCCGATGCGCAGCTCACCGGTTTCCCCTCGCTGCGCGCGCTGGGTCAGATCGATCGCGGTATCCACCCGCGCCAGCACCTCACGCGCCTGCTCCTGTAGCACGCGACCGGCGTCGGTCAGTTCCACGCGGCGGTTCGCACGCAGGAACAACCGCGCGCCAAGCAGCGTTTCCAGCTGGCGGATCTGCTGGCTGAGCGGCGGCTGCGACATGCCCAGCCGCTCGGCCGCGCGGCCGAAGTGCAGCGTCTCGGCGACGGCCAGGAAGTAGCGCAGGTGGCGGAGTTCGATGGACATGGGGCGTACGTCAGCGCTCGGAATGACCACTTTCATCATAGCTGCGCGGACTGAACAGGTCCGGCTGGATCAGCTCGATGAACGCCCGTGCCTGCGGTGACAGAAACCGCCCGCGCCGCACAATCACGCCATAACTCCGCTCCGGGAACCACGCACTCATCGAGCGCGTCACCAGCTTCTCGCGGTCGGCATCGTGCAGGCAGAGCGCCGGCACGATCGAGATGCCCATGCCCATCGCCACGTATTGCTTGATCACTTCCCAGCCGCCGACCTCGAGCGCGACGGTGTAGGGCAGCCGATGCCGCTGGAACACCTGGTCCACCAGCCGGTACGTGATCTGGCGTTTGGGCGGCAGCACCAGCGGGTACTGCGAGATCGCCTCCAGGCTCAGCTCGCCATGCGCCAGCGGGTGCTCGGGCGGGGCGATCAGCACCTGTTCGAAGCGGTAGGCCGGGGCGTAGCTGAGGTCGGCCGGCACGTCGGTCATCGAGCCCACCGCCAGGTCGGCCGCATCGCTGCGCAGCAGGTCGGTGCCGTCGGCGCTGATCGCGTTGTGCAGGGTCAGGCGGACATCCGGGTGGCGCTGGCGGAAGCGCTCCACGATGCGCGGCAGCAGGTACAGGATGGTCGAGCTGTTGGCCGCGATGTTGAGCTCGCCGGCATCCAGCCCCTTCACCTTGTCGCGGAAGCTGGCCTCGAGCCCGTCCAGGTTCTCCACCAGCGGCAGCGCCATTTCATACAGCAGCTGCCCTTCGCGGCTGGGCACCAGGCGGCGGCCGCTGCGCTCGAACAGGCTGACGCCCAACTCGCGCTCCAGCGCCTGCAGCTGCTGGCTGATGGCCGGCTGGCTGACGAACAGCGCCTCAGCTGCCCGTGAGACTGAGCCGAGGCGGACCGTCTGGCAGAACGCCCGCAGCGGCTTGAGCCGGTCGGATTTGTAGGAAAACCGGGGACTTGGCGTGCGCGGCGTGGTCATGGCGTCATGAGTATAAGCACGCCTTATGTAAGCCATTGCAATAACTGCTTTGTCAAATATCGGCATGGCGGCGCACGGTGGAGCTCAACCGCACCGCAGGAGCCCGCCATGTCCGCCGTCGCTTACGCCACCGCCCAGCCCCCCCCCGCCGATGCACCGGCCACCCCCGGCATTGCCCTCACCACCCAGCTGGCTGGCCAGTCCGCCCTGCTGCCGGCGGGGGGACTGGCGCTGCTGGTGTCGCTGCACCGGGCGGTGGAGCCGGAGCGTCAGCGCCGGCTGCAGGCGAGGGTGGCCCGCCAAGCGTTCTTCGATGGCGGCGGCCTGCCGGACTTCCGTGCCGATACCGCCGAGATCCGCGCCAGCGACTGGCACGTCGCCCCGCTGCCGGAGGCACTGCAGGACCGCCGGGTGGAGATCACCGGCCCGACCGACCCGAAGATGGTCATCAACGCGCTGAACTCCGGCGCCAAGGTCTTCATGGCCGACTTCGAGGATTCCACCGCCCCGGCCTGGCGCAACCTGCTGGCCGGACAGCAGGCGCTGATCGGCGCGGTGCGGGGCGATCTGACCTACACCGGCCCGTCCGTCGATGGGAAGCCGGGCAAGCAGTACAGCCTGCGTCCGTTCAACGAGCAGGCCGTGCTGATCGTCCGCCCGCGGGGCTGGCACCTGGACGAGAAGCACGTGCGCATCGATGGCCAGCCGATCGCCGGTGGCCTGTTCGATGCGGCGGTGTTCGCCTTCCACAACGCCCGCACCCTGATGTGCAGGCAGCGGGGGCCGTACTTCTACCTGCCCAAGCTGCAGAGCATGGAAGAGGCGGCGCTGTGGGAGACCGCGCTGTCGCACATCGAGGGCATGCTCGGGCTGCCGCATGGGCAGATCAAGGTCACCGTGCTGATCGAAACGCTGCCGGCGGTGTTCGAGATGGATGAGATCCTGCACGCGCTGCGCGACCGCATCGTCGGCCTGAACTGTGGCCGCTGGGACTACATTTTTTCCTACATCAAGACCTTCCGCCGGCACGCCGACAAGGTGCTGCCCGAGCGCGGCCAGGTGACGATGACCCAGCCGTTCCTGAAGGCCTATTCGGAGCTGCTGATCCGCACCTGCCACCGCCGCGGCGCACATGCGATGGGTGGCATGGCCGCGCAGATTCCGATCAACCACGACGCGGCCGCCAACGAGCAGGCGATGGCGCGGGTGCGGGCGGACAAGCTGCGCGAAGTCACCGCCGGCCATGACGGCACCTGGGTCGCCCATCCCGCGCTGATCCCGGTCGCGCAGGCGATCTTCGACGAACACATGCCCGGGCCGAACCAGCATCGCGTGCTGCGCAATGATGTGCAGGTGGGCCGCGATGATCTGATCGCCGCGCCGACCGGCACCATCACCCGCGCCGGTTTCGAGGGCAACGTCGAGGTCTGCGTGCGCTACCTGGCCGCCTGGCTGGACGGCAACGGCTGCGTGCCGATCCACCACCTGATGGAAGACGCGGCCACCGCCGAGATCAGCCGCAGCCAGCTGTGGCAGTGGCTGCATACCCCCGGCCAGCACCTGGACGACGGCACCGCCATCGACCTGGCCCTGCTCGACGCCACCCTGGCCCAGCTGCCGGCGCGGCTGGGCGATACCGCCGCGCTGCCCGGCAGCGCCCGCATCCCCGAGTCCATCGCGCTGCTGGCCGACCTCAGCCGCCGCGATGAGCTCACCGACTTCCTGACCCTGCCGGCCTACGACCGCCTCGACTGACCACCCGCCATCCACCTGCTGTTACCGCATCCGTTCCCTTTGGAGATTCGACATGAGCACCCTGCAGACCGCCGAACAGATCCAGCACGCTTGGAACACCGACCCGCGCTGGGCCGGGATCACCCGCAACTACACCGCCGCCGACGTGGTGCGCCTGCGTGGCACCGTGCACGTGGAGCACTCGCTGGCGCGGCTGGGCGCGGAGAAGCTGTGGACGTACCTGCAGGAAAAGGACTTCGTCAACGCGCTGGGCGCGCTGACCGGCAACCAGGCCATGCAGCAGGTCAAGGCCGGCCTGAACGCGATCTACCTGTCCGGCTGGCAGGTCGCCGCCGATGCCAACCTGGCCGGCCAGATGTACCCGGACCAGTCGCTGTACCCGGCCGATTCGGTGCCGGCGGTGGTCAAGCGCATCAACAACACCCTGCTGCGCGCCGACCAGCTGCACCATGCCGAGGGCAAGGATGACATCGACTTCCTGCAGCCGATCGTGGCCGATGCCGAAGCCGGGTTTGGCGGCGTGCTCAACGCCTTCGAGCTGATGAAGGCGATGATCGAGGCCGGCGCGGCCGGCGTGCACTTCGAGGACCAGCTGGCCTCGGTCAAGAAGTGCGGGCACATGGGCGGCAAGGTGCTGGTGCCGACCCGCGAGGCGATCGAAAAGCTCAACGCCGCCCGCCTGGCCGCCGACGTGCTGGGCGTCCCGACCCTGCTGGTGGCGCGTACCGATGCCGAGGCGGCCGACCTGCTGACCAGCGATGTGGATGGCAACGACCAGCCGTTCACCACCGGCGAGCGCACCGTGGAAGGCTTCTACAAGACCCGCAACGGCCTGGACCAGGCCATCAGCCGCGGCCTGGCTTATGCCCCCTACGCCGACCTGATCTGGTGCGAGACCGGCAAGCCGGACCTGGAGTTCGCGCGCAGGTTCGCCGAGGCCATCCACGCCAAGTTCCCGGGCAAGCTGCTGGCCTATAACTGCTCGCCCAGCTTCAACTGGAAGAAGAACCTGGACGACGCCACCATCGCGACCTTCCAGAAGGAGATCGCCACATATGGCTACAAGTTCCAGTTCATCACCCTGGCCGGCTTCCACGCCCTGAACTACTCGATGTTCAACCTGGCCCACGGCTACGCCCGCCGCCAGATGAGCGCCTTCGTGGAGCTGCAGGAAGCCGAGTTCGCCGCCGCCGACCGCGGCTTCACGGCGGTCAAGCACCAGCGCGAGGTCGGCACCGGCTACTTCGACGCGGTGACCCAGGCGATCCAGCAGGGCCAGTCCTCGACCACCGCCCTGAGCGGGTCCACCGAGGAGGAGCAGTTCAACGCCGAACGCGCGGCCTGACCCAGCAAGGGCGGCCAGGGTAGGCCCACAGGGCGGCCGGTCGGGGGACCTGCCGCCCTGTGTCGTCTCCGGACCCGGCTCTTCACATCGTCACACGCGGTAGAACGCGCGTGTTTTCACGATCTTGGGGGGTAAAAGTCGGAAATGGGATAGGGCGCACAGTTTTGAGGAGTGCTATCCTCCATCGCTCACCAGGGGGACGCTGAAAAGCGGGTGTTCGGAAATGACCGGCAAGGGTGCGGCGGCGATCATGTGCGAACAGGAACCAGACATCGACCGAAAGGCGATGGCTGAGATCGTGCACGCCATCCTGAGCAACGGCGAGTCCGCATTGTTCTCCGAATTCGGCCGGCAACGCAAGCTGCCCTCAGGCACCCATCTGTTCCATCGTGGCCACGCCGGCAACACGATGTACGTGATCGTCAGCGGCTGCATCGAACTGGACTTCGGCGAAGACCTCGTCGTGAAGTCACTCGGTCCCAATGAATTCTTCGGCGAGCTGGGCCTGCTGATCGGCGACCACCAGCGCACGGCCGGCGCGCGTGCGGTCCAGGACAGCATCGTGCTGGAACTGGACCACGACGATTTCCAGCGTCTGGTCGACCGCGACCCTGGCTTGCTGGCCTACTTCCTGCGCCGCACGATCATGCGGGTGGTGAGCAACGAGCAGGTGCTGATCCGCCAGCTGCGCCGCCGCAACCACGATCTCGAAACCGCGCTGGACAACCTCTACGTCACCACCCACCAGCTCACCCACACCCGCGAGCTGGTGCGCACCGACGAGCTGACCGGCCTGCACAACCGGCGCGGCCTGGCGCTCTACCTGCAGGACTGCCGTGCGCAGGAAGGCAGCGCGCCGCAGGGCCTGCTGCTGATCGACTGCGACCAGTTCAAGCAGGTCAACGATGTGCACGGCCACCAGGCCGGCGACCGCGTGCTGCAGAGCGTGGCCAACATCCTGCGCTCGGTGGCCACCGAGCCGGACGTGGCCTGCCGGCTGGGCGGCGACGAATTCTGCCTGCTGCTGCGCAGCGCCGACCAGGACAGCCTGCAGCACGCCGCCGAGTTCATTCTCAGCGCGGTGCATGGCCTGATCGGCCGCGCCCACGGCGTGCCGCACGTGTGCCCGGTCAGCATCGGGGTCTGCCTGATCGACCCGCAGACCGATTGGAGCGAGTGGTACGCTCGCGCCGACAATGCGCTGTACCAGGCCAAACGGCTGGGCGGCAACCGATTGCACTGGTCGCGATCAGCGACCGCCACCCCCTGATCGGGAGATCGGCATGAACGGCGACAACGGAACGTCGACCCAGGCCCCGCAGATGCGGGCGCTGCTGTTCACCGATCTGTGCGACTCGTTGATCCTGGTGGAGCGCATCGGTGACGCGGCGGCGGCGGAACTGTTCCAGCAGCACGACCGGTTGGTGTTGACGCTGCAGCAGCAGTGGAATGGTCATCAGATCGACCGCTCCGACGGGCTGTTCCTGCTGTTCGATCGTGCGATCGATGCGCTGGGGTTTGCGCTGGATTACCAACGCGGCCTGCAGGAGATCGGCAAGCAACGCAACATCGTGCTGCGCGCGCGCGCAGGCCTGCATGTGGGCGAAGTGCTGACGTGGGAGAACAGTCCCGAAGCGATCAAGGTGGGCGCCAAGTCGCTGGAGGTGGAGGGCCTGGCCAAGCCGATGGCCGCTCGGCTCATGACCTTGGCGCGGCCAGGACAGATACTGCTCTCGGCGGTGGCCGAATCATTGACCCATCGCGCCACCGGTGAACTGGGCGAGCGCGGTGAACAGCTGCTGTGGAGGTCGCACGGCCGCTGGCGGTTCAAGGGGGTGCCGGCCAGGCAAGAGGTGTTCGAGGTAGGTGAAATCGGGTTCGCACCGCTGCGGATGCCACGCGGTAATGCGAAGGCGCGGCGCGACCTTCCATTGTGGCGGCAGCCGGCGGCTTTGGCTGCCGAGGTACTGTTGGTGGTCGTGGCCGGTGTGGGTGGCTGGATGCTGCTGCGTCCGGAGCCGGCCATCGCCTTTGCCGAACGGGATTGGGTGGTCATCGGCGACGTGCGCAACCTGACGGGCAATGTGGTTCTGGATGATTCGTTGCAGCAGGCATTCCGGATCAGCCTGGAACAGTCCCGGCACGTCAACGTGCTGAGTGACATGAAGGCGCGCGGCATCATGGAGTTGATGCGTCGGCAGCCAGGCGCACCACTGGATGCGACCTCTGCATCCGAAGTCGCGCTGCGCGCGGGCGCCCAGCTGGTCCTGCTGCCGACCGTCAGCGAGATGGGCGGGCGCGCGCGGATCAGCGTAGAGGTGCTTGAACCGCATTCACAGCAAACCCTGGCGGTTGCCTCTGCCGACGGTGAAGGTGTGCAGTCGCTTCTTGGTTCGATCGACCAGGTCACGACACGGCTGCGCGATCAGTTGGGAGAAGGCAAAGCCAGGCTCAAGGTCGACTCGATGCCGTTGCCGCTGGTCACCACCTCGAGCCTGGATGCATTGCGTGCGTACGCGCTTGGCCAGCGCCGTTACGGCGAGGGAGACTACCGGGGGGCCCTGGCCATGTATGAGCGGTCTGTCCAGCTGGATCCGAATTTCGCCCTTGCATGGATGGGCCAGGTGCGTGCGCGCGTTGCCGACGTCGACAAGCCTGGCGCCCTGGCAGTGGTGCGTCGCCTGAAGTCGCTGTCGTACAGACTGCCGGCTCGCGAAGAGCTGTATCTGGACGCATGGTTCACCACGTTGACCGATCAGTCCAAGGCCGCCGATGCCTGGATGCAGCTGGCGAGCCTTTATCCGGATTATTTCTCGGCGCAGCACAATGCCGCTATCTGGCTATATACCGACAATCGCTACGCAGAGGCGTTCACCTATGCCAGCCGCGCAGCGGACAGCCGTTTTGAGCTGTCCAATATCGCCTACGACCAACTGGGGCGCATCGCCTTGGCCAACGGCGACCAGGCTGGCGCGCGACGCGCGCTGGAAACGGCTGTTGCTGGTGGCCGTACCGCCAGCCATCGCTATCTCGCTGCTGTTGCGGCGAGCGAGCGCAACTATGCTGAAGCAGATAAGCACCTGGCCCAATCCACCCACAACCGGCACGCGGGTGTGGAGCGGATTTCCATTGCGGCGGATCGCGGCCAGTGGCAACGTGCCGAAGCAGAGGCGGCTGCGGGCGTCAGTGCGATGGCGGGCGAAACAGGTTTTGATCGCCAGTTGTATCTGCTGCCACAGGCGACGGTGCAATGGGCGGCTGGCAACCGCGAAGCTGCGCTGAAGAGTGTGCGCGCAGCAGCGGACAGTGCATTGAAGCGATTGGCTGACAAGGGCAATCCGGACGCCAGCGAAGATGCCATGATGGCCATGGGCACGGCATTGTTGGCTGCCCGCATGGGCGACATGGACACCAGCAGCCGCGTGCTGGGCGTGATCCACAGCGGCCGTGATGCCGGTGGTGCGACTGCACTGGACGAAATGCGGGCAGTGGTCGCCGCCGAACGCCTCCGCCTGACCGGCGACGCGCCTGCGGCCATGCAGAAGCTACGGCCTTTCCTGCGCGATACGTCCAGATTCCAGACACGCGTCGCGGCGATGAATACGCTGCGTGCATTGGGGAGGAACAGCGAGGCCCTGGCACAGGCGGATTTTCTCCGCAGCAATCGTGGCATGGCGTATGCCGAACTGGATTGCGGGTATTGCATGCAGGCGATGAACGTTACCGACAGCAATGCCGCCAGCCGTATTGCGGCAGAGTTGCGCGGTGGCAAGCGTGTTGCCGGGCTTGCCGTCGCGGACCTGCTTACGGACCCTTGAGCGTGTGGCTGCCTGCCGGGTTGGCGTCCAGTGCCGGAACGGTCTGATTCTGCAACGACGTGAACATGTCCTGCAGCTCCTGTTTGGCCGCCAGAATGTCGCTCTTGGCGGCAAGCTCATTGACTTCGCAGCAGACACCGAGCGCCGCAGCGTCTGCGGTGGACATGCCGATCTCCACCAGCGCGGCGGCGGGATCGGAGGCGAACAGTGCACGGAACGTGTCATCGGTTCCCAGGCGGCAAATCAAGGCCAGGGCGATGGCAGGTTCCAGGGGCGGCAACGACATGTCTACTTCCTTCAATCGAATCGGTTTGGGAGCCGCGAGAGCACGGATCAGAGAGCAACATCGACCGCGATCGACCAGGCTTTAGCACTCGTTGAGTCGGTACAGATTGGACGTCCCGTGCCGATATGGCAGGACGACGGCGCGGTGCCGGTGAAGTCGGAGAGTCCCACAGTGCGGATACGTCGCTGCGAAGTCGTGTTGTTCGAGCCACGCGAAACAGTGGAGTTCCAGTTGCAGAGTCTGCTCAGCGGCGGCAATGGAATGGTTCGCAGCCTGGGGTGGATGGCTTTGGCCCCGCACTTGGATGGACCGGTGCCGGTCAGCCCCCGTCAGCGCGATCTGCTGGGCGTGCTCGGTCCGAGCCAATGGGTCTGGGCCGACAGCATCGGGATGCACGGTGATGAGCAGGCTGCCTTGGTCGACGCCGGGCTGGTGCTGCTCGAGCAATCGGAAACCGACAGTACCGCGGCAGTGCATTTGGCCAATGACCAGCGCCTGCGCGACAGTCACTGGCATCCCTTGGCGGCCATCCTGCACGCATTCACCCGCTGGGATGCCGTGGATGCGGTCAAGAACACCGTGGATGGCGGTACCGATACGGCCAAGGGAATGCGCGAGGTACTTGGTCCGCCGCCAGCGAACACCGCGACACGCGGTGAAGTCGAGGCGATCGTGTTGCCGCACACCGAGCCGACGGAGTTCGATGCGCTGCTGCTGCGGCGCGCAACCTGCAGGAACTTCGACGATTCCCGCGTCCTGCCGTTACCCATGTTCACCCGGATGCTGGCAAGAGTATTTGGCGCCCAGTCACAGGTAAGAGTGGGACCGGACCTGGTGTTCCACAAGAAGAACAGCCCCTCCGGCGGGGGCCTCCACCCCATCGAGGCCTATCTGGTCGTGCAGAACGTGGACGGCGTGCGTCCCGGCCTCTACCGGTACCGTGCCGATAGCCACGACCTGGTGCCCCTGCCGGACCCGGAACGGCCACTGCGCGACTTCATCATGGAGAGCGTCGGCCAGCAGCACTGGTTTGCCAATGCACATTGCTTGGTCACCCTGGTCCCACGCTTCGATCGAACGTTCTGGAAGTACCGCCGCCACGCCAAGGGATACCGGGTCGTGACGCTGGAGGCGGGGCACCTGTCGCAGACGCTGTACCTATCTGCGACCGACCTGGGCCTGGGGGCGTTCATCACCGGTGCGATCAATGAAAAGCACCTCGAGCGCGGCTTTGGCCTGGATCCTATCCGGCAGGGAGCGCTGGCGGTCTGCGGGTTCGGCTGGCGCGGCCAGCACATGCAGACAGCCGAGCTTGATCCACTGGAGCAGGTCTGGCAGCGGGTTGGCTGAGCGGACGAGCGGGGCTCAGGCCCCGTCCGCCTCGAAATCCACCAGCACCGCCCCATCGCCCACCTGGTCTCCGGCTTTCACCCGGTAGCCCTGCACGGTGCCATCGGCCGGCGCCTGTAGCGTGTGCTCCATCTTCATCGCCTCCAGCACCAGCAGCGGCGCGCCGCGTTTGACCGCCGTGCCCGGTGCCACCAGCGTGGCCACGATACGGCCCGGCATCGGTGCGACCAGGCTGCCGGCATCGGCAACGGACTGGTCCGCTTCGCTGACCGGATCATGCAGGGTGAAGCGCTGCACGCCTTCGCTGCCGAACAGGTACAGCTCGTTGCCGTCGCGGATGACGGCGGCGCGGTGCAGCTGCTCGCCGATCTGTACGCGCAGTGCATCACCGGCCAGGCGGCCGCTGCCCTGCAGCGCGTTGCCGTCCACCTGGACGGTCCACTGTTCGCCCGCGCCCTGCACGGTCACGCTGCGCTGGGCACCCCGGTGCTCCAGCGTCAGCGCGCGTGCGGCGGCCGCGCCCAGGCGCCAGCCATCCTGGGCCTGCCACGGCGAGTGCGGGTCACGCGCATCACGGCTGGCAGCCTCGCTGGTGGCCACGCCGGCGATCGCGGCGAGCGCCCAGAGTGCCGGACCGCTGTCGTTGTCGTTGGGGGCCAGGGCGGCCTGCTCGCGCTCGATCAGCGCGGTGTCCAGCTTGGCCTGGGTAAACGAATCGGTCATCACCAGCCGGCGCAGGAAGGCGGCATTGGTGGTCACGCCAACCACTTCGCATTCGGCCAACGCCTGCTGCATGCGGCGCAGCGCGGCGTCGCGGTCGACATCCCAGACGATCAGCTTGGCGATCATCGGGTCGTAGAACGGGGTGATCGCATCGCCCTGTTCGACACCGGCGTCCACGCGCACGTGCGCGGTGTTGGCCGGCAGGCGCAGGTGGTGCAGGGTGCCGGTGGACGGCAGGAAACCGCGGTCGGCGTCTTCGGCGTACAGGCGGGCTTCCAGTGCGTGCCCGCGGATCTGCAGTTGATCCTGCTGAAGCGGCAGCGGCTCACCGCTGGCCACGCGCAGCTGCCATTCCACCAGGTCGGTGCCGGTGATGCACTCGGTGACCGGGTGCTCCACCTGCAGGCGGGTGTTCATTTCCATGAAGTAGAAATCGCCATCGGGGCCGGCGATGAACTCCACCGTGCCCGCGCCGACGTAGTTGACCGCGCGCGCGGCATCGACGGCGGCCTTGCCCATCGCGGCGCGGCGCTCGGGCGTCATGCCGGGGGCAGGCGCTTCTTCGAGCACCTTCTGATGGCGGCGCTGCACCGAGCAGTCGCGCTCGAACAGGTACACCACGTTGCCGTGGCTGTCGCCGAACACCTGGATCTCGATATGGCGCGGGCGCTCGACATACTTCTCCACCAGCACGTGTGCGTTGCCGAACGCCGACTGCGCCTCACGCTGGCAGCTGGCCAGCGCCTCGGTGAAGGTCGCGCTGTCGTCCACGCGGCGCATGCCCTTGCCACCGCCGCCGGCGCTGGCCTTGATCAGCACCGGATAGCCGATGCTGTCGGCCTGCTTGCGCAGGAACTCGGGGATCTGCTCGTCGCCGTGGTAGCCCGGGGTCAGCGGCACGCCGGCCTGCTGCATCAGCGCCTTGGCCGCGCTCTTGTCGCCCATCGCGCGGATCGCCGCGGCGGAAGGGCCGATGAACACGATGCCCGCCTCGGCGCAGGCCTGCGCGAAACCGGCGTTCTCCGAGAGGAAGCCGTAGCCGGGATGGATCGCCTGCGCGCCGGTGCGGCGGGCGGCGGCCAGGATGGCGTCGCCGCGCAGGTAGCTCTCACGCGCCGGTGCCGGGCCGATCGCGATGGCCTCGTCGGCCAGGCGCACGTGGCGCGCGTTGCGGTCGGCGTCGGAGTACACCGCCACGGTGGCGATGCCCAGGCGTTGGCAGGTAGCGATGACGCGGCAGGCGATTTCGCCACGGTTGGCGATCAGGATCTTGGTGAACATGGTGGTCTCGTTGCGCGGGCCAGGGGCGGCGGTGCCAGGCGGCACCGCCCGTGCATTACATGCGGAACACGCCGAAGTCGGTCTTCTTCGCCGGGGCGTTGAGGCTGGCCGACAGCGCCAGGCCCAGCACACGACGGGTGTCGGCCGGATCGATCACGCCGTCATCCCAGAGCCGGGCGCTGGCGTAGTACGGGTGGCCCTGCGATTCGAACTGCTCGCGGATCGGTGATTTGAAGCCGTCTTCTTCCTCGGCCGACCACTGCCCGCCCTTGGCTTCGATGCCGTCGCGCTTGACCGTGGCCAGCACGCTGGCGGCCTGCTCGCCGCCCATCACGCCGATGCGTGCGTTCGGCCACATCCACAGGAAGTTGGGCGAGTAGGCGCGGCCGCACATGCCGTAGTTGCCGGCGCCGAACGAGCCGCCGATCACCACGGTGAACTTGGGCACCTTCGCGCAGGCCACGGCCATCACCAGCTTGGCCCCGTCCTTGGCGATGCCGCCGTGCTCGTACTTGCGGCCGACCATGAAGCCGGTGATGTTCTGCAGGAACACCAGCGGTATGCCGCGCTGCGTGCACAGTTCGATGAAGTGCGCGCCCTTCAGCGCGGACTCGGAGAACAGGATGCCGTTGTTGGCGATGATGCCCACCGGGTAGCCGTGCAGGTGCGCAAAGCCGGTGACCAGGGTGTTGCCGTAGCGCGGCTTGAACTCATCGAAGCGCGAATCGTCGACCAGGCGCAGGATCACTTCGCGCACGTCGTACGGCTTGCGCGTGTCGGCCGGAATCACGCCGTACAGCTCGTGGGCCGGATGCCGCGGTTCCACCGGGGCCTGCACCGCCAGCGCCGGCTCGGGCTTGCGCCAGTTGAGCTGGGCGATGATCGCGCGGACCCGGGCCAGCGCCTGCAGGTCGTTGTCGGCCATGTGGTCGGCCACGCCGGAAATGCGCGTGTGCACATCGGCACCGCCCAGTTCTTCGGCCGTGACCACTTCACCGGTGGCCGCTTTCACCAGCGGCGGGCCGCCGAGGAAGATGGTGCCCTGCTCGCGCACGATCACCGTTTCATCGCTCATCGCCGGCACATAGGCGCCACCGGCAGTGCAGCTTCCCATCACGCAGGCGATCTGCGGGATGCCCTGCGCGGACAGGTTGGCCTGGTTGTAAAAGATGCGGCCGAAATGGTCGCGGTCCGGGAACACCTCGTCCTGCAGCGGCAGGAATGCGCCACCCGAATCCACCAGGTAGATGCAGGGCAGGCGGTTCTGCTCGGCCACCTCCTGCGCGCGAAGGTGCTTCTTGACCGTCATCGGGTAGTAGGTGCCACCTTTGACGGTGGCATCGTTGGCCACGATCACGCACTCCACGCCCGAGACCCGGCCGATGCCGGCAACCACGCCGGCGCTGGGGATCGGATCGCCATACATGCCGTGCGCGGCCAGCGGGGCGATTTCCAGGAAGGCGCTGCCCGGGTCGAGCAGGGCATCGATGCGGTCGCGCACCAGCAGCTTGCCGCGTGCGGTGTGCTTGGCGCGTGCCGCTTCGCTGCCGCCCAGCGCGGTCTGCGCCAGGGTGGCGCGGAGGTCGTCGACGACCGCCTGCAGCGCGGCGCGGTTGGCCTCGAAGGTGTCGCTGCCCGGTTGCAGCTGGGTGCTCAATACGGTCATGGCAGGGCCCTTACTTGGTGCGCTGGAACAGTTCGCGGCCGATCAGCATGCGGCGGATCTCCGAGGTGCCGGCGCCGATTTCATACAGCTTGGCATCGCACCACAAACGACCGGTCGGGTACTCGTTGATGTAGCCGTTGCCGCCCAGGATCTGGATCGCCTGGCCGGTCAGCCAGGTGGCCTTCTCGGCCGAATACAGGATCGCGCCGGCCGCGTCCTGGCGCGTGGTGCGGCCCTGGTCGCAGGCGCGGGCCACCGCGTAGACATAGGCGCGGCAGGCGTTGAGGCCCACGTACATGTCGGCCAGCTTGGCCTGGATCAGCTGGAAGGTGCCGATCGCCTCGCCGAACTGCTTGCGCTCGTGCACGTACGGCATCACCACGTCCATGGCCGCAGCCATCAGGCCGAGCGGGCCACCGGACAGCACCACGCGCTCATAGTCCAGGCCGGACATCAGCACCTTGACGCCACCGCCGACCACGCCAAGCACGTTGGCTTCGGGCACTTCGCAATCCTCGAACACCAGCTCGCAGGTGTTGGAGCCGCGCATGCCGAGCTTGTCCAGCTTCTGCGCGGTGGAGAAGCCCTTCATGCCCTTCTCGATCAGGAACGCGGTGATGCCCTTGGCACCCGCATCCGGATCGGTCTTGGCGTAGACCACCAGCACATCGGCATCCGGGCCGTTGGTGATCCACATCTTGTTGCCGTTGAGCACGTAGTGATCGCCACGCTTGTCCGCGCGCAGCTTCATCGAGACCACGTCCGAGCCGGCGCCCGGCTCGCTCATCGCCAGCGCGCCGACCAGCTCGCCGCTGCACAGGCCGGGCAGGTAGCGCTGCTTCTGGTCTTCGTTGCCGTTCTTGCGCAGCTGGTTCACGCACAGGTTGGAGTGCGCACCGTAGGACAGCGCGATGCCACCGGAGGCACGCGAGATCTCTTCCATCGCCACCACGTGCGCGAGGTAGCCCATGCCGCTGCCGCCGTATTCCTCTTCCACGGTCAGGCCGAGCAGACCCTGCTCGCCGAGCTTGCGCCACAGCGCATTGGGGAACAGATTCTCTTCGTCGGCCTTGGCCGCCAGCGGGGCGATTTCAGCGGAGGCAAAATGGGCCACGCTCTGGCGCAGCAGGTCGATCTCTTCGCCGAGATCGAAGTTCATGGTCGGGACGTGCATGGGCGACTCCGCAACAACAAGGGATGGGACGCGCCGGGAGGGATGGACGGGCTGACAGGGCCGTCCCGCGGGCGATGTACCCCCAGCGTAGCCGGGTTCGACAAAGAAGTGAACACAAATTCAAAAATTGAACATAGAATCAAAAAATGGCCTATAAACGCTCCGCCCTGATGGAAGAACGCCTTGCCGGCGCCCGTGAACGCATCCTGCTGGCGACCCGTGCGCTGGTGGCCGCCGGCGGCTACCGCAATGCGCCGGTGACCGCCGTGGCGGCCGAGGCCGGGGTGTCCACCGGGCTGATCTATCGGCACTTTCCTTCCAAGGCCGAGCTGTTCGTGGAGGTGCTGACGGCCGCGGTGGACCACGAGCTGCGCATCTTCGAGGCGATCGCGGCAGAGCCGTTGCCCGCGCCCGAGCGCCTGCGCCGGGCGATCACCGCCTTCGTGCGCCGCGCGCTGGCCGGCCCCGGGCTGGCCTATGCCTTCATCGCCGAGCCGGTGGATCCGGAAGTGGAAGCCGAGCGCATCCGCTGCCGGCGTCTGTTCGGCGACGTGTTCCGGCGCATCGTGGCCGATGGCGTGGAGGCAGGCACCTTCCCGCCGCAGGACACCCATGTGGCCGCAGCCTGCATCGTGGGCGCCTTCACCGAGGCGCTGGTCGGCCCGACCGCACTCAGCCGCGACGCGCACGGCGATGAAGATGCGCTGGTCGAGTCGATCTGTGTTTTCTGCCTGCGTGCCGCCGGCGCCTGAGTCGCGCCGATGCTGCATTGCGACACCCGGCGGTCGCTTGCGCAGCGCCGCCGACGATGGTCATACTCGGCCGACAAGCCGTGGTCCAACGACTACCAGCCAGGGGTATAGAGAGTGCGGAATTACGACCTCGAGTTCCTGAAACGCTTCTCCATGGTCATCGCGCTGCTGATGGCCATCACACTTGGCCTCATCATCTTCGCGGCCTACCTGCATACCAGCATCCCCCCTGAAGTCTCGCCGATGGCGGCCAAACGCACGGAACAGCGCATCGCGCCGGCCGGTGCGGTCTACGCCGGCAGCACCGGTGCCGCCGCGCAGGCTGCCGCCCAGGCCGCCGCGCTGGTCAAAGCCGCCTCGCAGGTCGCCTACGGCGGCACCACCGACGGCAAGGTGATCTTCGACAACCTCTGCACCGCCTGCCATACCAATGGCGTCGGCAATGCGCCGACCCTGGACCACAGCCATTGGGATGCGCGCATCGCCCAGGGCAAGGACACGCTCTACAAGCACGCGGTGGAGGGCTATACCGGCCCGGACGGTGGCATCATGCCGCCCAAGGGCGGTAATCCGGCGCTGACCGAAGAGCAGATCCATGCCACGGTCGACTGGATGCTGGCCAACCTGAAATAGCGGCTTTGCCGGATCAGGTCACCGACGCCGCCGAAGGGCGGCGTTTCACTTTATATGGTTAGCCTTGTCGCACTTCCCTGGAGTCCTGCTTTCGATGCGCCGTACCCCCCTCGTGTTCGCTCTCGCGCTGGCGTTGTCCGGCGCGGTCCATGCCGCCCAGCCGCAGCCCGCCACCTCGCCGCAGGTGCGCCCGGCGCCGACCCCGTCGGCCACGGTCACCCTGACCACGCCGCCCACCGACTGGCGCACGCTGGATGGCCAGCAGGTCCGCATCGCCGCGCCGCTGACCCTGGCCGGCACCGATGGCCTGTCGCGCTTCGGTGAGCTGACCGTGGCCTTCGGCGGCCGCCTCTGGCAGCCGAGCGAAGTGGCCGCGCCCGGCACTGCGGGGCACGCGCAGGTGGTGGCCGACAACCTGCACCGCCGGCTGGTGCTCGACGATGGCAGCGACGCCCGCGACCCCGGCCCGGTGGCCTACCTGCCGGCGGCGGCGAACCTGCGCACCGGCATGGTCCTGCGCAATGTGGATGGCGTCGTCCGTATCGATCCCAAAGGCAACGCCCGCCTGCAGGTGACCCGCCCCCTGAACCTGCCCGCGCTGGAGCGCCCGGCGGTACCGGTGGTGGCCGGTGCCCTGCATGTGGCGGCGTTCAATCTGGAGAACTTCTTCAATGGCGACGGGCAGGGCGGTGGTTACCCGACCCTGCGTGGTGCGCGCACCCTGGCCGAACACCAGGCGCAGAAAGCCAAGCTGGTCGCCACCATCAACGCCCTGGGTGCCGATGTCGCCGCGCTGATGGAACTGGAGAACGACGGCTACGGCCCGCAGTCGGCGATCGCCCAGCTGGTCGATGCGCTCAATGCGGACCGGGGCCAGGGTGCCGACTGGCGTTTCATCAACGCGAAGCAGGGCCCCGGTGACAACCCGATCCGGGTCGGCATCATCTACCGCGCCACGCGCGTGACCCCGGTCGGCGCCCCCGCCGTGCTGGAGAAGGAGCCCTTCGGCGAGCGCAGCCGCGTGCCGCTGGCGCAGGCCTTCCGTGCGGGCAAGGGCGCGCCGTTCGTGGTCGTGGCCAATCATTTCAAATCCAAGGGTTGCTCGGACGCGACCGGCGCCGATGCCGATCAGAAGGACGGCCAGGCCTGCTGGAATGCCACCCGGGTCGCCTCGGCCACGCTGCTGGACCAGTGGCTGGCGACCGACCCGACCGGTGCGGGCACCCGCGATGCGGTGCTGCTGGGCGACTTCAACGCCTACGCCATGGAAGATCCGATCCGCACCCTGCACGCCGCCGGCTGGCGCGATGCGTTCGCCGTGGCGAAGGTCGAACGGCCTTACAGCTACGTCTACAACGGCATGACCGGCCGGTTGGACCATGCGCTGTTGAGCCCGGGCATGGCCAAGCGCCTGCGCGCGGCCGCGGAGTGGCACATCAACGCCGATGAGGCCGACGATGTCGGCTACCGCGACCGCAATGAAGCGGGTCCGTGGCGCAGCTCGGACCATGATCCGCTGCTGCTGGGGTTTGATCGCTGATACCGCGCGGGTGCGCCGGCACGCCCGGCCACCGTCGCGTTGCCCGGGGTAGTGCCGGCCGCTGGCCGGCACCGCATCAACGAGTTACCACGTGCCCCACGCGATCAGCCCGATCGCCACCACGGCCAACGCCAGGCCCACCCGGTTCCACACACTGGTGCGCTCGCCGAAACCGACGATGCCCACCAGCGCGCCCAGCACCACCACGCCGATGTTCATGCCGGCGAACACCACTGCCGGGCTGTCCGGCAGGTGCTGGTGGGCACGCACGTAGAACAGGATATTGCCGAAGTTGAGCAGGCCCAGCAGGGCGCCGCCGACCCCGTTGCGCCACTGCAGGCGGGCGATGCCGCGCAGGTGGCGCCACAACTGCAGCAGGAACATCAGCACGAAGGCCATGCTGAAACTGGCCAGCAGTGCCGCCATCGAGGGCGTGCCCGACAACGCCACCTTCTTGAGCAGGACGTCGACCAGGGCATAGCCCACCCACACCGCCAGCAGCCATGGCCAGGCCCGCCCACCGGAGGGCTCGGCCGCACCGGCGCGCGGACGCACGCTGATGCCCAGGATCGCCAGCAGGCCCAGCCCCAGGCCGGCCAGCTTCCAGCCGTTGGCGCTCTCCCCGAACACCAGGAACGCGGCCAGCAGCGAAAGCAGGAGTGACAACCGCTGGGCCACGTCGCTGCGCACGATCCCGGCGCGGGTCACCGCGCGGGCCATCATCAGGAAGATCGCCGGCAGCGCCACGGCCAGGCAGAGCAGGGCCGCCCACGGTGCATGCGGGGCCTGCAGCGAAGCCAGCGAGGGCTGAAGCAGCACCGCGCTGAGCACGCTGGCGACCAGGTAATTCCAGGTCACCACCTGCGGCATGTCCAGCTGCTGGCGCGGCGCCAGCTTCAGCAGGACCGAGACCAGCACGCTGCAGAAAACACTGAAAACCAGATAGTGCATGTACGGATCCGGCGGGGGCGGCGGTGAAGCACGCGGAGGGACGGTATTATGACGCCATGCACAATCCCCCATTTCCCCAAGAAAGCGGTGCGCTGACGCTGGACGGACCGGTCGGTCCGCTGGATGTCGTGGTTGATCTGCCCGAGGCCGGTGTCGCGGTGCAGCCGGTGGTGGCGATCGTCTGCCATCCGCTGTCCACCGAGGGCGGCAGCATGCACAACAAGGTGGTGACCATGGCCGCGCGCTCGCTGCGCGACCTGGGCATCGCCACCGTGCGCTTCAACTTCCGCAGCGTCGGCGACTCGGCCGGCACGTTCGACAATGGCGTGGGCGAGCAGGACGACCTCAAGGCCGTCGCCGCCTGGGTCCGTGCGCAGCGGCCGGGCCAGGACCTGTGGCTGGCCGGTTTCAGCTTCGGCGCCTACGTCTCGCTGCGCGCGGCGGGCGACCTGCAGCCGACCACCCTGATCTCGATCGCGCCGCCCGCCGGGCGCTGGGATTTCGAGGGCATGCAGCCGCCGGCCCAGTGGCTGGTGATCCAGGGCGAGGAAGACGAGATCGTCGATCCGCAGGCGGTCTATGACTGGCTGGACGGCCTGGATGCACCGCACGAACTGGTGCGCATGCCCGATACCAGCCACTTCTTCCACCGCAAGATCGTCGACCTGCGCGGCGCGCTCATCCATGGCGTCAAGCAGTGGCTGCCGGTTCCCGCGCCCGACGCGGCCCCCGACGCGGCATGAGCGACACCGTGATGACCCCGTCGCAGCGCTACGCCGATGGCGTGGCCCGGGGCGAATGGCAGAACGACCCGGCCCAGCACGCCGCCCTGGCCGAGCTGGACCGCATCCATATCGCGCTGGTCGACAGCGCGCAGGATGGCTGGCTGGATCGCCTTTCCGCATTCTGGAAGAAGCCCGAACCGGTCAAGGGCCTGTACTTCTGGGGCGGGGTGGGGCGCGGCAAGACCTTCCTGGTCGACCTGTTCTATGACGGCCTGCCGATCGAGCAGAAGTACCGCACCCACTTCCATCGCTTCATGCGCGGCATCCACGAGCGCCTGCGCGAGCACCAGGGGCAAAGCGATCCGCTGGCGAAGATCGCCCAGGAATGGCGCAGCAAACTGCGCGTGCTGGTGCTGGACGAGTTCTTCGTCACCGATATCGGCGATGCGATGCTGCTGGCGCGCCTGCTCGAGCGCATGTTCGCCGAGGGCGTGACCCTGGTGACCACCTCCAACACCGCGGTGGAAAACCTGTACCTCAACGGCCTGCAGCGCGACAGCTTCCTGCCCGCGATCGGGCTGCTGCAGACCTACTGCGTGGAACTGTACGCCGAAGGTACCGAGGACTACCGCATGCGCGCGCTGACCCGCTCGCCGGTGTACCAGGCCCCGATCGATGCCGGCAGCGATGCCTGGCTGGCCGGCCGCTGGGCCGAGCTCAGCGGTGGGCAACCGGCCAAGGCGGGCAACATCGAGATCGAAGCGCGCAAGATTCCGGTGCGCGGCCGCGGCAAGAGCATCGTCTGGTTCGATTTCAAAGCGCTGTGCGAGGGCCCGCGCGGCCCGTCGGACTACATCGAGATCGCGCACGAGTTCAACACCGTGCTGCTGGGCGACATTCCGCACTTCGACAAGCTGAATGAAGATGCTGCGCGCCGCTTCGTCAACCTGATCGACGAGCTCTACGACCGCCACGTCAACCTGGTCTGCACCGCCACCGATTCACCGGTCGGGCTGTATTCGGGCGTCCGGCTGCAGGGCGCGTTCGAACGTACCGCCTCGCGCCTGATTGAAATGCAGAGCGCCGAGTATCTGGGCACCCCGCACCGCGCGTAGCTCCACGCCGGGCCTGGATAGGCCGTGAGGTAGATCCACGCCATGCGTGGATGTTCTCTACAACGGCGGTAACACCAACGCGTCCCCGCGCGGCTGTTCGTGCGCGATCGGCGCGGTCGCGTCCTCGTCGCGGTCCATCACCATCATCGCCAGCGGCTTGCCCTGGTAGCGCACCTCCAGCGACTGCTGGATCGCATCCAGTGCCAGCACCTGGGTGCACAGCGACCGGGCCTGCGCCTCAAGCACCTGCCCGCGCGCCTCCATGCGGCGCTCCAGGTCGGCCTCCATCTTCTCGGCGCGCGCCTCGATCCGATCCGAGCCGCCGGTCAGCATCGTCCACATCACCCCGCGGGCAAGCGAGGCCGACATCGACTCGGCCGCCTGCTCGATGCGCGCCTCGAACTGTTCGCCGAACAGATCCTGCTCCCAGATCCCGCGGCCCAGCGTACGGCCAACGTAATCGTGGGCATCCCTGCGCAGCCCCTCCACCTCGCGCGCCTTCCGGCGGCTGCCGGTCATGATCTCCACCGTGGCCCCCAGCGCATCGAAGGCGATGTCCGTGGCCTCCCCGGCGACTCCGGCCACCGCAGGCACCAGCTGGCGGGTGCCCCACTCGAGCTGGCGCAGGCGCTGGGCATCGGCGTCGCTGACCGGGATCGGCTGGCGGTCGATGTTCAGTTCGCCATCGTGGAAGAAGATCTCCGCCGGCACCTGCTCGCGGTTGCGCAGCCAGATCCCGCCACTGTCCACCAGCACGTTGTAAGGGGTGCTTACCCCGCACTGGCGCGAGGACAGTTCCGGCCTCTTGCTCTCGCCGGCAGCGGTGGTGCCAGCCAAGGTCAGGCCCAACATCAGACAGCCGAACAGGGGCAGGCGCATGGTCGCGTTCATATAAAGGAGACGCATCGCAGCGTGGCACCCCGGGGCGTCCCCGGCGCGGGTCGGAAGTCACCCTGACCGGCGGCCATTCGTTAGGGTCGCGTGAGGCCCGCTGTTCCGTTTTTCGTGCCCCTGCGTCGCATCCCGGATCGGCGTTTCGGCCTTGACTGCGCACTCGCTTTCGACAGGTCCAGACCGTTCGTCGGACGCCTTCCCGGCCCGGTCCTTGCGCCGCAAGGGATTAGGGAAATTCACTACATTTGGCGTTGACGACACCTGGTACCCCCACTATCTTGTGGCCGTCGGTACCGCCGACCACAAGTCGACGGGCGTATCGCCTTCACGCCGATGGCCTGAAGACCTACTGACAACCGCACGAAGTACAGCGTGTGGTGCCGGTCGCAGGATTCTCCGGGGGGAGAGGACCGGTGACGCAGGGGAACCGCCCGCAGGCTTGCCTGCCCGGGTCGCGGCTCCTGCGACGCCGCTAGTCCACCCTGAGCATCTCTGCATCGGTTCCGGCGCCTGCCAGGCAGACCCACGCTGTACCACCCCAAATCACGCCAAGAGGAAAACGCCGTGAGCACCGAAACCAGCGCAGCTATCGATAAGGAAAGCGAATTCCTGCTGACCTCGCCGCCCACGGCGACCGCCATGAGCGTGACCAAGCGCAATGGCACGACCGAACTGGTGGACCTGAACAAGATCGTGCGCGCCGTACAGCGCTGCTGCGAAGGTCTGCATGCGGTGGATCCGATGCGCGTTGCGACCCGCACCATCTCCGGCCTGTACAACGGCGCGACCACCCAGGAGCTGGACGAGCTGTCCATCCGCACCTCGGCGCTGCTGATCGGTGAAGAACCCGAATACGGCCGCCTCGCCGCGCGCCTGCTGGCCAACTTCATCGCCAAGGAAGTGTCCGGCCAGGAAATCCATGCGTTCTCGCAGTCGGTTGGCCGCGGCCACGAAGTGGGCCTGATCAACGCGCGCCTGCTGGAGTTCGTGCAGGTCAACGCCCGCAAGCTCAACGACGCGATCGATCCGTCGCTGGACCTGCATTTCGATTACTTCGGCCTGCGTACCCTGTACGACCGTTACCTGCTGCGCCATCCGCACACCCGCAAGGTGATCGAGACCCCGCAGCAGTTCTTCCTGCGCATCGCCAGCGCGCTGAGCGAAGACGTGCCGGAAACCCTGGCGCTGTACAAGCGCATGGGCAACCTGGATTACCTGCCGTCCAGCCCGACGCTGTTCAACTCCGGCACCACGCATGAGCAGCTGTCCTCGTGCTTCCTGCTGGATTCGCCGCAGGATTCGCTGGAGTCGATCTACGCCAAGTACGGCGACATCGCCCAGCTCTCCAAGTTCAGCGGCGGCATCGGCGTCAGCTACAGCCGCGTGCGTTCGCGCGGTTCGCTGATCAAGTCCACCAACGGCCATTCCAACGGCATCGTGCCGTGGCTGAAGACCATGGATTCCTCGGTCGCCGCAGTGAACCAGGGCGGCAAGCGCAAGGGCGCGGCCTGCGTGTACCTGGAAACCTGGCACGCCGACGTCGAGGACTTCCTCGAACTGCGTGACAATACCGGTGACGAATCGCGCCGTGCGCACAACCTGAACCTGGCCAACTGGGTGCCGGACCTGTTCATGCAGCGCGTGGAGGCCGACCAGGAATGGTCGCTGTTCGATCCGAGCGTGGTGCCCGAGTTCACCGATCTGTTCGGCGAAGCCTTCGAGCAGGCCTACCTGCAGGCCGAAGCCCAGGGCAAGGCCCAGCGCACGATCTCCGCCCGCAAGCTGTACTCGCGGATGATGCGTACCCTGGCCGAGACCGGCAACGGCTGGATGACCTTCAAGGACAAGTGCAACCGCGCCAGCAACCAGACGCTGCGCCCGGGCAACGTGATCCACCTGTCCAACCTGTGCACCGAAATCCTGGAAATCACCTCGGCCGAAGAGACCGCGGTGTGCAACCTGGGCTCGATCAACCTGGGCAATCATTTCGACGGCCACGGCGAGTTCGATTTCGACAAGCTGGCCGACACCGTGCGCCTGGCCGTGCGTCAGCTCGACCGCGTGATCGACCTGAACTTCTACCCGATCGAAACCGCCCGCCGCGGCAACCTGCGCTGGCGTCCGGTCGGCCTGGGCTGCATGGGCCTGCAGGACGTGTTCTTCCGCAAGCGCCTGGCCTTCGACAGTGCCGAAGCCCGTACGCTGTCGAAGAAGATCGCCGAGACGATCTACTTCCACGCGCTGGAAACCTCGTGCGAGCTGGCCCAGGAACGCGGCAAGCACCCGTCCTTCGCCGACACCCGTGCCGCCAGCGGCGAGCTGCAGTTCGATGCCTGGAACGTGGTGCCCGAAGACACCGCGCGTTGGGATGCCCTGCGTGAGCGCATCAAGGAACACGGCCTGCGCAACTCGCTGTTGATCGCGATCGCCCCGACCGCGACCATCGCCTCGATTGCCGGTTGCTACGAGTGCGTCGAGCCGCAGGTGTCCAACCTGTTCAAGCGCGAAACGCTGTCCGGCGACTTCCTGCAGGTCAACCGTTACCTGGTGAACGAGCTCAAGAAGCTCGGCCACTGGACCCCGGAAATGCGCGACGCGATCAAGCTGGCCGAAGGCTCGATCCAGGGCATCACCCAGATCCCGGAAACCCTGCGCCACGTGTACCGCACCGCCTGGGAACTGCCGATGCGTTCGCTGATCGACATGGCCGCCGACCGCGGCGCATTCATCGACCAGTCCGCCTCGCTCAACCTGTTCATGGAAAGCCCGAGCATCGGCGCGATGTCCTCCATGTACATGTACGCCTGGAAGCAGGGCATCAAGACCACGTACTACCTGCGTTCGCGCCCGGCGACCAAGATCGCCAAGACGACCGTCAGCAGCTACACCCCGGTCGAAGCCGTCGCCTGCTCGCTGGAAAACCCGGAAAGCTGCGAGGCGTGCCAGTAAACAAAGGCGTGCCGGCCCACCGGGCCGGCACCGCCGGGTGCACCGACCAACGTCGGCGCCTATCCGGGAACACCGGTTCCGCCGGAAAAATCACACATCCGGTAGTGACCGACCGTTGGTCGGTCGTTGCCAAGAAGGACGAAACACCATGGCCGACAAGCCTCGTCAAATGCTGCTCGATCCAGGTTTCGAACTGACGTTGCGCCCGATGCGCTACCCGCAGTTCTATGACATGTATCGCAACGCCATCAAGAACACCTGGACGGTCGAGGAAATCAATTTCCAGATCGACATCAGCGACCTGCACGGCAAGATGTCGCCGGGCGAGCGCCACCTGATCCACCGCCTGGTCGCGTTCTTCGCCACCGGCGATTCGATCGTGTCCAACAATCTGGTGCTGAACCTGTATCAGCACCTGAATGCGCCGGAAGCGCGCATGTACCTGTCGCGCCAGCTGTACGAAGAGGCGCTGCACGTGCAGTTCTACCTGACCCTGCTCGACAACTACCTGCCCGATCCGGACGAGCGCGCCAAGGCGTTCGACGCGGTGGAGAACATCGACTCGATCAAGAAGAAGGCGGACTTCTGCTTCAAGTGGATCGACTCGATCCAGAACCTGAAGCGCATCGAGACCCGTGACGAGCGTCGCCAGTTCCTGCTCAACCAGATCTGCTTTGCGGCGTGCATCGAGGGCCTGTTCTTCTTCGCGGCCTTCGCCTACGTCTACTACTTCCGTTCGCGTGGCCTGCTCAACGGTCTGGCCTCGGGTACCAACTGGGTGTTCCGCGACGAGAGCGCGCACATGGAGTTCGCCTTCGAGTGCGTGGACGTGATCCGCGAGGAAGAGCCGGACCTGTTCGACGATGCGATGAAGCAGCAAGTGTATGACATGCTGGCCGAGGCGATCGAGTGCGAAGTGCAGTTCGCCGAGGACGTGCTGTCGGGCGGCGTGGCAGGCATTTCGACGCGTGACATGCGCCAGTATCTGCAGCATTGCGCGGACAATCATTTCCATCGCCTGGGCATGGAGAAGAAGTACAACGTGCGCAATCCGCTGAGCTTCATGGAGCTGCAGGACGTGCAGGAGTTGACCAACTTCTTCGAGCGCCGTTCGTCGGCCTACCAGGTGGGCGTGAAGGGCGAAGTGTCGTTCGACATGTCGTTCTGATCTGACGCTCGCGTCGTGATTCCCAAGAGCCCCGGACCTGTTCCGGGGCTTTTTCGTCTGCGCTCTACGCGACCCATCCACCCCCCTGTCGTATCATCCGCGCCACCCCACCATTCCCGGCCCCCGCCATGACCCCCATCCCCGAGACCATCCCGCCCATCGAAGTCCGCATGGCCGAGATCGTGTTCCCCAACCACACCAACCACCTGGGCACTCTGTTCGGTGGCCAGGCACTGGCCTGGATGGACAAGGCGGCGTTCCTGGCCGCGGCCCGCTACTCGCGCCGCACCGTGGTCACCGCGCGCTCGGACCAGGTCGATTTCAAGCTGCCGATCCGCATCGGCCAGATGGTGGAAACCGTCGGCCGCATCGTCGAAGTCGGCCGCAGCTCGATGAAGGTAGAAGTAGAACTGATCGCCGAAGATCTCCACACCGGCGAGCGCAAGCTGTGCACGCGCGGGCACTTCGTGATGATCGCGCTGGATGCCGACGGCCACCCGACCAGCGTCCCGTCGCTGCCGGGTGACATCCCGGGCCCGTAAGCGGCTCCCGATCTCCGGATTGCCTCACCCCCCTGCGCCCCCATCTGCTGTCCATGAGCACACCTCTCGCCGAGTTCATCGACCGCGCCCAGCGCCTGTTCGTGCTGACCGGCGCGGGTTGCAGCACCGATTCGGGCATCCCGGATTACCGCGATGCCGATGGCCAGTGGAAGCGGACGCCACCGGTCACCTATCAGGCATTCATGGGTGAGCTGGCCACGCGCCAGCGCTATTGGGCGCGCAGCCTGCTGGGCTGGCCGCGGTTCGGTTGGGCCCAGCCGAACGGCACGCATGCCGCGCTCGCCGCGCTGGAAGCGCGTGGCCAGGTCGAGCTGCTGCTCACCCAGAATGTCGATCGCCTGCATCAGCGGGCGGGCAGCGAGGCGGTGATCGATCTGCATGGGCGGCTGGACCAGGTGCGCTGCATGGGCTGTGAAGCGCGTACGCCGCGCGAGGCGTTCCAGCACCGGCTGTTGGCGCTCAACCCGGGCTGGGAGCACCTGGAGGCCGCACAGGCGCCAGACGGCGATGCTGATCTGGACATGGATTTCTCGTCCTTCCAGGTGCCGGCCTGCCCGGCCTGCGGCGGCGTGCTCAAGCCGGATGTCGTGTTCTTCGGTGAAAGCGTGCCGCGTGAGCGCGTGGCCACCGTTCACGACCATCTGCAGCGCGCCGATGCGGTGCTGGTGGTCGGCTCCTCGCTGATGGTCTATTCCGGCTTCCGCTTCGTGCAGGCCGCGGCCCAGGCCGGGTTGCCGATCGCCGCGCTCAACCGCGGGCTTACCCGCGCCGATGCGCTGCTGAGCCTGAAGGTAGACGAGTCCTGCGCCGACGCGCTGGCCTTCCTGCTGCCGGGGACCGCCACCGCCTGAGCCGCTGCGAAACACTGATCCACTGGCACGGTTGCCTCCGCCGCCGCACAGGAGTGCAATGGCGCCCGGTTCCATTTCCTCTTCCCGAGTTCCCCCCCTTGAGCCAGCTCTTTTCCTCCATTTCCTTCGGCCCGCTGTCCCTGCCCAACCGCATCGTGATCGCGCCGATGTGCCAGTACTCCTGCACCGACGGCCTGGCCAATGACTGGCACCGCATCCACCTCGGGCAGCTGTCGCAGTCCGGCGCCGGCCTGCTGATCCTGGAAGCCACCGCCGTGCTGCCGGAAGGCCGCATCAGCTGGGCCGATCTGGGCCTGTGGGATGACGCTACCGAAGCCGCGCTGGCCTCGGTCGTGGCCTCGGTCAGGCAGTGGTCGCCGATGCCGCTGGGCGTGCAGTTGGGCCATGCGGGCCGCAAGGCCTCGGTCAACAAGCCGTGGGAAGGCGGCGGCGCGATGGACCCGTCCGATCCGCGCGCGTGGCCCACGGTCGCGCCGTCCGCGCTGCCGTTCGCCAAGACCGATCCGACCCCGACCGAACTGGATCTGGCCGGCATCGATGCCATCGTGGACGCCTTCGCGGCGGCGGCACGTCGCGCCGAACGGGTAGGCATGGACCTGATCGAACTGCATGCCGCGCACGGTTATCTGCTGCACCAGTTCCTGTCGCCGCTGAGCAACCGCCGCGAGGACGAATACGGCGGTTCGCTGGAGAACCGCATGCGCCTGCTGGTGCGGGTGTTCGATGCGGTGCGCGAAGCGGTGTCCGATCGCATTGCCGTCGGTGTGCGCATCTCCGCCAGCGACTGGGTGGCCGGCGGCTGGGACATCGAGCAGAGCACGACCCTGGCGCACGTGCTGGACGCGCGCGGGTGCCAGTTCCTGCACGTCTCCAGTGGCGGCAATGACCCGCGCCAGCAGATCCCGCTGTCGCCGGGCTACCAAGTGCCGTTCGCGCAGGCGATCAAGGCGCACAAGCTGCGCATGCCGGTCATCGCGGTGGGCCTGATCACCGAGCCCTCGCAGGCCGAATCGATCCTGCGCCACGGCCACGCCGATGCGATCGCGCTGGCCCGCGGCATCCTCTACGACCCGCGCTGGCCGTGGCATGCCGCCGCCGCACTCGGCGATTCGGTGGCACCGGCACCGCAGTACCTGCGCTGCGAACCGCGCGAAGCCCGCGGTGTGTTCATCGCCCCGGAACGCTGACCCGCGAAAGGTCGTGCCGGCCGCTGGCCGGCATCCCGGGTGGCCCTGCGCTCAGCCGGCGTCCACCCGCCATGCGGGCGGCAGCCCCTCGATGATGTGCTGCATCAGCGCCCGCACCTTCGGGGTCAGATCGCGGCGATCGCTGACGCACAGGAACAACCGCATCGGCTCCGGTGAGGCCTGCGTGCTCTGCGCATCGCCGGGCTCGAACAGCGCCTGCAGCTCACCGCGCGCGAGATAGGGCGCGGCGACGAACGCGGCCAGCCGGGTGATGCCGCCGCCGGCCACTGCCATCGCGGCCAGCGCATCGATGTCGTCGCTGACCAGCGCCGGGGCGACCTCGGCATCGAAACGCATGCCGTCGCGCACGAAGCCCCACGGCAGATAGCGCCCGTCCAGCGGGTAGCGCAGCAGCAGACAGCGGTGCTCGCGCAGTGCCTCCGGCGTCAGCGGAATGCCGGCCCGCGCGAGATAGGACGGGGCCGCGCAGAACACGAACGGCACCTGCGCGATCGGGCGCGCCACCAGGCCTTCCTCCAACTGCGGCTCGATCCGGATGCTCACGTCCACGTCTTCGTGGGCGTGGTCCACGCTGCGGTCGGTGAGCAGCAGTTCGATCGCCAGGCGCCGGAAGCGCGCCTGCAGCGAGGGCAGCAGCGGCGCCAGCGCGTGCCGGCCGAAGGCGGTGCTGCTGGCGATCCGCAGGCGCCCTTCGGGCGTGGCGTCCAGATCGGTCACGGCAGCCTGGGCGCGCTGCAGGTCGCGCTCGATATGGCGCACCTGGGCCAGGTACAGCGCGCCGCGCTCGGTCAGGGCCAGGGTGCGGGTGGTGCGGTTGAGCAGGCGCACGCCCAGATGCGCCTCCAGCCGGGCGATGTTCTGCCCGACCGCCGCCGGACTGACCCCCAGCGTCCGCGCGGCCGCGGCCAGGCTGCCGGCATCGGCGGTCCGGATGAAGCTGCGGATTGACTGGAGAATGTTCATGCTGGCCGCCATTCTCGCGCTCCATTGGAAAGAATTTCTTTATAAAGCGCCAAGCCCATCCGGTCTACCCGCCCCGCTGGGGCCTGCTTATCGTGCCTGTCCCGCAACCGCCAGGTTGCCTGCTCGCCCGGCTCCGCAGCCTGGGCGACGCCGCTTCCGCGTTGTGCCGCCCCCGCTGCCGTCGCGTCCTGCGCACGGCCTGGCAGCCTTCCCCGGAGATGGACATGAACCCAGCGCTCGCCCCCCTCGATACCGACCCGCAGGAAACCCAGGAATGGCGTGAGTCGCTGGAGGCGGTCATCCACGCCGCCGGCCGCCAGCGCGCGCATTACCTGATGGACCAGCTGACCGAGCTGGACACGGCCCGCCATGGCGACCTGCATGGCCGCGTGTGGACCGCCTACACCAACACCATTCCCGTGGAACGCCAGCCGGCCTACCCGGGCGACCTCGGCATCGAGCGCCGGCTCAACGCGATGATCCGCTGGAACGCGATGGTGATGGTGCTGCGCGCCGGCAAGCACTCCAACGTGGGCGGCCACATCGCCACGTATCAGTCCGCAGCGGTGCTGTACGACGTCGGCTTCGATCACTTCTTCCGCGGCCGCACCGACACATTCGACGGCGACATGATCTACATCCAGGGCCACTCGGCGCCGGGCATCTACGGCCGTGCGTTCGTCGAAGGCCGCATCGCACCGGAACGGATGGACAACTTCCGCCGCGAATCCGATCGCGACGGCCTGTCCTCGTATCCGCACCCGCGCCTGATGCCGGACTTCTGGCAGTTCCCCACGGTCTCGATGGGGCTGGGGCCGCTCACCGCCGCCTACCAGGCGCGCTACATGCGGTATCTGGAATACCGCGGGTTGAAGGAGCACCAGGGCCGCAAGGTCTGGGCCTTCCTGGGTGATGGCGAAATGGACCAGCCCGAATCGCTGGCCGCCATTTCCGTGGCCGGGCGCGAACGCCTGGACAACCTGGTGTTCGTGGTGAACTGCAATCTGCAGCGGCTGGACGGCCCGGTGCGCGGCAACGCCAAGGTGATCCAGGAACTGGAAGGCACCTTCCGCGCCGCCGGCTGGAACGTCATCAAGGTGATCTGGGGCGGTGGCTGGGACGCGCTGCTGGCCAAGGACAGCACCGGCCTGCTGCGCCAGCGGATGATGGAATGCGTGGATGGCGACTACCAGACCTTCAAGTCGCAGAACGGTGCCTATGTGCGCGAGCATTTCTTCGGCAAGTATCCCGAGTTGCTGGCGCTGGTCGCGGACCTGAGCGATGACGAGATCTGGGCGCTCGCGCGCGGCGGTCACGATCCGCAGAAGGTCTACGCCGCCTACGCGCAGGCGGTCGCCGGCAACGGCCGGCCAAGCGTGATCCTGGCCAAGACGGTCAAGGGCTTCGGCATGGGCGAGGCCGGTGAAGGCCAGAACATCAACCACCAGCTCAAGAAGATGAGCGCCGATGCCGTGCGTGCGTTCCGTGATCGGTTTGATCTGCCGGTCAGTGACGACCAGCTGGAGGAGATGCCCTACCTGCGCCCGGCGCCGGGCAGCGCCGAAGCGCGTTACTTCGCGCAGCGCCGCCAGGCCCAGGGCGGCCAGCTGCCGGCGCGCCTGACCCACGTCGATCCGTTGCCGGTGCCGGCGCTGTCGGCCTTCGCCACCCAGCTGCAGGGTAGTGGCGAACGCGGCCAGTCCACCACGATGGGCTTCGTGCGCATCCTCACCACGCTGCTCAAGGACCCCGAACTGGGCAAGCTGATCATTCCCATCGTGCCCGATGAATCACGCACGTTCGGCATGGAAGGCCTGTTCCGCCAGATCGGCATCCACTCCTACCTCGGCCAGTTGTACACCCCGCAGGACGCCGGCCAGTTGAGCTACTACAAGGAAGCCAAGGACGGCCAGATCCTGCAGGAAGGCATCAACGAATCCGGTGCGATCTGCTCATGGATCGCCGCCGGCACGGCCTACAGCAACCACGGCCTGGCCACGATTCCGTTCTACATCTTCTATTCGATGTTCGGCCTGCAGCGCGTGGGCGACCTGGCCTGGGCGGCTGCCGATGCGCGCACCCGCGGCTTCCTGCTCGGTGCCACCTCCGGGCGTACCACGCTGATGGGCGAGGGGCTGCAGCACGACGACGGCCACAGCCATGTGCTGTCCTCGGTGATCCCCAGCTGCGTCTCCTTCGATCCCACCTACAACTTCGAACTGGCGGTGATCATCCAGGACGGCCTGCGCCGGATGTACGTGGACCAGGAAGACATCTACTACTACATCACCGTGCTCAACGAGGCCTATCCGCACCCGGCACTGCCCGAAGGCAGTGAAGCGGGCATCCTCAAGGGCCTGTACCTGCTGCACCCCGCCGCCGCCGACAGCGACCCTGCGCTGCGCGTGCAGCTGATGGGCAGCGGCGCGATCCTGCGCGAAGTGGAAGCGGCGGCGTCGCTGCTGCAGCAGGACTTCGGCATCGCCAGCGACGTGTGGAGCGCCACCAGCCTCACCGAGCTGCGCCGCGATGGCCTGGCGGTCGAGCGCTGGAACCTGCTGCATCCGGTGCAGGAACCGCGGGTGCCGTACGTGCAACAGTGCCTGGCCGCGCACCCCGGCCCGGTGATCGTGGCCACCGACTACATGAAGATCGTCGGCGACCAGATCCGTCCCTTCATCGACGGCCGCCGCTTCACCGCCTTGGGCACTGATGGCTTCGGCCGCTCGGACACGCGCGAATCGCTGCGCACCTTCTTCGAGGTCGACCGCCACTTCATCGTGCTTGCCGCGCTCAAGTCGCTGGCCGATGACGGGCGGATCGAACGCGGCCAGCTGCAGGTGGCGATCGACCGGTACGGGATCGATGTGGAAAAGGTGGACCCGACGGCGGTGTAACTGCTGGCACGGGCACCCTTGGTTGCATCTGAGAGCATCGACCGCAGCCCGGCGGTGCTCGCTTACACTGGCCGGATGCGCCCCGATTCCATCCTCACCCTGTCATGCCCGGACCGTACCGGGATCGTCTACCGTGTGTCCGGCCTGTTGTTCGAGCTGGGCTGCAACATCCTCGATGCCCAGCAGTTCGGCGACGATGAGAGCGGCCGGTTCTTCCTGCGCGTGCACTTCGATCGGGCCGCCGATCAGTCACTGGGCGACGTGGAAGCCCGCATGGCCACGCTGGCCGCCGAGTTCGGCATGGACTGGCAGCTGCATGATGCCCGCCGCCGGGCACGGCTGCTGGTGCTGGTGAGCAGGCAGGGGCATTGCCTCAATGACCTGCTGTTCCGTGCGCACAGCCGGCAGCTGCAGGTGGACATCGCGGCGGTGGCCTCCAATCACGAGGACTTCGCCGCGCTGGCCGGCTCGTACGGCGTGCCGTTCCATCATCTGCCGGTCAACGCGGACAACCGCGCCGTGCAGGAGCAGCAGATCATCGACCTGGTCGAGCGCGAGCAGATCGACCTGGTGGTGCTGGCGCGCTACATGCAGATTCTGTCGCCGCGCCTGTGCGAGGCGCTGGCCGGGCGGGCGATCAACATCCACCACAGCTTCCTGCCCAGCTTCAAGGGCGCGCAGCCGTACCACCAGGCGCACGCGCGCGGGGTCAAGATCATCGGGGCGACCGCGCACTACGTGACGCCGGATCTGGACGAAGGCCCGATCATCGAGCAGGACGTGGCGCGCGTGGACCATGCGATGACGCCGCGCGATCTGGTGCGGCTGGGCAGCGATACCGAATCGCAGGTGCTGGCACGCGCGGTACGCCGGCATGTGGAGCACCGCATCCTGCGCAACGGACATCGCACCGTCGTGTTCCGCTGAACTGCGGCGCCGGCGCCGGTGCCGGTGCCGGTGCCGCCCGTCAGACCACCGCGATCTTCGCCTTCGCCAACGTCTCGCGCACCATCCCATCGTTGGCGTCGGTCACCGGCCGGGTCAGGTCCCAATGGAATTTGACCCGGAAGCCGGACTTCACCGCGTCCTGGGCGCTCCACAGCACGCAGTAATCGCGCGCCAGGCCGCACACATGCACCTCGCGGATGCCGCGCTCATGCAGCCAGCCGGCCAGGCCGGTGGCCGGGCGGGTCCCGTCGGGACCGTGGTTTTCACGGAAGGCACTGTACGAGTCCACCGCGCGGCGGGTGCCCTTGCGCAGGATCAGGTCAGCCACCGTCCAGTCCACGCCCGGGTGCAGCGCGGCACCGGCGCTGCCCTGCACGCAGTGGTCCGGCCACAGGGTCTGCGGCTGCGCGTGCAGCAGGATCGCCTCGAACGGGAGGTGGCCCGGGTGCTGGCTGGCGAAGGAGGCGTGGTCGGCCGGGTGCCAGTCCTGGGTCGCCACCACGGTGCCGTAACGGCGCTCGGCCAGCAGCGCCGCAATGTCCGGCACGATCGCATCGCCGTCCACGCAGGCCAGCGCACCACCGGGCATGAAATCCGGCTGCAGGTCGATCACGACCAGGGCGACATCGGCGGGGTAACGGCTCATGGCGGCTTCACAACGGTGGGGGCGCCCAGTCTAGCCGACGCCCCCGCAGCGGTCAGTCGGCGTCGCCCTGCCGGGAGGTGCCATCGCCGTAGTACAGCACGCCCAGTTTGATGCGCTCGCGGCCGGTCTCGCGGCGGTGGCGGTTGGCGTCGCGCAGCGAGTACACGCAGCCGCAGTACTCCTGCTGGTAGAACTGCTCGCGCTTGCTGATCTCCACCATCCGCGCGGCACCGCCGCCCTTGCGCCAGTTGTAGTCCCAGTACTGGATACCCGGATAGTGTGCGGCGGCGCGGTGGCCGCAGTCGTTGATCTGGTTCATGTCCTTCCAGCGCGAGATGCCCAGCGAGCTGCTGATCACCGCAAAGCCGTTCTCATGCGCGTACAGCGCGGTGCGCACGAAGCGCATGTCGAAGCACATCGTGCAGCGGATGCCGCGCTCGGGCTCGTTCTCCATGCCGCGCGCACGCGAGAACCAGTTGTCGGTGTCGTAGTCGGCGTCGACGAACGGCACGCCATGTTTCTCGGCGAAGCGGATGTTCTCCTGCTTGCGCAGTTCGTATTCCTTTACCGGGTGGATGTTGGGGTTGTAGAAGAAGATCGTGTAATCGATGCCGGAAGCGGTGATCGCTTCCATCACCTCGCCCGAGCACGGTGCGCAGCACGAATGCAGCAGCAGTCTGGTGTGCCCGTCGGGCAGGGACAGGGTGGGCCGGTCGATCGGTGTCAGGTCATGCAGGTTCATGCGTTTCTCGTCGACCCCACCGCCGGCAACGGCGGCGATGGGGTCCTTGGGGCGGTCTACAAAGAGGCGATCACGCGGCGTTGGCGTCTGCCGTTTCCTCGCGCAGTTCACGTGCGGCGGCCACCAGCGCTTCCAGCGCCGCGCGGGTTTCCGGCCAGCCACGGGTCTTCAGGCCGCAGTCCGGGTTGACCCAGATCTGCTCCGGGCGCAGCACTTCGGCGGCCTTGCGCAGCAGGGCCAGCATCTCGGCCTTGTCCGGTACGCGCGGGGAGTGGATGTCATACACGCCCGGGCCGATCTCGTTGGGATACTGGAAGCGCACGAAGGCATCGAGCAGTTCCATGCGCGAGCGCGAGGTCTCGATCGAGATCACGTCCGCATCCATGGCGGCCACCGAGTGGATGATGTCGTTGAACTCGGAGTAGCACATGTGGGTGTGGATCTGGGTCGCATCGCGCACCCCGCTGGCACTGATCCGGAACGCTTCCACCGCCCAGTCCAGGTAGTCGCGCCACTGCGCACGACGCAGCGGCAGGCCTTCGCGGATCGCCGGCTCGTCGATCTGGATCACGCCGATGCCGGCGGCCTCCAGGTCGGTCACTTCATCGCGCAGGGCCAGCGCGATCTGCCGGCAGGTGTCCGCACGGGACTGGTCATCGCGCACGAACGACCACTGCAGCACCGTCACCGGGCCGGTCAGCATGCCCTTCATCGGCCGCTGGGTGAGCGACTGCGCGTACTGCGACCAGCGCACGGTCATCGGCTGCGGGCGCGTCACATCGCCGAAGATCACCGGTGGCTTCACGCAGCGCGAGCCGTAGCTCTGCACCCAACCATTCTTGGTGAAGGCGAAGCCATCGAGCTGCTCGCCGAAGTACTCGACCATGTCGTTGCGCTCGAACTCGCCGTGCACCAGCACGTCCAGCCCGATCTGCTCCTGCACGCGCACACAGTGTTCGGTCTGGGTGGCCAGGAACGCATCGTAATCCGCATCGGACAGCTTGCCGGACTTGTTGCGGGCACGCGCCTCACGTACTTCCAGTGTCTGCGGGAACGAACCGATGGTGGTGGTCGGGAAGCGCGGCAGCTTCAGCGCCGCGGCCTGGGCCAGGTGGCGCTGCGGATAGCGGCTGTGGCGCTGCGCATCGGCCGGGGTCAGCGCGGCCAGGCGGGCGGCGACGGCCGGGTTGTGCACGCGTGGCGAACGACGGCGCGATTCGATGCACTCGCGCGAATGGGCGAGCGGCGCTTCGGCACGCGCCGGTGCATCGATCGCATCGGCCAGCACGCGCAGCTCGCCGAGCTTCTGCCTGGAGAACGCCAGCCAGCTGCGCAGTTCGTCGTCCAGCTTCTTTTCGTGGTCCAGATCGACCGGGGTGTGCAGCAGCGAACACGATGGCGCCAGCCACAGCGCATCGCTGCCTACATGGCCGTGGGCGTAGCGCGCCAGCACCAGCGCGTTGTCCAGGTGGGTGCGCCAGATGTTGCGGCCGTTGACCAGGCCGGCCGAGAGCACGCGGCCGGCCGGCAGCGCCTTGATCACCGCATCGAGCTGTTCCGGTGCGCGCACCAGGTCCACATGCAGGCCATCGACCGGCAACGCCGCGGCCAGCGCGAGGTTGTCCTCCAGCGCACCAAAGTAGGTCGCCACCAGCACCTTGGGGCGCGCGGCCTGCGCCAGTACCGCATAGGCATGTTCGAACGCGGCGCGCGTGGCCTCGTCCAGGTCCTGCACCAGCAGTGGCTCATCCAGCTGCACCCACGCCGCGCCGGCCGCCTTGAGTTCGCCCAGCAGCTGCACGTACACCGGCAGCAGCGCATCGAGCAGATCCAGCGCGTTGCTGCCATCGGTGGTCTTGGACAACCGCAGGAAGGTGACCGGCCCGATCAGAACCGGCCGGGTTTCGATCCCCAGCGCCTTGGCCTGGCGGTATTCGGCCAGCGGCTTGTCGCCGCGCACCGTGAAGGCCTGGCCGGCCTGCAGTTCCGGCACCAGGTAGTGGTAGTTGGTGTCGAACCACTTGGTCATTTCCAGCGCATGCAGGTCGATGCCATCGCGCTGCAGCCCACGCGCCATCGCGAAGTAGCCGCTCAGCGGTTCGGCATCGGCGAGCGCGCGATAACGGGACGGGATCGCATCGAACAGGAAGGCGGCATCGAGCACCTGGTCATACAGGCTGAAATCGTTGCTCGGTGGCACATCCACGCCGGCCTCGCGCTGCAGCTGCCAGTGGCGCTCGCGCAGCTCGGCCGCGGTGTCCTGCAGCGACGCGGCGCTGCTCTCGCCGGACCAGAAGGCTTCGAGCGCGCGCTTGAGTTCGCGCTTGGCGCCGATGCGCGGGAAACCCAGGTTGGTAACAGTGGTCATTGGAACGTGTCCTCATTGCGTAGGGGCATTGAGGAACGAAGGAACCGCGCGCCGTCCGGGGCCTTGCAGCCCGTTCCGCCCCGCCAGCGACCTTCGCCCCCGCGGGCGAACCGGATGCCGTGAAGCGGACGCACGGGGGCAGCGCCATGCAGACGGCAGGGCGGCAGGCCCCGGCAACCTCCCCGCGGACGTTCCAGGTCGAATCAGGGGACGGTCGTGTCCCCCGGCCAGGGCCGGTATTCGGGCTGATGGACACGGGCGCGGGCGCCCACCTACTCCCTGCCGCTTCCCAGGCCCAGGGGCCCAGTGCTGTTGGCAGGTGTCGTTTCCATTCACCGCTGCGGGGCAGCTCCGGAATGGGCGCGCAAGGCGCCTTCACCGGATTCCCGTTTAAATCCATCCCTTCATCTGCATGAAGAGATGGATACCTTCGGCGAGCACAAGGTAGGCCGAAGCGGAGCGATGGTCAAGTCGTCTGCGCGATACGCCCACTGCATCCAAACCACCGCCGCCTGCGTATCTCCCTGCAAGCCCGCCCGTTTGGACCTCCATGCGCCAGCCCTTGCCCTGCCTGATCCTGCTGCTGTCGGTGATCGCCGCCCCCGTAAGTGCCGCCGATCAGACCGTGCAGCGCCAGGAAGGCCGCGCGTACGCCACTGCCGATGGCCGCCTGCTGTATCGCGAGACCCATTGGCTGCAGGGGCCGGCGAGCGCACAGTCGCGCCTTGTGCTGTACCGCTGCAGCGACGGGCGCCCGTTTGCGCGCAAGTGGATGACCCCGCAGGGCAGCCCGCAGACGCCGGATTTCACCTTGGACGATGGTCGCGACGGATATCAGGAAGGCGTGCGCGGCCGTGCCGCCGACCGCCAGGTATCGGTCCGCGCCAGCGCCCAGGCACCCACTTTCAGCCGCGCCATCACCCTTCCTTCGGGGGCGGTGGTGGATGCCGGTTTCGATGCGGCGGTGCGCAGCCATTGGGCCGCGCTGCAGGCCGGGCAGAGCGTGGCCTTCCAGTTCCTGCTGCCCAGCCGGCAGCGCCTGGTGCCGTTGAAACTCCAGCGCACCGGCGCGGTCAGCTGGCAGGGCGAGCCGGCCGAGCAACTGCAGATGAAGCTCGACGCCTGGTTCGGCTTCGCGGTGCCGGCGGTCACGCTGGTCTACGCCACCGCCGACCAGCGCCTGCTGCAGTTCACCGGCACCGGCAACGTCCGTGACGAGAAGGGCAGGTACCCGCAGGTGCGGGTCGAGTTTCCGGCGGCACCGGTTGCCACGCCTGCGGCCGAGTTGTCCGCCGCGCGGACGCAGCCGCTGGTGAAGACATGCGGTGCCTGACCGCCCCCTTGCAGACGGCGCCGGGAGCAACGAGGATGCCGATACGCCCGTTATCGACATTGAGCCTGCAATGCCCGAGCTGGACGCCGCCGCCGCATCACACCGCCTGGATGAACTGCTTGACCGGGTCGCCGGCGGGGATCGCCAGGCGTTCGAATCGGTCTATCAGCTGGCCTCCGGCCGCCTGTTCGCCATCTGCCTGCATGTGCTGCGCGACCGCGGGGATGCCGAAGAGGTCCTGCAGGAGGTCTTCACCGCGGTCTGGAACAAGGCGGCGCAGTTCGACCGCGCCAAGGCGGCGGCCATGACCTGGCTGTCGATGCTGGCCCGCAACCGCGCGATCGACCGTCTCCGCGCCGCGCCGCCGCGCGCGCTGGATGATCTGTCCGTCGCCGAGGAACTGCCCGATGTCGCGCCGCAGCCGGCCCAGGTGGCCGAACAGGCGTCGGATCACGAGCGCCTGCAGGACTGCCTGGATACGCTGGAGCCGCGCCGCCGCTCCCTGATCCGGCTGGCCTTCCTGGAAGGCGCCAGCTATGAAGAACTGGCGCGCCGCATCGGCTCGCCGCTGGGCTCGGTGAAAAGCTGGATCCGCCGCGGGCTGGGCCAACTTCGCGTGTGCCTGGAACGATGAACGTCCGCGACCTCCATGATCTGCATGACGACGGCGAGCCGCCGAGCGCCGACATCCTGGCCGGCGAGTACGTGCTTGGGGTGCTCGATGCCGCCCAGCGCGCCGGCGCCGAACGGCGCATCGCCAGCGATCCCGGCTTTGCACGGTTGGTGACGCAGTGGGAGAACCGCCTCGCGCCCCTGCTCGCATCGCTCGGCAGTGAACCGGTGCCTGCGCATCTGTGGCCACGCATCCGCACCTCGCTGGGCTGGCCTGCCGCATCGGCCGGCTCCCCGCGCCTCTGGCAGCGCACCGGGTTCTGGCAGGGCATGACCGCGTTGGCGGCCGCGCTTGCACTGGTGGCAGTGTTCAGCCGCCGTGACCTGGCGCCGACCGCACCGGTGTCCACGCCGGTGGCGGTCACGCCGGCCACGCCGACGGCACCGGCCGAGCCGGAGCAGGCCACCAGGCCGGTCACGCCGCTGCTCCACGACGATGGCACCCCGGGCTGGCTGGCCTCGGTCGACAAGACCCAGGGCAAGGTGCTGATGGTGCCGGTGCCGGCCGCGGCCGATGCCGCCGGACGCGCGCCGGAGCTGTGGCTGATCCCGGCCGGAGGCGCACCGCGCTCGCTCGGTCTGGTCTCCATCGATCGCGCGCACACGGTTGCCGTTCCGGACGCGCTGCGTGATGCGCTTGTGAACGGCTCGGTGCTGGCGATCACGCTCGAGCCGGCCACCGGTGCGCCACAGGGCATTCCGACCGGCCCCATCATCGCCAAGGGCGACATCGCGAACCTGTAACCGCGCACGTCCGGAATTATTTTCCGGATCCGTGCATCCAAACGCCGCCGGCTCCCGTATCTCCTGATAACGCCTCAGGAGAAGCGATTCATGTCGGTCAGCCCCACCCCCGACGCAGGACGCACCGCACAGCGACGCCGCTGGGCCACGCTGTGGCGTTGGTTCGATACCAGCGCCGATGCAGCCGCCGCGGTGGACCAGCCGCAGCGCGTGGACTGGGTGCGGGCGATCCCCTTCGCGGCGATGCACCTGGCCTGTCTGGCGGTGATCTGGGTAGGTGTCTCCTGGGTCGCGGTGGGCGTGGCGCTGGCCCTCTACGCGGTCCGGATGTTCGCGATCACCGCGTTCTACCATCGCTACTTCTCGCACCGCACGTTCCGCACGTCGCGCACCGTGCAGTTCATCTTCGCGCTGATCGGCGCCTCCAGCGTGCAGCGTGGGCCGCTGTGGTGGGCCGCGCATCATCGCAACCATCACCGTCACACCGACACCGCCGCTGATCCGCACTCGCCCTCGGTGCATGGGTTCTGGTGGAGCCACATGGGCTGGTTCCTCACCGTGGAAGGCTTCCGCACCGACTGGTCGCGCATTCCGGACCTGGCCAAGTACCCCGAGCTGCGCTGGCTGGACCGCTTCGACACGCTGGTGCCGATCGCACTGGCCGCAGCCCTGTTTGGCCTCGGTGCCCTGCTCGAGCGCATCGCGCCGTCCTGGGGCACCAGCGGCGGGCAGATGCTGGTGTGGGGCTTCTTCATGTCCACCGTGGTGCTGTTCCATGCCACGGTGACGATCAACTCGCTGGCGCACCGCTTCGGCCGCCAGCGCTTCAACACCGGTGATGACAGCCGCAACAACCTATGGCTCGCCCTGCTGACGTTCGGCGAAGGCTGGCACAACAATCACCATTTCTTCCCGGGCACCGCGCGCCAGGGCTTCTACTGGTGGGAAGTGGATGTCACCTGGTATGGCCTGCGGGCGATGGCTGCGCTGGGCCTGGTGCGCGATCTCAAACCCGTGCCGGCCTGGGTGCTGGCCAAGGCGGAGCACTGACATGCGTATCGCCGTGATCGGATCGGGCATCGCCGGCCTCTCCAGTGCGTGGTGGCTGAGCCAGCAACACGAAGTAACGCTTTTCGAGGCCAACGACTACCTGGGGGGGCACACCCACACGCATGAGGTGGAGGTCGACGGCCGCACGCACGCGGTGGACACCGGCTTCATCGTGTTCAACCCCGCGCACTATCCGCTGCTCACCGGGCTCTTCGAGGAACTGGGCGTCGCCTCGCAGCCGACCACCATGAGTTTCTCGGTGCACAGCGAGCGCACTGGGCTGGAGTACAACGCCACCTCGCTGGATACGCTGTTCTGCCAGCGCCGCAATCTGGTTTCGCCGCGCTTCTGGGGGATGCTGCGCGATCTGCGCCGGTTCTACCGTGAAGCACCGGCGCTGCTCGAGCGTGACGATGACGGCCCCTCGCTGGGCGAATTCCTGGCCAAGGGCCGCTACGGCCGCACCTTCATCGACGAACACCTGCTGCCGATGGCCTCGGCGCTGTGGTCCTCACCCACGGCAAGCCTGGCCGCCTTCCCCGCACGCTACCTGGTGCAGTTCATGGCCAACCACCAGATGCTGCAGATGACCGGGCGCGCGCCGTGGCGGGTGGTGCAGGGCGGCTCGGCACGGTACATCGATGCGCTGCGCAGCCGCTGGCAGGTCCGCGAGCGGCTGGAGTGTCCCGTGTTCGGGGTGGAGCGCCACGAGCATGGCGTGCGCGTGCACAGCGCTGCCGGGCTGGAAGGCTTCGACCAGCTGGTGCTGGCCTGCCACAGCGACCAGGCCCTGGCCTTGCTGTCCGATGCCGATCTCACCGAGCGCGCGGTACTGGGTGCGATCCGCTACCAGCCCAACGAGGTGGTGCTGCATACCGATGCAAGTCTGCTGCCGCGTGACCACAAGGCCTGGGCGGCCTGGAATGCGCATGTGCCGCGCGATCCGCTGGCGCCGTGCACGGTCAGCTACTGCATGAACCTGCTGCAGGGCATCGATACGCCCACGCCGCTGGTGGTCACGCTCAACCGCAGCAACGCGATCGATCCCGCGAGCGTGCTGCGCCGCCTGCAGTACGCGCACCCGGTGCACGACCACGCGATGGTGCGCGCACAGCAGCGTTGGGCCGAGATCCAGGGCCATCGCCGTACCTGGTTCGCTGGAGCCTACTGGGGCTGGGGTTTCCACGAGGATGGCATCCGTAGCGCCCGCCGTGTGGTCGATGCGCTGCAGGCGCTGGATGCCGAGTCCTACTGGCCGCTGGCCGAGGCACTGCCGGCATGAGCGCCAGTGCGATCTATCGCGGCTGGATGCGCCATCGGCGGCACACGCCGCACCCGCACGCGTTCGGCTACCCGATCGCGCAGCTGCTGCTGGATCTGGACGAACTGCCGCGTCTGTTCGAGGGTCGCTGGCTATGGTCGGTGGGCCGCCGCAACGTGGTGGAGTTCCGCCGCAGTGATTATCTCGGCGCACCCGGGCAACCGCTGGCCGAGGCCGTGCGCGAACGCATCACCCAGGCCCTGGGCCGCGCGCCGCAGGGCCCGATCCGCCTGCTGACGCATCCGCGGTATGCCGGCCACGTGTTCAATCCGGTGAGCTTCTATTACTGCTACGCCGCCGACGGCACGACGCTGGACAGCATCGTGGCGGAGATCACCAACACGCCCTGGAAGGAGCGCCACGCCTACGTGCTGCCGGTGGCGCAGGCCGATGCCCAGGGCCGCGCGCTGTGCTGGTCGTTCGACAAGCAGTTCCACGTCTCGCCCTTCATGCAGATGGACTGCGAGTACCGCTGGCGCTTCACCGCGCCGGGCGATGACCTGCACGTGCACATGCAGGTGTGGCGCGAGGGCGTGTGCCAGTTCGATGCCGATCTGGTGATGCGGCGCCATCCGTTCACCGGTCGTGGCCTGGCGGGCGTGCTGCTGCGTTACCCGCTGATGACCCTCAAGGTGGTGGCCGCGATCCACTGGCAGGCGCTGCGCCTGTGGCTCAAGCGCAACCCCGTCCATGACCACCCTTCTCTTGCCGGAAAATCCCCATGAACGACATGACCCGTGCGGTGGCCCTGCCGCAGCCGTCCGCCCTTGAAGGGTTCCTGCGTGGGCGCCTGTTGGCTCAGCTCGCCCCGCTGCGTGGCGGCCATCTGCGCCTGCGCGATGCGCTCGGTGATGTAGTGATCGGTGATCCACAGGCCACGCCACAGGTGACGGTCTGGGTGGATGACCCGGCCTTCTATCGCGCAGTGGCCGCGCAGGGCAGTGTGGGCGCAGGCGAGGCGTACATCCGTGGCGACTGGCGCTGCGATGATCTGGTCGCGCTGGTGCGGCTGCTGGTGCGCAACCGGGATCTGCTCGATGGCATGGAGGGCGGGCCGGCGCGTGTCGGTGGCTGGTTGCTGAAGGGCTGGAACCGGCTGCGCCGCAATACGCGCGAAGGCAGCCGCCGCAACATCGCGGCGCACTACGATCTGGGCAATCCGTTTTTCTCGCTGTTCCTGTCTCCGGACCTGATGTACTCCTCGGCGCTGTATGCGAGCCCGGACGACACGCTGGAGGCGGCCTCCGAGCGCAAACTCGCGCGCATCTGCGAGCAGCTGCAGCTCACCGCCACCGATCGCGTGGTCGAGATCGGCACCGGCTGGGGCGGCTTCGCGCTGTACGCGGCGCGGCACATCGGTTGCCACGTCACCACCACCACCATCTCGGTCGAGCAGTACACGCTGGCCCGGCAGCGGGTGGAGGCGGCCGGCCTGCAGGACAAGGTGACCCTGCTGCTCAAGGACTACCGCGATATGGAGGGCCAGTACGACAAGCTGGTCTCCATCGAGATGATCGAGGCGATCGGCGCGCAGTACCTGGACACCTACTTCGCCACGCTCACCCGGTTGCTCAAGGACGATGGCCTGGCGCTGCTGCAGGCCATCACCATCGAAGACCAGCGCTACGAGCAGGCCCGGCGCAGCGTCGACTACATCAAGCGCTTCGTGTTTCCCGGCAGTTTCATTCCGTCGATCAACGCGATCGTCGCCGCCAAGACCCGCAGCAGCGACCTGCAATTGATCGGCCAGCATGATTTCGGCCCGTCCTATGCGCTGACCCTGCGTGCCTGGCGCCAGCGCTTCCTGGCCCAGTTGCCCGCGGTACGCGCACAGGGCTTCGATGCATCCTTCATCCGCCTGTGGGAGTTCTATCTGGCCTACTGCGAGGGGGGCTTCCTGGAGCGCTCCATCGGCGTCTCGCACCTGCTGATGGCGCGTCCGGGCTACCGGCCCGCGCTGATTGCCGGGGAAGGCTGAAGTGACACGATTCTGGGCCAACGTGATCGGCAACCAGCTGGTGTGGCTGTGCGCCGTGATCGGTGCCGGCCACGGTCTGCGCTGGCCGGCGTTGGTGGCGGCTGCTGCCTACGTGGGCAGCCAGCTGGCGTTGTCGGCGCAGCCGTCGGTGGAGCTCAGGCTCATGCTGGTGGCGATCGGGTGCGGCCTGCTCGTGGATGGGCTGGCGGGTGCGTCCGGGTGGGTGACCTACGCGGCTGCCAATGAGCGCGCGTGGATCGCACCGGTCTGGATTCTGGCCCTGTGGGCCGCCTTCGCGATGACGCTGACGGTGTCGTTCGCGGTGCTGCAGCGGCATCTCATTGCCGCCGCGCTGGTCGGCCTGATGCTGGCGCCGCTGGCGTATCTGTCCGCTGCGCGCGGTTGGTCCTCGGTGGTGTTCGCCACACCGCAGTGGCACGGCGTGCTGCTGCTCGGCCTCGGCTGGGCGGTCGCGCTGCCGCTGCTGGCCGCCTGCGCCCGCCATTGGCAGGGCCGCACGGCCCCCTTGACCACACTCGCTCCTGGAGAGACACGATGAAGATGCTGTGGGTGGTGTGGCTGTATGCCGCCGTGATCATGACCTGGGGCTGGTGGTGGCAACGCCGGCACCAGAACATCGGCGTGGTCGATGTGCTCTGGGCCAAGGGCGTCGGCGCGTCGGCCCTGTTGCTGGCCCTGCTCGGCGATGGTGCGGCGATGCCACGGATCGCACTGGCGGTACTGGGTGGCCTGTGGGGATCACGCCTGGCGCTGCACCTGTGGCACCGCGTGCGCAGCGAACCCGAGGATGGCCGCTACCAGCACCTGCGCAGGCACTGGAACGGCCACCAGGGAAAGATCTTCGGCTTCTTCCAGTTCCAGGCCCTGCTGATCGTGCTGTTCGCGCTGCCGTTCGTGGCCGTGTCGGTCAATCCGCAACCGCAGGGCTGGGGCTGGCTGATCGCGGCAATGGCGATGTGGCTGCTGAGCGTGGGCGGTGAATCCATCGCCGACCGCCAGCTGGCGCGCTTCCGCGCGAATCCCGCGAACAAGGGCAAGACCTGTCGTGACGGTCTGTGGCGCTACTCGCGGCACCCCAACTATTTCTTCGAGTGGCTGCACTGGTTCACTTACGTGCTGCTGGCCGTGCAGTCGCCGCTGTGGTGGCTGGCGTGGTCGGGCCCGTTGGTAATGTACGTGTTCCTGCGCTGGGTCAGCGGCATTCCCTTCACCGAGGCGCAGGCGCTGCGCTCGCGCGGTGAGGATTACCGCGAGTACCAGCGCACCACGCCGATGCTGTTCCCGTGGTTCCCCTCCCGTTCGTCGCATGCCCGCAAGGAGTCTTCACCGTGAATGTCGCCAGTGACCAACTGCCCCTGCCGGACTACGCATCGGGCCTGACCGGCCTGGCCGAACGTGGGCTGGTGCCCGATGCGCTGTTGCGGCTGGGCATCCGCCGCCAGTGCGAGCAGCGCCTGCGCGAAGAGCTTGCCGGTGGCCAGCAGGTCCAGTCGCAGCGCTTTGCTGCGCGTATTGCCGGGCTGGCCAGCAGCGCGGTGGCGCTGCACGTGGATGCGGCCAATCGCCAGCACTACGAAGTGCCGGCCGCGTTCTTCCATCGCTGCCTGGGCAAGCGCCTGAAGTACAGCAGCTGCTATTACGCCACGGGCAGCGAAACGCTGGACGAGGCCGAAGAGGCGATGCTCGCGTTGTACGGTGAGCGCGCGCAGCTGGCCGATGGACAGCACATCCTGGAACTGGGCTGCGGCTGGGGGTCGCTGACGCTGTGGATGGCCGAGCGCTACCCGAACGCGCAGATCACCGCTGTCTCCAACTCCAACAGCCAGCGCGAGTACATCCTGGGCCAGTGCCGCGCGCGTGGCCTGATCAACGTCACCGTGCTGACCCGTGACGTGAACCATCTGATGCTGGATGCGGAAACCTTCGACCGCTGTGTCTCCATCGAGATGTTCGAGCACATGCGCAACTATCCGCAGCTGCTGCAGCGCATCCACCGCTGGCTGCGCCCCGAGGGCAAGCTGTTCGTGCATATCTTCGTGCACCGCACGCTGATGTACCCGTTCGAAACCGAGGGCGATGACAACTGGATGGGCCGCCATTTCTTCACTGGTGGCCTGATGCCTGCGGCCGATACGCTGCTGTTCTTCCAGCAGCACCTGCAGCTGCAGCAGCGCTGGCTGCTCGATGGCACCCATTACGAGCGCACCGCCAATCACTGGCTGGCCAACCAGGATCGCGAGAAAGAGGCGGTGATGGCCGTGCTGCGCCAGACCTACGGCGATGCTTCGGCCGCACTGTGGCACCAGCGCTGGCGCATGTTCTGGATGGCCTGCGCGGAACTGTTCGGCTATCAGCAGGGCCAGCAGTGGCAGGTCGCCCATTACCTGTTCAACCGTCCGTGATCACCCCACGTTCCTGGAGGAAGCCGTCATGTCGATCCGCGCTCTCATTCCCCTGCTGGCTGTCGGCATGATGCTCGGCGGCTGCAGTGGCAACACCCGTCCGATCCCGCCGGTGGCGCACGTGGACGTGCCGCGCTTCATGGGCGACTGGTATGTGATCGCCCATATCCCCAGCCGGCCCGAGCGCGAGGCGTTCGACGCAGTGGAATCCTACGCACTGCGTCCGGATGGCCGCATCCAGACCACCTTCCGCTATCGCAAGGGCAGCTTCCAGGCGCCGGTCAAGACCATGCACCCGGTCGGGACGGTCAAGGACGGCACGGGCGGCGCGGTCTGGGGCATGCAGTTCATCTGGCCGATCCAGGCCGAGTACGTGATCGTCTACCTGGACGCGGAGTACCAGCAGACCATCGTCGGCCGCAGCAAGCGCGACTACATGTGGCTGATGGCCCGCACCCCGACCATCTCCGACGCGGACTACCAGGCGGCGATGACCCGGGTCGCCGCGCTGGGCTATGACCTCTCCCAGGTGCGGCGCGTGCCGCAGTCCGGCAAGGCCGAATAGGCCGTTCCGTGCCGCGCTTCTCAGGCCCTGAGAAGCGCACGGGCGATACTGTCGCCATCGACCTCTTTGGCCCCTGCATCGTTGCGGGGGCAGGCGGGGAGGGTGTGCGGATCGGCCGCGCACGGGCGGACAGAGGACGGCAACGTGGCGGACAAGTACTGCGATCTGGTCATGAAGGGCGGCATCACCAGCGGCATCGTGTATCCCAACGCGGTGCTGTCGCTGGCCCGCGAGTACCGCTTCAAGAGCATCGGCGGCACCTCGGCCGGCGCCATTGCCGCTGCCGTGGCCGCTGCCGCGGCGCTGGGTGACCGGCGACGCCAGGCCGGTGAGCGGGTGGCCGCGGCGGTAGGCTTTCCGGGGCTGGCCGGGGTATCGGCGCAGCTGTCCCGGCAGGGCTTCATCCACAGCCTGTTCCAGCCGGCGTATGGCGCGCGTACCGCGTACCGCCTGCTGGTGATGCTGACCGGCAAGGCTGGCCTGCTGCGCAAGATTGCCTGCCTGCTCGCCGCGGTATTCGCGATCGCGCCGCTGGAACTGCTGGTCTCACTGGCGGGCCTGCTCGGCATCGGTTACCTCGCCGGGGGCATCGACGGCATCTGGGCGACGCTGCTGCCGTCGTTGCTGTGCGCCTACGGCGCTGGCGTGCTGGCCTCGGCACTGCGCGTGGCGCGCGTGGCACGACGTAACCTGCTTGGCCTGTGCAATGGCAGCACCCAGCCGAACGCTTCCGCACCGGCGCTGACGGATTGGCTGCACACCCAGCTGCAGGCATTGGCCGGCAAGCCGGACGAACAGCCATTGACCTTCGGCGACCTGCATGCCGCACCACGTTATCCCGGCGAGCCCAGTGGCGCGCACGCGATCACGCTGCAGATGATCACCACCTGCGTCTCCCACACCGAACCGCGCACGCTGCCGTTCAACGCGGCGCACTTCTGGTTCCTGCGCGAGGAGTTCGCGCAGTTGTTCCCGGCCAGCGTGGTCGACTGGCTGGTCGCGCGCGCCGGCACTCCCGAACACGTCGAGGGGCGCGACTACTACCGCCTGGTCGATGGCGAGGACCTGCCGGTGCTGGTGGCCACGCGCATGAGCCTGAGCTTCCCACTACTCATCAGCGCAGTGCCGCTGCACGAGCCGGCCCGGCGCGAGCGTCGCTGCGAGCCGGTCGCCGATGCCGAGCCCCGACGCGACAACACCAACGTCGCCGACAGCATGGAAGGGCTCACCAGTGGTGGCCAGAGCTGTGGTGCGGTGATCGCCGCGTTCCGTGTGTGCTGGTTCTCCGATGGCGGGATCAGCAGCAACTTTCCGATCCACCTGTTCGACGCCGCGCTGCCGCGCTGGCCGACCTTCGGCATCAATCTGGTGTATCCGCGTCACGCCGAGGCGATCAGCGTGCTGGCTCACGGCGATGCGCATGCGCGGGCGGAGCAGGCGGTTTTCCTGCCGACCGAGAACCGCCATGGCTGGCAGCGCACCTACCATTCCATCGCGCAGCCGCTGGCCGCCGCGGAAATGTCCGGCTTTCTCTTTTCGATCGTCTCGACCATGCAGAACTGGCGCGATGTGCTGCAGGCCCGCGCGCCGGGCTACCGTGACCGCATCGTGCACGTGGCGCTGGAGGGCGACGAGGGCGGCATGAACCTGGACATGCCACAGGCCGTGCTCAACCGTATCGCCGACAAGGGCAGCATCGCCGGCGAGCGCTTCTGCGATTTCTCCTTCGCCAACCATTACTGGATCCGCTGGCGCAACCTGGCCTCGGCCTACCAGCGCTACACGCTGGATGTCGCGCGCACCGATGACCCCGCGCAGCGGGTGGCAGCGTACTCGGATGCGTACCAGAGCGTTGCCACGGGAACGCCGGTGCCGCCGTCCTACCGCTTGAGCTCGGAAGACAAGCGCCGCGAATCGCAGCAGCTGTGGCGGCACATGGTCGAGCAGGGCCAGATCTGGGAAGACCTGGGGCCGGACCTCACCGACGGTGCGCCCCGGCCGCTGCCGCAGATGAAAGTGACGCCGATCTATTGAGCCGGAGATGGACCGCGTCGTGAACCGCAATGCCGGCAATTGGTCGGCTGCCCATGACACGTCACATGACCGGTAGAGCCGACCGTTGGTCGGCGGCTCTTCGCGACGGGTCAGCCATTCTGGGCACCGAGGCAAGTCGACCAACGGTCGACGCTACCCACGTCCCGGCAGCTGTGGGAACGCGCGCTGCATGCAGTCTTCGCGCGGGCACACCCGGCAGCCCGGGCCGATCGAGACCGAGTTGCCCGGGCTCTGGATATCCAGACCGCGTGTGTAGATCAACCGCTCGGCATGCTGCAGGTCGCAGCCCAGTGCCACCGCGAAGGTCTTGCGCGGCTGGCCGTGCCCGATCGGGCCGCTGCTCACCTGCCGCGCCAGCCAGAAGTGGCGGCGCCCGTCCGGCATGCGCGCGGTCTGGGTCAGCACGCGGCCTGGCTGGTTGAAGGCTTCGTACACGATCCACAGCGGGCACGAGCCGCCCACCTGTGAGAAGTGGAAGTCGGTGGCCGAGTGCCGCTTGGAGACATTGCCGGCGCGGTCCACGCGGATGAAGAAGAACGGCAGGCCGGGCGCGCTGCGCCGGGCCAGCGTGCTCAAGCGATGGCAGACCGCCTCGAAGCCGACGCCGAAGCGATGGGCAAGCGCATCGATGTCATACGCGCTGTGCTCGGCGGCACGCAGGAACTGCGCGTACGGCATCACCAGCGCGCCGGCGAAGTAGTTGGACATGCCGATCCGCGCCTGGGCGATCTGCTCCGCTTCGCCGAAGCCCGCGCGTGCGATCACCGCATCGATCTGCGCGGCGTAGCCAAGCAGGGCGAGTTCGGCGGCCATCTGGAACGCCTGCTGGCCCGGTTCAAGGTAATCGGGCAGCCACAGGGTGCGGCTGCCGCCATCGTAGACGCGCTTCTCGCGGCCAGCCTGCAGCGGTCCCACTTCCACCAGCACGCCATGGCGGTCGGCCAGCAACTGGCGCAGGCGCGGCGCGACATGCCCGGCCACCAGCCCCCATTCGCTGAACAGCTGCTCGGCCAGGTCGTCCAGCTCGGGGATGTGGTTGTGCATGCGGTTGAAGAAGTCACGTACCTGGTCGCCTGCGGGCAGCGCCTGCCCGGCATGTACATCGCCCAGCTGGAACTCCAGCGCGGCGGCATGCTCGCGCAGCATCAGGTGGCGGCGGTGCAGGTCGAGCAGGGCGCGGCTGATCTGCGGCAGGTTGCCGGCCATGGCGCGCAGCTCGGTGCTGCTGACATCGGCCAGGCCCAGATCGCGCAGGGTCTCGCCCAGCGACTCCTGCAGCGCGCCGGGATCATCGACCTCGAACAGTTCACTGACGTCACCCAGCACCTCGCGCAGCTTGCCCTGCACCGCCGGGGTCAACGGCCGCTTGTTCCGCTCGATCTGGTTCAGGTAGCTGGCCGACAGCCCCAGGGCCTTGGCCAGCGCGAGCTGGCTGTAGCCCCGCTGCTCGCGCAGCTTGAGCAGGCGCAGGCCGATCTGGCGTTGGACGGGCTGGCTATTCACAGAATTCACAAGAATCGTAGCGGACATTGGCCAGATTAAGCGCATACAGCCCGGAAATCGAGGGTGGCACTGTGAATAATGCCAACAACTTTCGACCCGCCGGGATTGTCCATGACTGTTGCAGCGCCCCGTATCCGCATGTTGATCGATGGCCAGTTCATCGAATCGGCCAGCTCGCATTGGCAGAACGTGGTCAATCCGGCCACCCAGGACGTCCTGGCCCAGGTCCCGTTTGCCACCCCCGGCGAAGTCGACGCCGCCGTCGCCTCGGCCAAGGAAGCGTTCAAGACCTGGCGCAAGACCCCGATCGGCACCCGTGCGCGCATCTTCCTGAAGTACCAGCAGCTGATCCGCGAGAACATGAGCGAGCTGGCCCACATCCTCAGCGCCGAGCAGGGCAAGACCGTGCCGGATGCCGAAGGTGATGTGTTCCGCGGCCTGGAAGTGGTCGAGCACGCCGCCGCGATCGGCAACCTGCAGCTGGGCGAGCTGGCCAACAACGTGGCCAACGGCGTGGACACCTACACCCTGCTGCAGCCGCTGGGTGTCTGCGCGGGCATCACCCCGTTCAACTTCCCGGCGATGATTCCGCTGTGGATGTTCCCGATGGCGATCGCCACCGGCAATACCTTCATCCTCAAGCCGTCCGAACAGGACCCGATGGTCACCATGCGCCTGGTTGAACTGGCGCTGGAAGCCGGCATCCCCAAGGGCGTGCTGAATGTCGTGCACGGTGGCGAAGACGTGGTCAACGCGATCTGCGATCACCCGGACATCAAGGCCGTTTCGTTCGTCGGTTCCACCCGCGTCGGCACCCACGTGTACAACCGTGCCTCGCTGGCCGGCAAGCGCGTGCAGTGCATGATGGGCGCCAAGAACCACGCCGTGGTGCTGCCGGACGCCAACAAGGAACAGAGCCTCAACGCGATGGTCGGTGCCGCCTTTGGTGCGGCCGGCCAGCGCTGCATGGCCGCCTCCACCCTGGTGCTGGTCGGCGAAGCGCGCGATTGGGTGCCGGACCTGGTGGCCAAGGCCAAGACGCTGAAGGTCAGCGGTGGCAGCGTGGCCGGTACCGATGTCGGCCCGGTGATCTCCTGCGCCGCGCGTGAGCGTGTCGAAGGCCTGATCGCCTCGGGCGTGGAGCAGGGCGCCAAGCTGGTGCTCGACGGCCGCAATCCGCAGGTCGATGGGTTCGAGAAGGGCAACTTCGTTGGCCCGACCATCTTCGCCGGCGTCAAGCCGGGCATGCGCGTGTACGACGAGGAAATCTTCGGGCCGGTGCTGGTGATCCTGGAAGCGGACACGCTGGAAGACGCCATCGAACTGATCAACGCCAACCCGAACGGCAACGGCACCGCGCTGTTCACCCAGTCCGGCGCGGCCGCCCGCAAGTTCCAGGAAGACATCGACGTCGGCCAGGTCGGCATCAACGTGCCGATCCCGGTGCCGGTGCCGCTGTTCTCGTTCACCGGCTCGCGCGCTTCCAAGCTCGGCGACCTGGGCCCGTACGGCAAGCAGGTGGTGATGTTCTACACCCAGACCAAGACGATCACCTCGCGCTGGTTCGATGACGAGACGCTGGGTCATGGCGTCAACACCACCATCAGCCTGAAGTAAGCACCAGCAACAACGGAGTTCGACCATGAGCCACTCGATGACGACGGAACTCGACGAAGCGCAGCAGGCCTATAGAGAGGCAGCGCGTGACTTCGCCCAGGCCGAACTGGCGCCGCACGCCGCGCGATGGGATGCGGAGGGCATCTTTCCGCGCGAGGCGATCGCCAAGGCAGGGGAACTCGGGTTCTGTGGGTTGTACATGGACCCCGAGGTCGGCGGCAGCGGCTTGAGCCGTCTGGACGCCGCCGTCGTCATCGAGGAGCTCGCCAATGTGGACCCGTCCACGGCGGCCTATGTCAGCATCCACAACATGGCGTCGTGGATGGTGGCCAAATGGGGCCAGGAGAGCCTGCGTGCCGAATGGGGCGCAGACTTGTCGTCCGGCATCAAGCTGGCCTCGTACTGCCTGACCGAGCCGGGGGCCGGCTCGGACGCGGCCTCGCTGAAGACCAGCGCGGTGCGTGATGGCGACCACTACGTGCTCAACGGTTCCAAGGCCTTCATCTCCGGCGCCGGTGCCACCGAGCTGCTGGTGGTGATGGCGCGCACCGGCGGCGCCGGGGCCGGTGGTATCAGCGCGATCGCGGTGCCGGCCGATCTGCCCGGCATCAGCTATGGCCGCAAGGAAGAGAAGATGGGCTGGAACAGCCAGCCGACCCGTGGCATCACGTTCGAGAATGTACGCGTGCCGGTCAGCCATCTGCTCGGCGAGGAAGGCAGTGGCTTCAAGCTGGCCATGAAGGGCCTGGACGGCGGCCGCATCAACATCGCCGCGTGCTCGCTGGGCGCGGCCCAGGGCGCCGTGGATGCCGCCCGCCGCTATATGGGCGAGCGCCGCCAGTTCGGCAAGGCGCTGTCCGAGTTCCAGGCGCTGCAGTTCAAGCTGGCCGACATGGCCACCCAGCTGGTCGCCGCACGGCAGATGGTGCACACCGCCGCGCGCAAGCTCGACGCCGGCGCCAGCGATGCCAATGTGTGGTGCGCGATGGCCAAGCGCTTCGCCACCGATGCCGGTTTCAACATCTGCAACGACGCGCTGCAGATCCACGGCGGCTACGGCTATATCCGTGAATACCCGATCGAACGGCTGCTGCGCGATTCGCGCGTGCACCAGATCCTGGAGGGCACCAACGAGATCATGCGTGTGATCGTGGCCCGCCACCTGCTCAACACTGAAGAGGAACTGCGATGATGGAGTGGCGCCAGCATGATCACGTCGGCCTGAAGGTCGAGGCCGATGGCCACGTCGCGGTCATCACCCTCGATAACCCGCCGGCGCATACCTGGACCGTGCACAGCCTCTCGGCGCTGCGCGATCTGGTCGGTGCGCTCAATGCGGACCGCGATATCTACGCGCTGGTGATCACCGGCGATGGCGAGAAGTTTTTCTCGGCCGGTGCCGACCTCAAGCAGTTCGCCTCCGGCGACAAGGCCGCCGCACGCGAAGCCGCACGTCGCTTCGGCGAAGCCTTTGAAGCGCTGTCCGGTTTCCGTGGTGTCTCCATCGCGGCGATCAACGGCTACGCGATGGGCGGCGGTCTGGAATGCGCGCTGGCCTGCGACCTGCGCATCATCGAAGAACACGCCCAGGTGGCCCTGCCGGAGGCCACCGTCGGCCTGCTGCCGTGCGCCGGCGGCACCCAGAACCTGCCGCGCCTGGTGGGCGAAGGCTGGGCCAAGCGCATGATATTGCTGGGCGAGCGCATCGATGCGGACACCGCACTGCGTATCGGCCTGGTGGAAGAAAAGGTCGCCAAGGGCGAAGCCAAGGCACTGGCGCTGGCGTGGGCGCACAAGGCGGGCAAGCAGAGCCCGACCAGCATCGCCGCGTGCAAGACGCTGGTGCAGGCCACCCGCACCGGCACCCACGCCTCGGCGCTGGTGGCCGAGCGCGAGGCCTTCGTTGATCTGTTCGACAGCGCCGACCAGGCCGAAGGCGTGAATGCCTTCCTGGAAAAGCGCGCCGCGCAGTGGAAGAACGCATGAGCACCGCCGTCGTCAACGACGAGGCGCCGGTGCTGTTCGAAGAGCGCGCCGCCGCCAACGGCACGCGCATCGGCATCGCCACGCTCAATGCCCCGCGCACGCTCAACGGGTTCTCGCTGCCGATGGCGCACCTGCTGCGCGAGCGGCTGGAGGCCTGGGCCGTTGATGACGGCATCGCGCTGGTCGTGCTGCAGGGCGCCGGCGAAAAAGCCTTCTGCGCCGGCGGCGACCTGCACAGCCTGTATCGCAGCATGGTCGAGTACCGCGACAGCGGGAAGACCGATATCCGCGACAACGCCTACGCGGCCGAATTCTTCGACGTCGAGTACCGCGTCGACTACGCGATCCACACCTATCCCAAGCCGATCCTGTGCTGGGGCCATGGCATCGTGATGGGCGGTGGCATCGGCCTGATGTCCGGGGCCAGCCACCGGGTGGTCAGCGAGCGCTCCAGGCTGGCGTTCCCGGAGATCACCGTGGGCCTGTTCCCGGACGTGGGCGGCAGCTGGCTGCTGCCGCGCGTACCCGGCCACGGCGGGCTGTTCTTGGCCCTGACCGGTGCGCCGCTCAACGCCGGCGATGCGATCTATGCCGGCCTGGCCGATATCCACATCGCCGAGGCACAGCGCGAGACTGTGTTCAACGCGCTGGCGGACGTGCACTGGAGCCGCGAGGCCAAGCGCAACCATGAGCAACTGACCGCGCTGCTGCAGCAGCATGCCAGCGACGCTGCCACCGGCCCGCTGCTGCGCAATGCCACCACCGTGGACGCGCTGTGCGCCGGTGACGACGTTGGTGCGATCGTCGAGGCGATTCTTGCGCTGGAAACGGACGATGCCTGGCTGAGCACTGCGAAAGCCACACTTGCCGCCGGTGCGCCCGGCTCGGCGCGGCTCGCGTTCGAGCTGCAGCGCCTGGCCGAGGGTGCCTCGCTGGCCGAGGTCTACCGCATCGAATACATCGCAGCCCTGCATGCGGCCGCCCATGGCGACTTCGCCGAAGGCATCCGCGCACTGCTGATCGACAAGGACCGCACCCCGCAGTGGCAGCCGCGCACGCTGGCCGAAGCCACGGCCGAGTGGGCCCGCACCTTCTTCGTTTCGCCGTGGTCCGATGCCGCGCATCCGCTGGCCGACCTCGGTGCCACCGTCCCTGAAAGGAGCCACGCATGAGCCGTATTGCATTCATCGGGTTGGGCAACATGGGTGGCCCGATGGCCGCCAACCTGGCCAAGGCCGGCCACGCGGTGCGGGTGTTCGACCTGGTGCCCGCCGCCGTGCAGGCCGCCGTCGATGCCGGCGCCACCGCCGCCAGCTCGGCACTGGATACGCTGACCGGGGCCGAGATCGTCATCTCGATGCTGCCGGCCAGCCGCCACGTCGAAGGCGTCTACCTCGGTGACGACGGCCTGCTGGCCGATATCCCCGGCGGCGCGCTGGTCATCGACTGCAGCACCATCGCGCCGGCCACCGCCCGCAAGGTCGCAGAAGCGGCCGCGGCACGTGGCCTGCAGATGCTGGACGCCCCGGTCTCCGGCGGCACTGCCGGTGCCCAGGCCGGCACCCTGACCTTCATCGTCGGTGGTGAAGCCGAGGCCCTGGAGCGCGCGCGCCCGCTGCTGCAGGCGATGGGCAAGAACATCTTCCATGTCGGCGCGAGCGGTGCCGGCCAGGTCGCCAAGCTGTGCAACAACATGGCGCTGGGCGTGATCATGGCGGTGACCGGTGAGTCGATAGCGCTGGGCGTCGCGCACGGGCTGGACCCGAAGGTGCTCTCGCAGATGATGGCGGTCAGTACGGGCCGCAGCTGGGCGACCGAAATGTGCAACCCGTGGCCCGGCGTGCTCGAAAACGCCCCGGCTTCGCGCGGCTACAGCGGCGGCTTCGGCAGCGACCTGATGCTCAAGGACATGGGCCTGGCGGTGGAAGCGGCGATGAGCGTCGGCGCCTCGATCCCGCTGGGCGAGCTGGCCCGCAACCTGTATTCGATGAATCACCAGGCCGGTCGCGGCAAGCTGGATTTCTCCAGCGTGGTGCAGCTGATCACGCACGACAAGTAGCGGGTAGTGCCGGCCGCTGGCCGGCAACGTCACTATCGACACCGGCGACATCCGGCTTCACCGGTATGCAACGACCGTTGGTCTTTGCAACAGAACAAGATGCATCCCATGGGTACGCCCACGGGATCCACCGCGGTGGGATGGGCGGTTGCCAGACGATCAAGTCAGGCAGCCGCCCATTTTTTTTCAGACCACCGTCAGCGTCACGTCGATGTTGCCGCGGGTCGCGTTGGAGTACGGGCACACGATGTGGGCCTTCTGCACCAGTTCTTCGACCTGCTCGCGCGGCAGGCCCGGAACCGAGATCTCCAGCGCCACTTCGATGCCGAAGCCGGTCGGGATCTGGCCGATGCCGACCTTGCCGGTGATCTGCGTTTCAGCCGGCAGAGCGACCTTGGCCTGGCCGGCCACATACTTCAGCGCGCCCAGGAAGCAGGCCGAGTAACCGGCGGCGAACAGCTGTTCCGGGTTGGTGCCCGGGCCGCCCGCACCGCCCAGCTCGCGCGGGGTGGAGAGCTGGATGTCCAGCACGTTGTCGGAAGAGACGGCGCGGCCGTCGCGGCCGCCGTTGGCAGTGGCCTGGGCGGTGTACAGAACGTTGGCAATGGACATGGGAATCTCCTGCGGAGTGAAAGGGGTGGGCCAGATGGCAGGTGTACTTTGCGCGCCTGAGCCGTACTTATGGCAACATTTCGTCCAGAAAACTTGATCTGGAGTCCGCCATGGTCGACCGACTGCAATCCCTGCTGGACCGTTTCGCGGTCTCTGCCGAAGTCTTCCACGCCGGCGCGCTGTGCGGCATCAACGATTTGCCGGGCGATGGCGAGCGTGGCCAGCTGCATCTGATCCGCGAGGGCGATGTGCGCGTCGAGCACCCGGACGGCAGCACGCTGCAGATCACCACGCCCAGCGTACTGCTGTACCCGCGCCCGCTCGCGCACCGCTTCGTCACCGATGCCACCCGGGGGGCCGACTTTGCCTGCGCCAACCTGCAGTTCGAAGGCGGCGCCAACAATCCGGTCGCCGCTGCACTGCCGCCGGTCGTCTGCCTGCCGCTGGACGGCCTGTATGGCGGCCAGCCGGTGCTGTCGCTGTTGTTCGAAGAAGCCTTCGCGCAGCGCTGTGGCCGCCAGGCGCTGCTGGATCGCCTGTTTGAAGTGGTGGTGATCCAGATCCTGCGCGCGCTGATGGAGAGTGGCCAGATCCGCGTCGGCCTGCTGGCCGGCATGGCCCATCCGCGCCTGCGCCACGCGCTGGTGGCCATGCATGAAGCACCCGCCGACGAGTGGACGCTGGAGTCGCTCGCGCAGCGCGCCGGCATGTCACGCAGCGCCTTCGCCGACAGCTTCCGCGACACCATCGGCAGCACGCCCGGGCACTATCTGCAGGGCTGGCGCACTCGCCTGGTACAGCAGGCGCTACGCCGCGGCCATCCGCTCAAGCGCATCGCCATCGATGTGGGCTACGGTAGCGAAGCCGCGTTGTCGCGCGCGTTCAAGGCGCAGACCGGGCAGTCGCCACGGCAGTGGAAGCAGGGCAGTGTGGCCACCGAGCGATAACGCGACGCACGCCGGTCCCGCTCAGATCGCCCACTCCCGATCCGTGGTGAACATGATGGTCAGCCAGCGGTCCGGCGACTCCTCACCCAGCGCCTCGCCGATCTCGTCGCGCAACCGGTCCCACTCGATCAGCGCCCGCGGCGGATCATCGGCGCGCACCACGAAGAACAGTTCGATCTGCTCACCGCGCCCGACCTTGGCCACGTAGCTGCGGTACTCCAGGAAACCGTGCCGGGCCACGATATCGCGCGCAACCTCATCGACATGCGTCTGCAGATCCAGCGGCGTGATCAGCAGAATGTCCGACAGTGCCTGCCGCACCGTGCCCATCGGCGCCACCACTACGAACAGGCAGACCACCAGCAGGATCGCCGGATCGATGTACGGCACCAGCCACGCCCACGGCGTGCCGCCCAGCACATAGCCGCCGACGAAGGCGACCAGATACGCCGCCGACATGCTGGCTGCGACGACCCAGTTCTTCGCATCCAGGGCAATGAAGTCCGAGCCGATCGACCGGTTCGCCCGGCGCACGAACAGCGCCAGGCCGGTTTCGGCCACGATCGAAATCACCGCGAACAGGATCGCCGGCCCCAGCGCGATCTCACGCCCGCCGGACATCAGGGCATCCACCGCATTGACCGCGGCATACAGCGCCGCGCCGATCATCAACGTGCCGCTGACCCCGAGCACGATCGGTTCCAGGTGCCAGAAGCCCATGGTGAAGCGCTGGTTCAAGCGCGACTGCAGGGTATCGACGTGGGTCGACAGGCTGATCAGGCGCACCACCAGCAGCGACAGCCAGGTCATCACGACGTCGATCAGCCCGTAGATGCCATCGAAGATGATCAGCGAGGAGTTGGCCAACAGCCCGAACGCCACGGCCGCGGCGGCCATCGCCAGGGAGGCGGCGATCGACAGGCGCAGGACGCCTTGCTCGGTGGTGGGGTCGAAACTGGGCAGACGGAGTGCGGGCATGGATGCCTGGGAGGGACGTGCAGGGCTGCATTGTCTACCGCCGTCGTTGCAGGCGGGTACTCCGCGCGCGATCCGGCCGCCGGCTGCACTCTCGGGCAGCGTTCATGGGAAGGGGGTAAACTATTGATTGCGCTGGCATTGCCAGTGAATCCAGACAGCCCCGCGCCCCATGACCCAGCCGATCACCGACGCCGCCGCGCGTTACGCCGCCTCCCTGCGCCTGTCCGTCGCCCCGATGATGGACTGGACGGACCGCCACTGCCGGTACTTCCATCGGTTGCTGGCACCGGGCGCACGGCTGTACACCGAGATGGTGCACGCCAACGCCGTGATCCATGGCGACCGCGAGCGCCTGCTCGGCTTCGACGGCAGCGAGCATCCGCTGGCCCTGCAGCTGGGCGGCAGCGATCCGGCCCTGCTGGCCCAGGCGGCGCGTATCGCGCAGGAATGGGGCTACGACGAGGTCAACCTCAACTGCGGCTGCCCGTCCGACCGCGTGCAGGCCGGCCGCTTCGGTGCCTGCCTGATGCGCGAACCGGCGCTGGTCGCCGAGTGCGTGGGCGCGATGGTTGCCGCGGTGGACATTCCGGTCACGGTGAAATGTCGCTTGGGCGTAGATGACGACAACGACTACGAAAACTTCGTCAACTTCGTCGATCAGTCGGCCAACGCCGGGAGTGCGATGTTCGTGGTACATGCCCGCAACGCGTGGCTGAAGGGCCTGTCGCCGAAGGAAAACCGCGAAGTGCCGCCGCTGCGGTACGACTGGGCGCACCGCCTCAAGACCGACCGCCCGCAGCTGCAGATCGTCCTCAACGGCGGCTTGGCCACGGTCGAGGCAGCGCAGGCCCAGCTGCCGGCCCTGGACGGGGTGATGCTGGGCCGTGCGGCCTACCACGATCCCTACGTGCTGCATCAGCTCGAGGCCGCCCAGACCGGCGCCGCGCTGCAACCTCGCGAAGCCCTGCTGCGCGCGATGCAGCCCTACATCGAGGCCCGGCTGGCCAGCGGGCTGGCGCTCAAGCACATCACCCGCCACCTGCTGGGCCTATTCCACGGGCAGCCCGGTGGGCGCGCCTTCCGCCAGATCCTGAGCGAGGGCTCACACCGGGTCGGGGCCGACTGGAGCCTGATCGAGCAGGCGCTGGCAGTGACCCGGGCGCAGGCCGAACGCGTCGCCGCGTGAGCCGCGTCACCTTGTCGGCTTGACAAGCATCCCGCTTTGACCGCCAATGTTCACTTATATGAACGGCGCGGGGAGGCAGCTGGAAAAGTTCAGATCGGATTCACTGGCTAAAACCAAGAATTCGCTAAAGATTCGTAAAGCGCCGGCCCAGGCTGGCGGTTGCCGATTCACAACTTTTGAACGTTTAGCCGCGCTCCGCTAGGATCAGACCGATGTTCTCCGTGACCCGCCACCGCCGCATTGCCGCCTTCGCCCTGTTGGCGACGGGCGCCGCTGCCTCCAGCAGTGCGTGGGCACAGATGCCACCGCCGGAAGCGGCCCGTGCCGAGATGATGCGCACGGCCGAACGTGGTGGCCCGCAGGAGCGCTCGCTGTCCGACGCGGTGCGTCGGGTGCAACGTACTACCGGTGGACACATCCTCGGCGCCGAACGCGTGCCCTTCGATGGGCGCGATATCAACCGGGTGAAGTACATGGACGATCGCGGTCGCGTCCGCTATATGGACGATCCGGCGACATCGCGTTCACAGCCCCGCACGCCGCGCTCGGATATGTCATCACTACGCGGCGATAACCCCTGAACAGGGATAGTTGTCCGCAGTCATCTGCATTACCCACTGGCCCCATGGGGCCATACCCAGGACACTAGGGAGAGTTCATGCGTATCCTTCTGGTCGAAGACGAAGCCCCGCTGCGGGAAACACTGGCAGCCCGGCTCAAGCGCGAAGGCTTTGCCGTCGATGCTGCGCAGGACGGTGAGGAAGGTCTGTACATGGGCCGCGAAGTACCGTTCGACGTCGGCATCATCGATCTGGGCCTGCCCAAGATGTCGGGCATGGAACTGATCAAGGCGCTGCGCGACGAGGGCAAGAAGTTCCCCGTGCTCATCCTGACCGCGCGCTCAAGCTGGCAGGACAAGGTCGAGGGCCTCAAGCAGGGCGCCGACGATTACCTGGTCAAGCCGTTCCACGTGGAAGAGCTGCTGGCCCGCGTCAATGCGCTGCTGCGCCGCGCTGCCGGCTGGAGCAAGCCGACGCTGGAATGCGGCCCGGTCGCGCTGGATCTTGCCGCGCAGACGGTCAGCGTCAACGGCAGCAATGTGGACCTCACCAGCTACGAGTACAAAGTGCTCGAGTACCTGATGATGCATGCCGGTGAACTGGTCTCCAAGGCCGATCTCACCGAACACATCTACCAGCAGGATTTCGACCGCGACTCGAACGTGCTGGAGGTCTTCATCGGCCGCCTGCGCAAGAAGCTCGATGCCGACGGCGAACTCAAGCCGATCGAAACCGTGCGTGGCCGCGGTTACCGCTTCGCCATTCCGCGCAACGAAGGCTGAGCTGCGGCTGGCGATAGATGATGTCCGGCCGTCTGTGGTTCTTTAAACGCTGGCGGCCGCGCTCACTGCAGGCGCGCCAGCTGCTGGCCGCCTCGGTGGGCCTGGTGGCCTTCCTGGCCCTGGCCGGCTACGCGCTGGACGCCGCCTTCGCCGATACCGCGAAGGCCAACCTGCGCGAGCGCCTCAAGAACTACGCCACCGCCTACGCGGCCGGCATCGACTTCACCCGCGACCGCTCGCTGTACATCCGCGAGCAGCCACCGGATCCGCGCTTTGATGTTCCCGGCAGCGGCCTCTATCTGCAGGTCGTGATGCCCGACGGCAAGGGCAACTCCATGTCCGCCGAAGGCCCCATGCTGCCCACCGTGGGCGGCGGCATGCTGGCCCCGCGCCAGGAAGTCTTCGAAGGCCCGTTGCCGATGATCCAGATCGACGGCAGCGAGGGCTCGGCCTACCGCTATGGCATGGGCCTGGTCTGGGATGCCGACGCCGACCCAGCCACCGAATTCCCGTACACGATCTACGTGCTCGAAGACTCGCGCGCGCTCGGCGCGCAGCTGCGCGTGTTCCGCGGGCGGGTGTGGTTCTACCTGGGTGGCATCGGTCTGATCCTGCTGTTGCTGCAGACCGTGATTCTGCAATGGAGCCTGCGCCCGATGCGGCGCGTGATCAACGAACTGACCAAGGTCCAGCGCGGCGAAACCGAGCGCATGAGCGAACGCCATCCGCGCGAGCTGGAGCCGCTGACCGACAGCATCAACGCCTTCATCGAGAGCGAGCGCGAGAACCTCGAGCGCCAGCGCAACACCCTGGCCGATCTCGCGCACAGCCTGAAGACACCGCTCGCGGTGTTGCGCACGCAGCTCGACAGTGGCGCGCGCGATGAGGATCTGCGCGAAGAATTCGACGTGCAGCTGCGGCGCATGAACAACCTGGTGTCCTACCAGCTGGCGCGCGCGGCGTCGTCCGGCCACAAGCTGTTCTCCGCGCCGTTGCCGATCGAATCCAACGCCGAAGAAATCGTGCGTGGCCTGGAGAAGGTGTATGCCTCGAAGGGCGTGCTGTGCGAATTCGACATCGATCCGGCCGCGCGTTTCCATGGCGAGCCTGGTGACCTGCAGGAGCTGCTCGGCAACCTGCTGGAGAACGCCTTCAAGTGGGCCAAGCGCCGCGTGCTGCTGACCGCGCATCCGTTGCCGGCGCCCGGTGCGCGTCGCGCAGGCCTGGTGCTTTCGGTGGACGATGATGGCCCGGGCATCGCACCGGAAGACATCGCCAAGGTGCTGCAGCGTGGCGTGCGTGGCGATGAGCGCGTGCAGGGCCACGGCATCGGCCTGTCGATCGTGCAGGACCTGATCAAGGATTACCGTGGCGAACTGCAGGTGACGCGTTCGCCGGAACTGGGTGGCGCGCGCTTTGAAGTGAAGCTGCCGCCTGGGCCGTAACGGCCGTACCGACCAGCGGTCGGTACCTACCCGTGGTCTGCAGGGTGCATCATCGATCTGGATCGCCCGGCATTTCCAAGGCGCTGGCAGCCCACGACCGTTGGTCGTGGCGCGCCTCACCGCATCAGCGGTGACGGTCCATAGAACCGCTGCAGATGCCCGGCCACCGCCGGCATCTCACGCGCCAGCAGCGCCGGTGCGGAGAAGTGGTACTCGCTGACCACCGCGAAGAATTCTTCCGGCGCCTCGGACGCGTAGGGGTCGATCAACGTCTGCCGACCACTGTCCACCTCGGCGCAGAACGTGTCGTAGGCCTGCTGGAAATCCGCTGCCCATTGCGTCTGCCACGCCCGCGGCAACGGCGGCGTGCCGTCGATCGCCCCGTCCAGCGCATCGATCTTGTGCGCCATCTCATGCACCGCCACGCAGAACCCGGCCTCGGGATCGGCGATGTCGGCCTGGATGTCGGCCCAGGAGAGAATCAGCGGACCGCTGTCCCAGGATTCCCCGATCAGTGCGTCGTCCCATTCGTGCAGCACGCCGGCGGCATCCACATGGCTGCGGTGCACGCGGAACGCGTCGGGATAGACGATCAGCTGCGACCAGCCACGCAGGCCGATTTCGCCCAGTTCCAGCAACGGCAGGCAGCACAGCGCGGCCAACAGCACGCCGTCGGCCTCATCGAGCTGCAGTTCGGCGGCCGGGCTGATCGTCTTCTCGTGCAGGAAGCGGGCGGCGAGGGCGCGCAGGCGCTCGCGGCGGGCTGGGTCCAGCTGCTGCAGCCACGCGGCGCGGCGGCAGGTGCGGTCCCAGAGGGTGGGGTCGATCTCGCGTGGCGTGCGGCGCAGCCAGCCCAACAGTCGTTCGATCAGCGGAACATACCCGGCAGGAAGCTGTGCCATTTCGGCGCACGCAGGCGCGGCAGTACGTCGTCATCGCCACCGCCGCCGGTGCTGGTACCGCTGCTGGCGCTGGGCTTGACGGTGGCCGGGGCGGCGGCCGCCGAGGCCGACGCGGGCGCACTGCGCTCGTTCTCGCTGCCCGAATAGACACACGCGCCGCGGCCCGCCGTGGTGAGCGCATCGGAAGCGTGCGCGGCCAGCGGGGCCATCAGGAGGAGCAGGCAATGGGCGAACGGGCGCATCGTCAACATCCACAGGGCGGGTCAAGTTCTCGATTCTAGCCCGATTCGCCCAAGGGATTGGAAGGCCTCCGGTGGGCGCTGGCGGCGGCTTTCCCGCATACTTTTCCCGTTTACCCGATGGAAGCTGCCGTGGACGACCGCCAACTGCTGGCCAAACTGGGCGCCGGGCGCCTGTCCGGCGACGCGCTGGCGCGCGAACTGGGCCAGACCCGCGCCGCGATTTGGAAGCGGATTCAAGGACTTAGAGCCGCCGGGGTCGATATCGACGGCCGTGCCGGTGACGGCTACCAGCTGCAGCAGCCATTGGACCTGCTGGAGGCTGATGCCATCCAGGCTGCGCTGCCGGGCCCGGTGTCCGCGGAACTGGCCTCGCTGGAGATCGCCTGGTCGGTGGCGTCAACAAACAGTGAATTGTTGCGTTGCAGCGCGCCGGAGCGCGGGGTGGCGGTGCTCCTGGCCGAGCGCCAGACCCGTGGCCGCGGGCGGCGGGGGCGGGTGTGGGCCTCGCCGTTGGCGGCGCATGTCTACCTCTCAGTATTACGCGGCTTTGCCGGTGGCCTGTCGCGGCTGGGCGGGCTCAGCCTGGTCGCCGGTGTCGCGGTGGCCGAAGCACTGCGCGAGGCAGGCTTCGGCGGTGTCGCGCTGAAGTGGCCGAATGACCTGGTCGTCGACGGCCACAAACTCGGTGGCCTGCTGATCGAAGGCGGCGGTGAATTCGCCGGCCCTGCGCGGGCCGTGATCGGGCTTGGCGTCAACGTACGCATGCCGGCCACCTTCGCGGCGGAGATCACCCAGCCGTGGACCGATCTGGACACGCTGTGTGGCGAACAGACCTCGCGCAATGCCGTGGTCGCCCGCATCCTGGCCGCGCTGCTGCCGGCACTGGACGCGTTCGAGCAGCAGGGCCTGGCGCCGTTCCTGGCCCGCTACGCCGCGCTGGACAGCCTGGCCGGGCGCGAGGTGCAGGTGGAAGAAGGCGGCGTCCTGTTTGCCGGCACGGCACTGGGACTGGCCGACGACGGAGCACTGCGCGTGCGTATCGACGGCAGCGAACGGGTTTTCCATGCGGGCGAAGTCAGCGTGAGGGCGCAATGAGCGACTGGTTGTTTGACCTGGGCAATTCGCGCTTCAAGTTCGCGCCACTGCAGGGCGTGCGCGCCGGTGACGTGCAGGCATGGCCGCATGGCGCCGAAGCAATGCCTGCGGTGGCACTGGAGGCGCTGCCCTCGGGCGATACCGCGTATGTCGCCAGCGTCGCAGCGCCGTCGCTGACGGCCGCCATGCTGGATGTGCTGCAGGCCCGCTTCCGCCACGTCCGTGTCGCGCGTACCGAGGCCGAGTACGCCGGTGTGCGGATCGCCTACGCCGACCCCAACCGCTTCGGCGTGGACCGCTACCTGGCACTGCTGGCCGTGGCGGCGCGGGGCCAGGCCGTGCTGATCGCCGGGGTGGGCACCGCGCTCACCATCGATCTGCTCGACGCCGATGGCCAGCATCACGGCGGGCGCATTGCCGCCTCGCCGACCACCATGCGCGAAGCGCTGCATGCGCGCGCCGTGCAGTTGCCGGCCGCAGGCGGTGACTACAGTGAGTTCGCCAACGACACCGCCGATGCGCTGGCCTCCGGCTGTGATGGTGCGGCGGTGGCCTTGATTGAACGCAGCCGCATGCAGGGCGGTGAACGCCTCGGCGCGCTGCCGCATCTGCTGGTGCACGGGGGCGGCGCACCGGCGCTGCTGCCGCTGCTCGGCGATGCCGAGTTCCAGCCCTCGCTGGTGCTTGATGGGCTGGCCCGCTGGGCCGTGCACCAACCGCCGTCGGCAGGCTAGGATCAGCCGATGCTTACCCGTGCCCTGATCGTCGTCCTGGTCATCCTCAACCTCGGTGTCGCGCTGTGGTGGCTGCTGCGCGGTGAACCGGTCAGCGCGCCGCCAGCTTCGCCGGTCGGTGTGGCCCAGCTGGAAGTGCTGCCGGCCACGCAGGCGCCGCCGGCTGCCGCAACGCCGCTGGACGCCGCGCCGGCACTGCAGGACGTCACGCCCGCTTCCGCGCCGGTGGCCCAGCCGCCGGTGCCCACGGCCGCGCCGGCCACCGCCGAGCCAGCCGCCGCCGTGGCTGACACGCCTGCACCGGCGCCCGCCACCAGCGTGCCTGCACCGGCCCCGGTCGCGGCAGCTCCGGTACCGGCATCCACACCCGCTCCGATCACCGCAAGCCCCACGCCCGCCCAATGCGTGAGCCTGGGGCCGTTCGCTGACCGTGCTGCCGCCCAGGCCGCCCAGTCACGCGCCGGGGGAGCCCTGCGTGGGGCCAGGCTGCGCGAGGTCGCCGATGCCGGCGCCACCCGTTACCGCGTCCTGCTGCCGCCCGCTGCCAGTCGTGAAGAAGCGCAGGCCACGGTCAAACGCATCGTCGCGGCCGGGGTGAGTGATTACTACATCATTGCCCAGGGCGAAGAGGCCAATGCCATCGCGCTGGGCCAGTACCGCAACCGGGAAGGTGCGGACCGCCGCCTGGCGGCCCTGAGCGCGGCCGGCTTCAAGGCGACCATGGTCGCCAGCGGGGGCGATGGCAGCGCACAGTGGTGGCTGGATGCGACCCTGGCCGATGGCACCGGCGCCGCCGCGGTCCGCCAGCGCACCGGTGCGGCCCAGCAACGCTCGCTGGAATGCGCGCGCTTGCGCTAGAATCCCGGCTCCGCGACGGTCCTCCCGCCGCGATGCCCATGCCGGCATAGCTCAGTTGGTAGAGCAACCGCCTTGTAAGCGGTAGGTCCCCAGTTCGAATCCGGGTGCCGGCACCATTGATGCACAGTCGATGACGACTGCTGCAGCGCCGCGAGTCGTATCACGCCGCGCTGGCTATGCTGGTCCTCTTTGCAATGGAGGCAACAGCGATGGCGATGTATTCCCCGGTGTCCCTGATTGGCGTGCCCACCGATATCGGTGCGGGCCACCGTGGCGCAGGACTGGGACCGGACGCCCTGCGCATCGCGGGCCTGGGTGACGCGCTCACCGCGCGCGGCGTGGAGGTGCGCGACCTCGGCAACCTGGATGGCCCGCGCAACCCGTGGACGGCGCCGGTGCAGGGCTACCGCCATCTGGACGAGGTGGTGGCCTGGAACCGCGCGCTGATGGAGGCGACCTACACCGAACTGCAGGCCGGCCGCATGCCGATCATGCTCGGTGGCGACCACTGCCTGGGGATCGGTTCGATCACCGCGGTCGCGCGCTGGTGCCGCGAGCAGGGCAAGGACCTGCGCGTGCTGTGGCTGGATGCGCATTCGGATTTCAACACCAGCGAGGTCACGCCCTCGGGCAACGTGCACGGCATGCCGGTGGCCTGCCTGTGCGGGCTGGGCCCGGACGCGCTGACCCGCCTCGGTGGTGATGCCCCGGCGATCCGCCCGCAGCAGGTACACCAGATCGGCATCCGCTCGGTGGACCAGGAAGAGAAGCGGCTGATCAAGCAGCACCAGGTGGATGTCTACGACATGCGCTACATCGACGAAGCCGGCATGAAGCGCACCATGGAGGCGGCGCTGGCCGGCATCGATGCCAACACGCACCTGCACGTCAGCTTCGACGTGGACTTCCTGGACCCCAGCATCGCGCCGGGCGTGGGCACGACGGTGCCGGGCGGGGTCAACTACCGCGAAGCGCAGCTGGTGATGGAGATGATCGCCGACACCGGGCGCATGGGCTCGCTGGACATCGTCGAGCTGAATCCGCTGCTGGACAACCGCAACGCCACCGCCGAACTGGCCGTCGATCTGGTCGAAAGCCTGTTCGGAAAATCGACGCTGATGCGCGATTGAGCAAGGCTGGCTGAACCGTATTTGCGTGCATTCACATCCGCTGCACGCCTCTCCCGCCAGATTGCACTTCACGCGGCGCCGTGTGGTTGAACCCACGGCACTGCAGGTCGGGAAGGGGAGCTGCGCTGGCGTGCTCTTCTGACAGGCGGGACCGGATTTCGGTATTGAATTTGAACAACCAGGAGAACCCCATGAAGCGTGTTATCGCACTGATGCTGTTGTCGATGTTCTCGGTGGCCATGCTGTCCGGCTGCAACACCGTTGCCGGTGCCGGCAAGGACGTGCAGAAGGCCGGTGAAACGGTCGAAGGCGCTGCCAAGGGCAACTGATCCAACCGATCAGTCGTCAACGAAAAAGGCCGGGATTTCCCGGCCTTTTTCATGTCCGCCAAATGGCGGCGCAACGCGTGCAGTGGTGAATCATTCAAGCTCGTGAGCGTGCGTTTCATCGCTGCTTGACCGCGCGGCAACGCGACCACGCGCATTCTGGACCTACGGCGAGATGGCCGTTGCAATCAAGGATGCGAACCCATGAACAAAGACATCATTTCCGGCAAGTGGACGCAGCTCAAGGGCAAGGCGCAGGCCAAGTGGGGCGACCTGACCGACGACGATTTCAAGGTGGCCGAAGGCAATGCCGAGTACCTGGCAGGGCGCCTGCAGGAACGCTATGGCTGGGCACGCGACCGTGCTGAAACCGAAGTCCGCGACTTCGAAGCGGCCATGCGCAAGGATTATCCGGATTACCACTGAGTGGTGATCCATGACGACGGCGCCGCCGTCGGGGGTTGAAACCGGAACGGGCCGCGAAAGCGGCCCGTTTTCTGTGAGGCACCTGCGCGATCAGCGGCGGCGCTGCGGCGGGGGATCGGGCACGTATTGGCCCGGGAAGGCCTGCGGCTCGTCGCGCACCGGCGCGCGTGACCTTGGAATGATCCCGCGTGCCACCAGATTGCGCTCGCTGTCGTAACGCACCTGCACCTGCTGCGTCGGAAAGGCCGTGTCGCGTTCGAACGCGGTGTTGCGGACCCGCGACGGCTCGCGCTGGCCGTGGCCGGTGCCCAGTTGCGGTGCCGGGGCGGTGGAACCGGTCACCCGCACACGCTCCGTCGTCGAGGAGCGTGCCTGTGGGCGTGCCCTGGCATCGGCGGAGTCGGCCACGGCGGGGGGGG
>NZ_JALJRX010000005.1:47190-89356 GCF_024519495.1 Stenotrophomonas sp. Ste96 | reverse complement strand
GCTTCCCATGACCCCCGCCCCGCCTCGCGGAACACCGCCACGCCGATCACGCCGATGTTGGCCGGGCGTCCGGTGCGGCCGGCGTAGCTGCGGTCCGGATCGGTGAACACGAACTGGGCGACCTCGTCGGCGGATTTGCGCCAGCCATGGATGTCGGTGGTCTGCCACGGGTTGAGCACGTAGCCGGTCTGGTGGGGCGCGGCCACCTCGCCGCTGATGGCGTTCAGGCCATCGACCGAGAGCACCACCAGCACGCGCTCGGCGCTGCCGTTGCGCAGGCGCACGCTGTAACGGTGGCCCTGCTGGCCCGCGATCCAGCGCTGGCCGTCCTGGCGGTACTGGGTCAGGGCCTGGCCGCTGTCGCGGTCGATCACCGTCAGGTGGACCGGCCCGGTGTCGTAACGAAGCGGCAGCGCCGGCTTGAACCCGCACAGGGCCAGCACGGCAAGCAGGGGCAGGATCAAACGTTTCATGGCAGGGCTCCGCAGGGCAGGTGCACGATCAAACGCACGGGCCGGGCCAACGGGGTCGAGCGCGGGCAGGTAAACTGGGGCGGTTCATCTGTCCGCATTGATTCCCCATGACTACCCGCGTCCTCACCGGCATCACCCCCTCCGGCACGCCCCACCTGGGCAACTACGTCGGCGCCATCCGTCCGGCGATCACCGCCAGCCAGGCCTCGGAAATCGAGAGCTTCTTCTTCCTGGCCGACCTGCACAGCCTGATCAAGGCGCAGGAGCCCGAGCGCACCCAGCGCTCCACGCTGGAGATCGCGGCAAGCTGGCTGGCGTGCGGGCTGGATCCGGACAAGGTGTGGTTCTACCGGCAGAGCGACATCCCGGAAACCACCGAGCTGATGTGGTTCCTGACCGTGATCGCCAGCAAGGGCATCCTCAACCGCGCGCATGCCTACAAGGCCGCCGTGGACAAGAACCGCGAAGAGCAGCTCGACGACGATGCCGGGGTCAGCGCGGGGCTGTTCATGTACCCGGTACTGATGGCCGCCGACATCCTGATCTTCAAGGCCAACCGCGTGCCGGTCGGCCGCGACCAGATCCAGCACATCGAGATGGCGCGCGATTTCGCGCAGCGCTTCAACCACGTCTACGGCCAGGAGTTCTTCCCGCTGCCGGAGGTGGTGATCGATGAGCAGGTCGCTACGCTGGCGGGACTGGACGGCCGCAAGATGAGCAAGAGTTACCACAACACCATTCCGCTGTTCGCCCCGCGCGCGGAGTTGAAGAAGCTGGTGTTCTCGATCCTCACCGATTCGCGCGCGCCGGGTGAGCCCAAGAGCACCGAAGGCTCGGCGTTGTTCCAGATGTACCAGGCCTTCGCCACCCCGGAGCAGACCGCTGCGTTCGCGCAGGCCTTCGCCGAGGGCATCAGCTGGGGTGATGCCAAGCAGCAGCTGTTCGAGCGGATCGACAGCGAGATCACCCCGCTGCGCGAACGCTATGACGCCCTGATGGCCGAGCCGGAGAAGATCGAGGCGCTGCTGCGCCGTCGTGGCCAGCAGCTGCGCGAGCAGTTCGCCGTGCCGCTGCTGAAGGAGCTGCGCCATGCGGTTGGCCTGCGCGATCTGTCCACCGCCGGTGACGTACCCAGCGAGGAAAGCGGCGCCGCGCGCGCGGCACCGCCGCTGTTCAAGCAGTACCGCGAAAAGGACGGCCGCTTCTACTTCAAGCTGCAGGCCGGTGACGGCACGCTGCTGATCCAGAGCGAGGGCTTTGATTCGCCGCGCGACGCCGGCCAGCTGATCGGCGTGCTCAAGCAGACCGAGCATGGTGACGGGCTGCAGAGCGAATTGTTCAAGCTCGAGGCGGAGGTGGATGTCGTGCTCGCCGCACTGCAGGCACTGCGCGAGTAACGCCGCCTGCTGGCCAACACCCAGCCACCCGCAGCACCACGTAGTGCCGGCCGCTGGCCGGCAACCAGGCGAGCGCGCCATCACACAGGCTTCGGCCGTTGGCCGGTGCCACCGCTATGGCATGATGCCCCTGCACGCCGCGGGGCGTGTTCCTGCACGGGAGACTGCGATGGCCTGGTTGTCGTTGTTGTTGTTCCTGCCCTGGTTCGTGCTGCTGGGCACGCTGTACTGGCTGTTCCCCCGCCAGCCGCGTGGCACCGCGCGCCGCGTGTTCGACGGCGCCGCGCTGGTGCTGGCCTTCGTGCTGAGCATCCTGGCGATGCTGTGGGGCCACCATATCGGCGTGGTCCAGAACGATGCCGGTCCAATCTGGCGGCAGGTACTGGCCGTGCTCTATGCCTACGGTGCCTTCCTGGCGGTGATGGTGGCCGCGGTGCTGCTGCGCGGGCCACTGCTGAGCGCGACTGCGACCAAAGCCGCATCGAAGCCGCTGCACTGATCGACGTAAGATGGGGGCGTTTCGTGCCAGGGATGCGTTGATGCACTCCGACCCCAGCATTCATACGATCGACACCGCGTTCCAGCGGGATGATTTCGATGCCGCCTACCTGATCGTCGAGAACGGCCGGGCAGCGTTCATCGATTGCGGCACCGGCCTGGCCGTGCCGGCGATGCTCGCCGCGTTGACGCGCGCCGGCTGCACGCCCGAGCAGGTCGACTGGCTGATCCTGACCCATGTGCACCTCGACCACGCCGGCGGTGCCGGCCTGCTGATGCAGCAGCTGCCCAACGCCACCGTGGTGGTGCATCCGCGTGGTGCGCCGCATATGGTCGACCCGACCCGCCTGATCGCCGGGGCCACCGAGGTCTACGGTGAGGCGGAAATCGCGCGCAGCTATGGGCCGATCCTGGCCGTTGCCGCTGACCGGGTGGTGATCGCCGAAGATGGGCACACCGTGGATCTGGCCGGGCGCACGCTGCTGTGCGTGGACACGCCGGGGCACGCCCGCCATCACCTGTGTGTGTGGGATGCGCGCAGCCGCAGCTGGTTCACCGGCGACACCTTCGGGCTGTCCTACCGCGAGCTGGACAGCGCGCAGGGCGCCTTCATCGTGCCCACCTCCTCACCGGTGCAGTTCGATCCGGAGCCGCTGAAGCAGTCGATCGCAAAGATGCTGGCTTACGATCCGCAGGCCATGTACCTGACCCACTACGGGCGCGTGGCACCCCCGCGCAAACTGGCTGACGATCTCGTTGAACAGATCGATGCCATGGTCGAGATCGGTCGCCAATGCGATGGTCGGCCGGATCGGCATCGCTGCCTGGTCGCGGCGTTGACCGCGCTGTACCTGGAACGCGCGCAGGCGCATGGCTGCCCGCTGGATGATGAAGCGGTGGCCCGGGTGCTGGCGATGGATATCGAACTCAACGCCCAGGGCCTGGCGTGCTGGCTGGATCGCGACCGCCGCTAGTGCACGGTCACGGGGGTGTCACGTTACACTCCGGTGTCCTGTTTTCCGTCCTGGTGTCTGCCGTGAATCCGATGCGCATGCTGCTGCTGTCGTCCTGCCTGTTCGTGGGCGGCCTGGCCCACGCCGCCAATGACCTGCCCGGCGGCGGCATCGATCCGGAGGCACTGTCGCGACATGTGCGGATCCTGGCCTCGGACGAGTTCGAAGGCCGCGCCCCGGCCACGCCCGGTGAAGAGCGCACCGTCCAGTACCTGATCGAAGAGTTCAGGAAGTACGGCCTGCAGCCCGGTGGCGTGGATGGCGGCTGGGTGCAGCCGGTGCCGATGGTGCGTGCGCAGGTCGATGGCCCGGTGCGTGCGCAGCTGCGCCAGAAGGGCAAGCAACGCGCCCTGGTCAATGGCGAGGACGTGACCCTGCAGAGCCTGCGGCCGCAGGATGCGGTGGCGATCAAGAACGCCCCGCTGGTGTTCGTCGGCTACGGCATCGATGCCCCCGAGCGCCACTGGAACGATTACAAGGATGTCGACCTGCACGGCAAGATCGCCGTGGTGCTGATCAACGACGCCGATTTCGAGGCCGACCAGCCGGGCGCATTCGATGGCAAGGCCGTGACCTACTACGGCCGCTGGACCTACAAGTTCGAAGAAGCCGCGCGCCGCGGTGCGCAGGGCGTGCTGATCGTGCACGAGACCGCACCCGCCGCGTATGGCTGGGCCACGGTAAAGAGCTCGGGCACCTCGCCGCTGTTTGATATCGAACGCACCCGCAAGCAGGCCCTGGCCCAGCACGTGCCGGTGCGCGGCTGGATGCAGCGCAGCCTGGCCGAGCAGCTGTTCCGCGATGCGGGCCTGGATTTCGAGGCCGAGAAGCGCCGTGCCATGACCCCGGCCTTCAAGCCGGTGGCCTTGGGCGATGCGCGGCTCTCGGTGGACTTCAAGCTCAAGCGCGAGCAGGTGATCACGCGCAACGTGGTGGCCAAGCTGCCGGGCGGCGCGCACGCCGATGAAGCGGTGATCTTCTCCGCGCATTGGGATGCTTTCGGTATCGGCCAGCCCGATGCCAAGGGCGACCGCATCCGTCGCGGTGCGATCGACAACGCCACCGGCGTGGCCACCGTGCTGGAGCTCGGCCGCGTCTTCGCTGCCGGCCCGCAGCCGCAGCGGACGCTGTACTTCGTGGCGCTGACCGCCGAAGAGAAGGGCCTGCTCGGGGCCAGCTACTACGCCGCGCACCCGCTTGCCCCACTGGACAAGACCGCCGCCGTGTTGAACATCGAGATGTTCAGCCCGGATGGCCCGACCCGCGACATCGCCTCGTGGGGCAAGGGCCGGGTCTCGCTGGAAGGGGATCTGGAGCGCGTGGCCAAGGCACGTGGCCGCACCTATTCGCCCGATCCGAATCTGGAAGCAGGCTTCTTCTACCGCGCCGACCACTTCGCCTTCGCTCGCCTTGGCGTGCCAGCGATCACCATCGGCCCGGGGCTGGACATGCGTGAGGGCGGGATCGAGAAGGGCCGTGAACTGCGCGATGCGTACTTCGCCGCCTGCTACCACCAGGCCTGCGATGCGTGGACTCCGAGCTGGGACCCGAGTGGTCATGCCGCCGACACCCTGCTGGTCTACGACCTGGGCGCGGAACTGGCCAACAGCCGTCGCTGGCCGCAGTGGGAAGAAGGGTCCGAATTCCGCGCCGAGCGCGAGAAGAGCGAATCGGCGCGCCGCTGAGGCGTACCGCAGGCGGCGCTCAGCGCCGCCGCAGCAGGCGCCACGCGCCCCCGCCACTGGCCGCGAGCGCGGCCAGGCAACAGGCAATCATCGCGCCGAACGGTTGACCCATGGCAACGCAGCGCCCGTCAGGGCGCTGCGTTGCGTTGCGTAAGAGGACGTGCTGGCCTGGGCGAACGCCGCCGGTACCCGCATTGCCAGCATCCACCCGCCCAGCGTGATCGCGGGGCGGGTGGTGCGGCCGTTACTTCCGGGTGCCATCGAGCCAGTTCGGGCCCTTGTTGGTCAGGAAGAACATGTAGACCACCAGCGACACCGCGATGATTGCCGTGACATACACCGCGAACATGCCGACCTGGCCGGTCTTCAGTGCGCCCTGGTACAGCAGCGGCGCGGTACCGCCGAACAGCGAGTTGGCCATCGCGTAGCCAAAGCCCACGCCCAGCGCGCGCACATGGGTTGGGAACAGCTCGGCTTTGACCACCGCGTTGATCGAGGTGTAGCCGGTGAGGATCACGAAGCCGATGCCCAGCACCAGGAAGGCCATGAACGGATCGTGCTGGTTGGGCAGCTCGGTGATCAGGTACCAGCTGTACAGCACGCCACCGATGCCGAAGAACACCAGCAGGCTCTTGCGTCCGACCATGTCCGACAGCCAGCCGCCGATCGGCTGCAGCACCATCAGGAAGGTCAGCACGCCGAGGTTGATGAGCGTGCCGGTCATGACGTCATTGCCCGCGAACGCGCTCTGGATCATCTTCGGCCCGTTCACCGAGTAGGTGTAGAACGCGACGGTGCCGCCGGCGGTGATCAGGAAGCACAGCAGCAGCGGACGCCACTGGTTGACGAACAGCTCACGCATCGAGCCGGAGGCCTTGGCACGGCCATCGCGTGCAGCTTCGATGGAATCGGACTGCAGCGATTCATCCATGGTCCGGCGCAGCCAGAACACCACGATCGCACCGATGCCGCCGATGCCGAACGCCACGCGCCAGCCCCACGCGGAGATTTCCGGCTTGTCCCAGAAGGTCAGCATGCACAGCAGGGTCAGCTGTGCGAGCACATGGCCACCAACGAGGGTGACGTAATGGAACGAGGACAGGAAGCCGCGGCGCCCGGGTATGGCGGCTTCGGACATGTAGGTGGCACTGGTGCCGTACTCGCCACCGGTGGCGAAGCCCTGCAGCAGGCGCGCGAACAGCAGGATCACCGCCGCCCAGATGCCGATCTGCGACGCGGTGGGGGTGATCGCGATCAGGAACGAACAGGCGGCCATCATCGTGACCGACACTGTCAGGGCCAGGCGGCGGCCGTAGCGGTCGGCGAAGCGGCCGAAGTACCACGCACCGATCGGGCGCATCAGGAAGGTGGCGGCGAAGATCGCCCACACGTACATGGTGGAGTTCTTGTCGGCGGCCGAGAAGAACTGGGATTCGAAATAGACGGCAAAGACGGAGTAGACGTAGACGTCATACCACTCGACCAGATTACCGGCCGAGCCTTTGAGGGTATTGGAGATGGAGCGCCGCAGGGCGGCCCGTTCGGGGTGTGCCGCAGTGGCGGGGACGGAAGTGCTCATGCAGGGTAGGGGTCCTGGCTGGGAAGCGTTGATTACTCTTGTTACCTTACCGCACGTCAAAAACGGGTGCGTGTCAGGCATCACGGTGCGGCTGGATGAAATCAGCGTGCCAGCACAAAGCGTGCCGCGCCATCGGCAACGGCCTAGAATTCGTGTTCCCCCGCACCGTGGTGGCCCATGGCCGTCCTACCCCCTTCCCCGTCGGCCGCTCCCCGCAGCGGCCTGGTCGTCCTGGCGCTGCTGCTGGTGTACGTGGTCTGGGGGTCCACCTATCTGGGGATCCGGCTGGCGCTGGAGGGCGGCGCACTGCCGCTGACGATGGTCTCCGGCGGCCGCTTCATCATCGCCGGTTCGCTGATGTACGCCGTGTTGCGCTGGCGTGGCTCGCCCGCGCCGACCCGGCGCCAGTGGCGGAACCTGGCGATCATGGGCCTGACCATGCTGGTGCTGGGCAACGGCATGGTGGTGCTGGCCGAGCGCACGGTCTCCTCGGGCCTGGCGGCGACCGCCGTGGCCTCGGTGCCGCTGTGGATGGCCCTGTTCGGCGCGATGCGTGGGCAGAACGCCAGCCGCGGCGAGTGGCTGGGCATCGCGATCGGCTTCCTCGGCGTGGTCTGGCTCAACGCCGGCAGCAGCCTGACCGCCTCCCCGCAGGGCCTGATCCTGCTGCTGATCGCCCCGATCGGCTGGGCCTTCGGCTCGATCTGGGCACGCGGCCTGGACCTGCCCAGCCCCTTCATGACCGCGGCCGGGCAGATGCTCTGCGGCGGCGCGATGCTGGTCGTACTCGGCCTGCTCAGCGGCGAACGCCCGACCACCTGGCCCAGCCTGCATGGGCTGCTGGCGGTGGCCTACCTGTGCATGTTCGGTTCGATCGTCGCCTTCACCGCCTACGTGTGGCTGCTGCATAACGTGCGCCCGGCGCTGGTGGCCAGCTATGCCTACGTCAATCCGGTGATCGCGGTGATCCTGGGCGTGATCATCGGCAACGAGCACTTCGGCGGGCGTGACCTGCTGGCCATGGCGGTGATCCTGGCCGGCGTGGTGGTGCTGACCCTGGCCCGGACGCGCGCGAAGTGAGCCTGCCCGCACCACACAGCCTGCAGGAGCAGCGCCGCGGCCTGGCGATCACCGCGTTCACCTTCACCCTGTGGGGCCTGGTGCCGGTCTACTGGCACCTGCTCAATGCGGTGCCCTCGCAGCAGATCATCGCGCACCGCATCATCTGGAGCACGGTGCTGGTGGTGGCCTGGCTGCTGCTGAGCAACGGCCCGGGCTGGTGGAAGGCCATCGCGGCGCAGCCACGCGCGCTGCCGACGTTGGCGCTGAGCAGCGTGGCGATCGCGTTCAACTGGGGCCTGTACATCTGGGCGATCAACGCCGGGCATGTGATCGAGACCAGTCTGGGCTACTTCATCAATCCGCTGGTGAGCGTGGTGCTCGGCGTGGTGGTGCTCAACGAGCGCCTGCGCCGCCTGCAGTGGCTCGCGGTGGGCTGCGCGGCGCTCGGTGTGGCATGGCTGACCATCGATGCCGGCAGGCCGCCCTGGATCGCCCTGGGGCTGGCCTGTTCGTTCGGCCTGTACGGGTTGCTGCGCAAGATGATTTCGGTCGACCCGGTGGCGGGGCTCGGGGTGGAGAGTCTGTATCTGTTCCTGCCGGCGATCGGGTTCGCGCTGTGGAGCGAGAACGGGCACGGCGGGGCGTTCTTCAGTGGCTGGGGCTGGCGCAATGATGCGCTGTTGATCCTTGGCGGAGCGGTGACGGCGCTGCCGTTGATCGGGTTCGCGTACGGGGTGAAGCGGATTCCGCTGTCGCTGGTGGGAATCCTGCAGTACATCGCGCCGAGTATCGGGTTGTTGTTGGGCGTGTTCTTTTTCCGCGAGCCCTTTGATACGGCCAAGGCGGTGGGTTTCGCTGCGATCTGGACCGGGTTGCTGCTGTTCATCGGCGACAGCGTGTGGCGGTCGCGGGTTGGTGGTGCGTTGAAGCGCTGAAGGCTGAGAAGCCTAAAAGCCTGAAAGCCTGAATGCTTGAGCCCTGGTTTGCTGGGCTGCGTGGCCAGGCGGGGTGTGGGTGGGTGCGCGGGACCCGCCGTGAACCCATCCATGGATGGCGGCATACGTGCTTACATGGGTGAAGGCGCATTGCTTGCGAGGCACTGCCTCGCAAGCGACTGAACGCACAGCCGCCAGCGGCTGGGCCGGGCCGCGGAGCGGGACTTGCAGCGGGTCCCGACAACCCACCCGTGCCCGCCCACGCCAGGGCGAGTCCAGCACTGAAGGCTGTTGTTCCAAGGAGCTATTGCTCCAAAGAGCTGTTGCTCTTAAAGCCATCGCTCCAGAAGCCATCGCTCCAAAACTGCAGCGCAAAAAAAAAGACGGCGCCCGAAGGCGCCGTCTTACTTCCACTCGGCAGCTTGGAGAGAGTAAGCCGCAGATCAGAAAGGGGTGATCAGGCAAGCCCGATCAGAAACGCTGCTGGTACTTCATGTACATGTAACGGCCGATATCGAACCCGCCGTAGTACGTGAAGCTGCTGTTCGGCTGGCTGTACATGATCGGACCCTGATGGTCGAACACATTGTTCACGCCCATCGAAACGGTACCGTTCCACGGCAGCACGTAACGCACCTGGATGTCGTGGAAGGTGTTCGAACCCACCTTGTTGACGCCCTGGCGGCCCGTGTACGCCGAGCTGAAGCCCGGATTGCTGCACTCGGTCGTGTACGCGCAGTTTTCCTTCATGCTGGAGTAGTAACGCGCCGTCCAGCCAAGGCCGAAGTTGCCGTACTGATAATCCAGGTTGAGGTTCGAACGCACGCGGAAGTTGCCTTCCCAGCCCGTGTACTGACGCACCGGCGTGGTGTCGACGTTGTCGTTCTTGCGCTCCAGGTAATCCACATACGTGGTGTTCCAGGAGACCGCGAACTTGCCGATCGCCAGTTCCGGCAGGCGGTAACGCACCGAGAGGTCATAGCCGGCGGTTTCCTGGTAGCCGGCGTTGAGCAGCGTACGGTCCAGGCCGTTGACCTGGCCGATGGTGCGGCCCGACTTGGCACGGGTGAAGCGGTCGCATGCGGCATCCACACCCAGCACATAGCACTGGTTGAGCATGTCCGTGGCCGACTCACCGACGATCACGTCGTTGATGCGGATCTTCCACCAGTCCAGGCTCAGGTCCAGGCCCGAGACGAACTCCGGGCTGTAGACCATGCCCACGGTCCAGGTCTTGGCGGTTTCCGGCTTCAGTTCCGGGTTGGAGCCCGAGCTGAAGTCGGTGCCGCCCTGCTGGCCCGGCACCGTCGCAGCGCTGCCGTCCGCGGCGAGCTGGCGGAAGTTGGCCGGGACACCATTGGCCAGGCAGCGCGCCAGGACCTGCGGGTTGTTGGCGGCCGCACCGAAGTTGGTATCGCACGGATCGGTGTACGAGTCGCGCGTGCTGGTGGTACCGCCGTACAGATCTTCCACGGTCGGCGCGCGGAAGCCGGTGCCGTAGGTGGCGCGCACCAGCAGGCTGTCGATCGGCTTCCACTTCAGGCCGAACTTGGTGTTCGTGGTCGAGCCGAAGTTGTTGTAGTCCGAATAGCGGCCGGCCATGTCCAGCGACAGCTCACGCGCGAAGGCCATGTCGGCCAGCAGCGGAACCTGCAGTTCCAGGTAAACCTCGTTGAGCGAGTAATCGCCCTGGGTCGGCTGGCCGGTGGTGCCGGCGATCTGGCCGTTGCGGACCATCAGGTCCGGCGAGTAGCTGGCTTCTTCGCTGCGGTGCTCGACACCCAGCGCACCCAGGATGTCACCGGCCGGCAGGGTGAACAGCGAGCCGGAGATGTTCGCGCTGGCCACCTTGGTGGTGCTCTGCATCTTGTCGGTGAAGCGGGTGAACAGGAAGTCCTGCACGTCCTGGTTGCTCATCGAGCCCGGGCCGGTATAGCCCATCGGCGCCAGCGGGTTCCACGGGGTGCAACCGGCGATCACGTTGCCCACGCTGCCGCAGTGGGCGACGTTGTTGGCATCCAGGAACGACGGGCCGACCGACTGGTTCACGTTCGGCTGGTACATGCTGCCCGTGCCGATGCGCTCGCCTTCATTGCGGTTGTACATGTAGCTGACGTTCCAGTCCCAGTAACGCGAACCGGTGTCGAAGCTGCCTTCCAGGCCCAGGCTGGCGCGCTTGGTGGTCAGGTTGTTCTCGGTGCCGCGCGGCAGCTCTTCGGTACGGTGCGCGAAGGCAACGTCCTGGCCGAACGGGTTGAACGCGCTGTCCTTGGACAGCAGCGCACGCGAACCGGTGCTCTGGTACGGGTAACCGGCCAGCTGCTTGCTCGACTCGCGCTCGCTGTACAGCGCATCGGCGACCAGGCGCAGGTCATCGGTGATGGAGAAGCCACCGTTGGCGAACACCGACTTGCGCTGCAGACCGGTGAGCAGGCTCATGTTGGTCTTGGTGTTGGCGTCGTTGGCCTTGTCGGCCGGCGTGAAGTTGCCGAGCTGGGTCGGATCGCCGCCCGGGCCCACGCTGAGGTTGCGGCCGTTGACGGTCGCATAGCCCCACGGGGTGACGCCGCTCAGGCCGTCGCCGGTGTGGCGCGGGCCGTTCGGGTAGGCGGTGAACTCACGCGCGCCGCCCAGGACCGGATCTTCGTCGGTGTACTCGCCACCCACGGTGACCCAGCCGCGGTCGAAGGTCTTGCCGAAGGTCGCGCTGTAAGCGGTCTTCTGGCCGTCACCTTCGCTGTACTGGCCAACGTAGGCGTTGACTTCGGCACCGTCGAAGTTCTTGCGGGTGATGATGTTGACCACGCCGGCGATGGCGTCCGAGCCGTACAGGGCCGACGCACCGTCGGTCAGCACTTCCACGCGCTCCACGATCGAGGACGGGATCGAGGCCAGGTCGGAGTAACCGCCGGCGCTGACGCCCATGCGGCGGCCGTCGATCAGCACCAGGCTGCGTTCCGGGCCCAGGTTGCGCAGGCTCACGTACATGCCGCCAAAGTCGCGGCCCGATTCCAGCGAGGAGGCACGGCTCATGCTCGGCGAACCGGCGGCGGTGACGTCCTGCAGGATGTCGGCGACGTTGACGTAGCCCTTCTTCTCGATCTCGGCGCGGTTCAGTGCGACGACCGGCTGGGCCGATTCGACGCTGGCCTGGCGGATGCGCGAGCCGGTGATCTCGATGCGATCGAGGTTGGTGGTGCCGTCATCGGCACTCTGTGCGAAGGCGGGGGCACTGCAGCTGGCGACAAGCGCGATGGCGATCGCGTTGCGCAGCGGATTGGTCTTCAAATACATCCGTGCGTTTCTCTTTCTCTGTAAAAACATTCGCCTGTTAGGGCGGCGTGGGGCACAACACACCACGACGTGGGGGGCGGGAGTCTAATGACTTTTCAAATTTTTTACTTTCATTTGAAAGCGTAAAAAGCGCTGTAAATGAACGATGGCTGACAAAACCACGCATTCAGACGAAACCTTTTTCACATCGTCGCGAGACGCATGCGGAAGCGGTCCGCCGCGCTGGGTCGATGCGCAATAGCGGCGACGTGCGAAGCAACTTGAGCGCGTGCGACGTTCCTTTGCAGCGTGCGTACAGCTGCGCGCTGGAGAGCTAAACGTGCAGTGAACGTGCGCTGCAAAAAAAAGAACCGCACTCTTGCAAGTGCGGTTCCGGAGTTGCTATTTCGCGTGCGCGATCACGCGCACGCGCGTTGTTCAAACGTATCGCTCAGGTCTCGCGCAACGCCGTGGTGATCGGCAGTCGCGCCGCGCGCAGGGCCGGGAACAAGCCGCCCACCAGGCCAATGCCCAGCGCCCACTTCAAGCCTGTCCACAGCAGCTGCGGCGACACCTGGAACTGGAACACCACCTGGCTGAAATTGTTGCCCAGCGTGGAAACGGTGTAGTTGTTGAACACCAGCCATGCCACCAGACCGCCGAGCAGGCCGCCGAGCAGCGCCAGGAGCATCGTCTCCAGCATCACCGCGGTCACCACCGGCACGCCACGGAAACCGATCGCACGCATCGTCGCGATCTCTCGGGCACGCGTGGCCACCGCCGCATACATGGTGTTGAGCGCACCGAACACCGCACCGATCGCCATGATCGCGCCGATCACCGTGCCCAGGATGCTGATCAGCTTGCTCAGGCCACCGGACTGCTTGCGGTAGTAGTCACGGGTGGTCTCCACATCCAGCTTCAGGCGCGGGTCGGCCTCCATGGCCGCCTTGAACTGCTGGAAGCCCGCGGCCCCTTCGGTGCGTACGTTGACCGACTGGTAGGCACTGCGGTTGTAGGTGGTGGACAACGTCTGGGTGTCCGACCACAGCTCCGACTCGTGCACATCGTTGGAGGCGAACACGCCCACCACCGTCCACTCCTGCTTGCCCAGCTGCAGGGTCTTGCCGATCTCCAGGCCCTCGAACTGCGCCTGGGCGCCCTTGCCGACCACGATCTCGCGCAGGCCAGGATTGAACCTGCGGCCGGCGATGATGCGCACGTTGTCGCGCACCGCCCACGCCTGCTCGCCAACGCCGCGGAACTGCACGTTGGTATCGCTGTGGTCGCTGCGCGAGAGCAGGCTGATCACCTGCGACAGCTCGGCGGAGATCAGCCGCTTGCCATCGCTGCCGCGGGCCACGCCGGGCAGGTTCTCGATCAGTGGCACCTGGTCGCGCATGATCACCGAGTTGGTTTCGGCCTGTGAGCCGCCGCGCAGCACGATGGCTACGTCATCGCTGCCGCTGCGCTCCAGGGTGGCCTTGAAGCCATCGCCCATCGCCAGCATCGCCACCAGCACCCCGACCACGCCGGCGATGCCGACCACGATCACCGAGGAGGCACCCCAGCGCTGCGGCAGGCTGGCGATGCCGATCCGCGCCGCTGCCAGCGACAGACGGCCAGTACGGGTGAGCACCAGCCAGGCGGCCAGCAGCACGGCGATGGCCAGCACCATCCACCACGGCAGCACGATCCACACCACCAAGGCGACCAGCAGCGCCAGCACCGTCACGACGTTCCACATCCATTGCTTGTTCATGGTGGTCTCCTCAGCGCCCGGCCAGTGCATCGACGATCTTCAACCGCTGCGCGCGCAGTGCCGGCAGCAGGCCCACCACGATCCCGATCACTGCCATCAGGCACAGCGCCACCCCCCACGTCTGCGCCGGCACGCCGGGCAGGCTGATCATGCCCTGGCTGCTGGCGCTGATCACCGGCATCACGATCGAGGCCAGGCCCATGCCGATCAGCCCGCCGAGCACGATCAGCAGCACCGACTCCACCATCACCAGCACCAGCACGGTGCCATCCTTGAAGCCCAGCGTCTTGAGGATCGCCAGCTCCGGGATGCGCTCGCGCACCGCCTGGGCCATGGTGTTGCCGGTCAGCAGCACCAGGGTGAAGAACACCGCCGCCATGATGCCGGTGACGATCAGGCCGATATCGGCGAACTGCTTGGCGAAGGCCTGCGAGAACGAGGCCTCGGTCTGCGACTTGGTTTCGTGATCGGAATTCAGCGACAGCGCATCGATCGCCTGGGCGACGCGCGAGGCGTGTGCAGGGTTCTCCAACTGGACGGTATAGAAACTGACCTGGTTCTTGATGTAATCGTTGGATTCATCGAAGTAGCTCCAGTGCAGCATCAGCTGGTTTTCCGCACTGGCGTTGTTGCGGTCCTTGGCCCGGTAGATGCCGCTCAGCACCAGCGGCCAGTCGTTGCTGCCCTTGCGCGGGAAGATCGTGGCCTGCATCGGAATGGTATCGCCCACTTTCCAGCCGAAGCGCTTGGCCAGGGCTTCACCCACCAGCGCACCGGTCCGGGTGTTCTTGAACGCCTCGGCCTGCTCGGGCGGCAGCTCGAACTCGGGGTACAGGTCCATGTAGTTGTCCGAGACGGAGAAACTCGGGAAAAAGTTCTTCTGGTCCTGGTAGATGCCGCCGAACCACATCGCGTAGTTGACCTTGCGCACGCCCGGGGTGGCTTCGATATCGCGCAGCAGCCGCAACGGCAGGCTCTGGGTGATCGACAGCTTGGAGGAGACCACCAGCCGCTTGGCACCTTCGATGGTGTCACCGCCGGAGTTGAAGGCCACCCGCACCGAATCGAGCATGCCGAACAGCAGGAAGGCCGCCACCACCGACAACAGCGTCAGCAGGGTGCGGGTCTTGCTGCGGAACAGCTGTGCCCAGACCAGCGAAAAATATTTCATCGCCGCATCCTCCGTCAGTGGGCCGCTGGCGCGCCGGCCAGTTCGCCCTTGTCCAGGTGCACCGTATGGGTGGCGTACTCGGCGGCCTTGGGATCATGGGTGACCATGATGATGGTCTTGCCGTGTTCGCGGTTGAGCTGCTGCAGCAGCCCCAGGATTTCCTCGGCGGACTGGCGGTCCAGGTCGCCGGTGGGCTCATCGCAGATCAGGAAGGTGGGGTCGGAGACGATCGCACGGGCGATCGCCACGCGCTGCTGCTGGCCACCGGACAGTTCGTTCGGGCGGTGGCTGCGGCGGTCGGCCAGGCCGACCAGGGTCAGCGCGATCTCGGCATTGCGCTTGCGTTGTGCGGCGCCCAGGTGGGTGAGCAGCAGCGGCAGCTCCACGTTCTTCTGCGCGGTCAGCATCGGCATCAGGTTGTAGAACTGGAACACGAAGCCGACGTGGTGGCTGCGCCAGGTGGAGAGCTGGCCGCCGCTCATGCGGTCGATGCGCTCGCCTTCGATCTCGATCTCACCGCCGGTGGGCGTGTCCAAGCCCCCGATCAGATTGAGCAGCGTGGTCTTGCCCGAGCCGGACGGGCCCATCAGCGCGACGAAATCGCCGGACTGGATGTCCAGGTCGATACCGTGCAGCACCTGCACTTTCTCGGGGCCGCGCTGGTAGGTCTTGGTGATGTTGCGGAGCGAAACCAGGGTGGACATGGGTGGTTCTCCGTGGATCGGTTGGAAAAACGTACGGCGCGTCAGGGCGAAGGCTTCCGGACGCCAGGGGGACGGGCAGCGCTCACCGTGCGCGCCGGGACGGCACGAGGAAATCGCACTTGCCGCGAGCGTGAGCGGCTCGCGTACCGCGTGGGCGCAGGCCGGTGGCGCATTGGCCACCGAGCCCGTTGTCTGTCAGGGGGTTTCGGTGACCTTGCTGCCATCGTGCAGCTCGGCCGGTGGGGTGGTCACCACGACCTCGCCGGCCTTCAGGCCCTGGGTGACCTGGCGGTCGTTGTTGAGCGTGGTACCCACGGTGATCGCGCGCTGTTCCACCCGGGCATCGTCCTTGACCACAAAGGCGACGGTCTTCTGCCCGCGCTCCACGATCGCCGAGGCCGGCACGCGCACGCCCTGCGGCCTGGCGGCTTCGGCGGGGCGGGCGCCTTCCAGGAAGCTGACCCGCACGCCCATCTCGGGAACGATGCGCGGGTCCTTGGCCTTCAGCGCCACGCGCACTTTCACGGTGGCCTTGCCGCGGTCGGCAGTGGGAATGATCGCGATCACCTCGGCCGGAATTTTCCAGTCCGGGTAGGCATTGAGGGTGGCTTCGACCGGCATCTTCGGCTGCACCCGGCCGATGAAGGATTCGCCGACCTCGACTTCGATCTCCAGCGAATCCATGTCCACGATGGTGCCGATGCCGGTCCGGGTAAACCCGCCGCCGGCCGACAGCGGCGAAACGATCTCACCCGGCTGTGCGGCCTTGGCGGTAACCACGCCGGAGAACGGCGCGCGCACGATGTTGTTGTCTACGCCCAGATCGGCGATCGCCAGTGAATCGCTGGCCACGGTGGTGTTGCGCTGGGCAGTCTTGAGCTGGGCGCGCAGGGTGTCGCGCTGGGCGATGGCCAGGTCGTACTGGGAACGCGAGACCAGTTGCTGGCCGACCAGTGCCTGCAGGCGCCCGGCCTCGGCATCGGCCTGGGCCACCTGCGCCTGCAGACCGGCCAGTTGGCTGCGTGCGGCCTCGAGCTGCGAGGCCGACAGGCTGCGCTGGGCGTTGGCATCGATCGGGTCGAGCGTGGCCATCACCTGGCCTTCTTCCACGCGCATGCCTTCCTCGATCATCACCTCGCGGACCTTGCCGGTGATCTTGGCCGAGACCGTGGCCATGCGCCGGGCGACCACATAGCCGCTGGCGTCGAGCACCGAGCTGCTGGCACCGCCCTGCTGGATCGCCACGACGGGCGCGGTGGTCACGGCGATGGGGCGCTCGCGGCCGAACACGAACCAGGCCAGGCCGGCGAGCAGGATGAGAAGGACGACCGCCAGCGCGATCCAGCGGCCACGTCGCGGCGGCGACGGCGGCGGCGAACCGGCCTTGCGGTCGATACGGAGTTCCTTGAGCAGTTCAGCGGATGCGTTCATCGTGAGTCTGGACGGGGAATCGGGCCGAGTGTGACCGCATCGGCGGCCGAGGGGCAAACCGGCACGGTGGCCGGGTGGCGGACAGCATGCCCGGCGGCCTGGCGCGGCGGCAGTGACAGCTGTCACCTGCATGGGCTGACGACGGCCACTGGGGCCGGGCGGGTCGGGCAGCAGACGCTATGGGTGTCCTCCGCGGGAGTCCGCCATGTCCATTTCCGCCGCCTCACCCCTGGCCCGCCTGCACGACGCCCAGGTTCACTACGGCAGCGTCGCCGCCCTGCAGGACGTGAGCTTCTCGTTGCACCGCGGCGAAGTACTGGCCCTGCTCGGTCGCAATGGCGCCGGTAAGAGCACCGCCATTTCGCTACTGCTGGGCCTGCGCCGCGCCGATGCGGGTCGGGTCGAACTGCTCGGCGGCGACCCGCAGGACCGCGGCTGTCGTGGCGGCATCGGGGTGATGCTGCAGGCCACCGCGTTACCACCGGTGCTGCAGGTGCATGAACTGATCGATCTGGCGCGCACCTGCTATGTAGATCCGCGCTCACTGGAGGATTGCCTCGCATTGGCTGGGCTGAGTGACCTGGCCCGTCGCCGCTATGGTCAGCTGTCCGGTGGTCAACAGCGCCGCGTGCAGTTCGCCATCGCGATCTGCGGCCGGCCGCAGCTGCTGTTCCTCGATGAGCCGACCACTGGCCTGGACATCCAGGCGCGGCAGCAGCTATGGCAGGCGATCCGGCAGCTGGCGGCCGAGGGCTGCGGTGTGCTGCTGACCACGCATTATCTGGAAGAAGCCGAGGCGCTGGCCCAGCGCGTGGTGGTGATCGAACAGGGCCGGGTGCTGGCCGATGGTCCGCTGGCGCAGTTCCGCCAGCAACTGGCACCGCGTCGCATCCGCTGCCGCAGCACGCTTGAGGTGGACGCGCTGAAGACCTGGCCGGGCGTGCGCGAGGTGGTCCGCGACGGCCTGCGCCTGCAACTGCTGGCCGAGCCGGCAGAGCCGGTGGTGGCGCGCCTGCTCGCCGAAGATCCGCAGCTGCACGAACTGGAAGTGCATGGCGGCGGGCTGGCCGACGCCTTCGTCGAACTGACCCGGGAGGTCGCATGAACACCGTGATGGATTCCGTCGCCGCTGTGCCTGCCCGCGCGCCGGCCTGGCCGATCTACCGTGCCGAGCTACGCTGCGAACTGCGCCGTGCCTGGCGCTATCCAGGCTTCGTGCTGCCGTCGCTGCTGTTCCCGGTGTTGTTCTATTCGCTGTTCGGCGTGCTGCTCGGCCGCGGCCAGGCCTCGATCTATCTGCTGGCCACGTACTGCGTGTTCGGTGCGATGGCGCCGGCGCTGTTCGGCTTCGGGGTGCAGCTGGCGTTGGACCGCGAAGGGGGCCTGCTCATGCTCAAACGCGCGCTGCCGATGCCGCCAATGGCACCCTTGCTCGCGCGTCTTCTGATGGCGCTCCTGTTTGCAGTAGTGGTGGCCTCACTGCTGATCACGGTGGCGATCGTTGCGGGCGTGGTGGTTACACCCGGGGCGGTGTTCCATCTGCTGGCGGTGGCGGCGTTCGCCGCGCTGCCGCTGGGCGCGATCGGCCTGCTGATCGGCAGCCACGTCAGTGCCAGTGCCGCTCCGGCCGTCGTCAACCTGGTGTATCTGCCGTTGGCCCTGCTGTCCGGGCTGTGGTTGCCGCTGTCGATGCTGCCATCGCTGTTCACCACGCTGGCACCGCTGTGGCCGACCTGGCATCTGGCCCAGCTGGCGCTTCCTGCGGTCGGCCAGCCGGCACAGGGCAGCACGTGGGTGCACGTGGCCGTGCTGCTCGGCATCACCGTGGTGGCCCTTGGGCTGGCCCGGCGCCGCCTGCGGCGCATCGGCTGAAGTGGCATGATCGCGCCTGATCGCCCTGCTTTGGAAACGTCCGTGCCCTCCAGTCGGTTCGCCTCCTTGTTGCGCCCCGCGCCGGACTCGGCCGTGGCCGAGAACATACGGCGCGGCAAATCGCCGTGGGTCGATGCGATCCACCTGCTGTGGACGCTGTGGGTGTTCCTGACGCCGTTGTTCGGCGGCGGCTACACCTGGCGCTGGGCGGCGCTGACCCTGCTGACCTACCCGGTGTTCCTCGTGCTGTACGCCGGGGTGCTGCTGGCGCCGCGCTGCCACGCGCCGCGCTACGCGCTGTCGATGGTGGTGCTGGGGCTGGTGCCGCTGGCGTGGTACCCCTCGGCGGTGAGCTACTTCGTTTTCGGCTGCGTCACCCTGCGCGTCTCGCGCCGCAGCGGCTATGGGCGCTATCTGCTGCAACTGGCCGGGTTGAACGCGCTGTTCGTGGTGGTGGGCTTGCTGGCCCACTACCCGTGGCAGGCGCTGATCTGGATCCCGAGCATGGCGATGATCATCAGCCTGGTGGTCAACTTCGAGACCGCCAGCCATGAACAGGATGCGGCGCTGCAGCTGTCGCAGGACGAAGTGCGTCGGCTCGCCGCGACCGCCGAGCGCGAGCGTATCGGTCGCGATCTGCACGACCTGCTGGGGCATACGCTGTCCTTGATCACCTTGAAGCTGGAGCTTTCGCGCAAGTTGTTCGAGCGCGATCCGGATGGCTCGCGCCGCGAAGTGGCCGAAGCCGAAACGATCGCGCGCCAGGCGTTGGCCGAAGTGCGCAGTGCAGTCACCGGGATCCGCGCCAGTGATCTGGCCGCCGAGCTGGCCTCGGCCCGGTTGCTGCTGGAGTACCAGCACGTGCATCTGCACTACGCGCCACCGCCACCGATGCCCGTCGATATCGAGCGTGCGCTGTCACTGGTGCTGCGCGAAGCGGTGACCAACGTCGCCCGCCACGCGCAGGCGCGGCAGGCGTGGATCACCTTCGAGCAGGATGGGCGCACTTTGTCGATGCAGATCCGCGATGACGGGCGTGGCGGTGCCCACGTGGATGGCAACGGCCTGACCGGCATGCGCGAACGGGTCGCTGCCCTGCGTGGCACGCTGGTGCTGCACGCGGTGAAGGGCGAGGGGACGTCCGTAACGGTCCGCGTGACCTTGCCGGCCGCGACCACGGCGGTGGTGGCGCCTGTGGCGGTGCCGACCGCGCCGTCGCTGCCGGCCCGGGGCGCATCATGATCCGCATCGTGCTGGCTGAAGACCAGGCGATGGTACGCGGCGCGCTGTCGGCGCTGCTCGGGCTGGAGCCGGACATCGAGGTGCTGGGCAGTGCCGCAGATGGCGAGGCCGCATGGCGGATGCTGCAGCAGCTCAAGCCGGACATCCTGGTCACCGATATCGAAATGCCCGGTTTGTCCGGGCTGGAACTGGCGCAGCGGATCGCCCGCCAGGGCCTGCCGATCAAGGTGGTGATCGTGACCACCTTCGCGCGTTCGGGCTTCCTGCGCCGCGCACTGGATGCCGGCGTCTGTGGTTACCTGCTCAAGGATGCACCGGCCGAACGCCTGGCCGATGCACTGCGCCAGGTGCAGCACGGCGGCCGCGCGATCGACCCGCAGTTGGCGCTGGATGCATGGTCGCAGGCCGACCCGCTCAACGATCGCGAGCGCCAGGTGCTGCGCCTGTCCGGCGACGGCCGCTCGGCCAGCGAGATCGCCACGCAGCTGGGGCTGTCGCACGGCACCGTGCGCAACTACCTGTCCGAGTGCATCGGCAAGCTTGGCGTGGCCAACCGCATCGAAGCCTACCGGCTGGCGCGGCAGAAAGGCTGGTTGTAGTGCCGGCCGCTGGCCGGCTCCCGTTATTGTCGATCGTGAGGATGCAGAGCCGGCCAGCGGCCGGCACTACCGCGGTGCCGGAGATCCATGCGGTCCGATACCACCGGCCAACGGTCGGTGGTTACCGCGGATCCGTGTCGGTGGGGGAAGTGCCCCCCGGGCCCTTTGCCATCGCCTGGAACACGCCATCGCGGCGCACCCACAGGTGGAACAGCGCGGCCGACAGATGCATCACCACCGTGGCGAACAGCACATAGGCGAGCAGGCTGTGTGCATTGCGCAACGCGGCATACAGCGCCGGGTTGTGCGGCAGGACCGCCGGCAGATGCACGCCGCCGCCCATCACGATCGGGTAGCCACCGGCCGAAAGCATGCCCCAACCGATCAGCGGCATCGCCAGCATCAGCCCGTACAGCACCCAATGCGATGCATGCGCGGCGGCTGCCTGCCACGCGGGCAGGTCGGCCGGCAGCGGTGGCGGCCGATGGCGCAGGCGGTTGTACAGCCGCACCACGACCAGCAGCAGGATCGCGATGCCCAGCGGTCGATGCAGATCGATCAGCACCGGCCGCCAGTGCAGCGAGGCAACCATGGTCACGCCCACGAACAGCATCGCCAGGATCATCGCCGCCATCAGCCAGTGCAGGACGCGGGCGAGGAGATTGAAATGGCCGGCATCACGGTTCATCGCGCACCCTCCTTGCCCGTGGCGGCGGGCGCTTTGCCGCTGGCGATTTCGCGCTCGCGGCGGTTGAACGATTGCGAGTACACCGCCGAGCGTGCGGCCAGGATCGGATCATCGGTGCCGGCCACGCCGCTGGGCAGGATCAGCGGATCGTAGTTCAGATCGCGGCAGGCGCCGGTGGCCTGCGGTTGCATGCTGCTCAGGGTCAGCGTGCCGGCCTTCACCTGGCGACGGTCCTCCGGCCAGACCTGCGAGGGGTCGTTGATCGGATCGCCGTCGTTGGCGATGGTCACCCACATGTCCCAGCGCACGGGGCCCTGCGCCAGCCGCCGGGCGAACTCCTCGCTGAGGAAATCGTCGTCGGACTGCGCGCGCTGTTCCGGGGTCATGTCCTCGAAGGGCGCCTGCGGCCGCATGCTCCAGCGCACGAAGCGGTGGCTGCCATCGGCGGCGGTGAAGCGGAAACTGTTGACGCCGTTGTAAGCGGTGTTGGCCCAGCTGTTCGACCAGGGGGCGGTCTTGGCCCACTGCTGGAAGGCACGCGCGGACGGGTACTTCTCCAGCACGGCGGCCATCTTCGCCGGGTCCGGTTTGCCGGTGGCCGGGTCCGGGATGCCGGCGCGGGTCTGTTCCAGGAAGGCCTCGGCGGTGGGCACCGCGAAGAACGGGAAACTGTTCATCGCCATGCGCCATTCCTGGCCGTCATCGCTGACCAGCTGCAGCGCCATGCTGCGCACGCGGGCCTTGTTGTCGGCGCCATGCGGGTCGCCGCCGCCGATCGAGAGGCGGCCCAGTACCGGCACCTGGCGCTGCCGGAACACGCGTGCCGAACTCAGCGCTGCCCCTTCGGGCGTACCCTGGAAGACACCGCTGACGCACACGCCCTTGGTGTGCGCACGGCGGAAGCCGGGCTGCGGCGGACCGGTCGCCTCGATGGCATCGGTGAAGGTCTGTGCGGTGACGCGGTCGCGGCCGATCCAGCCAGCCAGCCAGGCAAAGGCCAGCACCAGGCCGCCGGCGATCAGGGCGATCAGCGCGATCCACAGCAGCGGTGAGGGAGGGCGTGGGCCGCCCGGTTCGCGACCAGCGCGGGTGTAGCCGAAGAGCGACATGTCCGGATTCCTGCCTTCACGATGCGTGTGGGGGGGCGACAGGGGCATGGTGTCAGAACGCGGCGCAGGCCGATATTCACATTTTCGACAACTGTTGAAAACAACGATCCCCGCCGGAGCGGGGATCGTCGGGTTCAGCCGCTGGTGCGCTGCCTCAGACGGCGTAGCGCGTCTTCAGCATCGCCCAGGCCGAACGCAGCGCCAGCGCTTCGCCACCGGCCGGACGGCCCGGGCGTTCGCCGTCGTTCCAGGCGTACACATCCAGGTGCGCCCAGGTCTGGCCGTCGGCGATGAAACGTTCCAGGTACAGCGCGGCCGTGACCGAGCCGGCCATGCGCGAGCCGGCGTTGGCCAGGTCGGCGATGTTGCTGTGCAGGTAGCGCAGGTACGGGCGCCACAGCGGCATGCGCCAGACCGGATCGCGCACCGATTCACCGGCCTGCAGCCACTGCTGGGCAAGAGTGTCGTCGTTGCTGAACAATGCCGGCAGATCCGGACCGAGCGCGATGCGGGCCGCGCCGGTCAGGGTGGCGAAATCGAGCACGATCTCCGGCTGCTGCTCGCTGGCGTAGGTCAACGCGTCGGCCAGGATCACGCGCCCTTCGGCATCGGTGTTGTCGATCTCGATGCTCAGGCCCTTGCGGGTGGCGATCACCTCGCCCGGGCGGAACGCATCCGGACCGATCGCGTTTTCCACCGCCGGGATCAGCAGGGTCACCTGCACCGGCAGCTGCTGGGCCATGATCAGCCCGGCCAGGCCCAGCGCGTGCGCGGCGCCGCCCATGTCCTTCTTCATGTTGCGCATGCCATCGCCCGGCTTGATGTCCAGCCCGCCGGTGTCAAAGCACACGCCCTTGCCGACCAGCGCAACGTGCGGCTGCCCTGCATTGCCCCAGCGCAGCACGATCAGGCGCGGGGCCCGGTGCGAGGCGCGGCCCACGGCATGGATGGAGGGGAAGTTCTGCTCGAGCAGGGCATCGCCGGTGATCACCTCGATCTGCGCACCGTGGGCGGTGGCCAGTTCACGGGCGGCGTCTTCGAGCTGCTGCGGGCCCATGTCCTCGGTCGGGGTGTTGACCCAGTCGCGCACGCGCAGGCTGGCGGTGATCACATCGCGCACTTCGGCCGAAGGCGTGGCCGCCAGCTGGGCCGGCGCGCGGTTGGGCGTGCGGTAGCGCGCGAAACGGTAGCTGCCCAGCCCCCAGCCAAGCTGCAGCAGGGTCTCGATCTCCGGCGCCAGCGCGTCGGCCAGTGTCCACACGGTGCCTTCCGGCAGCGCGAACGGTGCATGCGCGTAGCTGTAGACATCGCCCGGGTCGCCGACACCGACGATCGCGCCGGCCAGGCCGTGCTCGCCGGGCAGCAGCACCACGCTGCCACCGCTGCCGTTGAAGCGCTGCGCGTCCAGCCACGCGCCGAGCGCGTCGGACTGTTGCGCACGCCAGCCGGCGTACTGCTCGCGGGTCATCACATGCAGCGGCAGCGCATGCGAGGTATCGGACGTGAAACCGTTGATCTGGGACATGGGATTCGAAGGCTCCTTGGGCGGCCGCTCAGGCATGCGGGACGGATGCGTTCGCATCCAGCCAGTCGGCCAGCCCGGTCAGGGTGTCGAACTGCAGATCGGGCTGCAGTGAAGGATGAGTCCAGGTGTGCTCGACGCGGTTGATCCAGCAGCCGCGCAGGCCCGCCTGCATCGCACCGACCACGTCCATCTCGGCGTGGTCGCCGACGTGCAGCACGTGGGCGGGGGCGACCCCCAGGCGCTCGCAGGCGGCGTGGAAGATGCTGGCGGCCGGCTTGGCCGCGCCGTGCTCGCGCGAGCCGAGCTGGAAGGTGAAGTGGTGCGATACGCCGATCCGCTGCAGGTCGGCATTGCCGTTGCTGAGGGCGGCCACCGGCACGCGCGCGGCGATCCGGGCCAGCGCGTCCATGGCATCAGGATAGAACTCCACCTGGTTGCGCGCGGCATAGAACGCTTCATAGGCCGGTTCCAGCAGGGCCGGGTCGGCGCCGCTTTTCTCCAGCGCCTCGCTCAGCGTCAACCGGCGCAGCGCGCTCAGGTCGTAGTGCAGATGCGGGTTGTCATGGAAGGAGCGCTCGCGCAGTTCGCGCATCGCCGCCACCGGGTACATCGCGGCGGTGGCGGGGCTGTGCTGGAGCATCCACTCGTACAACACCTGGTCGATGCGGGCGCCGATGGGGGCGAACGGCCACAAGGTGTCGTCGAGGTCGAGGGTGATGGCTTGGACGGGAAAATTCACCCCGCCATTCTACGCCTGCGCGCGCGGGCTTTCATCGCGCGCGCAGGGAGTGCAGGGCTGTGCTTCAGCGCAGGTCGTAGGAACAGCTGATGGATGCCTGCCCGTCCTGCTGCCGCACGTTCAGGTCATGTCGACCCACCTCCAGGGTGTAGTCGCCAGCTACGCTGTCGCGCATCTTCGCCAGCGCGGCGATCTGCTCGACGGTGGCCGTGCTGAAGTAGGCGGTGTAGCTGTCAACGCCGTCCTCGCCGCTGGCGCCGTCGTACAGGTACAGGCGGTTCACCGGCTGGCCCAGCACAAGCAGCGGCGTGGTCAGCGCATACTCGCCATCGGACAGCTCGCCGTACGCCTGCAGCTCGGTCGGCTTGAGCACCTTCGCCAAGGCAGCGAACTGCGCGGGCGTCAGGTGGCGCTGGCAGGTGACCGCCTCGACCAGCTGGCGGCTGGCAACCTCGGCGCTGGGCGGGGTTGCGGCGAACGTCGGTGTGGTGAGGGTGACAAGGCCGGCGAGGGCAAGACAACGGACAGCGAGAGAAGACATCAGGGCCAGGATCCATCCAGAAAAGTGCGGGTAGTCTGGCAGCATCGGAGATTGCGCGGCCAGCCTGTCCCGGGCCTGACAGGCTTACTCCAGCAGCCGCGCCCAGCCCTGCGTGCCGTCCAATCGTGCCAGTACCAGCTTGATGCAGACCAGCAACGGCACCGCCAGCAGCAGGCCGACCATGCCCCACAGCCAGCCGAACACCATCAGGGCCAGGATCAGGATCAGCGGCGAGATCGCCATCCGGCGGCCGAGCACGATCGGCGTCACCACCTGCCCTTCCACCGTATGCAGGGCGAGATAGCAGGCCGCCGGCAGCAGCGCCTTGAACGGATCGCTGAACTCCACAAAGCCCATCAGCAACATCAGTGCCACGCCGATCAGCGGCCCCACATAGGGCGCGAAGTTCAGCAGGGCGGCCACGGTGCCCCAGAGCAGCGCCTCCTGCAGCGAGATGCCGAGCAGCAACAGGATGCCGGAGAAGACCAGGCCGACCAGCGTGTTGATCACCGTGATGGTCAGGACATACCGGGAGACCTCGCGCTCGATCGAGCGCAGGATGTCGGCGGTGAACCGTTGCTGCTGGCGGCTGGGGAACAGGGCGATGGCGTGCTTCTGCAGGCTCTGCCCGTAGATCATGAAGAACAGGGTCAGCAGCACCACCGCCAGCACCGAGGCAGCCAGGCGTGGTGCGCGGGTCAGCACCTTGTAGGGATCATCGAGCTGGGTGCGCACGATCTGCACCCGGCGGCTGCCTTCGCCCCCGGCCACGCGCGCGAAGTTCTCCGCGGCCTGGTTGGCCTGCTGCACCGGCTTGGTCAGGTTCTGCACCTGGCGGGCGACCTTGCGCAGCTGCTGCGGTGCTTCCTGGGCCCATTCCATCGCCGGGCCGACCAGCTGCACGCCGAGCGCGGCGGCACCGCTCAGGCCGACGCCGAGCACCAGCACCGCGCCGAGGAACCGGGGAATCCAGATCTTCTGCAGCACCCGCAGGATCGGGTTGCCGACCAGCGCGAAGAACATCGCCAGCAGGATCGGCAGCACCACGTCCTGTGCCGCCCATAAGGTGAAGGCGACGGCCAGGGTGGCCAGGATCACCAGCGACATCGGGGCGCGCGGGCGCGGCGCGGGCGGTGCGACGACGGCTTCGGCAGAAGGGGGAACCGGGACGCTCATTCGGGTCGCACACGGGAAAGGAGCGCCATTATTGGGCAAGCCGGGTGCGCGTGGCGTGTGGGGTGCGTGCAGACGAAGAAAGGCCCCGCGGCAGCTGCCGCAGGGCCTTCGGAAGATGCTGCCGACCGTGGTGGGATCAGCGTTCGGACAGATCCGTGGCTGCTTCAGCCGGTTGCGGCTGGGACGGCGAGGCCGGATCAACCCGCCGTTCCGGCCCGAGCCGTGGCGCTGCCGGTGCCGGTGCCGGTGCCGCCTGACGCGGGGCCTGATCGGCCGCGTCATCCACCTTGTCTGCCGCCTGCTCGGCGGTATCGGCCGCTTCGCTGGCCTGCATCGAGGCGAACGCGGCCTGGGTGCTGGCGACCAGATTGGAGACCGAGCCGATCATCTGCAGCCATCGCGCGCCCTGCACTTTCGCACCGAGACCGGTGGGCTCCAGCTTGCCGGCCAGGAAGCCGCCGGCGAGACCGACGGTGATGATCCGCAACGGCGTCCATCCGGCCCGCCAGACGCTGCTGAGGGTGAACCAGCTGCTGCGGGTTTTTTCGACCCGCACCGCCACCACCAGCTCGGCGCGCTGGACACGTTGCCGCAACGCTTCGAAATTCATCGCTTCACCCCCGTGGTATCCACGTCGGCATCGGGATCTTCATCGCTGGGTTCGTCATACAGACCCAGCCGCGACAACTGGCGACGCGTGGCATGCATGCCGGTATGGCGGAAGAAGAACGACACCCGCCACATCGCGTAGCCGGTGACCAGCAGGCTGACGATCGACGTGATCAGCAGCGAATGGAACCAGGACAGGCCCCAGCGCTGCATCAGGGCGATCAGCGTACCGGCCAGCAACAACCAGGCCGATGCACCGAACACGATCGCCACGCCGGCCCAGGCCAGTGCCCGGCCGAACGCGCTGCGCGCCAGTGCGAAATCGGCCGAAGCCAACCGTCGCAGGGAGCGCAGCGTGTGCTTGGCCGAATCGACTGTCTCACGGCCGGCCTCACCGACCTGGCGGATGCTCTCGTCCAGGCGTGGTGCTTTTTCACCGCTGTCCGGTGGCGGGGTATCCGCGCCACCGGGAGCGGTCGACTGGGCTTGATCGCTCACGCCGCTGCTTACTTGTCGCCGCCGCTACGGGCCAGCTTGGCGATGATCCAGCCGGCCGCGAAGGCGACGCCGAAGGAGGCCAGCGGGCGCTCGCGGATCAGTTCAGCGGCGCTGTCGACCAGGTCCTTGCCCTTGTCCATCAGTGCATCGACCTGTTCCTTGGCGGCGGCACCACCGAATTCGGCAGCGGCCAGGCCGGACAGCGCGGTATCGGACAGCTCGGCCTTGACGTTGGCCTTGCCGATGCGCAGCTCGTCACCGGCAGCACCGGTCGCGCCCTTGATGGCACCGCCGGCAGCGGTGGCGGCCGACTTCAGGTGCGAGCCGGCTTCGCCCAGGTGTTCCTTCAGGTTCTCGGTATTGGTGGGGCTCATCGTGTTTCTCCTGCTATGCGATGGGGAAGGTGACCGCGGACGATCCGACGGCAACGAACACAAGGTAATAGCACCGGACGGGTGTAAGCCACGTTACGGCTGCCGCCGCGTTCAGCGCATCACCAGCTGGCCACCGCCGTTTCCACGGATGATCCGCAGCACCAGCTGGGCCGGACGCTGCTGGAAGTTTGCACGCCAGCTGGCGAGATCGGCAAACTCACCTGCCGTTGCCGCGGTGATCACATCGCCCTGCGCCAGCCCGGAGTTGGCGGCGCGGCTGCCGCGTTTGACCTCGCTGACCAGCACGCCACTCACGCCGGCCTGGCGCAGCGACTCGGGCAGATCGACGAAGGTGGCACCGCTCAGGCGCGGGTCGAGCGATTCCCCGGTGACTGCGCGCGCCTGCTCCTTGAGCGTGGCCTTGATCTGCAGCGGCTTGCCCTCGCGGCGCACGTCCAGGGTCAGCGTGCTGCCGACCGGCTGCAGGCCTTCCACGTTGTGCAGCGCCTGCGCGCTGTCCACGCGCTGGCCGTTGGCCGACACCACCACATCGCCCGGCTTGAGGCCGGCGGCGGCGGCACCGGAGCCGGCCAGCACGCGGGTGACCAGCGCGCCGCGCGTCTCGGTCAGGCCCAGGCCCTGCGCGATCTGCTGGGTCAGGTTCTGCGCCTCGATGCCGAGCGTGCCACGCACCACCACGCCGTGCTTGACCAGCTGGTCCACCACGTCGCGCGCCAGGTTGGAGGGGATCGCCAGGCCCAGGCCGATATTGCCGGCCATGCTGCCCTGCGGGTTGAAGCTGGCGGTATTGATGCCGACCAGCTGCCCCTGCAGATTGACCAGCGCACCGCCGGAGTTGCCCGGGTTGATCGAGGCATCGGTCTGGATGAAGTTCTGGTAGCCCAGCCCGCGGATGCCGCTGCGCCCCACGGCCGAAACGATGCCGGAGGTGACCGTCTGGCTGAAACCGAACGGATTGCCGATCGCCACCACGAAGTCGCCGACGCGCAGCTGCGCGCTGTCGCCGAGCTTGATCTCGGTCAGGTTGCCGGTCGGAATCCGGATCAATGCGACATCGGTATCGGCATCGGAGCCGATGAATTCCGCCTTGACCGTGCGCCCGTCGGCCAGGGTCACCTGCACGTCGTCGGCGTTGTCGATGACGTGGTGGTTGGTCAGGACCAGCCCCTCGGCGGCATCGATGATCACACCCGAGCCCAGCGATTCGTTGATGCGCTCCTGAGGCACTTCGGGGAACAGCCGGCGGAAAAAGGGATCGTTGAAGTAGGGGTTGCGCACCCGTACCACCTGCTTGGTGTTGACGCTCACCACGGCCGGCATCACCCGTTCCAGCATCGGTGCCAGCGACGGCACCGCCTGGCCGGCGACCGCTGCGGGCAGCGCGGCCGTGGTCGGGATCGTATACGCGGCCGGCGCCGCCTCGGCACGGTTGTCCAGGTGCGCATTGATGGCCGTGGCAGTGAACCCGCCGAAGGCAGCGGCGAGGGCGAGCGTGAGCAGGGTCGGGAGCGGTCGCATGGTCCGGCGGTTCCGTGTCGGAGGGGACGGGTCAGGTGAGAACACGTATACGGTAATTCAACCTGAATGAGTGTGTCCGCTACCGGCTAAACCCTGGATGAAATTCATTGCCGGCGACGTCGCGCCGCACGACGGATGGGCGCCGGCAGCCAGGGCAATGTGTGCCGCTGGCCACCTGCAGAGCGGGTGCGGCACGATACCCGCGGCAGGGGGAAGAGCGTACCGGCAGGCGCGTCCGTCGGCCGCGCCCGCGCCATCCAAACCAGCGCAAATGCGCAGTACGAGGGCACGGAATGGATCAACTACGACGATCCATCATTGCATCGCCGGGCGCGGCGGAGATGCGCATCGAGACACATCGCATGCCTCTTCTGCGGGAACGCCGATGCTGTTTTCAAGGGGTTTCGTGCACGCGGCCGGTGCATTGCTTGCTGCCGACGATGACAGTGCTACTGTCGGCTTGGCACGAGCATCGCATCAAGACCGTTCCACGATGGACCGCGCCGGTATAGCATCGCCAGCGATTTGACTAACCAGGCCCCTTAGGAGGCACTCAATGAGCAACGGTAATGGTGTGACCACGGTTCTCTCGCAGACCGTCGAAGATGCAAAAGAAACCGCCACCAACGTCGGCGAGACCATCGCACACGTAGCGGAAGATGCAGTGGCTTCGGTCAAGAAGACCGCCAAGCGCGCACGCAAGGCTGCCACCACCCAGGTCGCCAAGGTCAAGAAGGCCGTGACCAAGGTCGAGAAGACCGTCGCCAAGAAGGCTGACAAGGCGGCCAAGTCGGTCGGCAAGACCCTGGCCACCGCCAAGCAGAAGCTGGAAGCGGCCAAGAAGAACGCCAAGGCCGAAGCCACTGCGATCAAGAAGCAGGTCGCCAAGAAGAAGGCCACCGCTGAAAAGGCCGTGACCAAGACCACCAAGGCTGCCGGCAAGAAGGCCACCACCGCCAAGAAGGCCGTGACCAAGAAGGCGGCTGCTGCCAAGAAGACCGTGACCAAGAAGGTCGCCACCGCCAAGAAGGCTGTCGCCAAGAAGACCGCGACCGCCAAGAAGGCCGTGACCAAGAAGACCGCCGCCGCCAAGAAGACCGTCGGCAAGAAGGTCGCCGCTGCCCGGACCGCTGTTGCCAAGAAGTCGGCGACCGCCAAGAAGGCCGTGACCAGGAAGACCGCAGCGGCCAAGAAGGTGGCTGGCAAGAAGACCGCCGTCGCCAAGAAGACCGTCGGCAAGAAGGTCGCCACCGCCAAGAAGGCCGTTGCCAAGAAGTCGGCGACCGCCAAGAAGGCCGTGACCCGGAAGACCGCGACCGCCAAGAAGGTGGCCGGCAAGAAGACCGCCGTCGCCCGCAAGTCGGTCGGCAAGAAGGTCGCCACCGCCAAGAAGGCCGTGACGAAGAAGACCGCAGCGGCCAGGAAGACCGTCGGCAAGAAGGTCGCGACCGCCAAGAAGGCGGTGGCCAAGAAGGCTCCGGCGAAGAAGGCTCCGGCCCGCAAGGCCGCCCCGGCCAAGCGTGCTGCCGCCAAGCCGGTTGCACGCAAGGCGCCGGCCAAGCGCGCGCGCAAGTAAGTCGTCGTAACGTGCTGCTCCTGCCTGAGGGCGGGAGCGGCATGGTGGGAGCCATGCACTGGGCTCATCCCCAACCCAGATACGTGGGCGGGGTAATCGTCCCCTCATGGGGAGACAGGGCGCCCCGAAGGGCACCCCGGCAACATCAGCGCGCCGCGATCGCGGCGAACTCGCGCATCAGGTGCTCGCCGTCATAGACCACCTGGATCTGGTTGCTGCCCTTGTCCAACCGCCCGCCATTGACGAATACGTCGGTCTGGATGCTATAGCGCCCCTGCGGCATGTTGGACGGGAAGGTCACGGTGAAGGTGTTCTCGTACGCACCGCTGCCTGCACTCTCGCTGGCGACTTTCTCGGCGGTTTTGAAGGGTTCGGACTGGCCGGGTTCGTAAATCCGGATCTGTTCCTTGACCTCGCGGATCGGCTGCTGGCGGCCGCTGACCGCTTCGATGTTGGAGACGATCTTCAGCGGTTCACCACGCCGTACGCTGTTGCCGGGGAGGCTGGTCTGGTAATGCACGACCTCGGCAGACTCCGGCAGCTGCGAGTAGCGCGACCGGTAATCCGACTCCACCTGGGCCGCGCTACGGGTGCGGCGGCTTTGTGCGTTGATCACGAAGCAGGCGGCGATGCCGGCCGCAGCGCCGACGTAGGCACCTTTCTCACCATTGACCAGCGCGCCGGCGCCGGTGCCCAGCGCGATCGCGCCCAGGCACTTGCCCCAGTCCGATCGGGTCATCTGATTGCCCGTGGTGCAGCCGGTAAGCGTGCCGGCGGTAGCGAGGCCGATCAACAGCACCTTGCCGAGCGAGGCGGGGGCGAAATAGTCCTTTTTCATGGTCAACACCTGGTGTGAAGTGGGGCGGGCATCATTCGATGGTGGTTTCGCGCATGACACGGTCGCGCTCCGCCTTTGCTTGGCGGATGAGCGACCGGGCAGCCGCTGAGTCGGGATTGACCTGCAGGGCCGATTCGCCCAGGGCTACGGCGACGTCGTAGCGGCCTTGCTGCAGTTCAACCCGCGCCTTGCTCAGCAGGCCTGCTTCCGGCGCCGCTGCCGGTGGCAGCGAGATCGTCGGCGCTTTGGGCGGGTAGCTGTTGTCAGGTTGGCGCAGGTCGGCCATGTCTGAGGCGGTGCCCGCGTCTGGGCTGAAGCTCACCTCCAGCTGCATCGTGCTTGCATTCGCCTGTCCGTCCCGGATGGCAGGTAGGTAACGCCAGCGACGCGCTGCTTCCAGCGCAGCACGGTCCAGCGACCGCACCCTACTGGTGCGCATCACCGAAATGGCCGTCGCAGTGCCATCTTCGGCAACATCGATGCTGAGCAGAACGGTTCCGCGTGCCCCGGTACGCACTGCATCCGGCGGATAGCGCACGGGAGCGCGCTCGCGCGATGCGGCATCCACCTGTGCAGACCGGTCCGGGATCGACGCAGGTGGGGGGGGCGCCTGGGCAACCTCAGTGTGGAGGGGTGCTTGTGCGGCGGTTGGCGCTGGAGCCGGTGCCGGTGTCGCTGCGCGGTTCGGGCGCGCGGGCTCGGCCTGCTTGGCAAGGTCGGCTTCCAATGCAGTCACCCGGACCTGCAGATCGCGCCAGTTCTCTTCACCCGGCAGATCGTGCTGCATGCCCAGCAAGGCGACGCGTGCACAGGCCAGGTCCGCCCGCGCGAGGCATGACTCCACAGCCGCACGATGCGCGTCGATGCGGCCGGCAGACACCGTTGGCGACGTACCTCGATCGCGCAGGAAGATCGCCCAGAACAGCCCACCCAGAACCAGGCAGACCAGGACCAGCGGCACGCGTGAGCGTGGTCGTGGGCTCGGCCCGGGAGCAATCGGCGCAGGCGCGATCGGCGCGGGAGGCGCAGGTGGCCTGGTCGAGCGCTTGGGTCCCGGCGCGGATGCCGGTTGCACAGCGGAAGGCGGAGGCGCTGCAGGGGCCGGTGGAGGCACGGATTCCACCACTGTCGGCGCCGCTGGCGAGGGTGTCGCAGGAATCGGGGGCGGCGGCATGACCGCCGCCGGGGCTATGACCGGCGGCGCCACAACCGCTGGCGCGGATACCCCACAGAACGGGCAGAAGCGTACCTGCCCGGGCAGGGGCTTCATGCACTGGTCATTGACACAGATCGAGGCGGTGGCGCTGGCGTCAGTCATTACGGCGATACAGCCTCAGTACCCGGTGGGCGGCGGCGGGGGAGCCGGCGGTTGCGGGGCCGATGGAGCGGTGAACAGATGGCCCAGTTCCGGCAGTGCACCGGCCGCGCTCCACTCGATGCCTTCGCGCCAGAGCAGGCTGTTGCGGGTGATGTTGCCGGTGCCCACGAACTGCTGCAGCTGCTGGACCGTATACGGTCCCAGCGACTGGTTGTTGTAGCCGACGTAGTAGCTGTAATCGACCATCGGCGGCGGTGGCGGGGGTGCCCCGGGCAGGCTGCCCTGCGGTGGAGGCGGTGGTACCGCGCCCGGGGCAAGCCTCGCCGCGCCCGCGCCCGCAATGGACGTAACGCCCAGCATCTGGGCGAAGGAATCATTTACCTGTCGCTTCTCGCCCCGGTCGGTGGCGACCTCGTCAGCATAGACATCGGCCGAAGAGCCGGAAACCGGCTGCGTCCAGGCGTCGAACAATGCACGGGCGCGCTCTTCGATCCGGTCGGCTTCGTCACCGGCGGCCTGCACCAGCTTCTGCCGATAGTCGGTGGCCAACATCTCACTCAGCTTGTAGGGGAAGCGCTTCTTCAAGCTTTCGCGACCCTGCTGGTCCTCCTGCTTGATCGGCTTGTATGCCACGGTGGCGTAATGCCGGAACAGCTGGGCCAGCACAGCCAGCTGCAGCGGGTCGCGCACGTTGGCCGAGCGCTGGCGCAGCTGTTCTTCGATGTTGCGTTTGTCATTCCCGTCCAGGCCGCTTTGCCGCACGGAGAATTCATCGCCGATGCTGAACCCGTCGCCTTCCAGCGTGATCTCATACTTGCCATCGGCACGGCGCTTGAGCACCCCCAGGCCGAGGGCATGCAGGTATATCCTGAAATCCTCAGCGAACTGCCGGTACTGGCCCTGAGTGAACTGGATGGGCTGCACGAACTGGCTGACCCGCTTGTGGATGTGCAGCGGAATACGGGCCGCCTCTTTGCGGTAAGCCGCCTGATAGGTCGGCAGTGGCGTGAGTGCCGGAACCGGGAAGCCAGACAACTCGGTGAAGCAGATCAGCTTGCCCGGAATGCCGGATTCGACGAAGTCGATCTGGCTGGCGGTCATGCCGGTGCCCTGCGGTACGGCCTGCTCCAGCATCGCGCCATACTGGCGCCGGAACAGGCGCGCATCCTTTACGCCGACCAGGCAGGTGTAGCGGTCCTTGGAGATATCAAATCCACCGTTGAGGTTCAGCGGCACCCATGGCATCGCACGCTGAAGCAGCAGGCGGAACGTCTCGCGCAGCTGCTCGGGCGTAAGCGCGGCCAGCGCCTGCATCAGCGGATCGGTCTGGGTTCGGGCATCGACCTGGGGCAGCTGTGCCACGGCCTTGTTGCGCAGCTTGCCCAACACTTCCTGCGCGCCGTCGTCGCTGAGCAGCTTCTGGAACAGCGTCTGGGAGCCGCCGAAGTCCTTGAATGCTTCCTTGGCCCATTGCCTGAACTCGGCCGGATCGATTGCCGGCTGCTCTTCGTCCTGCGGTGCCTTGAGCGCGATCAGGGTCGCATGCTTCTCGGCGATGGCCGCCTCGATCTTGCCGATGTCACGCTCGACGTGCAGCAGCAGGGACTCAACCGACTGGCGACCGTCCTGCAGGCGCCCGACGAAACCACTCCACAGCGGGCGGCCGTGGGCATCGACAGCTTCCTTGACGCCGAGCCAGCCCGAGACGTCGCGCAGCAGGTTGGCCGCTTCGCGCGAAGCGACCGAGCGCACGTAGAACAGCAGGCTGTCGCGGATCGTTTCCTTGATCTGCGCCAGTACGGTCTCGGCCTGCTTGTCCTTGCCGCTGATCCGCGCAAGCAGACCCTTGCCGGTGGTCTCCTTGAGGCGTTCGAACTCGCGCGCAAGCTCGGCGTTCTGCAGCCTCTCGGAAATCTCGGCGAATCGCTGCGCATTGCGTTCCAGCGCAGGAACGATGCCGGTACCTTCGTTCTCGAGCCGGTCCTTGATCATTTCCACCAAGGCCAGCGTGTAGTCCAGGCCACCGCGCTCGTCATCGTCCAGGCGCCGGAAGATCTGCGCCGGCAGTTCAGCCTCATCGGTAATCGACAGCAACACCCGCTGGCGATTCTCCTTGATGCGGACTTCGTGGTTGCGGTCGGCGCTGTCCACCCGGTTGCCCTTGGTATCGCGCTCAAGCTGCTTGATCACATCCTGGACGTGCAGCGGCCATTGGTCGCGGTCAGCGCTGCCGTGCATCAGCTGCTGGAAGGCATTCTCGACTTTCTGTTCGATCTGCGCACCGATGCTGGCGTCGCCGGTCACTTTCAACAGATCATCAGCGACCTGGTAGTGCGTGAACTCTCCGTTGAGCGTGGCAAGATCGCCGCGGGAGAGGAACTGTGGAATATCCGTAAAGGTGCGTGGCACGATCGCCAGCTGCTCACGCAGGAAATCATCGCGTTCTTTATCAGTGGGGCGGTTGCCCGGGGCCTGGATATTGGCGATGCCGAAGAACGCCTTGAGCATCGCCTGCACCTGGCGGTTCATGCGTACGTTCTGGCGCGCTTCCACCTGGGTATCAAGCACGGCCTGGCCGACGCCGGAGTAGCTGGCGGTGAAGCGCAGTTCCGTATCGTCACCATAGTCCTGCGGCAGCGGAACCGAATAGGCGCGGATCTTGTGCTGATTCTGGTTGACGGCCACCGAGCGCTTGCGGTTGGCGAAGTCCTGGGAGGTGAAGTCGGTGAAGAAGACATCCGAGAGCATCTCGTAGATGTCTTCCTGTTCACTGGTCTTGGCCATCGCCACGTTGGTGTTGTCGACGATGTACACATCGTCGTACGGGCGGCTGTCGATGTGCAGGTTGTCCGAGGCATCCCAATGCTTGACCAGGACATTGCCGCGCAGTGCAGTCTCAAGCTCCATCAACGCGGCGTAGCCGTTGGCCTGGATGCGGTCGGGGTTGGTGGTGGTGATGAAGCCGCCGGGAAGGACCATGTACAGGTCGACCTTGCCCTCGACATTCTTCTCCTTGAGGATCGCCTTGGCCAGATAGCCCATGTCCAGGAATGACCCGGAGCCCGTGCCGCCGGCCGCCGAACCGGTGATGACCACCCGCACCTTGCCCGGCTCCACTTCCAGTCCCAGCTTCTTGAGCTTGTCCGCACGCGCGCCGATGTTGCTCAGCAGCGTCTCGATCTTGTCGCGCAGCTTGTCCCGGATCACCGGATACTTGTCGAAGAAGTACAGGCGCGACAGCGCACGGATCTGGCCTGCGCCTTTGCTTGGATCCACGCCCAGCAGGCGGATGCGCTCGGGCGTGAGCGGGAACCATTCAGCTACTTCCCGATGACGCCGCAGCTCGTCGTCGGACTGGGTGTACTTGTTGAGGTCCAGCCGCTCGATGATCTTCTCTTCTGGAGTGAAGGCGACCTGCTCGGCCAGTACGTCGGTCTTGACCGACTTGCCGTCCTGGGTGACCTCACCGGCATCCAGATCGAAGTTGATGAACTGTGCCACCGGGAAGTCAGCGACGTTCTCGACCTTCGCGTTGCCGCCCCAGATCGCATTGAGGATGCGCCGGCGCAGACGGATGTTGACCTTCATGCCGGTGCCGCCGAGGGCGATGAACAGCGTCGGACGGATCTTCTCGGTTAACTGCGGCGGCTGACCGGGCAGGGAGGTACTTTCGGTGGCATCGTTCATGCGGCGGACCCCTGGATCAACGCTTGGCGGAGAAGGTGGCGAGCCAGGCGATCAACGACACGCCGGCCAAGGCGCTCATCGGCACCAGATACAACGGCGCCAGGAACCGCCCGGCGTTGACGAAGGCCAGCACGGTCACCGTGGCGACCGCCATCAGACCGATGAACAGGAACCAGCCCGACGCATTGGCACGACTCGGCGCGACGCGCTCCTTGACCCGCCAGTTGGCATACGCGTTCTTTACCACGAAGAACACCACGGCCAGCACCAGCAGCACCACACCACCAATCAGCGCATCGCGGCTGCTGGTCTGCTCGCCGACCTGGATGTCCCAGTCGCCGGTGAAGGTCGCAGTCGGCTGCTGCGTCCCCGCGGTCGTCGCCGGTGCGGTCTGTTCGGACGGCGTGGCGGTGGCCGGCTGGTCGGTCACTGGCGCGGGGAGGGAACTCTTCTGGCTCATGCTCTGTCCTTGGCGGTGAATCGTTTAGTTGATGCGGATGGATGTATCAGGTTGGGCCCAGCTCACGCGAGGCTTGAACGCGCCGCGACGGACCGTGGCAACATGCGTGCCGTTGGCATCGCGCACCTCGGTAGTGGTGAACGGTTTGAGCCGCAGGTGCTGGGGTTGATCGTCGATCCAGACCGTTGCTTTGCGCGCGCCGGTCACCAGCACGAGAAACAGCAACGCCCCGATCAGGGCGAGCAGGCCGCCGCCATAGACCACCACGGCAGGCCACACCGGGTACTGCACCCGAAGCAGCAGCGGGACCCGTGTGACCGAGGCATTGGCCGTGACCGGAGGAAGGAAGACCTCCGGCAGCGCATCCCCCGGGAAGAGGTCGGCCATGTGCGCGCGGAACTGCGGCGATACTTCCAGCTGCTGGTTATCCAGGTGGATATCGATCGCCCCGCGCCGTTCATAGCCGCTGCGCAGCAACACCTCACGCGACCACTGCGACGGCAGGGGGGGCAGCGACAGGCGCAGGGTCAGCGGGTCACTCTGTTTGCCCGGATCAAGCGCCTGCAGCGAGTGCGTGGACATCTCGCCCTGCAGGCCGATGGCCGGCGGCGTCACCAATGACGTGTCAGCGCTGACGATACGGTAGGGATTGAACAGATTCTCGAACCGGCCCTGCACCTGTGCAGTGCGCACCTGCGTGCTGGCGTCGAACGACAGCACGAGGGTGTGGCCGTCCGGGGCGAGGCCAGCGGCGATGCCCGGCGAATCCTTCACGCCCGTCGGGCTGAAGCGCACGGCCGCTTCGGTCAGTGGCTTCAGGCGCACATGTCCCTCGGGAAGCAGTGCGGTCAGGGCCGGTTGCGCGAGTATCGCGTCCAGCGCGGCCGAGGCCGGTTCGCCGTAGGCCAACGCGTACAGCATCAAACCGTTGGCGCGGTAATGCTTGCCCTGTACCGGCATCTTCAGCGGAAACGCAGCGATCCGGCTGATGACATCCTCACCATGCAGCAGCTCGTAGAACTCGCGATTGCGAGCCACGACCTCGGTACTGTTGTTGGGGCTGTTCTTGTTGTTGGTGACGATCCAGATGATGCCCGGGCGGCCTTCCAGGCCCACCTCGATCGCACCGAGCAGCGCTTCCTTGAAGTCGGTGTCGGCCAGTGCGCCACTACCTTTATGCGCCATCTGCAGGCGCGTCATCGCCTGGGCGAGCCCCGGGTGGTTGCCCGGTCCGCGATACACCCACTCCGGCGAGGGGTGGGTGGCATCGGACTGGTTGAACGCGCCCACCACGACCTCTCCGTGGCCAGCCGCAGCCTGCGCCAGCTGCGCGACAAGCGGCTTGAAAGGCGACTCGGCATCGACGTAGAACGGCTCCATCCAGCCAGAGTTCTGCACCAGTACTGCCTGCCGCAGCTCGGCGGCTCCGACGCTCATGCCCATGCTGCTCGCCAGCAGCACCGCGACGCCCAGCAGGCGATTCAGGACGACGCTGGTCATTGCGGCAGGCTCCAACGCAGCAGGGTGCCGCGCGCGTCTACCCAGAGCCACAGTGCCTCATCGTGGACGAACCACTGCGCGTTCCAGGGCGAGGGTGTGTCCATGGCATAGGTGTAGGCATGACCGCCGATCCGCTCCAGGCAGAACGTGGCATGCACGGTCGCCTGACTCTCGAAGAATGACAGCAGGCTGCGCTGCTGCGGCAGCGGCGCGTGGAGCGACAGCATCAACTGCGGTTCGACGACTTCCAGGAACGGATAGACCACATGGGTCACCGAATACAGGTCATGGTCGAACTCGTCCCACGGGCGCTCCAGACGGACGTTGAACTGAAAGCTGGTTCGGCCGGTGCTGGTGGATCCGCGTGGCGCGGGGCGCTGCTCGGGCAGCACGGTGTCCAGCCGGGTGAGCAGCCACTTTTTGTCCCGGGTGTCATACAGCAGCTGCCAGAAGCCTTCGCCGTCGCGATACGGTGGACCCAGAACCGGGTTGGCCTGATAGCCCTCGGGCCAGCTCTGCCACCGGGCGGAAACGTCCCCCTGGCCGTCCAGGCGCACGCTCAGCACGCCCTGCGTGCCGATCCAGAACAGGCTGCGGTGCGCTGGATCGCTGATCGGCGCAGCAAGCAGTTGCAGGGGCGCGTCAAGCGTCAGCAGCACCTGCTGCCATGCCTCACCGGTGCGGCGGATCGCAAGGCACCATTGGCCCTCATGTTCCTGTGGCACGAAGGCGGCATCGTCCAGCAGGCCGGGTGCACCCAGGGACCGACCCACCGCGCGATCAATCTGATAGCTCAATGTCATTGCGTCGACGCTGACGCAATCGGCACCTGCATCAGTCGCCATGATCACCTCATGGCCATCGTCGTGCGGCAACGTCAGTGTGGCATTCGCCCATGTTTCAAGATGGCTGCGGCCGAGTGAGGCCCCGCGCGGTGTCAGCGGCACCCAATGGCGGTGACCGTGCTGCCAAAGCGACAGCTGGCCAGAGCGGCTCGCCGCGAACAATCCATTGCGATGGCCACCGGCGCGGCTGCTGAAAAAGAACAGGCCACTCGGCTGCGGTGACTTGATCACCTCGGCGGCGTCCTGCATGGACTGGCCACTTCGCTGCCATTGATCGAACAGCGCCTGAAGCGTCGAGGGGATCGGTTCCGCCGCGGCGGCGCTGCAGCTGCGCCCCCCATCATCCCCGCCAAACGGGGTTCGCCACTGCTCAACCGGGCGCCGCTCAAGCGGCTGGCCGGTAAAGGGAGAAAACCGGAAGCTGCCCGGGAGATAACCCCCCTCGGGCACGCGATACGCGCCAGACAGATAGTCCAGATCGCTCAGTGATGTTGGAGGCACGGCAGCGTCGATGGCGACCAGAGAAAATCCGGTTCCATCCTGCACCCACGACTCATTATCCAGGTGCCAACGGACACCTCGCTCTGCTCCGGCGGCCACGCCGTCCCCCTGTATCCTTTCGCGGGCAAGGATATCCTAAAGTCAACGGCATGGAACAAACGCATGCGAATGGTGCCTGTAGGGAAACTCCTGACGTGACGCATTTGGCTCCAAGTCGCATTATCGCCCGCGCATGAAGGAATATGCCTGCAGAAAGGCAGCTGTCGCAGGGCATCACGCATTGGACGCATCAGGGGATACGCAGTGAAGAAAATTCTGTGGGGTGTACTGTTGGTCGTGCTTGCCGGCTGCCAGCAGGGTCGGGCGATCCGCCTCGACCTGATGGCGATGGAGTTCCGCTCCGAGTGTTTCGGTGCAGGCGCGACGACAAAGTGCGTTGCCATGCGCGTCAAGTACAACGTCGCTGCAACACAGTTGATGCTTGATCGGCTGGAAGACGAGTTCGCAAAGATTCCCGATCCGGACCCCCAGGCCTATGCTGCTGCCAGGCAGGCACTTCAGCGGGTGATCGATCGCAACGAACAGGATCGTCCCGGGTGGTGGCGGCGTATCCTGATGAACAACATCGAAGTGACCTACGGTCTGGCGGCGGGTCAGTTCCTGGTGACGCCCAACGAGCTTTCGGAACTTGCGGCCGTGGCTGCCGAGAACGAAAAGCGACGGCGCAAAGTGGCTGCGACCGATAGCCTTCCCGTGGAAGCAGCCGCGCCAGAGGTGAGCGACGTCACCCTCCACACCGATGCGGCGGCGACCACAGAGGGGTTTGACCTGGACTCGGAATCCGCCGATCCCCGTGATGCGCCAGCTGGGCCAGAAGCCATTGAGCGAATCGCAGTGCAGGCAGCGCCTGCAGATGAAACCGGCTATGCCGGCATGATGGCGCGCATGGCGCGCGAGGCTGAGCAAGCGACGGCCCGACCGAGTTTCGACTGCGCCCGGGCGAGCCATCCTGCCGAACACCTGCTATGCAGTGACGCCAGCCTGGCAGCCATGGACGTTCGCATGGCTCGGGCCTACGCCGATGCACCTGCATGTGGGACGGACCGCGCTGCATTGCGCGCCGATCAGCGGCAGTGGCTGCAACATCAGCGCAACCAGTGCAGCGACGCCTCCTGTCTGGAAGACGCCTATCAGGCCCGGATCGCACAACTGGAGCAGTACTGCACGGGTTGAGCACGGCGCAGCCTTGACGATTGCGGGCGTATCGTCCTGCTAGTCTGGACGCCGGCTTCTGGAGACATTCCATGCGCGGTCTCGACTTCACCTCCTGGCAGGCCATGCTCTCCACCCTGGCTGGGCTGGCGATCATCACCCTGATCGGTGTCGGCATACGGCTGCTGGTCATGCAGACCATGCAGCAGCGCCGCGAGCGTGAGAACCGGCAGATCAACGAGCGACTGCGCACGTTGATCGCGGCTTACAAGGTCCTGGGCGGTTCGTTCACCGGCACGCTCGATGTCGATCCTCGCCATCGCCGGGATTTCCGCGCGCTGCCCGACGGCAGCGAAGCCGGCGATGCGCTGCACCTGCCGGCGGAGGCCGAGAACGGCGGCGAGCGTGCGCGCCGGATCCGTGATGCGGTGGAAGCGGCCCTGTCGGACATCGTCCTGCTGGGCACCGACGAGCAGGTGCGCCTGGCCGCCCACGCCGCCAACGAGATGGCCCAAGGTCGCCTCGTTCCCACGGCCGAGCTGGTGGTGTCGCTGCGCGACTTCATTCGTCAGGCGCTGGATCTGGATCCGATCCCGGCCTCGGTCACCATCCCGCGCCAGGGTCCCGCACGGCCTTCGGCCGGTGCGAAGGGCAAGGGCGATGCGGGTGACAAGGGCGGCGGCAAAGGCGGCGGAGGCGGAGGGATGGGCGGTGGAGGCGGGGGTGGCATGGGGG
>NZ_JALJRX010000005.1:0-47182 GCF_024519495.1 Stenotrophomonas sp. Ste96 | reverse complement strand
TGTTTTTTTGGCATGGGGGGCGGAACGGAGGATGCCGCCGATACCCATCGCTGAGCGAGGCGCGTCACCTCACGGCGAGGTGGCCGCCCCGATCCGGTAGGGCGGCGGCGTCGCGCCCATCAGATGCGTGACGAAGTAATCCCACATCCGGCGCATGTAGTAATCGTCGTTGCGGAACAGTTCGTGGTCCTGGTTGGGCAGGTAGAGCAGGTCGTAGTCCTTGTTGGCCAGCGTGAGGGCGCGCGCCAACTGCAGGGTCAACGCCGGCATCGCGTTCTCATCCAGGTCGCCGTAGACCAGCATCAGCCGACCCTGCAGGCGATCGGCCAGTGCATCGTTGGCCAGCGGCTGGAACAGCGCTGGCACTGCATCCGCTGCTGGGCGCACGGCGGTGCCGTCTGCATAGACCGGCTGGCCGCCGACCAGGCGGTCCATGCCGTGGATCGCGCCGCCGTACATGCCCTGGAAGCTGTGGCTGCCGGCCGAAGCCACGCCGACTTTGTAGAAGGTCGGATGACGCAGCAGCGCACGCGCCGCACTGTAGCCGCCGAAGGAATGCCCATAGATGCCGACCCGCGTCAGGTCCATGCCCGGATAACGTACGGCAAGCGCGCCGATCGCCGCGACGTGATCGTCCAGCTGCAGATCGGCCGCGCTCAGGAAGCTGGCATCGTGGAAAGCCTTTGAACGTCCGGGTGTGCCGCGCGCATCGATGCTCACCACCACGAAGCCGAGCTGGGCCAGGCTGGAGCGCGCGACGGGGTTCATCGTCGCGGTGGCGTCGACGAAGCCCACCGGGGTATTGGTGATGTGCGGTCCGCCGTACATGGCATCGATGACCGGATGCCGTCCATCCTCGCGGTAGCCAGGCGGCAGATAGACCGTGGCCTGCAGTTCGGTGCGTCCATCGGCGGCCAGGACACTCACCCGCTGTGGTGGCGTCCAGCCGGCGGCGCGCACGGCGCGGTCGTCGCCGCGCTCCAGTTCCAGCACGACCCGGCCATCGGCCGTTGAGCGCAGCACGCTGACTGGCGGCTGGTCCACCCGCGAGTAGCCATCGACAACGTACGCCGCCGAGGGCGACAACAGGTGGGAGGGACGCCCGCCCATGAGCACACCGGTTCCGCCTTCGATCGCATGATCGGCCGCTTCAGGTGTGAGGAGGACCGGCGCGCCACCATCCAGCGACACGCGGTACAGGCGTCGTTGATACGGATCACCCGGCTCGCGCCCGCCCGCAGTGAACAGCACCTGGCGACGCACCTCATCGACGCCGACCACATCGCGCACCAGCCATGCGCCCTTGGTGAGCTGGCGGACCACACGTCCATCGCGTCGATCGACCAGGTACAGATGGCCCCACCCATCGCGCTGCGAGAACCAGACGATGCCGTCGTCGTGCTGCAGGACGTGCACCGCCGGCCGGTTGTAGGGATAGCTGTTGAGCTGCACGCGGGTATCGCTGCGCTCCTCCTGCACGGTACGCACGCTGCCGGTACTGACATCCACCTCGACCAGACGCAGCCGTGCTGGGTGGTCATAGCGCGCGATCGCCGTATAGACCTTGCCGGCATCGGCCGACCAGCCCAGCACGCCGGCTTCGGTCAATGCATGCCAGCCCTCGGGAACGGGGATGCTGCGTGTGGCGCCATCCACCTCGCTGACGAACCACGCATCGCGGACCTGCTCGACGTCGCCCAGCAGGCCCAGCCGTACTTCGTGCACGACCGGGCGGAAGCCGGTGGCCGGCGCGGTGGCCAGGTAGGGATAGGGCAGGACGCGGCGTTCGTCGTAGCGCACGCCGAACAGGCGCTGGCTGTCCGGAGACCAGGTCACCGCGAACGGTGGTATCTGCATCCGGCCTTCCCGGCGCGGAATGCCGCGCAATGCAAAATCGGGCAGTACCCCATAACCGTACGAAGGCTCACCATCAAGAGTGAGCGCCCGTCGTTCGCCGTCGGCGCCGCGCCGCAGCCACAGATTGTCCTGCTCGACCCGCACGCTGTGCCGACCGTCAGGCGCAGGCAGGTCGCGCGGATCGGCGGCAGGCGATGACTGCACCTTGCACGGCATCGGCAGCGTGCATGCCGCCACCCGCTGTGCGTCCACGCGCAAGGTAATCCGTAGTCCATCGTCGCCGCTGGCGACGCGGTCCACCTGCTGCATGACGTTGCCCGGATCAGCGACCCCGGCAGCCTGCAGCGCCGTACGCATCACGTCGTCGTCAAACAGCGCCGCGCGCGTGGAGCCCACCGGATCGACCAACACGTAGCCGGTGCGGCCATCGTCCTCCTGGCGGGCATACCAGAAGCGGCCGTCCTGCAGCCAGCGCGGCGCGACGCTGGCATTGCGGACCTTGCCGCGCAGCTGCTGGTCGAGCACGCGCTCGGCGCGCTGGTACTGCACCAGGCCCGGCGCCTCGGCCCCGGCCGGTGGGCTGGTGATCGCGGTGACCGCCACGCCGAGAAAGAGCAGACAGTGAAACATCCCCGAACGTGGTGCGGCCATGCGTATCGCTCCCTGATGACGGTCGCCCGGCAGGCGGCATCGTCATCATGGCGCGCGCTCCTGCCAGCCTGGAGCACCGAGCATGCCGGTGCTCCAGCGCGCACTCAAGCGGCGCTGCGGCAGCGTGTGCGCCCCTCGGGGCCCCCCGCTTACTGTGTCAGTTCCACCACCGGCACGAAGCCACCGTAGATCATCCGCTTGCCGTCGAACGGCATCGGATTGTTCTCCGGGTTCATCCGCGGGTCCTCCATCATCTTCTGCATGCCGGCATCGCGGGTGGCTTTGTCCGGCCATTCGATCCACGAGAACAGCACGGTTTCATCGTCCTTGGCCGCCACCGCGCGATGGAAGTCGGTCTGCTTGCCATGCGGGACATCGTCGCCCCAGCACTCCACCACGCGCAGCGCGCCATGCTCGATGCAGATCGCATCGCCCATGTGCGCGTGTTCCAGGAATTTCGCTTTGTTCGCGGTCGGCACGGCAAGTACAAAACCATCGATGTAGGCCATGGCAGAGCTCCAGATGACGCGCCGGGATGGGCGTCTTCAAGACATACGACGAACCGGGGGACGGAATCTCGACACTGCGCCCGGTGGCCTTTGCGGCCAGTGAAGTTGTCCAGACGGGTCATGGAGTGAACAAATTCAGCATCCGATACGTCCTTTAGGGCTGCCTTTGGGACAAATGTCAGAAAAGTCTGAGTCATTGAGGGGAACATCCTGATAGTCCAGCTGACGCATTCAGCTCATGATGGCCTTGCCGGGCAGGACGCCCCACGGCGCCCTGCGGTCCAACGCCCCACGGCACGGACCTCGGTGCATCCAGGAGGATGGACGCGTTAGCCGATAACTCCCCAAGAGCGGCTTCCCCAGCGCGTGACGCCCCGAAAGGGCACCGTCGTGACCAGAATCCTTTCCCGCCCCGTCCACCTGCGCGCCGCGCCTTCCCCTTTGCATGACGCCCCCGCGTGATCCCCGCGGCAACGGGCGCTCACGCCGTCCTCGCCTGGAAAAAGTCACGCGCGTATGCCAGAGCGCGTCTGAACGCCGCCCCAAAATTCACTTTTGTGGACGCGGTCAACTTCAGGGCGGGTTGTGTCGAATAACGGAGAATTTACATTCCCGATGCAGTCCGGCCTCCATGCCGGGTGCAAGTAGTCCAAGACATAAAGGTGTACCCCCATGAAGACTTCGTTGATTGCTCTGGCCCTGGCCGCCGCCCTCCCGTTCACCGCTTCGGCGGCTGAAGGCCTGTCCTACAACTACGCTGAAGCCGACTACGTCAAGACCGACGCAGATGGCGGCAAGGCCGATGGTTGGGGCGTGAAGGGTTCCTACGCCTTCCACCCGAACTTCCACGCCTTCGGTGAGTACAACCAGCAGAAGACCGACATCGGCGACTTCAAGATCGACCAGTGGCGCGTGGGCGTTGGCTACAACCAGGAAATCGGTAACAGCACCGACTTCGTGGGCCGCGTCGCCTACAACAAGTTCGACCCGAAGGAAGGCCAGGACTTCAACGGCTACAGCGCTGAAGCCGGTATCCGTACCGCCTTTGGCCAGCATGCCGAAGTCTATGCCATGGCCGGCTACGAGGATTACAGCAAGAAGCACGGCGTCAATCCGGATGGCCAGTTCTACGGCCGCCTGGGTGGCCAGGTGAAGTTGAACCAGAACTGGGGCATCAACGGCGACATCAAGATGGATCGCCATGGCGACAAGGAATGGTCGGTCGGCCCGCGCTTCAGCTGGTAATCCCAGCGTGACCGCATCGCCACGCGCCTGACCGGCGTGGCAGGAAAGGCCCGGCATTGCCGGGCCTTTTTCGTGGGCGCGATCCAGGCACGGGCCCCGAGGGATAATGAAGCACCGCCATGGAGATGCCCGATGCCCCCGTCCTCTGATCTGCAGCACCCCCGCCTCGGCTGCGGTGCCGTCATCCAGCGCGCCGATGGCGCGATCCTGCTGGTCCAGCGCGGGCGTCAGCCTGAGCAGGGGCATTGGGGCCTGCCGGGCGGCAAGGTGGACTGGATGGAGAAGGTCGAAGATGCCGTGGTGCGCGAGGTGCAGGAGGAAACCGGGCTGCGTGTCGCAGTGACGCGTTTGCTGTGCGTGGTCGACCACTTCGAGCCGGCACTGGGGCAGCATTGGGTCGCCCCGGTGTATCTGGTGCGTGCGCTCGACGCCACCATCGCATCGGTGAAAGAGCCCGAGGCGTTGCTCGGGCTGGGCTGGTTCATGACGGATGCGCTGCCGGCGCCGCTCACGCTTTCTGCGCGGAAGGCCCTGGAACACCTCTCGATCGCGACTTGAGCTGCACCGTGGCGGCGCTCAGCGCCGCGCCGCCGCCCCATCGCCGCGCGCCACGGCCTCCACTTCAGCCAGGCTGGTGACAGCGCAATCGCCCGGCGTGGACATCGCCAGCGCGCCATGCGCGGCGCCCAGGTCCACCGCTGCCTGCTCGCCCTTGCCGCCGAGCAGGGCATGCACCACGCCGGCCACGAAGGCGTCGCCACCGCCGACACGGTCGAGCAGGTCTACTTCGCGTGCGGCGGAGACATACAGTTGCGACCGGGTGCGCAGCGCGCCGGCCCAGCCGTGGCGGGCGGCGTTGGCGGCGTCGCGCAGCGTGAACGCCACCGCCTGCAGCGCCGGGAACTGCGTCATCGCGCGCTCGGCGGCTGCCTCGGCCGGACCGACATCCATCGGCGTGTGGCGGCGACCGAGATCGCTCAGGTCCATGCCCAGGCATGCGGCGAACGAATACTCATCGCCGATCAGCAGATCGCATTCGGCGGCGATGGCGCAGTTGGTGTGCCGCGCGGCCTCCGGGTCCGGATGGCTGTTCCAGAGGCTGGCGCGGTAGTTGAGATCGTAGGACACCGCCACGCCGTGCCGGCGCGCAGCACGCACCGCCGCAATCGCCGTCGCCGCGCTGTGCTCGGACAGGGCGGCGAAGATCCCACCGGTATGCAGCCAGCGCACGCCGTGCTGGCCGAACAGCGCGTCCCAGTCGAAGGCCTCCGGCTGCAGTTGCGAGGCCGCCGAGTACGCGCGGTCGGAAATGCCCAGCGGCGCACGCGCCCCGAAACCACGCTCGGTGAAGTTCAGGCCCATGCGGGTGTTGCGGCCGATGCCATCGTAGTCGCGCCAGAGGATCTGGCTGGCATCCACGCCACCGGCCTGGATCAGCTGCTGGGCGAGCAGGCCGAGCTCGTTGCGCGGCAGGGCGGTGAGCACCCCGGTGCGGTGTTCGAACGTGCTGCACAGGCCGCGTGCGACGTTGTATTCGCCGCCGCCTTCCCACACGGTGAACTGGCGCGCGCTGCGGATCCTTCCCTCGCCGGGATCGAAGCGCAGCATCACCTCGCCCAGCGCCAGTGCGTCCCAGCGCTGGCCGTTGTCAGGCGCAACGACGAAGCTCTGGGCCGTCATCGCACCGGGCACCCGAGCAGGGCCAGATCGATGCCGTCGGCCATGCGCCGGTAGCCTTCATCGTTGGGATGCAGGTGATCGCGGGTGATGTCCTCGGGCAGGTTCTCCGGGTTGGCCGGATCGCGCAGGATCCGGTCGAAGTCGATCAGGCCATCGAAGCCGCTGCGGCCACCGCGCATCCAGGCGTTGAGGGTGGTGCGGGTGGCGGCCGCGATCGGCTCGTAGCGGTCCGAACCACCGAACGGCGTGATCGTGGCGGCGATCGGGCGGATGCCGTTGCTGTGCAGGCGTTCGGCGATCTGCCGGTAGCCCAGCACCATGTCCTCGGCGTTGCGGCCGGGCACGGGTGGGGTGCCGCCATCATGGCGGATGTCGTTGATGCCTTCGAACAGGATCACGCGGTCCACGTTCGGCAGCGCGATCACGTCGCGGTCCAGCCGCGCCAGCGCGCTGTGGCTGCGGCCATGGTCCATCACCTTGTTGCCGCTGATGCCGGCGTTGACCACCACCACCTGGTCCGGGCAGGCCTGCTGCAGGCGGGCGGACAGCAGTGCGGGCCAGTCGCCGTTGCTGCCGCGGGTGGCGGTGGCCCCTTCGGTGATGGAGTCGCCCAGGGCCACCACGACGATCGGCTTGCGGGTGCGTTCGGCCAGCACGGCCGAGACCACGTTCTGCCGGTAGGCGAGTTTGACCGCATCGCCGACCGTGGCCGCGCGGCCCTCGGCAATGCGCAGCGCGGTACGCCGGACGGCCGGGCGGGTGGCATCCGGGAAGTACACGGTGAGCGAGACGTCGGCCAGCGCCGGTGCGGTGATCGCGACCGGGTCGCTGAGCAGGGCGGCGCCGACCGGCACCACCACCTCGCCACGTCCATTGAACGTGACCGGCCTGGCCGCGGTGGCGGTGCCGGTGAGATGGGCCGAGGCACTGCCGATATGCAGCGGCGCCTGGCCGAGTTCATTGCTGATGCGGAAGCGCAGCGCCCTGGCCGAACTGGCCAGGCGCATGTCCTGGCGCACGGTCTGGCTCGCGAACTGCACCGGGGCCTCGGGGGTGCCATCAAGACGGTCCGGGGCCGGCGAGGCGGTCCAGGCCGGCACCCAGACCTGGGCCTGGGCGGGCAGCGCCGCAGCGCTGGTAGCGAGTGCAAGAGAGAATGCAGTGATCCAGCGCAGCATGGCGGCCCTCCCAGGCGGTCAGCGGGTCAATCAGGAGAAGTAGGTGCCGCCGTTGACGTCGACGTTGGCACCGGTGATGAAACCGGCGGCGTCGGAGGCCAGGTACACCGCGGTATCGGCGGCTTCCTGCGGACGGCCCTGGCGGCGCAGCGGCGTATTGCCGGCCACGGCAGTGCGTACTTCCGGCTTGGTGAATTCATCATGGAAGCGGGTGGCGATCATGCCGCAGCACAGCGCGTTGACGCGGATGCCGCGCGGGCCCAGTTCCTTGGCCATGGCGCGGGTGAAGGTCATCACCGCGGCCTTGGCGGTGGCGTAGATCGCCGCGCCCGGGCCACCGCCATCGCGGCCGGCCTGCGAGGCGAAGTTCACGATCGCGCCGCCTTCGGGCATGTGCGGCACCACCGCATGCGTGGTCAGGTAGACCGAGCTCATGTTGAGGTCCATCACCTTGTGGAAGAAGGCCTCGTCGATCTCGGCCAGCGGACGGCGCTGGACCATGCCACCGGCGACGTTCACCAGCACGTCGATCTGCGGGCCGAACGCGGCCTGGGTCGCGGCGACCATCGCCGCCACCGCCTTGGCATCGGTGACATCGGCGCGATGCACGATCGCGGTGCCGCCGGCGGCTTCGACCTGCTTGAGGGTCTCCTGCGCGCTGGCGTCGTCGTTGGCGTAGTTGATGCACACCTTGGCACCGGCCGCAGCCAGCTTGAGCGAGATCTCGCGGCCGATGTCACGGCCGCCACCGGTGACGATCGCCACCTTGTCCTTGAATTGGGTCATGAAACACTCCTGTGATGCGTTGGGGGAAAGGGAAGAAGGGAACTCAGCGGCGCTCGACCGGGCCGTGGATTTTTTCCACGCGACCGGTGACCAGCCACAGCGCCAGCAGGGAGGCCGGCACCAGGGCCGCCACCAGGATGAAGATCGGTGCGTAGGAGTCGTGGGTCATCGCCGGCACCAGCCAGGTGGTGATCAGCGTGCCGGCCACCGCGGCCATGCCGCCCAGGCCAGCCACCGAGCCGACCGATTTGCCGCTGAAGATGTCGCCCGGCAGGGTCTGGATGTTGCCGATCGCGATCTGGAAGCCGAGCAGCACGAAAGCGATGGTGATCACCGCCCAGACCGGATCGGTGGCCAGCACCGCACCGATCAGCGCCGGGGCCATGATCGCGCCGCCCAGGGTGATCACCACCTTGCGGGCTTTATCCACGCTCCAGCCGGCACCGATCAGACGGCCGGACAACCAGCCGCCGCCGAGGCTGCCGATCATCGCGCCCACGTAGGGCACCCAGGCGAAGATGCCGATCTGCTTGATGTCGAAACCGAAGGTATCGGCGAGGTAGATCGGCAGCCACGACACGAACAGCCACCAGATCGGGTCCAGGAAGAACCGCGAGATCAGGATGCCCCAGGTCTGGCGGTGGCCCAGCAGCTGGCGCACGTTCGGTACGTACTCGGCCACCGGCACGGCCGGCTGCTCGGTTGGCGCATCCAGGATCAGTGCACGCTCGGCCGCGCTTACCCACGGGTGCTTGTCCGGGCCGGCGCGGTAGATGATCAGCCACGGCAGCAGCCAGATGAAACCGATCGCACCGATCAGGGTGAAGGTCCCGCGCCAGCCCAGCCACAGGAACAGCATGGCGATCAGCGGCGCGGAGATGATCGCGCCGATCGAGGCGCCGGCGTTGAACACGCCCTGCGCCAGTGCGCGTTCCCGCGCCGGGAACCACTCGGCATTGGCCTTCACCGCGCCCGGCCATGCACCAGCTTCGCTGATGCCGAGCATGGCGCGCACGATGCTGAAGGACAGGATGGAGTGGGTGACCGAGTGCAGCGCGATCGAAATCGACCACACCGCGATCGAGAGCGCAAAGCCCAGGCGCGTACCGATGATGTCGAACAGGCGCCCGAACACGAACTGGCCGGCGGCGTAGAACAGCATGAACACCGTGACCAGCAGCGCGTAGTCTTCCTTGGTCGCGCCGACATCCTGCGAAATCTGCGGCCACATCACCGCCAGCGCGTTGCGGTCGATGTAGTTGATCACCGTGGCGACGGCGATCAGCGCCACGATCAGCCAACGGACATAGGTGCGGGCCTGCGTGGTGACCTTCATTTGCTGTCCTTGCCGGCGCCGGTGCCGGTATCGAAGCGCTTCCAGCCGCCGTCCCAGCGCCAGCTGTGCCCATCGCCACTCACTTCATGCGATCCGCCCTGGGTGGGGTCGTCGGCGATGCCCAGCGCCAGCCGCTTGCCGCCGGCCAGGTCGAGCACCAGCACATCCGCATCCTTGCCGCGGTAGTGGGTGAGGCGATCGATGCGGCTGTTGGCGCCGCGCACGGTCTCGGCGGTGCCGTCGTACTGGCCGTGCGGTTCGAGCACACCGTAGAACGTGGTGGCGGCCTGGCCATCCACGCGCTGCAGCAGCATCGGCTCGCGGCGCAGGTTGAACGATGGATCATTCGCGCCGCTCTCGCCGATCAGGGCGCGCGAGGGTGCGGTGCTGGCGAACCGGTAGGTGTAGAAGCGACCGTCCAGCAGCCAGGTCAGGCTGCGCGCATCGCGGGTCGGCTCGCTGGCCGCATCGACCCACACATGCTGGTAGCCGTTGGCCTTGCCCAGTACGGGACGCGCGGCGACGGCGGACTGGGTCTTGAAGCCGACGTCCATGATGTGGCCATTGAAATGCAGCGGCAGGTCATAGCGCGCGGCCTTGCTGCCGGTGACGCGCAGCAGGTCCAGCACCACCGGCTCGCCCAGCGATGGGTGCGAGAGCAGCGCCTGGGTGCGGGTGAAGCTGACCCCGTCGTAGGCGCCTTCCATCCGCGCGGAGGCGATCTGGGTATCGTCGCTGACCGCGAACAGCAGCGGCGTCGGCGCCAGCGGCTGGCCCTTCTTCCAGTCGCCACCGAAGTGGCTCTGCTCGTTCACCACCAGCGTGTTGTGCGCGATGGTCTGGCGGGCCCAGCTGTTGTTTTCCGGCAGGTAGATGCCACCGGCCTTGGCCTCGATGTTGAGGAAACGCGCGGCACCGTAATCGGTGACCACGCGCTGGCCGTTGTCGTAGAACAACCAGTTGAGCTTGTCGAAGTGGCCGTGGCCCATGCCCTGCTTGGTGTTCTTCATCACCAGCGCCTGGCCGTTCTCGCCGCCCATGCGCAGGATCGCCAGGCCGCCCTCGGTGCCATCCGGGCCATCGCGCAGCAGGGTGGGCACGAACGCAAACGGCTTGGCCTTGTTCTCCGCCAGCGCCTGGGCCACCTGCAGGCCTTCCGGCGAGAGCAGCACGCGCTTCTGCATCCTGGCCACCGACAGCAGGCGGGCATCGCCGGTCTGCGCGTAGGCGATGTCGATGCCGGCCACCAGTTCCTCGGTGTCCAGGCCTTTGTCGAGGATGGCGTCGTTGATCGGGATGAAGTAGCCGCCGTAGCTGCTCTGCACCAGCGCATCGACCGCCTTGAGCAGCACGCCGTCGCGGCGCTTGAAGATGCCGCGTTGCGGTTCGTTGCGCTCGATGGCATTGGCGAACAGGATGAACGGGGCCAGCGCATAGCGCTGGTAGTACGGGCCTTCTTCGTAATAGCCGTCCGGCGAGAACAACTGGTCGACCTGCTTGAGGAAGCCGGCGCTGCCATCGCGTTTGCTGCCCTGCAACGCCTTGTCGACGTAGCTGGCATCACGCAGCACGTAGCCGGTCATGCCCACGGCCGCCACGGCCCAGGTGGCGTGGTTGTGGATCTTGTCGAAGTTCTCCGGCGTGCCGGAGAGGAAATCGGCCATCGCGCGGAATACGTTGTCGTCGATGGTCGTGCGATCCGCGTCACTGAGCGTGTCGCGGATCGCGTCGTAGCCCTGCGCCGCGCTGACCAGCCACACCGAATCGTTGAGGGTCTGCCAGAACAGCCGGCCGGGAATCTGGCCGCGGCCCTGCGGGTGCGCGCCCAGCCCCGGATAGAGCTTGGCGTAGCCCAGCAGCAGGTCGCGGGCGAAGGTGGCGTAGGCCTTGTCGCCGGTCAGGCGGTACAGCGCGCCGGCGGCCTGGATGGCCTGGTAATTGCGCTTGTGCTGTTCGTGCGTGTAACCGCCGCCCTTGTCCTTGGGCACCGGCACGTCGATGCCGGCCTTCATCATCGCGCGCACGCGCTGTTCGGCGCGCTGCTGTTCCTTGGCGAACAGTGGCGAGCGCGCACCCTCGGCACGCATCTGCGTCCACTGCGCAGCGGTGACCAGCACCGGTGCGGTGGCGGACGCCGCGGGCGCCTGCCGGGCGGCGGGTGCGGCCTGTGCGGCGGGCAACGCAGCCCCGCCAAGCGTGGCGGCAAGCAGCAGCATCAGGGGCGGGGCGTGATTCATGGCAGGGCCTCAACAGGGGTATCGGACAGCAACGGCGCGGTGGCCGTCAGCGGGTTGTCGCCCATGCGCAGGGTCGGTTCCCCGACGCGATGGCTGAAACGGACGCGGCCGCTGCGGTCGAAGCGGTTGTCGCGGATGCTGGCGAACTGCACGCCATGCAGGCGCAGGCTGGTGTCATCGGCGACGCCCACCTGCTCGAACTGGTTGCCGTGCACCTGCAGGGCCGGGCCGAAGGTGCTCTCGTCGGTGCCACCGCGATACAGGTTCAGGACCGGCCCACCGATGCGGCGGAAGCGGGAGTTCAGCAGATCCACCTGCTCGGCGTTGTAAGTGCCCAGATCATCGGTCTCGGCGGCCGCGGCGATCACGCTGCCGGTGATGTCCTCTACCGTGACGTTCGAGAGCGCGATCCGCGCGGCCAGGCTGCCCTTGCCGGTGGCGATCACATCGAAGGCCTTGTTGGCGGTCAGCCCGTGCACGTGGCTGTCTTCCAGCAGGAGCGTGTAGTTGAACGCCTGGCTGCCCGGCGGCACGCGGATCACCGCATTGCCGGCCGCATCCGGTGCGAGCGCACCGTCGATGTCCAGTCGCGCCAGTCGCAGCGAACCGCCCGCACTGATCTCGAACAGGCTGGGCCGCGAGAACTGCACGCTGGCCTGGCCACGCGCGGGACCTGCCACGCTCAAGGGATGGTCCACCGCGAGCACCTGGCTCACGGTGTAGCGGCCACGCTGCAACTGCAGCCGGTCGCCCGGGGCGCTGGCAGCCACGGCGGCGGTGAGGGTGTCCTCGCCCGGTGCGACCGTGCGTACCGCGCCGCTGTCCAGGGCGGTGGTGGTCAGGGTCTTGGGGTACCAGTCCACGCCGACCTGGTCGCGGGCGATCGGGGCAAGATCGCGCGGGGCGCCGGCATCGAGCGCCGTAGTGGGATAAAGCAGGCCGTTGGGCGCGCGCTGCAGGGTCAGGGACTGGCCGCTGACACCGCCGGGGAAGCCGGGCGATACGGCCGGGCTCTGCACGTTGCCGGCGAACGTGATGCCGGACAGATCGCCCTGCGTGCGCAGCAGCTCGCGTTTGCCATCGCCGATGAAGAGGTTGCCGGCGATGCGGCTGTTCACCGGCATCGCGTTGCGCTCCTCATCCAGCCCCGCGCCCAGCAGCACGGTGCCGACCTGGATGAAGCTGTTGCGTTCGATCACCGCGTGATCGATCTGCTCGTAGCGGTTCAACGGCGCGTCGTGGGTACCGGCCATCACGCTCAAGGCCGCGGCGAAGTTGTCGCCGGCAATGCCTTCAAAGTAATTGTCGCGCACGGTCTGGTGGCGGTTGATCACGCGCACCCCGCCGGTATGCGCCTTGCCATGGCCGAGGAACACATTGCGTTCGACCCGATTGCCGTGGCCGTGACGCAGCACCAGCGAGCCGCGCGAGTCCTGGAAGACGTTGCCCCGGTAGATGTTGCCGCCGGACTTGTTGGAGACGATCTCCACCTCGCCATCGCACTGCTCGAACCAGTTGTTCTCCACCACGGTGCGCGAGTCCGACTGCGAATCATGGCTGGTGCCGATGCGCATCGTCTCGCCGCCGTTGGAACCGAGGTTGGGGCGCGGGCCGAACCAGTTGTGGTCGATGCGGTGCTGGTTGTCCAGGCCGCTGGTGGCGTTGCGCACCACCACCAGGGTGGTCCCTGCATTGGTCTTGCCGACCAGCTGGTTGTGGTCGAAGCGGTTGTGCTGGCCATACAGCGCCACCCAGTGATCGGACTGCTGGCGGTCCGGTTTGTTGTAGCGGTCGATCACGATCCCGGTCACCCGGCTGCGGTTGGCCCACTCATTGGCCGACCGCCGGAACGAGACCACTTCGCCACCGGGCGCCCAGCCATCGCGGAAGACCAGGTTGGACACCTCCAGATGCTCCCCGGCCAGACGCAACTGGGATTGGCCGCTGAGAATCACCTTGCCGGGGGTCTGGGCCGTCAATCTAATTGGTTGACCAATTTTCCCGGTTCCCCGGAAAAGCAGGTCCATGTCACGCCAGACGCCGTCGGCCAGGATCACCGTATCGCCGGGGGCAAGCGCGCGGGTGGCGTTGGCATAGGCAGCGGCGTCGCGCACCAGGTAATCGGCGGCCGTGGCCGGGAATACGGCCAACGACAGGCTCAACAGCAAGGCGTTGGCCATGGGACGCAGCACCATCGGTGCATGCGAGTGTTGCAAAGTCACGGGGTTACCCTCCCAGATGAACCGTGGCGACTGACGCGAACCACGATCCTAACAGGTTGCCGGGCGCGAGCGTCAACCACAATCGCATACCACTTTAGGTGCATGTGGTCTGCGGTTTGCGCATTTTTCTGCTGCGTCCGCACATTAATTCAGTGCAAAGTGGTCTGGACAGTGGTGCGGGGTAGACTTTAGTACCAATTCATTGACATTGGTTCATCAGTCGTGAATCTTCCGGATCGAATCCGTGTAATCGGACGATCCATCCTGGGAGGGAGATCACGATGTTGCATGACCGCCGTACGGCCTCGCCACGAGGCCTCCGCCACACCGCGCTGCACAGCGCGCTGTTCTATGCCCTGTGCGCCACCGCGGCCCTGCCGCTGGCCCACGCACAGGACGCCGATGCACCGGCCTCGCCGCCGGGGCAAGCCACCACGCTGGATCAGGTCCAGGTGACCGGCATCCGCGGCACCATCCAGACCTCGATCGACAAGAAGCGCGAGGAGACCGTGGTCTCCGACGTACTGGCGGCCGACGACATCGGCGACCTGCCGGCGCTGTCCATCGGTGAAGCGATCGAAACCATCACCGGCGCCTCCACCCACCGCGAAAAAGGCGGTGCGTCGGAAATTTCCATCCGCGGCCTGGGCCCGTTCCTGGGCTCGTCCACCTTCAATGGCCGCGAGGCCACCAACGGCAGCGGCGACCGCTCGGTGAACTTCAACCAGTTCCCGTCCGAGCTGATCAACACCGTGGCGATCTACAAGACCCAGCGTGCCGACTTCGTCGAAGGCGGTGTGGCCGGCACGATCAACATGGAGACGGTCAAACCGCTGGAGTACGGCAAACGCACGTTCCAGCTCGATGGTCGCGGCACCTGGCAGGATTACGACGATCGCCTCAAGGACAAGGACGGCGTCGGCTGGCGCGGTACCGCCAGTTACATCGATCAGTTCGACATGGGCAACGCCGGCAAGCTCGGTGTCTCCATCGGCGTACAGGCGCTGGAAGGCAGCAACCCGGAAGAGATGTTCTCCAGCAGCTCCACCTGGGTGGCCTGCGATGGCCGTGAAGTGGTCGGCGCGACGCGCAACTGCACCCAGGTCAACGGCAACCAGGTCGCCAATGGCGTGCCGTACTACTTGGTGCCCAGCAGCCGCATCTATCGCCAGTTCATCGAACACGACAAGCGCGATTCGCAGTTCGCCGCGCTGCAGTGGCGCCCCAGCGACCTGGTGGAAGTGAATCTGGACTACCAGCACTCCAAGCGCGATTACACCGAAGACCGCTCGGATCTGTCGCTGTCTTCGATGATGCGCAACCTCAACAACCGCGTGGTCACCGATGATGGCGCGCTGCTGCACCACACCGGCAGTACCACGGTCGATTCCACCGGCAATTTCCTGGAGCGCCAGGAGGAATACACCGGCGGCGGGCTGAACGTGATCTTCCGGCCGAGCCCGGCGTGGACGCTGTCCACCGATCTGTCCTATTCCAATACCGAGCGCGATCAGATCGAACGCAGCACCCGCCTGCGCGCCGGCCGCACCGACGTCAACGGCCGGCCGGTCGGCGGCATCAAGAACACCCGCTATGTCGATTACACCTACGATTACAGCGGCGATGTGCCGAGCATCACCCTGGATCCGGCGTTCGATGTGAACAATCCGGACAACTTCACCGACTCGGCCCTGGTGCGTCGTCGCCAGCAGCACCGCGAGCACACCATCCGTGCTGGCCGCTTCGATGCCACCTTCACCCCGGAAAGCGGCTTCTTTACCGCCATCAAGGGCGGCCTGCGCCGCTCCGAGGCGACCTACACCGATTACACCGACACGGTGGATGTGACCACCACGAACGTCGCGGCGATCCGCGCGGCCAACCTCGCCTGCCGCCAGGCGTTCCCGCAGGACGACTTCCTGGCCAATGCCAGCGGCAACACCATCGACCAGTGGGCCAGCTTCGACAGCCGCTGCCTGTTCAAGGCGTTCACCGGCGTCGACGATACCGGCCTGAGCGCGGACCTGCGCAACCCGGCCAACAACGATGTCACCGAGAAAACCAGCGCGCTGTACCTGATGGGCGACTACAGCGCCGAATGGTTCGGCCTGCCGGTGACCGGCAATATCGGCGTGCGTGGTGTGCGCACCGAAGTGCGCTCGGTCGGCCTGCGCAGCGGTCTGGATGTGATCAACAATCCCGACGGTACCGTGACCCTGGAACCCACCGGCGATTTCACCTCGCAGGTGCTCAAATCCAGCAATACCGAATGGCTGCCCAGCTTCAACGCCGCCTTCGAACTGCGCCCGGACCTGCTGCTGCGCGTCGGTGCGTATCGGGCGATGTCGCGCCCGGACCTGGCCGCTGAAGGCTTTGGCCGCACTTTCAACCTGGGTGAGGTGGATACCGAGTTCAACAGCGTGGGCGATGCGCTGCGCAGCATCACGGCCACCGGCAACCCGCGCGCCAAGCCCTTGATGTCGTGGAATGGCGATCTCTCGCTGGAGTGGTATGCCAACGAAGACACCATGTTGTCCGGTGCGCTGTACTACAAGCAGTTCAACGGCGGTTCGATGCCGGTGATCGTCAACGAAACCTTCGATATCGATGGCCAAAGCGTGACCGTGCCGGTGGAGCAGCTGGCCACCAGCGACCAGAAGAGCGATCTGTTCGGCGTGGAGTTCACCGCCTCGCACAGCTTCTCCTACCTGCCGGGGATCTTCTCCGGGCTGGGCGTGAAGGCCAGCTACAACTACGCCGATTCCAACTTCAAGACCGAAGACCTGCGCCTGGGCGAATCCACCGACCCGGCTACCGGCGTGGTGACCCCGGGCATCGTCGAGCCGGCCAACATCTTCGGCCTGTCCAAGCATGTCGCCTCGGCGCAGGTGTACTGGGGCCTGGGCAAGCTCGACCTGCAGGCGATCTACAAGTACCGCTCCGACTATTACCAGCAGTTCGTCGGCGACCCGTCGCAGAACCGCTATGTGCGGGACAATGGCTCGCTGGACTTCCGTGCCACCTACAAGGTGAACAAGCACCTGTCGCTGTCGCTGTCGGCCAGCAACCTCACCGATGAGCCGCGGGTATCGGATATGCCCATCCTCGGCAGCTTCCGCGAGTACACCACGTACGGGCGGCGGTATTATCTGGGGGTGCGCTACCGCTTCTGAGGTCAGTGGCGCGGTTTTTCCGACCGCGCCGCTCTCTGAAGGCGCGGTCGCGTGTCGGTCCCCAGCCACCTGTCAGCCAGGCCTTTGATGATGTCCGAACCCCGTCTGTACCAGTCCATTGCCGCCGAAATCGTCTCGCTGATCGAGAAGGGCGAATTCCCGCCGGGCTCGCGCCTGCCGGGCGAACGCGACCTGGCCGAACGCCTGGGCGTGAGCCGGGTGACGGTGCGCGAGGCGGAAATCGCGCTGGAAGCGCAGGGCCTGATCACCATCAAGACCGGCTCGGGCGTTTACGTGAAGGCCAAACCGTCACAGGCGCCGGGCGCACTGCCCGATGTCTCGGCGTTCGACCTGACCGCCGCCCGCGCGGTGATCGAGGCCGAGGCTGCGGCGATGGCCGCCAGCCGCATCACCGATGCCGAACTGGAGGACCTGGCCGGCCTGATCGCGGCCATGGTCGACCCCAATTCGGGCGAAGCGGCGGCCAGCGAGGCCGACCGCCAGTTCCACCTCTCGATCGCGCGGATCGCCGGCAACCCGGTGGTGGAGCACTGCGTGCAGCTGATCTGGCGGATGCGCAACGAACTGCCGCGGGTCAAGCAGGTGTATGCCAACGTCTGCCACAACGACGATGACACCCGCGACGAGGAACACACCCGGATTCTGGACGCCCTGCGCCAGCGTGATCCGGCAGCGGCACGGTTGGCCATGCGCAACCACTTCCAGCGTCTGTTCGAATCGATGCTGGAAGCCACCGAGAACGAAGCGCTGGCCGAAATCCGCCGGCGTACCCAGCAGGACCGCGAACGCTTCATGGCCGCGACCGGGCACTGAGCCCGGCGCATACCGGCGCGATTATTCGCCCTGGTACTGCTTCTCTTCGACCAGCTGCGAGCCGGCGATGCGGTTGATCTCGTTCTTCACCTTGACCCGCTCGCCATTGGTGCCATAGACGCCGCGCGCCAGCTGGATGAAGGCATCGTCGAAGACCTGCGCTGCTTCCTTGTCGCGCAGCTGGTCCTGGATCTCCCACATGCGCTCGTTGATCGCCTTGAGCTGGGTCTTCAGTGCCTCCAGCCCGGGCTGGGCGCCGACCTGCTGCTGCCACAGCGGCCACAGGCCCTCGAGTTCCTTGCGGACGTTGGCGTTCTTGCCGGCATCGGTGATGCGTTCGGCCTTGATTTCCAGGATGGTGATCTTGTCGATCAGCTCGCCAATCGATACCGGGGTCAGGATCGCGTCCACGCCATTACTCGCAACAGGTCAGAGTGGGCATGATACCGCGCACCTCCCGGCGCCACCCTGACGCAGGATTTACAGAAACGTTGCGCCGATCGGGTGGCCACGCCATGGCGGCTTTACGCCGGTCCTGAGGACACTGTCGCTCTCGACGGCGCGGCCGTCATCTGGAGCGGGACACGTGGTGGGTAACTATTCGAAACAGCGCCTGCGCTGCGGCGTGGTGCTGGTGGGGCTGGTCATGAGCGGTGCGGCCGCGGCCGCTGTGGAGGGAAACGCGACGCTGACTTCGGACTATGTCTGGCGTGGCAGTTCGCAGAGCGACGGCGATCCGGCCGTGCAGGCCGGCGTGAAGCTCAGCGCGGCCAGTGGCTGGTACGCCTCGGCCTGGGGCTCGGGGGTCTCGTTCCGGCCGGACAACGGCGCGCGCAGCGAGTTTGATCTTGTCGCCGGCTGGAGCGGGGCGGTGACGCCGGACTGGAGCGTGGACGTCAATCTGACCCGCTACGTCTATCCGTCCGCCACGGTCGATCTGGACTGGACCGAGCTCAATGGCACCGTCACCTGGCGGCAGCGCGCCTGGCTGCAGGTCGGCGTCTCCGACAACGCGTTGGCCGGCGGCCATGGCGGCACCTACGCCCAGCTCGGTGCGCGCCTGCCGCTGGGCGAGCAGTGGCGTGTCGAGGGCGCGGTAGGCCACTACTGGCTGGACAGCGCGCAGGCCGATGACTACCTGCATGGCCAGCTCAGCGCCATCTGGAAGGTGCACGGCCCGTGGGAGCTGCGCCTCACCGCGCACGACACCGATGGTGCGGCCAAACGCCTGTTCCCCGGCAACGCAGGCTCGCGCGTCGAGTTCGCGGTACAAACTGCCTTCTGACGGAGCGCCCACCCACCCCGCGCGGTAGAGCCGACCGTTGGTCGGCTGCCCCAGGCGGCGCGCAATGCAGCCGACCAACGGTCGGCTCTACCGGCGTACTACCGCCACTGTCCACACCGCGATCGCCACCATCGCGACGCCGGCACCGGTCACGCACACGCCGGTCCAGCCGAAGCGATCAAAGACCTGCGCCGAGACCAGTGAGCCCAGCGAGCCGCCGATGAAATAGCCGGTCATGTAGCCAGCATTGAGCCGGTTGCGGGCGTCCGGACGCAGCGCATAGACCACGTTCTGGTTGCTCACGTGCAGCAGCTGCGCGGCCAGGTCGAGCACGATCACGCCCAGCACCAGTGCGATCAGCGAGTGCGTGGAAAAGCCCAGCGGCAGCCACGATGCCGCCAGCAGCACCAGCGCCACGGTGGTCGCCAGCGCCGCCTTGCCCCGGTCGGCCATGCGCCCGGCCACGCCCGCGGCCAGCGTGCCGGCCGCACCGACCAGCCCGAACAGGCCGATCGTCGCATCGCTGTAGCCATACGGTTCGGCGGCGAGCAGGAACGCCAGTGGCGTCCAGAAGATCGCGAACATCGCAAAGCTCAGCGCACCCAGCACGGTGCGCAGGCGGAACACCGGTTCCTGCGCGAACAGCGTGCCGATCGAGCGCAGCAGCTGCAGATAACCCAGCCCGGCGGTCTGATGGAAGCGCGGCAGATGCCGATAGAGCATGCCCGTGGTCAGCACCAGCGCGGCCGCGGCGATCCAGTACACGGTGCGCCAGTCGCCCAGCGAGGACAGTGCCCCGGCCACGGTGCGTGCCAGCAGGATGCCGAGCAGCAGCCCGCTCATCACCGTGCCCACGACCTGGCCGCGTTCTTCGGGTCGCGCCAGCGTGGCCGCGAACGGCACCAGCACCTGCGCCACCACCGAGAACAGGCCGGTCAGCGCGGTGCCCACCAGCAGCCACACGAACTGATGGCTGAGCGCGCTCAGCACCAGCCCCGCCGCGGACAGCAGCGACATCACCACGATCAACCGGCGGCGCTCGAACAGATCGCCCAACGGCACCAGCAGGATCAGGCCCGCCGCATAGCTCAGCTGGGCCACGGTCACCACCGTGCCGGCCCGCGCGAAGGACACGCCGAACTGGCCGGCGATGGTATGCAGCAGCGGCTGCGCGTAGTAGTTGCTGGCCACGGCCACGCCGGTGGCGAAGGCCATCAACAGGACCTGCCAACGGCTGAGTGGCGAGGGCGCGTCGTTGCTCATGACGGGCTCCGGGAAAGAAGGGGCGCCAGTGTCCGCCTGATGGGTGAAAGGGGGAAATGAAACGTCTTCATCCCATGCATCTGAAATCCAGATGGCTCACCCACGCCAGGCAGTGGAGGCGCGTGGCCCCTGCATCGGAGCCACGCATCAACGACGTCTTCAGGCGCCGCGCACGCGCAGGGTCAGGCCCTTGAGGAAATTGCGCAGCATCTGGTCACCGCAGGCGCGGTAGTTCTTGTGGTCCGGCTGACGGAACAGCGCGGACAGTTCCGGCTTGGAGACCGAGAAACCCGCCGCGTCGAACACTTCGTGCATGTCCACGTCCTTCAGCTGGAAGGCGACGCGCAGCTTCTTCAGCACCAGGTTGTTGGTGATGCGCTTTTCCACCGGGCGCGCCGGCTGGCTCTCGTCGCGGCCACGGAAATGCACGATCAGGCCATCCAGGAAATGCGCCAGGGTGCGGTCGTCGCAGGGCACGAAGCCTTCTTCGTCTTCCTTGCGCAGCCAGCCGGCCACATCGGCCTTGTCGACCACGAAGGCCGGATCGGCCAGGGCACAGGTGTCGGCGATCATGCCGTCGCTGAGGTCGAGCATGTAGCGGATGCTGCGCAGTACATCGTTGTTGATCATGGGACGTCCAATACCGCCGGCGCGGCTGCGCGGCTGGCGGTCATTTTACCCCGTGCCGGGCGCGCGGCCGGCTGCGACCGGTGGTCGCTGTCATCTGGTTGCCACGAAAGTGACGCACAGTGCCGCGATCAGGCATCGACAGGCAGTGGAGCAGGCAATGCGCAGGTGGCAGGTTCTCGGGTGTGTGGGCATGTTGCTGGCGGCCCCGGCGTGGGCGCAGGCCCCCTATGTGGCGCTGGAGCAGCGGCTGGATCCGCAGGCGCTGGCCGACGTCGGGCTGACCCCGGCCCAGCTGCAGGCCCTGAACCGCCTGCTGCGCCAGGCCCAGGCCGATGCCCCCGCCCCGGTGGCCGTCGCGGCGGCACCTGCCGCAGGCCCGGGTGTGCCGACGCCGGCCCCGATGTTCCCCGGGCTGGACGACGGCCCCATCAACGCCAAGGTCACCGGCCAGGTGGACGGCTGGGCCCCCGGCACGGTGTTCACCCTGGACAACGGCCAGCAGTGGCAGGTACTCAAGGGCGAGATGAAGCTCAAGACCGCCCGCAGCAACCCCGGGATCGTCGTGGTGCCCGGCATCGCCGGGCGCTGGTTCCTGCAGGTGGATGAAGACCTGCCCAAGGCGCGGGTGTTCCGCATCCGCTGACGGGACGACCCGTGGCACCGGTCAGCCGGGTGGCGCCCGGCGCCACACCGGGCGCGCATCGGTGCGAAAATGGTCGGGATCTTCACGGAGTACCTCGATGACCCGTACCGCTCTGATTACTGGCGCCACGTCCGGCTTTGGCGCTGCCGCTGTCCACCGTTTCGCCCAGGCCGGCTGGCGCGTGATCGCCACCGGGCGCCGTGCCGAGCGCCTGCAGCCGCTGGTCGACGCCTACGGCCCCGAGCGCGTGCATGCCGCGGTGTTCGACGTGCGCGACAGCGTGGCGATGGAAGCGGCCCTGGCTGCCCTGCCGGCCGGCTTCGCCGACATCGACCTGCTGGTCAACAACGCCGGCCTGGCCCAGGGCACCGCCCCGGCCCAGAGCGCCTCGCTGGAAGACTGGCGCACCATGATCGACACCAACGTCACCGCCCTGGTGACGCTGACCCATCGCCTGTTGCCGCAGCTGGTCGCGCGCAAGGGCGCGATCATCAACATCAGCTCCGTTGCCGGCGTCTACCCGTACCCGGGCGGCAATGCCTACGGCGGCACCAAGGCCTTCGTCAGCCAGTTCTCGCTGGGCCTGCGCTCGGACCTGCACGGCAGCGGCGTGCGCGTGACCACGATCGAGCCGGGCATGGCCGAAACCGAGTTCACCGTGGTCCGCACCCATGGTGACCAGGCCGCCTCGGACAAGCTCTACACCGGTGCCAACCCGATGACCGCCGACGACATCGCCGAGCAGATCTTCTGGGTCGCCTCGCTGCCGGCGCACCTGAACATCAATCGCCTCGAAGTGATGCCGGTCAGCCAGTCGTTCGCCGGCTTCCAGGTCGCGCGCGACTGATCCAAGGGCACCGCTGGCCAACTCCTCGGCCGCACGCCCGAAACCGGTAGAGCCGACCAACGGTCGGCTCTACCTCAGGCGGCCGTCCACACCGCCAACTCATACCCATCCGGATCGCGGAAATGAAACCGCCGCCCCCCCGGAAAATCGAACGCCGCCTGGCAGATGTCCGCGCCGGCCGCTTCCAGCCGCTGCTGCGTGGCTACCAGGTCATCGGCATACAGAATCACCAACGGCCCACCGGCGCGCACTGGCGCGTCGGTGGTGAACCCACCGCGCAGGCGGCCATCGTAGAACTCGGTATAGCCCGGGCCGTAATCGGTGAACGACCAGCCGAACACGCTGCCGTAGAACGCCTTGCTGCGCGCGATGTCAGCCACGTTGAATTCAATGTTGTCGATCCGGCGATCGTTGCCGTGTGCGGTGCTCATGGAGGCGTCTCGCTGAAAGGTAGCCCCGTAGAGCCGACCGTTGGTCGGCTGCCCTGGGCGGTAAAAAAAAACGCCAGGCAATACCCGGCGTTCCTGTATATGTCGCGGCGCGCGGCTACTGCGCCTTGATCGCCATCGCCTGAAGCCCCGTCCCATCCAGCTTCTGCTTGGCTTCGGCCAGTTCACCGGCGCTGCCATACGGCCCCATGCGCACGCGGTACACCGTCTTGCCGTTGATCTGTGCAGATTCCACCCGTGCGGCCAGGCCAATCATCGCCAGTTTGGCCTTGGTCGCTTCGGCGTCGCCGGAGGCACCGAACGCACCGGCCTGCAGGATGTAGCGCACGTTACTGGCTGCCGGCTCAGCCGCCCCGGCAGCCGGCGTCGCCGTCGGCGTCGGTGCAGCCGGAGCAGCCGCCGCGGTCTGTGCCGGCGTCGTCGCCGGAGCCGTGGTCGCCGCCGGGCGCTCCGCCACCGGAGCCGGCAGCGGGGCGGTACTCACCGCCGCAGGCGAGGTGGTCGCAGCGGTGCTGGTCGGCGCCGGCGCGGGCGGCAACGGGCGGCCTTCCAGCGCGGCCTGCGCGCGCTGCGCTTCGGCCTTGGCACGGCGCTGGTCTTCGGCGCGTGCGCTGGCGGCCAGCTCCGCATCGGACATTTCCACTTCCTTGCCGGGCAGCAGGGTGTAGAAGTCGTACTGCGTCGCCGCCGGCTTGGCCGGCTCGGCCGGCTTGGCGGCACCCGGCTTGGGCAGCTCGGTGCCGACGTCGGTGTCGGCATCGCTCACCGGGGCCGGCTGGGCGTTCGGGTCCGGCTGCGGGCCGACCCGCAGGAAACCGTCACCGTCGTTCTTGAACAGGTTGGGTGCCGCCAGGAACACCACGGCCGCAATCGCCACACCCGCGACCAGCCACACCCATCCCGGGGTGCCCTGGTTGCTGTTGCGCCGTGCCTGGCTCTTGCCGCGTCGTGCTGCCATTTACTGCTTCTCCACTGCTTACATTTTTTCCGGGGCGGATACGCCCAGGATGTTCAGACCATTGGCCAGGACCTGGCGCGCGGCGCAGGCCAGCGTCAGCTTGGCGTTGCGTTCGCTTTCGTCGGCCACCAGTACCTGCGTGCCGTGATACCACGTGTGGAAGGCATGCGCCAATTCACGCAGGTACTGCGCGATCAGGTGCGGTTCCAGCGCCAGGCCGGCCGCCTCGACGACTTCCGGGAAGCGCGACATTTCCACCATCAACCATAGCGAGGCCTCATCGCCCAGCGAGGACAGCCCGGCCAGCCCTTCGGCCGGCGTGTAGCCCAGGCCCTTCTCCTGCGCCTGGCGCAGCAGGCTGCAGACGCGGGCATGCGCGTACTGCACGTAGAACACCGGGTTGTCGTTGCTCTGCTGGCGGGCCAGATCGATATCGAAGGTCAGCTGCGAATCGGGCTTGCGCGCGATCAGGAACCAGCGGGTCGCATCGCGGCCGGCTTCTTCGATCAGGTCGCGCAGGGTCAAATAGCTGCCGGCACGCTTGGAGAGCTTCACTTCCTCGCCGCCGCGCATCACCGTCACCATCTGGTGCAGCACGTATTCCGGCCAGCCCTTCGGGATGCCGACGTCCAGCGCCTGCAGGCCGGCGCGCACGCGCGCCAGCGAACCGTGGTGGTCCGCGCCCAGCTCGGTGATCGCGCGCTCGTAGCCGCGCTGCCACTTGCTCAGGTGGTAGGCCACGTCGGGCAGGAAGTAGGTGTAGGTGCCGTCGGACTTGCGCATCACGCGGTCCTTGTCGTCACCGAAGTCGGTCGAGCGCAGCCACAGCGCGCCGCCTTCCTCATAGGTGTGGCCGGCCGCATTGAGCTGGGCAACGGTCTCTTCGACCTTGCCGTCCTTGTACAGCGAGCTTTCCAGGAAGTAGATGTCGAAATCCACGCCGAACGCGGCCAGGTCCTGGTTCTGCTCGTTGCGCAGGTAGGCCACGGCGAAGCGACGGATCGCATCGAGGTTGTCCGGGTCGCGCTCGCCGACCACCGAATGGCCTTCCAGCTCCACGGTGGCGCCGGCCAGATAAGCCTTGGCCACATCCTCGATGTAATCGCCGCGGTAGCCCGCTTCCGGCCAGCCGGCGTCGTCGGGCTTGAGGCCCTTCGCACGTGCCTGGGTGGACAGCGCCAGGTTCTCGATCTGCACGCCGGCGTCGTTGTAATAGAACTCGCGCTTGGCGTTCCAGCCGTTCACTTCCAGCAGGCGCGCCAGGCAGTCACCGATCGCCGCCGCGCGGCCGTGGCCGACATGCAGCGGACCGGTCGGGTTGGCCGACACGTATTCCACGCCCACGGTGCGGCCGTTGCCGCTCAGGTTGTGGCCGTAATCGGCGCCTTCCTTGAGCACACTGGCCGCTTCGCGCTGGTAGGCGCTCGGGGCAAGGTGGAAATTGATGAAGCCCGGGCCGGCAATCTCGACGCGGGCCACGTCATCGCTCTTGGGCAGCGCATCCAGCAGCGCCTGGGCCAGGGCGCGCGGATTGCTGCGCGCCGGCTTGGCCAGCAGCATCGCGGCGTTGGTGGCGAAATCGCCGTGCTCACGGGTCTTCGGGCGTTCGACCACGAATTCCGGGGTCAGGGTATCGGCCGGCAGAGTGCCGTTGGCGCGCAAGGCTTCGATGCCTTGGCTGATCAGGGCGCGGAGGAGATTTTTCACAAGGCCTGCTTTGGGACTGGAGCGGCGGAATCGGCAATTTTAGCCCAGAAGCCACCCCGATCCATTGAACCGGGGCCGAGCGGCGGCGTTTCACGCCCGGATCAGGCCGCTGCGATGCCCATCCAGCCGCGCGCGGCCATCGATACCGGGGCGCCGTCGCCGATGACGACGTGGTCGAGCAGGCGGATGTCCACCAGGGCCAGGGCCTGCTGCAGCAGCGTGGTGATCCGGCGGTCTTCCAGCGACGGTTCGGCACTGCCGGAAGGGTGGTTGTGGCTGACGATCACCGCCGCCGCGTTGTGCAGCAGGGCGCGCCGGACCACCTCGCGCGGGTAGACCGCCGCCGCGTCCACCGTGCCGCTGAACAGTTCCTCGCAGGCCAGCGTGCGGTGCTGGTTGTCCAGGAACAGCGCGGCGAACACCTCGTTGGGACGGGACCGCAGCCGCTGCTTGAAGTAGCGCCCGGCGGCGGCGGGGTCGCGCAGGCTGTCGCCCCGGGCCAGCTCGGGGGCCAGATGCCGGTGCGCCAGTTCCAGCCCGGCCACCAGCTTGCAGCTGCGGGCCGGGCCCAGGCCGGGCAGGGCGGCCAGCGCGGTGGCCGGCAGATCAAGCAGGTTGCGCAGGGGGCCGTGGGACTGCAGCAGGTCGCGCGCGGTCTCCACCGCATCGCGCCCGCGCAGCCCCGAGCCCAGGAAGATCGCCAGCAGCTCGGCATCGGACAGGGCGCCGGCGCCCTGGGCAAGCAGCTTTTCGCGGGGACGCTCGGCACTGGGCCAGTCTCGGATCGACATGGCCTCAGTCTCCACTCCCTGCCGGCCCCGCCACCATCAGTGAACCAGGCGCCATCGTGTCGGTAAATGCAGGGAATCGTGCCAAGTCCGGCGGTTGCTTATGACGAAAACCTGCCTCCTTATGCCGCTGGCGCATCAGGCGGTCTACAGACCATCAGGTAAGCTAAACGCCTCAGTTCGACAGGAAATTCGCAGGTGGCTGACTCCCCCCAGGCTTCTCCGGCGTCCGCGCGCCCGCTGCAAGGCCAGAAGCTGTTGTTGTGCGTAGGGGGCGGCATTGCCGCCTACAAGTCGCTGGAACTGGTGCGTCGCCTGCGCGATGCCGGGGCCCAGGTGCAGGTCGCCATGACCGCCGGGGCCCAGCAGTTCGTCACCCCGCTGAGCTTCCAGGCCCTGTCCGGCCAGCCCACCCGCACCACCCTGTGGGACAGCGCCGCCGAGCAGGCCATGGGCCATATCGAGCTGGCCCGCTGGGCCGATCGCATCGTGGTGGCCCCGGCCACCGCCGACCTGCTGGCCCGGCTGGCCCACGGCAATGCCGATGACCTGGTCACCACGCTGTGCCTGGCTACCACCGCGCCGCTCACCGTGTGCCCGGCGATGAACCACCGCATGTGGCTGCACCCGGCCACCCAGGCCAACATCGGGCTGCTGCGCGAGCGCGGTGCCCAGGTGATCGGGCCGGAAGACGGTCCACTGGCCGAAGGCGAATCCGGCCCCGGCCGGCTCACCGAACCGCACGCGATCGTGGCCGCGCTGGCCGGATTGCACGCGCCAGCCGCCGCCGAGCCGCCGGTCACCAGCGAACTGAAGGGCCTGCGCGTGCTGATCAGCGCCGGTCCCACCTATGAAGACATCGACCCGGTGCGCTACGTCGGCAACCGCAGCAGCGGCAAGATGGGCTATGCCCTGGCCGCCGCCGCTGCCCGCCTCGGCGCGCAGGTGGTGCTGGTCAGTGGCCCGGTCCAGCTGGCCACGCCCGCGGGCGTGCAGCGTGTCGATGTGCGCTCGGCCGCACAGATGCGCGAAGCGGTGCTCGCTGCATTGCCGGCCGACATCTATATCGGTGCCGCCGCGGTCTCCGATTACACCCCGCGCCAGGTCGCCCCGCAGAAACTCAAGAAGACCGCCGGCACCCAGAGCCTGACCCTGGAGCTGGTGCGCACGCCGGACATCCTGGCCGAGGTCGCCGCGCAGACCAACGCACTCAAGCTGGTGGTCGGCTTCGCTGCCGAAACCCACGATGTGGAGAAGTACGCGCGCGGCAAGCTGGTGGACAAGCGCCTGGACCTGGTGATCGCCAACCAGGTCGGGATCAGCACCGGCGGTTTCGAAAGCGATGAAAACGCGGCCACGGCCTACTGGCAGGGCGGCGAACAGGTGTTCCCCGGCACCTCCAAGGCCGTGCTGGCCGAACAACTGTTGTCCCTGATTGCCCAGAGGTTGCACGCATGACCATCGATTCCTCCCTCCAGCCCCTGCAGGTCAAGCTGCTGGACCCGCGTTTCGGCGACGAATGGCCGCTGCCGGCCTATGCCACCGAACACAGCGCCGGGCTGGACCTGCGCGCGGCGCTGGAAACCGAGCTCACCCTGCAGCCGGGCGATACGGCGCTGATTCCCAGCGGTATCGCGATCCATATCGCCGATCCGAACCTGGCCGCGGTCGTGTTGCCGCGTTCGGGCCTGGGCCATCGCCACGGCATCGTGCTGGGCAACGGCACCGGCCTGATCGATGCGGATTACCAGGGGCCGCTGCTGATCAGCGCCTGGAACCGCGGGCGCGAGCCGTTCACCCTCCAGCCCGGCGATCGCATCGCCCAGCTGGTGGTGCTGCCGATTGCACGCGTGGCGCTTCAGGTAGTGGATACTTTCACCGACAGCGCCAGGGGAACGGGTGGATTCGGCCATACCGGGGTGCGCTGACAGGGGAGCTTGATGAGCAAGGCGAAGGCGGAAGGACGGCCGCGGTTCACCACAGGGCGCTCGGTGCCGCTGTTGGCCGTGCTGCTGGTGCTGTTGGCGGGCTGGTTCGGGTGGAGCGGTGTGCGCCAATGGCGCCAGGCGGCCGTCGGCGCCGAGCTTGAACAGTCGCGCGACCGCGTGGTCGAGGGGCTGCAGACGGCGGTGACGGGTCAGCTGGGCAGGTTCGGCAAGGTGCTCAAGACCGGGCCCGTTGCCAGTGCACTGGCCAGCGGCAACGCACAGGGGGCGGCCGTAGCCATCCGCGAAGGCTGGCCGGGCGTGGAAGACGTCCAGGTCCTGACCGCCGATCTCGATGCGGCCTACGCCGATCCGAAGGCCTTCGGTTACTCGCGCCTGGCGCTGCTCGAAGCCGCCATCGCAGATGACAAGCCGGTGGCCCGCGTCGTCCGCGATGCCGGTGGGCAGCGTCTCGGCCTGGCGGCCGCCGTCGATCTGGGCCCGCAGGGTGCGGCGGTCGTCTATGTGCGCCAGCCATTGCTGCGTTTGACCGGCGTGTTCGATCAGGTTGCCGTGCCCGCCGACGGTTACCTCGCACTGCGCCAGGGCAACCACAACGTCGTCGAACAGGGCAGCCGCGCGCTGTCCGGCGGCGCTGAAGCGTTGGCGCGCCCGATCGGCACCAGTGGGCTGCGCCTGTCTGCAGCGGTGCCGGACATCGAACCGGGCCCGTTGGGGCTGGGGGCGATCTCCAGTGCGATCGTGGCGCTGTTGCTGCTGCTGATCGCGGTGCTGCTGGTGCTCGGCAAAGGCAAAGTGCCCTTGCCGCGCCGCCGCGGTGCGGATGACGGCGCCGCCGACGCCGGCCCGACCCTGAGCGAAAGCCTCGCCCAGGCACCGCTTGCGGTGGAGGCCGTCGACACCAGCGACGAGGCAGCACCGCCGCCGCCGTCCGTGCCGGGCGAATCCGTTGCCCCCGATATCTTCCGCGCTTACGACATCCGCGGCGTGGTCGGCCGCGAGCTGACCCCCAAGGTCGCCGCCCTGATCGGGCAGGCGATCGGTTCGGTCCTGCAGGTGCAGGGCCTGCGCGACATCGTGGTGGGTCGCGATGGCCGCCTGTCCGGTCCCGAACTCACCGCCGGCCTGATCGAAGGCCTGCGCCGCGCCGGCTGCAACGTCACCGACATCGGCCTCGCACCGACCCCGGTGGTGTACTTCGCCAGCTACCACCTGCGCGCCGGCAGCTGCGTGGCGGTGACCGGCAGCCACAACCCGCCGGACTACAACGGCTTCAAGATCGTGGTCGGCGGCGAAACGCTGTCCGGCGATGCGATCACCGAGCTGTACCACCGCATCCGCGATGGCCAACTGCACGTGGCATCAGAACCGGGCAGCTTCCAGACCCGCGAGGTCAATGCCGATTACATCCAGCGCATTGCCGATGACGTGCAGCTGGACCGCCCGCTCAAGGTGGTGGCCGATGCGGGCAACGGCGTGGCCGGCGAACTCGCCCAGCCGCTGCTGGAGGCGATTGGCGCCGAGGTCATTCCGCTGTACTGCGATGTGGACGGCAGCTTCCCGAACCACCATCCGGACCCGAGCGATCCGCACAACCTGGAAGACCTGATCCAGACCGTGAAGCGCTTCGACGCGGATATCGGCCTGGCCTTCGATGGCGATGGCGACCGGCTTGGCGTGGTCACCCGCGAAGGAAAGATCATCTATGCCGATCGGCTGTTGATGCTGTTCGCGGCCGACGTGCTGATGCGCAACCCGGGCGCGCTGGTGATCTACGACGTGAAGTGCACCGGCAAGCTCTCCGACTACGTGCTGCGCAACGGTGGCAGCCCGCTGATGTGGAAGACCGGCCACTCGCTGATGAAGGCCAAGATGCGCGAGACCGACGCCGAGCTGGCGGGCGAGATGAGCGGCCACTTCTTCTTCAAGGAACGCTGGTTCGGCTTCGACGACGGTCTGTACGCCGCCGCGCGCCTGCTGGAGATCCTGGCCCAGCGCGATGAGACGCCGTCGGAGGTGCTCGACGAGCTGCCCGACAGCGTCTCCACCCCGGAGTTGAAGGTGCCGGTCGATGCGGGTACCCCGCACGCGCTGGTGTCCTTGTTCGTCTCCTCGGTGCAGGTGGAGGACTCGCCGTTCGCGGGCGCGCGCCTGTCCACCATCGATGGCCTGCGTGCCGATTTCCCCGATGGATGGGGCCTGGTGCGCGCATCCAATACGACGCCGGTGCTGGTGCTGCGTTTCGAAGCCGACGACGAGGCGGCACTGGAGCGCATCAAGGCACTGTTCCGCGCGCAGCTGCAACCGCTGCTGCCGGGTGTGGAACTGGGCTTCTGATCTGTGGGTACCGACCGTGGCACTACCGTGCATCGGCGCCACGCGCATGTGCATCCATGCCATGCCCATGCAGCTCCACGCCATGCGTGGATGCCGTCGATCACCCCTTGAAGCGCAGCCCCACGCCCGGCTCGGTGAACAGATAGCGCGAATCCAGCGCCGAATCGCCCAGCTTGTGGCGCAGCTTGCCGACCAGGATCCGCAGGTAGTGGGTGTCGTGCTGGTGGGTCGGCCCCCAGATCTCCTGCAGGATCTGCGGCTGGGTCACCACCCGCCCGGCGTTGCGCAGCAGCAGCGACAACAGTGCGTACTCCTTGCGGGTCAACGCCACCGGCGCGCCGTCCAGGTGCACTTCGCGCCGGACCAGATCGATATGCAGGTGGCCATCATCGAACTGAGGTAGCACGCCCTCGCTGGACACCGTGCGCGAGCGCAGCAGGGCACGCACGCGCGCCATCAGCTCCTGCGTACCGAACGGCTTGGTCACGTAGTCGTTCGCACCGGCATCCAGCGCCCGCACCTTCTCGGTCTCGCTGGCGCGCACGGTCAACATGATCACCGGCACCTGGCTCCACTGGCGCAGCTCGCCAAGTACCTCATGGCCTTCCATGTCGGGCAGGCCGATATCCAGGATCACCAGATCCGCCCCTTCGCCGACCAGTGCTTCCAGCCCGGCCTGTCCGGTCGCGGCCTGGGACACGCGGTAGCCCTGCGCGCGCAGGCTGATCTCCAGGAAGCGCCGGATCTGCGCTTCATCATCGATCACCAGCACGCGCGCCGGCGGCACGCCGTGGGAAGCCTCAGGAATCGTCGTTGTCATCGGCGGGGTGGGGATGCAGCAAGGGCAGGGTGATGCGGATCAGGGTACCGCGTCCGTCGCGGCCCGGCAGCGCCTGTACGCTGCCGCCATGCGCGCCGATCATGCCCTGGCAGATGGTCAGGCCCAGCCCGGTGCCATGCCGGCCACGGTCGCCGCGTTCCACGCTGTAGAACATGTCGAAGATGCGCGCGCGCTCCTCGTCCGGGATGCCCGGTCCGGCATCGAGCACGTCGATGCGCAATTCGCCCTCGACCAACCGTGCCTGCACCTCTACCGTCGCGCCGGGCGGGGAGAACTTGGCGGCGTTTTCCATCACATTGAACACGGCCTGTTCGACCAGCGCCGGATGCACCCAGATCGGCGCCAGCTCAGCGGGTATGTCCAGCTTCAACAGCACATCGGGCTGATAGCGCTGCAGGCGGCGCGCGGCCGAGCCGACCAGCTCGTCCACGCCGATCCAGTCGCGGTTGATCTGCAGCCCGTCATGGCCCAGCCGGGTCATGTCCAGCAGGTTCTGGATGTAGCGGTCCAGGCGCTCGCCTTCCACCAGGATGGTGTCCAGCAGGGCGCGCCGGTCGCTGGCGTCCATCGCATCGGCGTAGCTGGACAGGCTGTCGGCCGAGCCGATCATCGCTGCCAGCGGCGAGCGCAGGTCATGCGAGACCGAGGACAGCAACGCCGAGCGCAGCCGCTCGGTCTCGTTGCTCACATGCGCCTTTTCCAGGTCGGCCACCAGCTGGGTGCGCAGCGCGGCCTGCGCGATGTCGTCCACCATCGCTTCGGCCAGCTGCCGTTGTTCCGGTGTCAGCCGCGGTGCCTCGCGCGGGAAGCGCATGCCGGCCACGCCGATCGCGCGGTCGTCGCCGTCCAGCAGCGGCAGGAACCACCAGCCAGCACCGGCCAGGGTATCGGTGAAGCGTCCGCTGGGTTGGCCATGCCGGTGCGCCCAGTCGGCCGCGGCCAGATCGGTGTCGCCCGGTGCGGCGCTGCCGCTGGCACTGGTGTACTGCCCGATGCGCAGCCACGCCGGGGCGTCCATCGCCTGTTCCAGTGCCTCGCGGCCGGCCTGCGCGACCTGCTCGTTGCTCGCCGCACTGGCCAGTTGCCGGCCCAGTGCCTGGCGCGCATGCGCGTGCCGGTTGGCCGCGCGCAACGCGACCACCTGCATGCGCAGGCGCGAGGCCAACCGCCCTGCCACCAAGGCAGCGGCCAGGAACAGGAAGACCGTGATCACACCCTGGCGCGCACTGATCGCGAAGGTGAAGCGCGGCGCGATGAAGAAGAAGTTGTAGGCCAGGAAACACAGCGCGGCGGCGATCACCGCCGCACTGGTGCGGCTACGCGCAGCGACCATCACCACCGCCACGATGAACACCATCGACAGGTCGTACAGCCCGATCCAGCGCTCGGCGACCAGCGCCACCAGGCAGGCCGCCGCCGTGGCGCCGAGCGCCAGCAGCGCGTCCTTGCCGGCGCTGCGGCTGGGAATGGACAGTCCCGACCGGCGCGCCCGCGCCCGCGCCTGCGGCGTGCCGATGATCGTGATCTCGAAATGCGCGCCACGACGGATCAGCTGCTGGGTCAGCGTGCGGTTGAGCATGCGCGCCAGCGGCCGCTCGCGCGTGCGGCCCAGCACCAGCGTGGAGACCCCGTTGTGGGCGGCGTGATCGAGCAGCGCATCGGCGATGCTGGAGCCGTGCAGCAGCTCGGCCTCGCCCCCGAGGCGGCGGGCGAGGGCGAAGGCGGCATCGATCTCGCGCCGGGTCTGCTCGTCGTGCGCGCGCGCCTGCACCGTCACCACCGTCCACGGCGCATCGCGCCGCTCGGCGATGCGCCGGCCGACCCGCACCAGGTACTCGCTCTGGCCGCCGCCATCGATCGCCACCAGCACGCGGCGGCGCAGCGGCAGGTTGCCTTCGCCGCGCGCGGCACGGGTCTCGCGCAGGCTGCTGTCCACGCGGTCGGCGGCTTCCTGCATCGCCAATTCGCGCAGTGCGGTCAGGTTGGCCGGCGAGAAAAATGCCTGCAGCGCCTGCGCCGCCTGCTCCGGCACATAGACCTTGCCCTGCTGCAGGCGCTCGATCAGTTCGCGCGGCGGCAGGTCCACCAGCACGATGTCGTGCAGACGGTCGAGCACCGCATCCGGCACGGTCTCGCTGACGCGCACCCCGGTGATGCGCATGACCACGTCGTTGAGGCTTTCCAGGTGCTGGATGTTGACCGTGGTCCACACGTCGATGCCGGCATCGAGCAGTTCCATCACATCCTGCCAGCGCCGTTCATGGCGACTGCCGGGCACATTGCGATGCGCCAGTTCGTCGACCAGCACCAGGGCCGGGCGACGCGCCAGCACCGCGTCCAGGTCCATTTCTTCCAGCGCGTGCTGTTGGTACTCGCGTTGCAGTAGCGGTACCTGCGGCAGGCCCGCCAGCAGCGCCGAGGTCTCGGCGCGGCCGTGGGTTTCCACCAGCCCGATCACCACGTCCACGCCGCGGCGCAGCTGCTCATGCGCGCGGGTCAGCATGCTGAAGGTCTTGCCAACCCCCGGGGCAGCGCCCAGGAACACAGTGAGCTTGCCGCCGGCTTCGCGCTGCAGGGTGTCGACCAGGGCATCGGCCTGGCGGGTACGGGAGTCGCTCATGGGCGGGGATTGTGCGCCGGTTCGCGCGATCCCGGCATCACGGTCGGGCCTTGAGATCCTCCAGCGCCAGGTTCAACGTCATCACGTTGACCCGGGCCTGGCCGAACACGCCCCACTGCGGGCCCAGCGTGTTGGCCTGCACCAACGCGGCGACGCGCTCGGCCGGCAGCCCACGGCTGCGTGCCACGCGGGCCACCTGCACCTGCGCGGCGGCCGGGGAGATCTCCGGGTCCATGCCGGCGCCGGACTGGGTGACCAGATCGCCGGGCACCTGCGCGGCAGGCACGCCTTCGCGTGCGGCCACCGCCGTGATCGCCGCCTGCACCCGTTCCTGCAGCGCCGGATTGGTGCGCGCCATGTTGCTGCCGGCCGCGGCCATCGGGTCGTAGTTGGCCGCCGACGGCCGCGCCTGGAAGTAGCCATCGCCGACGAACGGCTGGGCGATCAGCTGCGAGCCACGCACCTGCCCGTCGCGGATCAGCAGGCTGCCATCGGCCTGCGCCGGGAACAGCAGCCGGCTCACGCTGGTCGTGGCCACTGCATAGGCCAGGCCGAGCAGCAACAGGCTGCTCAGGCCGAGCACGAGGGCCGGGCGCCAGGCGCTGTCCTGCTGCAGGTGGAGGGAGGCGGCCGCGCGACTGCGCGCCGAACGGGGAACAGAAGCAGCTAGCGAGCGGTTCATGCGCCGAACACCGAGACAAGGAAGAGGTCGATCAATTTGATGGCCGCAAACGGCAGCAGCACGCCGCCCAGGCCATACACCAGCATGTTCCGGCGGAGCAGTGCGGTGGCCGTGGCCGGGCGGAAGCGCACCCCGCGCAAGGCCAGCGGGATCAGCGCCGGGATCACCAACGCATTGAAGATCAGCGCCGCCAGCACCGCATTGCGCGGGCTGGACAGGTGCATCACGTTCAGCGCCGCCATCGCCGGCAGGGTGGAGGCGAACAGCGCCGGCAGGATCGCGAAATACTTGGAGACATCGTTGGCCAGCGAGAAGGTGGTCAGCGCACCGCGGGTGATCAGCTGCTGCTTGCCCACTTCCACCACCGCCAGCAGCTTGGCCGGGTCCGAATCCAGATCGACCATGTTGCCGGCCTCCTTGGCGGCCTGCGTGCCGGAGTTCATCGCCAGCCCGATGTCGGCCTGGGCCAGCGCCGGAGCGTCGTTGGTACCGTCGCCGACCATCGCCACCAGCCGCCCACCGGCCTGCTCGGCGCGGATGCGGGCCAGCTTGTCTTCGGGGCGGGCCTCGGCGATGTAGTCGTCCACACCGGCTTCGGCGGCGATCGCCGCGGCGGTCAGCGGGTTGTCGCCGGTGATCATCACCGTGCGGATGCCCATCGCGCGCAGCTGCGCGAACTTCTCGCGCATGCCGTGCTTGACCACGTCCGACAGCTCGATCACGCCCAGCACATGGCGGCCTTCGCACACCACCAGCGGGGTGGCACCGTTGCGCGCCACCTGTTCCACGCGGCCCGGCAGCTCCGACGGCACGGTGCCGCCCAGCTCACGCACATACGCGGTGATCGCATCGGAAGCGCCCTTGCGGATGCGGCGGCCGCCGTCCAGATCCACACCGGACATGCGGGTCTGCGCAGAGAACGCAAGATAGTCCGCACGGTCCGGCTCGGCGGTGGTGCAGCCCTGCTCACGCGCGAGACGCACGACCGATTTGCCTTCCGGCGTCGGGTCGGCCAGCGAGGACAGCAGCGCTGCTTCGCGCAGCTGCGTGGCATCAACCCCCGCCAGTGCATGGAAGTGCGTGGCCTGGCGGTCGCCATGGGTGATCGTGCCGGTCTTGTCGAGCAGCAGCACGTCCACATCGCCGGCCACTTCCACCGCCTTGCCGGACTTGGCCAGCACGTTGGCGGCCAGCGCCCGGTTCATGCCGGCAATGCCGATGGCCGGCAGCAAGCCGCCGATGGTGGTCGGAATCAAACACACCAGCAGCGCGATCAACAGCAGCGGATCGACCTGCACACCAACGAACGCACCGATCGCCGGCAGCGTCGCCACCACCACCAGGAAGGTCAGCGTCATCGCCGCCAGCAGCAGGGTCAGGGCGACCTCGTTCGGGGTCTTCTGGCGGTTCGCGCCTTCCACCAGGGCGATCATCCGGTCCAGGAAGCTGTGGCCCGGCTCGGCGGTGATGCGCACGATGATCTGGTCGGAGAGCACCTTGGTGCCGCCGATCACGCCACTGCGGTCGGTACCCGCTTCGCGCAGCACGGGGGCCGATTCGCCGGTCACCGCCGCTTCGTTGATGGTCGCCAGGCCCTGCACGATCTCGCCATCGGCCGGGATCAGTTCCCCGGCAGTGACGATCACATGGTCGCCCGGGCGCAGTTCGGCCGCCGGGACCTGGGTTTCGCTGGCCCCGGCATGCGCGGCCGCCAACCGGCGCGCACTGAGGTCCTGCCGGGCGCGTCGCAGCGAGGCGGCCTGGCCCCGGCCGCGCGCTTCGGCCACCGCCTCGGCGAAGTTGCCGAACAGCACCGTCAGCAGCAGGATCGCGGTGACCGCCAGGCCGAAGCCCAGCGGCGCATTGCCGGTCAGCGTGACCAGGGCGCTGACCACTGTGCCGACCATCACCACGGCCATCACCGGGCTGTGCAGCAGGTGCCGGGGCGAGAGCTTGATGACGGCGTCGCGCAGGGCACGGCGCCAGCCGGCGCCGTCGAGCAGGCGCTGGCGGCGATGGGAAGAAACGTTCAACGGATACGTACTCATGGAAGGCGGTCTCAGTGCAGCGTCAGCGACAGGTGATCGGCGACCGGGCCCAGCACCAGCGCCGGCATGAACTGCAATACGGTGAGGATGACGATCAGCGCGATCAGGGTCAGCGCGAAGGTCGGGGTTTCAATCTGCAGCGTGCCGGCCGATTCCGGCGCCCGCCGCTTGGCCGCCAGCTGCGCGGCCACGATCAACGGGATCACCAGCACGGGGTAGCGGCCCAGCAGCAGCACCAGGGTGCAGCTCAGGTTCCACCACACCGTGGCATCGCCGAGGCCTTCAAAGCCCGAGCCGTTGTTGGCGAACGCCGAGGTGTACTCGTAGAACACCTGGCTGATGCCGTGGAAGCCGGGATTGGAGGTGCCGGTGATCGACGGGATCGCCAGGGTCAACGCGGTGAAGCCCAGGATGGTGATCGGCTGCAGCAGCACCAGCAGCGCGAGCAGACGCACCTGCGGCGTCTCCAGCTTGCGGCCGAACAGTTCCGGGGTGCGGCCGGTCATCAGGCCGGCCAGGAACACGCCCAGCAGCAGGTACACGATGAACTGCTGCAGCCCACAGCCGATGCCGCCCCAGATCGCATTGACCAGCATGTTGACCATCGGCACGGCGCCGGCCAGCGGGCTGAGCGAGTCATGCATGCCGTTGACCGAACCGTTGGACACCTGGGTAGTGATCGCGGCCCACAAGCCCGTGCCATCGGCACCGAAGCGCACTTCCTTGCCCTCCATCAGCAGCGGGCTGGCCGCAGTGGCCGAGTGGCCTTCCAGCCACACCGTGGCGGCGATCGACACACTGGACATCGCCAGCATGCAGCCGAACACCAGCCCGGCCAGGCGCTTGCGTCCGGTGAAGGCGCCGAGCATGAAGATCACCGCGATCGGGACCAGCAGGATGCCGATCAGTTCCAGCGCGTTGGACAGTGGGGTCGGGTTCTCCAGCGGCATCGCGCTGTTGGGGCCGTACCAGCCACCGCCATTGGTGCCCAGCTGCTTGGCCGCGACCATCGCCGCGACCGGCCCGAGCGGCAGCTTCTGCGTGTCCATGCCGGCCGAGGCGTCGATCGGCGTGGCCTGCGGACCGCCGGCGAGGGTGGCGGGCACGCCCTGGCTGGTCAGCAGCACCGCCCACAGCAGGCACAGCGGCAGCATGAAGCGCACGCTCGAGCGCACCACATCGGCGTAGTAATTGCCCACATCGACGCGGCGGTCCGCACTCAGCAGCGCAGCCTGGTCGGCCGGCACATCCTCGGGGCGCGCGCCGAACAGCGCACGCAGGGTGGCCACCACCAGCGCCAGGCCCATCATCGGCGTCACCACCTGCAGCCCGGTGATCGCGGTCATCTGCGAGAAGTACGACAGCTGCGCCTGCCCGGAATAATGCTGCTGGTTGGTGTTGGTCAGGAACGACACCATGGTGTGCAGCGCCGTATCCCAGCGCATGTTGGGGATCTGGTCCGGATTGAACGGCAGCCAGGCCTGGGTCATGAAGACGGCCTGCACCAGCACCGCGATCACCACGTTGCTGAGCAGGAAGGCGCCCACGTAGCCACGCCAGGACATGCCGCGCGCCGGGTTCACTCCCAGCAGCCGGTAAAGGGGTTTTTCAACCAGCCCGAACAGCGCATCGCCACGCATCGGGCCACCGCGCATCACCCGGGCCAGGTACAGCCCAAGCAGAAAGGCCAGCACGATGCTGGCCAGCAGGATCAACAGGATCTCGGTCATGGTCGGCTCCGGTCAGAAGGTTTCGGGCCGAAGCACGACGTACAGCAGATAGGCGGCGGCAACGAGCACCAGCACGCCGCACAGCAGGGAAAGCCAGGCAGACATGGTCGTGGCCTCAAACGCGGGAAAGGGAGCGCACGGTGCGCGGGGCACCGGCAGGAAAGACAGACAGATACGGGCTCATGGGACGTCCAGGTGGAACCACTCCACGTCAGGCGCCCATGGTCTGCCTGCACGGCATAAACGCTCCACGCCCGAAACCGGCGCCCCGCGTAAAAAGTGCATAAAAAAAGGCGACCCCAAGGCCGCCTTCGTTTCAACGCCATCGCACCTCCGCCCTTACCCGCGCGGATCGCTCCCCACACCCTTGAGCAACCGATAGCGCTGCAGCGTGCTCTCGATCTCCACGTCCAGCGCCCGGCGCTGCTGCTCGAACGAGGCCTGCATGCGCCGCTGCGTCACCAGCTCGGCATGCCGCTGGCGGATGCGCTCGGCCTGCTTGTCCGGCACCGGCTGCCCATCCAGCTCGCGGTTGCCCGCACTGGCCAGCAGGGTCACCAGCGCATCACGCACGCTGGCCACGTTGTAGCTGGCGGTATGGATGTTGTTGTCCAGGATGCCGCTGCGCTCGGCGAACACCCGGCGCAGGTCGTCCTCGCTCTCGTACGTGGCCAGCATCGCCTGCTCGGTACGCTGCCGGGTCTGCTCGGCGGCCAGGTCCAGGCGCTGCTGCGCGGCCTGCGCCGCGGCATCGGCGCGTTCGTCGTCAGTCAACGCGCGCTGCACTTCCCCACTGCGCATGCCGCTGCGCAGGTTGAACTCCTCGCGCGCACTGTTCACCGCCTCCTGGGGCAGGGCATCACTGCAGATCCGCTCGCTGCCCTTGTTCCAGCAGTACAGCTTCTTCGGCGCTGCGTCGGCCGCGCGCTTCTGTGCCTGGGCAGGCAACAGCGGCACGGCCAGCAACAGGCCGACAACGGTGAACGAGGCAAACCTGGACATGGTGAAAGCCCCCTGCTCTCAACGTGTAGGACGGCTGCCGTAGCGGGAACGATAGTCCTCCAGCGGCTGCCGGTAGCCCACAAGTTCCGGATTTCCGGAGGCAAAATCAAGCAGGTCGGCCAGCGTGGCCACGGCGACCACCGGAATGCCGGCTTCTTCGGCCACGGCCTGCGCGGCCGAACGGCGGTCGGTTTCCGAGGCGATCTCCTGGCGGTCCAGGGCCACCACGATGCCGGCCGGGGTGCCACCAGCGCCCTTGATGATCGCCAGTGCTTCGCGGATCGCGGTGCCGGCGGTGATCACGTCATCGACGATCAGCACGCGCTTGCCATTCATGTCCGCGCCGATCAGGTTGCCGCCTTCGCCGTGGTCCTTGGCTTCCTTGCGGTTGAACGACAGCGGCAGGTCGCGGCCGCGCTGGGCGAATTCACAGGCGGTCGCGGTGGCCAGCGGGATGCCCTTGTAGGCCGGGCCGAACACGACGTCGAACTTCAGCCCGGTGGCCTCCACGGCATCGGCGTAGCAGGCCGCCAGCTGGGACATGCGCGCGCCGGAATCGAACCGGCCGGCGTTGAAGAAATAGGGGCTCAGACGGCCGGACTTCAGGGTGAACTGGCCGAAACGCAGGGCATCGGCGGTCAGGGCCAGTTGCAGGAAACGGTGGCGATGGTCGCTCATCAAGACTCGATTCAATTCATTTGGAGCGCAAATCCTAATGCATGCCCGCACTTTTCCGCTCGTCGAGCCCTGCGGCCCGGTGTCGCACGGGCTGGCGAGACGGCTTCGCCAGATGGCCGCGGGCGGTAATGCCGTCCGTTTCCAGCCAGCCCCTGCAAGGGCCGAAACGGTATGCTCTTGCGGGTATCGTTCCAGACCCGGGTCAGCATGCGCATCATCAGTTTCAACGCCAACGGCATCCGTTCCGCCGCCACCAAGGGCTTTCTCGAGTGGTTCCGCGCCCAGGACGCCGACGTCCTGTGCATCCAGGAAACCAAGGCCCAGGAAGACCAGCTGACCGACCCGATGTTCCGCCCGGACGGGCACCACTGCTTCTACCGCGACGCCATCACCAAAAAGGGCTACAGCGGCGTGGCGATCTACAGCAAGCGCGAGCCGGACCAGGTGATCACCTCGCTGGGCTGGGCCCCGTTCGACGATGAAGGCCGCTACATCGAAGCCCGCTACGGCAACCTCAGCGTGGTCTCCTTCTATATCCCCTCGGGCAGCTCGGGCGATCTGCGCCAGGGCTTCAAGTACGAAGTGATGGAGTGGCTGCGCCCGATCCTGGCCGGCTGGCTGGCCAGTGGCCGCGACTACGTGCTGTGCGGCGACTGGAACATCGTGCGTTCCGCGCTGGACATCAAGAACTGGAAATCCAACCAGAAGAACTCCGGCTGCCTGCCGCCCGAGCGCGACTGGCTCAACGGCCAGTGCGTGGATGCCGACCAGGCGCTGGACATCGCCGCCGGCCAGGGCTGGACCGATGCCTACCGCCTGCTGCACCCGCAGGGCGAGGACTACACCTGGTGGAGCAACCGCGGCCAGGCGCGCGCCAACAATGTCGGCTGGCGCATCGATTACCAGTTCGTCAGCCCGGGCCTGCGTGACCGCCTGCGCAGCTGCTCGGTGTACCGCGATGAACGCTTCTCCGACCATGCGCCGTTCACGGTGGACTACGCCCCATGACCGAAGCGGTCGAGCCGGTGTCCTACAAGGGGTGGGCGGGGATCAAGCGCGCCTTCGGTACGCCCTCGGCGCTGACGATGGCCTTCCTGGGCTTCGGCAGCGGCCTGCCGTTCCTGCTGATCGCCTCGCAGACGCTGTCCACCCGCCTGCGGGATGTCGGCCTGGACCTGGGCAGCATCGGGCTGATCAGCCTGGCCAGCTTCTTCTATCTGATGAAGTTCGTCTGGGCGCCGCTGATCGACCGCTACGCGTTCCCGCTGATCGGCTTCCTGGGCCGGCGCCGTTCGTGGCTGCTGGCCTCGCAGATCGGCGTCACCGGCGGGTTGTTCGCGCTGGCCTTCGTCCGGCCCGAACTCGGCGTCACCCCGCTGGTGCTTTGGGTGCTGGTGGCTTCGTTCGCCGGTGCGACCCAGGATTCGGTGGTGGACGCCTACCGCATCGAGATCGCACCGGAGAGTGCCCAGGCGGCACTCGCCGCGACCTATACGCTGGGCTATCGCATCGGCCTGATCCTGGCTGGCGCGGGCGCGCTGTACCTGGCCCAGTTCGAGAGCTGGATCGTGGCCTACCTGGCCATGGCTGCCTTGATGATCCTGCCGATCATCACCACGCTGCTGTGCCGCGAGCCGGAGCAGCCCGAGGTGCGCATCCAGCGCCGGATCGATTTCTTCGGCGCGTTCTGGCAGCCGATCGCCAGCTTCTTCAGCACCAATGGCGTGGTGCTGGCGCTGGTGCTGCTGGCCTTCGTCGGGCTCTACAAATTCCCGGACCAGGTGATCGGGGTGATGGCCGGTCCGTTCTATCTCGATTCGGGCTTCACCAAGGCCGACATCGCGACCGTCTCCAAGCTGTTCGGCGTGTGGATGGGCATCGGCGGCGCATTCCTCGGCGGCATCGCGGTGGCTGCATTCGGCTTTCGCCGCATGTTGCTGGTCGCCGCGCTGGGCGTGGCGCTGTCCAACCTGGCGTTCCTGCTGATGGCGCACAACCCGGGCCAGCTGTGGGCGTTCTATGCGGCGCTGAGCGCGGACAACCTGTTCCAGGGCTTCGCCGGCACGGTGCTGGTCGCCTTCATGTCCTCGCTGACCGACCGCAACTTCACCGCCACCCAGTACGCGCTGCTGGTCTCGCTGGCCAACCTGCCGGGCAAGTTCGTCGGCGGCGTCTCCGGTTACATCGTGGAGGCGAGCTCGTACAGCACCTTCTTCATCCTCAGCGCCACCACGGTCATCCCGACCCTGCTGCTGCTGATCTGGCTGTGGCCACGGATCCGGGACCGCAGCTCGGCCTGAGTGGTTTGCGTGCCGGCAGAGCCTGATGGATCATGCCGGCACAGTCGCTGCGGGGATGGCGGCGCGCCAACGGGGAGAACGATGGCTGATCTACTGCTGCGGGATATGGACCCGCTGTTGCTGGAACGTATCCGCCGCATCGCAGTGGCGCGTGGCTGGTCCCGCGAGGACGCCTGCGTGGCATTGCTGGAACAAGGCCTGTTCGCCAGCGAACTGGAGGTCCGCAGCGGCTTCCACGATCCCGAAGTCGATGCGCTCGCCGATGCCATCGCGGCACTGCAGGCGCTGCCGGACGCGCAGGGGCTGTAACGGCGGCACGCGCCGAGCCGCGCATCGGCGATCACCGCCGCACGCAGCGCCCGCCGCCGTGGCGCCTCAGGCCGGGTGGATCGCCCCGAGAATCCGCGGCCCCCGCGCACCACTCACGCTCGGCAGATTGCCCGGCAACCCGGCCAGGGTGCGCTGCGCCAACCACGCAAACCCCATCGCCTCCAGATAATCCGGATCCAGCCCGTGCACCGCGCTGGACTCGATCACCACGCCCGGCAGGCGTGCGCCCAGGCGCCGCAGCAGCTGCGGGTTGCGCACGCCACCGCCGCACACCAGCACCCGCTTCGCGCCCGGCAGGTGCGCCAACAGCGCATCGGCCACCGTCGCGGCGGTCAGCTCCAGCAGGGTCGCCTGCACATCCGCGCCGGAGACCTGTCCCTCGCCCAGTTGCGCCTGCGCCCAGTCCAGGTGGAACTGCTCGCGCCCGGTGCTCTTGGGCGGCGGCAGCGCAAACCACGGATCGGCCAGCCACCGCGCCAGCAGCGCCGTATCGACCTGCCCGCTGGCCGCGAATGCCCCGTCGGCGTCGAACGGTTCGCCGCGGTGGCGCTGGCACCAGGCATCCATCAGCGCATTGGCCGGGCCGGTATCGAAACCGCGCGGCGTACCCTCGCGCGGGATCAGGGTGAGATTGCCGATGCCGCCCAGGTTGAGCACGGCGCGGTCTTCGTCGCTGTCACCCAGCATCGCCAGGTGGAACGCCGGCATCAGCGGCGCGCCATGGCCGCCGGCGGCCACATCGCGGCGGCGGAAATCGGCCACGGTGGTGATGCCGGTCAATTCGGCGATGCGGTTGGCGTCGCCGATCTGCATCGTGAAGGCAGGATCGGCCAGCGGCCGATGGCGTACGGTCTGCCCGTGCGAACCGATGGCCTGCACCTGGGTGCGGTCGATGCGCGCGCTGTCCAGCAGCCGGTTGGCAGCCGCGGCGAACGTGATCCCGACCTCGGCATCGAGCCGGCCCAGCGCGTCCAGCGAGGTGATCGTGCCGCCTTCGCCCAAGGCGATCAGCTCGGCGCGGATCGCCGGATCCCACACGTGGGTCAGGCCATCGACAAAGCGGCAGCCGCCCTCGGCGGGGAACTGCACCAGCGCGGCATCGATGCCGTCGGCGCTGGTGCCGGACATCAGGCCCAGGTAGAGCGGGGTGGTGGGATCAACAGCAGAGGTCATGGCCAGGCGGTCCAACGGGTTGCATGCAGCTTCCGCGCAACCCGTTGCCGCCGTCAATCGATGCGATCAGCCGCGGTTGGATTTGACCGGCTTGCCGGCCTTTGCGGTGGCCGTATCGGCCGACGTGGCAGCCGGGGCCGGGCTGGCGTCGGCGTAGATCAGCTTCTCCATGCCCTGGATGCGCGCCAGTGCCGGCGCGGTCTGCGCACGGAAGGCGGCCAGCTCGGCACCCTGCAGCGGCTCCGGCGGCGGCATCGTCACCGACAGCGGGTTGCGGTGCACGCCGTTGACGCGGAATTCGTAATGCAGGTGCGGGCCGGTGGCCATGCCGGTCGAGCCGACGTAGCCGATCACGGTGCCCTGGGCCACGCGCTGGCCGGTCTTGATGCTGCCAAAGCGCGACATGTGCCCGTACAGCGTGGTGTGGCCACGGCCGTGGTCGAGGATCACCACGTTGCCGTAGCCGCGCTGCACGCCGGCGAACTGCACGCGGGCATCGCCGGCGGCCATGATCGGGGTGCCGGTGCGTGCGGCGTAGTCCACGCCCTTGTGCATGCGCATCTTGCCCAGCACCGGGTGCTTGCGCGCGCCGAAGCTCGAACTCAAGCGCGCGAACTGGATCGGCATGCGGATGAAGCTCTTCTTCAGGGGACGGCCGCTGGCATCGAAGTATTCGGACTTGCCGTTGCGGTCGAAGCGGAAGCCGCTGTAGGTCTTGCCACCCGAGCTGAAGGTCGCCGCGAGGATCTTGCTGGTGTCCACTTTCTCGCCTTCGCGCCAGGTTTCGTCCATCACCACGCTGAAACGGTCGCCGGGCTGCAGGTCCTTGGAGAAGTCGATGTCGTACTTGAAGATCTCGTCGGTCATCGTCGCGATCGCCGAGGGCGACAGCCCGGCCTTGCGCGCGGCGGCGTACAGCGAACTGGTGATCTCGCCACTGGCGACCACCCGGCGGGTGGAGGTCTCGCGCTTGCTCACCGTCTCGGTGATCTTGTCGCCAGCCAGGGACAGCTCGACGCGGTTGTCGGCATCACGGTCGAAGCGGATCGTGCGCAACTCACCGGACAGCGGCAGGTCGAAGGCGATCTCCGCGCCGGGGCGCAGCTTGGTCAGCGAGTCGCGCACACCGGGGTGCTCCAGCACCTGGTGCATCACCGTGGCCGGGATCCCGGCCTGGTCGAACAGATTGCTCAGGGTCTGGCCGCGCTGCACGCGCAGCACCTGCCAGCTGTCGCCGGGGGTCTGCTGCTGGCGCTCCAGCGACAGCGGCGGCAACGGCAGCGCCAGGGTCGAATGGCTGACCGAGTAGGGCGAGTCGATGGTGTGCGAGAAGCCCGGGACGATCGTGGCCACCAGGGCGCCGATGGTGGCGAACAGGCTGGCGTGCATCCAGTGGCGGCGGGTCCAGCGCTGGTTGAAGGCCGCGGGAAGATGCTGTTTGAGCTTCCGATGGAGGGCGGTGTCGTGGAGGACGTGGAGACGTTCCTTGAAGCGCTGCTTGCGCGCGCGGCCTTGATCGGAATTGAGCATCGTCGGTCTGTTCCTGGCTGGCCCGGGAGCGCGGGCCCAAACGTCGGTAACATAGACAGGTATAAATACCGCGTCAAACCCTTGTGCCTATTGGCTTTTGTGAAGCACCTGCGGTTAACTTGTACTTAACGTCATTCATATAAATAAGGCATTGCCGGGAGTTGTCACGTGTCCTCGATTGAAGAAGCCATTGCCCTGATCGGGCGAGGCGCCGATGAGATCCTCAAATCCGACGAACTGCGCCAGCGTCTGGAAAGCGGCCGTCCGCTGCGGGTCAAGGCCGGCTTCGACCCCACCGCCCCGGACCTGCACCTGGGCCACACCGTGCTGCTGAACAAGCTGCGCCAGTTCCAGGACCTTGGCCACCAGGTGATCTTCCTGATCGGCGACTTCACCGGGATGATCGGCGACCCGTCCGGCAAGAACGTCACCCGCAAGCCGCTCACCAAGGAAGATGTGCTCGCCAACGCGCGTACCTATGAGGACCAGGTCTTCAAGGTACTGGACCGCGAAAAGACCGAAGTGCGCTTCAATTCGGAGTGGTTCGGCAAGATGGCCGCCGCCGACATGATCCGCCTGGCCGGCCAGCACACCGTGGCGCGCATGCTCGAGCGCGACGATTTCGCCAAGCGCTATGCCGCCCAGCAGTCCATCGCCCTGCATGAGTTCCTGTATCCGCTGGTGCAGGGTTACGACTCGGTCGCACTGGAAGCGGACGTCGAACTGGGCGGCACCGACCAGAAGTTCAACCTGCTGATGGGCCGTGGCCTGCAGGAGCACTACGGGCAGAAGCCGCAGATCGTGCTGACCATGCCGCTGCTGGAAGGCTTGGACGGCGTGGCCAAGATGTCCAAGTCGCTCAACAACTATATTGGTATCAGCGAGCCGGCCATCGACATCGTCACCAAGACCATGAAGATCGGCGATGACCTGATGTGGCGCTGGATCGAGCTGCTCTCCTTTGATATCAGCCAGGCCGAGGCCAAGGCGCTGCGTGAGCAGGTCGAGGCGGGCGGGTTGAACCCGCGCGAGGTGAAGCTGCGCCTGGCGCGTGAGCTGACCACCCGCTTCCATGACGCCGCCGCGGCCGAGCAGGCCATCGCCGGCTGGAATGCCGCCGTGACCGGGCAGGGCGATGTGACCCTGCTGCCGCTCCAGGAGGTGGCCATTCCGGCCGAAGGCCTGCGTATTGGTGCCCTGCTGACCGCTGCCGGGCTCACCCCGAGCAACTCCGAAGCGTCCCGCAAGCTCAAAGAGCGTGCAGTGAAGGTGGACGGCGAGGTGGTGGAGGACGCCCAGCAGGTGTTCGCGCCCGGTTTTGAAGGCCTGCTGCAGGTCGGCAAGCGCACCTTCGCACGCGTGCTGCTGGTCGCGGCCTAAGTGGCACAAGGGGTCCGGGCGATCCGGCCCCCTTGAAGCATGAATGGGAGGGAGGCGACGTGAAAAAATGTCGCTTACCCCCTTCACAAACGATGCGGATAGGGACATACTTTCCCTCCCCCGACGCAGGGGCCACCGCAAGGCGGCAACCGCGAAGGATCAGGACTTCAACTTCTTCGAAAGAAGGTGTTGACGGAAACGAAAAGCCTGACATAATAGGCGGCTCGCTTCGACGAAAAGACCTCCGGGTCACACGACGAAGCAGCATCGGCAACAACGTTTCACTTCGGTGAAACGGCCTTGAAAA
>NZ_JALJRX010000058.1:0-318 GCF_024519495.1 Stenotrophomonas sp. Ste96 | reverse complement strand
GCATCCATCGCTCCGACGGCAGCCAACCGGTGGGTCGGGGAATCGGTCCGGCGCTCGAAGCGCACGATGTGCTCAAGGTGCTGCGCAACGCCGCCGATGCACCGGCCGACCTTCGCGAACGCGCGCTTGCGCTGTCCGCAGCGCTGCTGGACATGGCACCGGGCAGCAGCGCCGGCACCGGATTGGAGCGCGCGCACAGCGTGCTGGATTCCGGGGCCGCACTGGCCAAGTTCCTGGCGATCTGCGAGGCCCAGGGAGGTTTTCGCGAACCGCCACGGGCGGCGTTTACCGCCGACGTGCCGGCAGCCACATCGGGAC
>NZ_JALJRX010000057.1:0-363 GCF_024519495.1 Stenotrophomonas sp. Ste96 | reverse complement strand
ACTCGGTGAACACGATCACCTGGACGTCCGACAGGTCCGGCTGTGCGTCCAGCGGCGTGTGCATCAGTGCGTAGATGCCGCCGGCCACGATTGCCAGCGTCATCACCAGCACCAGGAAGACGTTGCGGACCGACCATTCGATGAGGCGGCCAAGCATGTCAGTGCCCCTCGTGACCGGTGGGGGAGAGCGGAGTCTCCTCCGGGGTGGCGGGCATGGAATGACCCGCGTGCGGATCAGAGGCGTCGTCACCATGACCCGCGTGCGGGTCGGCGGTGCCATCGCCGGACTCGGGTTGCGGATCCTCGCTGGTGCCCGAGGGCGCGCCGTGTCCTGCGTGACCCTCCAAACCCTGGAGGGCCGAC
>NZ_JALJRX010000056.1:0-369 GCF_024519495.1 Stenotrophomonas sp. Ste96 | reverse complement strand
GCCGTAAGTTCGAGTTCGACCGCGTGGAGGGCTTCGACTCGGTGACCGGCATGGGGGTGCGCGGGACCGTGGCGGGCCACGAACTGGCGCTGGGCAATACCGCACTCATGGAGGACCTGGGCGCCAACCCCGGTGCGCATGTCGACGTGGCCGAGCGCCTGCGGCGCGAGGGCGCAAGCGCCATGTTCCTCGCCGTGGACGGTCGCTTGGCGGGCCTGATCGCGGTCGCCGACCCGATCAAGGCATCGGCCGCGGCCGCCATCGATGAGCTGCACGCTGCCGGGCTGCGCATCATCATGGCCACCGGCGACGGACTCACCACCGCGCGGGCCGTGGCCACGGAGCTGGGTCTGGACGAAGTGCATGGCG
>NZ_JALJRX010000055.1:0-378 GCF_024519495.1 Stenotrophomonas sp. Ste96 | reverse complement strand
GGCTGGACCGGCACCTGCGCTTGAACGGCTTTGATCCGATCGCGCTGGACGGGCGCGATCCGGCCAGCATCGCGTGGGGCATCCACGTAATGGAGTCGCGCCTGCAAGCTGGCGCCGCCGTTCCCGATACAGACGTGCGGCTGCCCTACGGCATCGCCGAAACCGTCAAGGGCTTCGGCTTCCCCGGCGCCGGGACCAACGCCTCGCACAACCTGCCCTTGCCCGGAAATCCGGCGAAGGATGCGCAGGCGCGCACGCTCTTCAATGAAGGCGCTGCGGCGCTGTTCGTGGCCGCGGCCGAGCTCGATGAGGCCGTTGCCGCCCTCAACAGCCACGAGCTCCAGCAGCGGGTGCGCGAGCGCGATCATGCGCTGGCCG
>NZ_JALJRX010000054.1:0-384 GCF_024519495.1 Stenotrophomonas sp. Ste96 | reverse complement strand
GGCTGGACCGGCACCTGCGCTTGAACGGCTTTGATCCGATCGCGCTGGACGGGCGTGATCCGGCCAGCATCGCGTGGGGCATCCACGTGATGGAGTCGCGCCTGCAAGCGGGCGCCGCCGTCCCCGATGGCGACGTGCGGCTGCCCTATGGCATCGCCGAAACCGTGAAGGGCTTCGGCTTCCCCGGCGCCGGCACCAACGCCTCGCACAACCTGCCCCTGCCCCTGCCCGGGAATCCGGCGAAGGATGCGCAGGCGCGCACGCTCTTCAATGAAGGCGCCGCGGCGCTGTTCGTGGCCGCGGCCGAGCTCGAGGAGGCCCTGGCCGCACTCAACAGCCACGAGCTCCAGCAGCGGGTGCGCGAGCGCGATCATGCGCTGGCCG
>NZ_JALJRX010000053.1:0-429 GCF_024519495.1 Stenotrophomonas sp. Ste96 | reverse complement strand
CCAAGAAGGACTCGATGGGCATGGACTATGTTCCGGTTTATGCCGACGACACGCCACCAGCGGCGCCGGGCACGGTGGTGATGCCACCCGACAAAGTGCAGGCGCTGGGCGTGCGCACCGAAGCGGTCAAGCGCGGGGCCCTGGCCAGCACCGTGCGCGCCAGCGGCACGGTCGAGGTCGACGAGACCCGGCTATACGCAATCGCGCCGCGCTTCGAAGGCTGGGTGGAGCGGCTGTACGCAAACCAGACCGGTATGCGGGTCCGTGCCGGGCAGCCACTGCTCTCCGTCTATAGCCCGCAGCTGGCTGCGGCGCAGCAGGAATATCGGCTGGCCGACGAAACTGCCCGAAGGCTGGCCGATTCTGATCCCGCCAGCGCGGTGTCGATGGTCCGTCTGCGCGATGCCGCCCGCACCCGCCTGCGCAACT
>NZ_JALJRX010000052.1:0-429 GCF_024519495.1 Stenotrophomonas sp. Ste96 | reverse complement strand
CCAAGAAGGACTCGATGGGCATGGACTATGTTCCGGTTTATGCCGACGACACGCCGCCAGCGGCGCCGGGCACGGTGGTGATGCCACCCGACAAAGTGCAGGCACTGGGCGTGCGCACCGAAGCGGTCAAGCGCGGGGCCATGGCCAGCACCGTGCGCACCAGCGGCACGGTCGAGGTCGACGAGACCCGGCAATACGCAATCGCGCCACGCTTCGAAGGCTGGGTGGAGCGGCTGTACGCGAACCAGACCGGCATGCGGGTCCGTGCCGGGCAGCCGCTGCTCTCCGTCTATAGCCCGCAGCTGGCTGCGGCGCAGCAGGAATACCGGCTCGCCGACGAGACTGCCCGAAGGCTGGCCGAGTCCGATCCCGCAAGCGCGGTGTCGATGGTCCGTCTGCGCGATGCCGCCCGCACCCGCCTGCGCAACT
>NZ_JALJRX010000051.1:0-450 GCF_024519495.1 Stenotrophomonas sp. Ste96 | reverse complement strand
GCTCTTCGAGCAGGACGTTCACGATGTCCGGGATGGTGTGCTTGGTCTGGGCTGCGGCGGTGGCCACTGTGTCCAGCCAAGACAACCCAGATTTGTCCAACGGGCGTACCCCAATGAACTGCCGAAGCTGCGGCATGTGCCGGCGTTTGCTGCCAGAGCTGTCATAGCGATCGAGCTGGTCAGAGGCCAGCACACGCCCGAGACGGGCGGCCTTGGCGATGTGCTGCCGGATCCGCTCAGGTACCTCCGCCAACAGCGTGAAGTAGCCTAAGCGTTGGAAGAGCTTTAGATGGATCAGTACCGCCAGCTGCGGACCCGGCTGGGTGGTCAGCTGCTTGGCAAATGCAATCTCAGCGGCGCTCGGGGTGTAGATCTCCTCCAGTTCCTTGGCGGTAGGATCAGGCTTCAGTCGCGGGTAGGCGGTCTCGTGAAGGGTAGCCATTGGATCCG
>NZ_JALJRX010000050.1:0-468 GCF_024519495.1 Stenotrophomonas sp. Ste96 | reverse complement strand
GTCAGAGGGCTGACGACACCGATACCAAACTTGGCTGAAGTTTCCCGGTGATGCCTTACGTTCGGTGCCAGTTTCGCGATGGATGTTGCAGGCCCCCTTTCTCTGGGGACAGGCCAGGGCAACTGCGAGACTTGCGCCGTTCCGGCAGATACGGGCGCCGCTAGAGACGGTCTTGACCTTGGTTGCTCACCGGCCGAGAGGACACCGTGCGAATTTATTCGTCCCTGACCTACTGACCTACGCCAGAGCCCCATTCAGCTGTAAAACTCCTGTGGCAAACTTCCTTGGCAGCCCATTCAACTCAACGAGCACCGTTATGACCGCACCGTCCTCCCAGCACCATTCCTCCCCTAAAGACGCAACAGCTGCAGATGCCGTCGGGGGACAGGTGACCGATCCGGTCTGTGGCATGCAGGTGGATCCTGCCAGCACGGCGCATCATGCGATCCACGCCGGCACTCCTTTCCA
>NZ_JALJRX010000004.1:0-225858 GCF_024519495.1 Stenotrophomonas sp. Ste96 | reverse complement strand
CAGCAGCGTGACCATCGGCCACCGCATCGTGGACGAGAAGAACGACAGCACGCTGTATTCGGACGGCAACGTGGTGGTGGTCTGGATGGACACGCAGACCGGCAAGAGCGCACCGTTGCCCGAGGCGATCCGTACGGCATCGAGCTGACGAGCCTGGCAGCACTTGGTAGAGTCGAGGCTGCTCGACTCTGCCACCGAGAACCTTCAAAGGACTGAGATGATCCACCAGACCGAACTGCGCGACCTGCTGCCCGGCATGGTCCCCTTCCCCAACGACGTCTTCCCTGCCGACCAGGCTTGGCTCAGCCAGCACCTGCTGCCGCTGCTGAAGATCGACCTTGGCGTGCTGCGCCCGGAACTGGCTGGCCAGGTGGCAACCATGCTGTGCCCGATCGAGCCGTATGAGGGCTGCATCGGTGACAACACCGAAGATCAGCATAATGATTTCACCGGCAGCAACTGGATCGCCTTCGAGCTGACTGCGGATGACCGCATGCGCTTTCTCGGCAACGAGGGATACTTTCAGGGAGATGCAGTAGAAGACGAAGGTGGGCGCACGCACGTCGCCGAAATGCGTGACAGCCATGCCAAAGCCAAAGCGTACTTCCAGCAGCACAGCAAACTGGCCAGCTACTCACGTTACGGCGATGGCGAGCCCAGGGAGCATGCATTCCTTGATACGTTGGGCGGGCCGATTTCATGGGGAAACTGGACAGAGACGGCAGAAATCCCGCCAGCTTTCGAGATTTCGATTCTTCCAGTCATGCACGAACGCGACCGTACTGCGGATATGGAAGACGTAACCGTTACCCGCGACGGCCACAAGTTCTTCGCCGTGGCCGAGGTGGCCGGCTACAATTGGTGCGCGGCAGGCGCCGATGCGATCGTGATGTTGTACGAACCGGTAAGCCGAACGGTGCTGTTCTCCTTCGACTGGTCTTAGAGCTACCTTAGCAGCGTGACCATCGGCCACCGCATCGTGGACGAGAAGAACGACAGCACGCTGTATTCGGACGGCAACGTGGTGGTGGTCTGGATGGACACGCAGACCGGCAAGAGCGCACCGTTGCCCGAGGCGATCCGTACCGCGTCGAGCTGACAGGTTTCGCCGCGCCGAACTGAAAGGTAGTGCCGGCCATCGGCCGGCACTACCCTTCTACGCCCCATGAAGGTTTACGGTAGCGCGCTGCGCACCTGCAACGTTCCATCCACCTTGCGCCCGTCTTCCAGGCTCAGCCGCAACGGCAGCTGCGCCCCCGCTTTCAGCGCCACCTCCGGCTGCATCAACATCAGGTGCAGGCCACCGGGTTTCAGCTCGACCGTCGCGCCCGCCGCGATGGGCAGGCGCTCCACCGCGCGCATGCGGCTGACCCCGTCCACCAGCGTGGTTTCGTGCAGCGACACATCGCCGAACGCCTGGCTGCCCGCAGCGACCACCACCACCGGGGCGCGACAGTCATTGCGGATCTGGCCGTAGCCGGCCGCCATCGGCATCGCGCCCGGAGGCAGGCGAAGCCAACCATCGCGCAGCGACACGCAGGCGGGCTCCGCCGCCATGGCCACCGCCGATGCTGCGAACGCACACACCCCCAACAATACGCACACGAATGGTTTGGTTATCATCGGCTTCGTTCCCTGTCCGCAACGAGACTGCAGCATGACGACGCTCATCGAGGTGATCAACCATGGCCCCATCCGCGAACTGCGGCTGGCGCGTCCCCCGGTCAATGCGTTGGACACCGAGCTGTGCCGGCACCTGATCCAGGCGATCAACCAGGCCATGGCCGATGACGTGCACGGCATCGTGCTCTCGGGCAGCGAGCGCATCTTCAGCGCTGGCATGGACGTGCCGCACCTGCTCAGCCACGGCGAGGACAAGCACAAGCTGCTGGACAGCTGGCAGGCCTTCTTCGGCGCCGTGCGCACGCTGGCCGAATGCCGCGTGCCGGTAGTGGCCGCCCTGACCGGGCACGCCCCGGCCGGTGGCTGCGTGCTCGCCCTGTGCTGCGACTACCGGATCATCGCGCGCAGCCCCGATGCCGCCCATCCCACCGTGATCGGCCTGAACGAGGTCCAGGTCGGGCTGGTTGCGCCGGAAGGGATCCAGCGCCTGATGCGCCGCGTGGTCGGGCATCACCGGGCCACTACCCTGCTGGTCGGCGGCGAGATGGTGCCGGCCGAGCGTGCGCTGGAGATCGGGCTGGTCGATGAGGTGGTCGATGCCGACCTGGTCGTCGCCCGCGCCGTGGTCTGGCTGCAGGCCCTGCTCAAGCTGCCGCGGCAGCCGATGCTGCTGACCCGCACCATCGCCCGCGCCGACCTGCACGAGGCCCTGCACGCCGATCTGATCCAGCTCGACCGCTTCGTCGAGGCCTGGTACGCCCCGGACGCCCAGCAGGCACTGCAGGGGCTGGTGGCCCGGCTGGGCAAGGGATGACCCGCCACGGCTGACGCACCCGCGCACACCGGTAGTGCCGGCCGCTGGCCGGCAACCAGGTAATGAATGATCGAAGTGGTGCGTGGTTGCCGGCCATGGGCCGGCACTACCCTATAATTTGCGTTCGCCCACCCCAGGTTGCTTCCCTTGTCCGCCACGCACGAACCCGTCGTTTCCGAGCTGATCGACCTGCTCTCGCTCGAACGCCTGGAAGACAATCTGTTCCGCGGCCAGAGCCGCGATATCGGCACCAAGTACGTCTTTGGCGGCCAGGTGCTGGGCCAGGCGCTGTCGGCCGCCCAGAAGACCGTCGAGAACGGCCGCCACGTGCATTCGCTGCACGCCTACTTCCTGCGCGCGGGCAACATCGACCATCCCATCGTCTATGACGTGGACCGCACCCGCGATGGCGGCAGCTTTTCCGTGCGCCGGGTCACCGCGATCCAGCACGGCAAGGTGATCTTCTTCTGCGCGGCCTCGTTCCAGCAGGCCGAGACCGGCGCCGAGCACCAGCACAAGATGCCGGAAGTGCCGCAGCCCGAAGACATCGAGCCGAACCAGCCGCTGCCGCAGGCGGTCCTGGATCGCCTGCCGATCAAGGTGCAGCGCTGGCTCTCGCGCGGCGGCCCGTTCGAGTTCCGCCACGTGTACCCGCGCGATGAACTCAATCCGCCCAAGCGTCCGCCGTACCACCAGGTGTGGCTGCGCCTGAACGAGACCGTTGGCGATGCCCCTGAGCTGCACCAAGCGCTGCTCGCCTACGCCTCGGATTTCCATCTGCTGGGCACCGCGACCTTCCCGCACGGCATCAGCTACTACCAGCCGCACGTGCAGATGGCCTCGCTGGACCACGCGATCTGGTTCCACCGCCCGTTCCGCGCCGACGATTGGCTGCTGTACTCGCTCGACAGCCCCAGCGCGCAGGATTCGCGCGGACTGGCGCGTGGCCAGTTCTTCACCCGCAACGGCATCCTGGTCGCCAGCACCGCGCAGGAAGGCCTGATCCGGGTGGTCGAGGACAGTGCCGCGGCCGCCGCCGTACCGGCCAAGGACTGACATGAGACAGATCTTCAACAGCCAGCGCGTGGAAACCGTCGAAGGCGTGGCCCAGCTGCTGCGCGACGCCGGCATCGAAGTGCGCATCACCAACGGGCGCTCGTACCACAGCAAGCGCGGGAGCCAGTTCAGCTATCTGGACAAGGAAAAGGCCACTACCCATCCGACCCTGTGGGTGGTGCATGCCGACGACCAGCCGCGCGCGCGCGAGATCCTGCGCGATGCACGCCTGCTGGAAACCACCCGCCGCGACCACCCGACCGCGCAGTTCGCGTTCCGCGACGAGGTCGCCCAGGCCGACGCCCCGCGCAACTGGGCCTGGCGCATCCGCATCGGCCTGCTGCTGGTGATCGCTGCCGTGGCGATGGTGGTGGTCATGCGCCACCGCGGCGCGCCGGTGGTGGCGCCCGCCCCGGCACCGGTGACCCAGCCGGCCTCGACGCCAACCGCACCGGCCGCCACGCCGCCGGAAGAAGAGGAAGTGCGGGTCCGGATCCAGCCCACCGAATAACAGGTCGTGCCGGCCGCTGGCACGACCCGGTCACATCCGGGCCCGGCACGCGTCATGATGGGACCATCCCCGGGGGAGGACACCATGACGCCGCATCCGCTGACCACCACGCTCGAACGCGAGCTGCCCGCCGCCGCCGGTGGCTGCCAGCAGTCCTACGGCCGCATCGTGCTGGCCTGCCAGAACACGGTCACCGCGATCGCGCTGGCGATCACCCGCGACGTGCACGCCAGTGAGGACATCGCGCAGGAGGCCTTCATCAAGGCCTGGCAGCAGCTCAACCAGTTGCACAGCCATGCCAGCTTCCTGCCATGGCTGCGCCAGATCACCCGCAACCTGGCCCGCGACTGGCTGCGCGCCAACCGCGGCCGTCCGCTCTCCGGCGAAGCCGCCGAAATCGCCATCAACATGGCTGCCGACCCCAGCCCGAGCGCTCCGGAGCACCTGCAGCGGGTGGAAGAGGAACTGGCGGCCGAAGAGATCATCTCGGCGCTGCCCGAAGACAGCCGCGAGACCCTGCTGCTGTATTACCGCGAAGGCCAGAGCTCGCAGCAGGTCGCCGATCTGCTCGGCCTCAGCGACGCCGCCGTGCGCAAGCGCCTCTCGCGCGCACGTGCCACCGTGCGCGACGAGATGATGCGCCGCTTCAGCGAGTTCGCACGCAGCAGCGCGCCGAGTGCCGCGTTCGCCACGACGGTGGTCTCGATGGTGCTGGTCGCCGCGCCCGGTACGGCCAGTGCCGCGATCCTGCTCGGTACCGGGCTGGGTACCAGCAAGCTCGGGCTGGGCGGTGCCAGTGTTTCCGGCGGTGCCGCCCTGGGTTCACTGAGTGCGGCGGCCAGCCAGAGCCACGTGCTGCCGCCGGATTTCGCCTGGGGCGCGATCGCCGGCAGCGTGGTCGGGGGCGTACTGGGCAGCTACCTGGGGGGCCGTTACCTGCTCTCCTACGCCGAGAACGAGAGTGAGCGAACCGCCATCCGCGGGTTCGTGCACTACAGCACGTTCACTGCCATGCTGACGTGCGTCGCCGTCTTCGCCCTGAGCTTCCTGCCGCTGGCCTGGTACTGGCCCGTGGTGGCGTTGGCGATCGGGCTTGGCCTGATCAACTATCAGTGTCTCGTTCCGCTGCAGCGGATCATGGCCCCGATGATCGCGCGCGATGCGGCGCGCCATGGACGCACCGGCCCGAACTGGAAATACGAGTCGCTGTATGGCCGCAAAGCGCTGTGGGTGATGAACCTGTTCGTGGTCGGCACCATCGTCTGGGCGATGTACAGGAACGGCCGCATCTGAAACAGAAAAGCGCCGGTCGATGACCGGCGCTCTCGTCCTGCCGCTTCAGCGGGATGCTTACTTCGCCGCCGGTGCCTTCGGCGCCATCGGCGGCTTGCCGTCGCGGTGCTTGCCATCGCGATGATCGCCACGCGGGCCAGCGAACGGGCCCTTGGCTGCATCGAACTCGGCCTTGCTCAGCTGGCCGTCCTTGTTGGTGTCGGCCGCGGCGAACCAGGCGTCACGATGCTGCTTCATGCGCAGCTCGCGGTCGGCCTTGTCCAGGTAGCCATCCTTGTTGACGTCCATCTCATCGAAGCGCGCGGCCAAGCGCGGATCGGCCTTGGCTTCCTCACGGCTGATGCGGCCATCCTTGTTGGTGTCCAGCTTGGCCATCCAGTCGCCATGGCCACCCGGGCCACGCCCGTGGCGCTTGCCGTGCCCGCGCGGCAGTTCCTCGCGGGAGAGCTTGCCGTCCTTGTTGGTGTCCAGGGTGTCGAACTGCGCGGCCAGGCGCGGGGCCTTCGCCGCTTCGGTGCGGTCGATGAAGCCATCGCCATTGGTATCCAGCTTGGCGCGGGCAGGCTTGTCGCCGGCGACGGGGGTATCGGCGGCGACCGCCAGGCCGGCAGCACCGGTGGACAGCAGCAGGGCCAGCAGCAGGAGGGATTTGCGGTTGCGCATGGGTAACTCCGGTTCGTAAGGGATTCTGCGTGTGGTGCATGGCACCCACACCGGTAACAACGCGTGGGCGCCAGCAGCGTTGACAGCCCGGCCGGCCACGTTCATTTGGCAGACAGTCGCGCCGGCTGCGACGGCACGGGGCTATGCTGTGGGCATGGCAATACACGGCGACCGCGACGACGAGCTGCGACTGTTCCAGACCGGCGACCACCCCTGTGGCTACTGGCCGGAACGGGCCGCACGCGATCTGGTGCTCGATCCCAACGATCCGCGGCTGGGCACGCTGTACCCGATGGCGCTGGGCTGGGGCTTCCGCCGCTCCGGCGATCTGGTCTACCGCCCGCACTGCGCCGACTGCCACGCCTGCGTGGCCGTGCGCATCCCCGTGGCCCGCTTCGCGCCGGACCGCAGCCAGCGCCGCTGCCTGGCCCGCAATGCGGACCTGGAAGTGCGCATCGTCGCGGCCGAGCAGACCGACGAGCAGTTCACGCTGTACCACCGCTACCTCACCCACCGCCACGCGCAGGGCGGCATGGACGAGCACGGCCCGCACGAGTTCGACCAGTTCCTGATCGGGCGCTGGTCGCAGGGCCGCTTCATCGAGATCCGCGGCCCGGCCGCGGACGGCCACCGCGGCCCCCTGCTCGCTGTCGCCGTGACCGATGTGACCCCGCAGGGGCTCTCGGCGGTCTATACCTTCTTCGACCCGGACCAGGCCCATCGCGGCCTGGGCACCTTCGCGATCCTGCAGCAGATCGCCTGGGCCCAGCGCGAGCAGCTGCCGCACCTGTACCTGGGTTACTGGATCCGCGACCACCGCAAAATGGACTACAAGCGACGGTTCCGCCCGCTGGAGGCCTACGATGGGCGCCGCTGGCACGCCTTCGATGACGAACGGGACGGCCGCTGACGCAACACTGACACCGTGCCGGGTGCAAAATAGGCGGATGAAAGCCCATCCCCTGATCCTTGCCCTGGCCCTGCTCTGCGGCGCCTGCGCACAGACCCCTGCCAAGACCGCCGCCATGCCGGAGACTGCTTCCGCACCGCTGCGGATCGCCACCTACAACACCTCCCTGTACAGCGACGAGACCGGCGGCCTGATCGCCGAGCTCGAAGGCGACAGCGAACACGCGCGCAAGATCGCCGCCGTCCTGCAGCAGGTCCGCCCGGATCTGGTGCTGCTCAACGAGTTCGACTACGACGACGCCCACCGCGCCGCCGACCTGTTCCAGCAGCGCTACCTGGAAGCCGCCCAGCCCGGCGGCGGCGAGCCGCTGCACTACGCTTACCGCTACCTCGCCCCGGTCAACACCGGCGTGCAGAGCGGCCTGGACCTGGACAACAACGGCGAGATCGGCGGCGAAGGCCGCGCCCGTGGCAACGATGCCTGGGGCTACGGCCTGCACCCGGGCCAGTACGGCATGCTGGTGCTGTCGCGCTACCCGATCGACGAGGCCAAGGTCCGCAGCTTCCAGCTGCTGAAGTGGAGCACCATGCCCGGCGCGCTGCGCCCGATCGATCCGCGCACCGGTAAATCCTTCTACAACGACCACGTCTGGTCGCAGCTGCGCCTGTCCTCCAAGTCGCATTGGGACGTGCCGGTGAACACCCCGAACGGCACCGTGCACGCCCTGGTCTCGCACCCCACCCCGCCGGTCTTCGACGGCCCGGAAAAGCGCAACGCCGCCCGCAACCACGACGAACTGCGCCTGTGGCACGACTACCTCAAGGACCGCGACACGTCCTGGCTGTGCGATGACCGTGGCCACTGTGGCGGCCTTCCGCAGGATGCGCGCTTCGTCATCCTCGGCGACCTCAACAACGACCCGATCGACGGCGACGGCCGCCACGAAGCCATCGTCGAACTGATCGAAAACCCGCGTGTCCTGCGCTACCCCACCCCGCGCAGCGTCGGCGCAGAGCAGACCAGCCTGGCCTACGCCGAAAAAGGCATCGTCCGCAAGGGCGCCCCCTTCCACGCCACCGGCGACTTCGGCCCCAAATCCGGCACCATGCGCCTGGACTACGTCCTGCCCTCGGTCGGCTTCCGCTACATCGGCAGCGGCGTGTTCTGGCCGTCCAATGACAGCCCGGAAGCAAAAATCGCCGACGGCAGCGACCACCACCTGGTGTGGGTCGACCTGAAGTAAGGCCCGCGTCGCTCTTAACAAAAAACGGCGAGCCAAGGCTCGCCGTTTTTCGTTTGCTCCGCTGTTCGAACCGCGCAACCGACCTTCCACGAGGAGGTGATCGGGCAGCCCGATCACCTCACACCGGCAGCACCCAAGGCGCCCTGCCTCACGACCGCAACTCGATCCCGATCGCCTCGGCGGCCTCACGCGCGATCTTCCGCGCCTCATCGATGTCCGCCCCCCGCGCCAGTGTCACCCCGACCCGGCGATGCCCATGCACGCTCGGCTTGCCGAACAACCGCAGTGCCGAATCCGGATGCACCAGCGCCGCGGCCACGTTGCTGAAGAACGGGACACCCTCGCCGTGTGCCAACAGCGCGCACGAGGCCGACGGACCGCTCTGGCGGATCACCGGAATCGGCAGCCCCAGGATCGCGCGCGCATGCAGCGCGAACTCACTGAGCTCCTGCGAAGCCAACGTCACCAGACCGGTGTCATGCGGACGCGGCGACACCTCGCTGAACCACACCTCGTCGCCCTTCACGAACAACTCGACCCCGAACAGACCCCAGCCGCCCAGCTCATCGGTGATCGCCTGCGAGATCTCCTCCGCCCGTGCCAGCGCACGCGGCGACATCGGCTGCGGCTGCCAGCTCTCGCGGTAATCCCCGTCCTTCTGCCAATGGCCGATCGGGGCACAGAACGACGTGCCACCGGCATGGCGCACGGTCAGCAGCGTGATCTCGTACTCGAAGTCGATGAACCCTTCCACGATGCAGCGCCCGGCCCCGGCACGGCCGCCGGTCTGCGCGTACTCCCAGGCCGGGGCGATGTCCGCCTCGCTGCGCAGCGTGCTCTGGCCCTTGCCCGAGGAGGACATCACCGGCTTGACCACGCACGGCAGCCCGATCGCCGCCACGGCGGCACGGTACTCGGCGTCGGTATCCACGAAGCGGTACGGCGAGGTCGGCAGGCCCAGCGTCTCGGCGGCCAGACGGCGGATGCCCTCACGGTCCATGGTCAGGCGCGCGGCACGCGCGGTCGGCACGACCCGCAGGCCCTGCTCCTGTTCCAGCTGGACCAGCGTCTCGGTGTGGATCGCCTCGATCTCCGGCACCACCAGGTGCGGCTTCTCCTGCGCGATCAGCGCGCGCAGCGCCATCGCGTCGAGCATGTCGATCACGTGCGAGCGGTGTGCCACCTGCATCGCCGGGGCATCGGCATAACGGTCGGCGGCGATCACCTCCACCCCCAGCCGCTGCAGTTCGATGGCGACCTCCTTGCCAAGTTCACCGGACCCCAGCAGCAGCACACGGGTGGCGGAAGGAGACAGCGGCGTACCGAGCGTGGACATGGCGGTGTTCCGGGCAACAGAGACGGGAGGGCATTCTAGCCGCTGCGGCCGCCCCATGGCCGGCTGGCCCGGCACTTGCGGACTGATATCAATTTGATATCGTCCTATCAACTACCCAAGGACGCCCTGCCATGAAAGAGAAGTCGATCCGCTCGCTGTCCGGCCTGCCCTTCCTGCTGCTGGTCCTGGCCCTGACCGGGCTGGCGGCCTGGCTGTTCGTGGCCGGCGTGGAGCGTGGCAACCGCAACCCGGCGCTGATCGTGGCAGGCCTGCTGCTGGCCACCACCGCCCTGGTCAGCCTGGTCGGGTTGTATACCGTGCAGCCCAACCAGGCGGTGGTGGTCAGCCTGTTCGGCAAGTACGTCGGCACCGTGAAGGAGAACGGCCTGCGCTGGAACAACCCGTTCTTCACCAAGGTCAAGGTGAGCCAGCGCGTGCGCAACTTCGAAAGCGGCAAGCTGAAGGTCAACGAGCTGGACGGCAGCCCGATCGAGATTGCCGCGGTGATCGTGTGGCAGGTGGTGGACGCCTCCGAGGCCGTCTACAACGTGGACGACTACGAAAGCTTCGTGCACATCCAGTCCGAATCGGCGCTGCGTGCGATGGCCACCAGCTACCCGTATGACCAGCACGAGGAGGGCCAGTTGTCGCTGCGCAGCCATGCCGCCGAGATCTCCCAGCACCTCAAGGACGAACTGGCCGAGCGCCTGGCTGATGCCGGGGTGCAGGTGATCGATGCGCGCATCAGCCACCTCGCCTACGCGCCGGAAATCGCCCAGGCGATGCTGCAGCGCCAGCAGGCCAACGCGGTCATTGCTGCGCGCACGCGGATCGTGGCCGGTGCGGTCGGCATGGTTGAGATGGCCCTGGCCGAACTGCAGAAGAACGGCGTGGTGCAGCTCGATGAAGAGCGCAAGGCGCACATGGTGAGCAACCTGCTGACCGTGCTGTGTTCGGACCGTGGCACCCAGCCGGTGGTCAACGCCGGTTCGCTGTATTGATGCACCCACGTGCCGACCCAGGGTCGGCACTTACCAACGCAGCCCGGCGCCGAGGGGACGGCACGGGGTGTGGATAAAGGACCCCGCATGACCGAAAAGAAAGCGTACCCGCTGCGTATCAATGCCGACGTCCTGGCGGCGGCGCAGCGCTGGGCCGACGACGAGCTGCGCAGCCTCAACGCGCAGATCGAATACGTGCTGCGCGATGCGCTGCGCAAGGCCGGACGCCTTCCCAGACCTACCACCGACAAGGAGAGCAAGTCATGAGCGCACGTTGGACGTATCTGACCGTTGAAATCAAACCGAATCTGATGGGCATCGTCCAAGCAGAGCAGATCCAGGACGCACTGACCCGACACGGCCAGCTGGGGTGGGAACTGGTCAATGTGATCAGCCTGGTGTCCGCACCCCCCTTCACCACGGCAGTGGCGATCTTCAAGAAGGAGGCGTGAGATGCGGACGCTGGCACGCTGGGGATCGACCCTCCTGATGCTGTGCGCAAGCACCCTCGCCCACGCCACGTCACCGGAACAGACGGCGAGCGCATTGCTGGATCACCTCCAGGCAGACAGGACCACTACCGCCGAGGCGATGTTCACGCCAGAGATGGCCAAGGCCGTTCCCGCCGCGCAACTCCGAACCCTCTGGCAGTCGCTGGGCGAACTTCGCGAGCGCGGGACGCCACGCACCACTACGCACGAGGGCATGACCCTCGTCGTCGTGCCCCTGACGTTCGCCAAGGGCGCGCTGGATGCGCAGATCGTTGTGGACGCGCAGCAGCGCGTGGCGGGCCTGATGTTCAAACCTGCGGCGGCGCCAGCCGCACCCGCGCCGCCGGCCGATGCGCCCTACCGCGAATCCTCGTTCGAGGTTCCCACACCGACCGGTGCGCTGCCAGGGACGCTGGCGATGCCGACCGGCCGCGGCCCTTTCCCCGCTGTCGTGCTGGTGCACGGTTCCGGCCCACAGGATCGCGATGAAACCGTCGGCCCCAATCGCCCGTTCCTGGACGTGGCGCGCGGCCTGGCGGCGCAGGGCATCGCGGTGCTGCGCTACGACAAGCGTACGAAGGTACGCCCGCAGGAGTTCGCTGGCCGTGACTTCACCATGGACGATGAGACCACTGACGACGCCGTTGCCGCGATCATCGCATTGGCCGGCGCGCCTGGCATCGACCCAGCTCACCTGTACGTCATGGGCCACAGCCAAGGCGGCATGCTGGCGCCGCGCATCGCACAGCAGTCGGACAAGGTGGCCGGTCTGATCCTGTGGTCGGCACCGGCCCGCTCACTGCTGACGCTGTTGCCGGAGCAGAACCGCTACCTGCTGGGGCTGCGGGGCCAGATCAGCGCGGAGGAACAGGCCTTCCTGGACACGCTCGATGCACAGATCGCCGCCGCACGCGGCACTGCCGACGTGCCGGCCAAGGACCTGCCGCTGGGCCTGCCGGCCGCCTACTGGCGCGCCTTTGAAGAGGTTGACCCGGTCGCCGATGCGCGCGCCTTGAAGCAACCGATCCTGCTGTTGCAGGGCGGCCGCGACATCCAGGTGATCGATACGGATTGGCAGTTGTGGAAACGCGGACTGTCGCGCCAGCGATCGGTCACCTTCCGCGACTACCCCAGCCTCAACCACCTCGGCATGGCCGGGCAAGGCCCCGGCACCCTGGAGGAATACGCCAGCCCCGGCCATGTGCTGCCGCAGCTGATCGACGATGTTGCCCGCTGGATCAAGGAGCGATCATGAGCACGCGCAGTTCCGCTCTACCACGCAGCATCGAGGTCGCCCCGGCACCAGCCTGGCGGTTGCTGTGGCTGTGGGTTCCACTGCTGCTCGTGGCCGGGCTGATGGTGGGGACCGCGCTGGACGCGCCGGAGCGTTCACACACCGAACTGTTCATCACCCTGCCGTTCCTGGCGGTGCTGGCGGCCGCGCTGACCTGGGCGTACACCCGCCGCCGCATCGTGCTGCACCAGGACACGCTGGAGGTGCAGTCGACCTTCTACCGCAAGCGCGTGCCGGTGAGCGCCATGCGCCTGGATGAGGCGCGCATCGTCGATTTCGCCGAGCATGGCCGCTACAAGCCCACGATCAAGACCAACGGCTACGGCATGCCCGGGTTCCAGTCCGGTCATTACCGGATGGCCGACCGCAGCAAGGCGTTCTGCCTGATCACCGACAGCAGCCGTGTGCTGCACCTGCCGCTGCGCGATGGCAGCGCCGTGCTGGTCAGCCCGGAGCGCCCACGGGCACTGCTCGATGCGCTGCAGACGCTGGCCGGACCGCCGCGCGCGCACTAAGCTGACCGCATGCGCCGATCTCCCGCCCTGCTGATCAACACCGCCGAGATCGAACTGTGGCCCGGCGGCCTGCTGCGTGCACGCGGCTCTGCCGACGCGCGCGCCCTGGCCCGCGCCCAGTGGGTACTGCGGCGCAAGCGCGATGGGCGCTACCTCGCCGTCGCTACCGCCCACGGCGTGCTGCCGCTGGTGCCGCGCCTGATGCGCGAGCCGGGCATCGAGGAGGCGCTGGATGCGTTGGACCGCCAGCTGCTGGAGCACCGCCGTGGCGGCGCGCCCGATGCGGTGCTGCCCCTGAGTGGACTGCAGCATCGCCTCGAAACCCTCGGGATTGATGCCGATGCCTACGAGGCCGCGACCGGACTGGCACTGGAGGCCGAACCGGCGCAGCTGCACCTGGCCGGGTTCGACCGCTACCGTCGCCCCCTCTGGCTGCGCCGTGAGGCCGCCCGGGGCTGGCAACGCCTGCGCCAGCAGGCGTCCGCCGATGGCATCGCACTGGATGCGATCTCCGGTTACCGCAGCCACGATTACCAGCTCGGCATTTTCGCGCGCAAGCGCGGCCGTGGGCTGAGCGTGGAGGACATCCTCACGGTCAACGCCGCGCCCGGGTACAGCGAACACCACAGCGGCTACGCGTTGGATATCGGCACCCCGGGCGAACCGCCGGCGGAAGAATCGTTCGAGTCGACTGCCGCGTTCGCGTGGCTGGGCGAGCATGCCGGGCGCTTCGGGTTCCAGCTGAGCTACCCGCGCGACAACCCGCACGGGATCGTCTACGAACCGTGGCACTGGTGCTGGCGCGCCGCCACACCCTGACCGGGGCGCCGAAGCCGCCGGCCACGTAGCCTCACCCCTGCGACCGATCGGTCGTCGCCTTCGGATCCACCGTGAAATCGGCGATCCGCCACAGGTACAGGCTGGCGTAGGTCCGGAACGGCCCCCATTTCTCGCCGCGGGCGAGCAGCTCTTTCGGGCTGGGCATCCGCTCGGCCCTGTCCACGCGCTGGGCACCCTTGCGGACTCCCAGGTCATCCACCGGCAGGATGTCCGGGCGGCCGAGCCGGAACATCAGCATCATCTCCACCGTCCAGCGGCCGATGCCGCGGATCGGCACCAGCGCATCGATGATGGCGTCGTGGTCCATCACCGACATCCGGCGCAGGTCGGGAATCTCGCCGGCCGCCTCGCGCCGCGCAAGGTCGCGCAGCGCCAGTGTCTTGTTGCCCGATACCCCGCACACCCGCAGCCCCGCATCGTCGATGCGCGACAGCGTATCGGCATGCAGACGGGGGCTGCCGATGGCGGTCTCCACGCGCCCGACGATGGTCGAGGCCGCCTTTCCGCTGAGCTGCTGGAACAGGATCGCGCGCGCGAGCGCATCGACCGGGTCGAAGGTCTTCGCCCAGCCGGGCTGCGCCTGGATGGGGCCGAGCCGCTTCATCCAGGTGCCCAGCCGCCGGTCGCGCCGACTCAACCAGTCATGCGCTTCATCAACATCGAAGCCGCGGCGGTACCGGGGCATGTCAGCGCCTCAGCGCATTCAGGCCGTAGGCCAGCCAGCCCACCATCAGCGCGGTGCCACCGACCGGCGCCAGCTGGGTGCTGAGCTTCCACAGCGCGCCAGCCACCAGGCTGCCGGAGAACAGCAGCGTGCCGATCAGCAGGACATACAGCGCCAGGCGGCCCAGCGTGTTCTGCTGCGTGGGGCCCAGCACCGCCAGCGCCACGCCGTGCCCGAACGCGTACAGCGCCGCCGTGGTCACGTGCGACTGCGCCAGCGGGTCGGCGATGCCGTGCGAAGCATAGGCCGACAGCCCGACCGCGGTGGCCGCCAGCAGGCCGCCCAGGCCGGCCAGCAGGGAGGGTTTGCGCGTGCGTCGTTCCAGGTTGAGCATGCTTGCGTCCTTCAGACAGTGCCCCGCTGGCGGAGCCAAAAAAAAACGCGCCGCAGGAAGCGGCGCGTTTCAGGTCGTGCGTTACATCACGGCAACCGTCGGTTTACTTGACGGCCCAGTAGATGTCGTACGTGCCTTCCGGAGTGAACGACTTGTCCACGCCGTCCTTCCAGGACTCGTACGGACGATCGATCACTTCGTTGCCGCCGGTCACCGACCACGCACGCAGGGCGTTGCGGGCGATGTCCAGGCCAGCCATGTGGCCGGTGTAGGCCGCGTGGGCCGAACGGTGCGGAGCGACATGCACGTACTTGACCGGGGCACCACCGTCGATCTTCACCGTCAGGGCTTCGGCAGTCGCGCCTTCAGCACCCTTCTTCTTGACCGGCTGGGCCACGTCGAAGGCGTACTTCTCGGCGCCGAAATCGGTGGTGATGATGCGGAACGGACCGGCGGCTTCGAGGTTGTTGGCCTCCATGACGCGCTTGATCCACTCCTGGTTGTCCTTGATGGACTTGGTGATGGTCTCCTGGCCGCGGTCCACGTTGCCGGCGGTGACGACCAGCAGGTCCTCGGCCGGGACGTCCACGATGGCCAGATCGGTCAGCGGGGCTTCGGCGGTGCGGTAGTCCACGTTCGGCACGGTGGCCAGCATGTTGGCCATGCGCGACAGACCCAGCTTCAGGTCGTCGCCGGCGTGACGGCTGACGTACAGGCCAGCGTAACGACCGAACAGGTTGAAACCGTACTTGACGTTGTAGTCCTGCGTGATCTTGACGTTGCGGCCACCCTTGCCGGTCGGCTCGAGGGTGAAGTTGGTCACCTTGTCGTGGCCCTTGCTCTCGTCCTCGATGGCGATGGCAACGTGCTTGTTCTGCTCGGACTCGGTGATCACCCAGCTACCCTGGCCCAAGGAACCTTCCTTGGAGGTGTAGTCCAGGCGTGCGCCGACGCCGGCAGCGGGGCCGGAGTGCTTCAGTTCAACGGCGGGATCGCGCAGCAAGAGCGGGTTCCAGTCCTTGAAGCGGCGCAGGCTGTTGACCGTGTCGAACACGATCGTCATCTTGCGGTTGGTCTCGATGCTTTCGGAAATATGGCGCTCGCCCGGCAGACATACGCCAATGATGACGAACAGGCCAGCCACGATCCCCAAGGCGATCAGGAACTCGATAATACGGGTCATTCAGGAGTCTCCGGGGCCGATCCCACGGCCGGGTTGATTGAAGCGAAGCGCCAATCCTAGCAGGCTTCGCCGGTGTTGTTGATCAGGGTTGGCACACCGGTTTCCATGTCGGCAGCGGTTTTGCATAGACAAGGAGCGGAAAGATAACGCATCGCGCGTGTCAGCACGTAGCGGATGGACAATATTTCTTTGCCGGATTCGGCCGTCAGGCCCGAAAACACCCCCGCATCGCTTGCGCCGCAAGGGTTTCACGAAATTCGGCAAATACGTCGGGACCGGCGGCTGCACGATGGCCTCCGCCGGTCCGCCCGGCTCAGACCAGCTGCAGTTCGAAGGCCTTGAGCACGGCCCGGGTGCGGTCGCGCACGCCCAGCTTGGAGAGGATGTTGGACACGTGGTTCTTGATGGTGCCCTCGGCCACACCCAATGAATTGGCGATCTCCTTGTTGGAGAAGCCGCTGGCCATCAGCCGCAGGATCTCGGTCTCGCGGTCGGTCAGCGGGTCGGGCCGGTCCAGGCTCACGAACTCGTTGCGCATGTGCTCCAGCCCGGACAGCAGCCGCTGGGTGACCGCCGGCTGGACCAGCGAGCCGCCATCGGCCACGGTCCGGATCGCCCCCACCAGCTGGTCCAGGGTCACATCCTTGAGCAGATAGCCCTTGGCGCCGGCCTTGAGCCCGGCCAGCACCAGCTGGTCGTCATCGAAGGTGGTCAGGATGATGGTCGGCGGCAGCTGGTTCAGCCGCGACAGCATCTGCAGCGCCTCCAGGCCGGACATCACCGGCATGCGCATGTCCATCAGGACCACGTCCGGGCGGACCTGCGGGACCACCTCGACTGCCTGGCGGCCATCGGCGGCCTCGGCGACCACCTCGATGCCGTCATCGAGCGCCAGCAGCGAGCGGATCCCCTGCCGCACCAGGGTTTGGTCGTCGACCAGGCAGACGCGAATCATCAACGCACTCCTTCAATGACAGCGCTCAGCATCAATACTGGCACGCCGGGTACCGAGGCACGAAGGCGGAAGCCCTGGCCCCGGCGGGTTTCGATCTGCAGCTCACCACCGCATTGTTGCAGGCGCTCGCGCATCCCGCGCAACCCGTTGCCGACCACGATGCCGTCGGCCCCCACCCCGTCATCATGCGCTTCCAGCACCACGATGCCCGGTGGCTCGCGCCGGACCTTGATCCACAGGTTGCGCGCGCCGGCGTGGCGCACCGCATTGGTGATGATTTCCTGGGTGCAGCGCAGCAGTACGTGGGCCCGCTCGGGGTCTTCCACGCTCAGCGGCTCGTCGATATCCAGGTGGATGTCCAGCGAGGGGACCTGCTCGGTCAGCGGGCGCAGGGCCGCGGCCAGGTCGATCGCGCCGCTGTCGCGCAGCTGGCTCACCGCCTCGCGCACGTCGGTCAGCAGCAGCTTGGCCAGGGTGTGGGCCTGGTGCACATGCTCCTGGGCCTGGCCCTCGGTGATGTGGCCGGCCACCTCCAGGTTGAGGCTGAGGGCGGTGAGGTGGTGGCCCAGCAGGTCGTGCAGCTCGCGGGAGATGCGGGTGCGTTCATTGACCCGGGCGCTTTCGGCCAGCAGCACGCGGGTCGCGCGCAGCTCGGTATTGAGCCGGCGCTGTTCCTCGCGGGCATCGGTCTGCTGCCGGGCCACCAGGCTGGTCACGAAGATGAACATGGAGAAGCCGCCATACAGCAGCGACTGCATCACCGCCTCGAACAGCGAGAAATTCAGGATCAGGTAGTAGACCGGCAGGACCGCCAGCTGGCTCAACAACAGCCAGATCACCCCGCCGCGCACCGGCAGCATCCAGGGAATGACCCCGGCAGCGACCATCATCAGGATGCTGCCCAGGCCCGAACCGCTCAGGTAGCTCACGCCCAGCGCCGAGGCAGTGAGCAGCACCAGCATGACCCGGTCGTACCAGCGCGAGTGGCCGCCGTTGCGCAGCCCGCGGGTCAGCCAGAAGTAGCCGGCACCGAAGGCCAGGTACGCGGCGAACAGCCACAGCGCCCACGCATCGACGCCACCGCCGCGGCGCAACAGCGCTTCGTACTGCGAGTAAACCAGAGGAAGTCCGACCATGACCCAGGTGAACAGGCCGGCCAGTCGCAGTACTCGGGTGTGGCTGAGGTATCCCAACATGGACGCATAGTAGGCTGAACCTGTTCCCCTGCACTCCCACAGAAGTCATGCCTGTCGGCTCGCGGGGGGAAGCCACCCATGCAATAATCGGACCGAGGGCCCCTCGATGGGCCAACCGCGTTACCCCACGGAGTCACAATGTCGATTGTCATCCGCGACGTGCGCGAGCACGAGCTCGATTCCGTCCTGGCCCTGAACAACAATGCCGGCCTGGCCATTCTGCCGTTGGATGCCGCCCGCCTGCGTCTGTTCTATGAAAGCGCTGAGTATTTCCGCGTCGCCGAGCGCGACGGCAACCTGGCCGGTTTCCTGATCGGCTTCGGCAGCGACAGCCAGCACGACAGCAGCAACTTCGCCTGGTTCAAGCAGCAGCTGGATACCAAATTCTTCTACATCGACCGCATCGTGGTCGCCAGCCGCCGTCGCGGCGGTGGTGTCGGCCGTGCGTTCTATGCCGACGCCCAGAGCTACGCCGAGCTGCGCTATCCGCAGCTCACCTGCGAAGTCTTCCTGGACCACGGCGCCGATGCCGCCCTGCTCTTCCACGGCAGCTTCGGCTTCCGCGAAGTCGGGCAGAACAACATGGCCCACGTGGATGTGCGTGCCAGCATGCTGCTCAAGGACCTGTGCAGTTACCAGTGGGTGCACGACACCTACGGCGACCAGCTGCCGGATGTGCCCTGGGTGGGCCATCGCCGCGAGCCGCTGCGCGCGCAGCAGCAGACGGGGACCTGATCGGTGGCAGCGAACATGGATTTTGAACAGGCCGGTGAACTGAAGATCGGCCAGGTCGGCATCGCCAATCTGCGCATCCGCACCCTCGATGTCGAACGCCTTACCCGGGAAATGCAGGAACGCGTGGCGCGTGCGCCGAAGCTGTTCGGGCGTGCCGCAGTGATCCTGGATTTCGGCGGACTCAGCAAAATACCGGACGTGGCCACCGCCAAGGCACTGCTGGATGGCCTGCGCAAGGCCGGCGTGCTGCCGGTCGCGCTGGCCTATGGCACCACCGAAACCGACCTGCTCTCCCAGCAGCTCGGCCTGCCGCTGCTGGCCAAGTTCCGCGCCCAGTACGAGCGTGCCGAAGCCGAGCCGGCCCCCGCGCCTGCCCGCGCGCCGGTGGCTGAGCCGCCGCGCCGTTCGCGTGCCGCTGCCGCCGTACCCGCGGCGCCTGCCCCGAATGCCGTGGCCACCGGTGGCGCACCCAAGCCGGGCCGCATGCAGACCGTCAATGTCCGCTCGGGCCAGCAGCTGTACGCGGAGAACTGCGACCTGACCGTCATGGCCACCGTCGGCGCCGGCGCCGAAGTGATCGCCGACGGCAGCATCCACATCTACGGTACGCTGCGGGGCCGTGCCCTGGCAGGTGCCCAGGGCAACACCACGGCGCGTATTTTCTGCCGTGAATTCCACGCTGAACTGGTCGCCATCGCCGGCCATTACAAGGTACTGGACGATGTTCCGGACTCCCTGCGCGGCAAGGCCGTGCAGGTGTGGCTGGAACAGGACCAGATCAAGATCGCTGCGCTGGACTGACGCAGCCCCCAAACAGAAGAATCAGGAGAAATCCTTTGGCTGAAATCATCGTAGTCACCTCCGGCAAGGGCGGCGTCGGCAAGACCACCAGCAGCGCCAGCCTGGCCTGCGGGCTGGCACGTCGTGGCAAGAAGGTGGCCGTGATCGACTTCGACGTCGGCCTGCGCAACCTCGACCTGATCATGGGCTGCGAGCGCCGCGTGGTGTACGACTTCGTCAATGTCGTGCACGGCGAAGCGACCCTCAAGCAGGCCCTGATCAAGGACAAGCGCTTCGACAACCTGTACGTGCTGGCTGCCTCGCAGACCCGCGACAAGGACGCGCTGACCCAGGAAGGCGTGCGCAAGGTGCTCGACGACCTGGTCGCCGACGGCTTCGAATACATCATCTGCGACTCCCCGGCCGGCATCGAGAAGGGCGCGTTCCTGGCGATGTACTACGCCGACCGTGCGGTCGTGGTGGTGAACCCGGAAGTGTCTTCGGTGCGCGACTCGGACCGCATCATCGGCCTGCTCGACTCGAAGACCCACAAGGCCGAATCCGGCAAGAACGTGCCGGCCTTCCTGCTGCTCACGCGCTACAGCCCGGTGCGGGTGGAAAGCGGGGAGATGCTCAGCATCACCGACGTCGAAGAAGTGCTGGGCCTGAAGGCCATTGGCGTGGTGCCCGAGTCGGGCGACGTGCTCAATGCGTCCAACAAGGGTGAACCGGTCATTCTGGACCCCGAATCGGCGGCGGGCCAGGCATACGAAGATGCGGTTGGCCGCATCCTTGGCGAAGAGCGTCCGATGCGCTTCACCACCGTGGAGAAGAAAGGCTTCTTCAGCAAGCTGTTCGGAGGGTAAGCATGGGACTGTTCGATTTCCTGAACCGAAAGAAGACCACTGCCGAAACGGCCAAGAACCGCCTGCAGATCATCATCGCGCAGGAACGCAGCCACCGCGGCGGCCCGGATTACCTGCCCCTGCTGCAGCGCGAGCTGCTGGAAGTGATCAAGAAGTACGTCAACATCGACGCTGATGCGGTCAAGGTCGACCTGGTCAAGGACGGCGAGCACGATGTGCTCGATATTTCCGTCGCCTTGCCGGAAGGCCCGCAGCAGCCCTGATCGACATCGCCCCTTCCGCCTCGGAAGGGGCGGTTGAGCGGTGACCCATGAACGACGCTGCCCCCACCGCCGAACCGCAGGTCACCCGCCTCGGCGATATCCGTTTCGACGACGCCCACGCCCTGCTCGCCGCCCACGATCTGCGCCTGCATCGTGTGGCCGATGGCGCGCCGATTCCGGGCAGCTATTGGGGCGAACCCGAAGCCGGCATCATCGGCAGCGACGTCTATGTCCGCGATGACACGCCCGTGCACTCGATGCTGCACGAAGCCTGCCACCTGATCGTGCTGCCGCCGGAGCGGCGTGCGCTGGTGCACACCGATGCCACCGATTCGGTACCCGAAGAAGACGCCACCTGCTACCTGCAGATCGTGCTGGCCGGGCAACTGCCGGGGGTAGGCAGCGCGCGCCTGATGGCCGACATGGATGCGTGGGGGTATACGTATCGGTTGGGGTCTACGAAGGCGTGGTTCGAGCAGGATGCGGAAGATGCCAGAGCGTGGTTACTCGAACGCGGCCTTCTTCCTGCGTAAATCCGCATGTGCGGTAACGCCGGGCGCGTGGCGACGCGCCAATCACATCGGCGCCTGGGGGTTCACTCGGCGCGGTGCGAACAGGACGGTGAAGATGCACTTGCCTGGTTGATTTAGCGCAGGTTGCTTCTGCCGTAGAGCCGACCGTTGGTCGGCTGTCGTGCGCTGTGACGCGACGTTACAGCAGCCGACCAACGGTCGGCTCTACCCCGCCATCGCGCGCAGCGTGATGCCCACGATGTAGGCCAGGTACGTGCCCGTCGCGTAGCCCATTGTGCCGAGCAGCACGCCGACCGGTGCCAGCGAGGGGTGGAACGCCGCCGCGACCACGGGCGCCGAGGCCGGCCCGCCGATGTTGGATTGCGAGCCGATCGCAAAGTAGAAGAACGGCACCTTCAGCGCGCGCGCCAGCGCCCACAGCAGCACGATGTGCACCGCGATCCAGATCAGGCCAAGCAGGAACAGCCAAGGGCGGTCCAGCAACGCCAGCAGATCCATCTGCATGCCGATGCAGGCGATCAGGAAGTACAGCAGCAGCGAACCCAGCTTGGAGGCACCGGCGCCTTCCAGGTTGCGCGCACGGGTGAAGCTCAGCGCCAGGCCACAGGTGGTGGAGATCACCACCACCCATACGAAGGGCGCGTCCAGGCTGAACTGCGAGGCCCAGGCGACATGGCCCTTGAACCACGCCGAGACCGGACCGGCGATCGCATGCGACAGCCCCACCACGCCGAAGGCAACGGCGACGATCAGCATCAGGTCGGTCAGGCTGGCCACGCGCTCGTGCTGCGCCTGGAAGGCCTGGATGCGCAGCTTGAGCGCATCGATGCCCGAGGTATCGGCCCCACTGCGCGCATCGATCTTCGCCGAACGCCCGGCCATGAAGATCAGCACCGCCATCCACACGTAGCCGACACCGACATCGACCACCGCGAACTGCCCGAAGGTGGTCGCGTTGACTTCGAACACTTCGCGCATGGCCAGCATGTTGGCACCGCCGCCGATCCAGCTGCCGGCCAGCGCGGCCATACCGGCCCAGGTATCGCCGGCCACGGTTGCCGGGTGCAGCCACTTCATCAGCTGGAACGCGACCACCGCGCCGACCATGATGCTCAGCGAGGCGCCCAGGTACATCACGATCAGTTTCGGTCCCAGCCGCAGGATGCCCTTGATATCCACGGCCAGGGTGAGCAGTACCAGCGCGGCGGGCAGCAGGATGTCGCGGGCGACCGGGTTGTAGAGATGGGTGTTCTGGCCATCGATCAGGCCGACGGTGTTGTACACCCCGGGAATCAGGTAGCACAGCAACAGGGCTGGCACGTAGGTGTAGAAACGCTTCCACGGCCCCTGCTCGCGCGAGGCAGTCCAGAACACGGCGCCGAGGGTGGCGGCGATCAGGCCGAAGACGACGATGTCGTTCTGGATCAGGGCGGGTGCTTTCACGGGTGTGCAGTGCCTGGACGATGGGCGTGCGATTCGGCACGTTTCGGGAAACAATCACGGGTAGAGCCGACCGTTGGTCGGTTACAACACCACCGATCGCCGGTGATACCACGGCCAACGAGACCCGGTGCCATGAACAAACGCCGCCCCTGGGGGCGGCGCTTCGAACCGGGTTACTCGCCGATGTGCTGCTTCAGCCAGCCGTTGACGGTGTCATGCCACTGCACGCTGTTCTGCGGCTTGAGCACCCAGTGGTTCTCGTCCGGGAAATACAGGAACTTGGACTCGATGCCCTGGCGCTGCGCGGCGGTGAACGCCGCCAGGCCCTGCTCCACCGGAATGCGGTAGTCGAGCTGGCCGTGCACGATCAGGATCGGCTTCTTCCAGTCCGAGACGTGGTTGACCGGGTTGAACTTCTCGTAGTTGGCGGCCTTCTCATACGGCGTGCCGCCCTGCTCCCACTCGGTGAACCACAGTTCTTCGGTGGCGTAGCCCATCATGCGCTGATCGAACACGCCGTCATGGTTGACCAGGCACTTCCACGGCTCGTTCCAGTTGCCGGCGATCCAGTTGACCATGAAGCCGCCGTAGCTCGCGCCCAGCGCGCATGCCTTGTCGCCGTTGAGGAACGGGTACTGCTTCTGTGCCGCGGCCCAGCCCTTCTGCAGATCTTCCAGCGGGCGGTCGCCCCAGTGCTGGCTGATCGCGTCGGTGAAGGCCTGGCCGTAACCGGTGGAGCCGTGGAAGTCGATCATGACCACTGCGTAGCCCTGGCCGGCGTAGGTCTGCGGGTTCCAGCGATAGCTCCACCCATTGCCGAAGCTGCCCTGCGGGCCGCCGTGGATCAGGAACGCGACCGGGTAGCGCTTGCCTTCCTGGTAGTTGTACGGCTTGACCACGTAACCGTGCACGGTCTCGTTGTTCCAGCCCTTGAACTGGAACTGCTCGTAATCGCCGAAGGCGACATCGGGCAGCATCTCGCCGGCGCTCGGGGTGATCTCGCGCGGGTTGGCGCCGTCGAAGGCGGCCACGACGATCTGGTCGCCGCTCTTCAGGCTGTTCTTCGTATACGCCAGGGTAGTGCCGGCGATCACCGGCGAGCCGATGCTGCCGCCGTCCACCACCACTTCGGCCTTGCCGGTGGCGATGTCCACGGCGAACAGGCGGTGCTCGCCCATGTCGTCGGCGCTGGTGTAGATCAGGCTGCCGTCACCGGACAGCACGATCTCGCCGGCCGAACGATCCCACTTGGGGGCGATCTCGCGGGTCTTGCCGGTCGCCACGTCCATCGCCATCAGGCCGAAGCGGTCCGCTTCGAAGCCCGGGCGCTTCATGGCACGGTAGTACAGGGTCTTGCCGTCGGCACTGAACACCGGGCCGGCATCCCAGGCCGGGTTGGACGCGGTCAGGTTGACCGGCGCCTGCTTGCCCTCGGCATCCAGGCGGTACAGGTCGAAGTTGGTCGACCACGGCTCCTGCTTGCCGGCCACGCGGATCGCGGCGACCACGCTCTTGCCATCCGGCGACCAGGTGAAGTCGTCATTGCCACCGAACGGCTTGGACGGTGCATCGCCGGCCAGCGTTGCGCTGATCGCCGAGGCGCCCTTCACCGCCGCGGCCTTGGCGGCCGGCAGCGGCGCCACGAACAGCGTGTTGCGGCGGCCGTCGGCCCAGGTGTCCCAATGGCGCACGAACAGGTTGTCGAACACCTCGCCGGTGTTCTTGCGCGCCTTGTGCGCGTCCAGCTTCTTGCTGGTGCAGGCCAGGTCCGAACCGCAGTCCTGGAACACGCCGCTGCTGAAGGCCACGCGGTCGCCCTGCGGGGAGACGTGGAAGCTGTCCACATCGACCGGGAAATCGGTCAGCTGGCGCGGCGTGCCGCCGGTGGCCGGCTGCGCGTAGAGCTGCTGGCTGCCGTTCCTGGCGCTCAGGAAATACACGGTCTGGCCATCGGCCGACAGCGCGGCGGAATTGACGTTCCAGCCGGCCGGGGTCAGCGGCTTGGGCGGGGCCAGGTCGCGCGTGCGCAGGTTGCGGATGTACAGGCCGGTGCTGGCCTTGCTGTCGGTGCCGACCACGCGCTTGGCGAAGATGACGTTGCCGCCATCGGCGGTGAGCAGCGGGCTGGAGACCCGATCCAGCGCGATCATGTCGCGCACATCCAGGCCACGCGTGGCCGCCAGCGAGGGCATCGCGGTCAGCAGGCACAACGGCAGCAGGGCGTAACGAAGTTTCATCGGGGTCTCCGCGGAACGGCAAAACGCCGATGTTAGGGCCGCAAGGGCCGCACATGCAAAGGCCATCGGTCATGCCGGCGCATTGGCTGAACGCAGAAACGACACACCCCGCCGCAGCGGGGTGTGTCATGACCCGGATCGGAGTCGTTGTTGCTTAGACCGAACCCACCGCGCGCTTGCCGGTGCGGTAGATCAGCCAACCGACCAGGAACAGCACGGCCAGGCCGATCCACTGCGCGCCCGGCAGGTGGAACGGCAGCGCCAGCACATCGGCGCGGCTGCTGACCACGATCGGGATGGCGATGGCGATGCCCATCAGGGCTTCACCGGTGATCAGGCCGGCGGCGAACAGCACGCCCGGCTTGTGCACGCGGTCACGGCCTTCTTCATCATCGCCACGGATCTTGTGGAAGCGCTCCACCAGGTAGGCGATCAGGCCACCCAGGAAGATCGGGACCATCAGTTCCAGCGGCAGGTAGATGCCGATCGCCGCGGCCAGCACCGGCACGCGGAAGCGGGCATTGCGCGACTTCAGCCAGCTGTCGAAGGCGATGATCGCCGCACCGACCACCGCACCGATACCGATGAAGGTCCACGGCAGCTCGCCGCCAAACAGGCCCTTGGCCACCGAGGCCATGAGGTTGGCCTGCGGCGCCGCCAGCGCGTTGGGATGCAGCTCGGACTTCACGCCGATGCCGTAGGCGGTGGCCAGCAGGTTCAGCACCGGGGCCATGATCAGCGCGCACGAGAACGCGCCGATACCCAGCATCAGCTGCTGCTTCCACGGGGTGGCGCCGACGATGTAGCCGGCCTTGAGATCCTGCAGGTTGTCACCGCCGACCGCGGCCGCGCAGCACACCACCGCGCCGATCATGATCGCGGCCACCGCGCCCAGCGGCGCACCGCCAATGCCGACCGGGGTCAGGCCATCCTTGCCGAGCAGCAGCACCAGTACCGCCGAGGCGAACAGGATGGTGGAGATGGTGATGCCCGAGACCGGGTTGTTGGACGAGCCGATCAGGCCGGCCAGGTAGGCCGAGACCGAGACGAACAGGAAGCCGGCCACGATCATGATCAGGGTCATCGGGATCGACACGTGCCACTGGCCCACGATGGCCTGGTACAGCGCCAGCAGCGGCAGGGTGAACACCACCAGGGCCACCAGCATCCACTTCATCGGCAGGTCGCGTTCGGTGTGCGCCAGCGCCGGGCCACCGCTCTTGCGGGCCGCGGCAAAGCCACTCTTGACGCCGTTGAGCAGCGACTTGCGCAGCGAGATCAGGGTCCAGACGCCGCCGATCAGCATCGCGCCCACGCCCAGGTAACGCATCTTCGCGCCCCAGATGGCGAAGGCCGCTTCCGTCGAACTGGCCGTGGCGATCGAGGCCGCCAGCGCCGGATCGGTGTTCATGAAGAACGCCTGGTACAGCGGAATGGCGATATGCCAGGTCAGGATCGAGCCGGACACCACCACGATGCCGACATTCAGGCCGACGATGTAGCCCACGCCCAGCAGCGCCGGGGACAGGTTGGTGCCGATGAAGGCGGTGATCTTCGAGGTACCGACGTAGGCCGAGGTGGCCCAGGCATCCGGGATCAGGCGCAGGCCGCTTTCGGCGGCCAGCTTCACGAAGGCGCCGATCACCGCCGACACGGCCAGGATCTTCAGGCCCGGGCCCGGGTTTTCACCGGCCTTGAGCACTTCGGCGGCGGCCTTGCCTTCCGGGAACGGAAGCGGATCTTCCACGATCATCGAACGCCGCAGCGGCACCGAGAACAGCACGCCCAGCAGGCCACCCAGACCGGCGATGCCCAGCACCCACCAGTACTTGAAGTCCGGCCAGTACCCCATGATCACCAGCGCGGGGATGGTGAAGATCACACCGGCGGCGATCGACGAACCGGCCGAAGCACCGGTCTGGACGATGTTGTTTTCCAGGATCGTGCCACCGCCGAGCAGGCGCAGCACCCCCATGGAAATGACCGCGGCGGGAATGGCGGTGGCGATGGTCAGGCCTGCGAACAGACCCAGGTAGGCGTTGGCGGCCGACAGAATCACCGCCAGCACGATGGCAAGCACCACCGCACGGAAAGTGAGCTGGCGTGGCGCAGCGTCGTTGTTCATGGAAGCCCCTGCTGGCAAAAAATCCCTGCCACGCTAGCGTTCATGTACGGGCAAGTCCAGTAGTGCCGGCCGCTGGCCGGCAACGCTTCACCGCCCGATCGAGGCGCCTGTTGACCTGCGCGTGCCACCGGAGTGGCCACACCCCGGACTCGGCAACGTCCCAGGCCGGGCCCGTCCACTTTAGTTATGTTATATCCTATCGCACCGAGTAACCGGCGCCGCTGTGACGCATTCCCCCACCTCCCGCCTGACCTCCATCGACCAGCTGCGCGGCACCGTGATCGTGCTGATGCTGCTCGACCACGTGCGCGAAACCTTCTACCTGCATGCCCAGGTGGCCGACCCGATGGTGGTGGACCAGGTGGAGCCGGCCCTGTTCGTCAGCCGGCTGTTGGCGCATCTGTGTGCCCCGGTGTTCGTGCTGCTGACCGGCCTGTCGGCCTGGCTGTACGCCAGCGGCAAACCGGATGGGCGCCGGGCCGCCTCGGCCTTCCTGCTCAAGCGCGGCCTGTTCCTGGTGGTGCTGGAACTGCTGGTGGTCAATTTCGCCTGGACGCTGCAGTTCCCACCGAGCGTCGTCTACCTGCAGGTGATCTGGGCAATCGGGATCAGCATGATCGCGCTGGCCGGGCTGCTCTGGCTCCCGCGCGGCGCGCTGGCGGTGCTGGCGCTGGCCGTGATCGCCGGGCACAACCTGCTCGATGGCATCCGCGTGCAGGGTGACGGGGCGCTGGCCGTGTTGTGGAAAGTGCTGCACCAGCGCGACTGGATCACGGTGACCGACGGGCTGCGCCTGCGTACCTCGTATCCGGTGCTGCCGTGGATCGGCGTGATTGCACTGGGCTGGGTGATCGGCCCGTGGTTCGCACGCGGCGGCGATGCCCTCCTGCGCCAGCGCCGCCTGTGGATGGCCGGTGCCGGTGCGCTGCTCGCCTTCGTGCTGCTACGGGCGATCAACGTTTACGGCGACAGCCCGTGGCAGTCCTTGGCCACGTTGGGCACTACGCTGATGAGCTTTTTCAACGTGACCAAGTACCCGCCCTCGCTGCTGTTCCTGCTGCTGACCCTGGGCATCGGCCTGCTGTTGCTGCGCCTGTACGAACAGCCGCGCGTGGCCCGGGCGCTGGCGCCATTGGCCGACATCGGCGCGGCGCCGATGTTCTTCTACCTGCTGCACCTGTATGTGCTGAAGCTGCTGTACGTGCTGGCCGAAGCCCGCTGGGGCCAGACCCACGGCGGCTACTTCGCGGTCGATCACGTGGCGAGCCTGTGGGTGATCACCGCGGTGCTGGCAGTGGCGCTGTATTGGCCGACACGGGCATTCGCGCGGTTCAAGGCGCGGCGGCGGGATCTGGCCTGGCTTCGCTATCTGTAAGCGCGCATGGCCGGCAGCACGACGGCGGAGCGGCCAGACACGGCACGGCTGACCCTTCGCCCCGGGCCTATACTCGCCCCCTTGTCCGCCCTGCCCCAGCCCTCGATGACCGCAGCCGTCCTGCCCGCCGCCTCGACCTCCACCGCGACCGACGACTTCCTTGGCCATCCCAAGGGCGTCTATATCTGCTTCTTCACCGAGATGTGGGAGCGGTTCTCGTTCTACGGGATGAAGGCGCTGCTGCTGCTCTACCTCACCAAATACCACCTGTTCGGCGACAAGGCCGGCCTGGATCTGCTCGGTGCCTATGGCGGCCTGGTCTACTGCATCCCGGTCTTCGGCGGCCTGCTCGCCGACCGCTGGCTGGGCATGCGCAAGGCGGTGGTGTTCGGCGGCGTGCTGCTGGTGCTCGGCCACCTGGGCATGGCTTTCGAAGGTCACGCAGCGGTCCGCGTCGATGGCGCGGTGGTCCGCGATGATGCCGCGCTGGGCATCACCTACCTCTCGCTGGCCCTGATCATCATGGGCGTGGGCTTCCTCAAGCCGAACATCTCCACCATCGTCGGCAAGCTGTACCCGGAAAACGATCCGCGCCGCGACTCGGGCTTTTCGTTGTTCTACGCCGGCATCAACCTCGGCGCGCTGTTCGCCTCGCTGGTGTGCGGCTTCCTCGGCGAAGCCTATGGCTGGAAGTACGGCTTCGGTGCGGCCGGCATCGGCATGGTGATCGGACTGGCCATGTTCCTGTGGGGCCAGAAGTATCTGCAGGGCCACGCCGAACCGTCCGATCTGCCCGCGCTGCGCCAACGCGTGCTCGGCATCCGCCGCGAATGGCTGATCTATGCCGTGGCCGTGCTGGGCGTGATTCCGGTCGCGGCGCTGATGTGGGCCGCCGCCAATGGTGCGTTCGCGCTCGGTGGTGAACTCAGCCTGGCGCTGATGCTGATGATCGTGGTGCTCGCTGGCGTGCTGGTCTGGTTCGCCTGGTTCACCGGCACCCGCTGCACGCCGGTGCAGCGCCAGCAGATGATCGCGCTGATGGCGCTGATCTTCATGGCGCTGGTGTTCTTCACCCTGTACGAGCAGACCTATGGCTCCTGGGTGACCTTCACCGACCGCCTGCTCACCAAGGACCTGGTGCCGTCGCTGGTGATCCAGGGTGGCACCCCGCTGCCGTGGTCGATCGCCTCGCTGCTGCTGGCGCCGCTGGGCTTCGTGGTGGCCGCGCGTCTGTCCGAGCGCCGCCCGGGCTCGTCCGCGCCACGCACATTGTTCATCGTGATCGTCGCGGCGATGCTGGTCATGCTGATCCGCGACTGCCTGGTGATTCCGCAGACCGCCGGCTCGCTGACTTACCTGGGCGGCCTGTTCCTGGTGGTGCTCGCGCCGCTGTTCGCCATGCTGTGGGCGTGGCTGGACCGTCGCCGCATGGACCCGTCCAAGCCGGTCAAATCCTCGATCGGGCTGATCTTCGCCGCACTGTCGTTCGTGCCGCTGGCACTGGCGGCGCAGCAAGTGGGCGCGACCGGGCAGATGGCCAGCGTGTGGTGGCTGGTACTGGCCTACCTGATCCTGGAGATCGGCGAAATGTGCCTGTCACCGGTCGGTCTGTCCGCCGTTACTCAGCTGGCCGCGCCGCGGGTGGTCAGCCTGATGATGGGCACCTGGTTCCTGGCCACCGCGTTTTCGGAAACGCTGGCCGCGCTGTTCGGCAAGCTCGCCGCGATCGAGGTGCCGGAAGGCGAAACCATGAACATCGCCAGCGCCGCCGCCAGCTACGAACACCTGTTCTGGCTGCTGATGTGGATCGGCCTGGGGTGCGCGGCACTCGCACTGATCTGTTCGCCGCTGCTGAAGCGAATGATGCACGGGGTGAAGTAGGGAAACCCCGGGCAATCAGCGCCCCGCCAGTGTCACGTCATTCCACCTGTCTGGCCGCGCGCAGTTCCTGCAGGAAGCGGCGCACAAGCACGCGTCGAGACTCGTCCAGATTGCGCCCGTCAAGATGCTCGAAACGCATATCCGGATGGAGCGCATCTGCGTTCAGGGCCAGGCCGCCGAGTTCTTTCACCAACGGTGCGGGCAGGATGCCCTCCAGCAGCAGCTTGGGCACAGCACCTGACTCGGCGTGCCATGCGTCGCCATTCGGTCCGGACACCTCCTGAAAATCCACTGCGGTTGCGGCCGCATGTGCAGGTGACGTGGCGATCGTTTCCGTCGCGCGCTGAAGGAACTGGCGATAGCGTGCCGCCAAGGCGGTCGCATCACGATCATGGCCGTCCAGAGGTGCAAGGGTCCACTCCAGCGCGGGCAACGTGCATGTCAAGGCTGCCTGCGCCAGGCGAACGGTGCGTGCTTCATACCTGTCCTCCCCCTGCTGCACCTCCTGCACCCGGCATTCCGCCGTCGCTGCGCGGCGGACAGCTGCGCGCGCGAACCCGGTGACGTCCTCGCGCACGGCATCCCACAACACTTCCGGAAAGCGCAGCAGGAGGTGCGCGGCGATCGCATCCTGCAGGTCCGCCGACACTTCCCCCGCAACCTGCATGCGCTGCATCAGTTCCTGCACCGCCATGTGCACCGATTCAGCCTGCGACACCGGCGCCGGCACCCACACAGTGGGCGGCACCTTTGTTTCCGCCAGCAGTTGTTCGCTCACAATGGCACCGCTGCTCGTCCAGTTACGGCCGTGTGCATCGCTGGACAAATGGAGGCTGCCGTTCATCGACCGGGGCCGGGCCTCGTCGCGGCGCTCGCCGGCCAACATCGACTGCTCCAGTGCATCTACCGACGGTGCGGCCTGTCCCTGCACGACAGCCGTCATCAGCTGTGTCAGCGCACGGCTTTTGTGCATATGTGGTGCGATGCAAACGTACTGGACGCGATAGCCCACCCTATCGGTGGGTGCGGCGGCGGGAGGTGCGCCATCAACCGGCTCGCGCCGGACGTCCTGTGCCAGGCAACGAGCGCCGTCGCCGGCAAATCCCCATGCTTGCGATGCCGCCAGTAGACGACCTGCCCCTGTGCCCTCAAGCCGGTTGCCGTACGCCACTGCGACAACATTTTCGGTCACCAGCTTGCCCATTGTCAGCAACTGGACGGTGTCATGAAGTACCGCGGTGTCGGGCTCGCTCAATGGCGCCGTAGGCTCTCCTCCCCGCATCAATTTGTGCAACCGGATCGACCACTCGTCCACCTCGCCGCTGAGCGCTGCGATCTTGAGCGCCTGCTCCACCGTCAATTGCAGACCGTCATCGATGTCTGCCGCACGGGAGGGACTGGAGAACAGCACAAGCAGCAAAGGCGCTGAAAGGCACAGGAAAGACCGCAGGCGGGACGGCGAGGAGAGGTTGCGCCACATGCTGGGAAACACAGAAGGGGAGAGCTCGCCAGCATCCCCCGGGGTCGCGCCGGGGACCATGCAACAACTTGCATTCTGTCGCGCCCAGCAATCCCTTCACAAACAACGACGGCACCTCAAGGTGCCGTCGTTGTTCTTTCGCCGAATGAAGCGATCAAGGCTGCGCGGACGCCGAGGCCGTCTCTCCGCCCAGGCTGTTGGACAGGAACGCCAGCAGCTTGGTGTAGTACTCGCGGCGGTGCGGATCGGTGTAGAAACCGTGGCCTTCGGTCGGGTAGTACAACGCCTCCACGGGCACGCCGGCCTTTCTCAGCGCCGCCTCCATCCGCCTGGTGTGCTGGATCGGGGCGCGCTCGTCTTCGCCACCGGCGGCAAGGAACACCGGCACCTTGATGCGGTCGGCCAGGTTGACCGGCGATACCGCCGCCAACTGGGCGCGCTCGCCAATCCATTCCTTGAGGTAGGTCTCGCCCGAGCCGCGGCGCTGGATATCGCCACTGGTGAACATGATCGGCAGGTCGTAGACACCTACATAGCCGGCGGCGCACCGGTACAGCCCTGGCTCCTTCGCCGCCCCCATCATCGCCGCATAACCGCCATAGCTGGCGCCATAGATGCAGATCCGCGAGGCGTCGGCAATGCCCTCCCGGATCGCCCAGCGGGTTGCATCGGTCAGATCGTCCTGCATGGTGCCGCCCCACTGGCGGGCACCCGCGGACCGATGGGCGCGCCCGTAATTGCCCGAGCCGCGGAAGTTGACCTGCAGGACAGCGTACCCGGCATCGGCAAGCATCTGGCTTTCCGCGTCGTACCCGCCGGTATCGAACGGACCGTAAGGCCCGCCGTGCGGTATCACCACCATCGGAAGCGACTTGGCAGCGGCCTTGGCGGGCACGGTCAGGTAGCCGTGCAGCGGCAGCCCGTCACGTGCCTTCAGGGCCACCGGGCGTACCTCTGCGGTGGCGGCCGGGTCGATCCAGTTGCTGCGGCTGATGACGTGGTCCGCTTTCTTGGCCACGTTGTCGAAGATGTAGAAATCGCCCGGGTTGCGCCCGGACCACGCCTCCACCATCAGCTGCCGGCCGTCGCGGGTACTGGACGTGACGAAGACCGCATCGCCCCCGAACGCCGCTTCCAGGCTGCGATACAACCGCGCATCGGGGCCCTGTTCGTCGAAGAAGCGGGTGCGTGGCGTGTCACCCAGGTACAGCGCGCCCACCGGGATCGAGGTGCCGGGCCGGTAGATGTATTTGTGCACGTCCACCACGGGATCACGCAGCACGAGCCTGCGCTCTTCGGTCACCGGATCCCAGGACACGATGGCGTCGGGGCCCTGCGGCATCTCGGTGTTGAAATACGCCAGCCGACCGTCTTCGGAGAACCCGATCGCCGTTTCGATCCGCCCGTTCAGGGCTTCATCGTTGACGAGCTTCCAGGTCGTGCCCGACCCTTCCCGGTAGTACAGCTTGTTGACGTTGTCGGTTCCCGCGCCATGGGCGAAACGCACCTGGCCCTGGTTGTCGGTGACGAAATCGGCGCGGCGTACGGGCGAGCGCGCCACGGTCTGGCGACGGCCGGTGGTGACATCCATCCGGTCGGCACGGGTGAACGGGTCATCGTTGAATGGCCAGATCGTGACCAGCACGTTGCGCTCGTCCGCGGGCAGGTCATCGGCGAGGAACGCGGCCACGGCCTCCACTTTTTTCTGCTGGATGCGGGTACCCGGGCCGTTGTCCTGCGCGCGGTAGCCGACCAGCAGCTCGCCGCGCCCGCCGTTGGCGTTCATGGCATACAGCTCGCCAGTCATGCGCGGCTGGTCCAGCGAGCCCTGCTTCTCGGCCAGGCCGATCAGCACACGTTCTGCGCTGACCCAGTCGAAATGATTGGCGTGATTGTTCCTGGGCGGCACGAACGAGCCCACCACCTCGCCCCCGTTCCTGCGCAGAATCGCCAGGGCGGTGCGATCTTCCATCGGCACGGTGGCCGCGTAATAGTCGCCGTTCGGCGAAATCTTGATATCGGTGAAGGCATCCCGGCGCAGGTAGCGCTCCAGATCCACCGCGCCGGCCTGGCCCGTAATGGCCAGCAATACCAGCAATCCCAACCTTTGTACGTGCTTCATCCTTTCCCCCTGCTGCATCGGACCTCATGTCCGGGATCGCGATTCTAGGCGGAAGATCGAGCCGCCAACCAGAGGGATGTTCCTGTTGGTGCAAAAAAAAAATGGCACCGCGAACGGTGCCATTTCCAGGACCTGCATCGAGGAGAGAGTTCAATGCATGCCGCGGAACGCGAGGCTGAGCGCCAGGATCGACAGGATCACCGCGATGGTGCCGTCGAGGATGCGCCAGGTCTTGGGCTTGGTGAACAGTGGCGCCAGCAGGCGTGCCCCCAGGCCCTGGGCGGTCAGCCACAGGCAGCTGGCGGTGAACACGCCGGCGGCGAAGGCCATGCGCGCATTGCCGAAGTTCTCGGCGATACCGCCGATCACCATCATGTCCAGCCAGAAATGCGGATTGATCAGCGAGAAACCGACCGCCGAGATCAGCACCGCGCGGCGCGAGGTGCTGTCGCCCTCGTCCACGTGCATGCCGCCACCGCCGGCCAGCGCGCGCCGCGCCGACTGCCAGGCGTACCAGGCCAGGAAGGCGACGCCGCCCCACAGCACCACGGTGGTGAGCCACGGCAGCGCCTGGGTCAGCGTGCGCAGGCCGGCCACGCTGGCGAAGATGAAGATGCCATCGATGGCGGCACACGTCGCCACCACCGGAATGATGTGCTTGCGCAGGATGCCCTGGCGCAGGATGAACGCGCTCTGCGCGCCGACCACCGCAAACAGGCCGATGCCGGTTGCGGCACCACTGAGCCACGCGCTCAGCCCGGCGCCGCCGGAAATGATCGAAAACATGGGATACCACCTGTGTCGTGCTGGGGGGCGGTGCCTCGCCAAGGCGTACAGCACCGGATGGCGCATATTGTCGCGCCGCAACATGAAAAAGTAGAGCTAAACTTACTTAACCATCTTTAGCGGAACTTAAGATCATGCGCATCGACCATGCCCAGCTCCGTGCCCTGGCGGCGGTGATCCGCGAAGGCAGCTTCGAACGGGCCGCGCAGTCGCTCAATGTCACCGCCTCGGCCGTCTCCCAGCGGGTCAAGGCGCTGGAGGACCGGGTCGGCCGCCTGCTGGTCAAACGCTCCTCCCCGGCGGTCGCCACCACCGAGGGCCAGGTGCTGGTGCAGCTGGCCGAACAGACCGCCTTGCTCGAGCACGATGCGCTGCACCGCATGGGCATCGCCGATGAGGACCTGCCGCACGCCAGCATCCCCGTGGCGGTGAACCATGACAGCCTGGAGACCTGGTTCCCCGAGGCCGCCCTGCAGTTCGCGCGGCAGACCGGCACCACCCTGGACCTGCGCTCGGAAGACCAGGACCACACCGTGGCCCTGCTGCGCCAGGGGGCCGTGCTGGGCGCGGTGACCACCCTGGACGAGCCGGTGCAGGGCTGCCAGATCCACGCGCTGGGCAGCATCCGCTACGCTGCCACCTGCACCCCGGCCTTCCATGAGCAGTACTTCGCCAAGGGGGTCAATGCGCAGTCGCTGGCCCAGGCGCCGGTGCTGGTGTTCAACCGCAAGGACGACATGCAGGCCCGCTTCGCCCGGCGCCTGGCGGGCAACGACCTGCCGCTGACCGCACCGACCTGGTGGATTCCCTCCACCCGCGCGTTCGTGCAGGCGAACCTGGGCGGGCTGGGCTGGACCATGAACCCGCTGCCGCTGGTCAAACGCCACCTGGATGCCGGGCGCCTGGTGCACATGAAGCAGCGCGCGTGGGAAGACGTGCCGCTGTACTGGCAGCACTGGAAGGGCGATGTACAGACGATGGCGCTGCTGACCCGGGCGGTGCTGGCGGCCTCGGCGACGCTGGTGCGCAAGAAGCGATAACCCCGGACCGGTAGCGCCGACCGCTGGTCGGCTGTCGTACCGGGGCCGCACGCCGTCCTACACGATCCGATGACCCGCCCCGATGCAGCATCGCCGCATCCCAGCCGCGGGCACGTCGATGGACACCGATCCGGTCTACCTGCACATCCGCGTGGTGCTCAGCATCATCCTCGGCCTGAGCATCACCACCCTGCTGCGCGGGCTGGCGGGCATCATCGAGCACCCCAGACGACGCGGCTGCTCGCTGATCCACCTGTGCTGGGTGGTCTGGGCGCTGATTTCGGTGGTGACCTTCTGGTGGTGGGAGTTCCGGCTGGGCGAGGTCCGCCAGTGGACCTTCGAGCTGTATCTGTTCGTGATCGCCTACTGCGCGTCGTGGTACCTGCTCTGCGTGCTGCTGTTTCCGGACGACGTGCGCGAGTTCGGCAGCTATGAGAACTACCTGCTGCAGCGGCGCGGCGGCTTCTTCGGGATGTTGGCGCTGGTCACGCTGCTGGATCTGGTGGATACCGCCATCAAGGGCCACAGCCGCTGGCAGATGCTGGGAGACGCTTACTGGGTGCATACCGTGGTGATGCTGGGGATCGCCGGGCTGGGCTTCGCCCTGCGCCAGCGGCGTGCGCATCTGGTATTGGCTCTGATAGCACTAGCCTATCAAGCCAGCTATTTCCTCCTGGAGTACTTCACTCTCGCCAGTGACTGAGCCGGTCCGGCACAGCCACCGGATGCTGCGTTGCACCAAATCCGTACCAGAACGGGCTAAAATTGCGATCAAGGTACCGCTGTGACGCCCGTCTTCACGGGCGTTCCCGGCAGCGGCGGCATCCTTCCCATGTCTCCCTACCTGAGATCCCCATGAAAAAACTAGCGAAGGTCGTCCTCGGCCTGCTCGTGCTGTTGCTGTTGGCAGCGGCCCTGTTCCTGTACTGGCCGCTGCATCAGCGCTCGGTCCCGGCCGCCGGCAACGACAAGCCGGTCGACGTCGTCCTGGTCGGCGGCGGCATCATGAGCATCACGCTCGCCACGTTCCTGCAGGAGCTGCAACCGGACTGGAACATCCAGGTCTATGAGCGCCTGGACGGGGTTGCCCTGGAAAGTTCGGACGGCTGGAACAACGCCGGCACCGGCCACTCCGCGTTCGCCGAACTGAACTACACCCCGGAACTGCCCGACGGCAGCATCGAGACCAAGCGCGCGGTCGGCATCGCCGAGCAGTTCGAGATCTCACGCCAGTTCTGGTCCCACCAGGTGCGCGAAGGGCGCCTGAGCCAGCCCAGCGATTTCATCAACCCGACCCCGCACATGAGCTTCGTCTGGGGCGATGAGAACATCGCCTACCTGCACAAGCGCCAGCAGGCACTGGTCAAGAACCCGCTGTTCTATGGCATGCAGTATTCCGAGGACGCCGCGCAGATCAAGCAGTGGGCCCCGCTGCTGATGGAAGGCCGCGACCCGAAGCAGAAGGTCGCCGCGACCTGGATGCCGCTGGGTACCGACGTCAACTTCGGCGTGATCACCCGCCAGCTGACCGCTGGCCTGCAGCGCAGCCCGAACTTCAACCTGCACCTCAACCATGAAGTGCGTGCCCTGCGCCAGAACGACGACAAGAGCTGGAACGTGACCGTCAAGGACCTGAAGTCCGACAACGAATCCACCGTCAAGTCGCGCTTCGTGTTCATCGGTGCCGGCGGCGCGGCGCTCAAGCTGCTGCAGCTGTCGGGCATCCCGGAATCGAAGAACTACGCCGGCTTCCCGGTCGGTGGCCAGTTCCTGGCCTTCCAGTCGCCGCAGGTGGCCGGCCGCCATTCGGTCAAGGCCTACGGCATGGCCGAAACCGGTTCGCCGCCGATGTCGGTCCCGCATCTGGACGCACGCAAGCTGGATGGCAAGCCGGTCGTGCTGTTCGGGCCGTTCGCGCTGTACAGCACCAAGTTCCTCAAGCACGGCTCGTGGTTCGACCTGTATTCCTCGGTGAACCACAACAACGTGGCCGGGATGATGGGCGTGGGCCTGGAGAACCTGGACCTGGTGAAGTACCTGATGGGTCAGGCACGCCTGAACGATGACGACCGCCAGGCCGAGCTGGTCAAGTACTACCCCAACGCCAAGCGCGAGGACTGGACGCTGGTCACCGCCGGCCAGCGCGTGCAGATCATCAAGAAGGACCCGGAAAAGGGCTCGATCCTGCAGTTCGGCACCGAGATCGTGACCGACCAGGACCACACCCTGGCCGCCCTGCTCGGCGCTTCGCCGGGTGCATCAACGTCGCCGCCGATCATGCTGGACCTGCTCAAGAAGGCCTTCCCCGAGCAGATGGCCGCCGGCTGGGAAGCGCGCCTGAAGGAGATCGTGCCCTCGTATGGGCGCAAGCTCAACGACAGCCCGGCGTTGACCAACGAGATCCGCCGCCTGACCAGCGATACGCTGAAGCTGCCGTATCTGGACGTGCCGGGCGAGACCAGCCCGGCCGTGATGCTGACCCCGCCGCCGGGCACCCAGCCGGCCGAGGCCAAGCGCAACGCCAACGAAGAACTGCAGGCGCTGTAAGCCTGCCCCGGCGGGCCTGCGGGCCTGGCCACGGTTTTCCCTCCGGCCACCCTTGCGGTGGCCGGTTGCGTTTCAGGTCCGGTGACGTTGCGGCCCGGACGTTTACGCGGACGCGCCCGATTGTTCAAGAATTGTAAAGCGACTGAGAACGATTTACATTTGCGCATCGCAGGGTTGTCGCTACGGGTACTGGACGGTCTCAACGGACTGCCGTCTCCCCGCAGCTGCCCGGCAACCTGCTTTCCCAGGATGGACCTACCGTGCCTGGCGCCTGCGCGCCGGCGTTGCCTGCCTGTTGCCTTTCTTCCCTACTTCCCGTCCAGAGACCCCCATGTCGCTCCGCGCCCACCCGTTCCGCTCCCGCCGTGCCCCGCTGGCCCTGGCTCTGCTTTCCGCCCTTTCGCTGACCGCCCCGCAGGCCTTCGCCGATGCGCTGGCGGACGCCAGCAGCACTGCCGATGCGAAGACCCTGGACAAGGTCAGCGTGGTCGGTGCGCGCGCGATGCCATCCAGCACCACCCGCCTGCCGATCAGCCTGCAGGAAACCCCGCAGTCGGCGACCTCGATCGGGCTCCAGCGCCTGCAGGACGAATCGCTGTTCAGCATCAACGACGTGATGCGCAACGTCACCGGCGTGAGCGTCTCCTTCTACGACACCCAGCGTCCGCTCTATTACGCCCGCGGCTTTCCCATCACTGATTTCCAGGTCGATGGCATCCCCACCTACAGCGGCTCGACCAACCAGGAGTACGACACCGCCTTCTACGATCGCGTCGAAGTGATCCGCGGTGCCAACGGCCTGCTGAGCGGCGCCGGCGTGCCATCGGCGACGGTCAACCTGCTGCGCAAGCGCCCGGGCAAGGAATTCGATGCCTCCTTCGCAGTGAGCGCCGGCAGCTGGGACTACCAGCGCATGGAGGCCGACGTGACCGCGCCGCTGACCGCCGATGGCCGTTTCCGCAGCCGAGTGGTCGCCGCCTACACCGACCGCGATCTGTATTACGACCGCTACCACGAGAACAAGATGGCCGGCATGGCCGTGCTGGAAGGTGACCTGACCGACAGCACCACCGTGACCGTCGGCTACCAGACCCAGGACAACAACCCGGTCGGCTCGACCTGGGGCACCGTGCCGTTCTTCAACAGCCAGGGCGACTTCGCGCACCTGCCGCGCTCGACCAACGTCGCCCCGAAGTGGAGCTACTGGCAGCGCGAGACGAGCACGGCGTTCGCCAACCTGGAGCAGCGTTTCGGCGAGAACTGGCTGCTGAAGATCAACACCGCCTACACCCGGGGCAACGTGCAGAACGTGCGCGTCTACGGCAGCGGCTACCCCGATCCGGCCACCGGCGCGGGTATCTTCCTGCGCACTGCCGCCGGTGATTCGGAAGACACCCGGCGCAACGTCGATGCCTACCTGAGCGGCACGTTCTCGCTGTTCGGCCGCGAACACGACCTGACCGTGGGCGGCCAGTGGGCGGACCTGGAAGGCACCACCAACACCATCGCCCTGCGCTACCCGACCGACTGGGCGCGGTGCGGCACCGAGCGCTGCTACTACATCCCGGACATCCGCACCTGGGATGGCGACATCTCCGAAGTGACCTATTCGCGTACCGGTGCACGCCGGGTCGCCAAGACCACGCAGAGCGGTTTCTACGTGGCCACCCGCCTGCGCCTGGCCGACCCGCTGGCACTGATCGCCGGCGCGCGGCTGAGCCGCTGGGAGACGCTGACCCGCGCCTACGGCACGACCGGGGCCTACACCGGCACCAGCGGCGCCTACAAGGTGACGGATGAAGTAACGCCCTATGTGGGCCTGGTCTACGACATCACCCCGCAGGTCGCGGCGTATGCCAGCTACACCGAGATCTTCAACCCGCAGAACTTCAAGGACCGCAACGAAAACCTGCTGGCGCCGGTGGAGGGCTCGAACCTGGAAGCGGGCATCAAGTCGCAGTGGTTCGACGGTCGCCTGACCGCCAATGCGGCTGTGTTCGAGGCCAAGCAGGACAACTACGCGGTGCTGGACACGAGCGTGCCGGAGCGCTCGCTCAGCGATGGCAGCTCGGCCTACATCGGCATCAACGGGACCAAGGCACGCGGCTGGGAACTGGACGTGAACGGCGAAATCCTGCCGGGCTGGACGGTCAATGCCGGCTTCACCCACGTCAAGGTGACCCGAGCCGCCACTGATCTGCTGTACGCCAACCCGGCCGAGGACCTGCTGCAGCTCAACACCCAGGTGCGGCTGCGCGGCGCGCTCGAACGCCTGAGCGTGGGTGCGGGCGTGCAGTGGCAGAGCAAGGTGCAGGGCTACAACGTGCCTTATCCGCTCGGCGGCACGGTGACGGTGAACCAGCCGGCGTACGCACTGGTGCAGTTCAACGCCAACTACCGCCTCAGCGACAGCTGGACGGCGACCCTGAGCGTGCGCAACGCGCTGGACAAGACCTACTGGGCCAACCTGGATTACAACAACTATGGCGAGCCGCGTTTCGTCGCGTTGAGCCTGCGCTGGAAATACTGAGGCCTGACGACATCGCTGTGTTGAACGAACGGGTCGCCTTCGGGCGGCCCGTTTTTTTGGTGGCGACGCACCGTACACAGGTAGTGCCGGCCGCTGGCCGGCTCCTCGAAGACCCGAGATTGCGTGGAGCCGGCCAGCGGCCGGTGCTACCGGGGCCGCGTCTCGCGCAGCGTCCACATCACCGGCAGCACCAGCACGGCGACCCCGGCGATCATCGCGCCTGGGGCCGATGACCATCCGGTGTGGCGCACCAGCACTTCGGCCAGCAACGGCGTGGCGCCACCAAAGAAGGCCGTCGCCATGGTGACGCCCAACGCCAGCCCGCTGAGCCGCCCCTCGCCGGGAAACTGCTCGGCCGTCGCCGGTGCCGCCACCGCACTCACGCCACCGGCCAGGCACGCCAACACCACCGCGGCCAGCCCGATCGCCAGCGGGCTGCCACCGGCCATCACCGAGAACATCGTCAACGGCAGCAACGCCGACAGGGCGGCCAACGCGATCAACACCGGCCGGCGACCGACCCGGTCCGACAACGCGCCGGCCAGCGGCGTCACCACGATCACCGCCACCGCCGCGATCGTGGAGAGCCACAGCGCTTCGGATTCACTCACCTGCCCCACCGAACCGAGGAATGCGGGCACATAGGTAATGCCGACGTAATAGGTGATCGAACCCAGTGCGGAGATCGCGAAGGTGCGGGCGATCGCGGCCTTGTGGTGCCGCCAGGTGTCGCGGATCGGCGACTCCGGCACGGTGCCTTCGGCCTGCTGCCGCTCGAACTCGGGCGACTCATGCATGGTCGAGCGCGCCAGCAGGATCGCGCCGGCCAGCGCCGCGCCGACAAAGAAGGGAATGCGCCAGCCCCAGCCATCCAGCTGGGCCGTGCTCAGCAGCGCCACCGTCAGCGCCGACAGCGCCACTGCCAACAGGGCCCCCACCTCGCTCGCGGCCGACGCCAGCGAGGTGACCAGGCCGCGCCGCCGCAGGGGCGCGGTTTCCAGCAGGTACGCCACCACGCCGGTGTATTCGCCGCCGACCGAAAAAGCCATCAGGCAGCGCAACAGCAACAACAGCACACCGGCGGTGGCGCCGATGCTCTCGAAGGTGGGCAGCAGCGCGGTAGCAAGCATGGCCAGCGTCATCAGCAGCATCGAGGCCAGCAGCATGTAGCGTCGGCCGAAGCGATCGCCGAGATGGCCGAACACCAGCGCGCCCAGGGGACGCATCAGATACGACACCGCGAACCCGGCCAGCGTGGCCAGCAGCGCGTTCTCGCCGCCGCCGAAGAACACCCGCGACAACACCGTGGCCAGATACAGATAGAGCGTGAAGTCGTACCACTCCACCACGGTGGACAGCCCAGCGATGATCATCGAGCGGGTCTGAGGTCGCGCATCCGGCGCGGCGCTGGCCGTACTCAAGCGTGCGTCCTGCTGACAGGCAGGCCATCGCGGCTGGACAGGGGACGACATCGCATCGGAGCTCTCCCGGCCGCCTGGGCCGCATCTGGACGGCGACAGCCTACGCCAGCGGATCTGCACGCCGTGTCACGGAGGAACGCCGTCGCCGCAACGCGCCCGGCCCGCGCTCAGGCGAGGGCCGCCGGGCGGACGGCGCCGCGCCGATAACTCAGCAGCCGCCCATGGCCTGGCGCATCGCCCTCATCCTCGAACAGGCCCAGTTCCTCGGTCACATCGAAGCCCTGCAGGGCCATGCCGCGCGAAAACGCGCCGACGTTGCCGCGCCCGGGATCGGTGATCAGCAGTTCGGCATCGGGCTTGGCATGCCGCAGCATCATCGCGGCGATCTGGTGGGCGTGGCCGCGTTCGTAAAGGATGTCACTGCCGATGATCAGGTCGAAGCGGCCCAGCGAGCCATCCGGAACTTCCCAGGGCAGGTCGCGGTAGGTCACCGCCGGCAGGTTGTTGAGCCCTGCGTTGTAGGCCAGGAAGGATTCGGCCAACGGATGGTGATCCGTCGCGACGACATCCGCGCCCCGATGTGCCAGCACCAGGCTGGACAGGCCCAGCCCGCAGCCCAGTTCCAGGATGCGCTTACCGGCCACGTCGAAGTGGCTCATGGTATCGGCCAGCGCGCGGCCGGCCGGCCAGATCTGGCCGAACAGGCTCCACAGCGAGGAGTGGATGCCGGCACGCGCGGCGCGGCCGGTAGGATCGGAGAACTGCTGCAGATCGCTGAGCGCACGGATACGGAAGTCGTGACCGCCGACCGGGATGGTGAGGATGCGGGTGGTATAGCCCGGCATGAGCGCTCCGTGGGACACGGGAGTCTTCATCCCGGGGCGGCATGAAGGACTCGGAGGAAGGAGCGAGGGCGATCGGACGTCGATCGCGCAGGACGCGCGTACGTGCGTGTGACAACCCATCCTACGCCATGCGGGTGGCGCTGGCTGAACGCCTTGGGGCCTTTCCAGGGGTGGCCTTTGCGACCTTGCGGACTGCCTTGCCTGCGGCCTTGCGTACGGCCGGCGCCGTACCGTAGCGCAGCTGGCATACAGGGCAGAAGAACGTCCGCCTCCGGGTCGTCCCCGGGTAGGCCTTGCTGAGTGGGCCACCGCAGTGGGGGCAGGTGCGCTTGGTATGCACCAACCAGTGCTGGCGCAGGACGAACTGCCGCTTCCAGTCCAGGAAATCGAAGCTGTACTGCCGCGCCTGTTTGATGACCTCGCCCAGCTTGCGCGATGGCAGCGCGCCGACCGTGGATTCAGGATGCACGCGCGTGCGGAACAGCACCTCGTTCTTGATGATGTTGCCCACGCCGGCAAAGATGTCCTGGTCCAGCAGCGCGTCGCAGATCAAGGTGTCCGGGTGTTCCTTCAGTTTCCTGCGCGCCAGTCTGGGATCCCACGAGGGATCCATCACGTCGCCGCGCCAGTCGTAGGTGTCCTCCAGCGCGCCTTCGATGTACTTCACCGACGAGGCATAGATGTTGAGCTCGCCGTTGTCGAACTGCAGCGATACCCGCGGCGGGGAAGGCTTGCGCTCATCGATGCGGTAGCTGCCGAACATCAGCATGTGCACGCGCAGGCTGAAGCCTCGGAACTCGATCAGGAAATGCTTGCCCCAGCTGCGCAGGGCGACCACGCGACGGCCTTCCATGCGGGTCAGGTCGAGTGAGCTGTTGCCGGTCGCCAGGCGCACGGTCTTGCCACGGAACTTCGCCGCCGCCTCGCGCAGGATGACGATGGAAGGACCTTCAGGCATCGGCGGCCCCCGGGTGGGATGCGCCGCCAAGGATGTCCTGCAGCCGTGCCGCGTTGGCGATGGCGAACCCATGGGCGGTATTGTCGAAGATCACCCAGCGCGTGCTGCCGGCGTGCGCCGCGACATCACGCGCCAGGGACTGGAGCGCCGCCTCGTCGTACTCGCTGTAATACATCCGCGGTGCGCCATGCCAACGCCAGTAGCGCCACGCGGCGTCACCCCCGGGGCGGGCCGCCCCCGCAACCCGCGCAGGGTCGGCCGCGACGCGCGCTACCGAGTGCCGCCCCAGCAACGCCTCGGCCTGTGGCGTGAACCAGCTGGCATGCCGCGGTTCGCAGACCACCGGCGTATCCGTGCGACGACGCAGCAGGCCGAAGAAACCCGCCGCCACCCGTGCATCGAATGCATGGCTGGGCGGCAACTGCAGCAGCAATCCGCCCAGCCTGCGGCCCAGGCCGGCGGTCTCTTCAAGGAACCGATCCAGCGCCGGGCCGCAACCGCGCAGCGCGGCGTCATGCGACACCGCCTTGGGCAGCTTCACCGAAAAGCGAAAGCCAGCCGGCACGCTCGCCGCCCAGCGTTCATAGATACGCTGCTGGTGTGGCCGGTAGAACGAGGAGTTGATCTCCACCGCTGAAAACCGCGTCGCATAGCGCGCCAGCATGCTCTCGCCCTCACCGGTCAACGCGGCGTACCTGCCGGGAATGGACCAGCCTGCGCATCCGATCCTGACGGGGGCGGCCGGCATCGCTTACAGCCGGATCTCACCGTCGTCTTCGCCGGACCAGTAGTGGATACGGGTCGCCTTGACCTGGATCAGCACGATGCCCGGGGTATCCACGCCCTGTTCGAACCAGCGTTCCAGGTCCGGAACCCAATGTGCCTGCAGGGTCGCGCGGTCGCGGCTCAGGGTGGCGTGGCCTTCCACGGCCACGAACAGTGGGGGCTTGCCCAGCAGTGACTTGCTGCCGGTGAAGGACAGCGCGACCTTCGGGTCGCGTTCGATCTCGCCCACCATGTCGGCACTGTCGAAGGCGAAGAAATAACTGTCGCCGTCGTAGTCCACGTCACCGTTGTTGCTCATCGGCCGGCCGGCGATCTCGCCGCTGGCGGTGTGGGTCTGCAGCATGGCGAAATCGATGCCGGCCATCTTCTTGGCCAGTTCGGGCAGGGTCAGCGTGGTCATGGGGTCTCCGGGTGGGCGTGGCGTGTGCGTCCAGCCTCCGCGCTGCGCGGTGACCGAGGCGTGCACGCCCACTGGCGAAAATTTCACACGGCCAGGGCGGTGCTCCGGCTGGGGAACAGGGCCAGCAGCGCGCGGGTGAGCATCGCCGGGTAGACCGTCAGGTGATCCTCATCGGCAACCACGCGTGTCTCGAGCCAGAGGCCTGGATAACCACGGCCGCGCAGACACTCGGCAAACGCTCGTGTATGCGCGACCATGTCGTTGCGCGCAGCAAACGGTGCGTCCGACGCCGGGGTTTCGTGTGCGCCGATAGACAGCAGCACGCGCGCGTTCAGATCGGCATGGGCGTCGGCGTACTCCGCCTCGATCCGGTTGATCACGTGCTGGTCGAACCAGAGCGATGGGCTGGAAAGGATGTAACGCTGGAACATCGCCGGGCGGGTCAGCAGCACGTACGCACCGAACAGCCCACCGTAGGAATGGCCGGCAAACGCACGCTGCGCCGGGTCGGTGCGGTAGCGCGCCTCGACCTGTGGCAGCACATGGGCGGCCAGGAAATCGCGGTAGTGCGCAGCGCCGCCGTAGGTGATGCCATCGGTGTAATCGTCGCCCGGGCTGCGGCTGGGTTGGGTCGGGGTGTAGTCACGCGAGCGGCTCTGCTGCGAGCTCAGCCCCTGCTGCGGCGGCAGCCCGACCAGGATGAAGGGCGACAGGTGCGCACCGCCCTGCCCCACCATGTTGCGCACGCTGCGCGCGAGCGGGAAGCTGTACAGCGCGTCGGTGACATACAGCACCGGGTAGCGCAGGTGCGTGTCCCGCGCATACCCGGCCGGCAGGGACACCCAGATCGGGTAGTCCCGGCCCACCGGGTCGCGGACGGTCCAGGCTTCGGTGTCCGGCAACACCACCCCGGGCATCGCACATCCGGACGCCATCAGCGCGCCCGCAGCGTGATCAGGGTGATCTCCGAGGGCACGCCGATCCGCGCGGCGAAGCCCGGCCACAGCCCGGCACCGTTGCTGACGTATAGCGTCATCGCGTCCACCTGGTAGCGCCCGGAGACATAGCCACCGTTGGCGCGCTTGACCAGCTGGTCCATACCCAGAATATGCCCGCCATGCGTGTGCCCGGACAGCTGCAGGGCCACGCCGTGCGCGGCGTTGGCGCGGGCTTCGACCGGACGGTGGTCAAGCAGGATCACCGGCGCCTGCGGGTCCGCCCCGGCCAGGGCAGCGCCGAGGTCCGGCATGGGCAGGCCATAGCGTGCCGCCACTGGATCGGTCACGCCGGCGATGGTCAACGTCGCCCCGTCGCGCTGCACCCGGGTATGGGTGTTCTCCAGCACCTGCATGCCCTGCCCGCGGAAGGCCTGCATCCATTCGGCGTACTGCGCGTAGTACTCGTGGTTGCCGGTGATCGCGATGACGCCATCCGGCGCGTGCAGCCTGGCCAGGGGCGCGAAGTCGTTGGCACGGGCGCTGACGCTGCCGTCGATCAGATCGCCGGTGATCACCACCAGATCCGGATGGAGCGCATTGCTTTCGGCGACCACCTTCTCCACCCAGGCACCGGTGAGCAGGCGGCTGGCGTGGATATCGGTGAGCTGCAGCACGCGATAACCGTCGAACGCGGCCGGCAGGCCGTCGATGGCGACCTCGATCTGACGCGGCTTGGGCACGGCCATGCCCTGCCAGATGCCGTAGGCAGACAGCAGCAGCGCCAGTGCGCCGGCCGCCGGACGCAGCCATGTCGCACGCAGCGTCGGCAGCACGCGCCGCGCACGCACCAGCCACGCGATCAGCAGCAGCGCGTCCAGCAGCAGCACGAATACCGCGCTCAGCAGCAGCGTGGTGAAGCCGGTGGCGAGCACGGCGATCATCGCCTTGGGAATTTCCGGCGACGCCATGGTCCCGGCAAACTGCGCCACGATCCGGTGGTGCAGCGCCAAGGCCACCACCAACAGGCCAAGCGCGATACGGACCGGGCGCGGCAGCCGCAACGGCCAGATCAGGCGCCACACCAGATACAACGCAAGCAAACAGCCGATCACACTCAGCACAGGCACATCCTGGAATATCGATGGGGGAGTCAGCCCCCCATCGTTCCCGATTCGGCCCGCCGGTTCCAGTGCAGGAGGTCGTGACGATTCAGGCTGAGCGCCGGGGGGCCTTCCGGCGTGGCGCCGGGGCAGCGGTTCTGGCCGCCCGGTTCAGCGCCATCGCCGCGCGGATCAACGCCTTGAACGCGGTGGCGTTGATCGTATCGCCTTCGTGCAGATCAATGGCGCGGCGGGTGTTGCCTTCCAGACTCGCATTGAACAGCCCGTTGGGATCGGGAAGCGACGCGCCCTTGGCGAAGGTCAACTTCACGGCCGCCTTGTAGGTCTCCCCGGTGCACAGGATGCCGTGGTGCTCCCACACTGGAACACCCCGCCACTTCCATGTCTCCACCACGTCCGGATCGACCTGGTGGATCAAGGCGCGGATCCGGGACAGCGCCTCGCCGCGCCAATCCTCCAACGACTGGATGCGGGCATCGATTTGTTGCGACGCGGACGGCTCGCTGGCCGTTGCGGCGCGCGGCGTTGAACGGGCATTGGGCTGGATCATGGGGACACCGATCACCATGGGCGGCCCGGCCGGCGCCCTTCGTGCGCGTTATAGACCCGATCGAAAGGGGCTTCAAGCCACAGGCGCGCGAGCGGCCTACGGGATGGAACGACGCTTGGTTGCAATGTTATATTATTTCTTTTGCAGGTCAGAACAGCAGACGTCCGGTGTCTGCTGGTCCACGCCCTGTCCTACCTGCTCCTGAGGCACGAAGAGATGAGAACCAAGGCAATGGTGTCCGCCGTACTGGCGGCCCTGTGCGCCGGCGAAGCGCGCGCCCAATCCGCCGATGCTGCGATCACCCTCGGCAGCGTGCACGTGCGGGAAGGCGCGAACCGTCCCCTGGCCGCCCACCGGGTGCTGACCTCGGTGGATGTGATGGGCGGCGACCAGGTCCATGAGAAGAACGTGTCCAACAGCTGGGAGCTGCTCGGCCAGATGCCGGGCATGCAGCTCACCGAAACCCGCCAGGGCGCGGAGTCCGGCAAGGCGACCTTCCGTGCATTCAATGGCGAGGGCTACCTCAACGGGATCAAGATCCTGATCGATGGCATTCCCAGCAACGTCAACAGTGGCAACCAGCGCTTCATCGACATGGTGTTCCCGCTGGACATCGACTACATCGAAGTCGTGCGCGGTACCAACGACCCGCGCTATGGCCTGCACAACATCGGGGGCAACATCAACCTCGGCACCCGCCAGGGCGGCAGCTATACCGATGCGCGGCTCACCTATGGCAGCTACAACACCCGCGAAGCGCAGGTGGCGATCGGTCGCGACGCCAACGGTGTCGCCCAGAACTATTTTCTGGCGTCGCAGGCATCCGACGGCTACCGCGATCATGACCGATCGAAGAAATACTCGCTGGGCGGCAAGTGGTTCTACAGCGGCGACGATGACCTGTTCAATCTCGGTCTGATCGCGCGCGTGTACCACCACGAAGCCGACGAGCCCGGCTTCATGACCGCCGCAGAGTTGGCAGCCGATCGTCGCGGATCCGCGCTCAAGAATGCCAACGACGTCGACGACCGCGACATGCGCCATCTCAGCACCCATCTGGATCTGCAGCTCAGCGATGCCGTGCATGTCAGCAACAAGCTGTACTACAACCGTTACGAGGACGACCGGCAGGTGACCTTCACCGCGTACGTGCCCGGCAACGCGCCGCGCCAGCGTCGCCAGTGGGATGAGAAACAGACCGGCCTGCTCAGCACGCTGACCTGGGCGGCCACGCCTGCGCTGACGGTCGAGGGTGGATTCAACGCCGAGCATCAGGACAATACGTACCGCCGGCTGCGCTACAGCCACGCCATCCCGACCGACTTCTCCACCCCGGCGCGGATCCAGAACGACGACCGCTACACCCTGGACAACCTCGGTGCCTATGCGCAGGCCGTGTATCAGCCCACCTCCGCGCTGAAGATCGTGCCGGCCTACCGTGTGGACCGCTTCTCCGGCAGCACCCACCTGCCCGGTGGCATCACCGCGCCGCTGCAACGCTACGGCACCATCGGGCAGCCCAAGCTGAGCGTGGTCTACGCAATCACTCCGGTACTCAACATCTATGCCAACTGGGGCAGGACCTTCCAGGTGCTGACCGGTTCCACCGCACCGGCTTACCTCACCGCCGGCCAGGAGACTTTCCGGCCCTCGATCAACACCGGCAAGGAGCTGGGCATCAAGTTCACCCCGGCCGTCGGCACCGACGCGCGCATCGCGGTGTGGCGCCAGGACGCGACGGATGAAGTAGCGAACATGCCGGCCACCGGCACCTCGGTCGGCCTGGGCCAGACCCGTCGCGAAGGGGTCGACCTGCAGTTCACCTCGCGCCTGGGCGACCACTGGACGCTGTGGGGCTCGCATGCGATCCAGCAGGCCAAGGTGGTGCGCGCGTTCACCACCGATGGCACCGCCCTGGCCGGCAACGAGGTGATCGCCACGCCGCGCTACATCAGCAACATCGGCGTGGACTACCGCGGCAACGAGCGCTGGACCTTCGGCCTGCAGGGCCGGATGCAGGGCGACTACTACATTGAAGAGCGCAACACGCAGGGCAGGTTCGGCGCCTTCGCGGTGCTCGATGCCAGCGCGTCGTATCGGCTTTCCGAGCGGCTGAGCGTGGACGTGCAGGTGAAGAACCTGACCGGCCGCGACTACGCGTATGCGTGGTATGACAACTTCTTCTGGGGCGGCGACGATCAGCCGATGTTCTCACCGGCCCCCGGGCGCTCGGCGTATGTCTCGTTGAACCTGAAGCTCTAGCGCGGCCCGGCCCTCAGATCCAGCGCTGGTCCAGCAGTTCGCGCTTGATGTAGGCATAGAACACCGGCGCGGCGACCAGCCCTGGCAGACCGAACGCCGCTTCCATCACCAGCATCGCCAGCAGCAGTTCCCAGGCGCGTGCCTGGATCTCGCCACCGACGATGCGTGCGTTGAGGAAGTACTCCAGCTTGTGGATGACCACCAGGTACAGCAGCGCGACCACGGCCACGTAGAACGAGACCGACAGCGCGACGATGGTGATGACCGTGTTGGAGATGATGTTGCCCACCACCGGCAGCAGGCCGGCCAGGAAGGTGATCAGCACCAGTGTCTTGGACAGCGGCACATGCACCCCGAACAGCGGCAGCACCCCGAGCAGGAAGATGGCGGTGAACAGGGTGTTGAGCAGGGAGATCTTCACCTGCGCGAACACCACCTGCCGAAAGGCCGTGGCCAGGCGACTGGTGCGGCCGATCAGCTCGCGCGCCAGCGGCCCCAGCTTCGGCAGCGGCAGCTCGTCGTACAGCGCGATCATCGCACCCAGCACCATGCCGATCAGGATCCGCACGCTGATCTGCACAGCCGAGGTGCCGGCGATGCCGAGCTGCTGGCGGTGGGTGGCGGCCCAGTCGTTCATGGCCGTGCGCAAGGCCTGCAGATCTTCCGGGATGTACGGCTGCAACAGGTCCGGCACCTGGTGGCGGGAGGTGTTGAGGATGTCCATCAGGCGCATCAGCAGCGCATCGGGGCCACCGGTTTCATTGCGGAAGAACGAGGCGATGCCGATCGCGGCCAGGGTCAGCGCGCCGATGATCAGCGCCGACAGCACGATCACCGAATAGGCGCGCGCACGTCCGGGCGGCAGCCTGCCCTCGACGGTGGAGGCCAGCAGGTGGGTCAGGTGGAACACCAGCAGGCCTGAGAGCAGGGTCACCACCAGGCCCAGCTTCAAGGTCAGCCACATGCCCAGCAGCATCAGCAGCCAGGCCGCGATGCGGGCGGTGGGTGGCTTGGGCAGCGTGGGAATCACAATGGACATGCGGGGGCATCCAGACGGGTGGCCCATGGTAGTGGATGTGGTGTGGGTGGCGCCGTCGACCCTCGCACCATCAAACTGAAATCCAGCGTCTGCTGAAGCGGCACATCGACACGTTCGATGATCGCAAGCAGCAGGTTGACTGCACGGGCACCGATCTCCCGCATCGGTTGCCGGATGGTCGTCAGCGGAGGCGTGAGGTAACGCGACGATGCCAGATCGTCGAAGCCGACGACGGACAGATCACCCGGTACCCGGATGCCCAGATCCCGGCAGGCCGCCAATACGCCCAGCGCCATCTGGTCGCTGAAACAGAACACCGCCGTCGGCACGGGCGCGCGCGCCAACAGCGACATCCCGGCCGCATGTCCGGATTCGACGGTGAAGTCGCCCGGCACGACGCTCAACTGGCGCAGGCGGCCACGCGCCTTGCCGGCGGCCCGGACCCCCTCCAGCCGTTGCTGATGCAGGGGATTGTCCGGCGGTCCGCCCACCACAGCGATCCGCTCGTGCCCCAGCCCGTACAGGTGCTCCATAACCGCGCGCGCGGCAGCCGCGTTGTCGATGTGGACGCTGGGAATGCCCAGCGCGGGGTCGAATTCGCATCCGTTGACCACCGGCGCGGCGGCGCCCCGCTGCTGGACGATGTCGCGCGCCGTCGGCGGCAGGCGGTGCCCCAGCACGATCAGGCCGTCGGCCTCGTTGCGCCGGAGCATCTGCGCGTAGCGCTCTTCGCGCTCGGGCAGGTTCTGGGTATCGCCCAGCAGGACAGCGTAGCCAACCGCCTGCGCCGCGTCCTCCGCGCCCTGCAGGATCTGCGCAAAGAACGGGTTGGCGATATCCGGCACGGTGACGAGGATCTTGCCGCTGCGCTGGGTCTTGAGTGTCCGGGCCACCGTGTTGGGCACGTAGCCCAGCGCTGCAGCGGCCTGCTCGATGCGCGCGCGTGTAGCCGGCAGCACTTTGTCCGGCCGGGACAGCGCCCGCGACACCGTGCCGGCCGAGACGCCGACGTGCTTTGCAATGTCGTAGATGGTGGCCATGGCGCTACCTCTTCCTTCCGCTGTGCAGTGCACAACAGGACTTTCGAATGCCCCTGCTAGGATAATGCAATCGATTGCATCGAGGGCGAATCCTCTTGAAAACGCTCAAGGGTCCAGCGCTGTTCCTGGCGCAGTTCATCGGCGACACACCTCCCTTCGATCGGCTGGACACCCTGGCCGGATGGGCCGCGGGGCTGGGCTATTCTGGCGTACAAGTGCCGACCAGCGCGCCCGGGCTGTTCGATCTGGCCGAAGCTGCGCGCAGCCAGGCGTACTGCGACGATGTCATCGGCATGCTGGACGGGCATGGCCTGCAGATCACCGAGCTGTCCACCCACCTGCAGGGGCAGCTGGTCGCCGTCCATCCCGCCTATGACAGCCTGTTCGACGGATTCGCGCCGCCGGACAAGCGTGGCGATCCGGCCGCCCGCCAGGCCTGGGCGGTAGAGCAGCTGCTGCTGGCCGCCAAGGCCAGCCAGCGACTGGGGCTGACCGCGCATGCCACGTTCTCCGGCGCACTGGCCTGGCCTTACTTCTATCCCTGGCCGCAGCGCCCACCCGGTCTGGTGGAGGAAGCCTTCGCCGAACTCGGCCGCCGCTGGCGCCCCATCCTGGATGCATTCGACGCCTGCGGCGTGGATCTATGCTTCGAAATCCACCCGGGCGAGGATCTGCATGACGGCGCGACCTTCGAGCGCTTCCTCGACGTGGTGGACCACCATCCCCGCGCGAAAATCCTGTACGACCCCAGCCACCTGCTGCTGCAGCAGATGGACTACCTCGGCTTCATCGACCGTAACCACGATCGCATCGGCATCTTCCACGTCAAGGACGCGGAATATCACCCCAGTGCCAGCAGTGGCGTGTATGGCGGCTACCAGGACTGGATCGATCGCCCGGGCCGGTTCCGCTCGCTCGGCGATGGGCAGATCGACTTCAAGGCGATCTTCTCGAAATTCGCGCAGTACGACTTCCCCGGCTGGGCGGTGCTGGAATGGGAGTGCTGCCTGAAGCACCCCGAAGATGGCGCGCGCGAGGGGGCCGCCTTCATCCGCGACCACATCATCCACGTGACCGGGCGTGCCTTCGACGACTTCGCCGACAGCGGCACCGATCCGGAATCACTGCGCCGCATGCTGGGGATCTGAGCCATCACTGCCTGGGAGGGCAAGCCATGACGCACACCATGTCGCGCTTGGGCGCGATGATGTTTCTGCAGTTCTTCATCTGGGGAGCGTGGTTCGTCACCCTGGGAACCTACCTGGTGCAGGGCCCGCTGCAGGCCAGCGCCAGCCAGGTGGCGACGGCCTTCCTCAGCCAGTCCATCGGTGCCATCGTCGCGCCCTTCCTGGTTGGCCTGATCGCGGACCGCTACTTCGCGGCGCAGCGCATCCTCGCGGTGCTGCACCTGGCCGGCGCGGTGCTGATGTGGCTGGCGTCCACCGCAACCAGCTTCAGCATGTTCTCCGCCTGCGTCATGGGCTACATGCTGCTGTTCATGCCGACGCTGGCATTGGCCAACAGCGTGGCGATGCGGCACATGCAATCGCCTGAGAAACAGTTCCCACTGGTGCGGGTGGCTGGCAGCGTCGGCTGGATCGTGGCGGGTGTACTGATCGGCTGGCTGGGCTGGGAGCAGGCACACCGGCTGGAGCTGACGTTCCAGATGGCAGCGATGGCCTCGTTGGCGCTGGGCCTGTATGCGTTCACCCTGCCGCACACCCCGCCGCTGGCACAGCAGCGCGATGCCGGGCTGGGACAGGTCCTGGGGCTGGATTCGCTGCGGCTGCTGAAGTCGCGCTCCTACCTGGTGTTCTTCCTGGCCTCCATCGCCATCTGCATCCCGCTGGCGTTCTACTACAACTTCACCAACCCGTATCTCAATGACCTGGGCGTGCGCGGCGCGGCGGGCCTGCAGTCGCTGGGACAGGTCTCCGAAGTCCTGCTGATGCTGGCCATGCCGTTCCTGTTCGCGCGGCTGGGGGTGAAGACGATGCTGGCGGTGGGCATGGCGGCGTGGGTAGTGCGCTATGCGATGTTCGCCTTCGGCGATGCAGGCAGCGGCTTCTCGCTGCTGGTGATCGGCATCGTGCTGCACGGCATCTGCTACGACTTCTTCTTCGTCACCGGCCAGATCTACACCGATGCGCATGCCGGCCCGGCCGCGCGCAGCAGCGCGCAGGGATTCATCACCCTGGCCACGTATGGCGTGGGCATGCTGATCGGTACGTTCCTGTCCGGCGCGGTGGTGGAGCACTTCACCACCGCAGCCGGTCCGGACTGGCAGCAGATCTGGCTGTTCCCGGCAGGCGTCGCGCTGGTCGTGCTGATCGCCTTCCTGTTGCTGTTCCGCGACCGGCCGGTGGTCGCGGCCGCACCTTCCACGCCCTGAGGACCGCACCTGATGCCAACGCTTGGAATCGCCATCATCGGCACCGGCATGATCGGCGCGGTGCATCGTCGCGCGGCGCTGATGGCCGGTGCCGAGATCCGCGGCGTGGCCGCCTCGTCTCCGCAGCGCACACGCGACATAGCGCAGGCATGGAATGTCCCGCGTGCCTATCGGGACATCGAGGAGGTGGTCGCCGATCCACAGGTACAGGTCGTGCACGTGTGCACGCCCAACCATCTGCACCGTCCCATGGCACAGGCCGCGCTGGAAGCGGGCAAGCACGTGGTCTGCGAGAAGCCGCTGGCCACGACGCTGGAAGACGCCCGGGCGCTGGCGGCGTTGGCTGCCGCCAACGCGCTGGTCGCCACGGTGCCCTTCGTCTACCGCTACCACCCGGTGGTCCGCGAGGCGCGCGCACGCATCGCCCACGGCGAACTGGGGCCGTTGCACCTCATCCACGGCAGCTACCTGCAGGACTGGCTGCTGGACCCGGCCAGCAACAACTGGCGCGTGGACCCGGCACTGGGCGGCGCCTCGCGCGTGTTCGCCGACATCGGCTCGCACTGGTGCGACCTGGTGGAATGGGTCAGCGGCGAGCGCTTCACCGAGGTCAGCGCGGCATTCGACACGGTGATCGCCGAACGCAGCACCGACACCGGGCAGAGCTTCACCACCGCGGCAGCCGGTGGCGCGATGCAGGCGGTCACCAGCGAGGACGTGGCGGCGGCGATGTTCCGCACCAGCGCCGGTACGCTGGCGTCGTTGACGGTCAGCCAGGTATCGGCCGGACGCCACAACCGCCTCTGGTTCGAGATCGATGGTGCCAGGGCCAGCGTGGCCTTCAATCAGGAAGACGCCGAGCGGCTGTGGATCGGCCAGCCCGACCAGCGCGAGGAAGTCTTCGTGCGTGGGCCAGGCGCCGGTAGTCCCGAACAGCGCCGGCTGTCGGTGTTGCCGGCCGGGCACGCACAGGGCTACGGCCACTGCTTCGAAGCATTTGTCGCCGACACCTACCGCGCCATCGAAGGCGAGCGACCGGATGGCCTGCCCACCTTTGAAGACGGTGTGCGCTCGGCGCTGATCGTCGACCGCGTCATCACCTCGGCCAGGACGCGCGCCTGGACCACCATCGGTTGAATCCCGGGAGGATCCCTTGATGAACACGTCCGTTCGCAGAACCGCCACCCTCGCCGTGCTGCTGCTCGCTGCCCTGCCCGTCTTTGCAAACGAAGCCGCCAGCCCGCACAAGCCCATCGCCGTGCAGATGTACACACTGCGCAACGCCGGCCCGCTCGACCAGCAGTTGAAGATCGTCCATGACGCTGGCGTGGATGCGGTGGAAACGGTGGGCACGCAGGGCGTCAGCGCCAGCGAACTCAAGCAGTTGCTGGACCGGTATTCGATCAGGGCGATTTCCTCGCACGTGCCACTGGCCGAGCTGCGCAAGGACCTGGACGGCATGGTGGCCTTCAACCGGTCGATCGGCAACACCACCCTGGTGGTGCCTTACCTGGACGCGAAGGATCGGCCGACCGATGCCGCAGGCTGGACAGCGCTGGGCAAGGAACTGGGCGCGATCGCCAAGCAGGTACGGGCCAAGGGCATGCGCCTGGCCTACCACAACCATGACTTCGAACTGGTCGACTTCAATGGCCGGACCGGCCTGGAACTCCTGTTCGCAGCGGCCGGGCCGGACCTGCAGACGGAACTGGACCTGGCCTGGGTCGCGCATGCAGGACTGGACCCGGCGGTGATGCTCGGCAAATTCCGCGGCCGCCTCTTTGCGGTACACGCCAAGGACAATGCACCCAACGGCCAGGCCGAAGACGAGGGCGGCTTCGCTGCCGTCGGCCAGGGTGTGCTGGACTGGCGCGCGATCCTGCCAGCCGCCGCAGCGGCCGGCGTGCACTGGTACATCCTCGAGCACGACCAGCCACGCGACCCGGCCCAGGTCATCCAGACCGGCGCGGACTACCTGCGTGAACACCTGCCCGCCAACGCGTCCGCCCGTGCGCAGCACTGACGCCTGAAGGAGGCCCCACATGAAGACGATCCTGGCAATGGCCGTGGCCCTGGGCAGCATGAGCGTTGCGACAGCCGCATGGTGCAAGGATGACCCGGCCGCCGGTGCGAAGCTCTACACCGCCAACTGCACGGCCTGCCACGGTGCCGATCGTGCCGGCATGCCCGGCGCATTCCCGGCGCTCACCGATATCGGCAAGCGCATGGCACCCGCGCAGATCAAGGAAAAGATCAGCAAGGGCGGCGGGCTGATGCCGCCCTTCCCCCAGCTGTCGCAGCAGGAAATAGATGACATCGCCAGCTACCTGGCGAAGTAAGCGGCCGGCGATCACGCTGGCCGTGTGCCGCTACAGCTCGCGCACCCAGATATTGCGGTAGCTGACCTTGGAATCATGTTCCTGCAGGTAGATCGGCGCGCACCCGTGAGGTGCGTACGAAGGCGCACCGATGTACTCGGTCCTGCCCGCCAGCACGGCCTCGTCCTGCACCAGCACGCCGTTGTGCAGGACGGTGATGCGCGCAGGCGACACAAGCCCACCGCCCGGTGAGAAGCGCGGTGCCTTCCAGAGGATGTCGTAGGCCTGCCACTGCCCCGGTGCACGCGAAGCATTCACCAGCGGCATGGCCTGCTTGTAGATGGAGCCTGCCTGGCCGTTGGCATAGGTTGGGTTGTTGTAGCTGTCCAGCACCTGCAGCTCGTAGCGTTCCTGCAGGAAGATGCCACTGTTGCCCCGGCTCTGTCCGTCGAACCCCTTGGTTTCGACGGGTGTACGCCACTCGACATGCAGTTGGACGTCGCAGAAGTACTGCCGGGTGCGGATGCCCTTACTGCCCGGAACCACCGTGAGCGCGCCATCGGCGACGGTCCAGGGCACGCGCCCGCCCTGCTCCGCCTCCCAGGCGGAGGCATCCTTGCCGTCGAAGAGCACGATGGCGTCGGACGGCGCCTTGCCCGGCGGCGTGGCCACGGTTGCAGGCACGGGGGTCCACACCTCGGTCTTCGCCGGGTCGCGCGCGGGATCGGTGTTGGCCTGCGCGAACGCCGGTGCAGCGACGAACACGCCGGCGGCGATCAATAGCGGCGTGATCTTCATGGCGTGATCCATCAGCTGGTCCCCCATGCGGGCGTGCCGGGCACATAGGCAAGATCGCCGTCATAGCGACCCGGCACTGCGACGTACTTCAGTACTTCGGTCGCGCCGACCTTGGAGGTGAAGAAACCGAAGATGGTGAGCTGCTTGAACATCGTGAAGTAGTGCGGCATCGGTTCTCCTGCCTCGGCGGTGCCGGTTTCGGTCACCTCCACTGCGTGTTTCCTGGCCTCTGCATCCAGCGCGCGCAGCAGTTCGGTGCGCGCCTGCGGCGCAAGTGAAACGAAGCGGCCGCCGGCGCGTTTGTCGATATCGGCCAGGCCGGCACGGAACGTCGCCTGCTGCCGGGCGGTGTAGCAGTCGCTGACGAACGTCGCCATGAACGCGCCGGCGCCCGCGTCCTTCGCCCCCGGCGTTTTCGTCCGTGGCAGGATGGTCTCGGCAATCTCGTCCAGCGTGCCAACATCCGCATCGGAGAAGCGCGTCTTCGCCCCTGCGGCAGGCGCCTGTGCCTGACCGAGCGCAGGCAGACCGACCATCGCCGCACCGGTGGCGGCGACGATCATTTTCAGCAGTTCGCGGCGGTCCATCACAGGTTCCCCGCTTTCAGTTCGCGCACGGCATGGTCGGCAGCCCGCGCGGTCAGTGCCATGTAGGTCAGTGATGGATTCACGCACGCGCTGGAGGTCATGCAGGCACCGTCGGTCACATAGACGTTGGGCGCATCCCAGACCTGGTTGTGCTGGTTCAGAACCGATGTCCTGCGGTCACGGCCCATGCGCGCGGTCCCCATCTCATGGATGCCCTTGCCCGGGGCGTAGTCGTTGTCGTGCATCTCCACGTCCTTGACGCCGGCGGCCTCCAGCATCTCGGCGGCGTCGGCCGCCATGTCCTTGCGCATGGCCAGTTCGTTGGCGCGCATGGCGACGTCCATCGCCAGCACCGGCAGTCCCCACTTGTCCTTGCGGTCCCGGTCCAGACGGATCGTGTTGTCGTGGTGCGGCAGCATTTCGCCGAAGCCGGTCATGCCGATGCGCCAGTCACCGGGCACGGTCAGCGCCTCCTTCAGGTCGGCACCGATATTCAGCTCGGCGATCTCGCGCGACCACCCCGTGCGGCTGGCACCGCCCTGGTAGCCGAAGCCGCGCAGGTAGCCGCGCCTGTCAGCGGCCACGTTGCGGAAGCGGGGAATGTAGAAGCCGCAGGGACGACGGCCGAAGTAGTACTTGTCCTCAAAACCCTCGACCCGACCGGAGGCCCCTGCGCCGAAGTGATGGTCCATCACGTTGTGCCCCAGCTCACCGGACGAAGCGCCCAGCCCCCCCCTCCCACACATCGGTGGCCGAGTTCATCAGCAGCCAGGTCGAGTTGAAGGAGGAGGCGTTGAGGAAGATGACCTTGGCCGTGTAGTGGTAGGTCTGGCCGGTCTCCGCATCGATGACCTCCACACCGCGCGCACGCTTGCGGTCCTTGTCGTAGAGCACCTCCTTGACGATGGAGAACGGTCGCAGGGTCAGGTTGCCGGTCTTCATCGCCGCCGGCAGCGTCGCCGCCTGGGTGGAGAAATAGGCACCGAAGGGACAGCCGAGGATGCACTTGTTGCGGTACTGGCAGTTGACGCGGCCCTGCTCGGGCATCGGCTTGGTGATGTTCGCCGTGCGAGAGTGGATCATGTGCCGGGTGCCGCCGAAGGCCTTCCGGATCCGGGCGGCCACGTCCTTTTCGACGATGTTCAACGGGATCGGCGGCAGGAACTCGCCGTCCGGCAGCACGTCCAGCCCTTCGCGCGTACCGGCGATGCCGGCGAATTTCTCCACATGGTCGTACCACGGCGCGATGTCGGCGTAGCGGATCGGCCAGTCGGTGGCGATGCCGTCCTTGAGGTTCGCCTCAAAATCCAGGTCGGAGAAGCGATAGCTCTGTCGGCCCCACATCAGCGAACGCCCGCCGACATGGTAGCCGCGAAACCAGTCGAACCGTTTGGTCTCGATGTACGGCGATTCCTGTTCGTCGGCCCACATGCCCTGCAGGTTCTCGGCCAGCGCGTAGTCGCGCATCAGCACGGGGAAGGCGGCCTTCATCGCCTGTGTAGGCCGGTTGCGATGCGGGAAGTCCCACGGCTCCTTGATCGCGTTGACGTAGTCCTTGACGTGCTCGATGTTGCGTCCGCGTTCCAGCATCAGGACCTTGAGGCCTTTCTCGGTCAATTCCTTCGCCGCCCAACCGCCACTGATTCCCGAGCCAACAACGATGGCGTCGTAATGATTGTCTGCCATGGATCTCTCACCTGGTGGATATCGTTTCAGACGTCGCAGAGGCGGATGGCCTCGCGCAGCGAACCGACGGGATCCGGTGCCGCAGGCATGAATTCCTGCGCCAGATACCCATCGAAACCGGTGTCGCGGATCGCGCGACAGATGGCGGGGTAATTGAGTTCCTGCTGGTCCCCGATCTCGTGCCGGCCCGGCACGCCCGCGGTGTGGTAATGCTTGAAACAGGCGTGATGCCTGCCGATGGTGGCGATGATGTCGCCCTCCATGATCTGCATGTGATAGATGTCGTACAGCAGGCCGAAGTTGTCCGAGCCGAGCCGCTGGCACAGTTCCACGCCCCAGGCAGAGTGGTCGCACAGGTAGTCGCGATGATCGACCCTGGAGTTCAGCAGCTCCATCACCAGCACCACGCCACGCTTCTCGGCATGCCCGAGGATGCGCTTGAGGCCGGCCTCGGCATTGGCCATGCCCTCCTGCGGGTCCATGCCGTTGCGGTTGCCGGAAAAGCAGATGAGATTGCGATAGCCGGCATCGGCGACCAGATCGATGTGCCGCGTGTAGCGCTCCACCAGCTGGTCGTGGAACGCACGGCCGGCAAAGCCCTTGGTGAGGCCCAGCTCCGCGCCGTTGCACATCGAGCTGTAGACGCCATGGGCCTTCAGCGTGGGCCAGTCTTCCGGGCCGACCAGATCGATGGCGGCGAACCCGATGTCCTTCACCGTCGTGCAAAGCTGGGCCACCGATTGCTGCGGGAAGGTCCAGCGGGCGACGGAATGCTTCAGGTTGCCCTTGAGTGGCGCGGTGCCGGCGGATGCAGGCAGCACGGCCGCAGCGCCCAAGGCAAGGCTCGCAGCGGCCGCCATGCGCAGCGCATCGCGCCGCGTGAGACCCCCGGCCGGCCCCGATGCCGCCCTGATCGAATGGATGGACATCCGTCTTCCGGCCTCCCAACCGGTGTCAAACGCTGACGATCCGCTGCAATGCAATCGATTGCACCATAGAGGAGGAGATCGTTTTTTTGCAAGACGCGGTGCACGAAAATGCATGCTGCAGGGCACAACGCGCGTGATGCCTGTCGCCTTGTGCGTGCGAAGGGAGAGCGGCATGCCACGCAATCGCGTTCACGGGGCTGCGGGGGGACAGTGCCGCCGCGCAGCGGGATCCGCTTATCGCCGGCAAGTCGTCGCCTGGCGCAGCTTCTCCCTTGAGTTGTGACCCATCGTGCCATGGCTACGGGCAGAAGACAGGCGTCAAACCGGCAGGAAGCAGAGCTTCCCCGTGCACGAAAGAAAAACCCCAGCAAGCACAGCGGCTTACCGGGGTTTCTGTTTGCATCCGTAAAAATCAGAAATCAAAAGGGCTGTGCACACATAACCAACCGATCCCAATGAACTAGACCAGCGTAAGTATCTGAATTAAAAAGCGCCCACATCAACTCACCTCGCCGCTTTTCTAAACAAGCAGAGCTAGAACTGTCGAGTTAACTGCTCGCCAGGCTATTTCTAACGTGCAATTTCGACACTCTGTCGGGCCCATGGCCACCCCATGTTACCGGCCCCCCGCTTCCCTATGTGCTCGGCTATGCTGACTACGCTCCCAGCTCCGCACGGTCAATGTTCTGCCCAGCCTTGACCAGGTCGTAGATCAATCCGACCAGCGGAGCCAGCGCCTGCTGGTCATGCTTCAACACATGCGCGGCAAGGGTGCTGTGCGAGTCTAGAGCGCGCACCAGAGCGGATTGAACCGATCCCTTGATGTTGCCGGCCATGGCCACGTCGCGTGTGTTGTTCTTGACCTGGGCGACAGTGTTAGCGTCCTCGCGCACGATGTCGGCGACATGGTTGACCAAGGCCACCTTGTCGGTCAGCGCCGTGGCCTCGCCGAAGATCGAGTTGAGCTTGGCGATCACCTGACGCAGGTACACCGGCAGTGGTGGCTGTCCACCACCACCTGGACCCACGGGCTGCAGGATTAGGTCCTGATCATCACCACCAGAGACGGGCTTGTCCTGTGCCTTGATGTCGAAGCCTGTCAGCAGCAAGCCGGACACGTCGACCTGATCTGGCGGCACGCCGTTGAGCCGCTTGGAGAGCAGGCGCGCGAAGCTGGCGAACGCTTCCAGGCTGGGATCGCCGAAGTCGATCGTCTGGGCGATGTAAGTGTACAGGGTGCCGAAGTGGGACAGGCCTGACTTGAAGTCCAGCAGCCTCTGGAGATCTTCTGCGGCCGTAGCGCGCTTGGCGTCGGCCGCCTTCATGCCGGCCTCATTGCCCTGAGCCTTGGCATGCTCAAAGTCGTTTTCGGCGGCCAAGATGGCCTTGCGGGCTGCAGCAAGCGCATCGTTGAAGCGCTGGGTGGGCACGCTGGTCGCCGCATAGAGCTGCTTGTGCGTCGCATCGTCGCCTGCGGTGTATGCGGCGGCTGACTTGAAGCGGACGGCCGTGTAGCCCTCGACATCGGCCTGGGTGTAGACGTCGGCCTTGTCCAGGTCGCCCTGGAGCACATAGACCACGTTAGGGTCCTGCGCCTTCTCGATCTTGGCGCCGGCGTCATACAGCGCGAACGCATCCAGGATGGACTGTGGATCGTTGACGAAGTCCACGACGAACGTGGTGTCCTTGCCGGCAGTGGTGCGGTTGAGTCGGGAGAGTGTCTGGACGATCTCCACAGGGTTGGCGATCTTCTTGTCCAGGTACATCGCGCAAAGCTTGGGCTGGTCGAAGCCGGTCTGGAACTTGTTGGCCACGATCATGACCCGGAACTCGGGACGGTCGAACACCTTACGCAGATCCGAGCCGTACTGGCGCGGGTTCATACTGGCTTCGGTGAACTGCTCGTCCTCCTCAGCGGCGAACGGATCGTCCTTCAACTGCTCGTCAGAGGCGTGCATGACCTCCTTGCCCGTGAGCGCGCCGGAGAACGCCACCAGGGCCTGGAATGCCTTGTGCTTGGGGTTAGCCTCGGTGTACGCGTCGAATGCCTTCTTGTAGCGGACGGCGGCGGCGCGCGAGGAGGTCACGATCATGGCCTTGGCCGTGCTACCCAGGAGTGAGGCCACGTTGGCCGCGAAGTGCTCGACGATGAACTCGACCTTCTGGGTGACGTTGGTGGCGTGCAGCGACATCCACTTGGCCAATGCCCGCTTGGCGGCCCTGCCTTCCACGCGCTTGCCGTCCTTCGCGGGCTCAGCCAGGTTGAACGCGGTCTTGTAGGGGAGGTAGCCCTCCAGCACGTCGAGGATGAACCCCTCGTCGATGGCCTGGCGCATGGGGTACTTGTCGAACGAGAACGGCAAGTTGTCCTTGCTGGCCGGCCTGGTCGGGTCTGGGCGCGTCCCAAACAGCATGAGCGTGGCGTGCTTGGGCGTGGCGGTGAACGCGAAGTAGGAGACGTTCTTGGGGCGGGCGCGCGAGGACTGGATCTTCTCCAGCAGCTCCTCGATGGTGAGACCTTCCATCGCCTTGGCATCGCGCAGGGCAAGCGTGGCTTGCAGCTTGGAGGCCGCCGTGCCGGTCTGGCTGGTGTGGGCCTCGTCGATGATAACGGCGAAGTTTCGGTCGGCCAGCTTTCCGTTGGTCAGGATCTGCTCCATCGCGTAGGGAAAAGTCTGGATGGTCACCACGATGATGGGGGTACCACGCTCCAGGGCTTCGGCCAGTTCCTTGGACTTGCTGACGCCGGTGTCCTTCTCGCCGATGGCCGCAATCAGATCCTTCTGGTGGTCGATCTGCTGGACGGCGTCCTGGAGCTGCTTGTCCAACACCGTGCGATCGGTGACCACGATGACCGAATGGAACAGGTTGACGCCTGCGTCGGTACGCAGGCGGATTAGGTCATGTGCCGTCCAGGCGATGGTGCTGGTCTTGCCGGAACCGGCCGAGTGTTCGCATAGGTAGGACTGGCCAGGGCCCTTGCCCTTGGCGTCCTCGATCATGCGGGTGACGGCGTTCCACTGATGGAAGCGCGGGAAGATCTGCGTTTCCTTCTTTTTGTGGTTGCCATCCAGGTCGACGACCTCTTTCTTCTCCGTGTACACGAAGCTGTGGAAGATCCGCAGCCAGTTATCGCGTTGGCAGACCTGTTCCCAGAAGTAGGCGACTGGATACTCGCCATCCTCCCGGGTCGGGTTCCCCTTGCGGCCATCACGTCCCTGGTTGAAGGGCAGGAAGTAGCTGTTCTTCCCATCCAGCTTGGTGCACATCTGGATGTCGCTGTCGGACATTGCGAAGTGAACGACGGCACCGCGCTGGAACGTCAGGAGAGGCTCCTTCCTGCGGGTGACCGGATCCATCGGCACGCGGTCGTCCTTGTACTGAGTTACGGCCTCGTCGGCGGACTGGGTGAAGTCGGTCTTGACCTCCACGGTAGCCACAGCCAGACCGTTGATGAAGAACACCAGGTCGATGGCCAAGGTGCTGCCTTGGCGGTACAAGAGCTGCGGCACGACGCGCAGGATATTGGCGTTGTAGCGCTCCCACGCCGTCGGGTCGCGCGCATCCTCGGGCAAGCCTTCGCTGAGGCTGATTTCGCCTGCACCTGCGATCTTCACCCCGCGGCGCAGGCCATGCACGGTGCCGTCCTTTTCCAGCACCTGAGCCAGCCGTTCCATGAGTGTGGCGGTGGCCTTCTCGCCGTTACTCGCCACCAGCTTTGCCCACTTCGCGGGCTGTGTTCCCTGGATCCACGCCACCAGATCCTCTGGGTAGAGGGCGTGGTTCTGGTCGTAGCCAGACGTATGGCCTACCTTCCAGCCGGACGCGGCGAGTTGCTTGACGATGTACTCCTCGAAATACTTTTCGCGGTGGGCGGTGTCGTTGAAGGCAGGATGCATGGCGTGTCCTTAGGCCGCGGGGCGCAGGTCGATCTTGCCGGTGACGGCAGCAGTGATGAGGGCAGTGCGGTGTTCGCGCAGTAGGTCGATCGAGCGCTCAGTCTTGGCGATCAGGGTGTCGATGCGGGTGGTGGCGCGGTCGAGATGCGCGACGATTTCCCGTTGCTCATCGATAGGTGGCAGGAACACCTTGGCAAGGCGAAGGAGTGGCCACTTAACTTGGCGCTGAATATCACCGACTCCCTGGGAACTGAGCATCATTTCATCAACGAACCGCTTTTCCCGGAACTGGTAGTTCGCGAAGTCGGGGTTCAGATCCTTAGACAGCTCGAACACAAGATAGGCGGGGCTAACAATGCCGCGGTGTTTGGACACACCGACCGAGCCGCGCCAGGCCTGCTGGTTGTTGAGCACAAAGTTGCCGGGCTCAACAAGCTGGTAAGCGTCCAGAGACTCACTAGGTTTGTGAACAAGACCACCGCCCTCGCTGTAGGGGATTACGCCACGATCCAAGTAAACCGACATGAGGCCAACATTCTGATGACTAGTTCGGGAGATCTGACGGGAGACTGTCCAGAAGTTGCTAACATTCCAATGCTTCGGAAGGTCTAGGCCGCTGGCAGAACCACTGGCCTTCATCGCTACACTACGATCCAGCCCCTTGGTCACAGCGTGCGTGATCATGGCCTGGCGCTTCTCGCGCAGTAGCCCAATGAAGCGGGTCTTCTTGGCGACCAGGGCGTCAATGCGGGTAGTGGCGCGCTCGAGGTGGGAGGCGATTTCCCGTTGCTCTGTGATTGGCGGAAGAAACACCTTCGCGAGGCGAAGTAAAGGCCACTTCACTTGGCGCTGAATATCGCCTACACCTTGGGAGCTAAGCATCATTTCATCGACGAACCGAGTTTCCCGGAACTGATAGTTCGCGAAGGTGGGGTCCAGCTCCTTGGACAGCTCAAAGATGAGGTAAGCAGGACTGACAATGCCGCGGTGCTTGGACACGCCAACAGAACCGCGCCAGGCCTGCTGGTTGTTGAGGACGAAGTTGCCTGGTTCGACAAGCTGGTACGCGTCAAGCGACTCGCTTGGCTTGTGGACGAGACCGCCGCCCTCGCTATATGGGATCACCCCACGATCCAAGTAAACCGACATGAGACCCGCATCTGGGAGGCCAGATCGGGAGACTTGGCGAGCTACAGTCCAGAACTTGGTGACATTCCAATGCTTCGGTATGTCCATTCCACTGGCGGAGCCGCTCGCTTTCATTGGCTCGCTCATTCCGCCACCTCATCCAGCAGTGCGGCGATGTCTTTCTCCACCGCCTTCAACTCGGCGTCGATCTCATGCAGGTCGCGCGGCGGCACGTACTTGTAGAAACAACGGTTGAAGTTGATCTCGTAGCCGACCTTACCCACTTCTCCATCCTCATCATCCGTGAAGCTGGCATCCACCCACGCGCCCTGCACGTGGGGCAGCACCTCAGCATCCATATAGGCGTCGATAGGTCGATCCAGCGGAACGGTCTCGAAGTCTTCCAGGTCCTTGTCGGCTACGAAATTGCCATCGGCATCCAGCACTTCGGGCGCATTGGGGTCGCGCACGCCCAGCGAGGTTTCCAGAGCGATGGCCAAGGGCTTGGCGATCTTCGGCAGGCCAACCTCCCTGGCCATTGCCGGGAGGTCGGCGAACCAGGTGTAGGGGTGGGTCTGGCCCAGGTACTTGCGCAGCAGGGTGAGCCAGGTCTTCTGCTCCATCTCATTGAGCTTGGCGAAGGCCTTGCTGGTCGCCAAAGTGGCAAGACCTTCCTCAGTCACCTTACCCACCAGTCGCAGCGGTCGCTGTACCTTGACCCGGCGATAGCCGAAATCGCGGTAGTCCACGATCCGGACATTCTCGCCGGGCGTGCAGTCGGCATAGAGCCGTGCGATGTCTTGGATCTGCGCATCGCTCACGTAGCGGCGCTTATTACCTTCCGCCTTGCGCATCGGACTGTGCATCTCGGTTGCGTCGATCAGCTGAATCTTGCCGCGGCGGTCTTCAGGCTTGTTGTTGGTCAACAGCCAGATGTACGTGCCGATGCCGGTACGGAAGAAGATGTCATTGGGCAGGGCGACGATCGTCTCGACGTAGTCCTTCTCTAGCAGCCAACGACGGATCTGCGACTCACTGTGTCCATGACCGCCTGCGGTGCCGGTGAAAAGTGGTGATCCCGACAGAATGATGGCCGCGCGCCCGCCGCCCTTTGCGGGGTGCTCCAGCTTGGAGATCAGGTGCTGGATGAAGAGCATGGAGCCGTCGGACACGCGCGGAGTGCCTGCACCGAACCGGCCCTCGAAGCCCTTCTCCTTGGCCTCTCGTTCGACGAACGCTTGGTCCTTCTCCCACTTCTTCCCGAACGGCGGGTTAGATAGGCAGTAGTGGAAGCGTTGTCCGGCGTATGCGTCCTGGGAGAGCGTAGACTTGGGGCCGGCGATGTTGGCGGCCAGGTCGCGCGATGGTTCGGTCTCCAAGCGGCGCAGCAGCATGTTGGCGAGCGCCACGGCGTGAGTTTCCGGTTCCAGTTCCTGGCCGAACGGGATCATGACAGGCGGGGCCTTGCCCTGGGCGGCAAAGCCGTCCACGTAGTTCATGGCATCGGTGAGAAAGCCACCGGTGCCGCATGTGGGGTCGTAGAGGGTGCGGATTAAGCCGGGATTGTTGCGGAACAACGCATCGTCCGGATCCAGCAACAGAGTCGTGGCCAGGTGAACGACATCGCGCGGCGTCATGAAGTCTTCGGCGGCCTCGTTCACTTCGGAGCCGAACCGGCGGATCAGGTGCTCGTAGATGTTGGACATCACCCGGTCGGGCACGACATCCGGATGCAGGTCGGTGTTGGCAAAGTTCTGGCAGATCTTGAACAGGATGTCGGCGCGCGCGAGCCGAGCGATCGTGTCGGTGAAATTGAACTGGTCGAAGATGACGCGTGCGTTGTCCGAGAAGGCTGCGACGTAGGCCTCCAGGTTGGACTTGGTCTTGGTGGCGCCCAAGGTGGCCAGCGAGTACTGCGAGGTGTTGTAGAAAGGCAGGCCAGCCTTCTGGCGCAGGATCAAGTCGGTATCCAGCCCCTTGTCCTTGAACTTGGCGTAGGTATCGCGGACGACGGCACGCGTGGGCTCCAGCACGCATTCCAGACGGCGCAACAGCGTGAATGGGAGGATGATCTTGCCGAAGTCAGTGTGCTTGAAGTCGCCCCACAGGTCCTCGGCGTTCTTCCAGATGAAGCTGGCCAGGACGGTGTCCGACGCCTTAGGGGCTTCGGTGAGTCTCAGAGCAGTACTGGCATCTTTCATTTTATTCATAGTCATTTTGGTCTTGCAGAAAATTTTTTAGATGCGCGGGAGCGGCCAGATCGATTAACCTCGGGCAATGGCTTGTCCCAAGCGAGCAGATCCATTCGCATATTGTTGGCATAAGCGTTGTATTGCCAGCGACGATACTGATCAAGCAACAGATTATTCGTCTCTTCAAGCCGCTTTACCTGTGCTTCCAGATCAGCAATCCGCCGGATCGCGGAATCCAGCGTGAAGTCTCGTGGGAGTGCATCCCTCGCCTCTCGCAAGTCCTTCTGTCGCTGCTGAAACCGCTCTTTGATGGCGGGGTAGAGGTACATCGTGTGCTTCGAAATCGCTGAGACGTCCAGCACCTTTGCGACACGCTCGCAAAAAAGTGGCCAAGTGAGCTTGCCTTCCCAGCGATCAAGCTCACGCATGATCTTTGGCAGCGTGGTCTTGGTGATGATTTTCTTCGGCATGGCGGATCAGGTCAGGGCAAATGGAATCATCTTCGGAACAAGCGCCTCCATGGAGGGCGCCTCTACCACGCCAAGATCCATGAGGGCACGACGAACCGGAGAGGGGTCGTGCCCCTCCGGAATCCTGAGGACCGCGCCTTCCGGAACGCTGGGATTCTCCAACGCCATCCGCATTGCCTTGACGTGAGCCAGCTTCCATTTGTGATTGTCCACCCAGCGGTCGGCACCAAAGTCGCCATCCTCATGAGCCTTCTTGGCCTGCTGGAGCAAAGCTTCCGTCTGCGCCTCCAGCAGACGAATCCTCTCCAACGTCACGTGGTCCCCCTTGATGCATACGTGCTCCTTGCAGGTCATGCACTCCCGTTGCTTCTGGCACGGGGCCATGGCGTAGTCATGGACGCACATGCCATAGAGCGTTGCCTTGGCCGTTCCCGGCCGATCAACCCCGAGTTCCTGGTAAGTCACCGGCTGGCGATGCTTGATGCGCTCCGGCATCTGTACGGGTCGGTTCGCAAGCAGCTCGCGCGACGCTTCTAGGCGCTCCTCGGGCGAGCGATGGTCGTAATGGTGGTTGTCGGACACCCGAGCTCTGCCCGCCCACTGCGCTAGGGTGTAGTCGTCCATGCCCGCTCGCTCCGATATCGTACTCAGCCAATGACGAAGCTGGTGCGAGGTCAGTTGGATGCGCGTGCCATCGACATTTCGCAGCCCCATTCGATCAAAGAGGGATAAGCTCTCGCGAGAGCCCAAGCGTCCATTTACCTCGTTTGCACTGGGAACGCGCCATGAGCTTGGCCGGATAGCCTTCTCGCGGCCGAACTCACTCTCCCGATGCAAACACAGCGCGTCCCAGGCTTTCACTGTCTTCTTGTTATCGACGAAAGGCCAGTAGAAGCCTCCAAACTCCTGGATGAGGCCTGCCCCTGTCGACGGCCGCACCGAGCGTTGGAACGCCTTCCGGGCCGCCTCGCGCGCCGGTCCACCAATCTCGATCAAACGGCGGACAGCCTCCTTCACGACGTCATGCATCGCGGGCACGACCCACTTCTTCGTCGCACCTTTCCCCTTGGCTGCATGCCAACGCAGGAACATTTGGGACTCTCCCACGTCATCGGCCTCCCATTGAATGCAATCCGTGGGCAGCTTAAGGACTTCGGAGATGCGGGCTGGCACGGCCATCAGCAGGACGAAGATCGACGAGTAGAACCGGCTTTCCGGGTCGCCCGCCTGTGCGAACACGTCGGCGACCGCCAGCATGGCCTCATTCGAAGGGAGCTTTGCCTTCCGGTGCGCACGCCCCGCCTCGCCCAGATCTTCGGTCAGGATAACCGGCTTCTTGAACGGCGACTTCCAAGCCGGAAGTGAGGGAACCAGGTGCTTTTCACGTAGGAAGTCAAAGATGGCCTGCATATGCAGCCCGGTCTTGTGGTGCACATCTTCGCTGGAATAGAGCTCCCGGCATTTGGTGGCGCAAACGTCCATCGAAGCCCCTGTCAGCATTACTACATCTGCATGGCCACAAGCCGCCAGCAGTCCCGCTTCCAAGCAACGGAGAGCTTGGAGCATCATCGCTAGACTCTTCACCGGCTTATGGCTGTAGCGATAGCGGATGTACGCCTTGGCGAACTGCTTCAACGGCTCGGCCATGGGCGTAAAGGAATAGCTATCGAGGGGCGCCGTCCTCGTGGCGAATACAACGGTGGTTTCGTTGTGCTGCCACTTGTCGCAGTCCCAGGCACCGCCGCTGGAAAAAGCCGTGAGTTCGTCTCTTGCCAGCCGAATGAACTCGACGAGGTTGGCAGCGGCATCGCGGTCGGCACGAGGTACGAACTGGACGACCTCACCCATGGCCATCGGCCTCCAACAGGCCCACGCCGGACACACGCGTGCTAGCCCCCTTGCACATCGCAGCGCAGTGCTCGACGGCGAGGATCAGCTGGTCGTTGGCATTCACGACAACGTCCGCGCAGCCCGCCGCACGGGCGCGTCCCTTCTCGGCGTAGAGGTCAGCGAGCACTTCCTCGTGCGGCCCATGAACCCAGGGCTGGAAGTGATAGCAGGTGTAGCAGGCGCGGTAACCACTGGCGCAGAAACCATAGTTCCCACAGGTCCCCACTGCGTGCTGCCGGTCGTTCGGCACGCGACTGCGGGGATTATCCCCCCGAATGGCCTCGCGCTCCGAGTGGACCAGCCTACCCAGGCAGGCCTGCGCAAAAGGGGCTAGCTGCGCACCGATCAGCTCATTGATGACTACCGCCTCCTGGGCCGTGTTCTCTGTGTACACGCGCACGTTCTGGATGTCAGAGTGATCCAGCAGTTCGGCAATGATGAACGCACTAAAGCCCTCGCGGCGAAGCTTGGTGCCACGCGTGTGTCGGAATCGCGTTGCAGAGAGGTGAATGAACTCGCCGGTGCGCTCGGAGCGTGCGGTCGAAGCTTTCGCGCAACGTTGCAGCGCATTCGCAAGTGTGTCGGTAGTTGCGTGCAGTCGATCGGGCGCGACGCCCTTCAGGAGGTCCGTTAGCTCGTGGACATGCCCTACCCCCTCGAGCCGCTTGCTATTGAGAAAGATCGGCACTTCGCCTGCCAGCGCGGGATCAACTGATCGTCCGATGGCTTCGGATACTGCGGCAACGGACTTCCTATGCTGCTGCCGAAGCACCAGATAAAGATCTTCGAGTATGGCCAGGGACCTGAAGGCACCACGAAACGTGAGGCCGCGTTGCTTGGCTCGCGGAACGTGGAGCCTGAACATTGATGCGCGCACACCAGGCTCCCGAATCAGATCCCGGCCCCTTAAGGCCGCGATCTGGACAGGACGTCGCGCGGTCATCACCAAGGTGAGCAAGTAGGCGTAGTCCTCAAATGCGATGTCCTTCCGGGCTACTGCCTGGTTCGCCCAATCCAAAAGTGCAGCCATCTCGAGGTCGGTGTAGGGCCCGCTGTCCGGGCAGCCACTGGCCACGGCCACACCCTTTTCGTTCCCCTGGATTCGCCAGCCTTGGAGCAAGTCGACGACCTCCTTGGAGACTCCCTCAAACCCGTAGTCGTGCCAGGCCAACAAGAAGCCCTTGAGTCCGCCCAGCTGATATTGCTCGTCTGGCGCAAGTCTCGCGCGCCAGTTAATGAGGTTGATCACCGTAACCTGCGACGCTCCCGTGTCCCGCAGGTATCGCTTGAATCGCGTAGCCATGTTTTCGGTGTGTCGCGCAGATGCCTCTTCCGCGTAACGCAACAACGTGGCGCGAAAGCCGGCTTCGGTTGTCGGGTCAATAGTCCCAGGAAGGACTAGTGCAATCTGCACGTCCTTGTTCAATCGCCAGTGGTCACCCGAAGAATCGAACGGGTAGCCGTCCATTGACACCGTCGCAGCAGCAGCCTTCCTCGCGATATCGAGCTGCTTCGGCTTAACGCGGATCATCGTCGTTTTCCTTGGCGTTCTCACGTCGCTTCAATCCGGTCTGCACCTGACGAACGGCTTTGTCACTGGCTTCGCGGATGTGGCGCCGGTTGTACGTCGCGCCCGAGGCCCTGCTGCGATGACCGTTCAGAAACGCACGAACATCCAGCTCCCTTGCCTCACTGATCAGCACCGACTCAGTATCGTCCTTCGACCGGACCTTGGCGTTGTGCTGATCGATGCTGACGGAAATCTCGTAGTTGAAGTGGTGCCGAAAGGCGTGGGGATGGATCGCTTCGAAGGCGGGATCCACCGCGCGCATACGGGAAAAGATCTGGCTGTTGAGGGCGGAGTTTGAGAGCGGCTTGCCCCATGTGCTGCCCTTCCGATGCGAGACAAGCAGGTAGGGATGCCGTCGAGCCGGGCCGATCTGGGCACGCACCTTCAGCATGTAACGGTCGATCTGGTTGGCGAGCGTCTCAGGCAGCGGCAAAGGGCGCTCTTTGGTCTTGGTTACCGGCTGGTAGCGTCGCGAGTCATGCTTGTCGTCCTGATTGCGCCGAACCCAGACGTGCGGTTCGTGGCCCAAGTCGAACTGATCGAGCCGCAGACTCAGCAGCTCCCCTCGCCGCATTCCGGTGTGTCGCAGCAGCCCAAAAATGATGGCATTGCGGAGTTGGACGTCCGGGTGTCGGAACGGATTGCGCAGGTCACCCTCGGCGCCTATCGCCATGAACCGCTCGACGAGCTCGGAGGGAGGCGAACGCAGTTCCGAATCGTCCTCTCGCTGCTTGGCCAACCCGCGTGGCCGGTGCTTGCGAATGGTCTTGGCCATCCGCGCGATTTCCTGTGCGGTTTGCGTCGAGCTCAGATGGAGGGTGACGACCGACGCCGTGAACTCCAGGTAGTCGGCGAACGTGCTGATGCGATTGAAGTGCTGCTGCCCACCGATGGTGGCCAGAGCCGGACTCGACCCAACTGTCGCTTCCAGGAAGTCCACGACACCGGTCTTGCGTGCCCCTGCCTTTTCCTCCGCGGCAGGCTGCTGATACCGCATGTCGAGCTTGGCGAAATCCCGCAGCGAGGCAATGTCTGCCACCGTGAGAAAGCTGCCATTTCGGAACTCTGAGATCAGGTCGCGGCCATGGAGTTGCTCCCATCGCAGGAGCACGACGAGATCGGCCAGCTTGTTTCGGATCGTGTTGACGGCCGCCCCGGCATTGCGGAGCTGGGAGGTGGCGAACAGAGTCGGATAGAACAGCGGCACTCCCTGCTCGTCGTGAAGCATCGGCACTCGCTCCCCCTCGCCAAGCACATGGACCGAAAGCACGGGCACTCCTTCCTCTACCATTCCCCATGTGCATGACTATATCAGACTTATTTCACCACGCGAGAACCATGGAGAAAAGAAAGAGCCCCGTAAAACGGGGCTCCTCTTAGATCTTCATCAACACTTGTACATAGGTGTTGTCTAGAACGGAATATCGTCATCAGCGAAGTCGTCCATCGGCGGCGCCGACTGCTGCGGAGCCTGCTGCTGCGGGCGCTGCTGGCCGTAGCCACCACCACCACCGCCACGCTGACCACCACCGCCGCCGCCGCCACCGCCGTACTCCTGGCGCGGGGCCTGCTGGCGCTGCGGACGTTCGCCGCCACCGCCACCGCCACCACCGCCTTCACGGCCGCCGAGCATCTGCATTTCATCGGCGATGATGTCGGTGGAATACTTCTCCACGCCATCCTGACCGGTGTACTTGTCGTAACGCAGGCTGCCTTCGACGTAGACCGAGCTGCCCTTGCGCAGGTACTCACCAGCGATCTCGCCGAGCTTGCCGAAGAACACCACGCGGTGCCATTCGGTACGCTCCTGCTGGTTGCCATCCTTGTCCTTGCGGACGCTGGTGGTGGCCAGGCTGATGCGGGTGATCGCCATACCGCCCTGGGTGTACTTCACGTCCGGGTCGTTGCCGAGGTTGCCGACCAGGATGACTTTATTGATGCCGCGCGCCATAGGGTTGCTCTTCCGTTGTCCGAGGGCAGGCCGCAGTCATATCACAGCCCCGGGCGGGGTGCAGATCTGCCGGGCCGCCCTTGGGAGAATTGGGGGGGATCCAGATTGCACCATCTTATCATCGCCGCCGTCCCCGACCCTGTCGGAATTCCGGCCGGGAACGACCGGAAACCTGCTCGAGCCATATGCCGCAACGGTGACGGCGGTTCAGTCCCTGCGCCGCAGGCCGCTGGCCGCCAGCCCGAGGGACCTCCCGGCCCCGCCATCACGGTGCATGGCATGATGTCGCTTCACCGTCTCCCCGCCTGCTGAAATGACCATCCGCGGTAAAGCCACCTCCCTCGATATCGCCCACCTGGCCGGCGTCTCCCAGCCCACGGTGTCGCGGGCGCTGCGCGGCAGCCCGATGGTCAACGCCGAAACCCGGCAGCGGATCCTGGCCATCGCCCGGGAGCTGAACTACAAGGTCGACAAGAACGCCTCCAGCCTGCGCCTGCGCAATGCCGGCACACTGGCCCTGCTGTTCTTCGAGGACCCGACCAATGACGATTCGCTGATCAACCCCTTCTTCCACGCGATGCTCGGCTCGATCACGCGGGCCTGCGCGCTGCGCGGTTATGACCTGCTGGTCTCCTTCCAGCAGCTGTCCACCGACTGGCAGGCCGATTACGAGGACAGCAACAAGGCCGACGGCATCATCCTGCTCGGCTATGGCGATTACCACGAGTCGCGCGAGCGGCTGCAGCGGCTGGTCGAGCAAGGCACCCACTTCGTGCGCTGGGGCGCTTCCCTGCCCGACCAGCCCGGTGTCTCGATCGGCAGCGACAACTTCCAGGGCGGTTTCGACATCACCGCCCACCTGCTCGACCAGGGCTGCCGCCGGATCGCGTTCGTCGGCCATGCCTCCAGCCACTATCCCGAGTTCGAGCAGCGCTATCGCGGCCACGTCGAAGCAATGCGGGCGCGAGGCCTCACCGCCGAGCCCTCGCTGCAGCACGATGCGATCACCACCGAGCAGTCCGGCTTCGATGCCTGCCAGGCGCTGCTGGCGCGCGGTGAGCGTATCGATGGGCTGTGCGCGGCCAGCGACCTGATCGCGATCGGTGCGATGCGCGCCCTGCGCGAGCATGGCCTGCGCGTGCCGGAGGACGTGGCGGTCACCGGCTTCGATGACATCCCGCTGGCCGCCTCGGTGTCCCCGCCGCTGTCCACGGTGCAGCAGGACACCAAGCAGGCCGGGCACCTGCTGGTGGAAAAGCTGTTGGCGCTGATCGACGGCCAGCCGGTGGAAGGCCAGAGCATCGCGGTGAAGCAGGTGCTGCGGGAATCCTCGCTGCGCCGCTGAGTCCGTTCAGGGCACCCGCTGGAAGCTCAGGCTCTCGAAGCTGAGGGACCGCGCCTGGCCATCGGCCACGTGGAAGGTCAGCCAGTTGCCGCTGTTGGGGACGAACTCGACCCGGACCTGGTCAAGGTGTTCGCCCGCGGTGGCCACCGCGTCCAGCTGCCCCCAACGCAGCCGCAGTGCCTGGTCACCGGCCGCTTCGACGTTCATCTCGCCGAGCAGCGGGTGCACGTATCTGCCCACGTAGCCATCGCGCGGCAACGTTCGCAGCCACGGGCGTGCCTGGATCGCCTGGCGCTGACGCGCCATGTTCCGCTGCGCCTGGGCCGCCGTTGCCTGCAGGGCCAGGAAGCGGGCGGCGGAGCTCGCTGCGATCCCCTGCTCATGGAGCAGCACGCCATACACGTGATCGGCGATGAGATTGGTCAGCGGTGCGCCCAGCAGGTCCTCGTTGTTGAGCACCACCAGTGCGATGTTCTGATCAGGCATGAAGGACAGGTGCGCGTGGAAGCCGGCGAATCCGCCGAAGTGGTGCAGCAGCCGGTGGCCTTTGTACTGCCCGGTGTACCAGCCCCAGGCATAACCATCGCGCGCAAAGTCCAGATAGCGCGCGCTCAGCGCGACCTGCCGCTGCTGCGAACGGCTGATCACCTGCGGTGCGAAGGCCGGGGTGCCCGCGCACGGGAACTGCGCAATCAGGAACCGGGCCAGGTCCGGTGCGCTGGCGACCATGCCACCGGCCGCCTGCATCGTCCCGTCCGCTTTGCGCAGATACAGGGCCGTGGTCGGTTGCGCGCTGCCCAGTGAGTACGGCTTGGCCAGGGGCCAGCCCGCCGTTTGGGCACGGCTGATCCGGGTGCTGGTATGGCGCATGCCCAGCGGATCGAACACCGCGCGCTGCAACTGGTCCTGCCACGGCAGCGCGTCGTGCTGGTCCATCCAGATACTCAGCAGGTTGTAGCCGAGATTGGTGTAGCCGAAGGTGCCGTGGGGCGCGTCCGGGTCGCGCCGGGTCGCGCCCACCAGCGCCAGCCGCGAGGCAGCGTCATGCACGCCGCTGAAAGCAGTGGCCCAGACCAAGGCGGGGTTGTCCACGCCTGCGGTATGGGTGAGCAGATCACGCACGATGACCGCCTCGGCATCGATACCTTCCAGGCGCATCTGCGGAAACATCTGCTGGAGCGACATCGCCATGTCGAGCTCACCGGCGGCCTCCCTCTGCAGGGCGTTCAGCGCGAAGAACGGCTTGGTCGCCGAGGCGATGTAGAAGACGGTGTCGGCCGTGACCGGCGTACCGGCGGCAATGTCCGCCAAACCGTAGTAGCCCTCATGGATCACTTTGCCGTCCTTCACCACCACGACGGCGGTACCGGACGGCAAGCCGGTCGCGGCCTTGGTCTGTTCGATGAGGGCGGACAGCGGGGCGAAATCGAGCGGCGTGGCGGCGCCGACCGGAGACAGCACGGCCACGGCAAGGCCGGCACAGAGTGCCAGGATGCGTTTCATTCGAGGGTCCTGTTGCAGAGCAGCCGACAGCGGACCTGCCGGCTGGGGTGGGCGGCCGCATCCGCGGCCTGCGCCGGATACCGACGGTCAGGCCGCGGCGGACAACCGGCGGGCGATCGGTCGGGGGGCCGTACGCTGGCTTACTTCAAGCGGCGATCCAGCACGAAGTACACCACGTTGCCCAGACCGGTCGCCCCGAGCAGCAGCGCGATCGCACCCGGCGTGACCCGGTCGATGCCGAGCAGATCGACCAGCCCGAAGGCCAGGGCCAGGGTCAACATCACGCAGCCCCAATGCAGCGCGGCCAGCCGGCGCTTGGTGGTATCGCCGGCCAGCAGCGAACGCACCAGCTCTTCCGAGCCGCGGGCTTCGACGATACGGCGGCGCGTGTGGCCATCGACCACGCTCTTGATGGCATACACGATGCCGAGGATCAGGACGACGGGCAGAATCAGGTTGTAATCCATGGTGCGTTCGTTCCGTTGAGGAGGGGCTTGTCCACTGAGATACGGCCACGGCGGGATTGGTTGCACGGAACACGGTTGCAACCGGAGAGGCACTCGACGTATCTCTATGGAACATGCGCACGTCGCCGCCCCCTCCTGCCGACTGTCTCGATGCCGACCGGAAACTGGTCGACGCCATTCTGTCGCGCCAGCCCGGGGCGTTCGAGCAGCTGGTGCGGGAGTATCAAGGCCTTTGCTGGCGCGTGGTCGATCGCATGGTCCGCCACCCCGACGACACCCGCGAGCTGTGTCAGGAAGCCTTCCTGCGCATCCATCAGACGTTGCATCAATACCGCGGCGAGAGCGCACTGAAATCGTGGGTCGCGCAGGTTGCCTATTCGATTGCCAAGCGGCACCTGGAACGGCGACGCATCCCGCTGGTGGAGAACACCATGGGCGAGGACGGCACCGCATTGATCGAACAGATCGGCGATGGCATCGATCTGGAAGCACGTACCAGCGAGCAGGACATCAACGCGCACCTGCATGCGGCGATCGACGCCCTGCCGCCCCTGCAGCGCACCCTGCTCACGCTCTATCATCTGGAAGAGATCTCCATCGCCGAGATCGCCACCCTCACCGACCTGGCCGAAGGCACCATCAAGAGCCACCTGTTCCGCAGCCGCAAGCGGCTGCGCGAACTGCTCGAATCCCGCATTGGAGTGCCCGCATGAGCAGCACAGACGATTCCCGGATCGACCCCGACGAATGGCACGCCCAGGAACGCGGGCTGCGCGCGGCGCTGAGCGGCCAACGCGCCGGACCGGACGCCCCCGATTACCTGCGTATTGCCCAGGCGATCGCCTCTGCGCCGCAGAGCGGGCCGCCGATGCGCTTCGCCCGCGATGTCGCCGCGCACATCGCCCGGCATGACGCCGGGATCGAACGCTGGGTCTCCCGGGCCCTGCTGGGGGTGCTGGCGGTCGCGGTGCTGGCGTTGGTTTCGCTGTTCGGCCCGGCATGGTGGCGCGCGATCGAGCACGCCGCGGGCAGCGCGGCGACCGGGTGGCTGCTGGCTGGCGCAGCCTGCGTGGCGCTGTCGTGGCTGGCGGCCCGTTGGCGGGCGTCCGGCCGGAAGCACCCATGACTTACGGCGGATGCAGGCTATCTGAATAGGGCGGATAACCGATCCATCGCCCAGGGGAAGCTGTCCGCATGCTTGAGATCCGCGCGCTGTCCAAGACGTACGCCAATGGGGTCCACGCCCTTGCCGGTGTCACCCTCGATATTCCCCGCGGCATGTTCGGGCTGCTCGGCCCGAACGGCGCCGGCAAGTCCTCGCTGATGCGCACCCTGGCCACGCTGCAGGAAGCGGACAGCGGCACCGCCACGTTGTCGATTCCGGGCGAGGCGAGCATTGATGTGCTGCGTGACAAGGATGCGGTGCGCCGGCGGCTGGGGTATCTGCCGCAGGACTTCGGCGTGTACCCGAAGGTCAGCGCACTGGATCTGCTTGAGCATTTCGCAGTGCTCAAGGGCCTCACCCACAAGGCCCAGCGCCGCGAAGTGGTGGACGCGCTGCTGCAGCAGGTCAATCTGTGGGGAGCGCGCAAGCGCAAGCTGGGCACGTACTCCGGCGGCATGCGCCAGCGCTTCGGCATCGCCCAGGCGCTGCTCGGCGACCCACGCCTGGTGATCGTCGATGAACCTACCGCCGGGCTCGACCCGGAAGAGCGCAACCGCTTCCTCAACCTGCTTGCCGCGATCGGCGAGAACGTGGCGGTGATCCTGTCCACGCACATCGTCGAGGATGTCACCGACCTGTGCCCGAGCATGGCCATCATGAACAAGGGGCAGGTGCTGCTGACCGGCAAGCCCAGCGATGCGATCGACGCGCTGCAGCACCAGGTCTGGCGCAAGCAGGTGGACGTTGCCGAACTGCCCGCCTACGAAGCCAACCATGTGGTGCTGTCCACCCGCCTGGTCGGTGGCAGGCCGGTGATCCACGTGCACAGCGCGACCGACCCCGGCGACGGCTTCGCCGCCGTTGCTCCCGATCTGGAAGACGTCTATTTCCAGCGACTGCGCCTGCAGTCGCGGGCCGCCTGACCGGAGCCCGCCGATGATCGCTGCCTTCTTCCGCTTCGAGCTGCGCGAGCAGCTCCGTTCCCCGCTGCTGTGGCTGCTGGCGGGCCTGTTCGCGCTGATGGCCTTCGGTGCCGCGTCCACCGACGCGATACAGATCGGCGGTGGCACCGGCAACGTGCACAGCAATGCACCCATCGTGATCGCCACGGTGCTGGGCATGTTTACCCTGCTGGGCATACTGGTCTCCACGCTGTTTGTCAGCAACGCGTTGCTGCGCGACTTCGATCTGGGCACCGCCGAGCTGATCTTCGCCAGCCCGATCAAACGCCGCGACTATCTGGCCGGGCGCATCGGTGCGGCCCTGGTCAGCGGGCTGCTGGTCTACGTGATCATCGCCCTGGGCCTGGCGCTGGGGCCGTTCATGCCCTGGGTGGATCCGGCCCGCATGGGCCCGGTCTCGCTGTACAGCTATGTGTGGGCCTTCGGGGTGATCGTGATCCCGAACCTGGTCTTCACCACGGCGCTGCTGGCGTTGCTCGCGGCCACCACGCGCTCGATCCTGTGGGTCTACATCGGCGTGATCGGTTACTTCGTGCTGTACGGCGTCAGCGCCGCCCTGCTCAGCGACATCGACAACACCTGGGTGGCCGTGTTGAGCGAGCCGCTCGGCCTGCGCGCGCTGTCACGGACCATCCGCTACTGGTCGGTGGCCGAGCGCAACAGCGGCCTGCCCGCCGTGGCCGGTCAGCTGCTGGCCAACCGCGCGCTGTGGCTGGGCGTGGCGGCCGTACTGTACGCCGCCACGTTCGCCTTGTTCCGCACCGAACGCAGCGGCAGCGCCGGACGTCGCTGGGGACGCAAGAGCGCCCTCGTGACGACCGCGCCCGCACAGCGGCCGAGCCAGGTCGTAGTGCCCCGCGTGGTGCCGGGCCACGGCGCCGGCACCGCGTGGAGGCAATTCCTGCACCAGGTCCGCTTCGACACCAGCGGCGTGCTGCGCAGCGTGCCGTTCCTGGTGCTGCTGATACTGGGGCTGTGCAACTTCCTGCCCGGCGCGCTGTTCCGCCAGACCCTGTACGGCACGCCGATCTGGCCGGTCACCTCGGAGATGCTGACCGCCCTGCAGGGCGCCTACAGCTGGCTGCTGATCATCATCGTGCTGTTCTTCGCCGGCGAACTGGTCTGGAAAGAGCGCGCGGCCCGGATCAATGAAGTCACCGATGCGATGCCCGTCCCCAACTGGGTCCCGCTGCTGGCCAAGTTCGCCACGCTGGTGGCGGTGATCGCCTGCTTCCAGGCGATCGGTGCGCTGGCCGCGATCGCGGTACAGCTGAGCAAGGGCTACACGCAGATCGAGCCACTGGTGTATCTCAAGACCCTGGCACTGGACTCGGTCGTCTACCTGTTGATGGGCGGCCTGGCGCTGGTGCTGCAGGTACTGACCAACAACAAGTTCATCGGCTACGCGCTGCTGATCGTGGTGATGATCGGCCAGGCGGTGCTGGGCATGCTCGACTACACCCAGAACCTGTACAACTTCGGCAGCTGGCCGATCGCGCCGTACTCGAACATGAACGGCTACGGCCATTTCCTGCCGGGGCAACTGGCTTTCCAGGGCTACTGGGCGCTGTTCCTGCTGGCGCTGCTGTGTGTCGCCTCGGCGTTCTGGGTCCGTGGTGTCGGCACCAGCCTGCGCCAGCGCCTGGTGCTGGCGGGCCGTCGCCTGCGCGGCCCGGCCGGGCTGGGCGCCGCCGTCGCAACGCTGGCCTTCATCGGGCTGGGCGGCTGGCTGTACTGGAGCACCAACATCCGCAACGAATTCCTCTCACCGGACCAGCAGCTGGACCTGCAGGCCCGCTACGAGCGTGAACTGTCGCGCTACCGCGACCTGCCGCAACCGCGCATCGTCGCGGTGGACAACCGGATCGACCTGCACCCGGAAACCCAGTCGGTGGTGATCGATGCGTACTGGACGGTGCGCAACACCCACACCACCCCCATCGCGCAGCTGCACGTGGCGATGAACGACGACAAGCAGCTGACCGCGGTCGACCTGGGCGGCCAGACGCTGGCGATGCATGACGCCGAGCTGGGCTATCGCATCTACCAGCTGACCGCCCCGCTGCAGCCAGGGGAGGAACGCCGCATCCACTTCCGCGTCAACCAGCATCCGACCGGCATCACCTCCGATCAGGCGCCCACCGACCTGGTGGAGAACGGCAGTTTCTTCAACAGCCGGCTGCTGCCCTCGTTCGGGTACAACCAGGGCGTGCAGATCACCGACCGCAACGAACGCCGCAAGCGCGGCCTCGGCGAGCCGAGCCGCATGCCTAGGCTGGAGGACCAGGCCGCCCGCGCGAACAACTACGTGACCGACGATGCCGACTGGCTGGCCTTCCGCAGCACGATCTGCACCGCACCGGACCAGATCGCGCTGGCGCCGGGCTACCTGCAGCACGAAGCGACCGTCAACGGGCGGCGCTGCTTCAGCTACGCCATGGACCGGCCGATGCTCAACTTCTATGCCTACCTCTCGGCGCGTTGGGAAGTGAAGCGCGCGGCATACAAGGGCATCCCGATCGAGGTGTACTACGATGCGCGGCACGGCTACAACGTGGACCGCATGATCGAGGCGGTTCAGAAGTCGCTGGCGTATTACGAGGCCAACTTCACGCCGTACCAGCACCGGCAGGTGCGCATCATCGAGTTCCCGGGCTACGCGCGTTTCGCCCAGTCGTTCGCCAACACCATCCCCTACTCTGAATCGATCGGCTTCATCGCCGACCTGCGCAATCGTGACAAGGTGGACTACGTGTTCTACGTGACCGCCCACGAGGTCGCGCACCAGTGGTGGGCGCACCAGGTGATCGGTGCCAACGTGCAGGGCGCGACGATGTTGTCCGAATCGCTTTCCCAGTACTCGGCGCTGATGGTGATGGAGAAGGAGTACGGGCGGCAGCAGATGCGCCAGTTCCTGAAGACGGAACTGGATGGTTACCTGTCCGGGCGTGGCAGCGAGGGCATCGAGGAGCTGCCGCTGGCACGGGTGGAGAACCAGCAGTACATCCACTACGAAAAGGGCTCACTGGCGTTCTACCGCCTGCGCGAAGAGATCGGCGAGGCCGCACTCAACCGTGCGCTCAAGCGTTTCCTGCAGGACAAGGGCTTCCAGCAACCGCCCTACACCACCTCGACCGAACTGCTGGGCTACATCCGGGCGGAGACGCCGGCCGACCGCCAGCAACTGGTGACCGATCTGTTCGAGAAGATCAGCTTCTACGACAACCGCGTGCTGGCCGCGACCGCGCGCAAGCGGGCGGACGGCAAGTACGACGTCACGCTGAAGCTGCATGCCGAAAAGCGCTATGCCGACGGTGACGGCAAGGAGACCGCTGGCGCCATGGACGACTGGATCGAGCTCGGCGTGTTCGCCAACGCTGCGTCGGGCAAGGAGCGCGACCAGAAGGTGCTGTACCTGCAGCGCCACCACGTCTCCGAGGCCAACCCGTCGATCACCGTGACGGTGGACGGCAAGCCGGATGAAGCGGGCTTCGATCCCTACAACAAGCTGATCGATCGGGTCTCCTCGGACAACCGGCGCAAGGTGACGCTGCAGTAGAACGCAGCGTCAGCGTGGGCCGTTGGCGAAGTCCTTCAGGATTTCGCCGACGCCCGATGGCGAGATCTCAAATCCCAGCGGCGTGCCGGGATTGATCACCACGCCGTAGCCGCCGGGAACGCGCTTGAGCACGTCCAGCATCAGCATGCGGAGGGTGTGCGGGGCCTGCTGGCTGTGGAAACCGACCCGGCTCATATCGGTGAACACGGACACGTGCAGCACGCCCTGCTTGTCGAACAGCAGCGGGTCGAAACCGCTGCCGTCCGGGGTCACCAGGCTGCCGGTGAGCAGCACCACCTCGGACGCCACGAAGGCCTTCATGAACAGGCCGATCGGCAGCTGGCCGTCCATTGCCGTCTTGAGCAGCGTTTCGATCGGGGTCTGGGGGGCAGCGTCGTTCATGGAATGCGGGGGTAGGGGTGGGGCCGCTAGTGTACCGCCGGGGGTGCCGGGAGCCGGCCAGCGGCCGGCACTACGGGCTGGCCGGATCGCCGACGAGGTAGAGGTGGAACGTCGGGTCTTCCTCGGCCAGCGCGACATGCGGGAGACCGAGCCGCGGCAGGGCCCGCAGCCAGTAGGCATGCGCCGCCAGATCGCCGCGGAACACTGCGAGCAGCCATTGCCCCTCGCCGGGGCGCAGCAGTGTGCTGACCACATAAGCGGCCAGGCCTTGCCGCCGGTACTTGGGGAGCACGAAGAGGTCGGCCAGTTCGGGATAGTGGTGCCCGTCCCGTTCCACCCGGTCCACCAGCACGAAGCCGGCGAGTGCTTCGTCGACGAACAGCAGCCGTGCCCACTGCGGGTCATCGCGCAGCGAGGCCTCGACGTCGCGCCGGTCACAGTCGAACAGGCCGTCGGGACGTACCTCTTCCCCGCTCCAGGCCGAGGCCTCGAAGTAGTAGAACTGCATCAGATGGAACAGGCGCTCGGCGTCGCCGGACGTTGCGTGGCGCAGGGACAGGCGTGACATGGACACCTTACTCGGGAAGACCGCACTGCGCGGTCGCGAGCCCGATTGTAAGGCCCGGCCCACCGCAAACGGCAGACTGGGCATCGCCCGGCTACTTCGCCAGGCGCTTCGTGCGCGCACGCTGGTCGTCGACCGCTGCCTTCAACTGCTGCTGCAGCGCCGTCTGGTCGACCGGTGCATCCAGCACGAACACGCGCACGCCGTGTGCGGGTACCTCGGCAGTCAGCGACCCCTTCACCGTCTGGCTGGCACCGCCCAGTGCGTCGCGCCAGGTACCGGCCTGTAGATAGCGGCGGACCTCAAGGGTGCGGGCGGTGTCACCCTTGTTGAGCAGGACCAGCGCGGTCTGGGCGGTATCGCCCTGCTGCAGCACGCGGAAGAACACCGCTTCATCGCCGTGCAGGCGCTCGTTGACCTGCAGCCCGCGCTGCAGGGCGGGGGTGGCCTCACGCAGTTTGGCGATGCGTTGCAGCGGCGCGTAGATCGGGCTCTTCGGCGCCTCATCGACGCGCTTCTGGCCGAAGTAGGCACGGTTGCCGGCATGCTCGGCGCGGCTGCGCATGAAGCCGGTTTCCGAGCCGTAGTAGATCACCGGGATGCCACGCGCGGTGAACAGCCAGTTGTGGGCGTCGATGAACCCGGCATCGGTTGCGTCCAAGCGCGCCATGTCGTGGTTGTCGTAGAAGCTCATCAGCTCGTACGGATTCGCATATGGCCCATGGAGCAGGTGCAGCGGTTCGGCCAGCGTCTCAAAGCCCTTCTGTTCTTTGCCGAACACGGACGACAGTGCGCCACGCAGCGGGAAGTCCAGCACGGAGACGTTCGCATTGGCCGGCCAGGTGTGCTCGGCGATCTTGCTGGCGTCGTAGTCGAACGCTTCGCCGAACATGAACATGCCCGGATGCTCCGCGCGGATGCGGTTGACGAAGGCATGCCACCACGGGTGTGGCAGCCAGCCGATGGTGTCGATGCGCAACGCATCCACGCCCTGCGCGGTCCACTGCAGGTACGCGCCCACCAGGTAGTCCATCACCGCCGGATTGTGCTCGTTGAAATCGGAGAGTTCGGCCAGGTTGCCATCGAAGATCGAGCCGCTCTTCCCGTCCACCGGGCCGATGTTGTTGTAGAACGCGTGCAACGGGTTGTGGACCGGGTCCAGCTGCTGCGGCGGGAGGTTCTGATGGTCGGCGATCAGCCGGCCGTCCTTGTCGAAGATCTGCCCGAACTGCAGCTGCGCCACCGGCATCGTCCACGCGGGCGAGCCATGGTTGCCCACGATATCCAGCACCACCTTCAGATCGGCCGCGTGCAGGCCACGGGTGAAATCGGCGAAGTCCAGGTCCTTGCTCGGCAGATGTTCGTCGAGCGTGTAGAAGTTGACGCCCCAGTAGCCGTGGTAGCCGGTCTTGCCGCGGTCGGTCAGCGTGCTGGTGCAGCTGATCGGCTTGCTGCCGGTGAAGGCCTGGTCCGGGTTGTCGATGATCGGGGTGATCCACACCGCGCCGAAGCCCAGATTGCGGATGTACGCGGCGTTGTCGAGCACCCCCTTGAAGTCACCGCCCAGATAGCCGATGTTGCCGTCCACCTTGTCCGGGCACGGCACCGGGATGTCGAAGGTGGGGTGTGCACCGCCCTGGTCGCGGTGATCGTTGGACGGGTCGCCATTGACGAAGCGGTCGGTGACCACGAAGTAGACCGCCTGGCTGGCGAACGGCTCACGCGTGCCGACATAGTCCGGGCGCTCGACGGCCAGGGCGGGACTGGCGGACAGCACGAATGAAAGGGCCAGCGACAACGACGAATACCGGGACATCAGACACGCTCCTGTTGGGATGGCACATACAGCACGCACAGGCCGGCCAGCAGCAGGCTACCGCCCCCAAGTGCGAGCACGTGCATCGGGTCACCGCCCAGCCACGTGCGCAGCAGGAAGCCGAGCGCACTGGCCGCGACCAGCTGCGGGATCACGATGAAGAAATTGAACAGGCCCATGTAGATCCCCATCTTGGCCGCCGGCACGCTGTCGGACAGCAGCGCATACGGCAGCGACAGGATCGAGGCCCAGGCGAAGCCGACGCCGACCATGGACAGCAGCAGCCAGTGCGGATCTCGGATGAACAGCATCGAGATCAGCCCCAGGCCGCCCAGCCACAGGTTGACCAGGTGACTCCAGCGCAGGCCCAGTGCGCGCACCATCAACGGGATCAGCAAGGCCGCCAGTGCGGCGAAGCCGTTGTAGGCACCGAACAGCACGCCAACCCAGTTGGCACCTTCGTTGTAGGCGGCCGAGGCGGTATCGGTCGAGCCGAAGTGCGTACCGGCGACGGCGGCCGTGGTGTATATCCACATCGCGAACAGCGCGAACCACGAGAAGAACTGCACCCACGCCAGGCGACGCATGGTGCGTGGCATCGCACGCAGGTCGTCGACGATGGTGGCCAGCATGTTCGCGCCGGGCACGCAGCGCGCCACACCGAGCAGCACGCCATAGGCGACGCAAAAGCCGGCGAGCACATACAGCATGCGGTCACCCTGCTGCGACGCGATGGCGGCGGCAAGCACGAGACCGGCCGCCACCCAGCCACCGATCTGCGCCCAGGGTGGCGGTCCGGCCACGCGCGCACTGTGGTGCACGGCGGCCGGCTCGGCATCGTCGAAGCGGGCCAGTTCGGCAGGCGAGTACTCCCGGGTGCTGACCACCGTCCAGGTGATCGCCGCCAGCAACACAGCCGCGCCGAAGTAGAACGCGTAGCGCACGGTATCGGGCACCTGCCCCGCTGCGGCCGTATTGGCCACGCCGAAGTGGGCCAGGATGAAAGGCAGGAAGCTGGCGACGATGGCGCCGATGCCGATGAAGAAGCTCTGCATCGCAAAGCCGGTCGGCCGCTGCCGCGGGGCCAGCTGATCGCCGACGAACGCGCGGAACGGCTCCATCGATACGTTGATCGAAGCATCCAGCACCCAGAGCGTGCCGGCCGCAATCCACAGCGTCGGCGAATTCGGCATCACCAGCAGGGCGAGCGTGGTCAGTACCGCACCGATCATGAAGAACGGGCGACGGCGGCCCCAGCGCGTCCAGGTGCGGTCGGACAGGTAGCCGATCACCGGCTGCACCAGCAGGCCGGTCAGTGGCGCGGCGATCCACAGCCCGGGCACCGCATCCATCGGGGCGCCGAGCGTCTCGAAGATGCGGCTGGCATTCGCGTTCTGCAGCGCGAAGCCGAACTGGATGCCGAGGAAGCCGAAGCACATGTTCCAGATCTGCCAGAACGACAGCGTCGGCTTGGGCGAACGGCTCATCGGCGCGGCTCCGTCGAGGCCGCCACCGGCATCAGGGTCAGTGCGGATACGCGCGCCTGGTTGAGCACGCCCGCGCTGCCGCCCTTGCCGCCGTTGTACTGCGCGAAGTGGGTCAGCGCGCTCATGTTGAAGCCCTCCTCCAGCGAGATGCGGCAGGCCCCTGCCGGCGTCTCGAACTCTACGGCTGTTGAATCCTGTTCGCCCACGCTGTGCGGCATCACGATGGGGCGGCGCTGCTCGGGCTGGCCCGCACACTGCAGCACCAGCGTCTTCACCGCTGCGGTCACGCCGGTGTTGATCGGGCCGTTGGGGTTGTTGTAACGCAGCCGTGCACGCCAGCGGCCGGCGGTCGGTGCGGTCCACTGCCACTGCGTGTCGCCGGCCAGCACCTGCTGCGGGCCGATGCAGGTCATCGGGCTGTGCAGCGATTCCAGCGCGCCTGCACGGCGGGTCAGGCTCAGGCAGTGGCTGGCACCGTCCTTGACCAGCGTGGCGACACCCTGCGCGGGCACTACTTGCTGGCCGTCGCGCCACAGCACGTGCCCGGCAGGCACCGTGATCTTCCAGCCTGCCGTCGTTTCACGCGGCACCGGCGCGGCGGGGGTGGCCGGGGCGAACACCACCGAGGGACGCAGGATGGCCGGTGATGGCGTCGCGCCCGTGGCATGCAATGGCACCAGCTGCACCGTCGTGGTCGTGCCGTCGCGCTGGATATCACCCGCCACCAACAGCTCGCCGGCAAGCTGCTTCGGTCGCACCAGCACGTATCGCTGTTCGCCATCGTCCAGGCGGATGCGGTCCTGCGCACCGAACAGCGTCGGCACCAGCGACACCGGCAGCTTCGGCGCGATACGACCGTCGTCCTCCACGCCGAACACACCTTCCAGCACCATCGAGAGATAGCCGGCCACCGACCACAGCTGGCGTGGCGAATTGACCACCGGGCCGCTGAGGGCACCTTCATCGACATGCACCGCCAGCGTGCGCATCTCGTAGTTCTCCATGTTGGAACCGGCCAGCGCAGTGCCGCGCATCAGCGACTCGATCTCCATGGCGATGCGCGGGGCATCGTCCAGCCGGCGCGCCGCGCGCAGCGAGTACGCGCTGACGAAGGGCCAGATGCCGCGGTTGTGGTAAATCGGCTGTTGGGCTTCCTGCGGCCAGACGACCGGACTGCCACCGGCCACGGCCGGGTAGTTCGACAGGGCACGCCGCGCGCGATCGGCCGGAAACACATCGGCCAGCACGCCCAGCGAGAGCGCGAGCAGGTCGTACTTGGCATACGGCACCGGGTGCGCGGCTTCACCGATGTAGCTCATGTACTGCCCGTCATCCTCGCGCCAGAAGCGCGCGTCGATCTGGCGGGCCAGCGCGTCGGCCCATTGACCGTACGTGGCAGCCCGCGCATCGCCGTGCTGGCGCGCCAGCTGCCCGGCCAGCCGCAGGGCCTGGTAATGGAGCACGTTGGTGGACAGCGCGAAGGACTCGCCGATGAAGCGCACGTCTTCGCGGGTCCAGTCCGGGTAGGTCTGCTCACGCCAATCCAGGAACGAAGTCTCGCCGCGATACAGGCCGATCCGTGCATCGAACACCGCTGCACGATCCTGCGCCAGGGTGGCCTGCAGTGCCTGCCAGACCTGGTCGGCAAAGGCCGCGTCATCCAGCAGCCCGCGTGCGGCCAGGAACCACACCACGCGGTCGCTGCTGATCGGCCAGCTGCCACCGGAGCCGGTGTCCTGGGCGACGAACAGGCCTGGCGTATGCCCATCGCGTGCGGTGGACAGCTTGAACTGCAGCGACTGGCGCGTGCGTACCGGATCCAGACGCGACAGCGCCAGATCCGCGGCGAAGCTCACATCGCGGGTCCACACATAGGGCCAGCGCTCCCCGGTCTGGAAGCACTCGCAGTCCACGGGCTTACCGTGATTGAAGGCCGGGTCGCGGATCGCCTCCACGCGGTCGGCATCCATCTCCTGCTGGGCCAGCCCGAACAGCGCATCGAACAGCACACTGCCGGTTTCGCTGCGCATCGGCTGCGCGTTGACGCGCACCTCGCCCTGCGGTGCGTGCAGACGGTAGCCACCTTCAACGGCGGTCTCGGCACGCGCATGGCGGCCATCGAAGTCCAGGTCGGCCGCACGTGCGGTGGACCCCATCGCTGCCCCGAGGGCAACGGTCAGGCAGATCATCTTCAGCATCGAAGTGGCGAACCGGCTCGCGCCTGTTGCCTCCCTCCCCTTTGCTCGCGTTGTAGGTCCGCACCGCCTCGCGGCAATGCGCTCGCGGCCCCCTCCCAGGGTGCCTTGGGCCCATGGTAGACGGCACGCCGCAGCCTGCATCGAGCTGCATACGTATTCATGACCAGGGCGGTCGGCAATCGTGACCGCCTCGCTATAGTCCGGGGGTGTTTTCGGCCGCCTTGGGAGGGGAAATGCCGTCACTGTCGCATCCAACAAACGGGCATTTCGCACGTCGTCGCCTGCCCCTGCTGGGCTGGATCCTCTGCGCATTCAGCGCCACCGCCTTCGCCCAGCCGGTCACTGTCGCCAGTGTCGAGTCGCCCGGCAAGGTACTGCGCGTGTCGCTGCAACTGGATGGTGGCAACCCCAGCTACCGGGTGGACCGTTTCGGCGAAACGGTGGTGGACAACTCCAAGCTCGGCTTCCAACTGCGCGATGGCCGCCTGGACCGCGACCTTGCCGTGGTCGGCCAGCAGTCGCGCAGCGTCGATGAGACCTGGGAGCAGCCCTGGGGCGAGCGCCGGCTGACCCGCAACCACTTCAACGAAGTGGTGGTGCAGCTGGTCGAGCGCAGCGGCACCAAGCGGCGCATCGATGTGGTGTTCCGGGTCTACGACGACGGCCTGGGCTTTCGCTATCGCTTCCCGCAGCAGCCGGGGATGCGCGAGGCGATCATCGATGATGAGCTGACCGAGTTCGCGATCGCACCGACCGCCACCGCCTGGTGGATTCCGGCCGGCGAGCCGATCCACTACGAATATCTTTACCAGCGTACGCCGCTGGACCAGGTGCCGCTTGCGCACACGCCGATGACGCTGCGCAGCCGCGATGGACTGCATGTCTCCATCCATGAAGCGGCCCTGGTGGACTACGCCGGCATGTGGCTGCGCCGCACCGAAGGCCAGCGCCTGCGGGCGCAGCTGTCACCCTCGGCCGAAGGCTGGAAAGTGCGGCGCAGCCTGCCCTTCGATACGCCGTGGCGCACGCTGCAGATCAGCGACACCGCCGGCGGGCTGGTCGAATCCAGCCTGATCCTCAACCTCAACGAACCCAATGTGCTGGGTGACGTGAGCTGGGTGAAGCCCTCCAAGTACCTGGGTGTGTGGTGGTCGATGCATCTGGACAAGGAAAGCTGGGCCACCGGCCCGCGACATGCTGCCACCACGGCCAAGACCCAACGCGTGATCGACTTCGCTGCCCGGCATGGCTTCCGCGGCGTGCTGGTGGAAGGCTGGAACCCTGGCTGGAACGGCGACTGGGTCGGCAACGGCTACGCATTCGATTTCACCCGGCCCACTGCGGACTTCGACATCGAGGCGCTGTCGACCTACGGCGCGACGAAGGGCGTACACCTGATCGGCCACCATGAAACCGGCTGCGCCATCGAACACTACGAGGATCAGCTCGGCGCGGCGCTGGATCTCTACGCGCGGCTGGGCGTGGACTCGTTCAAGAGCGGCTATGTGTGCGATGACGGCCAGGTGGATCGGCGCAACCCGGCGGGTGGGCCACTGTGGCGCGAGTGGCACGATGGCCAGTTCATGGCCCGCCATCACCTCAAGGTGGTGCAGGAGGCGGCCAGACGGCATATCGCGGTGAACCCGCACGAGCCGATCAAGGACACCGGCCTGCGCCGCACCTACCCGAACTGGATCACCCGCGAAGGTGCACGTGGGATGGAGTACAACGCCTGGGGACAGCCGCCGAATCCGCCTGAGCACGAGGTCAACCTGGTGTTCACCCGGATGCTGTCCGGGCCGATGGATTACACCCCCGGCATCCTCAGCCTGAAGGGCCGTGGCGGCCAGGCGATCCCCAGCACGCTGGCGCGCCAGCTCGCCCTGTACGTGACGATCTACAGCCCGATCCAGATGGCCGCCGACCTGCCCGAGCACTATGAGCAGCACCGTGAGGCCTTCCGCTTCATCGAAGATGTGGCGGTGGACTGGGAGGACACCCGCGTGCTCAACGGCGAGGTGGGCGACTTCGTGACCATCGTGCGCAGGGACCGCCACAGCCGCGACTGGTTCCTGGGCAGCATCACCGACGAACATGGCCGCGTGCTGCCCATCCCGCTGGGCTTCCTGGAGCCGGGCGTACGTTACCGGGCGGAAATCTATCGCGATGGGGACGGCGCCGATTTCCGCAGCAACCCCTTCGCTTTCGTGCGCGAGACCCGCGAGGTCACCAGCGCCGACGCGCTGACGCTGGTGCTTGCGCCGGGCGGCGGCCAGGCGATCCGCTTTACCCCGCTGTAGACCTGATCAGAGGTCTCGACGCAGGCCCATGACGTTTGCACGGCAAACCGTGGCGCGGTGGCGCGGTGGCGCGCATGCGCCAACGCACCTGTAATCGCTTCCAACACGGCAAACGTCATTGAATACGTATGCAGGGTGATTCCCGCGGCAGGCGCGCTGCCTACCATAGCCACGCAGTCAACGGCCACCGCGCCGTGACGCTCCCGGGTCCTCCGGGCAACCACAAAATCGATTGGCAACATTGCCTGGGAGGGGAAAATGTTGAACCGCAAGCGCAGCGCGCTGAGTCTCGCGCTGGCCGTCGCCCTGACGCCGTTGATGGCGTCGGCGCAGACCGCCGAATCCAGTACCACCACCCCACCGACCGGAAATACGGCAACCAACCTGGACACCGTCCAGGTCACCGGTATCCGCCGTGGCATCGAGAACGCGATCGCGATCAAGCAGGACGCCACCTCGGTGGTCGAAGCGATCTCGGCCGAGGACATCGGCAAACTGCCTGACGTGAGCATCGCCGAATCGCTGGGCCGCCTGCCCGGCCTGGCCGCCCAGCGCGTGGCCGGCCGCGCCCAGGTCATCAGCGTGCGCGGCCTGTCGCCGGATTTCGCCACCACCCTGCTCAACGGCCGCGAAGTGGTCAGCACCGGCGACAACCGCAGCGTCGAGTTCGACCAGTACCCCTCGGAACTGGTCAACGGCGTGACTGTCTACAAGACCCCGGACGCCGCCCTGGTCGGCCAGGGCCTGTCGGGCACCATCGACATGCAGACCGTGCGTCCGTTGAGCTTCGCCGAGCGCGTGATCGCCATCAGCGGCCGCTACCAGAAGAGCTCGCTGGGCAAGGCCGCCAACGTCGACCCGTACGGCAATCGTTTCAGCGCCAGCTACATCGACCAGTTCCTGGACAACACCCTGGGCATCTCGATCGGCTACGCGCACAGCGACATGCCCATCCAGGAAAACCAGGTCGGCCTGTACGAGCCATGGACCACCGAGCAGACCGACCAGGGCAACCGCCCCGGCCTGGCGCCGGGCACCGTGTTCTCCGATGGCATCAAGGCCCTGCGCCGCACCGGCAACAACGAGCGCGACGGCGTGATGGCCACCGTGCAGTTCCGTCCGTCGAACGTGTGGACCAGCACGCTGGATGCCTTCCACACCGAAGCCGAGCAGATCGACACTGCCAACCAGTTCGAGGTCAACCTCAGCAACTACAACGGCGGCTATACCCCGGGCCTGCTGATCACCAACCCGCAGATCAACGCCGACGGTACCTTCGCCGGTGGCGTGGCGACCGGCGTGTACCCGCTGGTGCGCGGCATGTACAACAAGCGCAAGGACAAGATCGACGCGTTCGGCTGGAACAACGAGTTCAACTTCGAGCGGGTCAAGGTTCTCGCCGATGTGAACTACTCCAAGGCCACGCGCAACGAACTGAATCTGGAAAACAACCTGCAGCTCACGCCGATGCCGCAGCTGGATTCGGTCGGCGTGGTGGTCAAACCGGACGGTTTCTCACAGATCAGCCCGGGCCTGGACTATTCCAACCCGGACGCGCTGTTCCTGACCAACACCATCTACGGCTCCGGCTACGGCAAGGTGCCGATGGTCGAAGACCGCCTGAAGGGCGCCCGCCTGCAGGCCACCTTTGCGATGCCCGATTCGCTGCCGTGGTTCTCCGATGTGGACGTGGGCGTGAACTACGCCGACCGCCGCAAGGACAAGACCCAGGCCGAGGGCAACATCCTGCTGGGCGACCAGGGCGATGCCAACATCGCCAGTGACCTGCAGTACGCGCCGGTCAATCTGGGCTTCGCCGGTATCGGCTACATCCCCGCCTGGAACGTCCCGGCCGCGGTGGACCGCTACATGGTGTTCAACCCGGTCACCAACCTGGACTATCTGATTCCCAAGGCCTGGACGGTGCAGGAAAAGACCAGCACCGCCTGGATCCGCGCCAACATCAACACGGACCTGGGCGAGGTGGGCCTGCGCGGCAACATCGGCGTACAGATGGTGCGTACCGACCAGAGCTCGCAGTCCAACTACTTCGACCGCTCACGTCCGGACGGCCAGAACATCCTGCCGATCGATGACGGCAAGACCTATACCGATTGGCTGCCCAGCTTGAACCTGGCCTTCATGTTCCCGCACCAGCAGACGCTGCGCTTCGCCGTGGCCAAGCAGGTGGCACGCCCGCGCGTGGACCAGATGCGTGCCGGCCTGGAGTTCGGCGTGGACACCGCCACCGGCAAGCCCGGCGGCAGCGGTGGCAACCCGCTGCTGGATCCATGGCGCGCCAACGCCATCGACCTCTCGTACGAAAAGTACTTCGGCGAGAAGGCCTACGTGGCCGCCGCGGTGTTCTTCAAGGACCTGAAGTCCTACGTCTATACGCAGTCGCGCGATGACTACGACTTCAGCGACCTGCTGGCCAGCTACGTACCGCAGCCGGGCATGATCGTGCCGGTGCTGCCGACCGGCACCTTCTCGGCCCCGCAGAACGGCCAGGGTGGCAAGCTGAAGGGCCTGGAGCTGACCGCCTCGTTCCCGCTGGAGATGCTGACCGAGAGCCTGCGCGGCTTCGGCGTGCAGGCCAGTGCGACGTTCAACGACAGCGACATCAAGATCCTGGACCCGGAAAGCGCCTCCAGCGTGGGCAGCGATCCGATCAGCCTGCCGGGCCTGTCCGAGCGCGTGTACAACTTCACCGCGTACTACGAGCGCAGTGGGTTCGAGGCACGCGTGAGCCAGCGCCGTCGCTCGGACTTCATCGGCGAGATCGGCAATTTCAACGGCAACCGCACCCTGCGATACGTGGTCGGCGAGAACGTGACGGATGCGCAGGTCAGCTACACCTTCGCCGACAGCAGCAGCCTGCATGGGCTGACGCTGCTGCTGCAGGGAAGCAACCTGACCAACGAGCCGTATCGGACCTATGCCGGCACCAAGGATCGCCCGCTGGAGTACGTGGAGTGGGGCCGCACCTACATGCTGGGCGTGAACTACAAGTTCTGATTGAGCTTGCTTCAGCGACGTAGTGCCAGCATCAAGCGTTTGAAGAACCCGCTGCCTTTGCAGCGGGTTTTTTGTTGGTTTCCCTCTGCCCTCTCAAAAGCGTCAGTGCCGACTGTCCGTGGCCTGGTCGGGGGTGTGTGGGTTCGCGGGACGCGCCGTAAACCCATCCATGGGGGCTCGTGAGCCGCATCCATGCGGCACAACGGTCCCGCCAACCCACACACCCCCGCCCTTCGACAGTTGGTTGGTGGCCGTGGGAGTGCAGTGCAGTGCACTGCAACGCAAACCAGAGCAGAGCAAAGGGAGATCGAACGAGGTATCTGCGGTTAGGACCAGCTCGAGCAGTTCGGCCGCCTCGACACTTTTGACCGTGCCGACTACGTCGAACGCCCCGATTGCCGTGACCGCCTGGACCGTTCCGATCACACCGATCATCTCGACCGCACTGGCCGATACGACCGTTGTGAATGCTTCAACTGTTTCAACTGTTTCAACTGTTTCAACTGCTTCAACGCCTGAGACCAGCGCGTCAGCTCAAGCCTTTCGAATTCCGGTCAACATCAGCCTCGCCGGTGCGATGTCGTGCCTGCCCGGCATCGCCTTTCCCTTGCACACCGACACACTGTGAAAGGGTGGGCAGGGGTGGGTTGGCGGGACCGTATGCCGCCATGGATGGCGGCATACGAGCTTACATGGACGTACTTGCAGCGGGTCCCGCTGACCCACCCCTGCCCGCCCAAACCAGCACGACCGCAGCCCTGAGCGCTGTGGCTGTGGCTGTGGCTGTACTCAACGCACAAACGCAAGACAAAAAAAGGGCGAGGCACCTGGCCCCGCCCTCTCAATACCACCGGAAAACCTGATCAGCCGCGTCGCGCGCAATACATCGACTGCGCCGGCAACACCAGCTCACTCCCAACAACCTCGCCCGCGTCCGGACCCGGCACCTGCACCACCTGCCAGTCTCCCACCGGCAGCGACACCCGCACCGGATCCGCCGACAGATTGAACGCCAACAGCAGCGTCTCCTCCCCGTGCACCCGCTCGAACATCAACACCGGCTCGGCGCACGCAAGAAAACGGATATCGCCCACCAACAGCGTCGGCATCGTGCGCCGCCACGCCAGGAACTGACGGAACGCATTCAACACCGAATGCGGATCATGTTCCTGCGTCGCTACCGAGGCGGCCTGATGCTCGGCGGGAATCGGCAACCACGGCTCACCGGTCGTGAACCCCGCCTTCGGCGCATCGAGCCACGGCATCGGCGTGCGGCAGCCATCGCGGCCCTTGAAGTTCGGCCAGAAGGTGATGCCATACGGATCCTGCAGCGCCTCGAACGGCACATCCGCTTCGCCCAGCCCTAGCTCCTCGCCCTGGTACAGGCAGATCGAACCCCGCAGCGAACACAGCATCGCCACCAGCATCCGCGCCAACCGCGGTTGGGCCGGATGGCCGCCCCAGCGCGTCACCGCGCGCTCCACATCGTGGTTGGAGATCGCCCAGCACGGCCAGCCTTCGGTCATCGTCGCTTCCAGCCGCGACACCGTATCGCGGATGTAACCGGCGCTGAAATCCTTCACCAGCAGCTCGAAGCTGTAGCCCATGTGCAGCCGGCCCGGCGCGGTGTACTCGGCCGTGGTGGCCAGCGAATCTTCCGCGGAGATCTCGCCCAGGCTGACCGAGCCGGGGTACTCGTCCAGCAGCACGCGCAGCCGCTCGATGAAACCGATGTTCTCCGGCTGGGTGTTGTTGTAGTAGTGGTACTGGTAGGCGTACGGGTTGTCCGCGCTGAAGCCACGGCCCAGGCGCTTCTCCAGCGGCTTGGCCGGGTTGTCGCGCAGCTGTGCATCGTGGAAGCAGAAGTTGATCGAATCCAGGCGGAAGCCGTCCACGCCGCGATCCAGCCAGAACCGCACGTAATCCAGCGTGGCCTGCTGCACCGCCGGGTTGTGGAAGTTCAGGTCGGGCTGGTCGGCCAGGAAGTTGTGCAGGAAGTACTGCTCGCGGCGCGGCTCCCACTGCCAGGCCACGCCGCCGAAGATCGACATCCAGTTGTTGGGCGGGGTGCCGTCCTCGCGCGGGTCGGCCCATACGTACCAGTCCGCCTTGGAATTGGTGCGGTCCTGGCGGCTCTCCTGGAACCAGGCATGCTCGATCGAGGTATGGCTGAACACCTGGTCGATCATCACCTTCAGGCCCAGCGCATGCGCCTTGGCCAGCAGCTGGTCGAAGTCGGCCAGCGTGCCGAACATCGGATCGACATCGCGGTGGTCGGCGATGTCATAGCCGAAGTCGGCCATGGGCGATTTGAAGAACGGCGAGACCCAGATCGCGTCGACGCCCAGCGCGGCCACGTAGTCCAGGCGTTCGATGATGCCGGGCAGGTCGCCCACGCCATCGCCATTGGCATCCAGGAAACTGCGCGGGTAGATCTGATAGATGACGGCACCGCGCCACCATGGAGACTGCGACATTGAGGCCCCCCTTCGGGCTTCCACGGCACCCGCGAGGGGGCCAGAAACGAACCCGACAAGCTTAGCGGGGCGCCTCCAGCGGTGGGGTCGGATGCATACGTATTCACGCCAGATGGCGGTGTGCGGCGCATTGCCGGCGCCCGGCCGGGCGGCAGCCAACCGGGCATGGCGCATCGGTGGCGGCGCCCAGGATAGGCAGGGTCCGGCCCCCGCCCCGCGTCTGCCGCGCACCTTGGCCGGGCCACAGGCGCGTCTTCGCAGGCGGAATACGACGGCACCGCCTATAATTCCGGCCAAGCCTGAAAGTCAGACCGCATGACCATCACCGAAGACACCCGCCCCGCGCTGGGCCTGCCCCAGATCCAGTCGCTCGCTGCGCCCGACATGGACGCCGTCGATGCGCTGATTCGTCGCCGACTGTCCTCGGATGTCGTGCTGATCAACCAGATCGCCGACCACATCATCTCGGCCGGCGGCAAGCGCCTGCGCCCGATGCTGGTGATGCTGGCTGGCCGCGCGGTCGGCCAGGCCGGTCCGGAACACCACCAGCTGGCCGCGATCATCGAGTTCATCCATACCTCCACCCTGCTGCACGACGACGTGGTGGACGAATCCAGCCTGCGGCGTGGCCGCAGCACCGCCAATGCGCTGTGGGGCAACGCCCCGAGCGTGCTGGTCGGCGATTTCCTGTACTCGCGCAGCTTCCAGCTGATGGTCGAACTGGACCGCATGCCGGTCATGCGGATCCTGGCCGACACCACCAACCGGATCGCCGAGGGGGAGGTGCTGCAGCTGCTGCACGTGCATAACCCGGATACCGACGAGGCCGCCTACCTGCGTGTGATCGAGCGCAAGACCGCGGTGCTGTTCGCCGCCGGCACCCGTCTGGGCGCGCTGGCCAGTGGTGTCGATGAGGCCACCCAGCAGGCGCTGTACGACTACGGCATGCACCTGGGCTACGCCTTCCAGATTGCCGACGATGTGCTGGACTACTCGGCCAACGCCGATGAGCTGGGCAAGAACCTGGGCGACGACCTCGCCGAGGGCAAGGCCACCCTCCCGTTGATCCACGCGATGGCGCATTCGGATGCGACCACCCGCGAGCGCCTGCGCGAGATCGTGCAGAACGGTGACGCCGAGGCGATGCCGGAAGTGCTGGCGGCCATCCACGCCACCGGCGGGCTGGACTACAGCCGCGCGCGCGCCGAGGAGTATGCCGACGCCGCCGAGCGTGCGCTCGACGGCCTGGCCGACAACGATGCCGTGGCCGCCCTGCGCGGGCTGGCCCGTTACGCGGTGCAGCGTTCGCATTGACCGAGGGCGTAACGGCTGATGGCCCGCGCCCGCGCTCAATGTGAATCCCTCACCGGTAGAGCCGACCGTTGGTCGGCTGCTCGTCCTCCCCGCACCACGATCACCGATGAACGCACCACGCCATGCGCGGTGCAGCCGACCAACGCTCGGCTCTACCGGGGGGTGGTCTCGAACTGCTCCTCACCGGGCTCTGGTCTCGAACCGCTCCTCGAAGAATTCATCCAGTGCCTTCCAGGCACGCTTGGCCGCGCGCTCGTTGTACAGGCATCCCGGCGGGCTGTTGGCATCGGCTTCGGCGAAGCAGTGCACCGCGCCGCTGTAGTTGGTGAACTCCCAGTCGACCTTCGCCGCGTTCATTTCCTGCTCGAAGCTGGCGATGTCGTCCTTGCTCACGCTCTTGTCGTCGGCGCCATTGAGCACCAGCACGGAGGGATGCGTCCCGCCGGCCTTGGCCGGCAGCGGTGAGCCCAGGCCACCGTGCAGGCTGACCACCCCAGCCAGCGGTGCGCCGGCGCGCGCCATCTCCAGCACCGTGGTCCCGCCGAAGCAGAACCCGACCGCGCCGATCCGGCTGGCATCCAGCGGCGCCTTGCCGGCCTGGGCCTTGAGCACCTCGATCGCCTTGAGCGCACGGGCGCGCAGCACGGGGCGGTCGTTGCGCAGCTTGGTCGCCACCGGACCGGCCTCGGCGTCGGTCGTCGGTCGCACGCCCTTGCCGTACACATCAGCCACCAGCACCACGTAGTCATCGCCGGCCAGCTGCTTGGCCTTGGCGATGGCCGAGTCGTTCACGCCCTTCCAGTTCGGCACCATCACCAGGCCGGGGCGCTTGTCATTGTCACTGTCGTCGTAGACCAGCACCCCACTGAACGTGGTGCCATCCTGGGTCCACTCCACCGGCTTGGCCTGCATTGCCGCCAGCGCGGGCAACGCCGTCATGCCCAACAGCACCGCCGCACCCCACCGCCATTGCCTGTTCATGCGTCTGCTCCCGACAGAAAGAGCCCCGAGTGTATGACGGCCGGTTGACGGCACCGTGTAGAAGCGCCGGGTCGACGGCCCCCCGTGATCCGGCAGGCCGGCCACGCCCGACCTCATCTGGATTGATCACCGCCGTCCCTGTTGTTGGATTAACTCCCTCCGTCCCTGTTATGGCAGGCTGGCCGGCCCCGTGTACGGAATACCCCATGAGCCTTGTCGACCGCTTCCTCTCCGGCCTGGTGCCGCGCCTGCCCGACGACGATGCGAGGATGTGGGCGTGGGTCGAGGGCGCCAGCACGGCCGATCTGCAGCGCCTGCGTGAGCGCTGGCCGCGGGTGCCCGAGAGCCTGGTCGCGTTGCTGGCGCGGGTGGATGGCACGCATTTCCGCGCCTACCCGGGCGGCGAGGTGGTGGTGCTGATGCTGGGCTCGGACGTCGAAGAGGGGCATTACCCCTACTACCTGCGTTCGGTGGACCAGGTCTTCGAGGACAGCGCGCAGTGGGATGACAGCATCCGCTCGATCTACGAGGAATGGCTGGAGGAAGACCCGGAGATTCTCGGCGACGGCATCGATGCCGACCTGCCGATGGGCAAGCGCCTGTGCTTCTCGCACTGCATGAACAACGGTGGCACTTCGGTGCTGTACCTGGATTTCGATCCCGCGCCGGGCGGCACCGTCGGCCAGGTGGTGCGCTACCTGCACGACCCGGACAGCTACCGGGTGATCGCGCCGAGCTTCGACGCATACCTGCAGCAGCTTATCGATGGGGACTACGCGTTCATCGATGAAGAAGACGCCTGATCGCAGGATCCCAGGCAGCCGACCAACGGTCGGCTCTACAGCGACCTATCAGGCGATCCCGATGCCCGGGATCGCCGTGATCGCATCGGGATCGAAGCCGGCCAGTTCGGCGAAGTGGCGGCCACGGGCGACGTAGTCGCGGTACACGCCATAGCTGGGCGCGCCCGGCGACAACAGCACCACCCCGCCCTGCCCGCCGAGCGCGGCCTGCGCCAGCTGCATGGCCTCGGGCAGATCGGCGGCCGCATGCAGACCGAAACGGCCGGCATCGGCCAGCGGCTGCAGCAGTGCGTGGATGCGCGGGCCGTTGGCGCCCATCGTGACGATCTCCACCGGCGGTACGTCGTGCGCCATGTGCGCGACGAAGTCGTGCCAGTCCAGACCCCGATCATGCCCGCCCACCAGCAGCGCGATGCGGTGCCCGGCGAAACATTCCAGCGCCGCCAGGCTCGCGTGCGGCGTGGTGCTGATCGAATCGTTGACGTAGGTGATCCCCTCGCGCGTCCCGATCGTCTGCAGGCGGTTGGGCAGCGGGCGGAAGTCCTGCACCCTCGGCGCGAGCGCCACTGCGTCCAGGCCCAGCGCTTCGATCGCCGCCAGCACCGCACACAGGTTGCCGCGGTTGTGACGGCCGGGCAGCGGGGTATGCGAGGTATCGAACACCGGCTGCTCACCGCGATGCACGACATCGCCGCGCATGTGCCAACCCAGCGGCTGGTTGAACCAGATGATCTCGCTGCGGGGCAGCGACAGCCCGGCCAGGTGCGGATCGGCTGCGTTGAGCACCGCGATCCGCGGCGCGGCCCCGGTGACCAGCTGCAGCTTGTCTTCGATGTAGCGCGCTTCGCTGCCGTGCCAGTCCAGGTGTTCGGGGAACAGGTTCAGCACGATGGCGACCTGTGGGTGCGCGCCACTGCGCGCGACCTCGCCGGTCTGGTAGCTGGAGAGTTCCACCGCCCAGTACTGCGGCGCGGGCTGCGGCGCCAGCACTTCCAGCAGCGGCAGGCCGATGTTGCCGATCAGCCCGGTGCGCGCGCCGGAGGCACGCAGCAGGTGCGCCAGCAGCGCGGTGGTGGTGCTCTTGCCCTTGGTGCCGGTCACGCACACGGTGTCGTGCACGATGCCGTCGGCGGCGGCCTGCTCGGCGAACCACAGCGAGGTACCGCCGATGAACTGCGTGCCCTGCGCCCCGGCGTGCAGTGCCGCCTCGCCATACGGGCTGATGCCCGGTGATTTGATCACCACGTCGAACGCCGCGAGCGCCTCGCCGGTGACCGCCGATCGCACCGTCAGCGCAGCGCCGGTTTCCTCGCGCGCTGCGGCGGCCTCGGTCTCCGGGCAGAACAGGGTCAGCGGCAGCGATGGCAGCCGCTGTTGCAGGACGCCGAACGCAGCGCGCCCCTCGCGTCCCCATCCCCACAGGGCAACGCGCTTGCCCTCAAGCTGCGAAATTCGCACGCAGGCGCTCCCAGATCGCCGGCGGAATGCGGTGTTCGCCTTCCAGTACCAGCAGCGGTTCGATCTGCAGTTCGGTGGCCTCCAGCTGCGGGCGGATCTCGTGGACGAAACGCTTCACCAGCGCGTCTTCATTCCACTCCGGGCGCGCGGCCAGGGTCGCCATCGCCGCACGCGATTCGCGGCCTTCGCCGACGCACTCGAACGGCTTGTGGTCCTGGAATTCCAGCAGCGCATCGAAGCCGGGGGCCTGCTCGATATCGTCGAGCAGATTGCGGCCGAAGATCCCGACCAGGCGCATCTTCGGCATGAACGGAGCCAGCGCCAGGAACACGAAGTGACACTTCGGGCAGACACCGCACCAGCGGTTCACCGGGCGCTCGCCCAGGATGTGGAAGTTGCGGTTGCAGCTGGAGAAATGCGCGTCGTAGAAATCGCTCTTGGCGAACTGACGCGCCACCGCCAGCTCCGACAGCGGGCGCAGCAGCGAGTAATAGTGCAGGTCCGCCGCGACGTGCCGCTCCAGGTGCTCGCCGAAGGCCTGCTCGAACGCCCAGCCCTTCGACCACTGGTGGTTGACCTCGCCGGTGCCGGGAATCTGGCTGCCATAGCTGGCCGAGCGTTCGTTGGAGAACACCACCTGGTCCACGCCCTGCAGCAGCGCGGCCAGCACCATGATCGCCGAGTTCACCGCGGTGACCGGGATATGCCCGTTCCAGGCGCCCTGGCGATTGAGCTCGAACAGCTCCGGGGCCAGCGTGCGGCCGATGTTGAGGATCGGCAGGCCGGTGCGCTCGGCGCAGGCGCGGATCAGCTGCGAGCCACCGATCCAGGTGACGGTCTCGGCGATGCCCAGGTGGCGCAGCGCTTCGATGCTGACCAGTGAATCCTTGCCGCCGCCGATGGCGACCAGCGCGTGTTCGCGCAGGCCCAGTGCCGGCGCGGCGAAGGCCTCGCCCTCCACCGGCAGGCGGAACCGGCCACGCAGGTTCAGGCCATTGCGGTAGGCGAACTCGCCCAGGCCGTTGAGGTACACCGTCTCGACCAGCGCGGCGGTGGCCGCATCGATGGCGTAGCTGTCGATGCGCACCTGCTCGGGAACGCCCGCCTTGTAATAGCTCACACCGGCGATCAGGTGCAGCAGGCGCAGGGCGCGCTGCACCGCTTCGGCGCGGTCGCCCTCGAGCACGAACGGCGCACCGGGGATGGTGACCGTCTCGATCAGTTCCGGGCCGTCATCGAAGGCGTAGACCAGCTGCGCCACGCCGGTGTCCGCGGCGAACGCGCAGCGGACGAAGCGGAAAACGGCAACCTGGTGTTTATCAAAAGCAGTCATGGTGTATCCGGTTTGAAAGGCGGCAGGCAGCGGTCACGGGCCATCATCGATGACGTCCTCGCGCGGCAGCTCGCGCTGGTTGTAAGTGTTGGCCATGACGTAGCCATACGCGCCGGCGTCGGCGATCAGCATCACATCGTCCGGCGCGGTCGAGGCCGGCAGGCGGCGACGCTTGCCGAACACATCGCTGGATTCGCAGATCGGCCCGACCACATCGAACATCGCTTCGGAGTAGCCGCTGAGGCGGCTGAGGTTCTCGATGTCATGCCAGGCGTCGTACAGGGCCGGGCGCATCAGCGTATTCATGCCCGCATCCAGACCGACGCGGCGGATGCCGTCCTTCTCCACCACCTGGGTGGCCCGGGCCAGCAGCACGCCGGACTCGGCCACCAGATAGCGGCCCGGCTCGATCGCCAGCCGGAACGCCGGGTGCACGGCCTTCACTTCGGCCAGGCCGGCGGCCCACGCGTCCAGATCGAAGGGCTCGTCGTCGGCGCTGTACGGGATCGGCAGGCCACCGCCGATATCGATGGTCTCGACGCTGCCGATGCGGCGGGCGAACCCGGCCAACTCATCGCACATCAGGCGCCAGTGCTGCGCGGTTTCCACGCCGCTGCCCAGGTGGGCATGCAGGCCGACCACGCGGGTGCCCAGCTCGCCGGCGATGCGCACGAACTCATCCACGCGCGCGATCGGCAGGCCGAACTTGGAGTCCTTGCCACCGGTGCGGACCTTGGCATGGTGGCCTTCGCCACGGCCCAGGTCCACGCGCAGCCACAGCTCGCGGTTGCTGAACAGTTCCGGCCAGCGCTGCAGCGCTTCCACGTTGTCCAGGGTGACGGTGACGCCCAGCGCGAACGCGGCATCGTATTCGGCGTGCGGCGCAAAGCTCGGGGTGAACAGCACGCGCTTGGGCGACAGCGTCGGCAGCGTGTTGAACACGTGCTTGAGCTCGCCGTGCGAGACGCACTCCAGGCCGAAGCCTTCCTGCTCCAGCACTTCCAGGATGGCCGGGTGCGAGTTGGCCTTGATCGCGTAGTAACGCTGGTCGATCGCCTTGATCGCGTTCAGCGCGCGCGCACGCGCCCGCACCGTCGGCAGGTTGTACACGTAACGCGGCGTACCGGCCTGGGCGAGCGTCAGCAGGTGCTCGCGCTGGCCCCGCCACCAGGCGGTTTCGCGCGGGCGGATGGTGCCGGCGATCTCGCGCCAGCGCGGGCCGAAGACTTCGCCCTCTTCCACCGGCATCGCGCCGCTGTCGATCAGCTCGGCGTGCAGGATCGGCAGCAGGCCGTCCGCATCCGCCTCGTCGATCACGAAGGTCAGGTTCAAGTCGTTGGACGACTGCGAAATCATGTGCACGCGTTCGCGGCCGAAGGTGGCCCACACGTCCGAGAGCTTGTGCAGCAGCGAGCGCATGCCGCGGCCGACCAGGGTGATCGCCGCGCACGGCACGATGATCTTGACCTTGCAGATCTGCGAGAGGTCGGCCGACAGCGCGGCCAGCACGTCGGTGCTGACCAGGTTCTCGGAGGGATCCAGCGAAACGGTCACGTTGGTCTCGGCCGAACCGATCAGGTCAACGGACAGGCCATGCTTCTTGAACAGCCCGAACACGTCGGCCAGGAAGCCGACCTGCTGCCACATGCCGATGCCTTCCATCGAGACCAGCACGATCCCGTTGCGGCGGCTGATCGCCTTCACGCCCGGCACCGCTGCGGCATTGCCGTCGATGCTGGTGCCCGGCAGCTCGGGGCGCTCGGTATCCAGGATCGCCATCGGCACCCCGGCGTCGCGGCACGGCTTGATCGAACGCGGGTGCAGCACCTTGGCGCCGGTCGTCGCGATTTCCTGCGCCTCGTAATAGTCCAGGCGGGTCAGCAGGCGCGCGTCCGGCACGTCCTTCGGGTTGGCACTGAACATGCCCGGCACGTCGGTCCAGATCTCCACGCGGCTGGCACCGAGCAGCGCACCGAAGTACGCCGCCGAGGTATCCGAACCGCCACGGCCGAGGATGGCGGTGCCGCCATCGGCGTGGCGGGAGATGAAGCCCTGGGTGATCAGCATGCGGGTCGGCTGGGCGCGGAAACGCGTGGCCCAATCGGCCTCGGCACGCCACTGGCAGTTCACCGACAGGCGCTGCGACCACTCGCTCTGGCTGGGCTGCGGCGGCAGCGCATCGAGCCACTCGCGCGCGTCCATCCAGCCGAAATCCAGACCGCTGGCGCGCAGATAGGCCGCACCAACGGTCGAGGACAGCAGTTCGCCCTGGCCCAGCACCTCGGCCTGCCATTCCAGCGGCCGCCCGGCGGCACGGGGATCATCGAGCAGCCCGGCCAGCGCATCCAGACGGACGTCCAGCGCGGTGGCATCCAGCTCCAGCTCGGTCAGGAACGCGCGGTGGCGCGCGACCAGCGCCGCGACGCGGTCGCGGCTGTCGGCGGCGCCATCGGCGATCGCGGTGAGTTCATTGGTCACCCCGGACAGCGCCGACACCACCACCAGCACGCGCGAGCCCGTTTCTTCCGCCCGTTTTTTCGCCAGTTTGCCGATGGTGTCCCAGCGGTGACGACGCGACACGGAGGTGCCGCCGAACTTCAGTACGATCCAGCGATCGACAAGGGGGGAAGCTGACATGGAGGTGGAGGTTTGGGTAGTGAGGGGAATCGCCCGGCACGCCGGGCCGAACCCCCGATTCTATGCCAAGCCTGGCCGTTGCAGGGCCCGGGCGGCCCAGGCCGGGCGGATTTGGCCGGTCGCCGGTGCGCGGGGCGCCGGTCACGGCCCGGAACGCAGCCCCGATTGGTAAGCTGCCCGCCCGTTTTTCGTTGAGCGATCTGCCATGACCTCCCGTCGTTTCCTGCAGCTGGATGTGTTCTCGCCCTACCCCGGCGCCGGCAACCCGCTGGCCGTCGTGCTCGATGCACAGGGGCTGGACGAGGCGGCGATGCAGGCCATTGCCCGCTGGACGCGGCTGCCGGAAACCACCTTCGTGTTCCCGCCGCAGGCCCCGGGCGCAAGCTACGGCATCCGCATGTTCAGCCCGCAGAAGGAAGTCCCGTTCGCCGGGCACCCCAGCGTGGGCACCGCCCATGCCGTGCTGGAACTGGGCGTGGCCGCGCCGGTCGAGGGCGTGCTGGTCCAGGACGGCATCGCCGGGGCGCTGCCCCTGCGCGTGGACGGCAGCGGCGCTACCCGCACCATTGCGATCCGCACGCCGCGTGCAGCGGTGGCCGAAGTGACGACCGCCAACGATCCGCGCCTGCAGGCCGCGCTGGCCGGTTGGCCGCTGGGCAGCCTGCCGCCGGCGCGCATGGCCGGTGGCCGCAGCTGGTGGGTGGTTGAACTGGCAGACGAAGCGGCCCTGCGCGCACTCACCCCGGACTGGGATGCCGTGGCCACCCTCGCCGAAGCCACCGACAGCATGGGCGTGTTCGCCTATGCGCGCAGCCAGGGCCAGGCCTGGGATCTCGCGGTACGCGCCTTCGTCGGCAATGGCCGTCGCTTTGAAGATGCCGCCTCCGGTGCGGCCAATGCGGTGCTGGCCGCCTGGCTGGACAGCCGCGATGCCCTGCCCGGCACCGCGCACGGCTACGTGGTCAGCCAGGGCCGCGAAGTCGGCCACGATGCGCGCCTGACCCTGCGCATCGATGACCACGGCGATGTCTGGTCCGGCGGCCAGGTGCAGACCGTCATCCGCGGCACGCTGGACTGGTGATCCTGAGGCGGCGCCTCAGCGCGCCGCGTCGTACACCGGTGCGCCATCGACCCAGGTCGAGCGCACCTGCAGGTCGGCCAGCCCGGCGGGCGGCACGCTGAGCGGATCGCGATCAAGCACCACGAAGTCTGCGCGCAGGCCCGGCTGCAACCGTCCGACCTGGGTGTCGTCATGACCCGCCCACGCCGCATCGGAAGTGAACCCGCGCAGCGCTTCGGCTGCGGTCAGCCGCTGATCGGGCTGCCAGCCGCCGGGCGGTCTGCCGGCACGATCCTGGCGGGTGACCGCCGCATGCAGGCCCAGCCGCGGGTCGACCTGCTCGACCGGGAAGTCCGAGCCCAGCGCGAGCCGGGCACCGGAGGCCAGCATCCGCCGCCAGGCATAGGCGCCGAGGATGCGCTCGGGGCCGACCCGATCCTGCGCCCAGCCCATGTCCGAGGTGGCGTGGGTAGGCTGCATCGAGGCGATCACGCCGAGCTGGGCGAAACGCGGAATGTCCTCCAGCGCGACCACCTGCGCATGTTCGATGCGCCAGCGATGGTCGCCACTGCGGCGCTCGCCGAGCACCCGTGCATAGGTATCCAGCGCGATCCGGTTGCCGCGGTCGCCGATCGCATGCGTGGCGACCTGGACATGGCAGGCATCGGCTTTGCGCACGGCGGTCTCGAAGTCCTCAGGTGAGGTGACCAGCAAGCCGCGGTTGTGCGGGTCATCGCTGTAATCGGCCAACAGCGCCGCACCGCGGCTGCCCAGCGCGCCATCCATGAACAGTTTGACCCCGCGCATTTCCAGCCGGCCGCCGGCGTGCTGGTAGGCCCCGTTCGCGCACAGATCGGCCAATGCGTCGCCGTTGCCATCGGCATAGGCATCGATGCGCAGCGGCAACCTGCCGGCGTCGGCGAAGCGGCGCATCAGGGCCAGATCGGCGCGCGATACGCCCATGTCGTGCACGCCGGTCAGGCCCTGGCTGACTGCTTTGTCGAGCGCGCGGGTCAGCATCTGCTCGCGTGCGGCCTCGCCCGGGGCCGGTATCGCCGCCTGCACCAGGGTCATCGCTTCATCGATGAACACCCCGCTCGGCTGGCCCTTGGCATCGCGAACGATGCGCCCGCCTGCAGGCTGCCAGTTGCCCTTCAGCGCGCGTTGCCCGGGGCGCTGGGCGACCGCGCGCAGTGCCGCGCTGTTGCCCCAGCCGGCGTGGCCGTCGATGCGGCCCAACCAGACCGGGCGGTCCGGGAATGCAGCGTCGAGATCGGCCACGGTCGGAAACTGTCTGCCCGCCCAGCGGTTCTGGTCCCAGCCGCTGCCCAGCAGCCAGCCCTCGGGGTTCTCCGCCGCAAAGCGCTGCAGGCGCGCGACGATGTCGGCAGTGCTGGTCGCGCCGGTCAGGTCGGCCTGCATCAGGGTGCCGCCGAGGAACATCAGGTGCGCGTGCGCGTCGATCAGGCCCGGGATCACGGTCGCCTGGCCGACGTCGGTCAGCGCCGCCAGTGGATACAGCTCGAGCATCGCCTGCCGGTCACCGACGGCGAGCACGCGCCCGGTCTCGGTCTCCCATGCCAGCGCGGTGGCGGTCGGCGCGTCCGGATCGCCGGTGTGGATGGTGGCGGCGGTCAACAGGCGGACATCGGCCTGCGCGGTGCCCGCCAGCAGGCAGGCCATCAGGGCAGCGAGAGCAGTCGGACGCATGCAGACACCCCACAAAAGGAAAGCGGCGACTATGCGGCCGCCGCTCTCCCATCACAATCTGCTGTGCACCAATCGTGCGCCGATCAACTGGCCAGTTCGGCTTCCAGCGTGATCGGCACCGCACTGAGCGCCTTGGAGACCGGGCAGTTCTGCTTGGCGTCATCGGCGATGGCACGGAACTGGGTGGCCTCGATGTTCGGCACCACGGCCTTCACCTTCAACGTGATCTGCGACAGCTGCGGGCCACCTTCCATCGAGAGGTCGACCTTGGCTTCGGTATCCAGCGAGGTCGGCACGAAACCGGCTTCGGTGAGCTTGGCCGACAGCGCCATGGTGAAGCAGCCGGCGTGTGCGGCGGCGATCAGTTCTTCCGGGTTGGTGCCCTTCTCATCGCCGAAGCGGCTGCTGAAGGCATAGCGGGTTTTATCCATCAAGCCGCTCTGGGGCGTGCTCAATTGTCCCTTGCCTGTCTTGAGGTCACCTTCCCAATGCGCGGTGGCATGACGCGAAATACCCATCGTTGATCTCCTGCGGGATGAATGGCCAGGCCAGCCTAGACCGGTCCGCGTTAGCACCGTGTCTGGCCGCCGTCAGCCTGCCGCCGGGTGTCGCCCCCAGCTGAATCGGCGATCAGGATGGATGCTGTTTTCAAGTGGTTTTCGTGCGACAGTCGGGATGCGACGGTCCATGACCGATGGCACCCGCCGCGAGGGCGGACCCTGTTTTTTGGCTATGACCTGATGCACCGCGGTAACGAAGGGCGTGGAAATCACGAATTTTTATGCGTCTGCCTATTGGCGGCGCCCCATAGTTGCCCTACATTTCGCTTGCCGACGGGGTTCGGCGCGACCAAACAACCAACCGTTCACGGAACAGGAAACCATGGCAAAGACCGCTAAGAAGGCTGCCCCGAAGAAGGCAGTAAAGAAAGTCGCTACGAAGGCAGCCGCGAAGCCGGCCGCTCCCAAGCCGATCAAGGAAGTGCTGAGCAAGTCTGGTCTGGTTGCACACATCGTTGAAGCGTCCGGCGTTGTCGCCAAGGACGTGCGCGCCGTGCTCGCCTCGCTGGAAGGCGCCGTCGCCGCTTCGGTGCACAAGAAGGGCGCTGGCAGCTTCACCCTGCCGGGTCTGCTGAAGATCTCCACCGTCAGCGTGCCGGCCAAGCCGAAGCGCAAGGGCATCAACCCGTTCACGAAGGAAGAGCAGTGGTTTGCCGCCAAGCCGGCGTCGACCAAGCTGAAGGTGCGTCCGCTCAAGAAGCTCAAGGACGCCGCGCTCTGATCTGCGCGCTTCCTGCAGCACCCGACGGGACGGCTCACGCCGTCCCGTTTTTTTTGGAGGTTCTGCCATCCCATCGAGGCGGCGGGTGGGTCCTGCGCTGGCGAAACACAGCGTTTCCAAAGCCATCAACGGCGCGCCCTTCCCGCGCAGATGCCTCTCCTGCCGTGATCCACGCGATGGCAGGACCGGCCGGAACGCACAGGGTGGAACACTGCGTGCGACCGCGCCTGTCGTCGCGGTGCGGATCGCAGCCTATGGTGGCCTTGTCCCCCACCGCGCAGGCAGCCATGGCCAGCTCTTCTTCCCAGCGTTACCGCATCACCGTCACCCCGATCGAAAAGGACGGCCTGCAGTGCAGCGGGCGCTGCACCATCGAGCTGGAGCATCGCGCGCAGCAGGACTGGATGCGCCTGCTGGAAATCGCACGGCGCAACACCGGCCTCAGCGGAGACGAACGGGCCGCGGCGATCGTCGCCACCCAGCTGCTGCGCGATCTCGCCCAGCGCCACGCCGATGAACCCAGCCACCCGCTGACCGTGCTGCAGCCGCAGCTGGACGAGGTGCTGGCCGCGCTGGAATCGATCCAGGGCGCGCCCTGAGCCCACCACCCGCACGCGTCAAAGCTGGATTCAGCCGCGCGGGTTATTGTTGGCGTCTCATCCCCGCACGGCCTGCCGTCATGAACGTTCGCCCGCTGTTGTCCCGCCTCGCCGCCTGCACCGTGCTGCTGGCCGCCGCCATCGGCGCGCAGGCCGCGCCCAGCATTTCCGGCCGTCAGTTGTCGGTGGGCGCCACCGATGTGCAGCAGTACCTCGATGGCAGTTTCCCGCGCACGCAGGACGCGCTGGGCGGCCTGATCGCGATGACCATGAGCCATCCCCAGCTCACCCTGCCGCAAGGCAACCGCTTGGATCTGGGTTTCGACATCGCCATGGCCACTGCCGGCGGCAACCCGGCCCCGCTGGGCAAGGTCAAGCTGAGCAGTGGCCTGCGTTATGACGCGCAGACCCAGGGCTTCCACCTGCAGGAGCCGACGGTCGATGACTTCACGCCGGCCAACAATGGCGGCAAGCTCGATTCGCGCACGCGTGGCCTGCTCAATGCCTGGCTGGTCGATTACGCCCGGCGCGAGCCGATCTACAAGATCGACCCGACGGTCGCGGCGGTGCTGGGCACGCTGCAGGTGCAGTCGGCGCAGGTAGAGAACGGCAAGCTGGTGGTCACCTTCAACCAGGACCTCGGTGCGTTGGTGCCGGCAGGCTTGCTGAGCAAGTAACCGGAAATGGCACCGACCCACGGTCGGTGCCTGCATCCATCAAGCGGCCAGCGCCTTGGCCACGGCATCGGCGAACGCCGGGATGTCACCCGGCTTGCGGCTGGTGATCAGGCCACCATCCACCACCACCTCGGCATCGGTCCACTCGGCACCGGCATTGCCCAGATCGGTTTTCAGCGACGGCCACGAGGTCACCTTGCGGCCCTTGGCCAGGCCGGACTCGACCAGCAGCCACGGCCCGTGGCAGATCGCAGCAACCGGCTTGCCCGCGGCGCCGAAGGCCTTGATCAGGGCCACCGCGTCGGTATCGATGCGCAGCTTGTCGGGATTGATCACACCGCCGGGGAGGACCAGCGCGTCGTAGTCGTCGGCCTTGGCGCCCTTCAGGGGGGCATCGACCTTCACGTTTTCGCCCCAGTCCTTGTCTTTCCAGCCGCGGATCTGACTGGCGTCACCCGGGGCGATCACCTTCACCGAGGCGCCCCAGGACTCCAGCAGTCGCTTGGGTTCCTGCAGCTCGGACTGTTCGAAACCATCGGTGGCGAGGATCGCGATGTGCTTGCCGTTGAGTGCATGTGCCATTGAGCGGCTCCAGTAAGTAGGAGCCTTCAGTGTGGCCAGGCACGCATTGGGCGACAGTGACCAGGATGTGCACAGCGTGTCGGCGCAGTCACCGGCGCACGTGGCCGGTGAGCGCCAGCGCGGTCAGCGCTTGGGCTGGAGCATCGTGCCGGTGCACTTTTTAGAGCCGCAGCGGCATTCCCAGATCTTCTTCAGGCGCGCGGTGTGACGCTCGGCCAGGGTGATGCCGTAGTTGTAGGTCAGCTCGTCGCCCGGCTGGATGTCCTTGATCGCCTCGATGAAGACCTTGTCCTCGCGGCGGTTGTCGCCCTCGGCTTCCTCGATCACCGCTTCGCAGTTCGGCTCGCAGCTGTGGTTGAGCCAGCGCGCGTCATTGCCCTTGTAGTTCGCATCGATGACGTAGTCGTCATTGAGGGTGAACAGGAAGGTATGACCACTCTCCACATCCCCGGTGTCGTCGGCATCCACGTCGGCGTGGCTGCGCAGCAGACCCTTGTACTGGATGACCCGCTCACCTTTCTTGATCGGCGCCAGCGCGAATACGCCATTGCCATGGATGGTGGACTTGCGGGCCTGGATCTTCTTGGGCATCTGGCTGACCGTTGCGGTGGGAAGCCCCGATTCTCGCTTAATCTTTGTGATTGCCAAAGCGATGCGGTTCAATACGCCTCAAAGGCCGCCCTGCGGGCGCCTGAACGGGCGGGTTGGATGCCGGCGGAGAAAAGCGTACAATTTCAGTCCGCTTTATGGTTCTGCCCCCACCATGCTCCGCGTCACCAAGCTTACCGATTACGCCACCGTCGTGCTGACCGTACTCGCCGCCCGCCCGGGCGAGGTACTCAGTGCGACCGAACTGGCCGAGTTCGCCCGTCTGGAACCGCCGACCGTCAGCAAGCTGCTCAAGCCTCTGGCCCAGGCCGGGCTGGTGGAAGGCCTGCGCGGCGTGCGCGGCGGCTATCGGCTGACCCGCGCGGCGGACCAGATCACGCTGTTCGAGATCGTGGAAGCCATGGAAGGGCCGTTGGGCCTGACCGAATGCGCCCACGACCACAGCCAGTGCGGCCGCGAGCTGCAGTGCGGCGCCCGCAGCAGCTGGCGGATGATCAACGACGTGGTGTCCGAAGCGCTGCGCGCGGTCACCCTGGCGCAGATCCTGCCCCCTCTTCCCCTTGTTGACGCCCACCGCCGCGCGATCGCGGCGGATGTCGTCTCCTGATCAGGCAGCCCCCATGGCCACCGATACCCTCGATACCGTCGCCACCGGCGATACCCCCAACCGCGAGATCCATGAGCAGCTCGGCCGCAAGTATTCGGCCGGCTTCATCACGGACATCGAATCGGACTCGTTGCCGCCCGGCCTGGACGAGGACACCATCCGTGCCCTGTCGGCCAAGAAGGACGAGCCGGAGTGGATGACGCAGTGGCGCCTGGACGCCTACCGCCACTTCCTGACCATGCCGATGCCGGACTGGGCCAAGCTGCAGATCGCACAGATCGACCTGCAGGCGCTGAGCTACTACTCCGCGCCGAAGGGCCCGAAGTACGCCTCGCTGGACGACGTGCCCAAGGAACTGCTGGACACCTACGACAAGCTCGGCGTGCCGCTGCATGAGCGCGCCAAGCTGGCCGGCGTGGCCGTGGATGCGGTGTTCGATTCGGTCTCCGTCGGCACCACGTTCCGCAAGGAACTGGCCGAGAAGGGCGTGATCTTCTGCTCCATGTCCGAAGCGATCAAGGAGCACCCGGCGCTGGTCAAACAGTACCTGGGCACCGTGGTGCCGGTCGGCGACAACTACTTCGCCGCGCTCAACTCGGCGGTGTTCTCCGATGGCAGCTTCGTGTTCATCCCCAAGGGCGTGCGTTGCCCGATGGAGCTGAGCACCTACTTCCGCATCAACGCCGGCCACACCGGCCAGTTCGAGCGCACGCTGATCATCTGCGAAGACAAGGCGTACGTGTCCTACCTGGAAGGCTGCACCGCGCCGATGCGCGATGAGAACCAGCTGCACGCCGCAGTGGTCGAGCTGGTCGCGCTGGAAGATGCCGAGATCAAGTACTCCACGGTGCAGAACTGGTACCCGGGTGACGAGAACGGCGTGGGCGGCATCTACAACTTCGTCACTAAGCGTGCCGAGTGCCGTGGCGCGCGCAGCAAGGTCACCTGGACCCAGGTCGAGACCGGCTCGGCGATCACCTGGAAGTACCCGTCGTGCGTGCTGCTTGGCGATGATTCGGTCGGCGAGTTCCACTCCGTCGCGCTGACCCACCATCGTCAGCAGGCCGACACCGGCACCAAGATGATCCACATCGGCAAGCGCACCAAGAGCAAGATCGTCAGCAAGGGCATCAGCGCCGGCCACGGCCAGAACACCTATCGTGGCCTGGTCAAGGTCGATCGCGGCGCCGAAGGCGCGCGCAACTACACCCAGTGCGACTCGCTGCTGATCGGCAAGAAGTCCGGCGCGCATACCTTCCCCTACATCGAGGTGAAGAACCCCAGCGCGACGGTCGAGCACGAAGCGACCACCTCCAAGATCTCCGACGACCAGCTGTTCTATTGCCGCGCCCGCGGCATCGACCAGGAAAACGCGGTCTCGATGATCGTCGACGGCTTCTGCAAGCAGGTCTTCCGCGAGCTGCCGATGGAGTTCGCGGTGGAAGCCAAGAAGCTGCTGGAAGTCAGCCTGGAAGGCTCGGTCGGATGAAGAGCGTGCTGACCTTGGCCCTGCTGCTTGGGGCTGCGGCGCCGGCGTCTGCCGAATCGGCCTGCGATGACCTGAGCACGCAGATGCAGATGAACGAGTGCGCCAACGAAGGGTTCGAAGAAGCCGACGCCGCGTTGAACGCGGTGTATCGGCAGGTGGTGGGCAAGCTGGCCGATGCACCGGTGGCGCTGGCCAACCTCAAAGCCGCCCAGCGCCTGTGGGTGCAGCTGCGCGATGCCGATCTGGAAGCGCAGTACCCGGTTGGCAAGGATGAAGACCCGCGCATGCTGTACGGCTCGATGTACCCGATGCTCTATTCCGGGGCCAAGACTGCATTGACTCAAACCCGCACCGATTACCTGCGCAAAGAATTCCTCGAGCGCAGCGAATACGACCTCTGAGTCGCGCTGCCTCCAGTTCCCTTATCTGACAAGACGATTATCGACATGTTGAAGATCGACAACCTCCACGCACGCATCGGCGAAAAAGAGATTCTCAAGGGCCTCTCGCTCGACGTGAAGCCCGGCCAGGTGCACGCCATCATGGGCCCCAACGGCGCCGGCAAGTCCACCCTGGGCAATGTCCTGGCCGGCCGCGACGGCTATGACGTGAGCGAAGGCAGCGTGCAGTTCGAAGGCCGTGACCTGCTCGAGCTGGCGCCGGAAGAACGCGCGGCCGCCGGCCTGTTCCTTGCTTTCCAGTACCCGGTGGAAATCCCGGGCGTGAACAACACCTACTTCCTGCGCGCCGCGCTCAACGCCCAGCGCAAGGCGCGCGGCGAGGAAGAACTGGATTCGATGCAGTTCCTCAAGCTGGTGCGCCAGAAGCTGGCCGTGCTGCACCTGAAGGACGAACTGCTGCACCGCGGCGTCAACGAAGGCTTCTCCGGTGGCGAGAAGAAGCGCAACGAGATCTTCCAGCTGGCCGTGCTCGAGCCGAAGCTGGCGATCCTGGATGAAACCGACTCCGGCCTGGACATCGATGCGCTCAAGAGCGTGGCCGACGGCGTCAACGCGCTGCGTTCGCCGGACCGTTCCTTCATCGTGATCACCCATTACCAGCGCCTGCTCGATTACATCAAGCCGGACGTGGTGCACGTGCTGGCCGATGGCAGGATCGTGCAGAGCGGCGGCCCGGAACTGGCCCTGGAACTGGAAGCCCACGGCTACCACTTCCTGAAGGACCGCGTGGTGCCGGAGGCAGCGGTCTGATGAGCGCCCTGCTCGATTCCCTCGCCAGCGGCTTCTGCGGCAGCGATGCACGTCGCGCCGAGCTGGATGCCGCGCTGCAGGCCGGTCTGCCCGGCCCGCGTACCGAAGCCTGGAAATACACGTCGCTGCGCCAGCTGGAGCGTCGCAGCTTCCAGCCCGCCCCGCTCGCCCCGGCCGTGGTCGATGCCGCCCTGCTGGCCGACATCCCGTCGCCGCGGCTGGTGTTCGTCAATGGCCGCCCGTCTGGCGCGCTCAGCGATGTCGCTGCGGTGCCGGCCGGTGTGCAGCTGGCCACGCTGTCCTCGGCGCTGGCCGCCGGCGATGAAGCCGGCCGTTTCCTTGGCCGTCGCTTCGAGCGCAGCGAGGAAGTATTCGCCCGTCTCAACGCTGCACTCGCCGATGAAGGCGTGCTGCTGCGCGTGGGAGAAGGCGTGCAGGTCGAGGCGCCGCTGCAGCTGGTCTTCATCAGCGTGGCCGGCGAGACCGATCTGTCCTGGCACCATCGCCACCTGATCGAACTGCGCAGCGGTGCCGCGCTGGGCGTGGTCGAGCATCACCTGCATGTCGGTGATGCCGCGCACCTGGACAACACCCTGGTGCACGTCCACCTCGCGCAGGATGCCGTGCTCTCGCACGCCCGCGTGCAGGCCGATGCCACCCGCGCCACCTCGCTGCTGCGCACCGACGCCGTGCTGGCCCGCAACGCGCAGTACCGCCGCGTGGACCTGGAGCTGGGTGGGGCGCTGAGCCGCCATGAGCTCAACGTCCGCCTGGAAGGCGACAACGCCCAGCTGACCGCCAACGGTGTGCTGCTCGGCAATGGCCGCCGCCATGTCGATACGCGCCTGGGCATCGAGCACATCGCGCGCGATACCGCCTCGGAAATGGTCTGGCGTGGCGTCGCCGCCAACCGCAGCCGCGTGGTCTTCCACGGCGGCATCCACATCCGCGAAGGCGCCGATGGCACCGACGCCAACCTCTCCAACAAGAACCTGCTGCTGTCGGCCGATGCCGAGATCGATACCCAGCCCACGCTGGTGATCGATGCCGACGAAGTAAAGGCGGCACATGGCGCCACGGTTGGCCAGCTCGACGCCAACGCGCTGTTCTACCTGCGCTCGCGCGGCTTGCCGGCCGATCGCGCGCAGCAACTGCTGAGCGCCGCGTTCTGCCATGAACCGTTGAACGTCCTCGACGCACGCCTGACCGAGCAGCTCACCGCCCAGCTCAGCCGTGCGCTGGCCGTGGCGGGCGTGGCATGAACCTGTCCACGCCGCGCCCGGCCGCCGATACCGGCACCGCGCCCGACTGGGATCGCGTGCGCCTGGACTTCCCGCTGTTGATGCGCGAAGTGCACGGCAAGCCGCTGGTGTACTTCGACAACGCCAACACCGGCCAGAAGCCGGTGCAGGTGATCGGCGCGGTGGACGAGTTCTACCGCCGCTACAACGCCAACGTCAGCCGCGCGGTGCATGCGCTCGGCACCGAGGCCACCGATGCCTACGAGGGCGCACGCAGCAAGCTGGCGCGTTTTCTCAACGTCCGTGCCAGCGAGCTGGTGCTGTGCAGTGGCACCACCTTCGCGATCAATCTGGTCGCGTATTCGTGGGCGTTGCCGCGGCTCAAGGCCGGTGATGTCATCCTCGTCTCGCGCATGGAGCACCATGCCAACATCGTGCCGTGGCAGCTGGTCGCCCAGCGCACGGGCGCGACGATCCGCGTGGCCGAGATCACCCCGGAGGGCGCATTGGACCTGGACGCGCTGCGCGCGGCGATGACCCCCGAGGTCAAGCTGCTCGCCGTCGCCCATGTCTCCAACGTGCTGGGCACGGTCAACCCGGTCCGCGAAATCTGCCGCGAGGCCCGCAAGCGCGGCATCATCACCGTGGTGGACGGCTCGCAGGCCGTGCCGCACCGCAAGGTCGACATCCCCGCGATCGGCTGCGACTTCTACGCCATCACCGGCCACAAGATGTGCGGCCCGACCGGCACCGGCGCCCTGTGGGCCAGGCGCGAACACCTTGATGCCATGCCGCCGTTCCTCGGCGGGGGCGAGATGATCAAGGAAGTGAGCTTCGAAGGCACCGTGTTCAACGACGCCCCGCACAAGTTCGAAGCCGGCACCCCGAACATCGCCGGCTTCATCGGCCTGGGCGTGGCGGTGGATTACCTCGAGTCGCTGGGCCTGGAGCACGTGGAAGCCCGCGAAAGCGAACTGCTGGCGCACTTCACCGAAGAGCTGAACAGGATCGACGGCCTGCGCATCTTCGGCACCACGCCGGACAAGGCGGCGGTGGTCTCCTTCCTGGTGGACGGCGCGCACTCGCACGATCTGGCCACCCTGCTCGACCTGGAAGGCGTCGCGGTCCGCTCGGGCCAGCACTGCGCGCACCCGCTGCTGCAGTACTACGGCGTCGCCGCCACCTGCCGTGCCTCGCTGGCGTTCTACAACACGCATGAGGAAATCGAGCGCTTCATCGTGGCGCTCAACAAGGTGCGCAGGCTGCTGGGCTGAGCCCGCGCCAGACTGCGCCCCACTCGAACGCCGTGGCCTGCCACGGCGTTTTTCATGGCGCGCCCCGCACATTTCCGTAGCGCCCCCTGCGGGCCTAAAATGGCGGCATGAGCACCCTGACCTTCCGCGCGGCCACTGCCGCCGACATCCCCGCCCTGATCGCCCTGGTCACCTCCGCCTACCGTGGCGATGCCAGCCGGGCCGGCTGGACCACCGAGGCCGACCTGCTGGACGGCGCCCGCATCGATGCCGACGGCCTGCAGGCCGACCTCGCCAAGCCACGCTCGACCATCCTGCTGGCCGAGCGCGATGGCCAGCTGCTGGCCTGCGCGCACGTGGCCGATGACCACGGCAAGGGCTACTTCGGCATGTTCTCGGTCGACCCGTCCCAGCAGGGCGGCGGCATCGGCAAGCAGCTGATGCTCGCCGCCGAGGCCCACGCGGCGCGCGAGTGGGGCGTGCCGGTCATGCAGATGACGGTGATCGACGTCCGCGACGAGCTGATCGCCTTCTACGAGCGCCGCGGCTACCAGCGCACCGGCATCAAGAAGCCCTTCCCGTATGGGGATGAGCGTTTCGGCATTCCCAAGCGCGACGATCTGCGCTTCGAGATCCTGGAAAAACCGCTGGCGGTGCCGGCATGAGCGAGACCTGGACCTTCGTCTGCGCCAGCGCCGAGCTGCTCCCCGGCGAGATGAAGAGCACCTTCGACGAAGTGACCGGGACGCCGATCGTGGTGTTCAACCTGGACGGGGAACTGTACGCACTCGAAGACCAGTGCACCCACGATGAGTTCGAACTGTCCTCGGGCACCTTCGATACCGGCGAGGGCAGCATCGAGTGCGTCCTGCACGGGGCCCGTTTCGACGTGCGTGACGGCGCTGCCCTCTGCGCGCCGGCCTATTCGCCGGTAGCGAAGTTCCCGGTCAAGCGGGAAGACGACGCCGTCTGGGCCCGCGACGACCGCGACTGAGCCGGCCTGAACGCGGGCGTTTTGAAAACGCGAATTGTTCCTATTACCATAGGCATTGCGGCCACCCGGCCGCTTCTGCCCGGTAAGCCGTGTCCGCCAACCGCTCCGCCCTTGGTCTCGCCGCCCTGTGGGCCACGTTCTGCGTGGTGCTGCTGGCCTGCGGCTGGCTGACGGCCGGCGGCGCCGGTAACGCCGGGCCGGCGCCGGCGGCGGCGCACACCGCGGGCCTGCTGGGCGCCGACAGCGCGCGCCAGGCATCGGCGCCGTCCACGCCTGCACCGGAGCTTCCTGCCGAGCCGACCCTGGCGGCGGAGACCGGTGCCGACCCCGAGCCCAGCCCGCCGGCGGTACTGACCCAGCTGCGCCGCACGCCCTGGGTCGCGGTCGTCCCGCTGTGGCCGTCCGACGCGCTGCGCTGGCAGCGGCTGGAACCTTCGCTGCGGCTCAACCCCGGCCACGCCCCGCCCCACGCCTGATTCCGGCGGCGACGCTGCGCGTCGCTGCCCGCCCACGCCCGCGCCATCGCGCCGCCGTGGGCCGTCTGCCCGTTTTCCCCACCTGCCTCCGCTCCGCCGTGACCGCCACACGCTGTCCGGCCTTCGTCCGTCCTGCCAGGAATCACCATGACCGTCCGCCCGACTCCGTTGTCGTCCGCCCTGCTGCTGGCCATCGCCGCCCCCGCCATCGCCCATGCCGAGGCCGACGCTGCCGATCCGCAGCGCGCCACCGAACTGGATGGCGTCGACGTCCACGGCGAGCGCGTGCGTGCGCAATCGTCCAAATTCACCGCGCCGCTGCTGGATACGCCCAAGTCGGTCAGCGTGATCTCCCAGCAGGTGATCGAACAGACCGCCGCCACCACCCTGCTCGATGCACTGCGCACCGTGCCGGGCATCACCTTCGGCGCCGGCGAAGGCGGCAACCCGACCGGGGACCGTCCCTTCATCCGCGGCTTCGATTCGGCCTCGGACATCTACGTCGATGGCATCCGCGACGCCGGCAGCCAGACCCGTGAAGTGTTCGCCATCGAGCAGATCGACGTGGTCAAAGGCCCGAGCTCGGCCTACTCCGGCCGCGGTTCAGCCGGCGGCACCATCAGCCTGGTCAGCAAGACGCCCAAGCTGGAGAACTTCGTGGCCGGCACCCTGGCCGCCGGCACGGACAGCTACTACCGCGGCACGCTCGATGCCAACCAGGTGATCGGCGACGGCATCGCCGCCCGCGTGAACATCATGAAGCACGAGGCCGACGTGGCCGGCCGTGACGAAGTCAACAGCAGCCGCTGGGGCATCGCGCCGTCGCTGGCGTTCGGTCTGAACGGTCCGACCCAGGCGGTGATCAGCCACTACCACATGGAAACCGACGACCTGCCCGATGCCGGCGGCTTCCCGTACAACAACCCGTTCACCAGCGGCCCCAACCTGGCGCTCAATGGCGACGGCAGCCCGATCGTGACCAACCGCGACGCGTTCTACGGCCTGGTCGACCGCGATTTCCAGAAGACCAAGGCGGACATCACCACCTTGAACCTGTCGCATGATTTCGGCGGCATCGTCCTGCGCAACATCACCCGCTACGGGGACACCAGCAACGATTACCTGTGGACCCAGCCGGACGACAGCAAGGGCAATCCGAACCTGTTCGGCACCGTCTGGCGCCGCACCAACGCGCGCGCCACGCAGACCGACAGCTTCGTCAACCAGACCAGTGTGACGGGTGAACTGGAGACTGGTCCGCTGCGCCACAGTTTCAACGCCGGCGTGGAATACAGCAGCGAAAAGACCGTGCGTGGCACCTACGCGATCGCCGATGTGCGCCGCCCCAATGGCCAGACCACCGCAGGCACCAACAACCCGCTGACCGGCAACCAGAGCTGCCCGACCACCGGCGCGGCCACCGGCTACAACTGCACCGACCTCACCAACCCGAACCCGCACGATCCGTGGTCGGCCACGCACACGGTCACCCGCAGCGACCCGGCCCGCGACGTGCGCCAGACCACGCGCACCAAGTCGGCCTACGTGTTCGACACGATCAGCTTCAGCGAGCAGTGGATGCTGAACCTGGGCGCGCGCTTCGACGACTACAACACCCATCAGTTCAACCCGACGGCCGCGGCGAACGTGCAGCATCTGCGCAACGACACCTCGTTCTGGAACGGCCAGGCCGGCCTGGTGTTCAAGCCGATGGAGAACGGCAGCATCTACGTCTCCTGGGGTACCTCCTCCACCCCGGTCGGCGTGGACGGCGGTGATGGCGCCGACGGCATCAGCGCGACCATCCAGGATCTCAAGCCGCAGCGCAGCCGCAACATCGAGCTGGGCACCAAGTGGGACCTGTTCGATGCCCGCCTGTCGCTGACCGGTGCGATCTTCCAGACCGAGATGAGCAACGCGCGCGTGACCAGCGATGCGGGCACCACGCAGAACGCCGGCACCAAGAAGGTCAAGGGCGCCGAACTCGGCTTCAGCGGCACGATCATGGAGGGGTGGCAGGTCTTCGGTGGTTACACCTACCTGGATGCCGTGGTCGAGGACAACGGCTTTGCGCTGGTGAACGGGGTCTACGTGCCATCGCCGTTCAACGGCAACGCGTTCCCCAACACCGCCAAGCACAGCGCCAGCCTGTGGACCACGTGGGCGCCGTCGTTCGTGCCGGGCCTGAGCCTGGGCGCCGGTGCCAACTACGTTGACAAGGTCTACGGCAACGTCAACAACACCAAGTGGGTGCCGTCCTACACCCGTTGGGATGCGATGGTCGGCTATGCCTTCAGCGAGCGCTACAGCCTGCAGTTGAACGTGCAGAACCTGACCAACAAAACCTACTTCACCAAGGCGTACGCTTCGCATTACGCCGCCATCGCGCCGGGCCGCTCGGCCACGTTGGCCTTCAATTTCAAGTTCTAAGCGATACGCCCCCTCCCGCGCGCTCGTGCGGGAGGGGCTGGAGCCCACCATGCTGCTGCACATTCCCGACGTCCTCACCGCCGAGCAGGTCACCCAGGCCCGCCAGCAGCTGGCCACGGCCGGCTGGACCGACGGCCGCCTGACCGCGGGTTACCAGTCCGCGCAGGCCAAGCACAACCTGCAGTTGCCCGAGTCCGATCCGGCCGCGCGTGCGGTCGGCTCGGCCATCCTCGATGCACTCGGCCGCAACAGCACGTTCTTCTCGGCGGCACTGCCGCGTCGCATTTTCCCGCCGCTGTTCAACTGCTATCAGCCGGGGCAGACCTTCGGGTTCCATGTGGACAACGCCGTGCGCTACGACTACACCGCCCCCGGCCAGCCGCAGCCGGTGCGCACCGACCTGTCGGCCACGTTGTTCCTGAGCGACCCGGATGAGTACGAGGGTGGCGAGCTGGTGATCGAAGACACCTACGGCAACCAGCGGGTGAAACTGCCGGCGGGCCACATGGTGCTGTACCCGGGCACCAGCCTGCACCAGGTCACCCCCGTCACCGCCGGCACGCGACTGGCCTCGTTCTTCTGGATCCAGAGCATGCTGCGTGATGACGGCCAGCGGCGCCTGATGTGGGACCTGGATGTCTCGATCCGCCGCCTCACCCATGACCACCCCGAACACCCTGCGCTGGTGAATCTCACCGGCGTGTATCACAACCTGCTGCGGCAGTGGGCCGATGTCTGATCCGGCCCCGCCCGCGTTCGACGTGGCAGCACTGGCCGACCAGTTGCAGCACGATCCGGCCGCCGCGCTCGCCGCGCTGGAAGCGACCGCGCAGCGCGGCGACCCACAGGCGCAGTTCCTGCTCGGGCAGGCCCGGATGGAAGGGCGCGGGATCGCGCCCGATGCGGCGGCGGCCGTGCTCTGGTTCGAGCGCGCCGCCAACGGTGGTCTGCCCCTCGCCATGAACATGCTCGGCCGCTGCCACGAACTCGGCACCGGGACGCCGATCAACCTGGCACTGGCCGCGGTCTGGTACCGCAAGGCAGCGGATGCCGAGTTGGACTGGGGCCTGTACAACCTGGCCAACCTGCTCGGCACCGGCCGCGGCGTGCCGCGCGATGACGCCGCCGCATTCGCGCTGTACCTGCGCGCGGCACGGCTGGGCCATGCCAAATCGATGAACCTGGTCGGCCGCTGTCTGGAAGACGGCATCGGTGTGCCGGCCGATCCGGGTGCGGCACCGGCCTGGTATCGGCGTTCGGCCGAGGCCGGTGACTTCCGCGGGCAGGCCAGCCATGCCTCCCTGTTGCTCGCCGCCGGTGATATCGACGGTGCGGCGGACTGGCTACGGCGCGCGCTTGCGCACGGGAGCGCGTCGTTTCTGGCTCACGTGCGCCCCAGCTTGGCGGCCTCTCCGCATCCCGCGATCCGGGCACTGGTCAGCTGATTCCTGCGTTCGGGGCGCGCAGGGACCGAAATCATTAATCATTCTCATTTGCGTCCGCTAACGAATCTCACCTACAATCCCGCCGCGTTGCTGGTCGGCTGATCGACTGGCCGTTCACAGGGGCCCGCCTTGCGCCATCCACACCGCCACCGCAGCTTTGCTCCCGCCATGCGCGGGCGGCAGCGGGCGTTGTCGAGCGTGCTGGCGTGGCTGGGCCTGCTGTCGCTGCTGCTGGCCGGCCTGCCCGTGCTGGAACGGGCCGCCCCGGGCAGCACCGTGATGGTCCTGCAGATGCCAATGGGCGAGCACCCGGCCGGCGGTGGTGAGACCGCACAGGAAGAAGCCCCCGCCAAGCCACGCCGAGTGGCCAGCGTGCGCCCTGCCCCGGCGCCACCGCTGCCGCCCGCATTGCCGCCGGTGGTGGAATCGCTGGATTCGCTGATGGCCACACTGGTGGCACAGCCGCCGCGGGTCGTACCGGCCATTGACTCTGCACCGGCCACGCCGCTGCCTGCCGCACCCGGCCTGCGCGTCCAGCGCGGCCAAGCCCCACCGCAGGGCTGATGCCGACCTTCGGCGGCGCCACCGTGCCCGCCTCCGGTCCTGCGCGTTCCGCCCGCCCCGGGCGTTCCTGATTCCTGCGCGTGCTGCCGCCCTGCGGCCTGCCACGTCGCGTCCGTTTTCTCCTTTCCGAGGTTGCCCCCATGGCCCAGCGCCATCGTCGTCGCACGTCCCTGTCCCGCTGCACCCTGTCCCTCGCCCTGCTCGGTGCGCTGAGCGCCCCGGCCTTCGCCCACGGTGACGCCGCCGCTCCGACCACGCTGGACAAGGTAGTGGTCACCGCCGCCGGCTTCGAACAGAAGATCGCCGATGCCCCGGCCAGCATCAGCGTGATCAGCCGCGAAGAGTTGAGCAAGCGCCCCTACACCAGCCTGGTGGATGCGCTGCGCGACGTGGAAGGCATCGACGTGGGCATGGAACCGACCGACAAGAACGGCCGCGCCACCATCTCCATGCGCGGCATGCCCTCGGACTACACCCTGGTGCTGATCGACGGTCGCCGCCAGAGCAACGCCGGCAACCTGTACCCGAACAACTTCGGCGGTGGCCAGTTCTCGTACATGCCGCCGCTGGATGCGATCGAACGCATTGAAGTGGTGCGCGGCCCGATGTCCACGCTGTATGGCTCCGATGCCATGGGCGGGGTGATCAACATCATCACCCGCCGCAACCAGACCGAGTGGCATGGCGCGGTCACCCAGGGCTTTACGGTGCAGCAGGACGACCAGTTCGGTGACGCGCGCAGCACCGATGTCTACCTCAGCGGCCCGCTGGTCAAGGACCGTCTGGGCATGTCAGTGCGCGGCAGCTATTACGACGCCAAGGCCTCCAACCCGGAATGGGATGACCTGCCGCTGCCGGACGGCACGATGTGGTCGCGCAGCATCGGCTTCGGTGCCGGTGGCAAGGCGGTGGCCAACACGAACTGGAACGCGGGCATGCGCCTGAACTTCATCGTCAATGACGACCACGAGCTGTGGCTGGATTACGACGTGTCGCGCCAGAAGTACGACAACAGCGAAGGCCAGACCGGCACCCTGGACAGCCTGGCCAGCCTGTGGCGCGTGGGCAATGCCACGATCCCCAACCCGAACGGCCCCGGCAACGTCACCCGCCGCGTGGTGCAGCCGCGCGTGGGCTACACCGCCTACCAGCGTTACGAGCGCGACCAGCTGGCGCTGACCCATCAGGGCCGTTATGAATTCGGTACCTGGCAGACCACCCTGACCCACATCACCAGCAACAACCTCGGCCGCTCGCTGCCGCTGACGCTGGACGAACGCGCCGATCTGCAGACGCTGTGGAATGATGTCTGCCGCCGCACCGGTGCCGCCGCCAACTGCGCGGCCGGTGCACGCAACGGACTGGGCGCGCTCAACCCGGCCGAGATGGCGCGCCTGCAGGCCTTCCTGCCACGCCCGCTGCGCACCATGGAGCTGAAGGGCAACGTGCTGGACACGATGCTCGACCTCACCTTCGGTGCGCACAAGCTGACCGTGGGCGGCCAGTACAACGACACCGACATGGTCGACGGCGTGTTCGGCATGGATGGCGCCGGTTACAAAGACAACGTGAAGCAGCAGCACCGCATGTGGGCGCTGTTCGCCGAGGACAACTGGTCGCTGACCGACAGCCTGACCGCGACGGTCGGCGTGCGCTATGACGACCACAACATCTTCGGCAGCCACGTCAGCCCGCGCGCTTACCTGGTGTGGAACGCCAACGATGCCTGGACCCTCAAGGGCGGCGTCAGCACCGGCTACAAGACACCCCGCCCGGACCAGTTGTTCCCCGGCATCGTCGGCTTCGGTGGCCAGGGCGTGACCCCGCTGGTCGGCTCGCCCAACCTGAAGCCGGAGGCCAGCACCAACTACGAAATCGCCGCGTACTACGAAGGCGATCGCTGGGGCTTCAACGTCACCGGCTTCCTCAACAAGTTCGATGACAAGATCGCCAGCGGCGGCACCTTCGCCAACTGCGAAGTGGCCCCCAACGATGGCAGCTACTGCGTGGACATCGGCCCGGGCTGGGCCGAGCTGGGCTACAGCACCTTCGGGCAGAGCGTGAACATCGACAAGGCCGAAACCCGCGGCGTCGAGGCGGCGGCCCAGGTCGATCTGCTGGACAACCTGCAGCTGCGCGGCAACTACACCTGGACCAAGAGCGAGCAGACCAGCGGCACCGGCAAGGGCCTGCCAATCACCGGCAACCCGGCCAGGCACATGGCCAATGCCAGCCTGAACTGGCAGATCAGCGAGGCGGTGAGCCTGTCGCTGATCGGCGAAGGCCGCTACGACCGCTACCGCGACACGCTGGTCAGCAATGTCGGCGGCGTCAGCAGCTCGCAGACCCGCTATTACGAGGACTACACGATCTTCCACCTCGGCGGCAGCTGGGACATCAACAACTGGCTGACCGTCAACGCGCGGGTCAACAACCTGTTCGACAAGGACTTCGTGTCGCAGTCCTGCGTGCTGATCAGCGACAGCGAATACGACTGCGTGGATGACTATTCCACCAAGGACCAGCGGCGCAGTTACTGGATCTCGTTGAACGCCAAGTTCTGAGGCACACCGGCGCGGCGTCCGTGGTGACGCCGCGCCCGGTCTTGACCTCGGGCAGCGGGCCGGCAACGGGCCGCTGCCTTCTTTGTCTACAAATTGCGAATCATTCTCATCAATGGTGTAATTCGCCCCTCAGTACTCTCTCTTCCGACCGTGGCCGCCAGCGCTCCTTCTTCCAGCGTGCAACAACAACGCCGCGGCTTCTGGCTGCGCACGCTGCACCAGTGGCACTGGATCAGCTCGGCGGTGTGCCTGATCGGCATGCTGCTGTTCGCCGCGACCGGCATCACCTTGAATCACGCCTCCCGGATCGAAGCCACGCCGGAGGTGGTCAGCCGCCAGCTGGAACTGCCTGCCGACCTGCTCGGCAAGCTGGGCGACCGCGCCGATGGCAAGGCACCGATCCCGCGCGTGGCCAGCCGCTGGCTGGATGCACAGCTCGGCATCTCGATCGGGCGTCGCCCGGCCGAATGGTCCGATGGCGAAATCTATCTCTCCATGCCCAGCCCAGGCGCGGACGCATGGCTGAGCATCGATCGTGAAACGGGCGAGGTGGAGTACGAATCCACCGCCCGCGGCTGGGTCTCCTATTTCAACGATCTGCACAAAGGGCGCAATGCCGGGCCCGCCTGGGGCTGGTTCCTGGATATCTTCGCCGTGGCCTGCCTGGTGTTCTGCATCACCGGCCTGTTCCTGCTGCACCTGCATGCCCGCCAGCGCCGCATGACCTGGCCGCTGGTCGGCCTGGGCCTGCTGATCCCGCTGCTGATCGCCCTGATCCTCATCCACTGACCGTCCCCTTCCGGAGCCGCACCATGCGCGTCACCCTGACCATCGCCCTGAGCGGCCTGCTGGCCACCTCGCCGGCCTATGCCACCACCCTGGACATCAACGTCGAGGTGCCCAAGCTCAACGTGGCCGAGTATCACCGCCCGTATGTGGCCGTGTGGCTGGAAGGCGCCGACCAGAAGGTCGCCGCCAACCTTTCGGTCTGGTACCAGCAGACCGGCAACGCCGAAGGCCATGGCACCAAGTGGTTGCCCGACCTGCGCCAGTGGTGGCGCAAGAGCGGCCGCACGCTGGAGGTGCCGGTGGACGGCGTGACCGGCCCGACCCGTCCGGTCGGCAAGCACGCGCTGTCGTTCAACGACAAGCAGCCCGCGCTCAAGGCGCTGGCACCGGGCAACTACACCCTCGTGGTGGAGGCGGTGCGCGAAGTCGGCGGACGCGAACTGCTCAAGATCCCCTTCACCTGGCCGGTCACGGCCGCACAGTCGGGCAAGGCGCAGGGTGCGACCGAACTCGGTCTGGTCACCCTGTCCGCCAAGCCCTGATACCCCATCCACCTGGAGTTTTTCGATGAAGCGCACGCTCGTCCTCGCCGCCGCCATGGCCGCCGCACTTCCGTTCTCCGCCCTGGCCCACAAGGCCTGGCTGCAGCCCTCGCAGACCGTGATCGCGGGCACCAACCCGTGGATCACCGTCGATGCGGCGGTCTCCAACGACCTGTTCTACTTCAACCACGTGCCGCTGCGCCTGGACAACCTGGTCATCACCGCGCCCGACGGCAGCACCGTGCAGCCGCAGAACGCGGCGACCGGCAAGTTCCGCAGTGTGTTCGATGTCGAGCTGACCCAGCAGGGCACCTACCGCCTGGCCACGATCAACAACGGCCTGTCGGCCAGCTGGGAAGAAGACGGCAAGCCCAAGCGCTGGCGCGGCACCCCGGCCACCTTCGCCACCGAAGTCCCGAAGAACGCCAGGAACCTGCAGGTCTCGCAGTCGGTCGGTCGCGTGGAAACCTTCGTCACCAACGGTAGCCCGAACGACACCGCGCTGAAGCCGACCAACCAGGCCATCGAGATGATCGCGCTCGCCCATCCGAACGATCTGGTCGCCGGTGAGGCCGCAAGTTTCCGCGTGCTGGTCGATGGCAAGCCGACCGCCGGCCTTGAATTGGAGATCACGCGCGGCGGCACCCGGTACCGCAACGCGCAGGAGGAGATCAAGGTCAGCACCGATGCCAAGGGCGAATTCGCCGTGACCTGGCCGGAAGCGGGCATGTACTGGCTGGAAACCGGCACCGAGGACAGCAAGACCTCGATCAAGGAAGCCAAGAAGCGTCGCCTGAGCTACGTGGCCACGCTGGAAGTGCTGCCGGAGTAACGGCATCCGGCGTGCGTTGCGTGCGCCGTCCTCCCCACCTGCCCCCGCCGACCTGACGGGGGCTTTTCACCCGACGCATTCCGGCCATCGGGCTTACCAAGGCCCGACCTGCCCCCCCCATGAACAACCCGGATTTCGACATCGCCCGCCTCGGTGGCCACACCATGGGCACCACCTGGCAGGTAAAACTGGCCGTGGCGCGCACCCGCGACCTGCACCCGTTGCATGCCGGCATCCAGGCGCAGCTCGATGCCATCGTGGCGCAGATGAGCACGTGGGAAGCCGACAGCGATATCGCGCGCTTCAACCGTGCCTCCGCCGGTGAATGGCAGGTGCTGCCGCCGTTGTTCAATACGGTGATGCAGTGTGCGCTGGAGATCGCGCAGCGCAGTGGCGGCGCCTTCGATCCCACCGTGGGCCCGCTGGTGGCGCTGTGGGGGTTCGGGGCGCAGGCGCAGGCCCGGCGGATTCCCGATGCCGACACGCTGGCGGCAACGCGCGCGCGCTGTGGCTGGGAACGCCTGCAGTGGCAGCCCGGTCGCCTGCTGCAACCCGGCGGACTGGCACTGGATCTGTCGGCGATCGCCAAGGGCTTTGGTGTCGATCAGGTCAGTGCGTGGCTGCGCCAGAACGGGGTACACGCCGCATTGGTGGAGGTTGGCGGCGAGCTGCACGGGTTTGGTCACAAGCCCGATGGCCAGCCGTGGCGCGTGCTGGTGGAATCGGCACCGGAGGAAGACGCGCAGGCCACCTATCCGCCGCGCGTGCTGGCACTGACGGACCGCGCAGTCGCCACCTCCGGTGATCGCTGGCACCACTTCGAGCAGGGCGGCGAGCAGTTCAGCCACACGCTGGATCCGCGCATCGGTGCGCCGGTCACGCGCGCTGCGGCGGCCGTCACCGTGGTTGCCGACAGCGCCATGCAGGCCGACGCCTGGGCCACGGCGCTGACCGTGATGGGCAGGGACGAGGGCATGGCATTTGCGCGCACCCATGCGCTGGCCGCACGCTTTGTCGGCCGTGGCGCGCACGGTAGCGAGGAATCCATGAGTCCTGCATTCGAGCAGTTGCTTGCCGACGACCGCGTGGGCGCGGCATGAGCCTGCGCCCATCGCGTGCGTGGCTGGGCAACCTGATGGTGATGGTGCTGCTGGGCGTCATTGCCTGGGCGCTGCTGCGCCTGCATCTGGGCGACGCCTGGTGGCCAGCCGCACCGTTGGCCGCGCACTGGCGCTGGGCAGCGGGGAGCCTGGTGCTCTATGCCGCGTTCTGCACCCTGATCTGGTGGCGTGGACGACCCCGGCAGGCGCGGGTGGCCGACAACGGGCCCGCACCGATCCTGCTGGTCTGGGCCAGCCAGACCGGCTTCGCGCAGCAGCTGTGCGACCGCAGCGCAGAGGCATTGCGCGCTGCCGGGCTGCCAGTGCGCATCCGTGCGCTGCATGCGGTGACGGCCGAGCTTCTGCAGCGCAGCGCGCAGGTGCTGTTCGTGGTCAGCACCACCGGCGAGGGCGATGCTCCGGATCATGCCCTGCCCTTCCTGCGCAAGGTGATGCCGCAGGCGCCCGCACTGCCCCACCTGCAGTACGGCGTGCTGGCCCTGGGCGATCGCAGCTATGGCCATTTCTGCGCCTTCGGCCACCAGCTCGACGCATGGCTGCGCCAGCGTGGTGCGCACCCGCTGTTCGATACGGTTGAAGTGGACAATGCCGATCCCGGTGCGCTGCGCCACTGGCAGCAGCTGCTCGGCCAGCTTGGCGGCGAAGCCACCGAGCTGCCGGACTGGACGCCGGCCGAGTATCTGCCCTGGCAACTGCAGGCGCGGCATCTTGAAAACCCGGGCAGCCCGGGGGCACCGACCTATCGGATCACCCTGGTGCCTGCCGATGGCACCCTGCCGGTCTGGCAGGCCGGCGACGTGGCCGAGATCGGGCCGCAGCATGCACCGGCCGACGTCGAGGCCTGGCTGCGCAAGACGCCGTGGGCGGGCGACACGTTCATCGATGGGCAGACGCTGCGTGCGCACCTTTCGCGCGCGCATCTGCCCGGTGCTGAGGAGATGGCGGCGCTTGCCGACCCAGATGCCGTGGTCGCCGCGTTGCGTCCCCTGCCGCACCGGGAATACTCCATCGCCACCCTGCCCGCCGAAGGCCAGGTGCAGCTGCTGCTGCGCCGCCAGCTGCGGCCCGATGGCACGCCGGGCCTGGGCAGCGGCTGGCTGTGCGATCACGCTGCGCTCGATGGGCGCATCGATCTGCGCTTCCGCAGCAACCCGAACTTCCATGGTGTGGCGGCCGCAACGCCGCTGATCCTGATCGGCAACGGCACCGGCATCGCCGGCCTGCGCGCGCACCTGCGCGAGCGGATCAGCGCCGGCGCGCGCCGCAACTGGCTGCTGTTCGGCGAGCGTACGGCCGCGCACGATTTCTTCTTCGGCGACGACCTGCGCGCCTGGCAGCGCGACGGCTGGATCGCACGGCTGGATACGGTGTTCAGTCGCGACGGTGGTGAGCATCACTACGTGCAGGACCGGCTGCAGGCGCAGATCCACACGCTGCAGCAGTGGGTGCACGACGGTGCCACGATCCTGGTCTGCGGCAGCCTGCAGGGCATGGCACCGGCGGTGGATGCGGTGATCGAGCAGGCGCTGGGCCGCGACGGCAAAGAAGCGCTGATCGTGGCCGGGCGCTACCGGCGCGACGTGTACTGAGGGTTACCTACGGCCGATCAGGCCTTGCTGCCACCCGCACTGACGCGGATCGCCAGCAACTCGCCGCCGCCGTGCAACGCGAAGCGGCGGCGCTCGCCGGCAGCCAACCAGGCGGTATCACCGGCGGCCAGCGGTGCCAACGACGGCTCCCCTTCAAATTCGGCCTGGCCGGCCAGCAGATGGATCGCCCACGCCGCCTCGGGTTCGGTGAAAAAGAACATGCTGCCGACCAATGGGCGATGCAGCAGCTCGGCCTGGACCGCTTCGCGCCGCCACATCAGATTGAAATCGTGGGTCACCCCGTCCACCAGTTCGCCGGTCACCCGCGCTTCGCCGGCAAACCGCAGCCGGTCGTGCGGCGGCATCAGCGTGTGCAGCGCGCCATCGTCGAAACGCAAGCGCAGGCCCTCGCCACGCAGCAGCACCAGTTCGCGCTCGATGCCCGGAAACGCCGAGAACGCGGCGTCCTGCTCGATCTCGGCGATCGACAGGCGCACCTGCCAATCGTCGGTGTCGGGCACGCGCAGGATTTCGCGGGTCCAGCCCAGGCCATTGCGCCAGCGTTCGCGGCGGTACTCGAAAGCGGGAATGACGCGGCTGGCCGCGCTCAGGACGGTATCGGGGGACATGGCCCTAGTGTGCCTGAGCCGAGGTGGGCAGTCCTGTCAGGACATACCGCCGCAATCGGGTTCCAGCAGCCGCGAACGCGCCAGCCAGTCCTTGTCCGGGTAGTACGCGAACACCATCGTGCCGCCGCGCAGGCTGTCGATCAGCGGCCGCGCCACCGACAACCGCACCGCCGGGCAGCCCAGGCTGCGGCCGAGGCGACCCTGCAGCCGTGCGACCGCGGGATTCACGTACGGCGCGCCGTGGATGACGATCGCGCGGTCGCGGGCATGGTCGTTGAAGCCGGGTTCCAGCCCTTCCAGCCGCAGCGAATAGCCGTTGCCGCCCATGTAGGTTTCCTTGGCGGTGAACGCGCCCAGGCTGGACATGAAGCTGCCGTCCTTGTTGGAGAAATGCTGGGTGCGGTTGTCACCGCTGTTGCGCCCATGCGCAACCCACTCCTCGAACAGCAGCCGCTGGCGGGTCAGATCGAAAATCCACATGCGCGGTTCGGTCGACGGCCGCGAGTAATCGATCACACTCAACTTGCCCGGGTCGACGCCCAGCTCCGGCCGGCGCAGCGCACAGCGCATCGCACGCGCCGCCAGCTGCAGGACGTGCTTGTCCGCCGCAGGGGCGGCCTTGGCCAGCATCTCGGCCATCTGCACCGGGCTGCCGGTCGGCGCCGGCGCAGGGCTGGTCGCGCCCGCCGTGGCGGACGCGATCAGGCCACAGAACGCAGCAGGCAGCAATTTCACAACGGGCATGGGCAGCTCACCAGGCGGAGGCAACCCTTACAAAGTGGACCCACCGGCGTCGGATTCCAAGACAGGCTGCAGGTTCTGTTCATCGGCCACCGGGCGTACCGCCGGCAGGCTGGTCACCAGCAGCGTGGTGCCTGGCACCAGCACGCTGTACAGCTGTTCGGCGAATTCCGGCGGCAGCGCCATCGGCAGGCTCGGCGTGGCGAGCAGGTCCGGGGTCGCATTGGCGGCGGTCTGGCCCAGCAGCGGATACGCGGTCCAGCGGTGCAGCGGACGGTGCGGGTCCAGCGGGCTGGGGTTGTCCTGGTAGCCCTGGCCCATCACGAACAGGGTGGTCCCCTCGAAGGCCGGCAGCGCCTTGGCTTCCAGCCGCGACTCGCCGATCAGCACGCCATCGCGCAGCACGTACAGGCGCTGGTCGTGCAGGCTGACCAGGATGCCGACCTGGCCGGCCGGTGCGGCCGCATCGTTCCAGTAGTGCGCGGGTGCGTCGGTGCTCTCCACCAGCGGCTTGCCGGTGCTGCTGACCGGGGCCAGCACGGCCGGATAGGCCAGCGTCATCGGCGCGCTCTTGGCATCGGCCACCACCACGGTATCACCGCGATGGGTCTCGCCGAACAGCTTCTGCGCGAACGCCTGCGGCAACCGCACGCAGCCGTGCGAGGCCGGATGCCCGGGCAGGCTGCCGCCGTGCAGCGCGATGCCGTCCCAGGTCAGGCGCTGCATGTACGGCATCGGCGCGCTGTTGTAGAGGTTGGATTTGTGGTCCTTGTCCTTCTGCAGGATCGTGAACACACCGGTCGGGGTTTCGTGCCCGGCCTTGCCCGAGCTGATCGTGCTCATGCCGATCGCGATGCCGTTGCGGTACACGTAAGCGCGCTGCTCATCGAGGCTGACCACCAGCACGATCGGGCCGGACGGGGAGATCTCCGGATGCCAGAGGAACTCGCCGGGCTTGAGATCGGTGGGGCCGCGCGGGGCCTCGGTCGTCCTGCTGGCCGTCGGCGCAGTGTTGGCGGCCGTGGCGGGAAGCATCCCGGTCGCCAACAGCGTTCCGAGCGCCAGACTCAACAGCGTGCTGCGTACTGCCATGTCGTGCATCCATTCGAAGAGATGCCGCCACGCTACACGAAGTGCCGCCATGCGTTCGCGAAAACCACGCGCGGCCACGCGTCGTATTTCGTTCGCCCCAAACAGTAATTGCCCGGCCACACCTCCGTGTGCAGACCGGGCAATCGATACATCCTTGTCGGCATCCCGCCTTCCCCCTGTGCGTCCTGCGCAGTCTGGGTGCCGGCCATGCTCCGTGCACTCGGCCGTATATGCTTCCGCCATCTCAGCCCTTCCCGGGGTCTGGATGCCACCGTCCTGGTGGGTCCGCGCCGCTCCTTCCGCGCCGCCTCCGTGCGTGCCGCCTCCCTGCAGCGGTCGGTGCCACCGCGGCATCCTGCCGTGGCAGCCAGTGACCGGCATCCTGCCCGTCCCGACGTGTCCTGTTGTTCAGCGCCTTGGTACGGTGGCCGGCGCTGCCCTCCTGGGCGGTGCCTGGACCGGCGCCTGCCTGGCCCCGGTGGTCATCCGTTGTCGATTCCGTTCGACGGTAGCTGTCCCTATCCCCTTCACCCGCGCCAGATCCTCGACGTGTTCGAAGGGGCCGTGTTGTCGCCGGTACGCGACGATCGCTTCGGCCTTCATCGGGCCCACGTTCGCCAATCCCTGCTGCAGCGTCGACGCATCCGCCGTATTGATGTTGATCCGATCGGCCGCGAAGGCCATTCCGCTCAACAGCAGTCCCAGCACCAGCGCCCTGCACGAAAACCAAGGTCCCACTGTGTAGCTCCTTGTGGCTCGGAACCGGCCCCTGCCGGCAATCCTGTCGAAGGTTCCAGCGTCCCTCGCCACATACACACAGCCTATCGTCCACGGCGCCTTCACACAGCAGGCCTAACACCCGACGTGATGTAGGGAAATACCTACCCCAGCGCAGGCGTAGAATGGACGGACTTGTCAAAAGCACTCCGGAGTTCAGATGGACAGCGCCAAGCTCGGCCAATTCGTCAGTGAAAAGTGGGACAACGAGATCGTCCCGCAATTGGTCGATTACATCCGTATCCCCAACAAATCGCCGATGTTCGACGCCGATTGGGTCGCCAACGGCTACATGGAACAGGCCGTCACCCTGATGGAAACCTGGGCCAAGGCCCAGAATCTGCCCGGCCTGACCGTCGAGGTCGTGCGCCTGGAAGGCCGCACCCCGCTGCTGCTGCTGGAAATTCCGGCCTCCGGCGCCGAGACTGGCGACGACACCATCCTGCTGTACGGCCATCTGGACAAGCAGCCGGAAATGACGGGCTGGGACGATGACCTGGGCCCGTGGATCCCGGTGCTGCGCGGCGACAAGCTGTACGGCCGCGGCGGCGCCGATGACGGCTACGCGATGTTCGGTTCGCTGGCCGCCGTGCTGGCGCTGCAGGAACAAGGCCTGCCGCACGCGCGCTGCGTGATCCTGATCGAAGCCTGCGAAGAATCCGGCAGCTACGACCTGCCCGCCTACGTTGATCACCTGGCCGAGCGCATCGGCAAGCCGTCGCTGGTGGTGTGCCTGGATTCGGGCTGCGCCAACTACGACCAGCTGTGGTGCACCACCTCGCTGCGCGGCCTGACCGGCGGCAACTTCTCGGTCAAGGTGCTCAACGAAGGCGTGCATTCCGGCGATGCCTCCGGCGTGATCCCGTCCAGCTTCCGCCTGCTGCGCCAGCTGATCTCGCGCATCGAGGACGAGAACACCGGCCGCATCCTGATCGACGGCATGAATGTCGAGATCCCGGCCGAGCGCCAGGAACAGGCCAAGCGCGCCGCTGAAGTGGTGGACACCGCCATCTTCGAGAAATTCCCGATGGTCGACGGCCTGCGCCCGATGAACGATGACCTGGCCGAACTGGTGCTCAACCGCACCTGGCGCCCGGCGCTGTCGGTCACCGGTGTGGACGGCCTGCCGCCGCTCGCCTCGGCCGGCAACGTGCTGCGCCCGCATACCGCGGTGAAGCTGTCGCTGCGCCTGCCCCCGACCGCCGACGGCAAGGCCTGCGGCGAGCTGCTCAAGGAAGCGCTGCTGCGCGATCCGCCGAACGGCGCCGAAGTGAAGCTGGACCTGGAGAAGGCCTCCAGCGGCTGGAACGCCCCGGCCATGGCGCCGTGGCTGACCCAGGCGATCGACGATGCCAGCCAGACCTTCTTCGGCAAGCCGGCGATGTACATGGGCGAAGGCGGCTCGATCCCGTTCATGGGCATGCTCGGCGAGAAGTTCCCGGGCGCGCAGTTCATGATCACCGGCGTGCTCGGCCCGCACTCCAACGCACACGGCCCGAACGAGTTCCTGCACATCCCGATGGGCAAGCGCGTGACCTCGTGCGTGTCCAAGGTGATCAGCGAGCATTACGCGGCCAGCCTGCGTGGCGAGACCAGCGGTTCGCCGGTCGCCGCCGACAGCGGTACCCGTCACGGCGGCCACGGCTGCTGCTGACGTTGGCGGACGCAGCCCGGCCTTGCTAGGCTGCGTCCACCTCTACTGACGCATTTGGCATGAACGGACTGTTTGGCAGCACCAGCTGGCTCTACATCATCCTGGTCGGCTTCGTCGTCGGTCTGCTCGGGCGTTTCTTCATGCCGGGCAACAACCGCATGGGCTGCCTGCTGACCATCGTGCTCGGCATCGTCGGCGCGCTGCTGGCCGGCTGGTTCGGCCAGTACATGGGCTGGTATGCCCGCGGCGAGCCGGCCGGTTTCATCGGCGCGATCCTGGGTGCGGTCGCGGTCCTGGCCGTGCTGCGGCTGTTCAGCAGCAAGCGCTGAGCATCGCCCTCTTCTTTCTTCCCGCGCGCCGTCCGGCGCCGCTTCGACGTACCCGTCCATGAACGATCCCGCTTCCGATCCGCTGCGCGCCGAACACCGCCGGCAGTGGACCTGTGCCGCCCTCGGCGACCCGGCCACTGCGCTTGATCGTGCGTCGGTCGATGCCGGTTTCCGCAGCTACTGGCGCGCCACCAGCGCGCGCGGCAGCCACATCGTGATGGACTCCCCGCCCGGGCTGGAGGATGTGCGCCCGTGGCTGCGCATGCACGACCTGCTCGAGCCCAACGGCGTGCGCGTGCCGCAGGTCCTGGCGCGCGATGAGGACAACGGCTTCCTGCTGCTGGAAGACCTGGGCGGCCCGACGCTGGCGCGCCATATCGACAACGACAACGCCGATGCCTGGTTCGATGCCGCCTTCGCGCAGCTGATCCGGCTGCAGTCGATCCCCGTGCCCGAGGGCATGGGCAGCTTCGGCGAGGCGCTGTTGCAGCGCGATGCCGGGCTGTTCGACGACTGGTTCCTGCAACGTCACCTCGGCCTGGAACTGGACTGCGGCGAGATCGAGAACCTGCAGCGCATGCACCGCCTGCTGATGGACAACGCCCTGCAGCAGCCGCAGGTGCTGACCCACCGCGATTTCATGCCGCGCAACCTGATGCCGATCGATGGGGGGCCGGCGGTGCTGGATTTCCAGGACCTGGTGCGCGGGCCGATCGCCTACGACCCGGTCAGCCTGTTCAAGGATGCGTTCCTGAGCTGGCCGATCGAACGCGTGGACGCCTGGCTGGCGCGCTATCACGCACTCGCCCTGGCCGCCGGTCTGCCGGTGCGGCCGTGGCCGCAGTTCCTGCGCGACGCCGACTGGATGGGCGTGCAGCGCCACCTGAAGATCCTCGGCCTGTTCGTGCGCCTGCGCGACCGCGATGGCAAAGGTCACTACTTCGAGGATGCACCGCGCTTCATCGGCTATCTGGATGAAGTGTTGCCGCGTCATCCGCAGCTCGCACCCCTGCTCGATCTGTTCGAACTGCGGATCAAACCGGCGCTGGCCCGCATCGCCGAACCCGTGCTGGCGCGCCCATGAAGGCCATGATCTTCTCGGCCGGCAAAGGCGAGCGCATGCGCCCGCTGACCCTGCACACGCCCAAGCCGCTGCTGGTCGCCGGTGGCAAACCGCTGATCGTGTGGCATCTGGAGCGGCTTGCCGCAGCCGGCATCGATGAGGTGGTGATCAACACCGCGTGGCTGGGTGACCAGTTCGCACCCGCGCTGGGCGACGGTGCGCGCTGGGGGCTGCGCCTGCACTTCATCGATGAGGGCGCCGTGCCGCTGGAAACCGGTGGTGGCATCCTCAATGCCCTGCCGATCCTCGGCGACGCACCGTTTCTGGTGATCAACGGCGATGTGTGGACGGATATGGAGGTCGCCAGGTTGCCGCGCACGCCTGCCGGCGATGCGCATCTGGTGCTGGTCGATAATCCCGCGCAGCACCCGCGCGGTGATTTCATCCTGCACGACGATGGCCACGTCAGCGATGACGGCGACAGCGCGCGGCTCACCTACGCCGGTATCGGCGTGTACCGCCCGGCGATCCTCGATGGCTGGCGGGCGGTGATCGGCGACACCACCGGGGCCGGCGCGACACCGCCGCAGTTCAGCCTCGTGCCCCTCCTGCGCCATGCGATGGCGCAGGGCCGTGTGACCGGCCAGCACCATCGCGGCCGATGGACCGATGTGGGCACGCCGGAACGGTTGGCGCAGCTGGATGCGCAGCTGCAATCCCCGCACGGGTAAAACACCGCGGGCATCCCCCCCTTGGGCGACCCGGTGGTAGAGCCGACCGTTGGTCGGCTGCTCTCCGCCCGAGCCCACCAGAGCAGCCGACCAACGGTCGGCTCTACGCGGTGCGGGCCCGTCTCCCTGGCAGCCGACCAACGGTCGGCTCTACACGGTGGGGCCGTCTCCCGGGCAGCCGAACAACGGTCGGCGCTACAGGCGGTGTGGGCCGTCTTCAAGGACCTGGCGCAGGAACGGTACGGTGATGCGGCGCTGCGCCGCCAACGATTCGCGGTCCAGCCAGTCCAGCAGGCTGACCAGGCTGCCCAGCTCGCGGCCGGTACGGGTCAGCAACCATTCGATGGCGGCCTCGTCGATGGCCAGGCCACGTCGCGCCGCGCGTTCGCGCAGCACCGCCGCACGGCCTTCGTCGTCCAGCGGCTGCAGCACCACGCGCACGCACTGCTGCAGGCGTGAGCGCAGGTCCGGCAGCACCAGCCCCAGCTGGTCCGGGGCGTGCTGCGCGGTGTACAGCAGGGTGATCCCCGCGGCGCGCGCACGGTTGTGGAAATCAAACAGCGCCACTTCGTCTTCGCGCTGCCCGGCTACGGCGTCGAGCCCGTCCAGCGCGACCAGGTCGCGCCCCTCCAGCGATTCCAGCGCGGCGCGGGTGCGTCCGACCACCGCCTTCAGCGGCAGGTAGGTCGGCTGGCGGCCGGCCTGTTCGGCCAGCGAACACATCGCCAGCGCCTGGTGGGTCTTGCCGGTGCCCGGCGCGCCTTCGAGGTAGACCCAGTCGTGCGCCGCGCCCACGGCGATGGCGCGCAGCTGCGCCAGTGCGCCATCCGGCGCACCGATGAAGGTCTCCAGCCGCTCGTCCTGCGGGTAGCGCAGGGCAAGCGGCAACTGCGGCACGACACTCACTGCGCGTCCGGCCCCTTCGGGGTGCCCACGATCACGATCTCGGGCTTGTCGACGTAGGCATCGAGCACGATCGCCGACTTCTCACCGGCATACAGATCACTCTGGCGATAGCGCTGGTGCGCATAGCGCAGCAGCACGTTGCTGACCGCCGCCACCGGCAACGCCAGTAGCATGCCCAGGAAGCCGAACAGCTGCCCACCGGCCATCACCGCGAAGATCACCGCCACCGGGTGCAGGCCGATCTTGTCGCCGACGATGCGCGGGGTCAGCACGTAGCTTTCCAGCAGTTGGCCCACGGTGAACACCACGCCGACCAGGATCAGCAGTTTCAGATCGAAGCCCTGCGCCTGCACCAGCGCGGCCACCACGGCCATCACGATGCCGGTGGTCGCGCCCAGGTAGGGAATGAAGCTGATCAGGCCGGCCACCAGCCCGATCAACAGGCCCAGCTTCAGGCCGACCAGCGACAGGCCCGCGGCGTACACCACGCCCAGCGCGATCATCACCAGGAACTGGCCGCGGATGAATGCCCCCAGCACCTCGTCCGATTCACGCGCCAGGTTGGTGATGGTGCCGACGTGGTTGCGCGGAATCATCGAAGCCACGCGCTCGACCAGCTTGTCCCAGTCGCGCAGGAAGTAGAACGCCAGGATCGGCAGCAGCAGGATGTTGACCACCCAGGTGACCATCGTGAAGCCCGAGCGCTGCACGTAACCGAAGAAGGTCTTGGCGAAGCCACCGGCCTGCTGCCAGTGGCTGCGCACCCATTCGATCAGCCGGTCCGGGTCCATCCACTGCATGACCTCCAGCCCGGTCTTCTGCTCGAACCACGGGATGCCTTTTTCCATCAGCCATTGCTGTGCCTGCGGAATCGCCGCCACCAGCGTGGCGACCTGGCGCTCGATCATCGGCACCAGGATCAGCAGCGCGGCGGTGATCAGCAGGATCATCGCGACGAACACCAGCACCACGCCGGTGTTGCGCGAGCGGCCGGTGGCCTCGATCCGGTCGACCAGCGGATCGCCCAGCCAGGCCAGCGCCAGGGCCAGCACGAAGGGGGTCAGGATCGGGCCGAGCAGCCAGATCACCCAGCCGGCGGCAAGCGCCACCAGCACATACTTCAACCGCCTGAGGAACTGCGCGATTTCCGCTTCGGGGGTAAGGATCATCGCAGGCGGTACTCGTTGCTGGCGGGCGGCGGCAGGGCCGAGGGGTTGGTTTCATCGATCGGCACCGGCAGGGCCAGCGGCGCGGTCGGCGCGATCACGCCGTTGTCGCCCAGCATGCGGTTCAGGCCGGGCAGGCCGGTGGTCAGCTCCAGCGACAGCTCCAGGCGGTCGCCCGAGGCGCGCACCGGGGTGACGTTGCGCACCACCGCGGTCTCGCGCAGGCCGGCAGCCAGGCGCATGTAGTCCTCGGCACTGTTCAGGCCCAGCACCACGATCGTGTAGGTCCCGGCGGCACCGGTGGCGGCCCCGGCCTTGGCGTAACGGCGCACCAGCGCATCGGCGGCGCCGTCGGCACCACCGGCCATGGCGCGGCGGGCATCACTGTCCTTCGTGCTCCACTTGTTCAGTTCCTTGCCGCCATCGACGAATACCCAGTCGGCGACCCAGCCGCTGCCATCGCGGTAGAGCTTGCCGATCAGCTGCATCGGCGGGGCATAGCGCGCCGAGGCGCGGGCAACGGCGGCCGTGTCCTGGCGCCAGATCGCGCCGACCAGCGCCTGCTCGGCCGCGCTGCCCGAGGGCAGGCCCAGCTTGTAGCCGCGTTCGATGGCCCGGTTGAGCAGCGGGCGGGCCGCGTTGGCCTGCTGCACGGTGACCAGACGCGGGCCGGAGCCATCGTCGATGGCCAGCCAGATCACCGGCTTCGGGCGGGGCTGCGGCCACAGCGGCAGGCCCAGGGCCGAGATCAGCCCGTCGACGTCATCCTCGCGGAAGCGCGCCACCAGGATCGTGCGGTAGCTCGGGGCGCCGCCGGCCGAGGTGCTCTGGTCCTGGCGGTAGTCATAGCTGGCCACGTAATCCTTGGCGTTGCGCAGGGCCTGCATCACCCCGGGGCGGCTCATCACGCTGCGGTCGCCCGAGAGTTTGGCCAGCACATTGCCCAGCGCCCTGGCCAGGGCACCGTTGCGGTCCGAATCGGCCTGGCTGTTGACCGGGACCTCGGCCTCGTAAGCGCCACTGGCGGTGGCCACATCGCCTTCGGTGCGCAGGCCGCTCTGGGCCATCGAGGCCACCGGCAGGCACAGCGCGAGGAACATCATGAAAAAGAGGCTGCGGCGCATCAGGACTTCCATTGAGCGTATCCGGGGGGAATTGTTGCCCGAATAGGGCCTGCGCGCCAACGTGGCCTGTTAAAATCGCGCTTTCACCCCAGCGCAGCGCCGACGCCCGTGACCAATTCCCCGTCCAACCCCTCTCCCCTGACCTACCGCGATGCCGGTGTCGATATCGACGCGGGCAATGAGCTGGTCGAGCGCATCAAGCCGCTGGTGAAGCGCAGTTTCCGCCCGGAAGTCATGGGGGGCCTGGGTGGCTTCGGCGCCCTGTTCGACCTCTCCAGCAAGTACCGCGAGCCGGTCCTGGTCTCGGGAACGGACGGTGTGGGCACCAAGCTGAAGCTCGCACAACAGCTGGGCCGCCACGACACGATCGGCATCGATCTGGTCGCCATGTGCGTGAACGACGTGCTGGTCCAGGGCGCCGAGCCGCTGTTCTTCCTGGATTATTTCGCCACCGGCAAGCTGGACATCGATACCGCGGCAGCGGTCGTGGGCGGCATCGCCAACGGCTGCACCGAGGCCGGTTGCGCGCTGATCGGTGGTGAGACCGCTGAAATGCCCGACATGTATGCCCCGGGCGAGTACGACCTGGCCGGCTTCACCGTCGCCGGCGTCGAGAAGAGCGAACTGAAGGACGGCGCGAGCGTGGCCGCCGGCGACGTGCTGATCGGCATCGCCTCCTCCGGCCCGCACTCCAACGGCTACTCGCTGGTGCGCCGCATCTATGACCGCGCCGGCCAGCCGGCCGACCTGGAACTGGAGGGCGGGGTCAAGCTGGTCGATGCCCTGATGGCGCCGACCCGCCTGTACGTCAAGCCGATCCTGGCGCTGCTCAAGACCCATGGCGCGGCGATCCACGGCATGGCCCACATCACCGGTGGCGGCCTGACCGAAAACATCATCCGCGTCGTCCCCGAGGGCCTGGGCCTGGACATCCAGGCCGATGCCTGGACCCTGCCGCCGGTGTTCCAGTGGCTGCAGAAGGAAGGCGCGGTGGCCGACAGCGAGATGTGGCGCACCTTCAACTGCGGCATCGGCTTCGTGCTGATCGTGGCCGCCGACCAGGTGGCCTCGGTCGCTGCCGCCGTCACCGCGCAGGGGCTGGACCACTGGACCATCGGTGCCGTGACCCCCGCCGATGGCACCGAACGCGTCAAGATCGGCTGAGCCCGGTCATGGAGCCCCGCCTGGAGGCCGCTGCCCAACCGCCGTCGCTGCCCGCCGCAGCGGCGCCGGCCGTGCCGGGCACCGCGGTTGATACCTCGCAGCTGCAACTGCTGTCGGTCTTCCACTATGTACTGGCCGGCCTGACCGCGCTGTTCTCGCTGTTCCCGCTGATCTATCTGTTGATGGGCGTGGCCGTCATCTTCGCCGCACCACCGCCGTTGGCGCCGGGCGAGGCGCCGCCGCCGTTCGATCCGCGCCTGCTTGGGTGGGTGTTCGTGCTGATCGGTGGGCTGGGCTGCGCTGCCGGGCTGGTGCTGGCCGGGTACATGGCCTATGCCGGGCGTTGCCTGGCGCAGCGCCGGCGTTACCTGCTGTGCATGGTGGTGGCCGGTATCGCCTGCATCTTCATGCCGTTCGGTACCGCCCTGGGCGTGTTCACCCTGGTGGTGCTGTCGCGCCCGGCAGTCAAGGCGGCCTTCGAAACCGCATGAGCAGCCGTATCGCCGTACTCGCCTCCGGCCGGGGCAGCAATCTGCAGGCCATCCTCGACGCCATCGCCGCGCAGCGGCTGGATGCGCAGGTCGTGGCCGTGCTCTCGGACAAACCCGAGGCCTCGGCCCTGCTCAAGGTCGGCCCGGCCCAGCGCTGGGCGCGCTCGCCCAGGGACTTCCCGGACCGCGCCGCCTTCGATGCGGCGATGGCCGATGCGCTGGACGCGTTCGCCCCGGACTGGATCGTCTGCGCCGGTTACATGCGCATCCTCGGCCCGGCCTTCGTGGCGCGGTTCGATGGCCGCCTGGTCAACATCCATCCCTCCCTGCTGCCGCTGTACAAGGGGCTGCACACGCATGCGCGCGCGTTGGAAGCCGGTGATGCCGAGCACGGCGCCAGCGTGCACTTCGTGGTGCCCGAACTGGATGCCGGCACCGTGCTTGCCCAGGCCCGCGTGCCGGTGCAGGCCGGTGACACCGCCGAAGCGCTGGCCCTGCGGGTGCTGGCCGTGGAGCATCCGCTGCTGATCGCCAGCCTGGGGCTGCTGGTCAGCGGCCGCGTAACTGAACAGGCAGGTCAGCTCCAGCTCGACGGTCACCCCCTGTTTAGCCCGCTGCGCCTAGATTGCGCCGGACAGCTGAACCGATAAGCGCCGCGCACACACGCCGCTGATCCCGGCGCTGGCATTCTTCCCCTTCCCCCACCGACCGGCCCGCATGAGAACGCCTTTGTTCAAGCCCGTGCTGCTGATGGCCTCCCTGTTGTGCACCGCCGCCCTTGCCCACGCGCAGGAGACGGCGACACCCCCGTTGCCCGCCCTGCCTGCAATGGACTGGGAGGCGCCGCCGCTGCAGCCATTCACCGCCACCTACCAGGCCCTCTACAAGGGCAAGCAGGCCGGGGATGCGACCATGCGCGTCACCCACACCGGTGGCGACCAGTGGCGGGTGGACATGCAGGTGGTGGGCCGCAGCGGCTTTGCCAGCGTGCTCGGCCTGAACCTGGAGCAGAGCACGGTGTTCGAGAACCGCAACGGCACCTACGTGCCATTGAGCCAGAGCACCGTCCGCAAGGGCCTGTTCCTGGGCAAGAAGGTGACCGGCACCTATGACTGGCAGGCCGGCACCGCGCAGTGGCTGGGCGATCTGAAGAAGGAACGCCGCCAGCCGATCCCGCTGCAGCCCGGCGACCAGAGCGCGCTGCTGCTGAATCTGGCGATCATGCGCGACGCCCGCCCCGGCGGACAGATGCACTACCGCTATGTGGACGTGGGCCGCGTCCGCCAGCACGACTACCAGGCCGCGCCGGACACGGAGAACGTGCCGGTGGGCGACCTGTCCTACAACGCGCTGCGGGTGTACCGCACCAACGGCGGCAACGATGAAACCATCCTCTGGATCGCCAACGGTGTTCCCACGCCGGTGCGCATCCTGCAACGCGAAGATGGCGAAGATCGGATTGATCTGCGCCTGATCGAATACCAAGGAGTCTGAGCATGACCACACTGAACCGTCCGCTGACCTGGATCGCCGCTGGCGCCCTGGCTGTCGTGAGCCTGCCCGCCATGGCGCTGCAGCCGTTCAAGGCCGATTACCAGGCCAGCTACATGGGCATGCAGGCCAATGGCACCATGACCCTCACCAGCGAAGGCGCCAACAAGTGGCGCTACAGCCTCAACGTCAAGAACCAGCTGGCCGATCTCAGCCAGAACACCGTCTTCGAGGAAGCCAACGGCCGCCTGCGCCCGCTGAGCAGCAACGACCGCTCGGTGCTGCTGGTCAAGAAGCGCAACGTGGACGCCAACTACAACTGGACCAGCAACCAGGCGACCTGGACCGGCGACGTCAAGCCGGACCGTCGCGGCCCGGTCGCGCTCAAGGCCGGCGACATGGACGCCCTGCTGATCAACCTGGCGATCGCGCGGGATCTGGCTGCCGGCAAGCCGCTGAACTACCGCATGGTCGACGAAGGCCGGATCAAGCCGATGTCCTACAAGGTGGTCGGCAAGGAAAAGATCACCGTGGCCGGCAAGTCCTACGACGCGACGAAGGTCTCGCGCGTGGACGGCAACAAGGAACTGATCGCCTGGATCGTGCCGGAGTTCCCGGTGCCCGCGCGCCTGCTGCAGCGTGAGAGCGGCAAGGATGCGCTGGACCTGACGATCAAAGGCATGAACTGACCCAGAAAAACGCCCGCTTCCGCGGGCGTTTTTTCATTCCGGCTTGGCCTCGCCGAAAACCGTCTTGCAGTCCACCCGGATCTGCTGCCGCGTATCGCGCCAGTAGTAGGTGCTGCAGTGGCGGTTGCCGTCGACACTCTTGTCCACGCCGACCGCATAGAACGACTGGAACACCTCGGTACGGCTGACCGTGCCGTCGGCGTTCCAGTCCATGTCTTCCTGCTGGATGCCCTGGGTGATCGCGATGCCGGCATACCAGGCGTAGCCCAGCCATGCCAGCACGATCAGCACCAGGACCAGCAGCGCCTTGCGGCGGCGGGTGAACCGGCCGCGCAGGATCATGCCGCGACGCGCCGGATGGTGGCGCCCAGCGAGGACAGCTTCTCTTCGATGTTCTCGTAGCCGCGGTCCAGGTGGTAGATGCGGTCGATGGTGGTATCACCCTCGGCCATCAGGCCGGCCAGGATCAGCGAGGCCGAGGCGCGCAGATCGGTGGCCATCACCGGGGCGCCGCTGAGCTGCTCGGCACCCCGCACGATCGCGGTGTGGCCTTCCACCTGGATGTCCGCGCCCAGGCGCAGCAGTTCGTTGACGTGCATGAAGCGGTTTTCGAAGATCGTTTCGTTGATCACGCCCACGCCGTCGGCCACGCAGTTGAGCGCCATGAACTGCGCCTGCATGTCGGTCGGGAACGCCGGATACGGCGCGGTGGTCAGGTTGACCGCACGCGGGCGCTTGCCGCCCATGTCCAGGGTGATGTTGTCCTCGGTGGTCTCGATGTGCGCACCGGCCTCCACCAGCTTGGCCAGCACCGCGTCCATGGTGTTCGGGCGGGCACGGTTGACCGTGACCTTGCCGCCGGTCATCGCCGCGGCGACCAGGAAGGTGCCGGTTTCGATACGGTCGGGCAGCACTTCATGACGGCCACCGGAGAGCTTCTCGACGCCTTCGATGGTCAGGCGGGCGGTGCCCAGGCCTTCGATCTTCGCGCCGAGCGCGATCAGGCAGTGCGCCAGGTCGGTGACTTCCGGCTCCATCGCCGCATTGTCCAGCACGGTGGTGCCTTCGGCCAGCACGGCGGCCATCAGCACGTTTTCGGTACCGGTGACGCTGACCATGTCGAAGGTGAAGTGGGCCCCCTTCAGACGCTTGGCCTGGGCCTTGATGAAGCCGTTCTCGACGGTGATTTCCGCACCCAGGGCCTGCAGGCCCTTGATGTGCTGGTCGACCGGACGCGAGCCGATCGCGCAGCCGCCGGGCAGCGACACTTCGGCCGCGCCGAAGCGGGCCAGCAGCGGGCCGAGCACCAGGATCGAGGCGCGCATGGTCTTGACCAGCTCATACGGCGCCACGTGCTGGTCCACCGAGCGCGGGTCGACCACGATCGCGCTGCCGCGCGACAGGGTGCCCTGGTCGATGGTGACCTTGGCACCCAGCTCGCCGAGCAGCTTCACGGTGGTGACCACATCGTGCAGGTGCGGCACGTTGGTGATCTCCACCGGCGCATCGGCCAGCAGGGTCGCGCACAGGATGGGGAGGACAGCGTTCTTGGCGCCGGAAATGTTCACTTCACCGTGCAGCGGCTTGCCGCCGGTCACTACGATCTTGGCCATGGAATCTACTTGGAATGAGGTAGAGCCGACCGTGGGTCGGCTGAATGGTCTGGGTAGCCGACCGTGGGTCGGCTGAAACGATAACCGTGAGGGGTACCCCGGAATCAACCGCCCGCTTCGGCCGGGGTGACCGTCTTCAGCGCCAGCGCGTGGATCGCCCCGCCCATCAGATCGCCCAGGGTCGCGTAGACCATGCGGTGGCGGGCCAGCGGCATTTTGCCGGCAAAGGCGTCGCAGACCACGGTGGCCTCGAAGTGCACGCCGTCGTCACCCTGCACGTCCGCGCGGGCGCCAGGCAGGCCGGTTTCGATCAGATTGCGGATGGTCTCGGCGTCCAACGGGCTTTCCTAATAAAATGAGCGCTCATTCTACTCTTCCACGTGGCGCTCGCATGGCTGTCTCGCCCCAACTCCCCCATCCGGCCGACGCTGCGGCACTGGTCGCCAGCGGCCGCCGCGTGTTCGAGATCGAGCGCGATGCGCTGGGCGCGGTCGCCGAGCGGCTGGGCGAGGCATTCAGCCAGGCCTGCCAACTGGTCCTGCAGGGCAAGGGCCGCGTGGTCGCCACCGGCATGGGCAAGTCTGGCCATGTGGCCCGCAAGATCGCCGCTACCCTGGCCTCGACCGGCACCCCGGCCTTCTATGTGCACCCCGGTGAAGCCGGTCACGGCGACCTGGGCATGATCACCGAGGCCGACGTGGTGCTGGCGCTGTCCTATTCGGGCGAGTCCGACGAACTGCTGATGCTGCTGCCGGTGCTCAAGCGCCAGGGCAACCGCCTGATCGCGATGACCGGCCGGCCGCAGTCCAGCCTGGCCAGCGCCGCCGACGTTCACCTGGATGTCAGCGTACCGGCCGAGGCCTGCCCGCTGGCACTGGCCCCAACCTCCAGCACCACCGCCTCGCTGGCCATGGGCGATGCACTGGCCGTGGCCCTGCTCGATGCGCGTGGCTTCACCGCCGATGATTTCGCCCGCTCGCACCCGGCCGGCAGCCTCGGCCGCCGCCTGCTGCTGCACATCACCGATGTCATGCACAGCGGCGATGAGCTGCCGCGCGTGGACGTCGGCGCCAGCCTCAGCGAAGCCCTGGTGGAGATGAGCCGCAAGCGCCTGGGCATGACCGCCGTGGTGGACGCGGACAACCACCTGATCGGCCTGTTCACCGACGGCGACCTGCGCCGTGCGCTGGATACCGACCTGGACGTGCGCAGCGCGAAGATCGCCGATGTGATGACCCGCGGCCCGCGCACCATCGGTGCCGACCAGCTGGCGGCCGAGGCCGCGCAGTTGATGGAAGCCCACAAGATCAACGGCTTGATGGTGGTCGATGCCGACGGCCATCTGGTCGGCGCGCTCAACATTCATGACCTGTTGCGGGCCCGGGTGGTTTAAACCACAGTTGCCTTCCTCCATTCAGCTGAGCTGCCCCCAGACGATGCCCTACTCCCCGTTGCCCGGTTTCCCGTCCCACCTGCATGCCGTCGCCGGCCGTATCCGGCTGGCGTGCTTCGACGTGGACGGCACGCTCACCGACGGTCGGCTTTACTACGACAAGGATGGCAACGAGAGCAAGGCGTACTACGTGCAGGACGGACTCGGCCTGAAACTGCTGCAACACCACGGTATCCACCCGGTGCTGATCACCGCGCGCAACAGCCAGTCCGCGCTCAAGCGCGGCGCGGACCTGGGCATCGATACCCAGATCGCGGTCGGCGACAAGCTGGCCAGCGTCAAGGCGCTGTGCGGGCAGCACGGCATCGGCCTGGACCAGGTGGCCTTCATGGGCGACGACCTGCCCGATCTCGGCCCGCTGTGCGCGGTCGGCCTGGCGGTCGCGCCGGCCAATGCCCACCCGTGGATCGCCGAACGCGTGCACTGGCAGACCCGCAGCGACGGTGGCCAGGGTGCCGCGCGTGAGCTGTGCGATGTCCTGCTGGCCGCACAGGGCCATGTGGACGCCGTGCTGGCGAGGTTCGGCGCATGAACGTGCGTACCGCCATCGGCGGCCTGCTCCTGGTCGCCGCACTGCTGACCGGCTGGCTGGCCCTGCACCATCGCGACAAGGCCCCCGTGGCCGAGGGCGAGGATGCCACCAAGGATTACGTGCTGCACGATTTCCAGATCGTGGCGCTGGACGAACAGGGCAAGGAATCCACCACCCTGCGCGCCCCGCTGCTGGAGCGTGCGCGCAGCGATGAAACCATGACCCTGACCACCCCGGTGTTCCTGCTGCCCGACCAGGACGGCAATCACTGGGAGATGCGCGGGGACAGCGGCTGGGTCAGCGCCAAGGGCGACCAGCTCAAGCTCATCGGCAACGTCAGCGGCGACAGCCCCAAGGTCCCCGGCGTTGTGCCCACCACCTTCCGCACCGATCATCTGGACGTGTTCCCGAACGAGAACCGCGCCAGGACCGATGCCCGGGTCACCATGACCCGCCCGGGCCTGTCACAGACAGGCGTCGGCTTTGAAGCCGACATGAAAACCCGGCAGTACAAACTCCTTTCACAGGTCAAGACCCGCTATGAACCGAACGCTGCCCGCTAAGCTCGCGCTGCTCGCCCTGCTGCTGCCCGGCGTGGCGCTGGCCAAGTCGTCCGACCGCAACCAGCCGATGAACCTGGAATCCAACAGCAACGACTGCAACCTGACCGACGATGCGGGCAAGTGCACGTTCACCGGCAACGTGGTGATCACCCAGGGCACCCTGGTGATCCATGCGGCCAACGCCGATCTGTTCCGCAAGAACGGCGATATCGAACGCGTCGTGCTGACCGGCAAGCAGGCCACGCTGGAGCAGGAAATGGATGACGGCTCCAAGATGAAGGCCTGGGCCGACAACATGGATTACAACGTCAACAGCGAAGTGATCATCCTCACCGGCAACTACAAGGTCGAGTCGCCGCGCGGCACCAACAGCGGCCAGAAAATGACCTACAACACGCGCACCGGCAACATGCAGAGCGGTGGCGACGGCACCCGCGTGCGCACCGTGATCCAGCCCAAGAACAAGGGCGCCGCACCGGCCGCCCCGGCGGCCAAGCCGGCCACGCCCGCGGCCAAGCCCGCCACCCCGCCCGCCGCCGGGAGCAAGAAGTAATGCTCGTCGCCAAAGGCCTGCGCAAGCGCTACAAGCAGCGTGAAGTCGTCAAGGATTTCGGGCTGACCCTGGAGGCCGGTGAAGTGGTCGGCCTGCTCGGCCCCAACGGTGCCGGCAAGACCACCTGCTTCTACATGATCGTGGGGCTGGTCGAGACCGATGCCGGCAGCATCGTGCTGGACGGCAAGGACATCACCAGCGACCCGATGTACACCCGCGCCAAGCAGGGCGTGGGCTACCTGCCGCAGGAACCCTCGGTGTTCCGCAAGCTGACCGTGGCCGACAACCTGCGCCTGGTGCTGGAACTGCGTGAGGACCTGGACAAGGCCGGCCGCGAAAAGGAACTGGCCAGCCTGCTGGACGAACTGCAGATCAACCACGTGGCCGACCAGCTCGGGGCCAGCCTCTCCGGCGGTGAGCGCCGCCGCTGTGAAATCGCCCGCGCGCTGGCGGCCAAACCGCGCCTGATCCTGCTCGATGAGCCGTTCGCCGGCGTCGACCCGATCTCGGTCGGTGAAATCCAGCGCATCGTCACCCATCTCAAGCAGCGCGGGATCGGGGTGCTGATCACCGACCACAATGTCCGCGAAACCTTGGGAATCTGCGACCGCGCGTATATCCTCAACGAGGGCAGCGTGCTGGCACAGGGCGCGCCGGACGAGATCCTGGCCAACGCCGACGTCCGCCGCGTCTACCTTGGGGATACCTTCAAGCTCTGATCCAGCGGCCGCCGCAACGCCTTCCTTCCGTTCGGCACAGGCATGAAAGCACGGCTGCAGACATCGATGGGGCAACACCTGGTCATGACGCCGCAGCTGCGTCAGGCGATCAAGCTGTTGCAGATGTCCAGCGCCGAGCTGGAGCTGGAAATCAACGAGGCGGTAGAAACCAACCCGCTGCTGGACTGGGCCGAGAACGCTGAACCGGCGCTCGAGGCCAGCCCCGGCGAGGACAGTCCCCCGCCCGCCCCCGCCGATACCCATGCCGATGGCGAGCACCAGGTCTCCGCCGGCGACGAGTGGTCGCCCGGCGAAGGCGACTGGACCAGCGGCAGCAGTGGCGGCTCCTTCGACGATGACGACAACGGCAGTGCCGCCGAACGCGTGGCCGAGACCGAATCGCTGGCCGACCACCTGCTCTGGCAGCTGCACCTGTCGCACCTGTCGGTCCGCGACCGCAGCATCGGCGCGGCCCTGATCGACGCTTTCGAAGAGGACGGCTACCTGCGCGAGCCGCTCACGGCCATCGCCGAGACCCTGCGCCCGGCCATCCAGGCCGACGAGGCCGAAATCCTGACCGTCCTGCACCAGATACAGCGCTTCGACCCGGTCGGGGTGGGTGCGCGCAGCCTGGGCGAGTGCCTGGACCTGCAGCTGCTGGTACTGCCCGCCGATACCCCCGGCCTGGCCCTGGCCCGGCGCATCGCCGATGGGCCGCTGGAGCGCCTGCCGCGCAGCGGCGTGGCCGGCATCGCCCACGAGCTTCGCGAGCCGCTGGCCGAGGTCGAGGTGGCGGTGCAGCTGCTGCGCTCGCTGGACCCGCGCCCGGGCACCCAGATCGGCGAGCTCTCCCACGACAGCTACGTGGTGCCCGACTGCGTGGTCTGGCGCCAGAACGGCGTCTGGCGCGCGGCCCTGGCCGGCCACGCTGGGCCGCGGGTGGTCATCCACCGCGGCTACGAACAGTTGATCCGCCGCTGCGGGGAGGCCGACGCCGGTTACATGCGCGCCCATCTGCAGGAGGCGCGCTGGCTGCTCAAGGGCCTGGAGGCCCGCGGCGAGACCCTGCTGCGGGTGATGCGCTGCCTGCTCGACCAGCAGGCCGCCTTCCTGGAGTTCGGCGAACAGGCCCTGCGCCCGCTGACCCTGCGGGAAGTGGCCGGCGAGCTCGGCCTGCACGAATCCACCATTTCCCGGGCGATCGCCCGCAAGTACGTGCGCACCCCGCGCGGCACGCTGCCGCTGCGCGCGTTCTTCGCCTCCGGCATCGACACCGACAGCGGTGGCGAAGCCTCCAGCACCGCCATCCAGGCCATGCTGCGCCGCCTGATCGATGACGAGAACCCGCGCAAGCCGCTTTCTGACGCCAAGCTGGCTGACCTGCTCAAAACCTCGGGAATACCGGTGGCGCGACGCACCGTGGCGAAGTATCGTGAAGCCATGAACATTTCCGCCTCGCACGAAAGGGTACGAATCGTCTGACGCTCCACCGCGCCCGGCGGGAAGGTTCATTGGCACATCCGAACAAAGGAGAAACCCGATGCACATCGAGACGTTTGGCAAGGACCACCTTGAGATCACCCCGGCTCTGAACGAGTACGTGGAGACGAAGCTGGAACGGCTGAGGAAGCATTTCGACCAGCACTGCGAGGTCCGCGTGCAACTGTCGATCCGCAAGCCGGAGCACCATGCCGATGCGAGTGTGAATGTTCCCGGGCAGACTCTGCACGCGGACGCCAGCGGCCCGACCATGTATGCGGCAATCGACATCCTGGCCGACAAGCTCGACCGCCTCGTTATCAAGCACAAAGAGAAAAAGCAGCAGCACGCACCGCAACCGCTGCCGGTGGGCGACAATGAGGGCTGATGCCCTCGTTTCCACCCCGACATGCCTCTGACTGATCTTCTGGCGGCCGTCCGCACGCAAGTGCTGCCGGCCGCCGATCGCGACAGCGTGCTGATGGCCGCAGCCCGCCTGCTGGCCTGCCGCGAAGCCAACGCCGAGCTGCTGTACCAGAACCTGTGCCAGCGCGAAACGCTGGGCAGCACCGCGATCGGCCACGGCATCGCCATCCCGCACGGCCGTGCCCCGCTGCTTGAACGCCCCCGCGGCGCGCTGCTGCGGCTGGAATCGCCGGTGGAGTTCGGCGGCGATGAGCCGGTCGATCTGGTCTTCGCGATTGCCGTGCCCGCGCACTACACCCATCAACACCTGATGCTGCTGTCCGAGCTGGCCGAGCTGTTCTCCGAGCCGGCCATCCGCCAGGCGCTGCGCGAAGCGCGCGACGGCGACGCGCTGCGTCGGGTCATCGAATTCCCCCCGCCGGCGAGTGCCGCATGAATACCAGCATCACCGCGCGCGAACTGTTCGAACAGCAGCGCGACCGCCTGAGCCTGCGCTGGGTGGCCGGCCAGCAGGGCGAGCGCCGTGAGCTGGAGGCCGGCAACAAGGTCTCCCGCCGCCCCTCGCTGGCCGGGTACCTCAACGCGATCTACCCCAACAAGGTGCAGATCCTCGGCACCGAGGAGCTGTCCTGGCTGGATTCGCTGGACTCGCGCCAGCGCTGGGAAACGATCGAGCGGATCATGCAGTCCCATCCGCTGGCGCTGGTGATCACCCGCAACCAGTCCTGCCCGGAAGACCTGCGCGCGGCTGCGGACGAATCGCAGACCCCGCTGTGGATCTCGCCCAAGCGTGGGCACGAACTGCTCAACCACCTGTCCTACCACCTGGCGCGCACGCTGGCGCCGCGGGTGATCCTGCATGGCGTATTCATGGAGATCTACTCCATCGGCGTGCTGATCACCGGCGAAGCGGGCTCGGGCAAGAGCGAGCTGGCGCTGGAACTGCTCAGCCGCGGCCACCGCCTGGTGGCCGACGATGCCCCCGAATTCACCCAGATCGCCCCCGACGTGCTCGACGGCACCTGCCCGGAGCTGCTGCAGGACCTGCTGGAAGTGCGCGGCCTGGGCGTGCTCAACGTGCGCGAGATGTTCGGTGACACGGCTGTAAAGAAGAACAAGTACCTTCGGCTGATCGTCCACCTGACCAAGCCGATGACCGAGCCCACCCCTTACGGCTATGAACGCCTGACCGGCGACTCGGGTACCCGCCACGTGCTGGACCTGGATGTGCCGCTGATTACCCTGCCGGTGATGCCCGGCCGCAACCTGGCCGTGCTGACCGAAGCCGCCACGCGCCTGCACATCCTACGGACCAAGGGCATCGACCCGGCCGCGATGTTCATCGCCCGCCACAGCAACATGTTGGAACGCCGCACGCCATGACCACCCCCGCCCCCGCCTCCGCCCCGACCGCCGCCACCCTGATCATCGTCAGTGGCCTGTCCGGTTCCGGCAAGACGGTCGCGCTGAAGACCTTCGAAGACCTGGATTACTACTGCTCGGACAACCTGCCGATCGACCTGCTGCCGGATTTCGTGCGCAGCCTGCTGGGTGATCCGGGCCGCGAAGCGCCGCGCCGGCTGGCAGTCGGCATCGACGTGCGCGCGCAGAGCGATTTGACCCAGCTCTCGCACTGGCGCGAAGACGCCAAGGCCGCCGGCCTGGATGCGCAGCTGCTGTTTTTCGATGCCACCGATGAGACCCTGCTCAAGCGCTACGCCGACACCCGGCGCCGCCATCCGCTGAGCCAGCTGGGGCTGTCGCTGCCCGAAGCGATCGCCCGCGAGCGTGAACTCACCGCGCCGCTGCGCCGTGCCGCCGATGCGGTGATCGACACCAGCAGCCTCAACGTGCACCAGCTGCGCCGCAAGGTGGTCACCGAATTCGCGCTCGCCCACGGCAACAAGCTGTCGCTGCTGTTTGAATCGTTCGCCTACAAGCGCGGCGTCCCCGCCGAGGCCGACTTCGTGTTCGACGTACGGGTCCTGCCCAATCCGCATTGGGACCCGGAGCTGCGCCCGCTCTCCGGCCGCGATGCCGGCGTGCGCGAGCACCTGGACGAGCAGCCCGACGTACAGCGCTACGCCGGCCAGCTGGTCGATTTCCTCGACACCTGGCTGCCACGGCTGGGCAATGACACCCGCAGCTATGTCACGGTCGCCTTCGGCTGCACCGGCGGCAAGCACCGCTCGGTCTACATGGCCGAGCGCATGGCCCGCCATGCCCGCGACCAGGGCTGGCCGGAAGTGGCCACGTTCCATCGCGAACTTGACTGAAAACGGCATCGCCGGCGGCCGCCGGCAAGTACCGGGGCCGGGCGTGGCGACATGCCTGGCCGACCCTCGACGCGGCGTCTCCCCATCGCCCTGTCCTGCGCCGACCCGGGACAGGTCATCGACACGCTGAACCGCGGAACACAGCAGTCTTTCACGCGTGCTATCGCCAATTCATGTTGACCTGTTAACGTTCGGCAATGACCTGTGGCATTCTCCTCGTAACTCATCCCGGTGTCGGCACGGCCCTGCTGGACGTGGCGACCCGTCTGCTGCGGCACCTGCCGCTGAAGACCGAAGCTTTCGAAGTACCGTTCGACGCAGATATGGACGTCCTGCTCCCGCTCGCCTCGGCCGCCTTGCGCCGGGTGGACAGTGGCCAGGGCGTGCTGATCCTGACCGACCTGTACGGCGCCAGCCCCAGCAATCTGGCCGGGCAACTGGCTCGTCTGGGCACCCCGGCACGCCGGGTTTCGGCGCTGAGCCTGCCGATGTTGATGCGGGTGATGAATTATCCGGAACAGGGACTGGATCAACTGCCTGCCACAGCCGCGGCAGGCACTCGCAATGGAGCGATTGTCGACGATGCTTGAACGTGAACTCACTGTTTCCAACCGCCTGGGCCTGCATGCCCGCGCCACTGCCAAGCTGGTGCAGGAGCTGGCGCCTTTCCGCTGCAACGTGACCATGGCCGCCAAGGGCCGTGAGATCAACGCCAAGAGCATCATGGGCGTCATGCTGCTGGCCGCCGGCCAGGGCACCCCGGTCACCGTGCGCATCGACGGCGAGGATGAAGCCGCCGCGATGGACGCGGTGGTGGCCCTGTTCGAACGGCGTTTCGACGAGGACAACTGAGCATGGGGGGGCAACCGCGACCGGGATCCTCCGCACCGGCCCGGACCGCGTCCGGGGCGATGCTGTTGTCCGGCCACGGTGCCTCGCGCGGCAACGCCCTGGGCCGCGCCCGGGTGCGCTTGCCGCACGCCCTGGAAGTGGCCGAGCAGCGCATTCCGCCAGCCAAGGTCGAGGCCGAACTGGAGCGCCTGCACGTGGCCGTGGAAGCGGCTCGCGGCGAAATGCACGATCTGCGCCAGCGCCTGCATGGCGCGCTCAACCAGGAAGTCGGCGAGTTCCTCGACCTGCATGCGCTGCTGCTGGATGACCCCGAACTGCTGTTCGGCCTGGACGAGCTGATCCGCAGTGGCCCCTACAGCGCCGGCTACGCGCTGCGCGTGCAGCGTGACCGCCTGGCCAAGGTCTTCGATGGCATGGACGATGCCTACCTGAAGAGCCGCATGGACGATCTGGACCATGTGATCGGGCGCATCCATGCCTTCCTGCAGAAGCGCCCGCCGGACGTCAAAGGCATGGCCGGCGAGATCCTGATCTGCGACAACATCGCCCCGTCCGAGCTGGCCCAGCTGCAGGCCCACGGGGTGGTCGGCATCATCACCGCCGGCGGCAGCGCGCTGTCGCACAGCGCGATCCTGGCGCGCAGCCTGCACCTGCCGTTGATCGTCAACGTGCCGAACGTGCTGCAGAAGGTCGCCGATGGCGACGTGCTGATCATGGATGGCAGCGACGGCACGGTGACCATCAACCCGCAGGCACCGGACCTGCGCGATTACCGCGTGCGGCTGCGCGAGCATGCGCGCGAACAGCGCGAACTCGGGCGCCTGCGCACCAAGCCCAGCCGCACCCGCGACAACGTCGACATCGCGCTGCTGGCCAACGCCGAATCCAGCGAAGACGTCACCCAGGCCCATGCGCTGGGCGCGCACGGGCTGGGCCTGTACCGCACCGAATTCCTGTTCCTGCAGCGCAACGAGCTGCCCGACGAGCAGGAGCAGTTCGAGACCTACCGCGATGCCGCGTTGGGCATGAGCGGACGGCCGGTCACCATCCGCACCCTGGACCTGGGCGCGGACAAGGCCGACCGCACCGGGCTGACCCTGAGCAACGAAGAGAACCCGGCGCTGGGCCTGCGCGGCGTGCGCCTGTCGCTGGCGCGGCCGAAGGTGGCCGACACCCAGCTGCGCGCGATCCTGCGCGCCTCGGCCTACGGCAAGCTGCGCATCCTCATCCCGATGGTCAGCACCCGCGAGGAGATCCTCGCCGTGCGCCGGCGCTTGGCCAAGCAGGCCGAGCTGCTGCGCGCCGAAGGCCACGAGGTGGCCGAACACATTCCGTTCGGCGCGATGATCGAAGTCCCGGCAGCGGCGATCGCGCTGGAGAGCTTCATCGATCTGGTCGACTTCCTCTCGATCGGCACCAACGATCTGGTCCAGTACCTGCTCGCCGCCGATCGCAACAACGAGGCGGTCGGCGAGCTGTATTCACCGCTGCACCCGGCGGTGGTGCGCCTGCTGGCGCATATCCTGCGCACCGGCCAGGCCTACAACATCCCGGTGGCGGTGTGCGGCGAGATCGCCGGCGACCCGCTGATGACGCGTCTGCTGCTGGCGCTGGGGCTGACGGAATTCAGCCTGCACCCGGGCACCCTGCTGGAAGTGCGCCGCGCGGTGCGCGACAGCGACCTGTCCGTGCTGCAGGCGATGGCGCCCAAGCTGCTGCAGGCGCGCGACCGGCGTGGCATCGAACGCTGGATCGAAAAGGCCGGCCTGCATCGGTAGGTATCGACCGTTGGTCGATACGCGCTTGACCGCGCGACGTCGCATGTGCGGCACGGCCAACGGTCGCGCGCTACCCGATTGACACACAAGCACGCGATAATGACGCGGTGACCACCGCCCATGCCGCATCCTCCACCGGATAGCGGCCTTTTTCTTTTTCCGCAGGAGCTGCGCATGGCCGAAGCCGTACGCCACGACAAGACGGCGCGCCAGCTGCGGCTGTTGTCCGATGCACTGGACAGCGGGCGGTTGGGTCCGGTCCGTCGGTTGGTCAATACCTTGGCGCCGGCGGAAATCGGCAACCTGCTCGAATCGCTGCCCCCGGGCAAGCGCGAGATTGTCTGGGGCCTGGTCGATCCGGAAGACGATGGCGAGGTACTGGTCCACGTCGGCGAGGAAGTGCGCGAAAGCCTGCTGGCCGACATGGACCCGGACGAAATCATCGCCGCGGTCGAAGACCTGGACATCGATGACCTTGCCGACCTGGTCGAGGATCTGCCGGACACGGTCATCGACGAAGTCCTCAAGTCGATGGACCGCGAGAACCGCGAGCGGCTCGAGCAGGTGCTGTCCTATCCCGAGGACAGCGCCGGCCGCCTGATGAACCCGGACGTGGTGACCGTGCGCGCCGACGTCAACGTCGACGTGGTGCTGCGCTACCTGCGCCTGCGTGGCGAACTGCCCGACCACACCGATCACCTGTTCGTGGTCAGCCGCCGCCATCAGTACCTGGGCCGCCTCTCGCTGGCCGCGCTGGTGACGCATGAGGACAACACCCCGATCAACCGCCTGATCGATGACGAACAGCCGGCGATCGACGTCGGCGAGAGCGCCGATGAAGTCGCGCGCCAGTTCTCCGATCATGACTGGGTCTCCGCCCCGGTGGTGGACGACAACAACATCCTGCTCGGCCGCATCACCATCGATGACGTGGTCGACATCATCCGGTCGCAGGCCGAGCACCAGGCGCTGGGCGCCGCCGGTCTGGACGAAGAAGAAGATCTGTTCTCGCCGATCAAGCGCGCCGTGCGCGGCCGAGTGGTCTGGCTGGGCATCAACCTGTGCACCGCGTTCCTGGCAGCCAGCGTGATCGGCCAGTTCGAACTGACCCTGCAGAAGGTGGTGGCGCTGGCCGTGCTGATGCCGATCGTCGCCGGCGTGGGCGGCAATGCGGCCGTGCAGGTGCTGACCCTGATGGTGCGCGGCATCGCCCTGGGCCAGGTCGGCCAGAGCAATGCGCGCATCCTGCTGTGGAAGGAATCGCGCGTCGCGCTGATCAACGGCACCCTGATCGGCACCGTGGTCGGCATCATCGCCTACCTCTGGTTCCACAGCTTCCTGCTGTCGCTGGTGATCACCCTGGCGCTGATCATCAACTTCTGCGCCGCGGCCCTGGCCGGCGTGCTGCTGCCGCTGCTGCTCAAGCGCATGAACGTCGACCCGGCCGTAGCCGGCACCGTGGTGGTCACCGCCGTCACCGACGTCATGGGCTTCTTCAGCTTCCTCGGCCTGGCCACCCTGATCCTGCTGCACTGACCCTGGACCCCGCATGGCCGTGACCCTCGACAATTATTTCGTCCCCGGTTGGCGTGACGCGACGTATACCTGCGCTGCCTGCGAATGGCAGGGCAGCGCGCGGCAGATGCCGATGGAACTGCACGAAGACGAAGCCCAGTTCGACTGCCCGCAGTGCGAGAACCCGATCCTGCTGGTGGTCCACCCCAGCCTGGCCCAGGTGCAGGCGGCAGCCGCCGAAGGCCACCCTGAAGCCATCGAACAGCTGGACATCCTCGCCGCGGCGCCGCGCCCGGACTGATGCACTGCAAGATGCTCCGACACGCTACCGGGCCTAGACTGAAATCGATTTCAGACAAGGCACGACAATGGCGCGACGTTGGGGAAGCTGGCTGCTGTGGGCGGTGGCGATGATGACGGTGGCCGGATGCGCGAGCACGCCGGAAACATCCGGGGGCCAGTTCGTCGGCCGCGCGGTCAAGGTGGATGGGCAGACTGCGTATTACCAGGTATTCGTGCCGCGCAACGCAGCGGCCTCACGCGGCGAACTGCCGGTGGTGCTGTTCCTGCACGGCTCCGGCGAACGGGGCCGCGACGGCCGCCGCCAGACCCAGGCCGGGCTCGGGCCATACCTGCGCCAGCACGCCTCCACCTTCCCGGCGCTGGTGGTGTTGCCGCAGACGCCGGATGACCAGGAGTGGTCGGGCGAGAACAACCGCATCGCGCTGGCTGCACTGGATGCGGCCATCGCCGAATTCGGTGCGGATCCACAGCGCCAGTACCTGACCGGGATGTCGATGGGCGGCTACGGCAGCTGGAACATCGCGCTGGCCGAACCGACCCGCTTCGCCGCCATCGTGCCGGTCTGCGGCGCGGTGCTTGCGCCGCGTGCAGTGCGCCCCACCCTGTTCGTGGAGGACGTCGCCCACGAAGCCGATCCGTACGCGGCCATCGCCCAGCGCCTGCGCAACGTCCCGATCTGGATGTTCCATGGCGCGCTGGACGACGTGGTGCCGCCGGAGGACGACCGCAAGCTGCACGCCGCGTTCCAGCAGGCCGGCGCGAAGGATGTGCGTTACACCGAGTACCCCGACGGCAACCACAACGCCTGGGACGCCACCTATGCCGATGCGGCGATGTGGGAATGGCTGTTCGCGCAGAAGCGGTAATGGCATTTTCGGTAGTGCCGGCCGCTTACCCCAACAACGTTTCCAGCACCGCCATGCGCACGGCCACGCCGTTGGCGACCTGGCGCAGCACCCACGACTGCGGACCATCGGCCACCTCGTCGGTGACCTCCACGCCGCGGTTGATCGGGCCCGGGTGCAACACGGCGGCATCGGTGCCGGCGCGCTTGAGGCGCGTCGCATCCAGGCCGTACTGCGCGTGATACTGCTCCAGCGAGGGCACCAGGCCTTCTTCCATGCGCTCGCGCTGCAGGCGCAGCATCATCAGCGCATCGGCGCCTTCCAGCATCGCGTCGAAATCGTCGCCGACGATGCAGCCCTTCAGGGTGTCATCGTCCGGCAGCAGCGACTGCGGGCCGCATACGCGGATCTCGCCGACGCCCAGCGTGCGCAGGGCGTGCAGGTCGGTGCGGGCCACGCGCGAGTGCTTCACGTCACCCACGATGATGACCTTCATCTTCGAGAAATCGCTGCCCTTGGCCTGGCGCAGGGTCAGCATGTCCAGCAGGCCCTGGGTCGGGTGCGAGCTGCGGCCGTCACCGGCGTTGACCAGGGCCGTGCCCTCGCCCGCCGCGGCGGCCAGCGCCGCCACCGCACCATCATCGGGATGACGCACCACGAAGCCGCGCACGCCCATCGCTTCCAGGTTCTTGAGCGTGTCGCAGGCGGTCTCGCCCTTGCGGGTGGACGAGGTGGAGGCATCGAAGTTCAGCACGTCCGCGCCCAGCCGCTGCGCGGCCAGCTGGAACGAGCTGCGGGTGCGCGTGGAGGGTTCGAAGAACAGCGTGCAGACCGCCGAGCCGCCGAGCACGTGGCGCTTGTTGCCCACCCGCCCGACGGCCGCATCGCGGATCTGGCCGGCGCGGTCGAGCAGCTGCAGCAGGGTTTCGCGGGGCAGACCTTCCAGGGTCAGCAGGTGGCGCAGGCGTCCATCGGAATCGAGTTGCGAGGCGGTCATGGGCAGGGTCTGAGGGTCAGGAAACGGGGGTGGCGTCATCCGGGCAGGAGAGCCAGCGTTCGATGATCACCGCCGCAGCCACTGCATCCAGGGCGGCGGCGTCGCGGCGGCGTTTGCGGCCTTCGGCGCGCTCGACCGCGAACCGGCGCGCGGCCTCGACCGAGCTGGAGCGCTCGTCGACCAGCACCACCGGCAGTTTGAAACGTTCCCGCAGCTGGCGGGCAAAGCCCTGCGCGCGCTTGCGGTTGGGCTGGTCCTGGCCATCCAGGGTGAGCGGATCGCCCACCACCAGGCCATCCGGCCGCCACTCTTTGATCAGGCGCTCCACGGCGGTCCAGTCCGGCCCGTTGCCATGCACATCGACCACCGCGATCGCACGCGCATGGGTGCCGAACGAGCTGCCGATGGCCACGCCGATCCGGCGCGAGCCGACATCGAAACCGAGCACCGTGCCATCACGGCGGATCGTCGGCGGTGCGGCCGCGGCGGGCGCTGGCGTGGCCGGCTCAGACATGGCCGCTGTAATCGGTGAGGCGGAACAGGTCAACGCCGATGCGCGCGGCCGCGCCCTGCCAGCGCTCGTCCAGCGGCGTGCTGAACAGCAGTTCGGCATCGGCCGGCACGGCCAGCCAGCTGTTCTCGGCGATTTCCGTTTCCAGCTGCCCTTCGCTCCAGCCGGCACAGCCCAGGGTGACCAGCGCATTGCGCGGGCCTTCGCCGCGCGCCATGGCTTCGAGGATGTCGCGCGAGGTGGTGAGGAAGACGCCCTCGCCCACGGCCAGGCTGGAATCCCAGCTGCGCGGATCATCGTGGATCACGAAGCCACGCTCCGGGTGCACCGGGCCGCCGTTGAGCACGACCTGGCCACGCAGGGTGTCGCTGGTGGTCGCGATCTCCATCTGGGCCAGCACCTCGCCGAGGGTGTACTCGGAGGGCTGGTTGACCAGCACGCCCATCGCGCCGTTCTCGTCGTGCTGGCAGATCAGCGCCACGGTACGGGCAAAGGTGGGGTCGGTCAGCGACGGCAGCGCGACCAGCAGGTGGTGGGCAAGCGAAGTGGACAGTTCAGACATGGCCCCATTCTAGCCGCTGGCCGTGATGTGCGCTTTCGCGCTGACATAATGCAGGCCTGCGCGCGTGCCCCCGGCCCGCGCGCCTGATCCGCCATCGCAAGGAGCTGCACGTGTCCGGTTATTGCCTCATCGCCCCCGGCCATCCGGTCCACGGCCACTACCATGACCACGAGTACGGCTTCCCGCAGCGCGAAGAGCGCGAGCTGTTCGAGCGCCTGATCCTGGAGATCAACCAGGCCGGCCTGAGCTGGGAGACCATCCTGAAGAAGCGCGAGGGCTTCCGCGCCGCTTATGACGGCTTCGACGTGGACACCGTGGCCGCCTATGGCGAGCGCGATATCGAGCGCCTGCTCAACGATGCCCGGATCATCCGCAACCGGCTCAAGGTGCACGCGGCCGTCCACAATGCCCAGGTGATCCAGCAGCTGCGGGCCAGCCACGGCAGCTTCGCCGGGTGGCTGGATGCCCACCATCCGCTGGACAAGGCGGCCTGGGTGAAGCTGTTCAAGAAGACGTTCCGCTTCACCGGCGGGGAGATCACCGGCGAGTTCCTGATGAGCCTGGGCTACCTGCCCGGCGCGCACAGCCCGGACTGCCCGGTGTTCAAGCGCATCGACACGCTCAAGCCGGCCTGGCGCCAGGCGTGACGCACCCCGTCGTGCGGGTTGCGCGGCTCGCTGCCCTGAGCCTGCCCCCGCTGGCTGCCGCAAGCGACCTGGACACCGTGCCGGAGCGCCTAACGCGATGGCGACTACTACGGCGACACCCTGCTGCTGAACCGGCCGCTGTCGGTTGACCCGCGCGAGCACAGCCCGGCGGTGCAGTTGCAGGTGCGCTACGGCCGCGAGCACTGGCTGGCCGACCCGGTGATGCATGTCGATGGCGAACCGCTGGATGCCGATGCCGCGGCGATCGCAGCGGACCGGCGCCTGCTCACGCACATCGACCAGCTGTTGGCCGCCCTGACCATCGATGGTGACGGCGTCGCACACGTCGGCGGCGACGCTGGACCTGCGCAGCCGCCGCTGGGTCTCCGGCGTGACCGTCGTGCCGGTGCCGCCGCTGGGTGAGTAACCGGCGTCAGACGCCCATGTAGCGGCCCGGGCGGTGGTTGAACATCAGCACCAGGCTGAGCACCACCGCACCGATCGCCGAGTACATCACCTTGGAGGGGGACAGTACCGAGAACGCCACGCACATCAGCAGCGTGTCGAACGACATCTGCACCTTGCCGGCGCTCCAGCCCCGCGTGCGCTGCAGGTACACCGCCAGGATGCCGATGCCCCCCAGGCTGGCCCGGTGGCGGATGTAGAACAGGATGCCCAGGCCAGCCAGCGCGCCGCCGACGATCGCCGAGTACAGCGAGCTCATGTGGGCGAAGTCGGCCCAGCGCGGCAGCAGGTCGGTCAGCACACCGCAGGCGGTTACCGCCGCGAAGGTCTTCAGGGTGAATTCCCAGCCCATCCGGCGCACGGCCACCCAGTAGAAAGGGAGGTTGACCAGCACGAACACCAGGCCGAAGTTCCAGCCGAAGGCGTAGTGGACCAGGAAGGCCAGCCCGGCCATGCCGCCGATCATCAGCCCGCCCTTGGCGAAGATGGCCAGGCCCAGCGACGCCACCAGCGTGGCCAGGATCATGCCCTGCACGTCCTCGGCCACGGAATGGCGCAGGGCTTTCTCGTCGGCCACGGTGCCGGCGCTGTCGGGGGGCGGGGTCAGCGGGCCTGCGGTGACCAGGTGGCCGTCAGCGTCGTCGCACGGCGCGGGGCCATGGGATTCAAGGGACATGGGGGTGGGGGTGTGGCGTGGGGAGCGGTATTAGACACGATCGGCGTGACAGTTGCTGGTGAAATTGATTCAGCCGCCGCCGGCGGAGGTGCCGGGCCACCGACGCCGGACCGACATCCGCCGTTCATCCCCGCTGAACACCCCCCAGCCGCAGCATGTGCGGGTACCCCGCTGTGCCCTCCCCTCCCTCAGGAGTTCCGTGCCATGCCCTACGTCACCACCGCCGACAACACCGAGATCTTCTACAAGGACTGGGGCAAGGGTCAGCCCCTCGTGTTCCATCACGGCTGGCCGCTCAGCGCCGATGACTGGGATAGCCAGCTGCAGTTCTTCCTGCTGCAGGGCTATCGCGTGATCGCGCACGACCGCCGCGGCCATGGCCGCTCCTCACAGACCAGCGGCGGGCATGAGATGAACACTTACGCTGCCGACGTCAATGCGCTGGCCGATCACCTGGACCTGCGCGATGCGATCCACATCGGGCATTCCACCGGCGGTGGCGAAGTCGCGCACTACGTCGCGCAGGCCAAGCCCGGGCGCGTGGCCAAGGCGGTGCTGATCGGTGCGGTGCCACCGATCATGGTCAAGAGCGAGGCCAACCCCGGCGGCACGCCGAAGGAGGTCTTCGACGGCTTCCGGCAGGCACTGGTCGCGGGTCGTGCGGCGTTCTACCGCGACGTGCCGATTCCGTTCTACGGGTTCAACCGCGAGGGCACGCCGCCGCAACAGGGGATCGTCGACAACTGGTGGCGGCAGGGGATGATGGGCGCGATCAACGCGCACTACGACTGCATCAAGGCCTTCTCGGAAACCGACTTCACCGACGACCTGAAAAAGATCGACGTGCCGGTGCTGGTGATGCACGGCGACGACGACCAGATCGTGCCGATCGCCGATTCGGCGGAGCTGGCCATCAAGCTGCTCAGGCACGGCACGCTGAAGGTCTACAAAGGCTACCCACATGGCATGTGCACCACCCATGCGGACGTGATCAACGCGGATCTGTTGGCGTTCATTCGCGGGTGAGGTGTGTGCCGACCAACGGTCGGCACCTACCCGAATGTGCGGGACGGTATCGCGCGTGCCGATCCTGGCTGCGTTGGCTGGTGTCGTGCGCCCAGCGCCCCGCTCAGCGCGCGACCAGCTTCTGCCGCTCGGCGTTGTAGCGATCCCCGACGATGGCGATGCTGTCCAGCGCCGCACCGATCTGCTGCAGGTCGGCCTCACTCAGCACCACCGCAGCCGCGCCCAGATTCTCGGTCAGGCGATGCAGCCTGGTCGTGCCGGGAATCGGCACGATCCACGGTTTGCGCGCCAGCAGCCAGGCCAAGGCGATCTGGGCCGGCGTGGCCCGCTTGTCGGCGGCTATCGCGCTGATGCGGTCCACCAGCACCTGATTGGCCTGGCGGGCTTCGGCCGCAAACCGCGGCACGCTGTTGCGGAAGTCATCGGCCGCGAACTGCGTGCCTACGTTGATCGCCCCGGTCAGGAAGCCCTTGCCGAGCGGGCTGAACGGCACGAAGCCGATACCCAGTTCTTCAAGCACCGGCAGCACGGCCTGTTCCGGCTCGCGCCACCACAGGGAGTATTCGCTCTGCAGCGCCGCCACCGGCTGCACGGCGTGCGCCCGGCGGATGGCATCGACGCCGGCCTCGGACAACCCGAAGTGCTTCACCTTGCCCTCGGCGATCAGGTCCTTGACCGTACCGGCCACGTCCTCGATCGGCACATTCGGATCGACCCGGTGCTGGTAGAACAGGTCGATGCGGTCGGTCTTCAAACGCGACAGGCTGGCCTCGGCCACCGCGCGGATGCGCTCGGGGCGGCTGTCCAGGCCGGCGTCGGCGTGGCCATCCTTGAAGCCGAACTTGGTGGCGATCACCAGCTGGTCACGGAACGGCGCCAGCGCTTCGCCCAGCAGTTCCTCGTTGAGGAACGGCCCATAGGCTTCGGCCGTATCAAAGAAGGTGACCCCCTGCTCGACCGCCGCGCGCAGCAAGGCGATCGCCTCGGTACGGTCGGTGGCCGGGCCATAGCCGTAGCTCAGCCCCATGCAGCCGAGCCCGAGGGCCGAAACCCGCAGGCCGCTGCGGCCCAGTTCACGTGTCTGCATGGTGGTACTCCTGCCGGTGGGACCGGCGTCATGGGGGAATGCCACCATAGCCCTGCCGGCTGCCAAGATTGGAGGGTGTGGAGCGCTGTCGGTCATGAGCGTGGCTAATCAATCCATGCACGAGGCAGATACGCATCATCCCGGTAGCGTGCAGGTGATCTTTTCAGCCTTGATCGTGATGCATCGGCGCTGCTGCAGCTGTTGGATCCAAGGTCTTCAGCTGCACGTGCTCGTCGTCGATCAGGATCAGTTGCGCACTGCCACCATTATCCAGCCCTCAGGAAACGCCATCGCCGCGCAGGGTGGCAACCACCGTGAGCAGCAGGAAGAGACCGCCCACGACCACCGCAAGGATGTGCCACACCCCGAAGCGGTCCAGCGCCCGCGTGTCCATGCCTTCGTCGCGATGGTAGCGCCGCAGGAGGCTGTTGACCGGCAACAGCGGGACGAAGGTGAACAGCGCGACCAGCCACATGGGATCGGGCAGTCGGCTGGCCACATACAGCAGGAAGTAGGCCACGCCCAGCAGGCCCGGTGCGATCGCCAGCGTGCGGCGGCGATTGGCGGCCACATCGCGCAGGTCGCTGAAGCACAGGAACGACCAGAGCGGTGAGAACCACGCGCGCGCCCACGGCCACTGATCTCCACCGGTTTCGCGCTTGATCGCGCGCCAGTTGCGCCAGAACCAGTACACCGGATAGAGACCCAGCGTGGCCAGCGACAACGCCGCGATCTTCAGCGTGGGTGGTGCGTAGTACGTTGCGACGCCGTTGGTGGCGAAAGTCGCCGCCGGCAGTGCGGAAGACGCCGCCGGCGCGCGGTACGGATCGTGCATGTCCATATGCCCATCACCTGATACGTTGATACCGGCGAGGTGCCGGCGCCCCCTGCATCGCGGTGGCCCGCGACGGCGCGACTATCGCAGAGCCGCGCCGGCTTTTACAGCCCCCGCTCAGCGGATCTCCGAGATCTCCACCCCGTCCAGCCCCTGCGACAGCGTGCGTGCGTCGCCGCCCTGCGAGAGCTTGATGCGCAGGCGTACTTCATTCTGCGAATCGGCGTAGCGCAGGGCGTCTTCGTAGCTGATCTCGCCGGCCTGGTACAGCTCGAACAGGCTCTGGTCGAAGGTGCGCATGCCCAGCTGGACCGAGTCCTTCATCACTTCCTTGAGCTTGTGGATCTCACCGTCGCGGATGTAATCCTGCACCAGCGGCGTACCCAGCATGATTTCCATCGCGACCTTGCGCGTCTTGCCATCCGGCGAGGGGATCAGCTGCTGGGCGACCACGCCTTTGAGGTTCAGCGAGAGATCCATCAGCAGCTGGTTGCGACGATCTTCCGGGAAGAAGTTGATGATGCGGTCCATCGCCTGGTTGGCGTTGTTGGCGTGCAGCGTACACAGCACCAGGTGGCCGGTCTCAGCAAAAGCGATGGCGTGGTCCATGCCCTCGCGAGTGCGCACCTCGCCGATCATGATCACGTCCGGGGCCTGGCGCAGGGTGTTCTTCAGCGCCGCCTCCCAGCTGTCGGTATCGATGCCGACTTCGCGCTGGGTGATGATGCAGCCTTCGTGCTTGTGCACGAATTCGATCGGGTCTTCGATGGTGATGATGTGGCCGGTCGAGTTGTGGTTGCGGTAGCCGATCATCGCCGCCAGCGAGGTCGATTTACCGGTACCGGTCGCGCCGACGAACAGGATGATGCCGCGCTTGGTCATCGCCAGCGTCTTGACGATCGGCGGCAGGCTCAGCTCTTCCACGGTGGGAATGCGCGTTTCGATCCGGCGCAGCACCATGCCGACCTGGTTGCGCTGGTAGAAGCAGCTCACGCGGAAGCGGCCGACACCGGACAGGCCGATGGCGAAGTTGCATTCGTGGGTCTTTTCGAACTCTTCGCGCTGCGCCGGCGTCATCACGTTCAACACCAGGTCGCGGCTCTGCTGCGGCGTCAACGGTGTCTGGGTGATCGGCGAGATCTTGCCGTTGACCTTGATCGCCGGCGGCATGCCCGCGGTGATGAACAGGTCCGAGGCCTTCTGGTGCGCCATCAGCTTGAGGAACGAGGTGAAGTCGATGGTGGTGGTGCTCATCGCGGTGTACTCCGGAGGTTTTCAGGAGCCGGCCAGCGGCCGGCACTACCACTATTCGAAAATCCGCTTGTCCTTGGCGTACTCGCGTGCCTGGTTGCGGGTGATCAGGCTGCGCTTGACCAGGTCCTGCAGGTGCTGGTCCAGGGTCATCATGCCCATCTGCTGGCCGGTCTGGATCGCCGAGTACATCTGCGCGACCTTGTCTTCGCGGATCAGGTTGCGGATGGCCGGCGTGCCGACCATGATTTCCCACGCAGCCGTACGCCCACCACCGACCTTCTTCAGCAGGGCCTGGGAGATCACCGCGCGCAGCGACTCGGACAGCATCGAGCGCACCATCGGCTTTTCGCCGGCGGGGAACACGTCGATGATGCGGTCGATGGTCTTGGCGGCCGAGCTGGTGTGCAGCGTGCCGAATACCAGGTGGCCCGTTTCCGCGGCGGTCAGCGCCAGGCGGATGGTTTCCAGATCGCGCAGTTCGCCGACCAGGATGATGTCCGGATCCTCACGCAGTGCCGAGCGCAGCGCTTCATTGAAGCCGTGCGTATCGCGATGCACTTCGCGCTGGTTGATCAGGCACTTCTGCGAGGTGTGCACGAATTCGATCGGATCCTCGACGGTGAGGATGTGGCCGTATTCGTTCTTGTTGATGTGGTCGATCATCGCCGCCAGCGTGGTCGACTTGCCCGAACCGGTCGGGCCGGTGACCAGGATCAGCCCCTGCGGTTGATCGATCAGCTCACGGAAGATCGGCGGGCAGGCCAGGTCTTCCAGGGTGAGCACCTCGGAGGGAATGGTACGGAACACCGCACCCGCACCGCGGTTCTGGTTGAAAGCGTTGACACGAAAGCGCGCCAGCGAGGGAATCTCGAACGAGAAATCGACCTCGAGGAACTCTTCGTAATCGCGACGCTGCTTGTCCGACATGATGTCGTACACCAGCGCGTGGACCTGCTTGTGGTCCAGGGCCGGAATATTGATGCGACGGACATCGCCGTCAACGCGGATCATCGGCGGCAGGCCGGCCGACAGATGAAGATCCGACGCTTTGTTCTTTACGGAAAACGCCAACAGTTCGGCGATATCCATGCGCTGCTACTCCCCATGACTGCTGCGACTGGAAGGTTCTTTCCCCGGGCGGCAGTATAGAGCGAGATGTGCACAATACGCGCCAGCCCCTGATCCACCGGACCCGCCGTGACCCCCCAGCCTCTGCCCACCCTCCTGACGAACCTGCACAACGCGGCCGCGGCCGCCGGGCGGCCAGATCCGGTCCTGCTGGCGGTCTCCAAGACCCAGCCGGCCGAGGCCGTGCAGGCCCTGGCCGCGCAGGGCCAGCGCGCTTTCGGCGAGAACTACGTGCAGGAGGCGGTCGCCAAGATCGAGGCACTGGCATCGCTGGGCCTGGAGTGGCACCTGATCGGTCACCTGCAGTCGAACAAGGCCGAACTCGTCGCCCGCCATTTCGACTGGGTGCAGAGCGTGGACCGCCTCAAGCTGGTCACCGCATTGGCCGCGCATCGCCCGGCCGGCCAGCCGCCGCTGAACGTGCTGATCCAGGTCAACATCGACGACGAAGACAGCAAGCACGGCTGCGCGCCGGAGGACATCGATGCCCTCGCCACCGCCATCGCTGCCGCGCCGCAGTTGCGCCTGCGCGGGCTGATGGCGATCCCGGCCCCGTGGCCTGACGCTGAACGCCGGCAGGCCGCTTTCACCCGCATGGCCACGTTGTTTGCCAAGCTGGCGGCAGCGCACCCGCAGGTGGATACGCTGTCGATGGGCATGAGCAGCGATTACCCTGAGGCCATCGCCCATGGCGCCACCCTGGTCCGCGTCGGCACCGCGCTGTTCGGTGCACGCCCGCGACCGGCCTGAGCGCCCCGCCCGTTCCAAGGAGAGTTCATGAGTACGTCCCCCATCACCTTCATCGGCGGCGGCAACATGGCCCGCAGCCTGATCGCCGGCCTGGTCCGCCAGGGCGTGGCCCCGGCCAGCATCCATGTCGCCGAGCCGGTGACCGAGCTGCGTGACGCGCTCACGGCCGAATTCGGCGTCAGGACCTACGCCAGCGCGACCGAAGCTGCCGCACAGGGCACCGTGTGGGTGCTGGCGGTCAAGCCGCAGGTGCTGCGCGATGTCTGCGCCTCGCTCACCGCCATCGCCCACGGCAAGCAACCGCTGGTGGTCTCCATCGCCGCTGGCATCACCAGCAGCCAGCTGGACCGTTGGCTGGGCGGCGGCCACGCCGTGGTCCGTGCGATGCCCAACACGCCCGCCCTGCTCGGCGCCGGTGTCACCGGCCTGTTCGCCACTGCCACGGTCAGCGCCGCGCAACGCGCCCAGGCCGATACCGTGCTGGCCACGGCAGGGCGCACCGTGTGGATCGACGACGAAGCGCGCATGGATGCCGTCACCGCGGTCTCCGGCAGCGGCCCGGCGTACGTATTCCTGCTGGCCGAAGCGATGGAGGCGGCTGGGATCGCGCAAGGCCTGCCGGCCGAGGCGGCCCGCACGCTGGTGGTGCAGACCCTGCTCGGTGCCTCGCGCATGTTGGATGAATCCGGCGAAGCGCCGGCCGAACTGCGTCGCCGGGTGACCTCGCCGAACGGCACGACCCAGGCGGCGATCGAAAGTTTCCAAGGCGATGGCTTCGAGGCGATCGTGGCGCGCGCGATCGACGCGGCGACCACGCGCGGGCAGGCATTGTCGGCGGCGAATGACTGACGACCAAGCGTCGCCACGCATGGCGTGGCGTTACCTTGGCCGCCCCCTGACCGGGTAGAGCCACCCCGTGGGTGGCTGGCCCGCGATGCGGGAACAAGAAGCAGCCACGCGTGGCGTGGCTCTACCCCTACGTTTACGGGAGACATGCACATGAAGATCCTGCTTGTCGGTGCCAGCGGCACCTTGGGCCAGGCGGTCGCCAGTACGCTCGGCGTGCACCACGAACTGATCCGCGCCGGCCGCCACGGCGGCGACGTGCAGGTGGATCTCACCGACGACGCCAGCGTGCAGGCGCTGTTCGAGAAGGTGGGCAAGGTCGACGCGGTGATCGCCACCACCGGCCAGGTCCACTTCGGTCCGCTGGCGCAGATGCGGCCGGCCGACTTCAACCTGGGGCTGCAGGACAAACTGCTGGGCCAGGTGCGGCTGAGCCTGGCCGCCCAGCATCACCTCAACACCGGCGGCTCGATCACCCTGACCAGCGGCATCATCAGCGCCCAGCCGATCCGCGACGGCGCCAACGCCACGGCAGCCAACGCCGCGCTCGAAGGTTTCGTGCGCGCCGCAGCCTGCGAGCTGCTGCCGCGTGGGTTGCGCATCAATGCAGTCAGCCCGAACGTGCTGGCCGAATCGATGGACGACTACGGCGCCTACTTCCCGGGCTTTGAACCGGTGACGGCGCAGCGCGCGTCGCTGGCCTACCAGCGCAGCGTGGAAGGCATCCAGAGCGGGCAGGTGTTCACCGTCTGGTGAGGGCAGCCGGCCAGCGGCCGGCACTACGGATGGCAAGCGGCGCCCCGCCGGCCGCTGGCCGGCTCTACTCCCAGCGGCGCGGGCCGTCGCCCTGATCGCCCAGCGTGTCGCCGGGATTGGTCAGGCGGCAACGCTTCAACGAGAGGCAGCCGCAGCCGATGCAGTCGGTGAGCTGGTCGCGCAGCAGCAGCAACTGCTCGATGCGCTGGTCCAGCTCACTGCGCCACAGCGCCGACATCCTGGCCCACTCGGCCTTGGTCGGCGTTTTGTTCTCCGGCAGGGCGGCAAAAGCGGTCGCCACCGCCTCCAGCGGCATCCCGACCCGCTGGGCGACCCGGATCACTGCCAGCCGGCGCAGCACGTCGCGCGCGAAGCGGCGCTGGTTGCCGGCGGTGCGCAGGCTGCGGATCAGGCCCTTGCGCTCGTAGAAATGCAACGCCGAGACGGCCACGCCGCTCCGTTTGGCGACTTCGCCTACACTCAGTTCCTGCGCGATCACTGCTTGACCTCAACCTTGGTTCAGGTGGCATCCTGCGCGCCGCCGGAGTGCACTGCAACCCCGGCCCTCCCCCCGATGTCTGGAATCCGCATGTCCGCTGACGCCTCCACTCCGCCCGCCACCGCTCCGGTGGAGGATGCCCCGATCCCCTCGATCCTGTCGCCGGCCTACCGGGCGACCACCATCGGCATGGTCGCGCTGGTCTCGCTGCATGCCTTCGAAGCGCTGGCAGTGGCCGCGGCGATGCCGACCGTTGCCCATGACCTGGACGGTCTGCGCCTGTACGCGCTGGCGTTCGGCGGCACCCTGGCCACCAGCGTGATCGGGATGACGCTGTCCGGCCGCTGGAGCGACCAGCGTGGCCCGGCACGGCCGCTGTGGCTGGGCCTGGCCTGCTTCGTTGCCGGCCTGCTGGTGGCCGGCTTCGCCCAGCACATGCCGGTGCTGGTGCTCGGGCGGCTGATGCAGGGCCTAGGGGCCGGCGCGATCTCCGTGGCGCTGTATGTGCTGGTCGGACGTTCGTTCCCCGAACCGATGCGGCCGCGCGTGTTCGCCGCCTTCTCGGCCGGCTGGGTGGTGCCCTCGCTGGTCGGCCCCAGCATCAGCGGCCTGATCGTGCAGCACCTGGGCTGGCGCTGGGTGTTCCTGATCGTGCCGCTGCTGGCCATCCCGGCAGCACTGCTGCTGCGCCCGGCCCTGCGCCAGGTGGGCACGGTCGCCACCGGCACCAGCAGCCGCAACGTGGTGCCCTGGGCGGTAGGGGCCGCCTTCGGCGCGCTGGCGCTGTACATCGGCGGCCAGCAGCAGGGATGGCTCGCCGTGGCGCTGCTGGCGCCCGCCCTCGCCCTGCTCGCCCTGTGCAGCTGGAAGCTGCTGCCGACCGGCACGCTGCGCCTGCGCCGCGGCCTGCCCAGCGTGATCGCCCTGCGCGGGATCGCGGCCTCGGCCTTCTTCGGCTGCGAAGCGTTCCTGCCGCTGCTGCTGCAGCGCGAGCGCGGGTTGACGCCGGTCTTGGCCGGCGTGGCACTGAGCCTGGGGGCGCTGGGATGGTTCTCCGGCTCATGGCTGCAGGGCCACCAGCAGCGTGGCTGGTCGCGCCGGCAACTGCTGCAGGCCGGTGCCTTGTTGATGTGCACGGGCATCCTGGCCACCTCGCTGGCGATCCAGCCGGGCGCGCCGCTGTGGACGGCCATGGCCGGCTGGGTACTGACCGGGCTGGGCATGGGGCTGATCTATCCCAGCCTGTCGGTGCTCACGCTGTCGCTGTCACCGCCAGCGCAGCAGGGCGCCAACACCTCCGCCCTGCAGCTCAGCGAGGCCCTCGGCGTGGCGACCACGCTGGCGGTATCCGGCTCGCTGTTCGCGCTGTTCCTGGAGGGCCGGGAGACGCTGGGCTACCTGCTCACCTTCGCGATCATGCTGGTGCTGGCGATGCTCAGCGTGGTGGTGGCGCGGCGCATCTGAAGCAGGAGATGCCACGCATCCTCACGGATGCGTGTCGCCAACCTCTTTCAGATCCTCGCGCAGGATGCGGCGGATCTCCAGCACGGCCTGCGGGGTCTCCTGCACGCTATGCCCGGAGATGATGACCTTCTCCGACACGGCGCCATCCAGGTGCGCGCTCCAGTACGGCACCAGGCCATCATCGGACTGCTGCAACGGCACCTCCGGTTTGCGCTGGGCGATGATCGAGTGGTACTTCAGCCCCGGCGTGATCGGCAGCGCGCCAGCGGCCTTCACGAACGGATCGCTGGCCTTGAGGTTGTCGATGCTGTTGGGAATCTGCAGCTTGGTCGTGCTGTTGGCCGATTCGGATTCCTGCAGGGTCAGGAACACATCCTCGAACTTGCCCAGGATCGTGATCGGCAGGCGCACCAGCCGGCCGATCAGGCGCCCCAGCCGATTGCCCGCGATGTCGGTGCCCTTGTGCGGGGCCGCGATGAAGATCACCCGCTCCACGTTCGGCTCGGCGGTGAAATGCAGCAGGGGGCCGAGCTTGGCTTCCACCCGCTTCAGGCGCTCGCCCTTGAGGTCGTAGTTGGCCAGCAGGTCGTTCCACAGCACATCGCCGGAGGAGGTCACCAACAGGCGCGCAAGCACGCCACCCATGCTGTGGCCGATGAACACCATGTCCTTGGCCGCCGGTGTGCTGCCGGTCGGGTCGAAGTGCTTGAGGGTGTTGTTGAAGGCCTGGTTGATCTCGTAGCGGTTCAGCGCGATGGGCGCGTTGGTCGGGTAATAGACCTGCCAGACCTGGAAATGACGGCGCAGCTCGGGATCGCCCATGATCTCGTTGGCCACGTTCACCCAGGCTTCCGGGCTGCTGCCCAGGCCGTGCAGCATGAAGATGATGCGGCGGTTGGGGTCCCACGGCTGCATCAGGTACATGTGCGGCGCACCGATGCCCTCGCTCATGCCGAACAGAGTGCGCAGCGACTGCGTGGCGAAGCCGGACTGGGCCAGCCACAAGCCGTAGGCCGCGGTGAAGTTGCCCGCCAGCGGCACTTTTTCACCGTGCAGGTCCACGCTTTCGGTGGACTCGGGCGAGTACACGTCGAACAGCACCTGGGTGGTATCGAGCACCTGCTGCAGGTTGTCGCCCTTGAAGCGCAGCAGGGCGGTGGCGTTGATCGCCGACATCTCGCTGTACTGCGGAATCTCCGCTTTCCCGCCATCGGCCGGGGCCACCAGCTTGGGCGGGTCCATGATCACCACCAGCTCGGCGCCGAAGCCATCGCGGCGATAGGTGCTGCGCAGGCCGGCGAAACTCACCGCCGAGGCGGACACCATCCGGGTCGGGATGCTCTGCATGCGCAGCTCATCGAAATCGGAGGTCAGCGTCCAGCGCTCACCGGCCACCGCGGCGTTGTAGTCCTCGCCTTCCAGCGCGCTCTCGCGGCTGCGCTTGAACACCACCGAGGCGGTCTGCTCGGCAGCGTAGTTGTAGTAATCGCGAACCTGGGTCTGGCGATCCTCGAAGGCGCGGTCCGAAGGCGTTCGGCCGCTGAAGAACAGGTAGGCGTAGGCATAGCGCGCAGCTTCCAGCCATGCATCCAGCGCCGCATCGGACATCGGCGTCTTCTCGCGGTCCTTGGGCTTGGGGGTCAGCGCCAGCGCGGTCTTCACCCACAGCTCGGACTGTGCGGACAGCCGCTGTTCCTCGGGCAGCACGTCGGTGTCTTCCAACGTCTTCTGGCAGGTGGCCACGTCCTTTTCGCACTGCGCCACGTCCATGCCGATCACGCTCAGCGTTTCCTGCGAAGCGGCACTGAGCTTGCCTGAGGTCAGCACGTCGCCGCGCTTGTTGGCCAGGTATTCGGTCGGGGCCACCTGTTTCATGGTGACCATCGCGCAGCCGCTGGAGAGCAGCAGCGAGAGCACCACGGCCAGTATCGGCAACGCGCGGTGCGGCAACAGCTTCAATGCGGAACTCATGGAACGCTTCCCTGCCCTGTCCCCGGGACGCCCCGGCGGATCACCTGTGAAAAATCATCGTCTGCATGGCTCGCCCGCGCACGGTCGGTAATCCGGCCGCGTGCCTTCAGCGTTTCGAACGGTACGCCCGGCGTGAGCACGCCCAGATCGCGCGCGTACTCGGCGAAGTAGCCCGAGGCCAGCAGCCGGTAATCCATCGGCAGGCCCGGCGCGATCTGCTTGGCCAGTTCGTACACGATGGTCGTGCAGTTGCTGGTCAACGTGTTGTAGAACGCCGGCGCGGCGTCGAGCTTGCGCGCCTCGCCAAGGTAGGAGACGAACAGGGCCTTGAGCTGCGCCTGGGTCATGCCGTGCAGGCGGTACAGATAGACGTCTTCGCCACGCGCGTTGGTACGCGTGCGCACGATGTCGGTTTCCTCCGAGGCGACCAGGGTCATCTCGAATTTGCGGAAGAACCCGCCCAGCGCGGAGAACGACTCGCCGCGTTCCTTGCGGATCTCCAGCGAGAACACCAGGTAGCGGCCATCATCGAAACCGAAGGAGATCAGCGTGTGCGCGATGGCCGGCCCCATCCAGTAGGACAGGATCAGATCGGCCGAGCGCAGCTGGTCCAGGTTGTACTCGCGGCGCACCCAGCGCGCGTCGTAGTCGGTCTCGCTGCGCCAGGTGAAGTCACGGACGTTGTCGAGCACCACGCGTGGGCCATCCACCTCGACCACCTTCAGGCGCTGGGCGACATCGTCGGCCCAGATCCGGTCCTGGCGCGGCGTAAGCAGCAGCCACCAGATGCCCGAGGCGACCAGTGCCACGCCGTACAGCACGCCCGGCCAACGCCCGGCGCGCGCGCGCGCGACGCCAACCGCACCGGTGACGGCGAACACCGCCCACAGGCCGACCAGCAGATACCGCAACCAGCCCGGACCCGGCAGCTGGTACGCCAGCAAACCGGTGATCCACAGCGCCGCCAGCAGCATCAGCAGCGCCAGCCCCCATCGTCCTGCCTTCTTCACGCATCGATCCGTCGTCTGTCCGGTGCGCTAGTTAGCCATAACCCCTGTGTTCGCCGCATGTCGAGCCTGTTCAGCTTCGACCCGGCGTTCACCCCGACGTCGTCAGGGCCTGGCATGGCCGCCCCGCGCGATCGCATACTGGGGCCACTCATGGCTACCAGGGACGCACCACCCATGCAGGGACTGACCACCATCGGGGGGGTGCCCATCCAGCGCCACCATCTGCTGCGCTGCCATTGCGGGGCGGTCGTGCTGCGCCTGCACCTGCCGGACGGCGTGGTCTCGCCCCGCCGCTGCGATTGTTCGATGTGCAGGCGCCGCGGCGCGATCGTGGCCTCGGTGAAGCTGGCGGATCTGGAGATCGTGCAGGGCCATGACGAACTGCGGCTGTATCAGTTCAACACGCGCGTCGCCCGCCACCACTTCTGCAGCGTGTGCGGCATCTACACGCACCATCAGCGACGTTCCTCACCGGATGAATATGGCTACAACGTCGGCTGCCTCGACGGCGTCAATCCGTTCGATATCGGACAGGTGCCGGTGAATGACGGGGTCAACCACCCCGCCGATGCCAACCGCGTTTAGCGACGGCCCGGGCCGATCTTCTGCCACGGGGCCATGCCCTTGCGCCCATGCAGCAGCGGGCGCTTGAGCGGCATCCGGCGCGGCATCGGGATGCCCACCCCGGGCGCGGCGGTATCGTCCTGGCGCAGCGACTCGGCGCGCTGGCCGACCAGCAGGGCCGCCACTTCTTCCAACCCGTTTCGCATGGTCCGAGCGACCGTCTGCAGGGGATTCATGGCATGTCTCCAAGCGGTGTGGGGACGATCTACGCTAATGGCCCGCCGGCATGGAGACCGTGAACGGAATGGGTCAAGAAGATGAAATCCGGGGTCCGTGGCGCCCCGCCGTTCAGTGTTCTGCCGCCCGATCCGGGCGGGCCTTGCCCAGCCGCCGCACCAGCACGAAGAACAGCGGTACCAGCACGATCGCCAGCAGCGTGCCGGAGAGCATCCCGCCGATCACGCTGACGCCGATCTCGCGCCGGCTCACGGCGCCAGCGCCGGTGGCCAGGGCCAGCGGGATCACGCCGGCCACGAACGCCAGCGAGGTCATCACGATCGGCCGCAGGCGCAGGCGGGCGCCCTTCAGCGCCGCATCCACCGCTGAACTGCCCGCGCGGTACTCGGCCTCGGCGAATTCCACGATCAGGATCGCGTTCTTGGCCGACAGACCGATCGTGGTCAGCAGTCCCACCTGGAAGTAGATGTCGTTGACGAAGCCCGCCGCGGTGGTGGCGATCACCGTACCGATCACGCCCAGCGGAATCACCAGCATCACCGCCACCGGCACCGTCCAGCTCTCGTAGAGCGCGGCCAGGCACAGGAAGATGAAGGCGACGGAGGCCGCATACAGCCACAACGTCTGGTTGCTGGAGAGCTGTTCCTGGTAGGACAGCCCGCTCCACTGCAACGCGAACCCGGGCTGATCGGCCACCAGGGACTGCATGGTCTGCATCGCCTCGCCCGAGCTGCGCCCTTCGGCGGCACTGCCCTGGATCTGCATCGCTGGCAGGCCGTTGAAGCGCTGCTGCAGCTGCGGCCCGCGCGACCAGTGGCTGCTGGCGAAACTGGCGAACGAGGCCATCTGCCCGTTGCTGCCGCGTACGTACCATTGGCCGATGTCATCGGGCACGCTGCGGTAGGGCTGGTCGCCCTGCACGTACACGCGCTTGACCCGGCCGCGGTCGAGGAAGTCGTTGACGTAGGTGCCGCCCCACGCCGAAGACAGCGTTGAATTGATGTCCGCCTGGGCCAGGCCCAGCGCACTGGCCTGCGCCTGGTCGATGTCCAGATGCAGCTCGGCCTTGTCGCCAAGGCCATTCAACCGCACCGAGGTGAGCCGGTCGTCATCGCTGGCGGCCTGCACCACCTTTTCCTGCGCCGCCTGCAGCGCCGGACGCCCGGCCGCGCTGTTGTCCTGCAGCCACAACTCGAACCCGCTGGACTGCCCCAGCCCACGCACCGCCGGTGGCGCCAGCACGTTGACCTTCGCATCGGGCAGGTTGCGGAAGTGCGCGTTGGCACGGGCAATGATGGCCCCGGCGCTGTGCTCGGCATCGCGCTCGGACCACGGCTTGAGCGCCATGAACCCCTGCCCCGCGTTCTGGCCGGTGCCGGCGTTGTTGCGGCCGACCACTACGAACACCACGTCCAGGCTGTCTTTTTCATGCTCCATGAAATACCGGCTGATCTGCTCGCCCAGCGCCTCGGTGCGCGCCATCGGCGTGCCTTCGGGCGTGGAGAACTGGAACGTCACCTGGCCCTGGTCTTCCACCGGCAGGAACCCGGTCGGCATGCGCGCGTACAACGCGACCACACCGATCACCAGCAGCACATAGAAGGCCATCCAGCGCCGCGGATGCGCCACGATCCCGCCCAGCTTGCCGCGATACCCGTTCTGGCTGCGCTCCACGCCGCGGTTGAACCAGGCAAAGAAACGGCCCGGCGGCTTCTGCGCGCTGGATGGTTTGAGCAGGGTCGCGCACAGCGCCGGGGTCAGCGTCAGCGCGACCAGTGCCGACAGCGCCATCGCCGAGGCGATCGTGATCGAGAACTGCCGATAGATGATGCCGGTGGAACCGCCGAACAAGGCCATCGGCAGGAACACCGCGCCGAGCACCACGGTGATGCCGACCAGCGCACCGGTGATCTCGCCCATCGATTTCTCGGTCGCCTCGCGCGGCGGCAGGTGCTCCTCGTGGATGATGCGTTCGACGTTCTCCACCACCACGATCGCATCGTCCACCAGCAAACCGATCGCCAGCACCATCGCAAACAGGGTGAGCGTGTTGATGGTGAAGCCGGCCACCGCCAGCACGCCGAACGTGCCCAGCAATACCACCGGCACGGTGATCGCTGGAATGAGCGTCGCGCGCAGGTTCTGCAGGAACAGGAACATCACCACCACGACCAGCACGATCGCCTCGATCAGGGTGTGGATGACGCCCTCGATGGAGACCCGCACGAAGGGCGTGCTGTCGCGCGGGTAGGCCACTTCCAGGCCCGGCGGGAAGCTGGGACGCAGGCGCTCGATCTCCGCGCGCACCGCATCGGCGGTTTTCAGCGCGTTGGCGCCGGAGGCCAGCGTCACCGAGAAACCGGCCGCGGGATAGCCGTTGAGGAAGCTGCTGGTCTGGTAGTTTTCCGCGCCGATCTCCACCCGCGCCACATCGCCCAGGTGCACGGCCGCGCCGCTGGGCAGGGTGCGCAGGATGATCGCGCGGAACTGCTCGGCGGTCTGCAACCGCGACTGTGCGGTCACGGTCGCGTTGAGCGCCTGCTCCGGCCCGGTCGGCAATGCGCCCAGTTCACCGGCGGTGACCTGGGTGTTCTGCGCCTGGATCGCGGCACGCACATCCGAGGGCATCAGATCGAACGCGCGCAGCTTGTGCGGGTCCAGCCAGATGCGCATCGCATAGGGCGAGCCGAACACGTTGATTTCGCCCACGCCGGGGATGCGGCTGATCGGGTCCTGCACATTGCTGACCAGGAAATCAGAGACGTCTACCCGTTCCATGCGCCGGTGGGTGTCATACAGCGACACCACCATCAGCGAATCGCCCTGCGATTTGGCCACGGTCACGCCCTGCTGCTGCACTTCCTGCGGCAGCCGGTTGATCGCCTGGTTGACGCTGTTCTGCACCTGCACCTGGGCAATGTCCGGGTTGGCGCGCTGGTCGAAGGTGACCGTGATCCGCGCCTGGCCCGAAGACGAACTGGTGGAAGAGAAATACAACAGGTGGTCGATGCCCTTGATCTGCTGCTCGATCACCTGGGTGACGCTGTCTTCCACCGTCTGTGCCGAGGCGCCGGTGTAGTTGGCGGTGATGTTGACCTGCGGTGGCGCGATGTCCGGGTACTGCTCCACCGGCAACTGGGTCACCGCGATGGTGCCCAGCGCCATGATGCAGATGGCCAGGACCCAGGCGAAGACCGGGCGGTGGATGAAAAAGCGCGGCAGCATCGGCCGCTCAGCCTTCGCCGGCCGGCGCGGCGGCAGGCGCCGGGGCCGGTGCGGCTGCGGTGGCGGGCTTGATGCGTACCGTGGCGCCTTCGCTCAGCCCCTGGCGGCCACTGAGCACGACCTGCTCACCGGCACGCAGGCCTTCGAGCACCAGCCACTGATCTCCCACCGCGCGCGCCGTGGTGAAGGTGCGTTGATGCACGCGGCCATCCGCCCCCACCACCCACGCCAGCGCCTCGCCCTTCGGGCTGCGGTCCACTGCTGCCTGCGGTACCAGCAAGGCCTGCTGGCGCGTGCCCTGCCCGACCTGGGCGCGCACGTACATGCCGGGCAGCAGCTGTCCCTGTGGATTCGGGAACTGCGCACGCAGGGTGATGCTGCCGGTTTCCTGATCGACATCGATGTCGGCGAATTCCAGCGTGCCGGCCAGCGGGTAGGCGGTGCCATCGGAGAGCTTGAGCTGCACCGGCGCGCGGGTCGCCTCCACACCACCGTCGGCGATCGCCCGGCGCAGCGCCAGGTATTCGTTGCTGGACTGGGTGATATCCACGTTCATCGGGTCCACCTGCTGGATCCGCGCCAGCGGGTCGGCCTGGCCATTGGTCACCAGCGCGCCCGGGGTGAACAGCGCGCGGCCGATCCGCCCGCTGATCGGCGCGGTCACCCGGGCGAAGCCCAGGTTGGTACGTGCGGTATCGAGCACTGCCTGCGCCGCCTGCACCGCCGCCGCCGCCTGCTGGTGGGTGGCCACCGCGTCATCCACATCCTGCTGCGCTGCCAGCTGGCCCGCGCCCAGCTGCTGCATGCGCTGGGCACGCAGCCGTGCCGCCACCGCAGTGGCCTGCGCGGTGCGCACGTTGGCCTGCGCTTCGTTCACCGCGGCCTGGTACAGCGCCGGTTCGATCTGGAACAGCGGCTGCCCGGCCTTCACCCTCTCGCCCTGCTCGAACAACCGCGCCTGCAACACCCCGGAAACCTGCGGGCGCACCTCCGATTCCTGCGACGCCACGGTGCGACCGGGAAGCTCCTGGGCCAGCGCCAGCGATTGGGCCTGCAGGGTCAGTACCGCCACCTCCGGCGCCGCGCCCGGCGCCTTGGGCGTCTGCTTGCTGCAGGCGCCCAGCGCCAACGCCACCACCGCCAACCCCAGCAGCGGCAGACGCCAGGGGCCGGGCAACGGGCCAGAAGCCGGGGAGGACGGGAGCGGGTCGGTCATGGGGGGCGGGGTTCCAGGCGTGAACGGGGCACGCGGCCCGGATGGCAGGGCCACTGCTCGGGGCGAATATAGGAGAACCGGGGCGAGGATCCGGCGAAAACCGCATGAAACATTTTTCATTTGCAGTCCCCACAGGGGGTTGCGACGATGCACCGGTCCCAATCGTCAAAGTGGCCCATGCCGCGCGTACTCACTATCGAGGACGACCTCGTCACCGCCGAGGAAATCGCCACGGAACTGCGCAGCCACGGCTTCGAGGTGGACCGGGTGGGCAACGGCGAGGATGGCCTGGCAATGGCCGCCCGCGGGGACTACGCCGTGATCACCCTGGACCGCATGCTGCCGGGCATCGATGGCCTGGCCCTGGTCACCGCCCTGCGCCGCCAGGGCATCACCACCCCGGTACTGATGATCAGTGCCCTTTCCGACGTGGATGAGCGGGTCCGTGGCCTGCGCGCCGGCGGCGATGACTACCTGACCAAACCCTTCGCCTCTGACGAAATGGCGGCCCGCGTGGAGGTGCTGATCCGCCGCCACGGGCAGCCTGCCGTGACCGGCAACCAGCTGCGCGCCGGCGAGCTGGAGCTGGACCTGATGACCCGCACCGCGCGCCGGGCCGGCGAGGAGATCCCCCTGCTGCCCACCGAGTTCAAGCTGCTGGAGTTCCTGGTGCGCAACGCCGGCCAGGTGGTCACCCGTACCATGTTGTTCCAGGAGGTGTGGGGCTATCACTTCGATCCCGGCACCAACCTGATCGATGTCCACATCGGCCGCCTGCGCAAGCGCATCGACCAGCCAGGCCGTGCCCAGCCGATCCGTACCGTGCGTGGCACCGGGTATGTCCTGGACGACCATGTCTGATCAATGGCGTTCCTCCAGCAGCCGGCTGCTTGGGCTGTACTGCGTGCTGTTCGTCGCCTGGTCCAGCGTGCTGCTGGGCGTGATGTACTGGCGCGTCTCGGACTATCTCAACGACCTCGCCGAATCCGGCCTGCAGCAGCGCGCCCACCTGTTCGAGAAGTTCAACGGCCAGGCGCTGGACGATGCGCTGCGCGACAGCCTGCGCTACGACCTGCACGGGGCGTATGCCTATGGCATCTTCAGCCGCGCCGGGGAGCCGCTGGCCGGCCCGCTGCTGGCGATTCCCGGCGACCTGCGCATGGATGGACATGCCCAGGCAGTGGATAGCTGGTCGTTGCGCAGCGGCCCGATCAATGCCCCCGGGCGCGCGCTCGGGGTGGAAACCCAGGATGGCCGGCTGCTGGTGTTCGTGCGCCAGAGCGGCAAGCTCACCGCGGTCAACAGCATCATCCTCGATGCGCTGCTGTGGGGCGTTTCGCTGACCATCATTCCCGGCCTGGCCGGCTGGCACATCCTGCGCCGGCGCCCGCTGAAGCGGATCCAGGAGATAGAGGCCGCGACCAAGCGGATCATCGCCGGCGATCTCGGCCAGCGCCTGCCTGTGTCCGGGCGTCCGGATGAAATCGACCGCCTGTCGAGCATCGTCAACGCCATGCTCGAACGCATCGAGCAGCTGATGACCGAAGTCAAAGGCGTGTGCGACAGCATCGCCCACGATCTGCGTACCCCGCTCACCCGCCTGCGCGCGCATCTGTACCGCACCCGTGTCGGGCTGGAGGAAGATGACCCGCGCGCGGCGCAGCTGGACAAGGCGCTGGACGAAACCGACCGGCTGATGGCGCGCTTCGGGGCGCTGCTGCGCATTTCCGAACTGGAAAGCCACCAGCGCCGCTCCGCCTTCGTCGAACTGGATGCGGGCGAGCTGCTGCGGGAGCTGCATGCGTTCTACCTGCCGCTGGCCGAGGAGAAGGACCAGCAGCTGCTGCTGGAGATCGACCCGCAGGCGGGCACGTTGTGGGGCGACCGCGAGCTGCTGTTCGAAGCATTGGCCAACCTGCTCTCCAACGCGCTGCACTTCACCCCCACCCAGGGCCGGATCGTGCTGCGCGCGGTGGACGACCGCGGCACACCGCGGATCGATGTGATCGACAACGGACCGGGCATTCCACCGCAGGACCGCACCCTGATCTACCAGCGCTTCTTCCGCGGCGGCAGTGGCGGCGAGTCCACCGAGGGGTTCGGGTTGGGGCTGTCGATCGTGGCCGCGATTGCCGGCCTGCACGGCTTCCGGGTCCGCGCCGGGGATGCTCCCGGGGGCGGGGCGTGGTTGAGCATCCGCTGTGCGGCCGAGGGCCTTCGCTGAACGAGGGCGCATCGCGTCTGGCCGGTCTGGCCGGTCTGGGGGGAGACTCTTTTGTATTCCCACCCGGCATCCGGATAATCCGTCGCGACCTGCCCGCCGGTCGCAACACCGCGTGCCTCCAGCCATCGCCCGAGAGCCTTCATGCAACGTGCCACCATCAAAGCCTGGTTCCTGATCCACAAGTGGACCAGCCTGGTCTGTACCCTGTTCCTGTTGCTGCTGTGTCTGACCGGCCTGCCGCTGGTGTTCGGCGAGGAAATCGCCCACCTCAACGAGCCGGACGTGGCCACCACGGCGGCCGATGCCACGCCGCGTGATCTGGACGCGCAGGTGCGCACCGCACTGGCGCAGTATCCCGGCGATGTGCCGCTGTTCGTCGGCTGGGATCCGGACGCACCCACCGTGTACGTCAACACCGGTGCACGCCCGGACACCCCGCCACCGCAGATGCACACCGCGCTGCTGCACGCGACCACCGGCGAGGTGCTGCCGGCCGCGCAGTTCAACCAAGGCGTGATGTACTTCCTGTACCGCCTGCACACCGATCTGTTCCTCGGCCTGCCCGGCATGTTGTTCATGGGCGCGATGGGGCTGCTGTTCGCGGTGGCGATCATCTCCGGCCTGGTGTTGTATGGCCCGTTCATGCGCAAGCAGCGCTTCGGCACGCTGCGCACCGGTCGCAACCGCCGGTTGGCCTGGCTGGACCTGCACAACGTGCTGGGCGTGGTCACCCTGGGCTGGGCACTGGTGGTGGGCGTCACCGGCGCCATCAACACCATCGCCAAGCCGCTGGAACAGGCCTGGCAGAGCGAGCAGCTCGGCGAGTTCGCGGCCCGCTATGCTGGCCAGCCACGGCCGGCCACGCTGGCCTCGCTGCAGGTCGCCGTGGAAACCGCACGTGCCGCCGAGCCCGGCATGCGCCCGGCCTTCGTCAGCTTCCCCGGCACCGGCTACAGCGGTGACCACCACTATGGCGTGTTCATGCAGGGCAACACCGCCCTCACCGAGCGCCTGTACCGCCCGGTGCTGATCGATGCCAAGACCGGCGAGCTCACCGCGCAACCGCAGTTGCCGGCCTACATGAGCGTGTTGCTGCTGAGCCAGCCGCTGCATTTCGGCGACTACGGCAAGCTGCCGCTGAAGGTGTTGTGGGCCCTGCTGGACCTGCTCACCATCGCGGTGCTGATCAGCGGCCTGTATCTGTGGGTGAAGCGTGGCAGTACCGACGCACGCGTCACCGAGATCGAGCGCGCCGCGCAGCATGGGGGTGCCGCATGAGCGCACCGCTGAAACCACCGCGCAGCCCCTTCATCGCCCCGGCGTGGATTGCACTGGCCAGTGTGGTCGGCCTGGTCAGCGCGCTGATCGGCGACGGGCTGTTGGACCTCATCTCCTGGCTCGTGTTCACCGCGCTGATCGCGCTGGTGGTGCGTGCGTGGGTGAAACGCACGCGCTGACGCGGCGCGGGCGCATCTGCACAGGACGCCGATGCCCGGGTCGATAGCATGGAGCGCGAGATCCACTGCGTGCAAAGGCGTTGTCCCGATGAACCGATTGCCCGGCCCCCGCTTCCTCAACACGATCCTGCTTGGCGGCGACACGGTCGACAAACTCGAGGCCGCCGCCGCGGCAGGATTCGCGCAGGTCGAACTGTGGCGTGAGGATGTCGCGTCCTCATCCGTCGCCGACGTGCGTACAGCCCTCGCGCGCACCGGCCTGCAGCTCACCGACGTGCAGGTGCTGCTGGATTTTGATGGCGCTTCAGCCGCCACTCGCCAGAGCAAGCGTGCCGAGGCGATGTCGTTGCTCGCGCTGGCAAACGACGTCGGTGCAGGCACTGTGCTGGTGCCTGCCGGCACGGCAACCGACTACGCGCCCGAGCGGGTTGCCGACGACCTGCGCTGGCTGTGCCTGCGTGCCGCTGAGCACGGCCTGCGTATCGCCTACGAAGGCATGGCCTGGAGTCGTCTGCACTCCACCCTGCCCTCGGCGTGGCAGCAGATCGAGCAGGTCGGGGCGCCGAACCTGGATATCGTGGTCGATGCCTTCCACCTGTTCGCCGCCGGGCGTACGGCCGATGACCTGCACGACATCCCGGTGGAGCGCATCGCGCTGGTGCAGCTGTCGGATGTACTGGCCCAGCCGTTGCCCGGGCAGGTGACCACGCAGGCGCGGCATCACCGCTGCCTGCCGGGCGATGGCCTCTGGCCGCTGGAGACGCTGATCGATGCGCTGGCCGAGATGGGTTACAGCGGGCCGATCGGGCTGGAGGTGTTCAACGACGCGCTGAAGGCACGTGATCCCCATGAGGTGGCGCACGAGGCCATGGCGGCGCTGGAGGCGGTGCTGGCGCACTGATGTGTTTCCGGCTGCCCTCATGCGACGGCACCAGGGTGCCGCGCCAGGCGCTCAAGCAGCCACGTGCGTGGCGTCAGCGCGGCTCGACGGTCGGCGTTGCCATGTCCTGCCACTGCGCGGCGACGTCCTCGATACTGAGGGCGGAAACTGCCCGCAGATCACGCGGGTAACGCACGCCCTCGGCCTCGGTCAGTCGGGTCGCATGGAACTGCCCGTTGCTGGCCCGCAGGATCCAGCCGCCCTCGATGCAGGCACGTGAAGCCAGGAACACGACACCCGGCGCCACGCCCTCCGGATGCAGTTCATCCGGTTCGCCCTCCACGCCCCACATGCGGGTCTTGGCCACCGGCGATACCGCATTGACCACGATGCCATGCGCCGCGCCCTCGGCTGCCAGTACGTTGACGATCCCGACCGCGGCCGACTTCGCCGCCGCGTAGGCCGCCAGCCCGTGCTGCACGTACTGCGGATACAGCGCGCGGTCGGAGGTGGTGAGCACGATGCGGCCATGCCCCTGCGCCTGCATGGCCGGCCATGCGGCCTGGGCGAGCCACAACGGCGCCTTGGCCGCAACCGCCATCATGTGGTCGAAACGATCCTCGTCCACCGCATCGATACGCTGGTACTCGACCCAGCCGGCGTTGTGCACGATCGCATCCAGGCGGCCGTGCCGCTGCAGGATATCGGCGACCAGCGCTGCCGCCCCGCTGCGGGTATCGATGCCATGGTAGCTGGCCTCGACAGAAAGGCTCTGTGCATGCAGGCGCGCCACCGCCTGATCGATCCGCCGCGGATCGGTGCCGGTGCCGTCCAGGGCGGCGCCCACATCCTGCATCACCACGTGTGCACCGCGCTCTGCCAGCAAGCGACTGTAAGCGCGTCCCAGTCCGCCAGCGGCACCGGTGACCAAGGCAACCTGCCCGGCAAAAGAAAGTGTGTCGTTGATCGTCATGCAGACAGCATCCGCCTTGCGCAGCGCGGATGCCAATACCGATGACAGCTTGCTGCGATACTCAGGGCATATCGCACGCAGGATGCCTAGACGTGCGTGGGCTCGACGATCACCGCCGTGCCGTAGCACAGCACTTCGGTCAGGCCGGTCATCACGTCGGTGGCGTCATAGCGCATGGCGATGATCGCGTTGGCGCCCAACATCCGCGCATGATTGGACATGTCCCGATAGGTCTCTTCGCGCGCCTGCTCGCACAGCTGCGTGTAGATGGTGATGTTGCCACCGAAGATGGTCTGCAGCCCGCCGAGGAAATTGCCCACGATTGAACGCGAACGCACGGTGATGCCACGCACCACGCCCAGGCTGCGCACCACGCGGAAACCGGGCAGTTCCATTGCCGTGGTCACCATCGCATCGTCGAGCCGGGTTGCGGGGCCTGCGCGGCCGCCGCTGTTGTAAGGATCCGCCATTGCTGCCTCTATCCAGGGTGAGAGTATCGATCCGGCCAGCGCGCAGGGTGCGGCTGGAGCTGGCCGAAGGATAGCGCCAAGCAGAACGCGGATGCGATGCCGGGTGACCTTCCAGTGCCCCCCTAGACGCCACCGAGCCTGACCACCTGGTATACCGCCAAATTCTGCTCGGCCAGCGCCCGCACCACCTCGGGAATCAGCTGCATCGGCAGGTCCACTTCGTACCCGTGTGGACGCGCGTGCAGCAGCGAGGCGTCGAAATCGAAGGCAGGGTGGTCGCTGGCGCGCTCGACCAGGAACGTGGTGATGGCATCGCGCGCGATGCCCTCCCACTCGCCCACTTCGAAATACACCCGGTACAGCGTGTCGCCGTAATCGTCGGGCGTGCCGTGCACGGATGCCACCGCTGAATCGGTCATCGCGTCCTCCTGTGTGGGCGCAAGCGCCAGGGCCAGCCGAAACCATACACCTCGGCCGGTTCCCGGCGCCTGCACATCGCGCTACGTCCGGCGGCCCTCAGCGCCCCCGCGGGTCGACCAGATCGCGCTTGCTCCGCGCGAACACCGGTGCGCCCACGTCGAGCTCGGCATCACCCACCGCCCGTCCGGCCAGGAAATCGGCGATGCCCGCGGCGATGGCCGGATTCCCCAGCCACATCTCGTTGTCATGACTGGCGCCGCGCACCAGCAGCGTGCGGCTGTCGCGGAAACCCGGCCGCAGCGCTGCGGCGTTGGCCGGCGGCGTACGTCCATCCAACGTGCCACTGATGAACAGCACCGGCACGTTGCTGCGCAGCGGCCCACGGAAGGCGTCGCCGAGATCGACCAGCCGCAGGCCATCCCCGAGCGCCGGGAACGGAAAGTTCAGCGCATCGCCGAACAGGCTCTCGCGGGCCTGCGCCTCGGCCAGGGCCCGGCGCTGCGGGCTCTGCCCGGAGGCCACGTCCATCGCCAGCGACATCGCGCCGTAGCTGCCGTACTCACTGCGCAGCAACAGCACCATTGCCGCGAGCAGATCGTAGTCGCCATTTTCGGCATCGCGCAGGATCAGCGGCAGCCACTGCTGCGTCATGCGCCGTCCCAGACTGGCACTGATCGCAAGCTGCGCGTCGTACTCGCCGATCATCACCGGCTTGCCGCCATGCATGACACTGCGCCCCTGGCGCGGCTGCTCACGCAGTGCTGCCAGCACTCGCATTGCCGAGCCGGTCAGGTCATCGAAGCCCGCCTCCTTGGCCGCCCTGCTCAACTCCGCCAGCAGCGCATCGGCCGACAGCGGCAGCTTCAATGTGTCATCGGGTCCCTCCGTGCCCATCAGCACCACCCGGTCGAGACCAGCACCGTGCAGGCGCACCGTGGCCAGCGCCAGATGGGTGCCATAGCTCATGCCCCACAGGCTGATCTTCGGCACCTTCAACGCCCGCCGCAGGTCCTCCAGGTCAGCGGCACTCTCGGCGGTGGTGTAGGCCCCCAGATCCACGCCGGCCTCCCGCCAGTACGTCACGCAGCGGGCGGCCACCCCGCGCAGCGCGGCGAGCGCGGCATCGCGCTGCAGCGGCTGTGCATCGTCGAACGTGTGCTGGTGCGGGCACGGCGGCGGCGGTTCGGACTCGCCCGCCCCGCGCTGGTCGAGCAGCAGCACGTCGGTCTCGCGCCGGACCTGATCGAACACTGGCCAGCGCGGACCGCGCCCGGTCCCGATTCCCGAGCCACCCGGGCCGCCGGCCAGGTACACCACCGGTGCCGCACGACCCTCGCCGCCGGTCGCCGGCAGGCGCACTACCCGCAGGCGCATGCGCGGTCCGTTGGGGTCTGCATGCCGACGCGGCACCTCCAGGTAGCCCGCCTCGGCCGCGATGGTGCCGTGCTTCTGTGTCTCGAACGCATAGGGAGTGAACACCAGCGGCGCCGGCGCCCCACTGGCCAGCGCGGGCGACGCGCCAGCAAGGGCGAGGCACAGCGCCGCCCACCGTGTGATCCGCAGGTGCCGGCCGGGAAGAAGAGAACGGAACAGGGACAGCGGGACGTTGGACATGACGGCCTCCGGTTGGGCGATAAGGGAATCGAGCGGCGAGTGACAGCGCGTGCACCACGCCTGCAGCATTGCCGTCCCCGCGGCGGCCGAGGACGGCCCGTCCGCCGAACAGCTCCAGACGGGGGTCCAGCAGCTCCATGCAACCGATACGATGGGCCCATGCAGATCCCACGCACCCTGGCCGCCCTAGCCGTCCTGCTCATCGCAATCGCCGCGTGGCTGCTGTTGGTCGCGCCCGCACCGGGGGTGCGCTACTACGAAGCCCAGGAGATGGCGCTCGCTACGCTGGGGGCGGATGGCGCACTGCCAACCGCGCCGCCGAAGACACTGGCCTGGCAACCGGCCAACCAACGCGAACTGGTGCAGTGGCGCGGTCCTTACTGGCTGCGCTGGCGCCTGCCTGCGCCGGCAAACCAGGACGCGGCCGACCGCGCACTGCGCGTCTCGGTGCGCGCCGCCAGCCGGCCCTTCTGGAATGGCCAGCCGTTGGCCGCAAACGGCATCGTCGGCCGCAGCGCAGACGAAGAGCAGCCGGGAAAGGTGGACATCATCCGCATGCTTCCGCCCTCCTCGACCCGCGGCACCGATGAGGTGGTAATGCTTGCCTCCAGTCATCACCAGTGGATCACGCCGCGCGGCGCGGATGCCTTCGTTGCGGTCGGGCCAGCCGCCTCGATCTACGGCCACGGCATCGGAGCGTGGTTGATCGCCGCCCTCGCCACCGGTGCACTCGGCGCGGCGTGCCTGTACTTCCTCGCCGCACAGCGCGGCCGGCCGCGTGTGCCCGGTGCGCGCCTGTTGCTGGCGCTGGGTGTGGTCGGCCTTGCGCTACCCGTGGTTGAAGCATGGCGGCCGCTGGTCGGTTATGTGTATCCGTGGCACGGCCCGCGACTGTTGATGCTGCTTCTGCTGCACCTCGCCGCGGCGATCCTGCTGCCGGCTTACCTGGCGCGTCGTTTCGGCGTCGCGGTGCCGAAGCCCGCCCGCGTCGCCTATCTCGCCACCCTGCTGGCGCTGGCCGCCTTCGTGCCCAGCTTCGACGGCCGCGGTGCCGCACTGCTGCTGCTCAGCCTGCTGACCTCCGCCTACGTGCTGCTGCGCGCCCATGGCGAGCCTGACGAACGCTGGCCGATCCTCACATTGGTCGTGGCAGGCGCGCTGGCCGTCCCCTTCGCCGGCGGCATCTTCCTGGATGGCCCCTACTTCCTGTTCCTGGCCGTGCTGATGGGCTTTCTGCTGATCCGTCACGCCGCCCAGCTGCGCGCCTTGGACCATTACAACGCGCTTTTACGGGAGGAGCGCACCCGCCTCTCGCTGCAATTGCTGCAGCGAGGGATTCACCCGCATTGGCTGATGAACACCCTCACCGGCCTGCAGGAGCTGATCGAACAGGCACCGATGCGCGCCAGCCGCCTGGTCGAATCGTTGGCCGAGCAATTCGACCGCCTGCGCGAGAGCAGCACCCGCCCCAGCGTACCGCTGGAAGAAGAGCTGGCGCTGTGCCGCAACCACCTGGACATCGTCGGCCTCGCGCTGGATCGCCACATCGGTTTCGAGGTCGAGGGCGAGCACACCGGCCTGTGGCTGCCGCCCGGCGTGCTGCATGCGCAGGTTGAGAATGCCCTCACGCATGCGGGGGCGATGGCGTGTGCCGGGCATCCGTTCCGCCTGCGTATCCAACGCGAGGGCGACCGTTGGATGCTGGAACTGCGCAGCGCACGTGGCACCGCCCCACACCGGGGGCAAGGCACGGGCACCCGCTACATCGAGGCAAGCCTGGCCGCCACCTGCCCGGATGGCTGGCGCTTTGAACAAGGCCCCAATGGCAACGACTGGTACGGCCGCATGGAGCTGACATGCGCATCCTGATCGTCGAGGATGAACTGCTGGTCCGCCAGAGGCTGCTGCGGATGTGCACCGAACTGGCTGGCAGTCGCGCCCGATTCGATGCCGTGTCCGACCTGGACGCCGCGGGTGACCGGCTGCAGCGCAGCGTGTATGACGGCCTGCTGCTGGATTTGAATCTGGGTGGGGAGGATGGTTTCGACCTGCTGAAGCGCGTGGTGGCTGGGCGCTATCACTGCGTGGTTGTCTCCGCACATCGGGAGCGGGCGCTGCAGGCATTTGAGCATGGGGTGTTGGACTTCGTGCCGAAGCCCTTCTCACGCGAGCGTCTGGGGCAGGCGCTGGAGCGGCTGCTGGATGTTGGGCGGTATCGGTCTGGCGCCGCGCGCTACCTGGGCGTCTGGCATGCACAGGGGACGGCGATGGTCGAGCTGGCCGATGTGCTCTGGATTCGTGCTGATGGGGACTACAGCGAGGTGCGCATGCGTGATGGGCGCAGTGAACTGCACGACAAATCGCTGGCGAGTCTTACTGCCGTGCTGCCGCCGGACTTTGTGCGTTGCCATCGGTCGTATCTGGTCAATCTGACGCATGTGCGGACGTTGCATGCGGCTTCGGGGAGCCGGTATTGGTTGATGTTGAATGATGGGGCTGAGGTGCCGGTGGGGCGGGTGTTCGTTGAGGAAGTGCGTGGAGAGCTAGGGGCGATCTAAGGGCTTTCCACCGAGCCCGCTCACTTGCCGGTCATCTTCAAAGCAGCTGCCGGCAAGCGCGCGCCGCTGATAGTGATCCGGGCCACGTCCGCATCGATACGCGCCAGGTCGGCCGCATCCAGCATCAGATCCACCGCACCCTGATTCTCATCCAACCGGTGAAGCTTGGTTGTACCGGGGATCGGCGCGATCCATGATCGCTGGGCCAGCAGCCAAGCCAGGGCCACCTGAGCAGGCGTGGCACCCTTCTCTGCCGCCACTGCCTTCACCACTGCGACCAATACCATGTTGGCCCGACGCGCTTCAGCGGAGAACCGCGGCACCGCATTACGAAAATCCGCTGGATCGAACTGCGTGTTCTCGTCGATCTTCCCGGTCAGAAACCCTGCGCCCAGCGGGCTGAAGGGTACGAAGCCAATGCTCAGCTCTTCAAGCAAAGGAAGAAGCACCTTCTCCGGTTCACGCCAGAACAGCGAGTACTCGCTCTGCACCGCCGTCAGCGGCTGCACCGCATGCGCCTTGCGGATTGTCTGCACACCCGCTTCGGACAAACCGAAATGCGCAACCTTGCCCTCTGCAATGAGCGCCTTCACCGTGTCGGCAACATCCTCGATCGGCACCGCCGGGTCAACACGATGCTGGTAAAGAAGGTCGATGCGCTCGGTGCGAAGCCGCTTCAGACTGGCCTCTACGGCAGCGCGGATGTGTGCGGGCTGACTGTTGGTACCTGTGCCGCGGGCACCCGTCACCGGGTCGATGTCAAAGCCGAACTTGGTGGCGATCACCACCCGGTCGCGAACAGGCGCCAGTGCCTCGCCCACCAGTTCTTCGTTGGCAAAGGGGCCGTAGGCTTCGGCGGTGTCGAAGTGGGTGATGCCACGCTCCACCGCCGCGCGGATGAGCGCAATCATGTCCTGCTTGTCTGCGGCCGGGCCATACGCCGCGCTCATACCCATGCAGCCCAAGCCGAGCGCGGAAACTTCAAGGCCTTGTCCAAGGGCACGGGTCTTCATGGTCGAATCCTCATCGGGCAGTGTGCGGAGTGGCCAACCAGGCGTTGACGCGCTCCATGGTTTTTCGTTCCTGGTCGGCCTGCATCACGAAGGCTTCCAGGATGCGTGCGTTGGGAGCGTGGCTGGCGACGACGCGCAGGCTGCTGCCCACCCCGAAGCCACCATGGGTGATGAACGGCACGATCGTCTTGCCCCTCATGTCGTGCTGCGACAACAGCGATCGAATGATCGGCGGCGCGGTCTCGCCCCAGATGGGGAAGCCCAGGTAGACGGTGTCATAGCGATCAATGCCGGCAATGCGGGCACGCAGCGCCGGTTTTACCCCGTCGTCGCGCTCCTGCCGCGCCTTTGCCACCGTTTCCAGATAGTCCGCCGGGTAGTCCACAGCCGGCTGTATCTCGAACAGGTCGCTGGGCATGCTGCGATGAATGAGGCCAGCAACGACCCGGGTGTTGCCCGAGCGCGAGAACCAGGCAACCAGTGTCCGTGCGTTTGATCGACCCGCGGCCGCGCCCTCCTGCGGCGCCGCGGCGGAGCATCCCAGCGGCAGCGAGGCCAGGGCGGCAACGACTGCCCGGCGACCGTGATTGGCGGTTGGCTTTGTCATGACGCCAATCTACGCCCCCCAAACACATTCTTGCAGAGGCATAATCGGATATCGCTTATATCCGGTGCGCATCAATGAGCGTAGAGAATTACGACCAGCTGGCCATGTTCGTCCTGGTGGCGCGGGAGCGCAGTTTTACCCGTGCTGCCGCCCAGCTGGGCATGTCCCAGCCTGCCCTGAGCCGATCGATGCGTCAGCTGGAAGAGCGCCTGGGTGTGCGCCTGCTTGCCCGGACCACGCGCAGCGTTTCGCCCACCGAGGCCGGAGAGCAGCTGCTGCGGGTGATTGCACCGCGCTTCGAGGAAATCGACACGGAGTTGGCCCAGCTCAACGCTTACCGCGACAAGCCCGCCGGTCGCCTCCGCATCACCGCGGGTGAGCATGCCGCGCTCACCGTGATGCAGCCGGTACTGGGCAGGCTGCTGCCGGCCAACCCCGACCTGAACATCGAGGTGATCGTCGACTACGGACTGACCGACATCGTGGCCGAGGGCTTCGACGCCGGTATCCGCATGGGTGAGCAGGTGGCCAAGGATATGATCGCCGTGCGCGTGGGGCCGGACCTGCGCATGGCAGTGGTCGGATCGCCTGCCTATTTCCAGCGCCACCCGAAACCGAAATCGCCGCACGACCTTACCCGGCACAACTGCATCACCATCCGCCTGCCGACCCACGGTGGCATTTTCGCGTGGGAGTTCGAAAAAAAGGACCAGGAGCTGAAGGTGCGGGTGGAAGGCCAGCTGGTGTTCAACAACATCGCCCTGCGCCTGGGCGCCGCGCTGGAGGGACTGGGGCTTGCCTACATGCCCGAGGATCTGGTGCGCGCCCATGTGCAGGCAGGCACCCTGGTCCATGTTCTGCAGGACTGGTGCCCCTCCTTCCCCGGCTACCACCTGTACTACCCCAGTCGCAGGCAGTCGTCACCGGCGTTCACCGTGCTGCGTGATGCATTGCGCTACCGGGAGTGAGCGTTAGCGCACAGGCGCCTCCACGTCGCTGTAAGCCTGCACCGCTGGCGGAAGGCGCTCGCCCTGCACTGCCACCGCGGCAACTGCGGCGTTGAGCTCCCGCAGCTCACCTGCGCTGAAGATCACCTCGCCTGCACCCAGGTTGTCCAGCAGATGTTCCATCTGCGTGGTACCGGGAATCGGCACAATCCAAGGTTGCTGTGCCATCAGCCAGGCCAATGCGACCCGTGCCGGCGTGGCCTGCTTTCGCGCGGCCCAGTCCCTGAGCAGGCGCACCAAGGCCAGGTTGTGTTCGATGTTCTGCGGGGTGAAGCGCGTTTCGATGCCGCGAATGTCACCTTCGGCAAAGCGTGTCCTGGCGTCGATCGCACCGGTCAGGAAGCCTACGCCCAGTGGGCTCCATGGCACGAATCCGATGCCCAGCTCGGCGCACGCAGCGAGCACCTTCTGTTCCGGTCCTCGCCAGAGCATCGAGTACTCGCTCTGCACAGCGGTCACCGGCAGCGCAGCGTGCGCGCGGCGAAGCGTCTTCAGGCCCATCTCGCACAGGCCCCAATGCAGCACCTTGCCCTCGGTCATCAGGTCCTGGATCGCACCGGCCACGTCTTCGATCGGCACCTGCGGGTCCACGCGGTGCTGGTACAGCAGGTCGATGCGGTCGGTACGCAGCCGCGTGAGCATGCCCTCCACTGCCCGTTTAATATGCGCTGGCCTGCTGATCAGGCCCGGGCCACGCGCGCCGGTTTCCAGGTCGATGTTCCAGCCGAACTTGGTGGCGATCACCACCTCGTTGCGGAAGGAGGCGACGCCTTCCCCCAGGATTCGTTCCACTTCATGCGGGCCATAGGCCTCGGCTGCGTCGTAGAACGTCATCCCGCGATCGAACGCGGCACGGATGATGCGGTGCATCTCGATGCGCGAGGGGATGGTGGTCTGGTAGGTGCGGCTCATGTTCTGTACGCCCAGCCCGATGCTGGAGACCTGCAGCGTTCCCAGCATGCGGCGGCCGTCCATTTTCCGCGCTGCAGCTGCGGGGGATGCGTTGGCCGTGGACGTAGCCAGCGCGCCTGTCAGCGGCAGCGCCGCCAGCGCAGCCGCGCCCGTCAGGATGGAGCGGCGTTGCGGGTTGTTGGGCAGTGTGCTCATTGCGGTCTCCATGAACGGCATGGTCAGGGCGAAGGCGGCGGGGTCTGTTCCAGCGCCTGCACTGCACGGGCGGATGCGGCCGCGTAACCGCTATGGGCCAGCAACTGGGCCAGGTGGTGCAGCTGTGCGCGGCTGAGGCCCACGCGCTGGCTGGCCGCCATGTGCGAGCGCAGCTGCGCCTCCACGCCTGGCATCACTGCCAGTGCACCCACCGTCGCCAGTTCACGGCTTTGCCAGTCCAGGTTGTCGCGCTCGAAGATGTCGCCGAACAGGTGCGTCTGCAGGTACTGGTTGATGATGGGGGCGAAGTCCATGATTGGCCCGGCCACCGGGGCGCCGGAGATCCGGGTCTGATTGGCGGTGCCCACCGCGCGCAGTGCGTCGCCCACGGGAATCTCCCCGGTGGGCGACTGACCGGGCGCGGTGGCGATGCCCTGCGCCTCACGTGCGCGCACCACGTTCATCAGCTCGCCCAAGGCGTTGAGGCTCTTCGGGAACCCCGCATAGGCATACAGCTGCACGAGCACTTCCTTTGTCTCGCTCAGCGTCAGGCCTGCATCCAGTCCCCGGCGCAACGCGGCAGTGAGCTGCGGCATGTCGCTGCTGGCGGCGGCGGCCGCAATCAGCGGGATCGCCTGCTGCCTGGGCGAAAGCGGCCCGGCAACGGAAGCGACGATGCCTGCTGACGCCTCGCGATACTGGTCATCACTGACCTGCTCCAGCCACGCCACCGACTTGCCGTCTGCTACCCCGGTCACTGCAAGGTGGGTCATCGCGCTGTGCGGTGCGGCGCCGTGCCAATGCTTGACTCCCGCAGGACACACCACCACATCCCCAACGTGTATCTGCTGCACCGGCTTGCCCCATTCCTGGGTCAGCCCAACGCCGGAGGTAACCACCAGTCGCTGACCGGCGGGGTGCGTGTGCCAGGCCGAGCGCGCACCCGGCTCGAAGCTGACGTATGCCGACGAAGCCTGCACCTCCTCGTCCGCCAGGAACAGCGGATCGACCCGCACCTTGCCGACGAAGGTCGCTGCCGGACCGGCAACGGACGACTGGGTTCCCGCTCGGGTGACCTGCTGCGTGGGGGGTTCGACCGCGCCGGCGAATGGCGCCGCCACGCTTAACGCCGCGCCCAGCAGCGCACTCTGCGCGGTTGATCTGCGAGGCGCGCTCATGGCGCAAGCGTCCGGCTGTAGAACGTGGTCAGCGAGGCGACGGCGGCATCCACGTACTTCGGCACCCAGTAGGTTTCGATATGCGTAGCGCCGTCCAGCAGCACCAGTTGTTTGTCGGAGGTACCGGTCGCCTTGGCGAAAGCGTCCTGGGTCATGTACAGGCTGTCAGCCTTGCTGCCGGCAATCATCAGCAGCGGCTGGTTGATGAGCTCGATCTGGTCGGTGGCGTCCCAACGCATCAGGTCCAGCAGGCTGCTGGTGGTGTAGCGGAAGGTGGAGTTGGGATGGGCGTGCGTCTTCCAGTAGTACGCATAGCCCTGCCGATACAGATCGAAGGGAAGCTTGGCGATCTGTGCGTCGGTGAGATTGGCGTCGCCGGAGTACAGCACTTCGCCGCCGGCAGCTTCCTGTGCCCGCGCATTCGAAGCCTGCTGCAGGCGCTGCTGGAGGGTGTCCAGCTGCGAGTCGGCATAGCCGTTGCGGCGTACACGGCCAGAGTTGAACATGCTGATCGTGGCCACAGCCATGAACCGCTTGTCGGTCTGCGCGGCCGCCAGCGAGTAACCGCCGCCGCCACAGATGCCCAGCAAACCCAGGCGCGTGGTGTCGACCCAGGGGAATCGACTGATGAAGTCCGCCATGCCGTGGATGTCTTCGATGCGGTGGGACGGCGTGTCCACGCTGCGGGGCTGGCCGCCGCTCGCCCCCTGATAGGCCGCATCGGCGGTGATGGCGATGTAGCCCTGCTCGGCCAAACGCTGCGCGTACAGGCCGGCCACCTGCTCCTTGACCCCACCATTGGGGTGGGCGACCACGATGGTCGGGTATTTCCGCGCGGCATCGAAGTTGGCCGGCGTGTAGAAGTTCGCGGCGATCTCGATTCCATTCAGCGGATAGGACACCGAGTGGACGTTGACCTCGCTGGGCACATTCCGCGTGATCGCACCTTCGTAGGCCAATGTGAAGGGGTTGAGCGTGTAGTCGGCGGCGGCCGCGTTGCCTGCCGCCAGGCCAAGAGACATCGCCAACAGCGTGGCGTGCACGATGTGCTTCATTCCAGTGCTCCCAGTTCGGACGTTACCCCTGCCGGTGCATGTGGCGCGCCCACGTTGGCGGGGGATCAGGCGTAAAACTAACCGCCGTGCACTCATGGAAAAAGAGCATCAGCCGGATATCACTCATGCATGAATGATATGAATTGTGGATCGGCAAGCGTCGCAGCACCGGCGCGCCACATGCCTTTGATGGCGCAATCACTGCACGACGCATTCCGGCTCAATGATCCAGATTCTTCTTCGCCAGAAACTCACTCACCAGATCGGCGATCTGAACGTTGTTGAGGTCCGAGAACAGGAAGTGGCTGTTGCCACGGATTCCCATGTCCGGCAAATGGATCAAGGTCACGTCCCCACCCTGCCGATTGACCGCGTCGCGCCAGGCGCGGGCCATTTCCAACCGCGCCCGCCAGCTGTCCTGCGCGGGCAGGTCAACGGGCTTGTCAGGGATGTTGTCGCCATACAGCACCAAAATGGGGATCCGCGTCAGCGCCTTGAACGCCTCGGGAGACACTACGGCGGGTGCGACGGTATCGAACGCACTGGGAATCGGTACCGGCGCATCGTCCTTGGCAAACACGAAGCTGCTGCCGGGCTCGAAGGCGACGATTGCGCGAACATTTGGGCTCTTTATCGCCGTCATCCAGCCAGGGCCTCCCGCCTGCGAATGGGTAAACAGGATCGCGGGCCCTGTTTTCTGCAGGACGGCAGCTACTCCGTCAGAGACTACCCCGAGGTCGAACGACCCCGTATTCGGCGTGACCGAACGGAAAAACTGGTCCAGCGTGGCCTCCCCTGTCGGGAACTGACTGCCGCCGAAGTACGTCGGCCAGAGGCCGATTCGGAACTGGTTGAACCACATCTGATCGTCTGCGACAGGCTTCAGCGTGGACTCGACCATGCTTCGGCCGGCTTTGCCTCGCCGTGGCTGATCGATCAGGTAGGTAGTGAAGCGACGACGCAGGAACAGGTTCTGGAAGCCCTCGCGCCCATCGGCCGTCGTTTCCCAACTCTTGGACGACTGGCCCGCACCGTGCCACATCACGATCGACAGCGGACGCGCATTCACCGGCTTCTGGTAGAAGGCATAGACGTGATCACCGTGGTAGCTCTGGCCCTCCGGATTGGACGGTTTCAACGGATCGAACGTGCCAGGTTCCGTCTTTTCCATGCCACCTGCGAGGAAACTCCCCTGCGCCTCGATCTGCAGTGGCTCGTTGGCCATGGCGGTCGTGGAACAGAGTGAAACCACCATCCAGATCAGTGTGGAGGGAAAGCCGGGCAGCAGAGTGCGAAGGCGGGTGCGTGTCTGCATGGGTCACTCCGTGACAGATTGTCAGGGGAATCTACCGTCGGGGCCATGTTGGAAGAAGCGCGCACGCGCATATCACTCATGCATGGGGGGTATATATTCCACATCTACGGCATGGCAGTGGCCAGCAGGTGCACATCGTCGAGCGATACAACAAGGCGAGCTCGTAAGCGGGCAGCGAGCTGGGCGCGCCGGGCATTCGCGATTGCTCAGCGCGGCAAAGGAGGCGCATCTCGGCGTCCGCCCAGAAACGGACACTGTCAGCGATTGGCGCCTTTCTATTGTACGGAAAGTCCGCGATCGACCGGAAAAGCAGACCAGCCTGACTCTTCAGCACGGACTGCATCGTTGGAAGCAGTTGCTACCATTGCAAGCCACTCCTCCTTGGAAGGACGTCGCCCGCATGCCTTTCCTCCCGGCGTTTCGCCGAGTCGCAGCGCTGACGCTCGTGGCATTGCCAGTCTGCCCGTTCGCTACCTTGTCAGCGGCGGAGCCTGTTTCTCAGACCAGCGCCTTCATCCACCCCATCAACCGTGCCAAAGACGCCCCGTTGGCAAGCCTGGGCAGCGATGGATTGCTTCGCTATGGCGTGTATACCGAGCGCGGTGGCGATCAGGCCCGCAACATCGTCCCGGACTTCTCCCGCGCCGGGTACCAGGGAGGCGGCGTCAGCCTGCCCATCCGCTCCAGCATTCCTGTCATCGAGATCCTTGAGCCATCCAGCGCGGAGGATGACTATCCCCGCATCCAGGCAGCGATCGATGCGGTCTCCCTACGTGCCATGGACAGCCGGGGCCTGCGCGGCGCGGTCCTGCTCCGTCGCGGCCACTACAGGGTGAGCAGGACGCTGACCATCCGTGCAGGCGGCGTAGTGCTGCGCGGTGAAGGGCGAGGTGCAGACGGCACGGTGATCCGCTCCGAAATCAGCGAGCGACAGGGCAGAATTCTTGACGTGGGGAACAGCGAATCCGCGGTCCCCCGCGCAGCGTTGGACGCACGCCGTACCGCAATCAACATGGACTACGTCCCGGTGGGGGCGATGCGGATCAAGTTAACGTCCGCAGCCGGCTATCGCGTGGGCGATACGGTGTCGATCGCGAGGGAACCCAACGCGCGCTGGGTCGGCCCAGAGGGCATCGATACCGCGCGATACCGGTGGACGGCCAGCGACTACGCCATGTACAGCGAACGCGTCGTCACCGCGGTAGACCATGACACGATCACTCTCGATGCCCCCGTCATGGATGCCATCGAGGCCCGGTTCGGTGGCGGCAGCGTCTATCGCACGGATCCGATCCGTATCTCGCAGGTTGGCATCGAAGACCTCCGCCTTGAAGGTGACCCCGAGACCGGTACGGTCAACGGCACCGCCGATGCCGGCCCCTTTACCGCACTCCGCCTGGGTGCAACCTACAACTCATGGGTTCGCGATGTAACCGTGCGTTATGTATCGCATGGCTTCGTGACCCGTAATGGCGCGCAGTTCAATACCCTGCAGGACATCGCCTATCTCGACCCGAGGTATGGCGAGACCCAGGGCGCCCGCCGCTATGTGTTCCTGTACGAGGGCAACGCCGCCTTCAATCTGATCCAGCGCTGCTACAACCAAGGCGGCCGGCATACCTTCGTCATCGGTGCACGGGTGCCCGGCCCCAACGTGTTTCTGGACTGCCTGGCCGTGGGCGACAGCAACGACAGCGGCCCCCATCACCGCTGGTCCACCGGCACGCTGTACGACAACACCAAGGGATACATGCTGCGGGCGCAGAACCGCCGGTACAGCGGCACGGGACACGGGTGGGCAGGCGCACAGCAGATGTTCTGGAACACCGAGCACGACATCTACGTAATCCAGGCGCCGCCCTTCGCGATGAACTGGAGCGTGGGACAGGTGGGCGCTATTGCACCCGGGAAATTCCCGCCGGAGGAGCCAGCGGGGATCGTGCAGTCGATGGGCCAGGTGGTGACACCTCGCAGCCTGTATCTGCAGCAGTTGCGTGATCGTCTGGGCGAACAGGCGGTGGTCAACGTCACCACGGAAGCGCAACGTGACGGGCGCATCTGGGACAGCCTGGCCGATGGTGCGGGGGAATAGCGCTCATAGCGGAGAGCGCTGGCAGCCAACGCATTGACGATCAGCTCCGCGATAAGCGGCAGGTGGGGCGCACAACCAACAAAAAAGCCCCCGTTTCCGGAGGCTTTTTCGACTGAATCATGGTGGGCGGTACAAGGTTCGAACTTGTGACCCTTGCCGTGTGAAGGCAATGCTCTACCGCTGAGCTAACCGCCCGATGCTGCTGAGCCGCTCATTATAGGGCGGCAAATTTCGACGTCAACGGTTTCGCCGAAATTTCTTCACATCGTGTGCGTGGGCTTGTCCGCGGTCAGGATGCCGGCCAGCAGGGTCTCGATCCGATGGCGGACGGTCTCCCCTTCCGCACCATCGGCCAGCTGTACGCCGATGCCTGCCGCGCGGTTGCCCTGGGCCCCGGCGGGGGTCACCCAGATCACCTTGCCGGCCACCGGCAGGCGCTCGCCGGAGTCCGGCAGGGTGAGCAGCAGGAACACCTCATCGCCCAGGAAGTAGCGCTTGGGCGTGGGCACGAAGATGCCGCCGTTCTTCACGAACGGCATGTAGGCGCTGTACAGCGCGGCCTTGTCCTTGACGGCAAGGGACAGGATGCCCTGTCGGGCGTTGGTGGCGCTCATGCTCTATTCCCCTTGGCGTGCCGTTCGTTGACCTTTCCCCAGGCCAGCAGCAGCTCCACCACCGCAAGATCGGCGCGCACCGTGGTGCGCAGCAGGTCGCGGGTGCGGTTGGCCGCATCGAACCAGGCGGCCAGCTTGTGCAATCGATCGGGATCGGTCAAGCCACCGCCGGTGGCCTGGGCCAGGGCGAGATCGGCGGCGTGGCGCAGGCGCAGGGCGGCGTTGTCGTCGGCGGTCCAGCGCTGGGCCAGTTCCACCGCGCCGGCGCGGCCGGCGACGAGCGCTTCCAGATCCGTAGCGACCTGGCGGCGCAGGGCCAGGCCGTCCTCGCGCAGCCACTGGTCGGCCAGGCCGGGATGGCCACGCGCGGCGTCCAGCGCTTCGCGGGCGCTGGCCTCGCTGTGGCCCAGGGTCTGCAGCCAGGCGAGCGCTTCCTCGCGCGGCGGCAGCTTGAACTCCAGGCGCTGGCAGCGGCTGCGGATGGTGGCCGGCAGTCGGGCGGGGTCGGCGCTGATCAGCCACAGGTAACGGCCGGGCTGCGGCTCTTCCAGGGTCTTGAGCAGGGCGTTGCAGGCGGCGCGGTTGATGGCGTCGGCAGGATCGACGATCACCACCTGGGCCACGCCGTACTGGGGGGTCAGCGAGAGCTTCTGCGAGACCTCGCGGATCTGCTCGATCACGATTTCGGTGCGCAGCTTGTCGCCGGATTTGTTGGGAATGAACGAGATCCGCTGCAGGTCCGGGTGGGTCCCCGCGGCCAGCAGCTGGGCGCTGCGCTTGGCCGCGGCAGGTTCGCCCTGCCCCAGCACGTGCTCGGCCAGCCGCAGCGCGACGCCCAGCTTGCCCAGGCCGGCCGGGCCGCAGAACAGCAGGCCATGGCCGAGGCGACCGGCGTCGAGCGCGGCCACGGTCTGGTCATAGGCGCGCTGCTGCCAGGGGGAAAAGGGTTCAGCCACGTTCCGGCTCCTGTGCCAACCATGCCGCCACGGCCGCCACCACCGCGCTGGCGACGCCGGCCTGGTCCTGGCTGGCGTCGATCAGGCGGTAACGTGCGGGGTCTTCGCTGGCACGCTGGCGGAAGACCGCGCGCACCCGCTGGAAGAAATCATCGTGCTCGCTTTCAATGCGGTCCGGCCACAGGTCGCGGCCGTTGGCGCGCGCACGGCCGACCGCCACGTCCACATCCAGCAGCAGGGTCAGGCCGGGCAGCAGGCCGACGGCGCGGCGCTCCAGATCGGCGATCCACGCCGGGTCCAGGCCGCGGCCACCGCCCTGGTAGGCGTAGCTGGAATCGGTGAAGCGGTCGCACAGCACATAGGCGCCGCGCTGCAGCGCCGGGGCGATCACCTGGCGCACGTGCTGGGCGCGGGCGGCGAACACCAGCAGCAGCTCGGCTTCGGCCGAGAGCGGCTCGGCGGCGATCTCCGCGTCCGGCTTGAGCACCAGCGCGCGGATGCGCTCGGCCAGGGCGGTGCCGCCGGGCTCGCGGGTCAGCACCACCTCATGCCCACGCGCCTGCAGGGCCTCGCGGATCGCGTTGATGGCGGTGGTCTTGCCGGCGCCCTCGCCCCCTTCCAGGCTGACGAAGTGCGGGTGCCGGTGCAGCGCGGGACTCATTGGGGGGCGGCCTCGTTGGTGCGTTTGCTGCGCAGTTGCTGCAGGTAGCGGGCAACGGCGGCGTTGTGGTCGGTGTAGTTGGCCGAGAAGATGTGCGCGCCACTGCCATCGCCCACGGCCACGAAGTACAGCGCGTCCCCCTTGGCCGGCTGCGCGGCGGCATGCAGCGCGTCACGCCCGGGCATGGCGATCGGGGTCGGGGTCAGGCCGGCGCGCGTGTACGTGTTGTACGGCGTATCGGTGGTGAGGTCGCGCTTGCGGATGTTGCCGTCGTAGCTGCTGCCGATGCCGTAGATCACGGTGGGGTCGGTCTGCAGGCGCATGCCGATCTTCAGGCGGCGCATGAACACCCCGGCGATCTGCGGGCGCTCGCTGGGCAGTGCGGTTTCCTTCTCGATGATCGAGGCGAGGATCAGCAGCTCATACGGCGAGTTCAGCGGCAGATCGTCCACGCGGCTGTCCCACGCGGCGGTGAGTTCTTTTTCCATCGCGGCATGCGCGCGCTTGAGCACGTCGATGTCGCTGTCACCGCGCTGGTAGACGTAGGTCTCGGGCAGGAAACGGCCTTCCGGGTGTTCGCCGGGGAAGCCGATTGCCTTCATCAACGCGGCATCGTCCAGATCATCGGTGGTATGCACCAGCGGATCGGCACGCTTGAGCGCGGCGCGAAGCTGACGGATGTTCCAGCCCTCCACGATGGTGACGCGGTGCTGCAGGACGCTGCCCTGGCGCATGCGGGTCAGCAGCTCGCGTGGGGTCAGCGCCGGATCGAGCGCGTATTCGCCCACCTTGAGCTTGCCAGCGGCATCGAGCTGGCGCGCCAGCAGCTGCCACTGGGTGTCGCTGCCTTCGTCCACGCCGGCCTGGCGCAGCTTGCCGAGCACGGTGCTGAAGCCGTCCCCCGAGGCGATCACCACGCTCTCCGCACTGGGGGTGACCGGCGCATCGGCGAACGCGCCCTGGCGATGCCAGAACCATGCGCCTGCGGCCGCGACCAGCAGGGCCAGCACCAGCAACACGGCCAGTACGGCCAGACATCCCCGTTTCGCACCCGCCATGGTCACCTCGAATCAAATTCTTCGCCGCGCAGCATACCGCGCGGGTACTGCACACCGCCAAACGGCTCAGGCATCGCTGCCCAGCGCCCGCAGCAGGCCACGGGCCTTGGCGCGGGTCTCGTCCAGTTCCTTGTCGGCCACCGAATCGACCACGATCCCGGCCCCGGTGCGGAAGCTGGCGGTATCGCCGGCCACTTCGGCGGTGCGGATCAGGATGTTCAGGTCCAGGTCGCCATCGCGGTTCAGCCAGCCGAACGCGCCGGTGTAGGCACCGCGCGCGGTCTGCTCCAGCTCGGCGATGATCTGCATGCAGCGCACCTTCGGGCAGCCGGTGATGGTGCCGCCGGGGAAGGTCGCGGCGATCACCTGGCCGGGGCTGACGTCCTCGCGCAGGCGGCCACGCACGTTGCTGACGATGTGGTGCACGTGGGCGTAACTCTCCACGGTCATCAGTTCATCCACCTCCACGCTGCCCGGTGCGCAGATGCGGCCGAGGTCATTGCGCTCCAGGTCGATCAGCATCACGTGCTCGGCGCGCTCCTTGGGATGGCCGACCAGTTCCTGGATCCGCGCGGCATCGTCGTCGCCAGCGAAACGCGGGCGGGTGCCGGCGATCGGGCGGGTCTGCACGTCATCGCCATGCACCGAGACCAGCCGCTCGGGCGAGGAGCTGACCACCGCCCTGCCCTGCGCCATGAACAGCCCGGCGAACGGCGCCGGGTTGGCCACGCGCAGCTGCGCGTACAGCGCCTGCGGCGAGAGCGCCTCGGTGAACTGCGCGCTCCAGCGCCGCGAGAGGTTCACCTGGAACACGTCGCCCGCGCGCAGGTAATCGATCACCTTGCCGACGCCGTCGGTGAAGCGCGGTGGCGCGTCTTCGCCGATCGCCACCGGAGGCTGCCAGGTTGGCAACGGGGCCAGCGCGGCGGCCGCGGCAAGGTCGTCCTGCAGGGTCTGCAGCAGCGCGACCTGACCGCTCTCGCACACGGCATGGAACTGGCCGAGCACGCGGTCGTGCAACACCGCCGCCGGGCAGCGCAGCGCCAGCGCGGACGGCAGGCCATCGGCGCGCGCCGGCAAGGCCAGCACGTCTTCGATCTGCCCGGCCAGTTCGTAATCCAGCATCAGTGCCCAGCCACCGCGGAACGGCAGTGTCGTCTCCTCGCGCGGCAACCGCAGGGCGGCCCAGTGCGCGTCGAGCACGTCGAGGAAGCGGCCGTCCTGCGCCACGCCATCGGCATCACGCACCACGCCGTCGGCGTGCAGCGCGAGCGCTTCGCCGCTGCCCATCAGCAGCAGGTCCCAGCGCCCCTGCGCGGTGCCCGAGGCGGTGGACTCCATCAGCAGCGGGTAGCGCTGCGGGGCCAGGCGCTGCAGGGCCAGCAGGTCGGTGGTGGCGGGCAGCGGAAGCGTCTGGAACATGACAGGACACCGGAAGGGCGCGCAGCGTGCGCGGGGGCCAGATACACCAAGGCCGCCATGATGGCGGCCCGGGTGGGAGTGCACGGAACGGGCGGTCAGACGCGCTTGAACACCAGCGTGCCGTTGGTGCCGCCGAAGCCGAAGCCGTTGGACATCACCACATCGACCTTGGCCTCGCGTGCGGTGTTGGGCACGTAATCCAGGTCGCAGCCCTCGCCCGCTTCATGCAGGTTGATGGTCGGCGGAATGATGTTGTCGCGCAGCGCCAGCACCGAGAAGATCGCCTCCACGCCGCCGGCCGCGCCGAGCAGGTGGCCGGTCATCGACTTGGTGGAGCTGACCATCATCTTGTAGGCGTGGTCACCGAAGGCGGTCTTCATGGCCATGGTTTCACCCAGGTCGCCCAGCGGCGTGGAGGTGCCGTGCGCATTGAGGTAACCGACCTGCTCCGGGGTCACGCCCGCGTCCTTCAGCGCCATGGTCATGCAGCGTGCCGCGCCTTCGCCGTTCTCGCTCGGGGCGGTCATGTGGTACGCGTCCGAGCTGGCGCCGAAACCGGCCAGCTCGGCATAGATGCGCGCGCCACGTGCCTTGGCGTGCTCGTACTCTTCCAGGATCAGGATGCCGGCGCCGTCGCCCAGCACGAAGCCGTCGCGTTCCTTGTCCCACGGGCGCGAGGCTTCCGCCGGTGCATCGTTGCGGGTGCTCATCGCCTTCATCGCGCAGAAGCCGCCCAGGGCGGTCGGCGAGGAGCCGCGCTCGGCACCACCGACCACCATCACGTCCGCATCGCCGTACTGGATCATGCGCATCGCGGTGCCGATGGAGTGGTTGGAGGTCGCGCAGGCGGAGACCGCCGAGAACGACGGACCCTTCAGGCCGGTGATGATGCTCAGCTGGCCCGGGAGCATGTTGATGATGGTCTTGGGCACGTAGAAGGGCGAGATCTTCTTGCCCTCGTGGAAATCGATGGTCTGCTCTTCGATGCCCAGCAGGCCGCCGATGCCCGCGCCCACGATGGCGCCGACGCGCTCGGCGTTGCCGTCGGTGATCTCCAGGCCCGAATCGTTCAAGGCCATGAAGGCGGCACCGAGGCCGTAATGAATGAACGGGTCCATCTTCTTGGCATCCTTGCCAGTGACCCGGAATTTGCCGAACTGTTCGTTGTCGGCGGTGATGTCGAAGTCCCTGACCTCACCTGCGATCTTGGTGGTGAAACGGTCCAGGTAGGACTGCGAAACGTTGGTCAGCGGACCGATGCCGGAACGGCCTTCGGTGATGCCCTTCCAACTGCTGGCCATATCATTGCCCAATGGCGAGACCATGCCCATGCCGGTAACGACGACGCGACGCTTCATTGCAGATTCTCCTGACCCGGGTGTTGCGGGTATCACGCGGTATAACGCTCAAAAGCACAGGGCCGCAAGCGCGGCCCCATGGGTTTGCCGCACGCGGTCGCAGCAATCGCCACGGCCGCGCGCGAGCCGCCTGACATCAAGCCTTGACGTGGGCGTTGATGTAGTCGATCGCAGCCTGCACGGTGCTGATCTTTTCGGCTTCTTCGTCCGGGATTTCGCACTCGAACTCTTCTTCCAGCGCCATCACCAGTTCAACGGTGTCCAGCGAGTCAGCGCCCAGGTCATCGACGAACGATGCGCTGTTGGTGACTTCCTCTTCCTTGACGCCAAGCTGTTCGACGACGATTTTCTTGACGCGTTCTTCGATGGTGCTCATTGGATATCGCTCCAGATGGAGTAGTGGTTCAAAAATGACGCCATCCGGTGAGGGATGACCGTGGGATAGTGTAGTGGAAACCAGCGACACCTTGCATTGCAGCAAAACATCAAACGGATCAACCACTTGCGGCGCACTCCTTGCGCCACATGCTTACGGCATGTACATGCCGCCGTTCACATGGAGGGTTTCGCCGGTGATGTAGCTGGCCGAAGGACCGGCCAGGAACGCCACCGCGTTGGCGATATCGGACGGCTCGCCGAGCCGCTCCAGGGCGATCGACTTGACCAGGCCGGTGCGCTGCTCTTCCGGCAGGGCCTTGGTCATGTCGGTGTCGATGAAGCCCGGCGCGACCACGTTGACCGTGATCCCGCGCGAGCCGATTTCCTTGGCCAGCGACTTGGAGAAGGCAATGATGCCGGCCTTGGCCGCGGCGTAGTTGGCCTGGCCGGCATTGCCGGTCACGCCGATCACCGAGGCGATGTTGATGATGCGGCCCTTGCGCGCCTTCATCATGCCGCGCATGACGGCCTTGGAGGTGCGGAAGACGCTGGTCAGGTTGGTGTCCAGGATCGCCTGCCAGTCTTCTTCCTTCATCCGCAGCAACAGATTGTCGCGGGTGATGCCGGCGTTGTTGACCAGGATGCTGATGGCGCCGAATTCCTTGGCGATACCGTCCAGCACGGCCTCCAGCGCAGCAGCGTCGGTGACGTTCAGCGCGCGGCCGTGGCCACCCACGGCAACCAGGCGCTCACCAATGGCGGCGGCACCGGCGTCGGTGGTGGCGGTGCCGATGACGGTCGCGCCCTGCGCGGCCAGTGCGTCGGCGATCGCGGCACCGATACCCCGGCTGGCGCCGGTGACCAGTGCGATTTCACCCTGAAGGGGCTTGCTCATCTCATTTCCTCGAACGGGATCGGCCTGGCCGGTCTGGCGCGAGGCCAGTCCAGCGCGGGCACGATCGGAAGACATCAGGCGGCCCAGGTCTCGCGGGCCGTCTCGAAATCGGCGGGCGTGGACAGTGTGCGCGCGTCCAGCGATTTGTCGATGCGTTTGATCAATCCGCTCAGCACCTTGCCCGGGCCACATTCGGCCACCCGGGTGACGCCGCGGGCGGCCAGCGCCTGCACGCAGCCGGTCCACTGGACAGGCAGGTACAGCTGCTGGACCAGCGCCTGGCGGATGGCGTCGACGCCGTCATGCACGCGGGCATCGACGTTCTGCACCACCGGCAGGGCCGGGGCGCGCCAGTCCAGGCCAGCCATGGTTTCAGCCAGGCGGTTGGCGGCTTCGCGCATCAGCGGGGTGTGCGAGGGCACGCTGACGGCGAGCTTGACGGCCTTGCGGACGCCCTTCTCGGCCAACAGGGCCAGCGCGCGGTCCACGGCGGCGGCGTCGCCACCGATGACGATCTGGCCGGGCGAGTTGTAGTTGGCCGGGACGACCACTTGGCTGCCGGCGGCCTGTTCGCAGACCTCCACGACGAGGGCGTCTTCCGCGCCGAGGACGGCGGCCATGGCCCCCACGCCGGTCGGGGCGGCTTCCTGCATCAACTGGCCGCGCAGGCGCACCAGATGGGCGCCGTCACGCAGCGACAGGGCGCCGGCGGCGACCAGGGCGGTGTACTCGCCCAGGCTGTGGCCGGCCAGGACGGCCGGCTTGGCGCCGCCAACGGCGTTCCAGGCGCGCCAGACGCCGATGCTGGCCGCCAGCAGGGCCGGCTGGGTGTACTCGGTGCGGTTGAGCATTTCCTCCGGGCCGCCCTGGGAAAGGGCCCAGAGGTCGACACCGGCGCCGTCGGAGGCCTCGGTGAAAGCCTCGCGGATCTGCGGGTGCAGCTCGGCCAGTTCGGCCAGCATGCCCAGCGACTGCGAGCCCTGGCCCGGGAACACGAATGCGAGATTGGTATCGGTCACGCGATCATCCGCCTGCAAAAATCGAACGGCGAATGATAAAGGGGAACGTCGCCCTTCGTCTGTACTGCCGCGTATGTGGGCTCAGGTGAACAGCTGGAGGATGTCGAGGTCGCCGTCGCTGAAGAAGTCGATGCAGATCACGGCCAGCATCAGCACGCCCAGGGTCGTGGCGCCGTGGACGATCAGGATCGAGTGGGCCAGCGCGCGGGCCGAGCGGCCCATTTTCATGCTGTAACGGGCCAGCCCCTGGAGGCGACCGGTGACATCGTGGGCATGGGCGAGGACCGGCGCTTCGGCGCCGTCCATGGCCTGCGCCATCAGGCTCTGCAGCTGCTGCGGCCGATCTTCGTAGTACTTGGCCACGCCGTAGCCGAACATCAGCCAGTCGCGGGCCTGGGCCTGGGCGAGGTCCATGACTTCCAGGGGGTCTTCTTCGAAATCGATGAAGCCGATCTCGTTGCCGTCCCAGGTCAGGTTGCGCGGCAGTGGCTGGCCGAAGTAAGCGCCCTTGCGGTGGGCCTGGGCGATGGCGTTCATCGCCGCGGACACCAGGCGGTCGCGGCCGGCATCGTCGGCTTCGCGCAGGCAGGTGTTGAACGAGGAGCCGTTGTCGCCCAGCACGAGGGCGGCGTGGCCGCTGCCGATCACGCTGGGGACGTTGACGCCCTGGGCCTGCAGTTCGGCCAGGCGGCGGGCTTCGGTTTCGCGGGCGGCATCGCCGCCGCGGTGCGGTGGTGGGCGCAGGGCATCAAGCTGGAAGCGGCGGGCGATGAAGTTCAACAGCCCCAGCGCGACCACGCGGCTTCCTTCGCCGTACTGCTTCAGCCAGGCGCGCTGCCCTTCGATGACGATGGGCTCAACCATGACAGTTCTCCTGAAATGCTTACGGCCCCGTAATGGGGCCGTAACGACAGCGTCACGTTGTCGTAACTGTGGCTATCAATAGCGCAGCAGAGCAGAACCCCACGTGAAGCCGCCGCCGAAGGCTTCCAGCAGCAGCAGCTGCCCGCGCTCCACACGACCGGAGCGGACCGCGTGGTCCAGCGCCATCGGCACGGAGGCCGAGGACGTATTGCCGTGCTTGTCGACCGTCACCACCACCTGGTCCATGGACATCTCCAGGCGCTTGGCGGTGGCTTCGATGATGCGCAGGTTGGCCTGGTGCGGGATCAGCCAATCCAGGTCGGCCTTGGTCAGCGCATTGGCTTCCAGGGTTTCATCGACGACCGAATCCAGCGCCTTGACGGCGTACTTGAACACGTCGTTGCCCTTCATCAGGATCGCGCCGCGGGCATTGTCGCCCTCGCCGAAGCCGGCCGAGACGCCCACCGGGTTCCACAGCAGTTCTTTCTTGCTGCCATCCGAATGCAAGTGGGTGCTGAGGATGCCGGTGTCTTCGTCGGCCTTGAGCACGACGGCGCCCGCGCCATCGCCGAACAGCACGCAGGTGGTGCGCTCGGTCCAGTCGACGATACGGGTCAGGGTTTCCGCACCGATGACCAGCACATGGCGTGCATCACCGGAACGGATGAATTTGTCGGCCACGCTCAACGCGAACACGAAGCCCGAACAGGCGGCGTTGACGTCGAAGGCGGGGCAACCGCTCGCACCGAGCTTGGCCTGGATCAGGCAAGCGGTGGACGGGAAAATCAGGTCAGGCGTGGTGGTACCCACCACGATCATGTCGAGCTGCGAAGCGTCGATACCGGCCGCTTCAAGCGCACGTACCGCGGCGTGGTAGCCGAGGTCGCTGGTGGTCTCGCCTTCGGCCGCAATGTGCCGTTCGCGGATACCAGTGCGCGATTGAATCCACTCATCGCTGGTGTCGACCATTTTCTCCAGATCCTGGTTGGTCAACACTTTTTCGGGCAAATAACTACCGGTGCCCGCGATCCTCGAGTAGATCCGCTTGCTCATTGCATGTCCTGTAGCACGATCACCAAACGTGGTGATCGGGAAGAATGGGGTAAAGGCCGCCGCCCGACCGGGCAGCGGCCTTCACAAATCAATCTTCTTCGACGGCCGAGTTCGACTTGGTCGTGATCACCTTCTTGCCGCGGTAGAAACCGTCAGCGGTGATGTGGTGACGCAGGTGCACTTCACCGGTGGTCGGATCGGTGGACAGCTGCTTGGCGCTCAGGGCGTCATGCGCACGGCGCATACCGCGGCGGGACGGGGTGACACGGGATTTCTGCACAGCCATGGGATTGCTCCAAACTCGGTTCGTTTTGCTTCGTCGTATCGTCGCGCAGGACGCCAGCGCCCAGCACAGTTTTCGCTTTCGCCGCAGCCGCCGACGACAATCCGGCTGCTATTGTTTTTTCAGTGCCGCCAACGCCGCGAACGGATTGGCCTTGCTGATTTCTTCTTCGGTCGGTGCCCAGTCCTTGTCCACTGCCTCGCCATCGGGAGACAACGGCACGACGGGCACGGCCAGGACGAGTTCGTCCTCGACCAGTTCCAGCGGTCGCAGCATGCCGTCTTCGGGCACCAGCCACGGCTCCCAGCCTTCCGGCAGCGAGGATTCTTCCTCTTCGCTACGGATCAGACCGAGCCGCTGCACCATCGAAACCGGCAACAGGAAACGCTGCAGGCTGCGCTGACAGATCAGCGGCAGCGCGGTGTCGATGGACAGTTCAACATAGGATACCCGCAGGATGTCGTCGTGCGCGAATTCCAGTGCATAGGTGCACTGACCTTCGGTATCGGCAACAAGGCCTTGCAGGCGGGTCAATTTCGCTAGATCCACCTGGCCATCGAAGCGCCTGCGCGCTGCGACCATCCGCCAAGCATCCAGCATTTCGGGCACGTTTGCGGACATAAGCCGCTGAATGTTAAGGATCGCCCGGGCTGCTGTCAAATGCCTGCGCAGTCAGGTTGCCGATCCCCGCCCCGAGGGGCCAGACTGCCGCCCTTCCGTGCCCGGTATTGTCGCATGACCCCACTGCTGCTTGCCTCCACCTCCCGCTACCGCCGCGAACTGCTGGAACGGCTTGGCCTGCCCCTGCAGACCGCCCGCCCCGAGGTGGATGAGACCCCCGCCCCCGGCGAGGCCCCACGGGCCGTGGCCGTGCGGTTGGCGCAGGCCAAGGCGGAGGCCGTGGCCCGCCTGCACCCGGGCCAGTGGGTGATCGGCTCGGACCAGGTGGCGGAACTGAACGGCGCCGCGCTGGGCAAGCCCGGCACGGTCGAGGGTGCGCAGGCGCAGCTGGCGGCGATGTCCGGCCAGGTGGTCGACTTCCACACGGCGGTGAGCCTGGTGCGCGACGGCGAGGTCCTGGCCGCGTGCGACCGGACCCGGGTCCATTTCCGCACGCTGGATCATGCCGAAATCGTCCGCTACGTGGCCGCCGAGCAGCCGCTGGACTGCGCCGGCAGTTTCAAATGCGAGGGGCTGGGCATCACCTTGTTCGAGGCGATCGAGAACCGCGACCCGACCGCTCTGATCGGCCTGCCGCTGATCGCGGTGAGCCAGCTGCTGCGCCAGGCCGGCTACACCCTGCCCTGAGCCTCAACGCAGCTGCAGCGCTTCCAGGCAGCCGGCATCCAGCGGCCCGGTGGCCCAGCCGACCCAGTGCCCAGCCAGCGGCATCGCCAGGCCCACCGGGCGTCCCGCGCACTGCAGGACCAGCCGCGGCGCCGGGCTCCGGGCAGCGAACTCCACGCGCCACGCGGGCCCGCCCAGCAGGTTGCGCACGGCGACCACCGAAACCGCACTGAGCGGCACCGCCGAGGCGGTGGCCGCCGTGCGTTCGCCCTGCAGATAGCGCGTTTCCGGCCAGGCGAACATCGCGCTCCCGTGCGCGCGCAGGCTTGGCAGTGCCGCCTGCACTTCGCCAGGTACGCTCTCGCCATGGGTCTGGTCCGGATCGATCACGCCCGCCGCGGCTGCGGTGGCCGTCATGTTGGCCACGCGCTGCATGCTGGCGCCGAGGTAGGCCATCCAGGCGGTGCTCGGCACGGCCACCAGGGCCAGCAGGAGCGCCCCCCAGACCACCGGCCGGGGGCGGCGCAGACCCACGCGGACCGTCGCCCACAGCAGCAGGCCGCACCAGAACAGCCACGACCACGGCACATACCGCGGTGCGGCCAGCTGCGTGGGGTAATCGGCGAAATAGGTCCAGCGGCTGAGCGCGACCAGCCCGCCCACGGCCAGCCCGAACCACGCCATCGCCAACGCCACCGACTCCCCGGCGCCGGCGCTGCGCCCGCGTTGCCAGCTGCAACGGGTCATTCCGAGCACTCCGCCCAGCCCAACCGCGCCCACCAGCAGATGCGGCCAGCGCGAGGTCATCACCGGGCCGAACAGCCACTGGTACCCGCTCGCCACCGAATGGACCGCATTGCGCACGGGCGCGAACGGCAGTTGCTGTGCCGCCGCCGGATCCAGCGCAGGCCAGGCCAGGTAGATGAAGGGCGAGGCCAGCCAGCGCAGCAGCACGTCCAGCTGCGCCAATGGCGCAAGCGCCATCTGCGAGGGCATGCCGGTGCGGCCCATGCCCAGGTGCAGGCCGACCGCCACCAACAGCCCCAGCATCAACGGCACCCAGTGCGACAGCGGCGCACGGCGCACCACCAGCACCGCCGCCAGCCCGACGAACACCGCTACGCCGCTGCCGAACGAGAACGTCGCGGCGACACCGCACAGCGCCGCCAGCACCGCACCGCGGCGATCCCCACGCAGCAGCACAGCCACCCCGGCCATCAGCGCCGCGGTGATCAGATACGCATGCACCGACTCGTTGCCATGGGTGAGCGCGCGCTGGCTGCCGAGCCAGAAGATCGACAGCGCCCCGATCAGGGTCGCGGCCGCGCGTACCGGCGGCGCCAGCGCATCGGCCTTGATGATCCGGGCCAGCAGCCACACCGTGGCCAGGGCCAGCAGCACGCCCGTGCCGATCTGCAGCCACTGGTTGCCATGCAGCCAGGACAGCTCGGCATGGCGCACCAGGTTCGGCAGGATTTCGCGGTGGCCGTTGTCCGAGACCAGCACGTTCGATGGCCACGGCATCTCCAGCAGCTTCTGGGTGAAGCGCCACGGATCGGCGTACAGCACCCGCGGCGCGAGCCACAGCATCGCCGCCACGCCCACCGCGACGACCGCAGCCACCGCCAGCCACAGCAGGCGCGTCAGCGCGGGCGGCACCGGCGCGGAGACCGGACGGGACACCGGCACGGAAGCCGTTTCCGGCGAGGCATTGCGCATGAGGGTGTCATCCATGAAAAAACACGCGCACTCAGCGCGCGGGGACGGTGAAGGCCTGTTCCTGCCACTGCTCCACGCTGCCGTCCTTGCCGTACAGCGTCATGCCCAGCCAATGGCGACCGGGCGCGAGGTGAGCGGTGTTCAGCGTGGCATCGAAGGCCACGTTGGGATGCTGCGGATCGGTGGAGATCTTCCAGGCGCTGGTGATGTCGTAGGCGCGCCCGTAGACCGCATCGCCGACCGGCTTCCCATCGACAAACAGCTGGACGCGTTCGATGCCGGCACCGTCCTTGAAGGCCCAGCCGCGCACATCCAGCGTGTCGCCCACCTTGGCATCCGGCTGCGGCGCATCCACCCAGGCCATCGCCGGGGTGACGCAGGGCCCGTCCACCCGCCCGGCAGGCAGCTTGAACAGCAGGAAGCGCTGATAGCCATGATCGTTGCTGACCACGCGCGGCGGCGGCAGCGGGCCCACCTGGTCGCAGACCGCGTGATAGCGCTCCAGCAGATCGCGATAGCGCTGGTCGCTGGGGGACAGCACCAGCAGCATCGGTGTGTCGCGCTGACCATCGTGCAGCAACCCCCACAGCCCCAGCTGCGCACTGCGGCCGTGTTTGTCGTTCAACGGATGGCGCAGCACCTCGATCGAGGGATCACGCAACTGGAAGCCCAGTTCCGCGCCGACCTTGAAGTTGCCGGCCAGCACGCGGGTGCCCGGTGGCATGCCCTTCAATTCTTCGCGCACGGCGCCTGCCAGGGGTTCCCAGCCGGCGAAGTTGCGCGGGTAATACTTGTAGCCGGCCAGCTGCTCGCGCACGCTCGGCACGGACGCCATCAGGTAATAGCCGAAGGCCAGTGCCAACCCGGCACCGGCCAGCCACCAGCCGGTGCGGCGCAGCCAGCGCGGCCAGCCATTGAGCACGACCGGCACCGCGATCAGCAGCGCGAGATAGCCCGGCAGCGGCCAGTGGAAGCTGATGCGCTCCACATCGGTGAAGAAGCCCAGGGCGAAGATGGACAGGGTCGATACCGCGCCGATCAGACCGAAATACCGCCACTGGGCGCGTGCGCCGCCACCGGAGCGGGTACCGGCCAGGGCCACCTTCCACATCGCGATGCACAGGATCGGGGTGACCAGCATCGGCTGGATCACCAGGAACCACAGCCCGCTCCACTCGAACGCCCACGGGTGGCGCTCGACCACCTGGAATTTCAGGCCGGCATCATGGTTGTCGGCATTCCACGACAGCAGCGGCAGCCACGCCACCACACCGACCGTCAGGGCCACCCAGACGCGCGGATCGCGCAGCATGCGCCGGCCCTGCGGCAGCACCAGCAGCGCGATGAAGCCGACCACGATCACCCCGATGAAGCGGTAATGGCTGAGTGCGCCGATCGCCAGGCCCGCGGCCAGCTTCACCGCCGCCGCCGCATCCACGTTGCGCAGCAGGCGTGCACCGGCGTCCAGGCACAGCACCGCGGCCAGCGCCATCGGCACATCCGGCACGGCCAGCATGCCCAGCGTGGCTGACAGCGGCATCAGCAGGGTCAGGCTGCCGGCCTGCCAACCGGCCACCGCGCCGAACCAGCGCGTGGCGATCCGCGAGACCAGCCATGGCAGCCACGCACCGATCGCCAGGAACGGCAGCCGTAGCGCGAGCACATGGTTGCCACCCACTTCCACGCCCAGGCGTGCCAGCCATGCGGTCAGCCCGGGCAGGTCCGAATAGGCCGCCGCCAGGTGCTGGCCTTCCTGCCAGTAAAAAGCTTCGTCCACGAACAAGGGCAGACGTGCGGCCACCACCAGCTTGACGGCGGTGACCAGCGTCCACAACAACAGGAATATGGTGCGTGCGCGTTGTTCGCCCTGCATTGCTCTATAGAATCAGTGGAATCATCGATACGAGACGGACATGGATCATTCGCCCCCCGTGCCAGCCATGCTAACCGATGTACTGCGACAGTCTCTCCGCGCCGCCCAGGATCAGGTCAACGGGCTGGTCCTGGGCAAGGCCCAGGAGGTACGACTGGCCTTCGTGGCGCTGCTCTCCGGCGGCCATCTGCTGATCGAGGATCTGCCCGGCCTGGGCAAGACCACCCTTGCCCACGCCATGGCCTCCAGCCTCGGGCTGGGCTTCCAGCGGGTGCAGTTCACTTCCGACCTGCTGCCTGCCGATGTACTCGGCGTCTCTGTTTACGACGCCGGCAGCCGTCAGTTCCAGTTCCACCCCGGCCCGGTCTTCACCCATGTGCTGCTTGCCGATGAGATCAACCGCGCCCCGCCGCGTACCCAGAGTGCGCTGCTGGAGGCGATGGCCGAGCAGCAGGTGACCCTGGATGGCGTGACCCACCCGCTGCCGGATCCGTTCTTCGTCATCGCCACCCAGAACCCGGTCGACCTGTCCGGCACCTTCCCGTTGCCGGACTCGCAGCTGGACCGCTTCCTGCTGCGGTTGGCGCTGGGCTACCCCAATCCCGAATCCGAGCGCGAGCTGCTGCGCGGCACTGATCGCCGCCACCTGATCGCGCAGGCCACCGCGCGGCTGAGCGAGGTGGAGGTGCGGACGCTGCGCGAGGCGGTCGGCCAGGTGCACGCCAGTGAAGCCTTGATCACCTACGTGCAGGCGCTGCTGGCCCGCAGCCGCCAGCACGCCGGGGTGCGCGTCGGCCTGTCACCGCGCGCGGGCCTGGCATTGCTGCGCGCCGCCAAGGCGCATGCCCTGCTGTTGGGCCGCGCACATGTCGTGCCTGAAGACGTGCAGACGCTGTTCGTTGCGGTGGCCGGGCATCGGCTGGTGCCGGAGGCAGAAGCCGGCAATGGGCCGGCATTGGCCCGCGCCATCCTCCAGACCGTGCAGGTCGACTGAGATGCGCCGCGGCTGGGGAGCCCGCTGGCAGCACCTGCAGCATCTGGCGCGACCGCGCCGACCGGAGCACCTGCCCAGCCGGTTCGACCGGCGCCGCATCTATGTGCTGCCGACGCGCTTCGGTCTGTTCGTCGCCGCGCTGCTCTCGGCGATGCTGCTCGGTGCATTGAACTACAACAACAACCCTGCCCTGTTGTTGGCGCTGCTGCTGGCCACGGTCAGCATCGCCAGTGCGATCAGCGCCCACCTGCAGTTGTCCGCGTTGCAGGTGGATGCGGTATCCGCCGAACCGGTCACCGCAGGCGCGCCGCTGCGGCTGCGCATCAGCCTGTCGCGCACCGATACCCGCGCGCGTCGCGGCCTGCACGTGGAGCACGACGGCGTGGCAGCGTTCGGGCACCTGGTGGACAGCGACCAGATCGAAGTGGATCTCGACCTGCCCACGCATCAGCGCGGCTGGTTCGACCTCTCCCGGATCCGCATCGCCACCACACAGCCACTGGGCCTGGTACGCGCCTGGTCGTGGGTGTGGCCGGAGACACCCTTGCTGGTCTATGCCGCACCGGAAGCGCACGCCCCTGCGTTGCCCGAGAGCGGCGGCGATCCGTTGCATACCCGTGTGCATGCCAGCGGCGACGAGCTGCATCAGCTGCGTCCGTATCGCCCCGGCGACCCGACGCGCAGCATCGCGTGGAAGCACTCTGCGCGGCGCGACACCCTGCTGGTGCGCGAGTACGAAAAGCCGATCGGCGTGGAGGTCGTGCTGGACTGGTGGCGCCTGGCCCCGCTGGGCACCGAGGCCCGGATCGCGCGCCTGGCGCGCTGGGTCGACCTGGCCGAACGCGAAGGGCGCCGCTACACCCTCACGCTGCCCGGCCAGCCGGTGCTCGGCCCCGGCAATGGCAGTGCCCATCACCATCTGTGCCAGCGCGCGTTGGCGCTGTTGCCCCATGACTGACCGCCCCGTCGCCCCGCTCAGTCCCGGTGCGCGCTACTGGACCCTGGCCAGTGCGGCCCTGGGCCTGTTGCCGCTGCTGCTGCAGCTGCCCACCGTGCTGGCGGCCGTCATCGCCGGCGTTGCACTGCTGACCGCCTTGGTTTCGCGCCAGCGCCTGCTGCCGGGAGCACTGCGCCTGCTGCTGGTGCTCGCCATGCTGGGCGCCATCTACTGGCAGATGGGCCCGCGCCCGGGCCGCGATACCGGCTGCGCGCTGCTGGCGGCGATGCTCGCGTTGAAATCCAGCGAGCTGCGCAGCCTGCGCGATGCCCGCAGCCTGGTCGGCTTCGGGTTGTTCGGCCCGTTCGCGGCGTTCCTGCTCGACCAAGGGCCGCTGACGATGACATTGGCGGTACTGGCCGGCCTGGTCGCATTGCTCGCGTTGCAGCGGCTGGCGCACCTGGAGGGCCAGGCACCGCCGGCGCCGCTCAAACGCCAGCTGCGCGGGATCGGCCGGCTGGTCATGCTCGGCCTGCCATTGGCGCTGGCAGGTTTCTGGCTGTTCCCGCGGTTGAGTGAACCCCTGTGGGGCATCCCCGATCGCGCGGTCGGCAAGCCCGGCCTGTCCGACACGATGGAGCCCGGGCAGTGGCTGGATCTGATGGCCGATGACACCCCGGCGCTGCGCGTGCAGTTTTTTGGCGCGGTTCCGGAACCGCAGCAGCGCTACTGGCGCGGCCCGGTGCTCAGCCTGTTCGACGGCAAACGCTGGGAGCAGGACAGGCATCTGATCGAGCGCGCGCCCGCCGCGGTGACCCACGCCAGCACACAGTGGGAGTACCAGATCGACTATGAGCCGACCGACCGCCGCCAGCTGGTCGCACTGGATCTGCCGTTGCAGGCCCCTGCCGGCAGCGATCTGGATGCCAACCACAGCCTGCGCAGCCACGCAGCACTCAATGCCCTGACCCGCTGGCGACTGCGTTCCGCCCCGGCCGTGGCCTACACCGACCCATTGACGCCTTACGAGCGTCGCCTTGCACTGCAGCTGCCCGACGGCGTGAACCCGCGCACGGCGGTGCTGGCGCGGCAGTGGCGGCAGGAGGCTGGCAGCAACGATGCGGCGATCGTGCAGCGCGCACTCGAGTGGGTACGTGCGCGCTTCGTCTACACCCTGGACACGCCCGAGCCGGGCCGCGATGGCGTGGACGAGTTCCTGTTCGACCAGCAGGCCGGCTTCTGCCAGCACTTCAGCTCATCGTTCGTTGTGTTGATGCGCAACGCCGGCATCCCGGCGCGGGTCGTGACCGGCTTCGCCGGTGGCGTCCACAATCCCTATGGTGACTACTGGGTGCTGCGCCGGATGGATGCCCATGCCTGGGCCGAGGTCTGGCTGCCCGGGCGCGGCTGGGTACGGGTCGACCCGACCGCGGCCGTCGCCCCCGAACGCATCTACGACACGATCGACGACCGGCTGGCGGCGGGCGACGCCGGTGCGATGCTCAACAGCCGTTGGCTGCAGTTCGGGCAGATGGGGGACTGGCTGCGCCGGGGCTGGAACGACCTGATCCTGTCCTTCGATGCCAACCGCCAGCAACGGCTTCTTGAACCGTTTGGTTTCGAGCGCCTGGATCCGACCCGACTGGTGGGAATTTTCACTGTCTTCGCGCTGGCCGCGCTAGGGTGGATGGCGTGGCTGCTGGCCCGGGGCGAACGCGAACGCGACCCGCTGCTGCGGGCGTGGCACCGGCTGGGACGCCGCTATGCACGCCATGGGCTGGAACGCGCCAGCGCCGAACCGGCCAGCGAGTGGGCCCGCCGGGTGGACCGGCAACGGCCCGATCCGGCGTTGTTGTCGCTCAGCGCGCGTTTCGTCCAGGCGCGCTACGCTGGCGCTGACGTCGACCTCACTTCATTATTGCGCGACCTGCGCAGGCATCGCCCGACCTCCGGAGCATCCCCATGAAGATTCAAATCCTGCTTCCCCTTGCTGCCTCTCTGGCATTGGCTGCCTGCGCCACCGCGCCCAAGCCGCTGCAGGGGCAGTTCAGTATGGTCAGCCCGCGTGACGCGGTTCCCACCCAGCAGGTGGGCACCCCGGTGCGTTGGGGTGGCCGCATCATCGAAACCAACCCGGGCCAGGGCCAGACCTGCTTCCAGATGATTTCGCGTCCGCTCAACGGCAGTGGCCGCCCGAGCACCACCTCGGCCGACGCCAGTGACGGCCGCTTCATCGCGTGCCGCGCCGGCTTTTACGATCCGGCGGTGTTCGAGCCGGGCCGGGACGTGACCTTCATCGGCAAGATCGGCGGCTACGAGAACACCCGTATCGGCGAGTACGACTATCGCCTGCCGAAGCTGGACGCCGATGTGATCTACCTGTGGCCGGAACAGCGCCAGGTCGACGTGGTGCCCGCCTACCCGTACGGCCCGTGGGGCCCGGGCTGGGGTCCGGGCTGGGGCTACCGCGGCTGGGGCTGGTGGTAAGCCCGGAGGTGGCGCGTCCCCGTCGCTGATGCGGACGCGCTGAAGAAAAACGTCGCCTTCGGGCGGCGTTTTTTGTTGCCCCGGCCCGCTCAGCCGTTCGGCGTGCCGAAGTGACCCAGCTGCGCGCCGGCCAGCAGGTGCAGGTGGATATGGAACACGGTCTGCCCGGCGTGCTCGCGGCAGTTCATGACGATACGGTAGCCGTCCTGCGCGAACCCTTCGCGGCGGGCGTACTCGGCGGCGGCCATCGCCAGCTTGCCGATCAGGTGCGCCTGGTCCGGCCGCACGTCATCCAGGGTCGGGATCGCTTCGTGCTTGGGAATGAACAACACGTGCACCGGCGCCTGCGGCGCGATGTCCTTGAAGCCGAGCACCTCCTCGTCTTCGTAGACGATGGTGGCGGGAATTTCGCGGCGGATGATCTTGCCGAACAGGGTGTCGTGGCTCATGAGGGCACCTCGTGTAACAGGGCCTTGGAGAGTAGCGCGGATGCACGCCCGGTTTCGATCACCGGCGCGGGTTGCGCGGGATCATTCCTGCACTTCGGTACGCGTACCGAAGGCGTGCGACAGCGTGCCGCGATCCACGTATTCCAGCTCGCCGCCCAGCGGCAGGCCCTGCGCCAACCGGCTCGGGCGGACCTTGTGGCTGCGCGCCATCTGGGCCAGGTAATGCGCGGTCGCTTCGCCTTCCACGGTGGCACTGGTGGCGATGATCAACTCGGTCACTTCGCCTTGCTTCAGGCGGGCCTCCAGCTGATCCAGGCCCAGCTCGCGCGGACCGATGCCGTCCAGCGGTGACAGCCGCCCCTGCAGCACGAAATAGACGCCGCGGTAGCCGGTAGCCGTCTCGATCGCCAGGCGATCGGCCGGTGACTCCACCGCACACAGCTGCTGGCGCTCGCGGCTGCCGTTGGCGCAGACCGCACAGACCTCGGTCTCACTGAAATCCCGGCACTGCGCGCAATGCCCGATCCGCTCGATCGCCTTGGCCAGCACCTCGGCCAGCTTCTGGCCGCCCTCGCGCTCACGTTCGAGCACGTGGTAGGCCATGCGCTGGGCGGTCTTCTGGCCCACGCCCGGCAACACGCGGAAGGCCTCGATCAATTGTTCGAGCAGGGGCAGGCTCATGGCGGATCGCTCATCTCAGAAACAAGCGCGCGAAGCCCGGAGGCTTCGCGGCGCGGTCACCACCCTCGCCAGGCCTCGACCCGGCGCAGAAGTGGCTCAGAACGGCAGCTTCATGCCCGGGGGCAGCTGCATGCCAGCGGTCGCCGAACCCATGCGGTTCTTCGACTCGGCATCGATCTTGTTGGAGGCATCGTTGAACGCTGCGGCCACCAGGTCTTCGGTCATTTCCGCATCGGAGAGCACCGACGGATCGATGCGCACCTTGCGGCATTCCTTGGTGCCGGTCAGGGTCACGCTGACCATGCCGCCGCCGGCGCTGCCGGTGACTTCCAGCTTGGCGAGGTCTTCCTGGGCCTTCTGCAGGTTTTCCTGCATCTTCTGGGCCTGCTGCATCAGTTGGGCGATATTGCCGCGCATGGTTCTTTACTCTTCAAAAGGACGAATGGAATCGGCCACGACCCGGGCACTGTGTTGCTGGATCAGCAACTGCACCGACGGGTCGGCCATGAAAGCGGCTTCCGCCGCCGTTTGGCGTTCGCCACGCTGGCGGTCAGCGCGCTGATGCAGGGTCTCGGCACCGGCCGCGCCGGTATCGATCACCAGACGCGGAGCCTGCCCCAGGGGGCCGGTCAATGCCGCGATCAGCGCCGCCTGCGAGCGGTCCGAACTCAAGTACTCAAATCCGGGCGAAATCGCCAGTTTCAAGACACCGTGCTGGTAGCTGATGAACGCCGAGTGAGCCGCCAGCTGCTTGGACGGGCCATTGAGCTGGCTGCCGGCGACCAGTTCCAGCCAGGCATCAGCGGTCAGCTCACCGTTCGCCCCTGACGGCGCGGCGTCGGCCACTGAGGGTGCGATGGCGATACCCTCCGGGCGAGCCACCGGGGCGGGGGCGTCCCGTACAGGCGCGGGAGCAACCGGTGCCGCGGTCCGCTCGGGCGGCGCTTCCCAGGGAGCGACCATGGCCGCATCCGGGGTGGCCATTTCAGCAGCCAGCGCTTCGTCGCGATCGGCCGCATCGTTCTCCTGATGCCACGGCGGCAGATCGTCGTCGGCAGCGGGGGCAGGCGCGTTCGGCTTGGCCGGCTTGGTCGGTTGGACCGGCTCGGCGGCTGTCGGGGCGGGAGTAACCTGTTTCAGCGGCGGGGCTGCGGCCTCGGGGGGCGCGACGACCGGGGCGGCGACCGGCGCCTCAGGCGCCACCGGGGCTGCCTGAGCGACGGGCGCGCTGGCCTTGGCGGGCGCCACGGACGGAGCCGGAGCCGGAGCCGCTGCCGCAGCGGCCATGCCGGCGCCCTGGCCACTGGCCTGGCCGCCACTGTTCACTTCGGTACCGGTGCCCGGATCACGGGGCACGGGCGGGACGGCCGATGCCGGGCGGAACGCCAGCATGCGCAGCACCGCCATCTCGAATCCCGCGCGCGGGCTTGGGGCCAGGTGCAGGTCACGGCGACCGCCCAGGGCCATCTGGTACCAGAGCTGCACTACTTCCGGACGCAGGCGCTGGGCGAAGGCTTCGGCATCGATCCCCTCGCCCGCCGTCGCGGCGCCCGGCACCAGCTGCTGCACCTGGATCCGGTGCAGGGCTTCGGCCAAGGCGTCGAGCACCCCGCTCCAGTCCGGCGAGAACTCGGCCAGCAGGGCCACGGTCTGCAGCAGCCGCGGGCCATCACCATCGGCCAGCGCATCCAGCATCGCCGCCACCTGGGTGCGGTCCACGGTGCCCAGCATCGCGCGCACCACATCCTCGCGCAGCGCACCGCCGGCATAGGCGATCGCCTGGTCCAGCAACGACAGGCCATCACGCAGGCTGCCATCGGCGGCCTTGGCCAGCTGCACGATCGCAGTCGGATCGGACTCGATCTCCTCGGCGGCCAGGATCTTGGTCATCTGGCCCTGGATCTGTTCCTCGTCCAACCGCTTCAGGTTGAACTGCAGGCAGCGCGAAAGGACCGTCACCGGCAGCTTCTGCGGATCAGTGGTGGCCAGCAGGAACTTCACGTGCTCCGGCGGCTCTTCCAGCGTCTTGAGCAGCGCATTGAACGCCGCCTTGGACAGCATGTGCACTTCGTCGATCAGGTAGACCTTGTACTTGCCCCGGGAGGGCATGTACTGGGCGTTCTCGATCACCTCGCGGACATCATCCACACCGGTATTGGACGCGGCATCGATCTCGAGCAGATCGATGTAACGGCCGGAGTCGATATCCAGGCATGCCGGGCACTGGCCGCATGGATCGGCGCTGGTGCCCTGCTCGCAGTTCAGCGACTTGGCGAAAATACGGGCAATGGTGGTCTTGCCGACCCCGCGGGTGCCGGTAAACAGGAACGCATGGTGCACCCGGCCGCTGTCCAGCGCATTGCTGAGCGCACGGACCACGTGTTCCTGGCCCACCAGCTCGGCAAAACGCTTCGGACGCCACTTGCGGGCAAGGACGAGATAGGACATCAGGCCACCGTCTTCATCGGGACGACCATTGTGCCACGCCTGTCCAGCCCCCCTGCCCCCGTGACGAACCGCTTGTGCGATTCCGATTCCCCCGCTAGAATCTGCGCCCCTGCAGCGGGTTGTGTGCGGCAGGTCCGGAGAGGTGTCCGAGTGGTTGAAGGAGCACGCCTGGAAAGTGTGTAAGCGTCTAAACCGCGCTTCGGGGGTTCGAATCCCCCTCTCTCCGCCAGACAAATAAAAAGGCCGCCCCCAGGGGCGGCCTTTTTATTTGTCTTCCGGAAAGCATGGGGAGCCGAGAACCCCAACGGGTTCGACGGATTCGCCAGGAGCGAATCCGGACAGCCGAATGGCTGTCCCTGGAGCGCGCCAGCGCGGAAGGGCTGGGTGCATGGATGCACCCAGCAATCCCAATGAAGCGGCCA
>NZ_JALJRX010000049.1:0-471 GCF_024519495.1 Stenotrophomonas sp. Ste96 | reverse complement strand
GTCAGAGGGCTGACGACACCGATACCAAACTTGGCTGAAGTTTCCCGGTGATGCCCCACGTTCGGTGCCAGTTTCGCGATGGATGTTGCAGGCCCCCTTTCTCTGGGGGACAGGCCAGGGCAACTGCGAGACTTGCGCCGTTCCGGCAGATACGGGCGCGCCGCTCGAGACGGTCTTGACCTTGGTTACTCACCGGCCGAGAGGACACCGTGCGAATTTATTCGTCCCTGCCCTACTGACCTACGCCAGAGCCCCATTCAGCTGTAAAACTCCTGTAGCAAACTTCCTTGGCAGCCCATTCAACTCAACGAGCACCGGTATGACCGCACCGTCCTCCCAGCACCATTCCTCCCCTAAAGACGCAACTGCTGCAGAGGCCGTCGGGGGACAGGTGACCGATCCGGTCTGCGGCATGTAGGTGGATCCTGCCAGCACGGCGCATCATGCGATCCACGCCGGCACTCCTTTCCA
>NZ_JALJRX010000048.1:0-512 GCF_024519495.1 Stenotrophomonas sp. Ste96 | reverse complement strand
CCCGGTCCGCGTGCGCAGCTTGCCTTGGAGCTGTTCACCGTACGCATTGCACAGTCGATTGCCGCGATGGCGACGGGGATCGGGGCATCGACCATTTGGTGTTCTCCGGCGGCATCGGCCATCGCGCGCCTCTGCTGCGGGCAGGAATCGTCGCGCGCCTGGAATGGCTCGGCCTTGGGTTGGATACTGGCAAAAATGAGGCCGGTGCCACCCGTATCGACCGAGGCGTGGGGCCCTCCATATGGAACATCGCTGTCGATGAGGAGCGCGAGCTGGCCGAATCGGCGGCCTGGATCTAGAACCTGCCCGGTCCAGCACGCAAGCAATCAGCAAGAAGGATCAGAAGCCATGGCTGTTGTCGGCAGTACCGCAAGGGAATCCCCGCTCGGCAACGCACGGTTAGCTTGGCAAACTTTACAGCAGGAATAGTTAGACGTTGGCACCTGCGCCGGCTGCGTTTTGATGCCGGCGTCCACCCGTCGGCCATTGAGGTCGACAAACCTTGGAGAAAA
>NZ_JALJRX010000047.1:0-579 GCF_024519495.1 Stenotrophomonas sp. Ste96 | reverse complement strand
CCAGCGCGCTGCGCGCATGGAACAGGAACACCAGGCACACCAGCGCGACGATCAGGCTCTCCTCGAGCAGCGTCGTACGCAGCGTCTTGATTGCACGCACGATGAGGTCGGACCGGTCGTAGACGGCCTGGACGCTGACGCCTTCGGGCAGGCCGCGTGCAAGCTCCGCGATCTTGTTCTTTACCCCGCCGATCACGGCCAGGGCATTCTCGCCAAATCGCGCAATGACAATCCCGGCCACGACGTCGCCTTCGCCATCCAGGTCGGCGATGCCACGGCGCTCGTCGGGCACCAGTTCGACCTGCGCCACATCACCGATGAGCACCGGTGCGCCTCCTTCGGCGCGTAGCACCAGGCGCTCGATGTCCTCGATGCCGCGTAGATAGCCGCGGCCCCGGACCATGTATTCGGTCTCGGCCATCTCGATCACGCGGCCGCCCACGTCGCGGTTGCTCGCCGCGATCACCTCGGACACCCGTGAAATCGGGATGTCGAACTCACGCAGCCGGACCGGATCAACGGTGATCGAGTACTGGCGCACGAAGCCGCCGACGCTGGCGACCTCGGCCACGCCGGGCG
>NZ_JALJRX010000046.1:0-634 GCF_024519495.1 Stenotrophomonas sp. Ste96 | reverse complement strand
GTCCACGCAGCCGGCGCGCAGGACCGCACGCCATCGAGCAGCACTGCATTGAGGAGCAGCCCGCCGGGATTGGTGTTGACCTCGATCAACCGCGGGCCGTCGACGGTCAGGTGAAAGTCCAGTCCCAGGACGCCACCCGCCGAACCTGGCTCATGGGTTGCTATGTCGGGGGCCCATTGCAGGACGTGCTGGCGGTATCGCGGATTCCCTGCAACGGCGAAAACCGCCGCTGCGACGCGCCCCATGGCGTCCAACGCCGCACGGTCAACGAACAGGGCATACGGGGAAAACAGGTGCGCGTGCACGGCGGGATCAGTCATGAACTCCGGAAAGGCACCGCGGATCGACTCATGTAGACGAAAGACGTCAACCACTTCGCATGCACACCGCTGGTTGAGAGGCGCACCCACCGAGGTGACGCATTTGATATCGCAGCCTGACTGGCCATTCATTACCGGAGGTTTCCTAGATTGCGACTCGACGCTGGGTGGCTGCTGCGCCGCTGCTTCAAGTCTTCCAAGCAGTCATGATAGATGCTTTCGGGACAAACACCGCTGCGGCGTGACCCACGAAATGGAAGTCGGTGCCGTCTACAGGGGGAAGGCGCAAAGTAGGTCGCGTGTCTGCCAAAGCT
>NZ_JALJRX010000045.1:0-641 GCF_024519495.1 Stenotrophomonas sp. Ste96 | reverse complement strand
GATCACCGCCGCCGCCTCGTAATACACACCGACGCGCCCATGCTCGGTAAACGACGGCGGGAACAACCCGGGTGCCAGCGTGGCGACCAGGCTGTAGCCAAAGGCAGCCGCGACGCCAATCCCGATGAGGGTGAACATGTTCGGGCTGCGGTTGCGGATCGACTGCACGCAGCGTTCGAAGAACGGCCAGCCCGCCCACAGCACGACCGGCGTGGTCAACACCAGCTCGACCAAGGTCTGCACGTGGATCGACAGTGGCAGGATCTCGACGCCGCCCAGCTCGAGCCGCGGGAGATGCCGGCCGAACATGGCCAGCACGAGTGTCACCACCGTCAGCGGAAGCGTCCACCAGAAGCGGTGCGAGAAGTCGCGTAACTCGGGGTTGTCGTCGTCCTCCAAGCTCGGCATTTCCGGTTCCAGCGCCATGCCGCAGAAGGGGCAGTTGCCTGGTCCTTGTTGCCGGACTTCGGGGTGCATCGGGCAGGTGTAGATGGCGCCGGCCGGTGCCACCTCGGGCTCATCCTGGGGCGTCAGGTAGCGATCAGGGTCGGCCACAAACTTCGCGCGGCATCGCTCCGAGCAGAAGTGGAAAGGAGTGCCGGCGTGGATCGCATGATGCGCCGTGCTGGCAGGATCCACCT
>NZ_JALJRX010000044.1:0-667 GCF_024519495.1 Stenotrophomonas sp. Ste96 | reverse complement strand
TCGACGCGGTGCAGGTGCGGGTCCACGGTCACCAGCCAGTCGAACGACTCCTCCAGGAACTGCGCGAACAACGGCGTACTGACCGCTTCACCGCGATGGAACCGGGTGTCCTGGCGCATGTATCCCAGATAAGGTGCGATCAGGCCCACCGAGCGCGCCCCGAATTCGCGCGCCGTCCGGGCGGCGAAGCGCAACGGGAGGGCCAAGGCATCGGCGTTGCGCAGGCTGGCCAGGATCGCAACATCGGCGCCGGCCAGCGCGTCGTCCAGGGTGACCAGCGACTCGCCATCGGGAAAGTGCCGCCAGGCCACGGGTGCAATGCGCGCCTGCAGGGGCTGGTTGATGGTGCCGCCTAATACTGCATCGGCCGGGAACGGCATCAGCACACGGGTCATGGGGCCTCTCCCAGGACAAAGGGTTGCAACGTGACGGCGTGCTCCAGGGCATAGGCCAGTTCTCCGCGCGACTCCGCATGCAGGGTCAGCAAGGGCTGTCCGCGCTCGACCGTATCGCCGACCCGCAGACCGGTTTCCAGGCCGGCGGTGGGGGATGTCGGTGCGCCGGCCAGCTTGGCCAGCTTGGCCAGCTTGCGGTTGTCGATCTCAAAGATGCGTCCCGATGTGGCTGCCGGCACGTCGGCGGTAAACGCCGCCCGTGGCGGTTCGCG
>NZ_JALJRX010000043.1:0-679 GCF_024519495.1 Stenotrophomonas sp. Ste96 | reverse complement strand
ACTGTGCAATGCGTACGGTGAACAGCTCCAAGGCAAGCTGCGCACGCGGACCGGGCTCGGTGAGCAGCACACGCATGTCGCCGTGCCCTGCGATTCCTGCCACACCCGCTGCGTGGTACAGCCGGTCTTCGACGGCGTCAGCACCCAGACCGTCCTTTCGCAGCAGATACAACAACGCGCCCGGATCGAGGTCCCCCGATCGGGTGGGTCCCGGGATGCCGCCCAACGGTGTAAGTGCCATGGTGGTGTCATGGCTGCGGCCGTCTTTGACGGCACAGATGCTGCAGCCACCACCCAGATGTGCCAGTACGACGCGACCTTTCAGGATGCTTGAGTCGTGGGCGGTTACTTCCCGTAGAGCGGACGCGAAGGCAAGCCCGTGGAAGCCGTAGCGGCGAACGCCCATGGCATCCCACTCCGCAGGGACTGGCAGGCGCCGGCTCCAGGGCGCAAGCGAAGCGTGGAAGTCGGTATCGAACGCGACGCCTTGCCGGGCCTGCGGCCACCGCACACGCGCGGCGCGCACAAAGGCAAGGGTAATCGGCTGATGCAATGGCGCGAAAGGTGCCAATGCATCGAGTTTAGCGATCAGTTGCTCGTCGAGCTCGTGCGCGCCCCTCAGGTCACCCCCATGCACGATCCGGTGCACTACCACGTCAGGGCGTTGTACGGGTTCCGC
>NZ_JALJRX010000042.1:0-701 GCF_024519495.1 Stenotrophomonas sp. Ste96 | reverse complement strand
TGGAGGAGTCGTTCGACTGGCTGGTGACCGTGGACCCGCACCTGCACCGCGTCGAGCGCCTGCAGTCGCTCTACCGAATGCCGGCGGCCCACGTGTCGGCGACGCCTGCGGTGGCCCGCTGGATCGCAGAGTCAGTCCCCGACGCGGTGCTGATCGGACCCGACAGCGAGAGTGAGCAATGGGTCGCCGACATCGCGGCCCGGTCCGGCATGCCATACCAGGTGCTGGCCAAGGAACGCCATGGCGACTATGACGTGCGCGTGAGCCTGCCTGACCCGGCGGCCGTGGCCGGCCGGACCCCGGTCCTGATCGACGACATCGTGTCCTCCGGCCACACGATCCTGGAGACCCTCGTGCACCTGCGTCAGTTGTCGCTGCCGCAGCCGTTGCTGGTCGCCATCCATCCGGTGTTCGCCGGCGATGCCTATGCCCGCCTGCAGCAGGCGGGCCTCGCCCGCATCGTGAGCACCGACACCATTGCCCACCCGTCGAACGCGATCGCGCTGGGCGCGGACCTTGCCGCCGCGGCCTTGTCCCTGATGACCGCTTCGACCGATTCGCCGGAGAACCCATGAACCTGCATCTCAACTGCTGCACCGCCGACCAACTGTCGCCCGCCGAGCGCCAGCGGATCTCCGAATTGGCCAACGCCCACCGGCAGGCCGATCCCGCGTTCGCCCATTGGGCGGCCGGTTACGGCG
>NZ_JALJRX010000041.1:0-702 GCF_024519495.1 Stenotrophomonas sp. Ste96 | reverse complement strand
AGCGCGGTGTCGATGGTCCGTCTGCGCGATGCCGCCCGCACCCGCCTGCGCAACTGGGAAATCAGCGACGCACAGCTGGGCAAGACGGGCCTGGTCCTCACTGCGCCAGCGGACGCAGTCGTGATCGAGAAGCCGGTGGTCCAGGGCGCCCGCTTCGCGCCCGGCGAAACCATCCTGCGCCTGGCGGACCTGTCAACGGTGTGGGTGATCGCCAAGGTTCCGGCGGCGCAGGCCGCAGGCATCAAGCCCGGCCAGCCGGCCCGGTTCGAAACGGTGGCCCTGCCTGGCCAGGTGGCACAGGGCGAGGTCACCTTCGTGCAGCCCGTCATCGATGCGATGACCCGCACCGTGGACGTGCGCATCGCCCTGCCCAACCCTGATGGCGATCTGCGGCCGGGACTCTACGGGACAGTGCTGCTCGAGGAGCCGGGGGCCGGGCCGGTCCTGACCGTTCCGCGCTCGGCCGTGCTCGACAGTGGCACGCGCCAGGTGGTGCTGGTCGAGACCGGCCCCGGTCGCTTCGCCCCCCGCAACGTCATCCTGGGGCGGCGCGGTGGCGATCGTATCGAGATCCTTGACGGACTGGCCGAGGGCGAGCAGGTCGTGGTCTCCGCCAACTTCCTGATCGACGCCGAAAGCAACCTGCAGTCGGCCCTCCAGGGTTTGGAGGGTCACGCAGGACACGGCGCGCCCTCGGGCACC
>NZ_JALJRX010000040.1:0-774 GCF_024519495.1 Stenotrophomonas sp. Ste96 | reverse complement strand
CTCACCACCGCGCGGGCCGTGGCCACGGAGCTGGGTCTGGACGAAGTGCATGGCGAGGTCCGCCCAGAGGACAAGGCCGCACTGGTGCAGCGCCTCAAGCGCGAAGGCCGGCGGGTGGCGATGGCGGGCGACGGCATCAACGACGCGCCCGCGCTGGCCGCGTCCGATGTCGGCATCGCCATGGGTACGGGCACCGACGTCGCGATGTCGAGTGCCCAGATCACCCTGGTCAAGGGCGACCTGCGCGGCATCCTGCGCGCGCGGAAGATTTCCCAAGCCACCGTGGCCAACATGAAGCAGAACCTCACCTTCGCGTTCGTCTACAACGCGCTGGGGGTTCCCGTTGCGGCCGGGGTGCTCTACCCCGCGTTCGGGATCCTGCTGAGCCCGATGGTCGCGGCGCTTGCCATGAGCCTGAGCTCGGTGTCGGTGGTGGCCAATGCGCTTCGCCTGGCCAAGTCGGCAGCGGTTCCTGCGACACCGAACACGATCGCGCCGGACCATACACCCGGTCTGGCCAGGGATTGATCTGGATCAGTTGCGCAGACCGGAGAAGAGGTAAGCTCAAGTTATGGCCCGCCTTCGCCATCGGAAATGGTTCCAGCGCACCATCCTCTTGGCGATGGCGGCGCTGCTCTGGTCGCAATTAGCGCTGGCGGGCCACGGCGGTTGCCTGGATCTTGCAGGTACATCGATGGCTGCCGTCGCGGACACCCGTCACGGCCACGATTGCGAATCGAAAGTTCCGTCGGCGGACAAGGCTCTCTGTGACAT
>NZ_JALJRX010000003.1:528731-587868 GCF_024519495.1 Stenotrophomonas sp. Ste96 | reverse complement strand
GTCGGTGCCGTCTACAGGGGGAAGGCGCAAAGTAGGTCGCGTGTCTGCCAAAGCTAAAGCTCCATTTCACTTGGCAGCCGCCCTGTTACCCCCGATAACCGGCGCTAATCCCCTACCCCTTCGATGGCGGCTTTCGGCCAGGAGCGGACATTGGCAACGCCGGAATTAAGCCGCGCCGCGAAGCGGCGTCGGATTGAAATGGGGTTCTACCCCGAAATCACGGACTGTTTGGAAAAGGCTGAAAACTTCTGATCCTGCTTGACCCGGCGCCGTCGCATCCTGGGGTTGTGGCGGCGCTCGATGTATTCGAACACATCGGACCGGGCGGCATCGAGTGTTGGATACGTTGTGCGATAGATCCGCTCGCGTTTGAGCAGACCAAAGAACCCCTCGCAGGCGGCATTGTCGCCACAATGCCCCACCGCACTCATCGAGCAGAGCAGGCCATTGGCGGCCAGGTAATCCTGGTAATCCCCGCTACGAAATTGACTGCCGCGGTCGGAGTGCAGGATCAGCGGATGCTGCTCCTGACGCTGCCAAACCGCCATCTGCACGGCCCTGATCACCATCTGCCGGTCCTGCCGGTGGTGCATGGACCAACCCACAATGCGCTGATCAAACAGGTCCAGCACGACGCACAGATACAGCTTGGCCTGCTGGGTCTTGATCTCGGTGATGTCGGTCACCCACTTGGTTTCCGGCTCCAGGGCGCTGAAATCACGCTCCAGCAGCTTGCGCACGCCCGGCGGCGTCAGTGCCGGTTGGGCGCGCTGACCACGCCGTTTCGGGCGTGGCCAGCCCGGAAGGCCGGCTACCGCCATCAGCCGGGCAACCCGGTTCCGACTGGCCATCAACCCTTCCTCGACCAGATCCTCCTGCATGCGGCCGGCACCCAGCGTGCCCCGGCTGTCCTGATGCAGCGCATGGATACGGCCCAGCAAGCGCTCGTTATCGCATTGACGAGGGCTGGACAGTCGTTTGCTCCAGTCGTAGTAGCCGCTGGTTGACACCCGCAGGCAGCGGCACATCAGACGAACCGGAAACTCATCGCGGCAACGTTCGATCACCTGATACCTCAGGATGATCCCTTGGCAAAGAACGTCGCCGCTTCGCGCAAAAAATCCCGCTCCTTGGTGATCCTGGCCAACTCGCGCTTGAGCCGGGTAACCTCCTCGTCACGCGGGCTCCCGGTACCCGCAAAGGCGGCTTTCCCCACCGTCTCCGCCTCCCGCTTCCAGCGGGTCAGCAGACTGTCGCGGATGCCCAGCTCACGGGCCACCGGGGCGCAGCTGACACCGGGCCGACTGGCTTGTTCCACTGCACCACGCTTGAACTCGGCACTGAACTTGCGACGCTTTGACATGAACACTCCTCATGGCCTCGATCGGCCTTCTTGTAAGTGTCCGTGAAAACGGGGGTGAACCCCTACGTAGAAGTCGTTGAGCGCGGTCTGCAACACGTAGGCAGGCGGTGCGTGCTGCACATGCCCGGTCCTGCCAGCCGCGTCCAGCAGCAGCCGATGCACCTGCCGCCACGGCGTGTCATAGCCGATGGTCACGCCGGTTTCCAGCCACATGCCAGCCGCCTGCGGATCACGCGAATAGTTCAGCAGCTTGCCGCTGAGCACATGCATGTTGGGCAGGCTGACCTCCACCCCGGTAAGGGTGCGGATGCGGGTGGTGAACAAACCGATCTGTATCACCTGCCCTTCCACCTCCGCCACTTTGACCAGATCGCCGACCGACATCGTCCTTGAATACAGCAGGGTGAAGCCCGCCGCCGCCTGGCCGACGATGCTCGATCCGCCCAGCGAGATCATCACGCCCAGCAGCACCGTCAGGCCCTTGAACGCATCACTGCCCGAGCCGGGCAGATAGGGATAGGCCATCACCAGCGCAAACAGCCAGATGCCCGCGACGATCAGTTTGCGGCTGGGTTCGGCCAACTGGCGGTCGATGCCGAACAACTGGAAACGCCCATGCTGCACGCCGCGGAACAGGATGCCGATGATCTGGCTGGCCAGGCGTGCCAGCAGGAAAATGATCAGCGCCGTCACCAGCCCCGGGATGGCCGCCACCCCCGCCCACAACCAGGCTTTGGCCTGGGCAGCGAGCCACAACGTCATCGTCGTTGCCCACGGCTGGGTGTAGTCGAACTGATGGAATACATAGCGCAGCCATTCCTCGGCCAGCACCAGCACCGCCACCAGCAGCAAGGCGCGCGACAACCAGTCGGCCAGCGCATTGGCCCCATGCAGCATCTGCCGTACCGGCACGCTACGCAACGTCCCGGCTTTTTTACCCACCCAGACCAGCATCGCCGCCCGCAGCTGACGTGCCAGCCAGGCCATCACCCAGGCCAAGGCGGCGGCCAGTGCGGTGGCGACAAGGCTGTGCAGCACACCGCGAAGCACCCGTCCCGGCGCACGCTCGCGCTCGGCGGCGGCGACCGCCTCGCCAAGCCGGCTGCGCACCTCCTCGCGTACCTGGGCCAGACTCTGGCCCTGCGCGGTATCCACATCGGCAGGCGTGATGAGGGTGACGACTTCCCCGCCGAGCAGCAGGATCACACCGGCGGCGGTATCGTTGAAGGTGACGCCGGGCGTTCCCGGCTCGTCGACGATGCGCTTGATGTTGAATTCGGCAACCTGCGCCCGCTGCAAGGGCGAGCGCCCCATGAACGCACTGCGGAAGGTCAGGATGTCACGGTTGTAATAGCGCACCGTCGCTGGGGCATGCGCCTGGGCGGTGCTTTCTTCGGTCGCAGCCAGCAGCGGCGCAGGTGCAAGCAGCAGCGAGGCGCACAGCACAAGCAGCAGCGATGCCATCAAGGTGAACCCGCGTGCCAGTGGTGCTGTTTCGAGGCTGCTCCGGAACATCTTTCTGCTTCCCCGCAAGAAGAGATGACTTGCCGCTGGCGTGTTGCGTCGACCCGCCGCCAATCAGCCCCCACAGGCCGCAGGGTACGCCAGCTACGCCCGTGCTCCATCATCGCACCGCGGCAGGCGGATTGCCTGCCATCACGATCTGGCCACTATCGTCCAGGGTGCACCACACTCGCCCGCAGCAACGTAGCCCGGGTAAGCGCAGCGCACCCGGGAAGAGCGGTCCGGGCATCCGTATCCGCGCCAACCGCCCCGGGTGCGCTGCGCTTACCCGGGCTACGGCTTTGGTTAAATCTCGCGATGTGTGCTGTGGCTCGCTCCTGCGTGAGCGCCACGCCGACGGATCTGGGCGTCCCTCCCACTCCGCACCAACTGCCCCGGGTGCGCTGCGCTTACCCGGGCTACGGGCTTTCGTTCAATCTCGCGATGTGTGCTGTGGCTCACTCCTGTGCGAACGCCACGCCGACGGATCTGGGCGTCCCTCCCACTCCGCACCAACCGCCCCGGGTGCGCTGCGCTTACCCGGGCTACGGCCAGCCATTGATCTGGCGATGCTTGCCGCGGCTTTCTGCTGATGGCGCCGGCCTTGATATTGGTCAGTCCCGGCGGCGACGAAGGGGCGGATACTCGCTGCGTGGAAACTTTCACGACCCGCGTGCAGCTATTCAATGCGCCACACCGGCTGCTGTTCTTCATCGGTGTCTGCAATCTCGGCTTGGCGATGGCTTGGTGGGCGCTCTGGCTGGCCGGCTTGCAGCTGGGCAGCCCCCTGCCCGTGCCCGCCGTGCCGCCGGCCTGGCTGCATGGGCTGTGGATGCAGTACCTGGTGCTGCCCAGTTTCATCTTCGGCTTCCTGTTGACCGTATTCCCACGCTGGATGGGATTGCCGGCACTGCCGCGGTGGCAATACGCAGGCGTTGGTAGCGGACTGTTCGGCGCGCAGATCGCGCTGCTGACCGCCAGCAGCGGTTGGCAACCCGGGATGTGGTTGGCCCTGTTGCTGGCGGCGCTGGGATGGGCATTCGGGCTGGTCGTACTCGGCCGCCTGCTGTTGCAGGAGAAAGGCCGCACCTGGCATGCGTGGTCATGCTGGTCCGGCTTGCTGATGGGCTGGATCGGCCTGCTCGGTTTCGCCGCCGCTGCCACAGGTGCTGATATCCGCTGGCAGGCACTGAGCGTGTCGCTTGGCACCTTCGGGCTGTTGCTGCCGATCTACGCAAGCGTCGCCCACCGCATGTTTCCGTTCTTCGCCGGCAACGTGGTGCCGGGCTACCAGGCATGGCGGCCACCACAATGGTTGGCGATCCTGTGGGGACTGTGCCTGCTGCATCTGGCCGGGGAACAGCTGCAGCAGCCACTGGCGACGCTGCTGGCCGATGCGGGCCTGCTGCTGTTGTCGCTGTACTCGCTGTGGCGTTGGTGGCCGCGCGGACCCAAGCCGCCGCTGTTGAGCGTGCTTTTTTACGGACTGGCGTGGTGGCCGCTGGCGATGCTGCTGTATCTGCTGCAGGACATCGCTGCGCTTGCCGGCCATACCGGCTGGCTGGAACGCGCGCCACTACATGCCTTGGCGATCGGCCTGTTCGGCAGCCTGTTGGTGGCCATGGTCACGCGTGTGACCCAAGGCCATTCCGGGCGTGCACTGGTGATGCCGGTGGTCGCATGGGTCGCCCTGCTCGGCCTGCAACTGGTTGCAGTGCTGCGCATCCTGGCGCCGCTACTGGATGATCCCTGGCATTGGCATGCCGTCGCCGCCGCCGGCTGGCTGCTGGTGCTTGCACCGTGGTTGCTGCGGTTGGGGTGGATCTACTGGCGCCCACGTGCGGACGGCAAGCCGGACTAATCGTTACGCGGAGAATCAGGCCTGCACGCGGCCATCAGCCAGATGCACCACCTGCTGGCCGAACATGTCCACGTCCTCCGGATCATGGCTGATCAGCAGCAGCGGGATGCCGGTCTGGTCCAGCACCGTTTCAAGCTCCTGGCGCAGATGCGCACGCAGGGCGTGGTCGAGTGCGGCGAACGGCTCATCCAGCAGCAGTGCCTGCGGCTTGGTCACCAGCGCCCGCGCCAAGGCGGTGCGCTGACGTTGGCCGCCGGAGATCTGCGACGGCAGCAGGTCACCGAGGTGATCGATGCGGAACGTCTGCAACCATTGCTCGACCGCATCGATACGACGGCTCCGCGGCGGATTCAACAGGCCTCGCTGCAGGCCAAAACCCACGTTCTGCCGCACCGTCAGGTGCGGGAACAAGGCGTAGTCCTGGAACACATAGCCGATGCGGCGCCGTTGTGGTGACAGATTGATGCCGGCAGCCGCATCGAACAGCGCTTGCCCGTGCATACGGATCACACCGGCGTCCGGCCGCAGCAATCCAGCCACCGCCTTCAAGGTCAAACTTTTTCCCGCACCAGACGGGCCGAACAACACCACATTGCGCTGTGTGCAACGCAAGGCCGCCTGCAGCTGGAAGTGCTGGCCTGCAGCCTGCAGCTTGCGTTGGATATCCAGCTCAAGCCACATTGCGCGCCCCCTCCTGCCGCCGCCCGACCAATCGCGCGGCAAGCAGCAGCACGCTGATGCAGACCAGCGAGGACAGCAGCACCAAGGCGTTGGCGCGACCGTCATTGCCGGCCTGCACCGCCTCGTAGATGGCGATGGACAAGGTCTGGGTGCGGCCGGGAATGCTGCCGGCGACCATGATGGTGGCGCCGAACTCGCCCATCGCGCGGGCGAACGCCAGCAGCAAGCCGGCAAGAATGCCGCGCCATGCCAGCGGCAAGGTCACCCGGAAGAACAGCGCCAGCTCGGATACACCCAAGGTGCGCGCGGCCTGTTCCAGCTGCCCATCCACATCCTCGAAGGCCGCACGCGCCGGCTTGAACACCAGCGGAAACGAGGCCACCGCAGCCGCGATCACCGCTGCCTGCCAGGTAAACACAAGATTGATGCCGAAACTGTCTTCCAGCCATGCACCAAGCGGGCCCTTGCTGCCGATCAGCACCAGCAGGTAATAGCCCAGCACCGTCGGCGGCAACACCATCGGCAGGGTGAATATCGTGTCCAGCAACTCACGGCCGGGGAAGCGCCGCCGCGCCAACAAGGCACCAAATCCGACACCGAGCACGAGGTTGATCGCGGTCGCCCAGCCGGCCACCTTCAACGACAACCACAGCGCGCTCCAGTCCAGATCCACCATCAAGGACTACCGAAGCCGTGCCTGTGCAGAATGGCCTGGCCCTGCGCCGAGCGCACGAAGGCGATGAAGCGCTTTGCTTCGGCGGCATTGCGGCTGGTCTTCACCATCGCCAACGGATACGCGATACCACCGGCAACCGGCACCTGAAAGGCGCGCTGCACGCGCTCGCTCATCGCCTGCGCGTCGGTGGCGTAAACGAAGCCTGCATCCACTTCACCCCGTGCCACATAGTCCAGTGACTGGCGCACGTTCTGGGTGCTGATCATCTTGGCCTGCACCACCGGCCACACACCGGCCTGCTGCAGCGCACCGCGTGCATAGCGCCCAACCGGTACGCTGTCGGGATTGCCGATGGCAACGCGCTTCACATCGGCCTTGGTCAGCGCCGCCAACGTGGTCGGCTTGTTGCTGGCCTGCGGCGGCACCACCACCCACAGGCTGTTCTGCGCGAATACGTGCTGGGTTGCCGGATCGATCAGGCCTTCGGTATTGGCCTGTGCCATCGTGGTCTGGTCGGCCGAGGCCAGCACGTCGACCGGCGCGCCGCGTGCGATCTGCTGCAGCAAGGTGCCGGAGGCGGCGAAGTTCAGGTCCACCTTCGTGCCCGGGTTGGCCGTCTCGTATGCGCTGGATATCTCGCGGAAACTCTCGGTCAGGCTGGAAGCCGCGGAGACCGTCAGATCAGCTGCGCTTGCCGGCAGCGTGACGGCCAGCAACAACAACGCCCACAGCTTGTTCATGCATGCATCCTTGGTTGGGCATCATTCGCTTGCGTCATCGGTGGCCGCCATCAACGCCAGACGTTCCGGTTGCAGCAGGATGATCTCGCGCTGCTTCACCGCGATGACTTCTTCGTCGCTCAAACGCCGCAACACCCGGCTGGCCGTTTCCGGCGCCATGCGCAGGTAGTTGGCGATCTCGGTGCGGGTCATGGTCAGGTTGAAGCGGTGTGCCGAGAAGCCACGCCGCGCGTAGCGGCTGGAGATATCCAGCAGGAACGCCGCCATGCGCTCCTCGGTACGGTAATTGGCCGCCAACAGCCCCGCCTTGCCGATTTCGGCACTGAGCAGGCTGAACAGCTTGGCCTGCAGGCCGGGCATGCGGCTGGCCAGCATGCTGATGCGCGGAAACGAGATACGGCACAGATGCACGGTATCCAACGCCACCGCATTGCAGGGATAACGCGATCCGTGGATGGCGTTCAGGCCGATAACTTCGCCAGGCAAGGCAAAGCCCAGCACCTGCTCGTTGCCAAGGCTGTCGTCGACGAAGGTCTTGACCATGCCGGCGCGCACCGCAGCGATTGCATCGAAGGGTTCACCCGCGCGGAAGATGTAGTCGCCCGCATGGTACGGCCCAACGTGGTCGACCATCACGTGCAGCTCGTTCAGCGCCGTCTTGTCATAGCCCTGCGAACTGCAGGCATCGGAGAACGCACAGGTCGTGCAGAAATGCAGCGCGTCACCGTCGCCGGCAGCGGCTGGATTCGGCGTCGCGGTTCCCAAGGGGCCGCGCGGTGGGGGTGTAGGTGACGTCATTCCGTTTTCAAGCAACAGCGGCCAAGGGGCGGAAGCACGCTGCGATCATACGCCACAGCAGCTCACCTTCGTTCTGGATCAACAGCATGTCGCCGTCACGGCGCAGCCAGCCGCGCTCGATGAACATGGCGACGCGGCTCCACGCGTGCTCGAAACAGGCGTCGAATGGCTGCGCGTTGCGCCATTCGAAGGCGCGCATGTCCAATGCGTGGTCGCAGGCCAGGCTCTGCACCACCTCATCGGTCATACGTTCATGCTCGGAAAGAATAAGCCCGGAGGATATTCCTGGCTGCCCAACCACCAGGCAGGCGCGCCAATGGCTCGGCTCAGGCTCGATGCGGCAGATGACATCGCCGATCTGGCTGAAGGCGCCCACACCAATGCCGAGCAGGTCATGGCGCTCGCGCCGCGGCACCCCGAGCAGGTCGCAATGACGCTGGCCATCGCCGTTGCGCAGCGGCATCGGCAGGTCCGGCCGCTGATAGTGATCGCCGCCAAGCGGCAGGTAGCCGCCTGCACGCAGCAGCCGCCATGCCTGCAGCCAGTCCGTTGGCAACGGGTACTCGGGCAGCAAGGCAGGCGATGGCAGGATGATGCGTTCGGGCGCCAGCTCCAGCACCCGCTGCAGCCGCTGCAGGAACGACACATCGGCGTAGCACGGCACGCGCAGCTGGTAGTAACACGCGGTAAAGCCGGTCTGCTGGGCTTGGGCCAGCATCGCCGGGCCATTGACGCCGGCATGGTCGATCACCGTCATCCGCGTGCAGCCGACCTCGCGCAATGCAGCCGGTGCGACATCGCTGGCCGCATCCAGGCGCACCTCAACCTGCGGCCGGGCGATGGTGCACAGCTGCTCCGGCACCGCGTCCAACAGGCGGCCCAGCAGGGCGGGCGGCAGATGCTCGACGATACCCGGCTGCAGCACCATGGCCGCCACTTCGCGATCGCTGGCCAGCATGTTCGCATGCAGGCGCACGCACACCAGCAACGCGTCCAGCACGTTCTCGGCGCGCTCCAGCTCATGTGGGGGTGCGCAGAAACCCAGCGTCAACGCACGTGGAATCAGATGCTCGTTGCTGGCCTGCATGGCCGCACGCCAGCCCGCCTCGGCGAAGCCGGGGCTCAGCTCCGCCGGCGCCGGGAACAACACGTGCGCGGGTTGCTGCAGCAATGCAACATGCAATGTGGCGTCATCCATCCCGGCGGTCTCTACTGGCATGCAAGCATCCTCGCGCAGCGACCGCCGGGTTTCACTGATCTGGATCAAGCCCGGCGCTGTTTCTCCGCGGCGGCGGCGTCGATGGCTTCAGGCAGGTCGGTCTCACGATCCAGCTGCGGGAAGTTGCGACGCTCCATCCGCCGGATGGCGAAGTGCATCCAAGCCAGGGAAATGCTGACCAGCACGAACAGCAGCATGAAGCAGCTGCTCCAGATGCCGAGCGCATCGTTCAACGCGCCGAACACGATCGGCAGGATGAAGCCGCCGAGGCCACCGATCATGCCGACCACACCGCCGACCGAGCCCACATGCTGCGGGTAATAGACCGGGATGTGCTTGTACACCGCGGCCTTGCCCAGCGACATGAAGAAGCCGAGCACGAACACCAGCATGGTGAACAAGGTCACGCTGATTGCCAGATGGAAGCTGATCTCGCCATGGATGCCCTGCACGATGTAGCGGGTATCCGGATAGGCCAGGATGAAGGTGCAAATCGACGACACACCCAGCGTCCAGTACATCACCCTGCGCGCACCGATGCGGTCGGACATCCAACCGCCCACCACCCGGAACAGGCTGGCCGGGATCGAATAGCACGCGGCCAACACGCCCGCTGTAGCGACGTCCATGCCGTAGGCGCCGACCAGATAGTGCGGCAGCCACAGTGCCAGGGCGACGAAGCCGCCGAATACGAAGAAGTAGTACAGCGAGAAGCGCCACACCTGCAGGTTCTTCAGCGGCGCCATCTGCTGGGCGAAGGACATCGGCTTGACGCCGCTGCGACGGCGCTCTTCCAGCGACGGGTCTTCCTTGCTGAACAGATAGAACAGCACCGCGGTAACCGCCAGCCCAACCGCCCACAGCTTGGCCACCATCATCCAACCGGACGCCACCATCACCAGCGGTGCCAGCAGCTTGGTCACTGCCGAGCCGATATTGCCGGCCCCGAAGATGCCCAATGCGGTGCCCTGCTTCTCCGGCGGGAACCACTTGGAGACATAAGTGACGCCGACCGAGAAGTTGCCGCCGGCAATGCCGACAAACAACGCCGCCAGCAGGAACTGCGGATAGGTTTCAGCGTAGGTCAGCAGCCACGTTGCCACCGCGCCGCACAACATCACCAAGGTCATCACCTTGCGGCCGCCGAACTGGTCGGACCAGATGCCGAGGAAGACGCGGATCACAGAGCCGGTCAGCACCGGGGTTGCAATCAGCAGGCCGAACTGGGTGTCGTTCAGACCCAGCTGCTTGCTGATCTGGATGCCGATGATGGCGAAAATCATCCACACCGCGAAGCACATGGTGAAGGCGAACGTGCTCAACCACAGCGCACGTTGTTGTTCGCCGCTGCTGATGTTCTGTAGATTCTGGCTCATTGCCACTCCTGGGGGTTACGTTCTACTCAGCCTGTGCTTCGATGTCTTCAAGCCCGCGCACCGGGTAGCGCTCGCGCAGCTCAAGCAGGAACTGCTGCAGGTCGCGTTGGCGCACCTGTAGTTCCAGGTAGTCACTGATCTGCGCCCGCACCTGCTCGAAGCCGAGCGCTTCGCCGGTTTCGGCCGCCACCACGTCCACTACGTGGTAGCCCCAGCGCGATTCCACCGGGAAGCCCGCCAGCCCTTGGCGCAGGCGGAACACCTGTCGGTCGAACTCTGGCGTGGTCTGGCCGCGTTGCAACCAGCCCAGCTCGCCGCCTTCGCTGCTGGATGGGCATTGCGAGTGACGCGCGGCCAGGTCGGCAAACACATGCGGCTGTTCAAGCAGCTCGGCAATCAGCTTCTCGGCCTGGGTGCGCGCCTTCAACCGGCCGGCGATATCGTCGGCCGGCGCCGCCAGCAGAATGTGGCGTACGCGGATGCGGTCGGGTGCACGGAACTTTTCCGGGTTCTGCGCGAAGTAGCGTTGGCAGTCGTCCTCGCTGGGAACGCGGTCCTCCAGCGTCTGCTCGATCAACTGCTGGATGCGGGCTTCCTCGCTGGTTTCCTGGCCGGCGCCGGGTACATCGGCCAGGCCGAGCCGCTCGGCCTCCAGCCGCAGCAGCTCGCGCACCACCAGTGCACGTGCCGCATCGGCACGTGACTGCTCGGGGCGCATCGCCCGATGGAACTGCATCTCGCGGGCGATATCGGCTTCGTTGATTGCCGTGTCCTGTACGTACAGGCTGCATGGCGCCGGCTGGCCGAGGCCACGGGTTCCCGCATCCTGTTCGTGATGGTGGCCGGCTTCGGCCGGCACCGACTTGTCCGAGTCGATCACCGTGATCGGAAGTATGCGTGGCAGGCTGCCCATGGCTTACTCCCGCGGACCGTAGCGCAGCGTGGCCTGACGACGACGCACCACCTGGTACGGCCGCCACAGGTAACTGATCGGCACGCTCCACACATGCACCAGACGGGTGAACGGTGCGATCAGCACCAGCGTCAGGCCGAGGAAGATGTGCGCTTTGTAGACCCAATGCACGCCTTCGACATAATCGGCCGCGCCGGCACGAAAGGTGACGATGTGCTGCGCCCACTCGGCCAGCATCACCATCACCCCGCCGTCCAGATGGCCGGCCGAGACCTTGATGCTGTACAGGCCAAGACAGAGCTGAGCGAACAGCAGCACCAGCACCAGCGTGTCGCCAAAGCTGCCGATGGCGCGGACCCGCGCATTGGTCAGCCGCCGCACCAGCAAAATGGTGATGCCGACGAAGCACAGCGCGCCGAAGAAGCCACCGACCACCATCGCCAGCAACTGTTTCTGCGAGGAGGTGATGAAGGGCTCATACAACGCATGCGGGGTCAGCAGGCCGACAAAGTGGCCACCAAGGATGGCGATGATGCCGATGTGGAAGCAGTTGCTGCCAATACGCATGCCACGGTCGGACAGCAACTGGGTGGAGCCGGTACGCCAGCTGTACATGGCCTTGTCATAACGCGCCCAGCTGCCGATCAACAGCACCGCCACCGCGATGTAGGGATAGAACTGGAAGGCGAACTGATTGACGTAATTCATGGCTGGATCTCCCGCGGCTGCGCGCGTGCCGGTGAACGATGGGGTGGGTCGCAATCCTGCGAAGGCGCATCGGTGCCGAAGCGCACCGCCTCTTCCTCCCACAGGCTGTCCATGGCTTCGACGGTGTCGTCGCGCACTTCCTCGCTTGCCCGTTGCCGCAGCACCGCCAAGTTGACCTTGCCTTCGCCGGCCTCGACCAGGATTTCCAGCAACACCGCATGCGGCAGCTGCCGCTCGGCCGCACGCGCGGCGAGCATGCCGGCGATGTGGCCGATGTGGTGCAGCCAGTCCTTGGCCTCGGCCTGCGGCCGGTGCGAGAGGTATTCCAGCAACAGCGGCAGATAATCCGGCAGTTCGCGCGCATCCAGCTCGAAACCGTTCTTGCGATAGGCGTCGATCAGGTCGACCATGGCCTGACCACGGTCGCGCGACTCGCCATGGATGTGTTCGAACACCAGCAGGCTCATCGAGCGGCCACGGTCGAAGGTGGACAACCAGCGGTCCTGCGCATCCAGCGGATCACTGGCCAGCAGCTCGCGTACGAAGGCCTGCAACTGCCCGCGACGGGCCGGCGACAGCGCCGGATCGTCGCAGGCCTCAAGCAGCTCCTCGCCATGCTGCCAAAGCTCGTCACGCGGGTAATCCAGCAATACACCAATCAGCTTGAGCACACTCATTTCGTCACCTCGTGCCGGTGCTGGCGGTTGGGATGCACCGCAAAGGTGGTGTTCTTGCGTTGGCTGAACAGATCGGCCGGGCTGTCACCGTTGCAGCCATTGCCGAAGGTGAAGCCGCAACCGCCACGTTCGCCGAAGGCGTCGTTGGCGTACTCGCGGTGCGCGCTGGGTATCACGAAGCGGTCCTCGTAGTTGGCGATGGCCAGGTAGCGGTACATCTCTTCGACCTGCGCCGGGGTCAAACCAACCTGCTCAAGCACGCGCATGTCTTCCACGCCATCGACGTTCTTGCCGCGTCGCCAGGCACGCATTGCCATCAAGCGTTCCAGCGCCCGCACAACCGGCGCTTCGTCACCCGCCGTCAGCAGGTTGGCTAGGTAACGCACCGGAATACGCAGCGAAGCGATATCCGGCAGCTCGCCGCTCATGCCGACGTGGCCACGCTCGGCCGCCGACTGGATCGGCGACAACGGCGGCACATACCAGACCATCGGCAAGGTGCGGTATTCCGGGTGCAACGGCAGTGCCAGCTTCCAGTCGATGGCCATCTTGTAGACCGGCGACTGCTTGGCCGATTCCAGCCAGCTGTCGGGGATGCCTTCGGCACGCGCGGCTTCGATCACCGCCGGGTCGAACGGATCCAGGAAGATGTCCAGGTGGGCCTGGTACAGGTCCTTCTCCGCCGCCACCGATGCGGCCTCGGCAATGCGGTCGGCGTCGTACAGCATCACCCCGAGGTAGCGGATGCGGCCCACGCAGGTTTCCGAACACACGGTGGGCTCGCCCATCTCGATGCGCGGGTAGCAGAAGATGCACTTCTCGGATTTGCCGCTTTTCCAGTTGTAATAGATCTTCTTGTACGGGCAGGCCGACACGCACATGCGCCAGCCACGGCACTTGTCCTGGTCGATCAGCACGATGCCGTCTTCCTCGCGCTTGTAGATCGCACCGGATGGGCAGGCTGACACGCAGGCCGGATTGAGGCAGTGCTCGCACAGGCGTGGCAGGTACATCATGAAGGTCTTCTCGAAGGCGCCGTAGATTTCCTTCTGCACCTTGTCGAAGTTGTAGTCACGCGAGCGCTTGGAGAACTCGGTACCGAGGATTTCCTCCCAGTTCGGGCCCCACTCGATCTTTTCCATGCGCTGCCCGGTCAGCAGCGAGCGCGGCCGTGCGGTCGGCTGATGCTTCAGCTCGGGCGCGTCGTGCAGGTGCTGGTAATCGAAATCGAACGGCTCATAGTAGTCGTCGATCTGCGGCAGGTCGGGGTTGGAGAAGATCTTGGCCAGCATGCGCCAGCGGCCGCCGGCGCGCGGCACCAGCTTGCCGGCGCTGGTGCGCACCCAGCCGCCGTTCCACTTGTCCTGGTTTTCCCATTCCTTGGGGTAGCCGATACCGGGCTTGGTTTCAACGTTGTTGAACCAGGCGTATTCCACGCCTTCGCGCGAGGTCCACACGTTCTTGCAGGTGATCGAGCAGGTGTGGCAGCCGATGCACTTGTCCAGGTTCAATACCATCGCAATCTGGGCACGTACTTTCATCACACCACCTCCCGTGCGGCGACAACGGACTCTTCACCATCCAGCCAATCGATCTTGTCCATCTTGCGCACGATCACGAACTCATCGCGGTTGGTACCGCAGGTACCGTAGTAGTTGAAGCCCCATGCCAGCTGCGCGTAGCCGCCGATCATGTGGGTGGGCTTGAGCACGATGCGGGTCACCGAGTTGTGGATGCCGCCACGGGTGCCGGAAATCTCCGAACCCGGCACGTTGATGATGCGTTCCTGGGCGTGGTACATCATCGCCATGCCCGACATCACCCGCTGACTGACTACCGCACGCGCGGCAATCGCACCGTTGACGTTGAACAGCTCGATCCAGTCGTTGTCCTCGATGCCGGCACTGCGCGCGTCGTCCTCGCTCAGCCAGACGATCGGACCACCACGCGACAGTGTCTGCATGATCAGGTTGTCGCTATAGGTGCTGTGGATGCCCCACTTCTGGTGCGGGGTGATCCAGTTCAGCACGATCTCCTTGTTGCCGTTGGAGCGCTTGTTGAGCAGCGGCTCCACCGTGCGGGTGTTGACCGGCGGCCGGTAGCTCATGAAGGCCTCACCGAAGTCGATCATCCACTCGTGGTCCTGGTAGAACTGCTGGCGACCGGTGATCGTGCGCCACGGAATCAGCTCGTGCACATTGGTATAGCCGGCGTTGTAGCTGACGTTGTCGTCTTCCAGCCCGGACCAGATGGGCGAGGAAATGATCTTGCGCGGCTGTGCCTGGATGTCACGGAAGCGGATTGCCTCATGTTCCTTGCCCAGCGCCAGATGGGCGTGCTCGCGGCCGGTGAAGGTGCTCAGCGATTCCCAGGCCTTGACCGCGACATGCCCGTTGGTTTCCGGGGCCAGATGCAGCACCACTTCGCAGGCATCAATCGCTGTGTCGATGGATGGCCGGCCCTTGCTGATGCCTTCTTCCAGCACGGTGTGGTTGAGCTTGCCGAGGAATTCAACCTCGTGCTTGGTATCCCAGCTCATGCCCTTGCCGCCATTGCCCAGCTTGTCAAGCAATGGACCGAGCGAGGTGAACTTGCGGTAGAGATTGGGGTAGTCGCGCTCGACCACGGTCATGCTCGGCATGGTCTTGCCGGGGATGGCCTCGCACTCGCCCTTCTTCCAGTCGGCCACGCCGAACGGCATGCCCAGCTCGTTGGGCGTGTCGTGCAGGGTCGGCACCAGCACCAGATCCTTTTCGACACCGAGCACGCCCGGTGCCATGTCGCTCAGCGTGCGTGCAACGCCCTTGAAGATGTCCCAATCGCTGCGCGATTCCCAGGCCGGGTCCACCGCCTTGGACAGCGGATGGATGAAGGGATGCATGTCGGAGGTGTTGAGGTCGTCCTTCTCGTACCAGGTGGCAGTCGGCAGCACGATGTCCGAATACAGCGCGGTGGTGCACATGCGGAAATCCAGCGTCACCAGCAGATCGAGCTTGCCTTCCGGCGCCTCGTCATGCCACTTCACGTCCTCGGGCTTGACCGCGCCCATCTCGCCCAGATCCTTGCCCTGCAGGCCGTGACGGGTGCCGAGCAGATGCCGCAGCATGTACTCGTGGCCCTTGCCGGAGGAACCGAGCAGATTGGAGCGCCAGATGAACATCATGCGCGGGTGGTTCTGCGCCGCATCGGGATCGGCGAAGGCGAAGTCCAGCGAGCCGTCCTTGAACTTGGACAGCGCGTAGTCGGCCGGTGCGATGCCGGCCTGTTCGGCCTCGCGCACCAGCTGCAGCGGGTTGCGGTCCAGCTGCGGTGCACTCGGCAACCAGCCCATGCGCACCGCGCGCAGGTTGAGGTCGGCCAGGCTGCCGCTGTACTTGGAGGCATCGGCCAGCGGCGACAGCAGTTCGTCCACCTGCAGCTTTTCGTAACGCCACTGCCCGGTGTTGAAGTAGAAGAACGAGGTGCCGTTCATCTGGCGCGGCGGACGGCTCCAATCCAGGCCAAACGCCAGCGGCTGCCAGCCGGTCTGCGGACGCAGTTTTTCCTGCCCCACGTAATGCGCCCAGCCACCGCCGGTCTGGCCCACGCAGCCGCACATGACCAGCATGTTGATCAGGCCACGGTAGTTCATGTCGTTGTGGAACCAGTGGTTCATGCCGGCGCCGACGATGATCATGCTGCGACCATGGGTTTTGTCGGCAGTGCGGGCGAACTCGCGGGCGATTTCTATCACCTCGGCGCGTGACACGCCGGTGATGCGTTCCTGCCAGGCCGGCGTACCCGGCACATTCTCGTCGAAGCTTTTGGCGACATTGGCGCCGCCAAAGCCGCGATCCACGCCGTACTGCGCGAGCAGCAGGTCGTACACCGTCGCCACCAGTGCTTCGCCACCATCGGCCAGCGGCAGGCGGCGCAGCGGGATGTTGCGATCAAGCACTTCTTCGGCCGGCGCAGCGGTCCAGCCGTCGCTCTCAATGCCACCGAAATACGGGAAGCTCACTGCTTCGATACCGTCGTGGATATCGGCAAGGCTCAGCCGCAGGCGGGTTTCATGGCCATCACTGGCTTTTTCCTCGATGTTCCACTTGCCCTTTTCACCCCAGCGGAAGCCGACCGAGCCGTTCGGCACGGTGACATCGCCGCTGTTCTCGTCGAACGCCAGCGTCTTCCATTCGGGGTTGTTGCTCTCGCCCAGCCCGCCCAGCTCACTTGCGCGCAGGAAGTGGCCCGGCACCAGGCGGCCGTCGGCGCGTCGCTCCACACGCACCAGCATCGGCATGTCCGAGTACTTGCGGCAGTAGTCCTGGAAGTACTGCGAGGGCGTATCGACGTGGAACTCGCGCAGGATCACGTGGCCGAAGGCGAACGCCAGCGCGGCGTCGGTGCCCTGCTTGGGGTGCAGCCAATGGTCGGTGAGCTTGGCCAGCTCGGAATAGTCGGGGCAGATCGACACCGTCTTGGTGCCGTTGTAGCGCGCCTCGGTGAAGAAGTGCGCGTCGGGCGTGCGCGTCTGCGGCACGTTCGAGCCCCAGGCGATGATGTAGCGGCTGTTGTACCAATCAGCCGATTCGGGCACGTCGGTCTGCTCGCCCCACACCTGCGGCGAGGCCGGCGGCAGATCGCAGTACCAATCGTAGAAGGAAAGACAGGCACCACCGAGCAGCGACAGGTAGCGCGCACCGGCCGCGTAGGACACCATCGACATCGCCGGAATCGGCGAGAAACCGACGATGCGGTCCGGGCCGAACTCCTTGGTGGTGTAAAGGTTGGAGGCAGCGATGATTTCGTTAGCCTCGTCCCAGTTCAATCGAACGAATCCGCCCATGCCACGCCGACGCTTGTACTCGCGCGACTTGGCCGGGTCCTGCACGATGCTGCCCCAGGCTTCGACCGGTGACATGGTCTTGCGGGCCTGCCGCCACATGCGCAGCAAGGTGCCGCGGATCAGCGGATATTTCAGCCGGTTGGCGCTGTACAGGTACCAGGAATAGCTGGCACCACGCGGGCAGCCGCGCGGTTCGTGATTGGGCAGGTCCGGGCGGGTGCGCGGGTAGTCGGTCTGCTGGGTTTCCCAGGTGACCAGGCCATTCTTGACGTAGATCTTCCAGCTGCACGAGCCGGTGCAGTTCACGCCGTGGGTGGAGCGCACGATCTTGTCGTACTGCCAACGGGCGCGATAACTGTTTTCCCAGTCCCGCCCTTCGCTCTTGCTGAACCCATGGCCATCGGCGAAGGGTTGTGGATCACGCTTGAAGAACTGCAAGCGATCAAGGAAATAGCTCATGGTGAATCTCCGTTCGCAAACTGCTGCATCGTGGCTGTGTGTGTCATCTGGCTGCGGTGCATTGCTTTCTCAGCAGGGGGTTTCGGCCCCGCGCCGGTAGTACCACCACCAGGTGACGACCAGGCAGGTGATGTAGAACGCAATGAAGCCGTACAGCGCCATATCCGGGCTGCCGGTCAAGGTGATCGATGAGCCGTAGCTCTTGGGAATGAAAAAGCCGCCGTAGGCACCGATGGCGCCGGAGAAGCCGACCACGGCGGCCGATTCAATGCTGGCCTGGTGGGCAGCGGCCTTCTTGCCTTCGGCGCCTTCATTGGCCGACAGGCGCTCATGCAGGGTGCGGAAGATCACCGGGATCATCCGGAACGTGGTGCCGTTGCCGATGCCGCTGAGCACGAACAAGGCCATGAACGAGAGCAGGAAACCGTAGAAGTTGCCGCCCTGGCCATTGCTTGGCAGGAAGTGCAGCACGCCGAACACCGCCGCGATCATCAGTGCGAACACCCAGAACGTCAGCCGCGCACCGCCCCAGCGGTCGGCCAGGCTGCCGCCCACCGAGCGCATCAACGCGCCCAGCAGCGGACCGATGAAGGCATAGGCCAGCGGGTTCACATCCGGGAACTGGCTCTTGACCAGCATCGGGAAACCGGCAGAAAAGCCGATGTAGGAACCAAAGGTGCCGATGTACAACCAGCACATCAGCCAGTTGTGCTTGCGGCGGAAGATCACCGCCTGCTCGGAGAACGAAGAGCGGGCGCTGGTCAGGTCGTTCATGCCGAACCAGGCCGCAATCGCGAACAAGGCGATGAAGGGCACCCAGATGAAGCCGGCGTTCTGCACGAACAATGGCGCGCCGCCATCAACCACCGCTTGCGGTGCACCGCCCAGCGCGCCAAATACGCCCACCGTGATCACCAGCGGCACTACCGCCTGCGACACCGATACGCCGACATTGCCCAGACCCGCGTTCAAGCCCAGCGCCATGCCCTGACGTTGCTTGGGATAGAAGAACGAGATGTTGGACATCGAGGAGGAGAAGTTGGCGCCACCAAAGCCGCACAGGATCGCGATCAACACGAACACCCAGTACGGCGTGGCCGGGTTCTGCACCGCGAAGCCCAGCCACAAGGTGGGCAGCAACAGCGAGGCGGTGGACAAGGCCGTCCAACGGCGGCCACCGAAGATCGGGATCACGAAGGAGTAGAAGATGCGCAGCGTCGCGCCGGAAAGACTGGGCAAGGCCACCAGCCAGAACAACTGATCGGTACTGAAGGCAAACCCGATTTTCGGCAGGCTGATGGTCACCGCCGAAAACAGCACCCACACCGAGAACGCCAGCAGCAGCGCGGGGATGGATATGACCAGGTTGCGGGTGGCAACGCGTTTACCGGTCTGCTCCCAGTAAACCGGATCTTCCGGCCGCCAATCGGTGATGACACCGCCGGGACCGGGCCTGCTGTTTTTTACGGCATCGCGACTGACACTCATGCAACGCTCCAAGGCTGTTTGATACGGCGCTGGTTCTGCTGTGCTGTTGCCTGCCCAGTCGCCACGGCGTCATTAAGCCCGGCGGCCCTGGGGCCGGTATTGATCTTGATCAACCAAAGGCGCCATAACGGCGCCTACCTGACAAATATCAATCTGCGGCGACGCTGACGTCGCTTGCACGGCGCTGCACGCCACGCTGGCGCACGCTGTCACGTACATCGACATCAAACTGAAGATGCAGCGGTTGCGGTTGCAGGGGGAGTTCGTAAGAGAGTCCATCACGGCACGGCAGGCGCTGCTGCAACGCTAGCACATCCTCCTGAGGCAGCGCGAACCGCAGCGCCGTGACGCTGCCATCCAGCCGCGCCTGTTCGCCTGCATGCAGCTGCAGCGCGCAGGAAAAGCCGCCCAGTGCCCCCAGGTCGGTCCGGCTGGTCACCCACTGCCCCGCCAACAACTCGGCCAGCTCGTTTTCGTCAATGCGCAGTCGTACGGACTGCGACTGGATCTGCACTTTCATGAGGCAGAGCCTCCCATTGGATGGGGGTATTGCAGTTCAGCAGACGGGCATCGCCATCGTCGGGCAGGCGCAGCTCGATGCTGCCCAGCTGTCGCTGCAGGCGGTACAACGAGCGCGGCCCGTTCACGTCCATCACCATCGACTGCAACAGGGTGCGACAGCTGCGGTCAATGTTCAACCGCATTGGCAGCGGTTGCCCGCGGAAATGCACGCAGCGAGCGTCACCTGCGTCACGCAACCGCCAAAGAAGTTGCCGGTCGAGCAGCGGCATGTCCACCGCCACCACCCAGACAGGGCCATCCGGCAGCGTCTTCACCACGCTGTAGAGCCCCCCCAACGGACCGCAGCGCGGCACCAGGTCGGGGACCGACTCGACCCCCGGCAGCACCGGGTAGCTGCCGCTGACCCGTAGCGTCTGCGCACCCGCGGCCTGCAGCAGCGCGCACATGTGCGCCAGCAGGGACCTGCCCTGCCAACGCAGCAAGGCCTTGTCCTGGCCCATGCGGCTGGACAGGCCACCGGCCAGCACGATGCCGGCCATGGCCGGCAGGTCAGTGGGCGTGATCGTGGACATGTCCGTCGTCGGCGTGCTCGGCGCTGGGTTGGCACAGGCTGCAGCCTTCGCTCCACTCGCTGTCGCCATCCTGGTAATGCTCCTGCTTCCAGATCGGCGAGCGGTGTTTGACTGCCTCGATCAGCTGCCGGCAGGCACGGAAAGCCTCGTCACGGTGGGGACTGCCGGCGGCAACAACCACCGCCACCTCACCCACCGCCAGGCGGCCCCTGGCGTGGGCCACGTACAGCTTGATGCGCGGGCCGAACTCGGACTCCACCTCGGCCACCAGGCGCTGGAACTCGTTGAGTACCAGCGGCTCGAACATGTCATAGGTGATGCCCTGCACCGCGCGCCCTTGGTTCAGGTCGCGCACCTTGCCGATGAATACATCGATGCCGCCAAAGCCGGGGTCGGACACAAAAGCGATGCCCTCGCCCGGATCAATCGCGGCGGCGCTGCGCTCGACCACTTTCCATAGATTTTTCGCGCTCATTTCAACCTCCGCTCACCGGTGGCAGGATGGCCACACGACCGTCCGCAGGCAGCGGCTCGCTGTCGCGCAGCACGCGCTTTTCATCGGCAAACACCGAATAGTCCACCAGCCCGGCACGGAACCGGGGGAACCGTTCCAGCAGCAACTCGCGCAATGCCCGGCGCAGGTCCACGATGTGTTCACCGTTCACCCGCACGCTTAGCTCGCGACGATGATCCAGCTCGGAAAACACACCAAACAACTGCACAACGACCTCTCTCATGCTTCCTCCTGCCGGGCCAGTTGCAGCGGCTCGCGATGCCCCCAACCCTGCACGCGAGCCAATGTGCCGGCCGGGGCCAACGCATCCTCACCTTCCAGAATCGCCCAGGCGTTGGCCTGCAGCATGGTCTTGAGCCGGAACGATTCCTGCCCGGACAACACCCGCACGCTCAGCCGCCCCCCCGCATCCAGTTCCACCCGTGCCCGTGCGTGCATGCGCAGCCCCGGTGGCTTGCGCACATCGCCCTGCAACGGCAACTGCAACTGCGCCTCTTCTTCCAAACCCAGCATGCGGCGCAACACCGGCTCCACGAAGAAGCGCAACCCCACTGCCGCGGATATCGGATTGCCCGGCAGGCCGAAGTACAGGCAACCATCGGCCAGGCGGGCGAACAGCAGCGGCTTGCCCGGGCGGATGGCGACCTTGTGGAACAGCACGGTGGCACCACGGGCACGCAGGGCATCAGGGATGAAGTCATAGCGGCCCTGCGACACCGCCCCCGTACTCAGCACCACGCGCGCGCCGGCGGCCAAGGCCGCGTCCAGCGCAGCATCAAAAGCAGCCACGTCATCGCCAACGACACCGTTCCAGACCACATCAGCACCCGCGGTGTGCAGGCGGCTGACCAGGAAGGGGCGGTTGCTGTCGCGTATCTGCCCGGACTGCAACGGCTGGGCCGCATCACTGATCAGCTCCTTGCCGGTGCTGATGACCGCCACCTGCGGCCGCTGCTGCACCTGCACCCGGGCTGTCCCGAGGGCATGCAGCAAGGTCATGGCGTTCACATCCAGCGACGTGCCAGCGGCAAGCACGGTTTCGCCCAACTCCACGTCCTGGCCGCGCAGCCGCACGTGTTGCCCGGGCGTGACCATCGCCTGCAGACGCACGCGCGCAGGACGACCCTCCACGGCATCCAGCACCTCCACCTGCTCGACCGGCACCACGCTGTCCAGGCCGGCCGGCATGCGCGCACCCGTCATGATTTCCCAGGCCTGTGCTGCCTCCCCCTGTGCTGCGGCATCGCCTGCGGCCTGCCAGCCGGCAACCTGCAATACGGCACCGGCAGGCAAGGGCTGGCCGTCCGCGCACAGGGCGAAGCCGTCCATCGCAGCATTGTCGAACGGTGGCAGGTGCTGGGCACTTACCACTGGCGCAGCCAGCACCCGGTCTGCTGCCTCGGCAACCACCACCTGCTCGGTCTTTGGCGCCGGCGCCTCGGCCAACAGGATCTGCAGGGCCTGCGCGTAAGTGATCATGCGTGGCTGGCCCCGTCGATCATCGCCAATGCATGGCCCAGCACCGGCGTGAGAATGCTCATGCACTGTGCCGCGGCACGCGGGCTACCCGGCAGGGCGATGACCAGCATGCCCCCCAGTTGCACCACCTCGGCACGGCTCAGCCATGCCAACGGCGTGTGCTGCGCGCTAAGGCCACGGAGCATCTGCGCCAGCCCGGGCACGCTGCGCCCACCCAGCGACTGCAACGCCTCTGGAGTGAGATCGCGCGGTCCCAGGCCCGTGCCGCCAGTGCACAGGCAGATGCGGATGCCGCTGGCGGCGAACGCGTGCAGACGCCCGGCCAGCGGCTCGATGCCATCGGCCAGTACTTCCGTGCTGACCACTTCGCCGCCCAGTGCACGCAGCCCCTCGGCCAGCACTGGCCCGGATTCATCCACATAGTCGCCCCGGCTGGCACGATCGCTGAGCGTGATCACCACACAGCTCGCACCTTGCAGCTGTCTTGGCGGACGCGGGCGGAAGCGCTCACGCTCCTCCGCATCCATACCCTGTGGGTGCAACCACACGCCGCTCTTGCCGCCTTCCTTGAACAGCAGCCGGACACCGCCGATCTCCAATGCGGGCTCGACCGGCTTGCTGAGGTCATACAAGGTCAGCAGGGCCGCGTTGACCCCTGCCAGCGCTTCCATCTCCACCCCGGTACGCGCTTCACTGGCGCATTCGCACCACACCCGGATGGCAAGCCGCTCCGGCGCCGGCGCGCAGTAAACCCTCACCAGTTCCAGTGGCAGCGGATGGCACAGCGGCATCAACGCCGAGGCCATTTTGGCCCCCTGCAGGCCAGCAATCTCGGCCATCACCAGTGCGTCCCCCTTGGGCAGACGTCGCTCGACGATCAGGGGATAGGCAACAGGCCCGGCGACAAGCTCACCCACCGCCACCGCGCGGCGACGGGTAATGCGCTTGTCACGTACATCGGCCATATGGAATGCCGCACTCATCTGCCCACTCATTGCTTGTCTCATCCTCCAATCGAGGCCAGATGCGGGGTCAACCCGGTCTGGCCGAAATGCAGTCCATGCCCGGCTGCCTTCAGCCCAAGCTGGGTGGTGATGCGCGCCAGCAGCGCGCCCTGGTCCTCATCTGACTGCAGCAGCGGCCGCAGTGCGATGCCGAAGTCACCGAACAGGCACAACCGCAGATCGCCGCGCGCGGTAACCCGCAGGCGGTTGCAACCTTTGCAGAAATCCTTTGAGTAAGGAGCGATGATGCCGATGCTGCCGCGATGGTCGGGATGACTGAACTCACGTGCGGGGCCCGCATCGGCAGCGCGTCTGCGCTCGCTCCAGCCAGCAGCCAGCAACTGCCCGACGATCACATCGGCGCACAGATGGTGACGTTCAAAGTAATCGCGGTTGTCACCGGTGCGCATCAGTTCGATGAAACGCACGCTCACTGGCCGGTCGCGCAGGAAGGCCATCCATTGCGGCAGTTCGTCGTCATTGAGGCCGCGCAGCAGCACGGCATTGAGCTTGACCGATTGCAGGCCCAACGCCTGGGCCAGGGCGATGCCTTCCATCACCTCGGGCAGGCGGTCATGTCCGGTGATGGCATGGAAACGCTCGCGACGCAGGCTGTCCATACTCACGTTGAGCGCAGTCAGGCCCGCACGATGCCAGCCTGGCAGGCGCCTGGGCAGCAGGCAGCCGTTGGTGGTGATGGCAACCTTGCGCACGCCCGGCACCTGCGCCACGGTGGCGATGATCTGGTCCAGGTCCTTGCGCAGGCTCGGCTCGCCACCGGTCAGGCGGATCTTGTGCATGCCCAGCGTGGCAAACGCCCGTACCAGCCTTGCGATTTCATCCACCGCAAGAAAGCGCGGCCGGCCGTCGGCCTGGTAGCCGTCGGGCAGGCAATAGCTGCAACGGAAGTTGCAGGCTTCGGTCAGCGACAGACGCAGGTATGGAAAGCTGCGCCCGAAGCCATCGGTGAGTTGGCTCATGGCTGTTTTACCTCCTGACTGCACGTATCCACGCTCGCCCGGCATGCCGGGGTTCCCTCGCCTGTAGTGACTGACCGTCAGCCTACGTGGGGCTTTGAAGCGATGGCATGACTTAAATCAATCAAGGGCACCGCCATGCCTTGCGAAGCTATGGCAGCATACCCTTTACCAACGCCCTGTCCAGTGACCCCGATCATGATGCTGAACGATTTCAATGGCCTGCTGCAGGCAGCAGGACAGCAAACCGAGCCCCAACGCCTGTTGTTTGTGTTCGTCAAAGCCGACCTGCCCGAATCACCCACCGCCGATCAGCATGCCCGCCACAGCAACGGCGAAGGTGGCACGTTGAGCCCGGTGCTGTGTGTGGACAAGGCCCCGCAGGAAATCGCGTCCTTCCAGACCCTGGCCGCCGAATCCGCCCAGACCGGGCTGGTCTGGGACCTGGTGTTTGTTGCCTCACTGGATGGCCGTGGCGGCATTGCCCCGTCCAGCGATGAAGCAACGCAACCACTGCGCCTGATGGTCAACGCGGTCAACGACGGCCAGATCAGCCGTTTTGCCGCCTTCGATCGCGATGGCACACCGGTGCAGTTCTACTGAGCCAGCAGCTGCAGCATCAGGAAGAACACCACCAGCACCGTATTCAAGCCCCAGGCCACGGTCAGGCCGCGCGCGGCAACACCGTAATTGGGATTTTGCGCGCTCGGCGCCGCCCGCCATACCGCCGGGATGATCCAGCCCGTATACAGCAGCAGCGCCGCGAACAACGCCAGCAACAACGGGGTGCGCCCCTGCGCCAACGCCCAGAGGGCGGCGGCCCATAACAGGTTGCTGGGGATCACCCCCTGCAGCCAGAACACGCGCCAAAGTCGGGAGGGCGGCAGCTTGTCACCTTGGGCGTGGAGGGAACTGACAGCGGTCATGGCTGCAACTCCTAGTCAGCGAGGCATGGGTACACTTTGCGCCGCCGAGGCGGGCGGGTCAAATCCCTGCCCGGTGTCGGCGCGCGCGGACAGAGCCCAACGCCCAGGCGAGCCGCCCGAACGGCCCGCACCATACTCACCCCAGCATGTCCGGCCGGAACAACGAACGGCGGCTGATCATCCTGCCTGCCGTCATGAACACTCCATCGCCGGTGTAATGCAGCGTACGCGGATGCCTGGGCGACACTGCCACATGCGCCTTCACCACCTCGAAGACGAAGAAGTTGTAGCGCTCCACCAGCGCATCTTCGTGCAGACGGCATTCGAGGTTGGCATGACACCGCCCCAGCAGCGGCGCACGCACCCGGGATGCCCGCACCGGCGCAAGATCGAACAGCGCGTACTTGTCCACCGACACGCCACTGCAGTTGCCGATGCGCACCACCGTATCCGCCAACGCGACCGTCGGCAGGTTGATCACACACTCCCCACTACGGCGGATCAGATCGAAACTGTGGGTGGCGCGGGAGATCATCAGACCGACCAGCGACGGTGAGAACTCCAGCACGGTGTGCCAGCCCAGCGTCATGATGTTCCGCTGCTGCTGCCATTGCGACGTCACCAGCACGATGGGGCCGGGCTAAAGGTACTGACGCACTTTTTCCACGGGGAAATCCTGCTTGCGTAATGGCGAACGCATCCTGGGCTCCTTGTTTCATGTGTGATTAGCGCTGAATAGCACCACGCTCCGCACAACAGCACACCACCTGCAGGGGAAGCATTACGTGAGAGTCCCGCCTGCAGCGCATTGTCCCGGCCTCCGCCGGCATTAACACATGCAGCCATGAATCTGTGTCCGGATTGAGCAGACCTACATGGTCGCCGGCTTCTCCTAACCTGCCGGCTTGTATCCCCGTACGCAACCACTGTGCCCAGGACAGACACATGCGACCTCGGAGGGGGTTCTACCCCGTTTTCACGGACACTTACAAGAAGGCCGATTCAGGCCATGAGGAGTGTTCATGTCAAAGCGTCGTAAGTTCAGTGCCGAGTTCAAGCGTGGTGCGGTGGAGCAAGCCAGTCGGCCAGGTGTCAGCTGCGCCCAGGTAGCCCGTGAGCTGGGCATCCGTGACAGCCTGCTGACTCGCTGGAAGCGGGAGGCACAGGCGGTGGGAAAAGCCGCCTTTGTTGGCACCGGTAGCCCGCGTGACGAGGAAGTTGCCCGGCTCAAGCGCGAGTTGGCCCGGATCACCAAGGAGCGGGATTTTTTGCGAGAAGCGGCGACGTTCTTTGCCAAGGCATCATCCTGAGGTATCAGGTGATCGAACGTTGCCGCGATGAGTTTCCGATTCGCCTGATGTGCCGCTGCCTGCGGGTATCGACCAGTGGCTACTACGACTGGAGCAAGCGACTGCCCAGTGCCCGCCAGCGCGACAACGAGCGCTTGCTGAGCCGTATCCATGCGCTGCATCAGGACAGCCGGGGCACGCTGGGGGCCGGCCGCATGCAGGAGGATCTGGTCGAGGAAGGGTTGTTAGCCAGTCGAAATCGGGTTGCCCGATTGATGGCGGCAGCGCGCTCAACCGACACTGACGCCGCCGGGCGTGCGCAACCTGCTGGAGCGTGATTTCAGCGCCTTGGAGCCGGAAACCAAGTGGGTGACCGACATCACCGAGATCAAGACCCAGCAGGCCAAGCTGTATCTATGCGACGTGCTGGATCTGTTTGATCAGCGCATTGTGGGCTGGTCGATGCATCATCGGCAGGACAGGCAGATGGTGATCAGAGCGGTGCAGATGGCGGTTTGGCAGCGTCAGGAGCAGCATCCGCTGATCCTGCACTCCGACCGCGGCAGCCAATTTCGTAGCGGTGATTACCAGGATTACCTGGCCGCCAATGGCCTGCTTTGCTCGATGAGTGCGGTGGGGCATTGTGGCGACAATGCAGCCTGCGAGGGCTTTTTCGGATTGCTCAAGCGCGAGCGGATCTATCGCACAACGTATCCCACACTCGATGCCGCCCGGTCCGATGTGTTCGAATACATCGAGCGCCGCCACAACCCCAGGATGCGACGGCGACGGGTCAAGCAGGATCAGAAGTTTTCAGCACTTTCCAAACAGTCCGTGATTTCGGGGTAGAACCCGCCTTCCAGATCTCGTCCTTGGCCCGCACCAGCTCCTTGGCAATGTTGCTTTCGGCTGTCCTGACACTTGCTGCGCCAAGGGCGATCAGACCGTCCAACTCGCCGTTGCGGTTCTCGATGTCCTGGATGCGTTGCTGGCGGGCAGTGTCGATTTCACCGACGGTGAAGATGCCCTGGATGGGTTGGCCGATCAGGCGTTCAACGTAGTGGTGGTTGTAGATCAAGTATCGATAGCGCGCGTTGTCGGTTGTCTCGATCCTGCAGTGCGCAAACGCGGGATCGTTGCGCGCCAGCCCGTCGACTACTTCACCGATGGAAGACTTCCCTGCTCCATTGAGGCCGTAGACGTAAGTCGCGGCCTTATTCGGGATATGAACCGAATGCGCGTTAGCTGGATGAAAACTCTTATGGCGATGAATTGAGATTGTTCGGATCATGCTCGCTGCCCCCCCCCCATGTAATGTCTTTGTACCAAAGAACGGGCAAGACAAGGAGACAGAGCGGGCCATGACCGTACTGGACCAGATCAACGCGAAGTTCGGCAGAGGCACTGTGGGAGTAGGCAGCGTGGGCTGGCGGGTTGGTGGAGGCAGACCTGGCGAGCACTCCAACGCGTCCATCAAAGCCCAATGGCGCCCCTCATTGCGTTCGTTGTCTCCCTGCTATAAAACGAAGTGGCGCAGCCTTATTCAGGTGCGCCACAAGGATCGGCGACATAGCGATCATCAAACACTAGACACAACCAAAAGGATGGTGGTTGAAAATGGAAGACAGCAACATCGAACCAGGGAAGTATAAGCCGCGCTTTAACTTCGAAAAAGATCAATTAACAGATCAATCAGCAACTGGAAGCATCAACGAACTTTTAGAAGAGCTCAACCGCACGCCCCCACATGAGCCAAAAGGCAGCCAAAAATCCAATCCAGCCATATGCAGAGAGGAAATAACTAAAGAGAATTTAGAGGGGGCGATCAATTTCATCAAATCAAACTTTAATATAGAAATACCATCGATAAATTCAAAACTACCAATCACCACCATCAAAACAATCAAGCTACTCTATCGCAGCAACAGATCATTTAAGGGACAACTTTTCGAAAGAATCTCCCTCCCAGGGCCATCCCAAGCCACCTTCGAGCACTGGACGGAACGCAACACCCCAAGAAACGAAAAAACCATCAAAGCAGCCTCCTATCTCATGTCCACACTTGAGCGTGAGATCGACGAGGAGATACTTAAGCACATACACACCAACAGGCTCACGCCTTCGAAACTCCTTGAATACTACGCCAGACAAATAAAGGAACTTATTGATCCCATCTACATAGCTTTCGCCGGCGATGATGAAGCCATAGCAAGCGCTTTTATGTTTGGCGCACATCAAATAGAAAGCTATCAACCATCATCACTCCTGACCAGCAAAGAAGCCGCCCCCATCCACGAAAGACTATACATCTATTTGATAAACCTTCCATTCTTGCACTTCGTTGGCGAGTATCAACGAATTATCGAATCAGAAAACGAAGCGTTAAGTAAATACAAGATAGAGCCACTCTTCGCTCACGCCCTCTCCTCACCGTCAGAGAGCGATGACCTATTGCGACCTGTCACATCACTCGCAGCTATTCACTCTTTCCTGAAAACCCATGCAAAGGAGCTGGCACGTCTGGTTCACCAAGCCACTGGTGAAGAATTTAGATCCAGCGAAATCCCAAACATAGCTGACGAAACGCAGAAGGTTCTGCATGCCTATGTCTTCCACGAGTGGCACAGAACAGATCCCGAGGCCGTCAATATCTCAATGGCAGACTGCATCGCAGCCATATCAGCCATAAAGATACAAAAGAAGATAAAAACGAAGTACACGCCCTACTGGAAAGGGCAGATCTCTAGTGAAAAAACGGTATCTCGTCTACTGAGCCACCTGGATCCATCAAGAGACATCGGAGAGCTGTATGAAGAGGATTACATTCCGCAAGGCGCAATGATTACTCTCTATCATCGATACTGCATCGTCTTCTCATTACTATTCGGACGCAACAACCGAATGGAAGCATTCATGAAATTTCAGCTCGCCTACCTGAAACACATGACCATAGCTCATTCTCACTTCGATCTCGTAGCAGGCAACGAATACGAGACAAAGATCAACATGTTTTGCGAAGACTTGATTCAGTACATTGAAGATCAAGCCACTTCACACGCTATGTAATTTTTAACTTGCATCACCCTTATACATATGTAGACACTCACTCACGTCCATCGAAGCAAAAACACGAAGAACGAAAGGAATCGAAGGGAATCTCAAGCAATAAGAACTGAAGATAGATTACAGGGGGAGTGTGGTACGCGCACTTACCCTTTCTATCCAAGCCCAGCAACCTTCGATCACGAGTATCTACCTGTAGCCGACAAGAATCACTCTTGTCGGCTTTCTTATTATCCAAAGAGAAAGGGTGATACAGCAATGGCAAGCTTCCACTACAGTATCAAAAGCGGCAAGAAAGGAAGTGCTCGCAGGCACGCCAACTACATCGAGAGACAGGGCTCACATAGCGACAAAAAAGACCTTGTCCATACAGGACACGGAAACATGCCCGAATGGGCTGGCAACGATCCGAAACGGTTCTGGAGTGTTGCTGACAAGCATGAACGCTCCAACGGGGCAGTCTATCGTGAGCATGAAATAGCACTACCAAGTGAGCTCAGCACCGTACAACAGACCGAACTTGCCGAACTGCTCGCTAAGAACCTAGCAGGGATCAAGCCGTACCAGTACGCGCTCCATGCACCTGAAGGAAAACTAGGCGGAGATCCGAACCCGCACATCCATCTGATGTGCTCAGACAGGCTGCCTGATGCAATCGACCGTGCACCTGAACAGACCTTCGCCCGCTACAACTCTAAGAATCCTTCCGCAGGTGGATGCCGTAAGGACAGTGGGGGGAAAAGCCCAATGGAGTTGAAGCAGCAGGTGACTGCACAGCGAAAGCTGGTAGCGGACATCCAGAATCAGTTCCTTGCTGAGAATGGGTATTCGACCCGCGTAGACCACCGCAGCTTGCGAGAGCAAGGCATTGTCAGACCCGCAGAACGCCACCTCGGCCAACGCTTCGTCAAGGAGATGGAAGACGCCGAGAAGTCCCAGTATGCTCAATGCCGTAAAGACGGGAAGGCAGCTTCAGCGCCAGATAATCCGGCAGACCTCAGTGCTCCACCCGGCGATTCTGCGACAAAGTCGCAGAATCAAGATAGAAACAGCTAACCACAGCAGAAAAGCCCCGGCCTATTGCCGGGGCCCCTTGGTCTCAAGCTTGCTTACAAAGTCCTCCGGTCAAAGTAGTGGTTCATCAAGCGCAAATAGGTCCTATTATCCCGGTAGACACGGCAGACCTGAATGGCTCCCTGGACTTCAAGAATCGAGATAGCTGCATTCAGCCTTGCTCGGTCACGTACAGGCCCACAACGCAAAACCTGATTCTTAGGTGCATGTGTATCGGAATAACGCCCCTGCCACCACCTCGTGGAGAGATAGCTCTCCAATGCTTGGGCATCAATCTGATCTTGAGCCAGCGCAAACGCGGGCGAGAACAGATGCTTGTACTCCTCAACATGCCACCGAACGATTTCGAAGGCACGATTGATCGTATCGAGGGTGATGTCACCGCCCTCTCCACTGAAGTACTGCATCGATGCAGCGAGTCGAGCCACGATCTCCATGATCTTTGCCGCGAAGTCATTGATATCACTCAAGTACTCCCCGTCGCGCAACAAGGACTCAGTTTCTGATGCCAATGCTACCCAGCGCGCCCTGGCATCGATCGAGAAGCACACCACTTCACGAGCAATGGCCTCCGCTGCAGACAGCTCCTTGTACTTGGACAACAACTGCGCGATCCGCTCATGGAATGCCGGCAAATGCTCCCAAACCGGCTCCACGTCTTCGATCCGCCGATAACCCATCATGGAGCGAGGCCACGCAACCAGGTAGCGTGCCCAGTGGCCACTCCCCTTTGCGACAGAGCCCCGCCTATTGAGGAACTGCTTGAACGGTTCGTACTGGGTCATGATGCTCACCGACACTCGCGGATTCATCACAATCAGATGCTCGTTCTCCGCGCGATCCAATGGCATCATTCCCGGTGAATCCCAGAGACGATTGAGCAGTCCCACATTCGCCATTGCCTCGCTCTTGAACAACATGTGACCTTCATCAGTAGTGATAGCGATGGATTCGCCATCACCCTGCACAGCTTCCATGATGGCCTTGGCTGTTATGTCTTGCCTGATGAAGCAACGAAGGCGAGGCTGCAGAGGCTTCTTTTCTGCATACTCCTTCAGCTGTGCCTCCAGTGCTTCCACAGACTTACCACCGGCAACCGTTTTACTGATCGCGCTCTTCAGGCCCTTCATCTTGGCCATCCAGAGTCCAAGCTCGATCTCATAAGACTCTGACTGCTGCTTGAACGCAGTCATCGCCTTCGTATCTGCATCGCGGAAAGGTGCCTGCAGCAGCTCGAACACCGTCGACTTGCGCTCACCAGACTCAGCCACAAGCATCAAGTTCTGCGTTACGGGCCTGATCTGTCCGGTCGGCAACTTGACATCAATCAGCCCCTGGCACGCCATCGAAATGGCATTGACAAGACCCATGCCAACCATGGCATCCGGAACTTGCACGTTGCGGAGGAGCTCAAGGCCAGCCTCACGAGCAACATGATGAAAGGTTTCCAGAGGATATTTGGGGGCATAACGCTGCCGATTGGTAGTCATCATGCATCCTCCTCAGTCGTCTCAGCAGCGGTGTTTTCTTCGGCCTCGACCAACAGCTGGCCACAGCTCTGGCACCGGGTAGCATCGCCATCCGCATGGCGACGAGCACGCTCCTCCTTGAGCAGCTTGCGGAATTGAATCAGGTTCAGCTCATGCTTGTACGCAGCATTGAACTGATCTACCAAGACCTTCTTGCGCATCTTCCTTGCGATGTGCTCTTCAAGGATCGGATAGGCCTCCCTGAAATCCTGCTCAAGCTTGTTCTTCCCCTTGGACAACTGTTCACCAAGAGCGTGCGTGAGCGCGTCAAGCGGCGAAGAGTGGACTGCAAAATTAGCCATCATCACTTCTCCTCCTTCGCACGACGGAACTTCACTGCACGGCCTTCAGCCCATGCCATGGCTTCATGCGTCCAGTAGAACTTCGGAGACAGTTCACTGTCATAGAGCGGAATGCCCTTCGGGAAGTCCGGATCGGACTTCATCAGCTCGTATGCCTTGCTCCTGCTGACGCGGAGCAGCGTGATCAGCTCCTTCAAGCGGAGCGTCGGGCTATCCGGCCACCCTGCTTTCCAGCCAGTGTTGTTCTCCTCAGCCAAAGGCATGCTTTTGTCTACGCCCTGGCGCAGACTGGACGTTATGTGCTTCATTTGTTGATTCCTTCGTTGTGTTGGACGTTTCAGGAAGGAATCCGGCCGGTTTCCTATCGAAGGGGATTGGCCTCCGACGTGATCAGTGTCGATATGCTGCTGTTGCGGGTACAGGGAAAAAAAATCCAGGTTTTTTCCATGCACGCTCACAACCGACAAAGTCAAATAAAAATCAATCGCTTACATGCCAGGGAGCTTTCGCTCCCTGGCATATCTCGTCATCTGCGCACACAAATTGGTCCGTTCCATCATCTGTCCGCGCAGGACCTGAACTGCCTCTTGCCCGTACCTGATACAAGTCCGAACAGGTACTGCTCACCTACGACGCTAACCGTGACGCTTGCGCTTCCAGTCTGTCCTTGAGACTTCCGTTCGCTGGAGCCTGTGCAACCTCGCCATGCCCTGTCGGATAGAACTCCTCGACCACAGCTGGCACGTCTTCGTCCAGGTCCTCGAAGGCCCCGTTAGCGAAGCCCTGTCTCGCTGCCTCATCCAGTGCAGCTTGGTCGATCCCCGCCGCAGCTCTTGCGGCGTGTCGGTCCACCGCCTCTGCGACAGCCTGCTCCAGTGTCAGACCACTCCGAACCAACAGATCGACGTAGTAGATCGCTGATCGGTAACTCATCGTGGTGGACTTACCTCGTAGCTTCAGCTCTAAGGACAGGCAGGACAGCCGACCACCTGACACCGCACTGAGGTAGTGCAGTCGCGCTGCGAGTGTCCGGATGGTGTTGTAGGAGGTGGTACGCAGGACAAAGCTGCCCATCGCATCACCTTCCCCGTCCCCAATGACCACATTCAAGCGGGCATAGGCTTTGCAGCCCCCACTGGCAAACTGGCACGCATCCGGACCAGGACAAGGCAACGTCTCCATGCCTTCAGGGCCAGCTCGCCGGCAGGTGTCTCCATTGCCTACACACAGCGGTCTTCCGTTCTCGCGATTGAAAAGCGAGTAGTCAGCCCGGAGGTTCAGGGTTGGATCGTCGAAGAGCAGGCGCACCGGGATGGACCTCAGCTTGTTACCGTCCGATGCCTGCCGCAATTCCTCATCCAGCGGGTGCAGCACCCAGCCCTCACGGTTCTGTACCTGGCTAGTGAGGGTGAACTGATCGTCCTTTTCTGGCAGCCGCTTGCCATTGCGCTCTACTACCCGGCCGATTGAAATACGCCCAATCACGGGCGGCGTTATGGCCAGTCCCTTCAGCATGATGTGACCTCTTTGATCGTGGTGTTGATTCGGAATCGCCGTGACCCCGGACGGACTACCGTGTAGGCCGCGGCGATCTCCGGGTGCTCGGCTGCGAGCCGCTTGGTATCCAGTGACGTGCCATCCTTGCTACGGCGGTAGATCACCTCTCCCAACGAGCCAAACCTGGCAACGGATGCATCGCCCATGGCTTGCTGCAGCGTTTGTTTCAGCAGCTCTGCCTGCTGTTCTTGCTCTGCTACTGCCTCGTTGAGAGACACTAGGTTAGAGAACGTCTCGACCAGCACCTCGTCCTGGCTGAAGTCGACAACCGTGTCTTTGCCCGGATACAGGCTCCGAAGCGCTCTGGCCGCCGACTCCGAACCATCAGCTGGTGGCTCGATGTCGTTGATAACGTGATCCCAGAACCGGGCCTCCAATACCACCAGGCGGCTGATGATCTCTTCGTCTCGCTCAATACGGTGGATCCTCAGCGCCTGGCCACACAGCAGCACTGCCACATCTGCTGCCTGCTTCCCCGTCACTGCCAACTGATGCTGTACCTGCAGCTGCACGTACTCGGGAACCCCGTCTTTCCACAGCCGAGAGCCGAACTCCCCTGCTGTCTTGCACTCAAGGATTTGGACCCCCGGGGAACCAATTACCTCTCGATCGAGGTTGGCCAGCATGTGCGGGAAGGTCGGATGCTGCAGAACGGCGTTGACTCGGCGTACCCGGTTCCCCGTGCGCTCCTGGTAGGCTGTGGCCACCATGGGTTCGAGCAGGGTTCCCCAGTAGCGGGGATCCTCTTGTCCAGGGGGGATCTCTTCCATTGGCTTGCGGCCCGTCTTCTCCTGCCACAGCTCCAGCTGGCTCTTGTAGGGGTTCAACCCCACGGCGGTGGCAGCATCCGAACTACCGATGCCGCCATTGCGGACCTCCAGCCACTGCTGGCGATCCAGTGAACGCGTATCAACCAAACGCAACGCGGTGTGCTTGCTCATTGGCAATCTCCGGAATAGAAAAGGCCGCCTTGATGGGCGGCCTTGGTCAGGTCTTTCATTTCAAGCTATCGATGTGGTCAAGATGAATGGGCGAAGCGACAGCACTGATCGCTGCAGCTCTGTCAGACCATGCCTTGAGAGGCCATCGAGACCACCTCATGACTGGTGACAACGAAATGGTCCAACAGCCTCACGTCCACGGTGTCCAAGGCAGCCTTCAGCCGCGCCGTGACTGCGCGATCTGATGCAGATGGCTGCAAGCTACCGCTTGGATGGTTGTGAGCCATGAGTACCGCCGATGCATTGTGGGCAAGTGCCCTCTGAACCACGATCCGAGGATGAACCTCGGCTGCATCAATCGTTCCTGAGAAAAGCCGCTCAACTGCGATGAGCTGGAACTGCGTGTCGAGAAAGGCAACCTCGAAATGCTCGCGGTTTTCGCCTCCCAGACGTAGCCGGAAGAACAATGCACCCTGGGTTGCTCCTCCCAGCACCTCCCCTGGCAACGATGCCCGTTTCTGCAGGATCTGCAGCGCCCTCGCAATCGTCCTGTCCTCACGTACCCGGATCCTGCTCTCCTCCTCATTGGATCCGGCCCCTAATGTGGTCATGTGATAGGCCTGCGCTTCCATCAGGCCACCAACTTCATCACTTCATCCCACGCGCGCTGCTTGAGCTGAGCTCCAGCACCGAACCATGCCGCATCACGGCGGTGATCATCGCTACGGGCTCGTCGGTGGTGGTCAACGTACTCCGTGACGCTGTTGAGTACGCCCCAGGCCGTTGCACGGCTGGAAGGCAACAACGCGCCTCGACCGCCGCCCTCATACAGGGCACGGACACTGGCCAGCGCCTGCTCGTTGACGACCTCAGCGGTGGTGCCCTGGCCTTGGTAGGTAAGCACCCGTCGCAACAGACCATCGACCGTATCGGGGTCAACTGGACGGTCACAGAGGGCTTTCATGCGAGACACGAAGTTGTCCCAGGTCGAGACGGTGATCCCCAACTGGCGCTTCACAGCATCCGGGTCGAACTGACTGCGGTGCGGGACCTTGATGGCTCCGCTGCTGTCTCCCAGAGCGATCTGCAGGGTGTTGTTGCACACCACCCGCACCGAGGTGAACTGCGCCGTGGTGGCCAACGTGCCGTCACAGGCAGTAGCAAGCAAAAGATAGCCATCCACCCGGTCACGCCCCTTGAGCGACGTGCTCTGGCCCGTACGAGCCATGGCCCAGAACTTCTTGCCACCCTTGAGCACCCCCGCCGTCTCCAGTTCAAAGCCACTGTGCTGCGTCAGATCACGGTAGAACTCCAGGATCTCTCCCGGCTGGACAACCTTGAACCGCTTGGATACGACAGCCAGCGGCTCCCTGGTATCGGAGCGATAAAGAACCTTCTGCTCCGGGAAGGAGTGGATGGCACCGATGGCATTGCTACCCGTGATGAAACGGACCTCGGAGTCCTCGATCTGCCAATCCATGCCTGCCTGACGCTTCCAGACCTCAATAGGCTGGTGCTGTTCAAGCTTATTGCCCAGACCATGCCACGGCTTAGCGCCCGCATAGGCCATTGTTTCAACCAGATGCATCGTATTTTCCTCGCTTCTTACGGCACAAACGCACAAGGCCCGGACGATGCCGGGCCTTGTGCGTATGCCAATGTAGTATCAATTAAAGGGTTCGATGTCTTCACTGCCCGAAGACAGAGCACACCGAGCAACCGCAGCGATGATGGAGGCTGCGACAACCAAAACACAGTACAGACAATCGGATCTTTCTTTCATACAGCCATACCCAAGGAAGATGCTTCATTGCGGAGCATCGACACGCGAAGCCAGCAACCACCGGCATCAACTGGGTAATATGTGTTTGAAATTTAATAGAATGATGATTTCCCTAATCAAAGTGAAAAAATCAGAAACTAACATCCCTAAAAAGCTAACCCCAAGCTGTACTCATCAGAGTAGCCAGATCGCGTCTTGATAGAACCTCCGTGAACTCACGCCAATCCTTGTCCGGTGGCATCATCGTGCCGGTGTAGCGTAGATCAAAGCCCGTCGCGGTTTTCTGCGCGTTGATGTAGTCATCCAGCTGCTCACCCAGTGTTTCGATGTCCTCGATCCACTCATCCTTGATGGTGTCTGGCAGCGACCCGAAGAGGTCGTAGCGGTTCTTCATGCGCTCGGAAAGGCGCTCGTAAATCTTTTCGTCCACGGTCTGCTCGAACACGAGGTTCAGCATGTCAACGGTTTCACGCCGCTGTCCGAAGCGTTTGATGCGGCCAATCCGCTGTTCGAGGCGCGTTGGGTTCCACGGCAGATCGACGTTAATTAGCGTTCCCAACGTTTGCAGGTTCAAGCCTTCGCAGGCGGCATCGGTAGCCACCATGATGCGAATCTGGTGCTCGGCGACCATCCGCTTCAGGGTTTCACGCTCGACACTCACGCTGTCACCACGCTGGTACAGACGGCTCCGGCCCGCACCCGCATAAAGGCCGACAGCTTCTTCCGGGTAGCGCGACGCCAGCAAGTCCGCCAACCACTTCGCTGTGTCGTAATACTGACTGAAGATGATGACGCCCAATTCCAGCCATTTCTCCTTGTCGAGGAAGTGGACGACGGCCTCCATCTTTGGATCGGCTTCTAACCGCTCGAGTCGGGTAATCAGGCGTTGAAGAACCTCGCGTTCCTCACCCGTCTCGACTGTGAGATCAACTTCTAGTTCTTCGTCTTCCTCGTGCTCGGCATCGCCTTGCAGCAAGCGCCGGGCCGACGCTAAGCCCGCGTGGACGCTGGAGCAGATGCGCTGCTCCATCAGGTTCTTCATGAAACCGCTGCCTTTACCGCGCTTGGCCAGTGCCCGGCCGAACGCACGTGCTTCGCCGTACGCCTGCCTGAAGTCTTCGGACGTGCGCAGTGCTTTGCCCTCGAACAAGGCATCGAAAGCGCGCTGCTCCGATATTTGCCCTCGTTCCGGATGCACGTCCACGCCGACGCGAGCCAGTAGCCCAGCGTCTTCAAGCTGCTGGCGTTTGCGAAGCACGACATGGCGTACCAGCGGATTTTCGCGCTGGAAAAGCGTTGCACCTGATATGCGGCGCTCTAGCTCCTCTTCCATAATCTCCCGCGTTTCCTCAGTCAGATCGGCCAGCGAACGGTTGGTTTGCCACTCGCCGTTCTGCAAACCCAAGTCTTGCCGGATAGCTGAGAAAAAGCGACGGGCGCGAGGCTCACTGGTTGATTCCATGCGCGGAAGCGGCGAACGCAACAGTTCCCACGCATGGGTGAGCGATTCGACCTCCACGCGGCCCGCGAGAATGTCAAGCACTTCGTCGGGTCGGTGCCACGGTGCTAGGTCGTGGCCGAGCACGAAGCGGCCTGGGCCTTGGTGCAGGATGCCCAGCAAATCCCATAGATCAGCAGGGTTGGTCTGGATCGGCGTAGCCGTGCCCAGCAGCACGTGATCGGCACGCGCGGCTATCTCACGAATAAAAGCCAGTAGCTCGTTCGGCTTTCCGGCTTCCTTGCCAAAGCCTTGGCGGGTTCGGGCTTTGTGCGCTTCGTCCAAGATCACGACACCGAAGCGCATACCAAGCAGGTGCTGCTTCTCCAGCGAGTCGCGCATCATCAAACCGGTGGAGACAATGCCGATGCGCAACGGGCAATGGGCAATTTGCTCGCGCCCGGCAGGCGACAGCACTCGCTCGTCAGCATCCAGCCAGACTTTGCCAACGGTATCCCAACGGGCGGTCGGGATGCCCAGCTTGTCCAGCATTTCGGTCTGCCATTGTTCGGTCAGCGTGGCAGGGGCAAAGATCACGACCGGACGACGCGGCCCATTGTCCTTGTCGGACAACAAGCAAAGCGTCAACGCGGCGGTAGCCAGCGACAGCGTCTTACCCAGGCCTACTTCGTCGGCCAACAGCAGGCGCACCGTGCCGTACAGACGCTGATGGCGTAGACACTCGGTCAGAAAGCCCTGCTGCCACGGCTGGAGTTGTTGACCTTCTCGGTACAGCGGTGATTCGATCAGGGCTGCAGGAGCAAGACTCTCATCATCATCGATCTCGATGAACTCGATCTCACGCCGGTAGCCACGCCGATGTACCTCGCGGATCACGGCCTGCGGAAGGGGCTTGGCGGCGTTCCAGAGGAAGTCGAATTCTTCCTCGATCCACGCCACGCCTTCTGGCGATTCGTCCTCCCACAGGATTTCGTAGTGGCGCTGCCAGCCGTTTCGCGTCTCGTTCATCGACCCGATGAACCCCAGCCTACGGCTATCAGCCAGGGTGATCACACCTGCCTTGCCATGCACGAAACCGCAGATATCGTCCGGTGCTATGCGCACCGCCTGCCCATGCTTGGCGAGTAAGGCGTCCAGCCGCCGATAGCGTTCGCGGTTAAGCAGTGCCTCGGCCTCCAGGGCGCGCTCGTTCCAGCGGCCAAGCATCTTGCTCTCGCGCAGTTGCGCCACTTTCAGATCGTCCGGGTGGATATCCACGTTGCAAACGATCTTGACCTCAGGAATGTGCTCCAGTGCTTCCCCTGCTACCTCGAACAAAGAACTGGTGAAGTAGCCAGCGATGCGCTTGTAGCTTTTGGCACCGGCCAGATGCTGCATCAGGAAGCTAGCATCCAGCCGATGGGTACGCGAAGAGAAGCGCCGCATGCTCATAAGTGTTAATTCTTGGGTTTCACGCCGCCGCGGCGACCCAAGCCGAAACCGACGCGGTACAGGTCGGGCATATCGATGCGCCCATCCTTTCTGACTTCCAACAATCCCAGGCGCTGCAGATCCTCACGTACACCGCTCCAGCCACGATCAACGTGCTGTGCGGGCAGCTGGGTAGTGCTAATGCCTTGTGCGCCGTCAGGAAACGCCTCTTGCCACTTAGCTAATACCACATCGAAATCAATTGGCACGTTCATACCGCTCAGAGCGGCGAGGACCTCAGGCACCCACGGGTAGTCTTCGGCCATTTCCTGCACACGGATTTCCGATGCCTTCTGAATGCCGCGCTTGATGCTCTCAAAGTGCAAGGCATGGTCATGCTGGGGATAGCGCTCGCTGGAATCTTCCGCCGCGCGCCTAATGGCCGCGAGGAAGGAGCGTGGCGAGGTCTGGCCGCGCCCATCGGCCAAATGACCCACCGACCATGTGTAGGGCACACCCCGACGCCGGTCACGCCCCATCCACGGCCCGGCCAGGGTTGCAAACGCCTGCTTTTGCGCCTCTGACTCCGATTTCATCGGCTGCGCGACACGCCACACGCCATTTTGCTGTTCATGCGGACAAACATCGCGCAGACACAAGCCACTTGGATCGGGCGCATTGATCAGACGTTGCCAGAGCAGGCCATGCAGGTCATGTCTGGCCCAGGTCAGTTCAGCCTTGGTGGCGGTGAGCTTGGAGGCATCCGGGAAATTGAACACGGTGCGCTCGGCCTGGTCCTCACGCAAGAACACCTTGGCGTACAGACCGGCAAAGGCCTTCAGCCAAAGCGTTGCCCGCAGTAGGCCGCGCACGATGCCGTCCATGCGTCGCCAGTCGGTGCTGGTGCGATCCAGCGCATCAAAGAGCACCAAGCCTTTCCAGTTACGTGGACGTTGCATCAATCGCGCCGCGTCTTCCGGCTGTTGCTTCAACCAATTGACCGTTGCTTGCCAGCTGGTAAGCGGAATCGGCTCGCCGGCCTTTTGCGCAATCCTGCGCACAATCACGGCGCGCCACAAATCATAGGGGTCGCCATCCTGGTCAAGAAAAGCGGCAAAAACGTCGGCATTCGGATAGTCGTCGATGGCCTCGGCATTGCTGAAGCCTACGAAAACTTCAATGCCCTGCAACTCAGTGACCGCAGCGCCCAGTTGCTGGCGAAGCGGGTTCGATTGCAGGGCTGCCGTCCAGAATGATTTGCCCACGCCACGCCCCCCTACAACAACGTGCGCATCCAACCTCAATGCCTTGAGGTGCGAAGGGGGTAGATACAAGGTTCCGGCTTGCGGGGTTTCCGCGAAATTGCTGGTTTCGAGGGGCGCGGCCAGAATGGCTTCGCGCAACTGCTGAGCTGACGTCATGACAAACTCCTTGATTCAATGGCGTCGCGCACACCGCCGATCAGCGGGCCGAAAACGGTCTGCACCTCCTGCGCATCAATGCTGGCGAGCCGACCCTGCAATGAGCGCAAACCGGCAAAACTGCGGTGCCAGTTCACTGCCCACGGGTAGTGGGGCGCGCCTTCATCCGCCTCGTCAAAGTTCCAGCCTTCTACCAGCTCCTCAACCCGCCACTTCCCATCACCGCTCGCGCTCGGCCCGATGGCGGCTGGATTGGCCGGCGCAATCTCGTCGTAGAGGCTGTCGGCAAAAATGCCATATGCGCTCTCGCGCAAGCCCTCAAGATAAGTCACCCGATCCAGCTCGGGCACGATGGCGCCTACAACCCTCAGGCGCTCACGGATTTCTTCGGCCACCTGGGCACGCTGCCATTGCTCGAACAGCATTCGATAACCGTTCCAAGTCTGCTCACCTTCGAGCGCAAACAGCAGAATCAGATTTGCACCCATATCAGTGATGCAAGCAGAGGCGATTTCGTCGATGCCGGAGCGCGAGTCGATCAGCAGCACATCCGGCTGGATACGCGCCTCCAGCGTATGCAACAAGCGCTCAAGCCGAGCCGACCACGCCTCGCGCCTTCCATCAGCGTGCAATTTGGGCATCCAGACGCGGCCCAACTTTGCGATGTATTCACCGTGTTCCGCACCATGAGCAGGAACAACATGGATTTCACCGTCATGAGAGAGATTGCTGGTAGCAACCATGCTGTCGAGAACGACATCGCCGTTGCCCACCATGTCTTCAACTAGCCAGTCGGTGATGCCGTACATCGGCTGCCGTTCCACCGGCAATAACGCGGAGGACAGTCCGGGCGACTCCAGGTCAAGGTCCAACACCAGCACCCGCTTGCCAGCCTGCGCCAGTTGCCACGCCGTGGCAGCCAGCGCCGTAGAGCGGCCAACGCCGCCCTTGATGGAAAAGAACACAATGCGCGGAGCACCTTGCGTTTCCGGCGCGATACGCGCCCAGTTGGCCTCGGTGGCCAGTCGGTCCACCACCCACACGTTCTCGAATCCGTTCACGTCATAGCTGGATGCGCCCTGCCTAGCCTGCTCTGGATTGGCTTCATACAAAATGCCCATCGCCGGCTGATAAGCGTGCGGCGCCAGGCGCTCGGCCAGCGCTTGGTAAACAGCCTCGATAGTCGCACGCAGGCCCTGGTCCTCGCGGACTTGCTCTGGTGCAATAAAGCGCACTCGCCCGTTAAGGTCGCGATTGATGATCAACCATTCCAGCCGAGACAGCGTGTCGCGATGAGCCGCCAGCACCCCAGTGGTGATCGGCAGAATCTGATCGAAGGTGGTCATAGCAAGCCCTCGTATTGCGCCTTGGTAATCAGGCTGCGTACTGTCTGAGCGCCGGCTTGATGCCCCTGCGCTCGCGCTTGATCGAAGTTGGACTGATGGGCATAGCGATCGGAAACGCCCCAGTCTGCAAATGGATTACCGGGCGACAGCGCATAGCTCGTCCCTTGCGCATGGCCGCTGCGATAGCTCTCGAAACGCGCCCAAGTGCCATCCGCATGCACCCGGTCCTGTTGGCTGGCAGGTCGATCCTTGATTGCATCGTATTGCATTCCAAACGCCAGCATCAGCCGCTTCATTCCACACTCCGCCGCCATGCCGTACAGATGATCGGCATTGGCCCAGCGCTGCGACTGAAACAAGCGTTCCGCATCATCCCAATGGCGTTCATGTGCATCGAGAAAATCCGCCTGCATGTAATTTCCCTCAATCGCCGAAGCGCATGTTCTTCAAACGCGCACCCAACACCTCGGCGGCAGAGCGCACCTCAGATTCGGGCGCTTTGCGCTCGATGAAGGCCAGCATGTCCACCAGCAGCGAGCGGACTTCCAGGAAGTCAGCCATCTCGGCTCGCAGTTGCTCAACGATGACCTGCGCTTCGGTGTCCTTGAGCAGCTGTTGCAATGCGATGATGAGCTGACCCAGCCGCGTCACGCCGATCTCGGTAGCATCTGTCAGATCGCGCGAAGCGTATTCGCTGACGCGCTTGAGGCGTGCGTTGTTGGGGCGCATGTCGCCCATCACGCGGCTGTAGTCCGTCACGCGGAACGCCTTGGCGAAGTTCTGATAGTTGTCCAGCTTGGACGTGCCTGCGGTTTCCATGTCCATCATCCGCAGTACAAAGCGTTCGATGCCAGTGAGGCGCCCCCACGCGTCGGCGGTGAGGCCCTCTGGAACGAGCAGGCTGGATGCGGTTTCCGCTGCCTGCTGGACGATTTCGTCCACCACAGTGACTTCACCCCGTGCGCGGGGGCGCAGAGCGAAGGTGGTGACGTCCTCGTCGCCGATGCGTGTGTAGGCGGTCAGCACCTTGAGGGCTGCCGCATACCCGGCCATCTGCAAATCGGAGTCTCCCCACACCGGCTCACCGTGGTGGGCGGCCACAGTGTCGTTCAGATGCATCATGGTTTCGATCTGCCGCGCCACTTCCTGCCGAACGGCGGGCAACAGACGCTGCTTGAAACCAGTACGCTCGCCAGCCGCGCGCTTCTTGAGCATCAGGATGACGGTGCCTTGGACAAAGCTCCCCTTCTTGATAGCTGCATTGGTTTCCGTCGCGATGTACCACGCCGCCACAACTTGCAGGCCCGCAGCCCAGAAGATGCCGATTAGGTCGCCCCAGACGGCGGTGTCCTGATGGGTAAACATCACGCACTGCATGCCGTTGTCAGGCATGTGATCGGCCATTGCTTTGTAGGCGGCAGCCATGCCACGTCGAAACTCGTCGTCTGACCCCTTGATCGCCAGTGCGCGGCGCGAATCCCACACCCAGTCATCGAAGGGTTGGGGTGGGTTCTTGCGCAACCAGGCAATGAAGTACTCGGTGATCTCGTGGTAGTTCACCGCATCCGCATAGGGTGGATCGGTGATCCAGATATCAGCGTCGTCTTCAAGCTTGGCTGCATCACGGCACTTGATCGACCGGCGAGTCTCTGGAAGCGGACTGTTGGCAAAGCCGAACGACCGGCCTGCTTCGTGGCTGAAAAAGCAACGGATGCCGTAGTTGTAGAACGTGTTCAACGCTTGGTTGTAGAAGACGTTGTTGGTCTTCTCCCAATGGTTCATCCAGTTGGCGATCCGGGAGTTCCAATCCAGCGACTTGGCGTTGAATACGTAGTCTTCCGGCGTGCGATGCTGGAAGTAGCGCGAGATCAAAAGCAGCTGCCGCGCATTGAACAAATGGTGCCAGTGTGTCCAACCGCGTTCACGGAATAGACGGGTCGTTTCGTCCCCGTGTTCGATGGCCATATCCGGAACCAGTCCTTCATCCTGCCACTGGCTCAGGTTCGCAGCGACGAGCGTTTCCACGCGGCGCTCAGATTCCCAATCGGCGTCAGTCGGGGCGGCAAACCAAGTTTCCTGCCGGGACTTGGTGAGCGAGTCCTTAGCGATCCAGTGAATGGCGTAGAGCCGCTCCTGAAAAACATCATCAGGGCGCGGCTTGAAATCGTTCTTCTCCCAACGACGTAAGCGATTGCCCGTGCTGCCATCGGAATTCCGATAGTCGCCGCGCAGCGTCTTGATGGGCGTGCGATAGGTCTTTCCGTCCAACGTATAGACCATGTCGCCGTCTTGCACCGTACCCTGATCAGCAGCCGCTGCTTCCTTGTCCGAAACGCCACTGACAATCTCGATGTCGAATCGCTTGTTGCCGTGATCCGGCTTCAGGCGAGCGATGATGTTCCGGCCCTTGGAGATCACCCACGATGGGGACAGAGGAACCATCCATCCCGTTTCCGGGCAACGGGCTTCTACGCAATAAAGATAAGACTTGGCGCGATTGCCTTGCTTGTCGTGCTCGATGCCCAGCTTCGTGATCTCCGCATCCACCGACTTGGCAACACGTTCCTGTGACTTCTCGATTTCTACGCGTCGCTCCGGGCTTGAACCAATGATGTTCAATGCGCCCCAAGTCAGCATGCAGGCGATGGGGTTGAGGTCGGAGGCATACACGTCGCAGCCGATGCGCGCAGCCTCAAAAGGGATGGAGCCGCCGCCGCTAAATGTGTCGCCCACGCGGGCGCGGTGGCCGTAACGCAAGACGCCCAGCTGTTCCACCAGCTCGGGCAAGGACCGCACGCTTAAACCGAGATGAGCGTAGTGACGGTTGACCTCTGCCCACACCGGAGCGAAGAGCCAGTCTTGATCCAGTTCTTCCGGGCGTTTGCTGATACTGGCCTTTTCTTCGTAACCAGACAGGGTGGCCAGCGCCTGGCGGTACAGCACCAGCTTGTCGTCATCGGTGATGTCGCGTCGCCAACCACGTCCGCCAAAGTAGCGCTCCGGGTCCGAGATAGGGATCATCTCCTGGAGCTTGGACACCGAGAACGCGTTGGCCGCCAATGCCCGTCGGGCCAATCCTTCATCGTCGAACGCCATGAGCTTTTCGAAGATGGCGAGATCGGCTTCCGCGTCGTCAGTGGGCGGTAGCAGAGTGCCAAGCACGATGGCTCGCACCAAGATCAGTGGCTTGCGACCCTTCCAGTAGGAGCCCAGCCCGGTCAGGGTTTGGCCAAGATTTGCCTTCCGCTCCTTTTGTGCCTCGAACGACACTTTCTGGGCGGGAAAAACCGTCTCGATCAGCGCGGGCGCATCTTTCAAGGCCAAAGGCGTGAGGGTGGTTGTTGTTTGCTGCATTCTTTAATGAATCCTCAATGGGCCGAAGCCGCGTCCGGTGACAGCCAGCCGTGGGAACGCAGCCGTTCTTCGGCAATGGCAAGCTGGCGCGGGGTGAACTGCTGCTTGCGTGCGTTCCAGCTATAGACCTGACGTTCTACGCTTTCGTGCTGTGTGGCACCCTCGCGGCTCATCACCCAATGCACTGTGGCCAGGAGTTCTAGCCCGTAAGGTGACTCGAAGCCCTCGACCAGCTTGGTTACGCGCTCGAAACGGGCGCGGCTGATGTCGTGTTGATCCAAATAGTCCTTGGCGTCCTCAACCGCACCGGGCACCAGCGTGAGCGGCTTGTCCGGCGCATCGCCGCCGTCGGCGTAACCCGCGATCAAATGACCTTCCACCGCCTTCAGCACATGCCGAAGGTTCTCGGCGTAAGGGCCGTAGTGATGCTTGACGTACTGGAGACGCAGCGGCTCGCCTGCTTCCTGCATGAAGTACATCAGCTTGTGGACTTCCAGCAGGGTGACAAAGGGGTCAAGCAGGCCGCCAAGATAGCGCTGCATCAGTTCCACCAAGGCTGCGCGACCCGCTGTCATTTTGGGCACCTCGCGCACATGCGCCATCTTGTCGGTGGCCGGGGCTCCCTTGGGCTCAAACACCAGCACGCGTACGTCGGCAAGCTCTGCCAGGGCGCGCTCGATGCGTGGGCGCACCTCGTTCCAGTCCAGCCCACCCAGGCCTGCGCCCAGCGGCGGGATGGCGATGGAGCGGATGCCCTTGTCGCGGATGACATTGACCAGATCGACAAGGCCCGCATCGATGTCTTCAATACGGCTTTTGCCGCGCCAGTGGCGCTTGGTCGGAAAGTTGATGATGACGCGCGGCAGAGTGAGCTGGCCCGTCTCAAAAACGAACATGCGACCCGGCTGCACGGCTTCTCGCTTGCAGGCGGCCTCGTAAGCCTTGAAGTTTTCGGGGTAGACGTTCTTGAACTGCAAGGCGATGCCGCGCCCCATCACGCCGACGCAATTGACAGTGTTGACCAGTGCGTCGGCCTCACACTGGAGGATGTCGCCCGAGGTGTACTCGATCATGGCTGTGCTCCTCTCATTCAGTAATACCAGTCCGGGCGCACTTCGACCGGAGGCCGGTGTCCGTGCGCCGGAAGGGCGTTGACGACTTGTCGATAGACCGTGGCAGACTGCACGCCGATGCGTTCGATAAGGTGCCACGGAAAATGTTGCTCCAACAAGAACTCGGCTTGTTTGCCTTCTTTCAGGCCGCCACTCCAGTTGTTCGCCTGCACCGCCGCCCAGTTGATTTCACCAAGACGCGCCCAGTCATTGCGGTCTTCAAAAAAATACGATCCGGCGTTTGATAGCGTGAAGGCCCAGCGAGCGGGTTGCGCGTTGGCCCAGGCCACAACTGCGCCCAAATCCGCCTGCAAGTGGATTATGGGTTCCTGACCACCTTGATAGGCCAGTTCTGCATTGCGCCGGTGGATCAAATACAGCATCACGGAGCGCGGACAGAAGTAAAACGGCACGCAGGCACCGACGAACAAGCCGGGGTGGCTGGCAAGTTGAAGCTCGGTCAGACGGCGCTGTTTGATGTGGGTCATGCCTACCATCGTTCCGCCCAGCGCCTGCGCTTGAACCAGCGCATCCGACAAAAGCCCGCCCGTCGCCACGATGGATGACAGACGATCCACATGGGCAATGTGATAAATCTTCGGCTGCTGGGGCACGGGCACGGCGTTCATGGCGCGTCTTCCCCGAACAGGCCCAAGGAGATCTGGACAGCGTCTTGTTCCGACTTGCCACGCCGCGCACGCGGTGCCAGCAGTTCGCTCTGCGCCACATCGCCCAAGGCGTGTTTGAGCGCTGCGCGCCAGCCCTTGCCCCCATCCATCACCCCGCCGGTGCTCGTGGCCGTCATGCCAAACAGCCACCAGCGTTCCTCCGGGCGCAGCGCCAACCAGTTGCGCACGGCGACTGGAATCTTCTCCATCTCCATCTGCTCGACGGCCCAGGCCAGTACGCACAATTCCTTGCCGAGCAAGCGATCCACAGGGTTGTCGCCGACCTTCCACGTACCGGGCTTGATGCCATGCGCGGCCAGACGAGCGTTGAAGGCTCGTTGAACTTCGGCGCGGATGGCGGTCCAGCGAGGTCGATCCAGCAAAACGCGGTCAATCACCGCGTTGTCGTTGCTTGCTGACTGCAAGCCGAGGTGTTCACTGATCTGAACTTTGCCCGTGCTTGCCTTGGGAATAACGACCTTGAAGTGATGAGGATCAGAAGTTGCAGGCACGCCAAAACCCAGCGTGTGCAGCACTTGCGCACGCGCCTTGGGCGATGGTGTGTTACCTGCGGCTTTAGCCATCCTCATTCCTCCTGATTGATGTCGCCCGGCTTGAGCTCGATTCCGGCGAGCTTGGCGAACTCTTTGAGTGCAAAGCCGGTATCGAAGGCGATGCCGTCGGCGATGGCAATGTTGAGTGGGGCGTCAGGCTCCTTGAGCACGTCGCGCAGGCTGTTGACGACGCCTTCGATGATGGCGGCGGTGACTTCTCGCTCCTGGAAGCGCACGGTTACGGTGTTCTCGCCCTCACCGATTTCGCAGCGCACACCCTTGAAACGCGTGCCAGGCTGATCGCGGAAACGGTTGATGACGCTGAAGACGCGGTCGGTCGTGTCGAGAGCAACACGCTTGCTTTGCAGGCGTGCAGGCTTGCTGTCGACGATCTGTACCGTCTTGTCGCCGCTGGCGGGGATCTGGAAGTCCGCCGTCTTGTTAGCCTCGCCCGCGCGGGCGAACACCAGCAGGCGGCAGCTCGCGGAACCGATCTCGAACGGCGCGTCGTAGCGGGTGCCGTCCTTGGGATTGGAGCCGTCCAGGGTATAGAAGATGTCGGCGTGCGGTGTAGCTGCCAGGGTGACGCGGCGCTTGTCCGCCGCAGGCTCGATCTGATGACGAATCTTGAGATCGGCCAGCCAGCGAGTGGCGGGGCCGCTTTCGTAGCGCCCGGTGGGCTCCTTCACCATGAAGTAGACCGTGCCCTCGCCGGTGGCGAAGTTATCCAGGTCTTCGACTTTGTTGTCCTTGTCGGAAACGTCGGGCTTGCTCGACCAATAGACGATGGGGCTGTCGCCCGCGTGGCGAGGCGTGAGGCTCAGAATCGTTTCGCCGGTGTCTGGCTTGACGTTGATGACCGAGACGTTGACGGTTGCCTTGTCCTTGGGGAACGGGCCCTTCTCGATGTAGCCATCCTCACCCAAACGCCAGCGGCCTTGCTTCAGGGCTTCGGTCTTGAGCGTATCGAGGCCGCTGGAACCCGGCATCCACGGCCAGATCGGCGAGCACTTGGCGCGGGTGGTGACATCCTTCCAAGGGGTGCGGCGGTTGTCCTTGCCGGACGGCCACAGGTACTCCTCGGCCTGCGCGAAGCATTCGTCGAAGTTGTCCTTGCCTAGCTCGGCTACGAGTTTGTAGTCGGCGCGCGGGCTAGCCAGCAGTTTTTCGATCTGCGCCTCGGCGGACTGATCGCCCTGGCCAAGCTTGAGGCCCTGATCAATAGTGACTCCAGCCAAGACGTCACGCCCATCCACCGGGTCGTTGGCTGGGAAATAAATCCGGTTGTAGGCTGCCGACAGGGCCTTGCTGAAGCGATCCTCGGATTCCTCGAAGCGGTCGCGGGCCTCATCAAACAGAGTGTCACCGGGCTTTAGGCGTTTGTGGATTTGCTCGATGGCATACAACTCGCGCAACCGTTCCTCAACTGCGTCGGCTAACAGGCTGTCCTGGCCGCTCAGCACCAGCAGGTTATTCTTCTCCTGCTGGTAATCGAAGAAGTTTTGCAATTCGCTCGGCGGCACCTTGCCATCCGGCTTGATAACGATCAGCGTGCGCGGGCCACCGAGCTTGAGTTCATCCAGCCGGGGCAGTACCTGCACGGCCTGATAGGCGATCTTGCTGACCGGGGCAAGGATGCCCGAGAGGCGATTGATGAGCGCCTGATCGACCTTGGGTTGCGGTACTTCCTTGGCGTTGCGCTCGATCTGGCGCGAGAGATTCTCGGTTTCCTTGATGAAGAAGCGTTGCTCTTCACGGTGGAGGTACCACGCCGATTCGCGTAGGCGCTGCAATGCCTGCAGGAACTCATCGGGCTTGCGTTGCGGCGCAGCCAGGAACTCGATCAACTCGCTTTCGGAGAGGCCGATACGGCCACCGACAGCACGCGACAGGCTGGACGACAGCAGCAAGGTCATAACCTGCTGCGCGGCATCGTCTGCCAGTTCGATATCGATATGCTCGGCGATGGCGTTGCCCGCATCTGCGATATCGCGCGTCACAGCCGGCATCAGCTTGGGCGCAATACGCTCGATCTCGTCCTTGACCTGCTCGTCGTTCAAGTTCAGGTGCTGTGTGCCGATCAGGAAGACATCGTCGGCTTCGCGCTCACTCACACTCTTGAGCAAGCGTGCGGTGAACTGCATCAGGCCACGGGTCTGGCGGAAGCCTTCGTTCTCTTTGAACAGCGCGACAAGGTGCTTGAAGGACGGGTGGAAGGGATAGGTTTCCCTGACCTGCTCGGCGATTTGCTCGATGCTGCTGGCGACTATATAGCCGCCATCCTCGGCCTTCTTGATCTGCTGCGCGTACTCCTCCGCAATGTCGGAGATGACGCGTTCGTCCGGCAGTTCGTCGATGAGACGCTTCTTCAGGATCTCGTAGATTTCGTTGCCCGCCAGTTGCACAGGCGTGATGGTCATCGCCTGGCGGCGGGTTTCCTGCTGCAGGTTGGAGATGGCATCAGCCAAGGCCTTTGTCTGAGCCTTGTAACTGCCCGAGAGGTTTGCAACCACGATGGCGCAATTAGGCAGTTCTAGCGCAGCACTCATCAGGCTGGAGAGGCTGTAGACCGCCATGTTGGCAAGCGTGCCTTGGCCAAACACCTGAGTGCTGGCGTTGTCCAGATAGGGCGGCAGTTCATCGAGCAAGATCAGCGTCGGCTTGTCGCCGATGATTTCTTTCCACTGACGCTGATCGACGGCCTTGGGGCCGTTCGCCCAATAGGGCTTGATGGCTTCTGCAGCTCCAAGTTGGGTGGCGATCTCGCCCCAGATGAAGTTGTCGGGGTTGTTGCGACCGTTGAACGCAGCAATACGCGCTTGGCCAAACTCGATGCGCGAGGCCAGATCCGCAGGCAGAACATCCTTGCGCAGATGCGAATGGCGGGCGAGCAAGCCCAGCGCGATCATCATGTGCGTTTTACCGCCACCCATCGCTTGGGTCAGCTCGAAGACGGCCTGGTCGGACTTGCCGGAAAGTCGCAGCAGAGCTTCGCGGAAGAGCTGATCCATGCCGTGGGTGACGAAGTTACGCGAGAAGAACTCGCTGCCATCACCAGCATCATTGATGAGGTCTGCGAGGTTCTCGATGCCCTGAGCCATTCGATAGTCACGGATGACGGGATTGAACCGGCAGGCCTGCTTGACAGTCTTGATCATGAATGCACTCCGTTGCTGTTTGGTTTTCCGACCGAGCGCACTACATCAATGCCATGTCGCTCGCAGTGGCTGCGTATAAGTACTTCGATCATGTTCGCAATCGATCGATGCTCATGCTCAGCCGCAACTCGAAGAGCCTCCTTCAAGTCTGGATCGATCCGAAGTGTCAGTGTGGCAGTCTTGGACGTGGCCATAGCCCCCCAGGGCGGCTGCATATGTACTGCAGCTTACAGTACCAAAATGTCAGCTAATTTTGTCAGCATCGTCTAGCTGCTGCCATTCATCTGAAGACAGCGAAGCCCATCGCAAGGCACACAGTGTCGTGAGCTGCCCAGTATTGCGATCTATGGCATGCAAACGTCCCTTTCAGCAAGGCAAACCATCTGCGCCAATTGCAGGCGTGGACACGTCCAGAATGATCCAGCAGCAGCCAGCTCCTTATGGCATACCAGATGGCATACCGGCCAAGCCGGAAATGAAAAAAGCCCTTGAAATTCAAGGGCTTAGTTCAAGTATCTGGCGGAGAGGGGGGGATTCGAACCCCCGAGGCGCTATAAACGCCTGCCTGATTTCGAGTCAGGTACATTCAACCGCTCTGCCACCTCTCCAGATGGTCCCGGCGAACCGGGACGCGAATGATACGGGTAGGACGCGCTGGCGACAAGTCATTGCGGGCAAAGAAGTGAATTTCTTCTGTATGGATGCCTTGCCGGATGTCCGGCGGGCCGCGATCATGCCGTTATCCCCCGCAATCCTTACCGGCACGCGCCTTCATGATCGAATTCGGACACCTGACCCACCCCGGCCTGCGCCGTGACCTCAATGAGGATACGTATTACGGCGATGGCGAACTGGCGCTGTGGCTGGTCGCCGATGGCATGGGCGGGCACGCCTGTGGCGAGGTGGCCAGTGCGCTGGCGCGCGAGACCATCGTGCGCGAGATCCGCCGCGGGGCGACGCTGGCGCATGCCATCCGGATCGCCGATGAGGAAATCATCCGTACCTCGCGCCGCCGCAATGACAGCCTGCCAATGGGCACGACGGTGGTGGCCGCGCGGGTCCAGGGCAATCGCTACGAGGTGGCATGGGTGGGCGACAGCCGCGCGTACCTGTGGCGCGACGGCAAGCTGGCCCAGTTGAGTCAGGATCACAGCGTGGTCCAGGAGCTGGTCGCGCAGGGCAATCTGACCGCCGAACAGGCACGCGCGCACCCGCACCGCAATGTGGTGACCCAGGCGCTGGGCGTGACCGATCCGGCGCACCTGAATGTGGCGACCACCACCGGTGAGCTGCGCCCGGGCATGCAGCTGCTGCTGTGCAGTGATGGGCTCACCGAGGAAGTCGAGGACAAGGGCATTGCCCGTACCCTCGCCTTCGACGATGCCAGTGCGCAGGAATGCGTGGATACCCTGGTCGCCGCCGCGCTGGATGGCGGCGGCTCGGACAACATCACCGTGATCCTGGTGCGGTGCCATTGAGGCAGGCATCCCGACCAACGGTCGGGATCTACCGCCGGGGTCGGGCCATCAGGCGCTGACCGCTTCCACCGCTTCAGGCTCACCATCCCAGATCGCGCGGCCGGCCTTCTTGCGCAGCTTGGCCAGGCGCGCTTCGTGTGCTTCCAGCTCCGAGGCGGTGGCGACCACGCGCGGGCGTGGCAGCAGGCGCGAGGTGTCGAAGGTCTGCACGCGGGCGCTGCCGGATTTGCGGTCGTCGGCCGCGCCGAAGCCGATTTCTTCCTGGCCCGAGGTCAGCGCGATGTACACATCGCCCAGGATCTGGGCATCGAGCAGGCCGCCGTGCAGCTGGCGGTGGGCGTTGTCCACGCCCAGGCGTCGGCACAGCGCGTCCAGCGAGTTGCGCTGGCCGGGAAAGCGCTCACGCGCCATCTTCAGCGTATCGATCACCGTGCAGCGGTCGGTGATCTTGCCGTAGTGGTCGCCAAGCAGCGACAGTTCGTTGTCCAGGAAGCCCAGATCGAACGCCGCGTTGTGGATGATCAGCTCGGCGCCGTCGATGTAGGCCAGGAACTCGTCGACGACCTGGCCGAAGTCCGGCTTGTCGGCCAGGAATTCCAGGGTCAGGCCGGTGACTTCCTGCGCGCCCTGCTCGAACTCGCAGTCCGGCTTGAGGTACTGGTGGTAGTTGTTGCCACTGGGGCGGCGCTCGAGCAGTTCCACACAGCCGATTTCGACGATGCGGTTGCCCTTCCGCCACTCCAGGCCGGTGGTTTCGGTATCAAGGATGATCTGACGCATGGGCTCAGTGTACCGGGCCGGCGGCACGGATCCGGATCGCGGCGTCGCGCGCCAGCTGGTCCACGCGCTCATTGTCCGGATCGCCGGAATGCCCCTTGACCCAGCGCCAGTCGATGGTGTGCTTGAGCGTGGCCGCGTGCAGGCGCTCCCACAGCTCGCGGTTCTTGACCGGCGAGCCGCCCGCGGTTTTCCAGTTCTTGCGGATCCAGCCGGGCATCCACTCGGTCAGGCCTTGGCGTACGTACTGCGAATCGGTGTACAGCACGATGTTGCATGGCTCGGTGAGCGCTTCCAGCCCCGAGATGGCCGCCATCAGTTCCATGCGGTTGTTGGTGGTATGCGCTTCACCACCGCTCAGCTCACGCTCGTGCGCGTTGTAGCGCAGCAACGCCGCCCAGCCGCCCGGGCCGGGATTGCCGAGGCAGGAACCGTCGGTGTGGATTTCTATCGTCTTCATTCCATTCCAGATCAGGTGGCCACGGTCCCGTGCCAGCGTGGCAGGGCCACGGGCGTCGGTCCCGGCAGGGCCAGAGTGCGTTTTTCAGCGGTGAACAGGCAGGCCGCGCGCAGTGGAGCGAGGTCGCGCCGGGCCGGCGAGCGGTCGCGCCACATCGGGCCGAGGTAGTGCAGGTCTTCGCAGCTCAGACCGGCCTGCGTGAGAGTGTGGCGCAGCCGCTGCGGGCTGCGCACCACCAGCCCGTGGTGGCGCCACTGCCGGCGGTACGGGCTGAACGGGTTGAGCGTGGACAACCACAGGCGGCCGCCCGGCATCAGCACCCGCGCGCACTCGTCGATCAGCTGCTCGGCATCGCGCGCGGTGACGTGCTGCAGGATGATCGCGTTGACGCTCTCGTCCGGCAGCGGCAACGGCAGCCCGCAGTGCACGTCCCCGGCGTAGCTTGCCCCGTCGCGGAACAGCCGCAGGCCGCGACCGGGCAGCTCGACGCGCTCCAGCCAGCCGGGCGTCGGTGCCACCCACAGCCAGGGGTTCACCGGGCGCTCGGCGAGCAGGCTGCGCAACCGCTCGGATTCCAGACGGCACAAGGCGTGTGCCGGTTCAGTATCAAACCAGGATGCGACTGTCGCTTGACGGGAGCTCGGCGCGGGGGGCATGGTCCAATTCTATGCGACTGACCGCCCTACCCGCGTTTGCGGACAATTACATCTGGGCGCTGGTCGCCGACGACGGCCGCGCCGTGGTCATCGACCCCGGCCAGGCCGACCCCGTTCTGGCTGCCGCAGCGCAGCAGGGATGGGTTCCCCACAGCATTCTGCTGACCCATCACCACGATGATCACATCGGCGGCGTGGCAGAACTGCAGGCGCGTTTTCCGGCGGTGGAGGTTTACGCGCCAGAAGAACCGCGCATCCAGGTGGCCGCCCATCGGGTCGCTGAAGGTGAATGCGTTCAGGCATTGGGGCTGGGGTTCCACGTAGTATCCGTGCCCGGGCACACCCGGAGCCATATCGCGTTTCACACCGCTGAACACCTTTTCAGTGGCGATGCGTTGTTCAGCCTGGGCTGTGGGCGCATGTTCGAAGGTACGCCTCCCCAGCTTCTGGCATCCCTGCGGAAGCTGGCGTCCCTGCCAGCGCAACTGATGGTCTGTTGCGCCCACGAGTACACCCTGTCCAATGCCGTCTTCGCGCGGCATGTAGACCCCACCAACGCTGCGCTGTCGCAGCGCCATGAGGAGGCCTTGGCCATGCGCCGCGATGACCTGCCCACGCTGCCGGTTTCACTGGCAAGCGAGCTGGAATGCAATCCGTTCCTGCGTACGAGTACCCCCGCCATCCAGGCGGCCGTCAGCGCCCATCTCGGGCGTCCCGTTACCGATGAAGTCGATGTTGTCGCAGGGCTGCGACACTGGAAAGACGGATTCCGAACATGAGTCGGCGATTGTTGCCGCTCGCGCTGGGCCTGGCGATCGCCGTGGCCGGCAGCGCGGGCGCCCAGTCGTTGACCGCCGGCATGTCGCAGAACGTGGCCGGCCTGTCCTCCCTCCCCCTGACCGCTGCGGCGCTGCCGCCGGCCTCGGTGCGCAACGGGCAGGACATCTTCGCCAGCTTCCGCGATGGCCTGGCTGAACCCACCTGCGACGCCGAGGCGACCAGCCCGCGCTGGCAGAAGCAGTTCGCGCATGCCCCCTCGCGCCTGGCCAACCAGGACGATGACGCCCTGGTGCTGTTCGGCTATGTGGTGGAAGAGCTGCGCAGATCCGACCTGCCGACCGAATTTGCGCTGATTCCCTTCGTGGAAAGCGGCTACCGGCCCAACGCCCGCAACGGCGGCGGCCCGGCCGGCCTGTGGCAGTTCATCGCCACCACCGCCAAGAACCACCGCGTGCAGATGACCCCGGGCTACGACGGCCGCCTCTCGGCGGTGGATTCCACCCAGGCCGCGGTGCGTTACCTCAAGACCCTGCACGGCATGTTCGGCGGCGACTGGCGCCTGGCCACCATGGCCTACAACGCCGGCGAGTACCGGGTCCTGCAATCGCTGCGCAAGGCCGGCATGAACGCGCAGAACGCGCGTCCGGCCGAGTTGCCCGGCCTGTCGCCGGTCACCTATGCCTATGTCGAGAAGCTGCACGCCCTGGCCTGCGTGCTGGAAGACGCAGAAACCGAGCCAGCGGTGATGGCCTCGCTGGACCGCACCGTGCCCGTGCTGAAGGGGCATACCCTGCCGGCGGGCACCAGCGTCCAGCAGTGGGCCCAGCAGCGCGACCTGGATCCGGCCCGGATCGCCCGGCTCAACCCGGCCCTGGCCAGCGGCAAGGGCCGCCCGGCCGGCCAGGTGACGGTTCTGGCCCCGACCGCGCATGCGCCGGTGGATGCCAGCGCCAGCGTGGCCGCCATTGCGGTGGCTCCCAGCGCACCAGTGGATAGCCCGGCCGCCCGTACGGCGCCTGCGCCGGCCGCCACCCGCACGGTGGCCAGCGCGGATCGTCCGCGCAGCCGCCGCCACACCGTGCGCGATGGCGAATCGCCCTGGACCATCGCCCGCCGTTACGGGATGCCGTTGAAGGCCCTGCTGTCGCTCAATGGCCTCAGTGGCAGCAGTGTGCTCAAGCCGGGAGCGGTGTTGCGCGTCGAAGACTGAGCAGCGCCCACCCCCAACGCAAAAAGCCCGGCATCGCCGGGCTTTTTGTTGTCCAGCAGAAGCCGCCCCGGTTAGAGGTTGGCTTCTTCGGTCTGCACCTTGAAGTGCTTGCGCATCGCTTCCACGTAGGCCTTGGCGGCGGCCATGCCGTCGATCTGGCTCAGCTGCTCCTTGAGCTGCTGCTGCTGGGCGGCGTCCACTTCAGCAACGTTGCCCGGGGTGACCTTGGTCACCGCGTAGATCACGTAGCGGCCCTGCACGGCGACCTTGCCGTAGCTCGGCTTGCCTTCGGCGGGCAACGGCGCGCTGAACACGGCACGGTTGATCTCCGGGGTCGGCACCGGCTGGGTGCGCGGCAGGCCCGGCAGCGGGCTGATCTGCAGCTTCTCGCTGGTCGCCAGCGCCTGCAGGGTCTGACCGGCCTTCAGCTTGGCCAGCACGGCATCCACGGCCTTCTCCGACGCCTGGCGGGTGCGGTCGGCATGGATCGCGGCGATGACCTGCTCACGGGCCTTGTCCAGCGGCAGCGCCTGTTCCGGGCTGTGCTCGGTCACGCGGATCATCACGTTGTGGTTCGGACCCAGCTCGATCGGGTCGCTGACCGTGCCGTCCTGGGTCAGGATGTCGGAGAACGCCGCGCGCAGCACGGCCGGGTTGGCGGCGATGCCACTGGCGGTGGTGCGGGTGAACGGACCGATGGTCTGCACCGGCAGGCTCATGTCCTTGGCCGGACCTTCCAGCGAGGTCGGGTTCTTGTAGACCAGATCGACCAGGCGGCCGCTCAGCTCGGTGAACACACGGTCGGTGTCGGCCTTGAGCTGCTCGGCAGCCAGCTGGTCACGCACCTCGTCGAAGGAACGGCCTTCGCCGCCCTTGGTCTCGCGCAGCTTGAGCACGTGGAAACCGAAGTCGGTCTTGACCGGACCGGTCACCTCGCCCGCCTTCATGGCGAACAGGGCATCTTCGAACGGCTTGACCATCGCGCCGCGTTCCACCCAGCCCAGGTCACCACCAGTGTCCTTGGAACCGGGATCTTCGGAGTTGGCCTTGGCCAGTGCGGCGAAGTCGGCACCCGGTGCCTTGGCTTCGGCAGCCAGGCGGGTTGCCTTCTCTTCAGCCGCCTTGAGCTTGGCCGGATCGCTGCCATCGGCGGTGATCAGGATATGCGAGGCCAGACGCTGTTCCGGCGTGGCAAAGCGCGCCTTCTCATCGTCATAGCGCTTGCGCAGCGTGGCTTCGTCGGCGGCCGCCGGCGCAGGCAGGTTCGCGCCGTTGATTTCGACGTATTCCAGCGACACGGTTTCCGGCTGGCGGAAATCCTTGGTGTGGCTGTCATACCACTGCTTGATCTGTGCGTCGGTCACTTCGGCGGTGTCGGCCGGGGTTTCCGGCAGCGCGGCCAGTTCGACGTCACGCGTTTCACCGAGCAGCTTCATCAGGCGCTCGGCTTCGCTCTGGGTGGTGAACCCGGAACGCTGCAGGGCCGACGGAATGATCGACTGCTGGATGCTCTCGCGCACCAGCGCTTCGAACTGCGTCGGCGTGCGCGGCGGATTGCCGCTGGCCAGCGCGATGCGGTAGTTGTCCTGGTTGAACTTGCCGTCGGCACCGAGGAAGGCCGGGATCGAGGCGATGTACTCGCGCACGGCGGCATCGCCGATCACGATGCCGGACTGTTCGCCGGCCAGGCGCACGACCTGCTCATCGATCATCTGATCGAGCACGGCCAGCTTGCTCTCCGTGCTTTCGAACTGGCGCGGATCGAAGTCCTCGCCCTGCTCCTGGCGTGCCTGCTGGCGCGCCTGCTCGAAGCGCACGCGGAAATCGTTGGAGCTGATCTCATGGTGCTGCCACAGGAACGAGACCGGCCACCACGACGGGGCGGACTTCCACCAGGTCGGCGGTGCGGCCACTTTGGCCACGTTCTGCGAGCCGACGCCACCGAGGTAGCTGGAGTCGATCACGAACAGGAACGGAATCATCAGCAGCCCCAGGATCACGGTAACGATCCAGCCCGAGGTCTTGTCGCGAAGTTTCTGCAGCATGGGAAAAATCAAGGCCTGATTGGCGAGCCCGGCAGTGTAACCCGCTTCGCGGCAGGCTCCAAAAGTGCCCGCGCCGGCCCCTGCGCGCGATCTGCCCGGTGCCGCACCCACCGATCGCGGCGGGCAAACGGTGTGCGCCGCGCTGCCGAGCAATCTGCTGGATTGGAAACAAAAAAAAGCCCTTGGTTTTCACCAAGGGCTCTTCAAAGATTGGCGGAGCGGACGGGACTTGAACCCGCGACCTCCGGCGTGACAGGCCAGCATTCTAACCAGCTGAACTACCGCTCCGCACTTGAAACTTTGCAGGCCCTCATTCTATCCGAAGATATTCAGATTGCCCACCCCGAAGTGCTGCTTTTTTCGAGGTTTTTTTAAAACTGGCGGAGCGGACGGGACTTGAACCCGCGACCTCCGGCGTGACAGGCCAGCA
>NZ_JALJRX010000003.1:447457-528723 GCF_024519495.1 Stenotrophomonas sp. Ste96 | reverse complement strand
AAAACTGGCGGAGCGGACGGGACTTGAACCCGCGACCTCCGGCGTGACAGGCCAGCATTCTAACCAGCTGAACTACCGCTCCACATTTCAAAACTTTTACTGGCAGTGCCTGGTGGGTGCTGAGGGTTTCGAACCCCCGACCCTCTCCGTGTAAAGGAGACGCTCTACCGCTGAGCTAAGCACCCCAGCAAGCCGCTTAGTTTACGGCATCCTTCAGGGCTTTGCCAGCCTTGAACGACGGATTCTTCGACGCAGCGATCTTGATGGTGTCGCCGGTCTTCGGGTTGCGGCCGGTACGGGCAGCGCGGTCGCGGACCTGGAACGTGCCGAAGCCCACCAGCGTCACCGCGTCACCGCCCTTCAGGGCCTTGGTGACGGAAGCGATGACGGCATCAACGGCGCGGCTGGACTCGGCCTTGGTCAGGTCGGCGGCTTCAGCAACGGCGTCGATCAATTCGGTCTTGTTCATTCTCTACAGCTCCTTTGGCGGGGATTCCGCGGATTCAACATTGAGACACCCGATGACGATACGCCGTCGGATGCCAGTGAAGTTCTCTGTTCGCCGAATTCAGATTTACGCTGACTCGCGAGTGGTGCTTTTATACCAGTGCCCCCCTACCCGCGCAAGTTGAAAAGCCAATAACGACGCGGGTTTCGGGCATTTCCACAGGGCGCGTCAGTGCTTGACGCGCGCTGTGGAAGCTGTCTTGGACTTGCCGCGTACCGTGACACGTTGCCCATCTTTCTTGGGCTTCGGTGCGGTCAGCGGGGCCTCCAGGGCCAGGTCGAGCACTTCCTCGATCCACTTCACCGGCACGATCTTCAGATCGCGGGTGACATTGGCGGGGATATCGGCCAGATCCTTGCGGTTCTCCTCGGGAATGATGACCGTGGTGATGCCGCCGCGCAGCGCCGCCAACAGCTTCTCCTTGAGGCCGCCGATAGCGGTGACGCGACCACGCAGGGTGATCTCGCCGGTCATCGCCACTTCGGCCCGGATCGGCACCTTGGTCAGCGTGGACACCAGCGAGGTGACCATGGCGATACCCGCACTCGGGCCATCCTTGGGGGTGGCGCCATCGGGCACGTGGACGTGCACGTCGTGCTTCTGCAGGAACTCGTTGTCGATGCCCAGCCGCTCGGCACGCGAGCGCACCACCGACAGGGCCGCCGAGGCGGATTCCTTCATCACGTTGCCCAGCTGGCCGGTGAGGATCAGCTGGCCCTTGCCCGGCACCAGGGTGGATTCGATCTGCAGCAGATCGCCGCCCACTTCGGTCCAGGCCAGGCCGGTGACCAGGCCCACTTCGTTCTGCTCTTCGGCACGCCCGAAATCGACGCGGCGAACCCCCAGGTACTTGTCCAGGTTCTTGCCGTTGACCACCACCAGCGCCTTCTTCTTCGCGCTGGGCTTCTTGCCGGCCTTGGCCGGCTTGGCCGCCTTGGTGGGCGCTACCGGACCGGCAAGCGCGATTTCCTTGACCACCTTGCGGCAGATCTTGGCCACTTCGCGCTCGAGGTTGCGCACGCCGGATTCGCGCGTGTAGTAACGCACGATGTCCTGGATCGCATCGGCCTCGATCTCCAGCTCTTCCGGCTTCAGGCCGTTGGCCTTGATCTGCTTGGGCACCAGGTAGCGCATGGCGATGTTGAGCTTCTCATCCTCGGTGTAGCCGGGGATGCGGATCACTTCCATGCGGTCCAGCAGTGGGCCGGGAATGTTGAGCGAGTTGGACGTCGCCACGAACATCACTTCGGACAGGTCCAGGTCCACTTCCAGGTAGTGATCGTTGAAGGCGTTGTTCTGCTCCGGGTCGAGCACTTCCAGCAGCGCCGAGGACGGATCGCCACGGAAGTCCATCGACATCTTGTCGATCTCATCGAGCACGAACAGCGCGTTCTTGCTGCCCACCTTGTTGAGGTTCTGCACAATGCGGCCCGGCATCGAGCCGACGTAGGTGCGGCGATGGCCACGGATCTCGGCCTCGTCGCGCACGCCACCCAGGCTCATGCGCACGAACTTGCGGTTGGTCGCCTTGGCGATGGACTGGCCCAGCGAGGTCTTGCCCACGCCGGGCGGGCCGACCAGGCACAGGATCGGGCCCTTCATCTGCTTCACGCGCGACTGCACCGCCAGGTATTCCAGGATGCGGTCCTTGACCTTGTCCAGCCCGAAGTGATCGGCGTCCAGCGTGTCCTGCGCGGCCTTGAGATCCTTGCGGACCTTGGTGCGCTTCTTCCACGGCACGCCCAGCAGCCACTCCAGGTAATTGCGCACGACCGCCGCTTCGGCGGACATCGGCGACATCTGCTTGAGCTTGTTGAGCTCGGCCTTGGCCTTGGTCTCCACCGGCTTGGGCATGCCCGCCTCGGCGATCTTGCGCGCCAGCTCGTCCATCTCGCCGGGCGCGTCATCCAGGTCACCCAGTTCTTTCTGGATGGCCTTCATCTGCTCGTTGAGGTAGTACTCGCGCTGGCTCTTTTCCATCTGCGACTTCACCCGGCCGCGGATGCGCTTTTCCATCTGCTGCACGTCGATCTCGCCATCGACCAGGCCGACCAGCATTTCCAGGCGGTCGCCGATCTGCAGCGTTTCCAGCAGGCGCTGCTTGTCGGCCAGCCGCACGCTGATATGCGCGGCGATGGTATCGGCCAGGCGCGCCGGCTCGTCGATGCCGGCCAGGGTCTGCAGCAGCTCCGGCGGCAGCTTGCGATTGGTTTTGACGTACTGCTCGAACAGCGACATCAGCGAGCGGGCGATCGCCTCGATCTCGCGCGGCTCGCGCGATTCGTCCGATTCGATTTCCATGCCCACGCCGTGCAGCGAGCCATCACGCTCGGTCACGTCGGTGACGTTGACGCGCGACAGGCCTTCGACCAGCACCTTGATGGTGCCGTCGGGCAGCTTCAGCAGCTGCAGGACCTGGGCGAGCGTGCCGACCTGGTACAGATCGGCGGCGGACGGATCATCCGTCTCGGCGGACTTCTGCGCGAGCAGCAGGATGCGCTTGTCCGCTTCCATCGCCTGCTCCAGCGCATGCATGGACTTGTCACGGCCGACGAACAGCGGAATGACCATGTGCGGGAACACCACCACGTCACGCAGCGGCAGTACCGGCAGGTCGAGAGTCTCAGTTGGGGAACGGGCCATGTGGGCTCCAGTGGAACAGTGGGGATGGCCTCCGGGCGCCTCGCCCGGATACAAAAAAAGCCGATGGCCTCGTTATGGGGCCATCAGCTTCTAGATGCAAGCTGTTCTGAAAAATTTCTTTCAATTCAATTACTTGAACTGATTATTCAGCGCCAGCCGCCTTCTGTTCAGGCGCCGGTGGCGTCTGGTAGATCAGGTACGGTTCGGACTTGTGTTCGATCACCGATTCGTCCACCACCACCTTGCTGACATTCTCTGCCGAGGGCAGGTCATACATGGTGTCCAGGAGGACCGATTCGACGATCGTACGCAGGCCACGGGCACCGGTCTTGCGCTTGAGCGCCTTGCGGGCAATGGCGGCCAGCGCGTCCGGACGGAACTCCAGCTCGACGTGCTCCATCTCGAACAGCTTCTTGAACTGCTTGGTGATGGCGTTCTTCGGCTCGGTGAGGATGCGCACCAGGGCGGCCTCGTCCAGCTCTTCCAGGGTCGCCACGACCGGCAGGCGGCCGACGAACTCCGGAATCAGGCCGAACTTGATCAGATCTTCCGGCTCGACTTCGGCCAGGATCTTGCCCACTTCCTGCTTGCGCTCGGAACTCTTCACCTTGGCACCGAACCCGATGCCGCCCGAATCGTTGGAACGCTGCTGGATCACCTTGTCCAGGCCGGCAAACGCACCGCCACAGATGAACAGGATGTTCTTGGTGTCCACCTGCAGGAATTCCTGCTGCGGATGCTTGCGACCGCCCTGCGGCGGCACGCTGGCCACGGTGCCTTCGATCAGCTTCAGCAGGGCCTGCTGGACGCCTTCGCCGGACACATCGCGGGTGATCGACGGGTTCTCGCTCTTGCGCGAGATCTTGTCGATTTCATCGATGTAGACGATGCCCTGCTGTGCCTTCTCGACGTCGTAGTCGCACTTCTGCAGCAGCTTCTGGATGATGTTCTCCACGTCCTCGCCCACGTAACCGGCTTCGGTCAGCGTGGTGGCGTCGGCCATGGTGAACGGCACGTTGAGCAGGCGGGCCAGGGTTTCGGCCAGCAGCGTCTTGCCCGAACCGGTCGGACCGACCAGCAGGATGTTCGACTTCGCCAGTTCGACCTCGTCGTTCTTCTGGCGGCTCTCGATGCGCTTGTAGTGGTTGTATACGGCCACGGCCAGGGTCCGCTTGGCGCGGTTCTGCCCGATCACGTACTGGTCCAGGACCTCGAGGATCTCGCGCGGCTTGGGCAGCGAACTGCGGGCCGACTGCGCCTTCTCCTCCAGCTCCTCACGGATGATGTCGTTGCACAGCTCGACGCATTCATCGCAGATGAACACGCTCGGACCCGCAATCAGCTTGCGCACCTCATGCTGGCTCTTTCCGCAGAAAGAGCAGTAGAGGATCTTGCCGGTGTCCGTGGAACGACCTTGGCGGTCTTCGCTCATGCTTCGCTTACCCAGTTACCCCACCCGACTGAACGGGGGTTCGATTCGAGAATAGCACAGGGTCAGGAGGACGCCAGTCCCGCCCGACCCGGTGGAAACAGGCCGGTTTCCCGGCCTGGTACAACGTTATGCCGGCTGGATCGACTCTTCCGGACGACGCTCCAGGACCTGGTCGACCAGGCCGTAGGCCACCGCATCGGCCGCGCTCTTGAAGTTGTCACGCTCGGTATCCCGGGCGATGGTCTCCAGCGACTGGCCGGTGTGCTTGGCCAGCACTTCGTTCAGGCGCGAACGCAGGGTCAGGATTTCACGGGCATGGATGTCGATGTCCGTGGCCTGGCCCTGGAAGCCGCCCAGCGGCTGGTGGATCATCACGCGCGAATTCGGCAGCGCGTAACGCTTGCCGGCCGCGCCGGACGCCAGCAGCAGGGCGCCCATGGAGGCCGCCTGGCCGACGCAGATGGTGCTCACGTCCGGCTTGATGTACTGCATGGTGTCGTAGATCGCCATGCCGGCGGTGACTACGCCACCGGGCGAGTTGATGTAGATGCTGATGTCCTTTTCCGGGTTGTCCGCTTCCAGGAACAGCAGCTGCGCCACCACCACGTTGGCCATGTGATCGTCGATCGGGCCCACGAGGAAGATCAGGCGCTCCTTCAACAGGCGCGAATAGATGTCATAGGCGCGCTCGCCGCGGCTGGTCTGTTCGACCACCATCGGAACCATGTTCAGGGCTGTGGTTCGGTTGTCCATTAGTGAGGCACCTATTTTGGGGGGAACGACCCCGCGCCAGGGCGCGGGGCGTAAAACACGACCGCTTACTGGCGGATCGCGTCCTGGAACGACAGCTTCTCTTCGGTGTGCTGGGCGCGCTCGGCGATCCAGTCGATCACCTGCTCTTCCATCACACGATTCTGCAGCCCACTCATCAGCTGGGGGTCGTTGCGGTACATCTCAATGACCTGCTCCGGCTCTTCGTAGGTCGAGGCGATCAGGCGCATGGTTTCATTCAGGCGCTTGGGATCCAGGCGCAGGTCGTTCTTGCGGGCCACTTCACCGACCAGCAGGCCGACCAGCACGCGCTTGGCGGCGGCGTCCTTGAAGCCTTCGTGGGCGTCGGCCGGGACGTCACCCGGGTTGCGGCCACTGCGGCGGATCTGCTCGAGCTGCTGGTCCAGCATGGCGCGGGCTTCGTTCTCGACCAGGCGCGGCGGCATTTCCACCGAGGCGTAGGCGGCGATCAGCTGCTCACCGACTTCGCGGCGCAGGCGGTTCATCAGGGCGCCCTTGAGCTCGCGCTCCAGGTTGGCGCGGATGTCCTTGCGGAACTGCTCCACGTCGCCGCCCTTCACACCGAAGCTCTTGATGAACTCGGCATCCACCTCCGGCAGCACCGGCGCGGACACGTCCACCGCCTTGACGGTGACCTTGACCTGCTTGCCGGCCAGTGCCGGGACGCGCCAATCGGCCGGGAACTCGACATCCAGGGTCTTTTCTTCACCGGCGGTCAGACCGACCAGGCCCTGCTCGATCTGCTCGAACATCATGCCCTGGCCCACGATCACGCTGCCCTTTTCGGTGCCTTCGGCCGGCAGGCGCTCATCGCCGGCCTGCGACCAGGTTTCCAGCGCGACCAGATCGCCGTCCTGGGCGCCACGGGTGACCGGGCTCCAGCTGCGGCGCTGTTCGCGCAGGTTGGTGATCATCTGGTCGATGTCGGCGTCGTTGATTTCAGCGGTGTGGCGGACCACGGTCAGCTTGCTGACATCCACGTCGCCGAAGTCCGGCACCAGCTCGACGGTGGCCACGAAGGACAGCTCACCCTCGCCCTTGTCGATGCGCGGGGTGCCGGCGATGCGCAGCTCATGCTCGCGCAGGGCGGCATCGAAGGTCTCACGCAGCAGGCCATCGACGGCTTCGCTGCGGACCTGCTGGCCGAAACGCTGCTCGATCACCTTGGCCGGCACCTTGCCCGGGCGGAAGCCCTTGATGCGCGTGGTACGGGCGATTTCGCCCAGACGGCCGCTGATATGCGTCTGCAGGCGGTCTTCCGGCAGCGAGAAGGTCAGGCGGCGTTCCAGATTGCCAGTGGATTCGATCGAAGCTTGCATGTTGACTCCTGCCACCGGCGGCATGGGCCCCGGCACGATGTGATGGATGAAACGGGTTTTGGACGCGGGGTCGTGGACGCGCATGCCCGCCGCAGCCCTGTAGTTTCGCCGATAAACGCCAGCGCCGCCAGCGCGGGCCGAGAACGTCCGGGGGCCGCCAAGGGCCCAGCATGTGGCCGTCTCCCCGATCCGGGACGTGCCCATGGTCATGGTGCCGGCGAAAACGCCCTGCACTGGTGCGAAAGGGGGGACTCGAACCCCCACGCCTTGCGGCACTGGAACCTAAATCCAGGGCGTCTACCAATTCCGCCACTTTCGCGAGCCTGAAAGCCCAGGCGCACATTGTTGCAGGCGGGGCCGGAAAGCGGAAGGTCGTCATGTCGCTTAACGGGGTGAAGCGCGTGCCCCACCCCGCGGATCGGCGGCTATCGCTTTCGCCAGCGCCTCGCGTTCCTCGCGCTGGGGCGCGCCCTGCATGGAGGCACGGGCCAGTGGCTTGGCCGTTTGGAAACCGCCAGGGGGAACAGTGTTGCGGATTACGGTCGTGGCATAACCGGCCAGGACCGGGTCGAACGATGCGTGGGCGGGCGTTTCGGCAGCCGTGGCGGCCGTGGCCGCGCAGGCGGTCAACGCCACGGCGGCAAGGATCCTGAGAGTCATGATGGGAGTACCTCGATGGGCGCCTAAGCGCGGTCCGTCGAGTGGAACCTGATTGCCGGTTGCGATCCGTGCGCTGTCGCGCAGCTTGGAAACGATGCGTGTCGCGTTCGACCCCGGTTTCAGGAGGCTTTCAGATATGCAGGCCCGGAAAAGAAAAAAGCCGCCTGGCGGACCAGGCGGCTTCTGTCTTGGTGGGCTGTCAAGGATTCGAACCTTGGACCTATTGATTAAGAGTCAACTGCTCTACCAACTGAGCTAACAGCCCGAAAATCGGGAGGCGAATTATGCAGGGTTTCCTGCGCGCGACGCAAGCGTTTTATTTGAAAGGATGGCCAATGGCGGCAGTGGACCGCCAATGCGCTACCGGTTCAACGTGTCGCGAACAAGAAAAAAGCCACCGGGCGGACCCGATGGCTTCTGTCTTGGTGGGCTGTCAAGGATTCGAACCTTGGACCTATTGATTAAGAGTCAACTGCTCTACCAACTGAGCTAACAGCCCTGAAAAACTCAGGCGCACATTGTAGCGTGTGTGCTGCCTTTTGCAACCCTGGTTCACTTTCGATGAACCAGTTTGAATCAGTGGGGTGGCTGAGGGGACTCGAACCCCCGACCACCGGAATCACAATCCGGAACTCTAACCAACTGAGCTACAGCCACCACTGAAAACTTTGCTTCCTACCGCTTGCACCGAATGGCGCGCCCGACAGGAATCGAACCTGTAACCGCCGGCTTAGAAGGCCGGTGCTCTATCCAGTTGAGCTACGGGCGCTCGATCCGGATTGTCGCATTCCAATCCCGGTTTGAGCAGCGGGCTTGGTCGGGGTAGAGGGATTCGAACCCCCGACATCCTGCTCCCAAAGCAGGCGCGCTACCAGACTGCGCTATACCCCGGCGGTTTGTTTCCCTCCGGGGTTCCCCCCGAAAGAGCCGCCTATTGTGGGAATCGGCGTGGCATCTGTCAACGGTTTTCACACATCAATTCACCTGTCGCCATTGGCGAGGGTCGCTTCGGCTATGCTCGGGTCAGTGGCCGGATGGCCAGCCCCCTACCCCATCAAGGAGATTGGCAATGCGCAGCGGCAATCCCGCACTTTCCGAGTCGACCTTCCTCGACCTGGCCAGCGGCTCGGTCGTGGCCCGCCCCGACCAGGCGATGACCATCAACGGCACCGTCAACAAGACCGGCATCCTGTTGCTGCTCACCGTGCTGACGGCCGCGTTCGCGTGGAGCCAATCGGTCGATGCCTATGGGCAGGTGTCCTCCAGCGCGATGATGTACACCATCGGCGGCGCGGTGGGCGGGCTGATCCTGGCACTCGTCACCGTGTTCAAGAAGGAATGGTCGCCCGTCACTGCGCCGATGTATGCCCTGGTGGAAGGCTTCTTCCTCGGTGCGATCTCGGCCGTGTTCAACATGAAGTTCCCAGGCATCGTGTTCCAGGCGGTGCTGCTGACCTTCGGCACCCTGTTCGCGCTGCTGATGCTGTACCGCAGTGGCGTGATCAAGGTCACCGAGAAGTTCAAGATGGGCGTCTTCGCCGCCACCGGTGGCATCGCGCTGGTGTACCTGGCCTCCTTCGTGCTGAGCTTCTTCAACATCAACGTGCCGGTGATCCACGATGCCAGCCTGCTGGGCATCGCCTTCAGCCTGTTCGTGGTGGCGGTGGCCGCGCTGAACCTGGTGCTGGATTTCGACTTCATCGAAACCGGTGCCGCCGCACACGCCCCGAAGTACATGGAGTGGTACGGCGCGTTCGGCCTGATGGTCACGCTGGTGTGGTTGTACGTGGAATTCCTGCGCCTGCTCTCCAAGATCCAGCAGCGCTGAGCCACTGGCCAGGCAAGCATCAGGGGCGCCTTCGGGCGCCCTTTTTCATGCGCCCGCATGGCGCCCCGGCAAGTTCCGGCCGGAGCGCCTGGCCGGGTCCTAGGCCGCCGCGCCGGCTTGCCCTGCGTAATGCGCAGCCAGATGTTCCACCAGCGCGCGCACCTTTGGCGCCAGCGAACGGGCGTGCGGATACAGCGCGAAGTAGCGGCGCTGCCCGGCATGCCAGCCGGGCAACACATGGACCAGACGACCGGCGCGCAGATCGTCCTGCACGGTCAACGCGGTGAACAGGCTGATACCCATGCCGGCCCGCACTGCGGCATAGAGGGCGGGCGTGGCGTCCACGCGCAGCCGTTGGCCGGCCTCCACGCTGGCCTGCGCGCCCCGCGGGCCCTGCAGGTGCCAAGCGGTAGTGGCAGCGCCGGGCTGGAACGCCAGCAGCGTGTGCGCCGGAAGGTCCGCCACCTGGCGCGGCAGGCCGTGCCGGGCCAGGTAAGCCGGCGCGGCCACCAGGATGCGCGGGCAGCACGCCAGTTCGCGGGCCACCAATTGGCTGTCGGGCAGGCTGGCGGCAATGCGAAGCGCCATGTCGAAACCACCCCCGACCACGTCCACCAGCTGGTCGTTGGCCGACAGATCCAGGCTTACCTGCGGATAGCGGGCCAGGAACCCCGGCAGCCACTGCGGCAATTCCTGGCTGGCCACCACCTGCGGCACGCTGATGCGCAGGCGCCCGCTTGGCGCTGCCTGGCCCGCGCGGGCGCGGTCGTCGGCCAGTTCCAGCCGCTCAAGCAGGGCCACGGCATCACGGTAATAGTCGCGCCCGGCCTCTGTCAGCGACAGCCGCCGGGTGGTGCGATCGAGCAACCGGACCTGCAGGTGCTCTTCCAGCTGCCGCAGTTGCCGCGACAGGGAGGAGTGGGTGGTTCCCTGCCGCTCTGCGGCCGCACTGAAGCTGCCGGCCTCGACGATGGCGCGCAGCGCGCGCAGGGCGGCGAAGTGATCCATCGGCGGTCAGCTCCAGGCGAGTGGCAGGACCCGCCGGATGCGGGCCTGCCCAGCTTATCAAGCGCCCTTGCCCGCCTCGCGGACCGGCAGGGCCAGGATCGCGTCGGTGGCCATGACATCGCCGAACGCATCCTCGATCTGCGCCAGGGACCCCTCGTGCAATGCGCGGTGGCCGATGCGCGTGCCATCGGCCAGGTCGAGGTCGCGACTGGCGCTGGCATCGGACGCCACGAGGACACGGTAGCCGCGCGGCGCGGCAGCCGCGTCGCGGGCGGCCCCGACGACGCAGGCATGGGTCTGCAGGCCGGTGATGATCAACGTGTCGACGCCAGCCTGCTTGAGCACCGTGTCCAGCGCCGCAGCCGAGGCGCCGGCGAACACGCTGACGTTGTCCTTCTGGATGACGGTTTCGCCACTGCGCGGCTGCATGTCGCGATGGAAGGCGACGTTGACACTCCCCTGCGCGAACAGCGGCGCGCCCGCCGGCAGCACATGCTGCACGTGGATGACGCGGATGCCGTGGGCATCGGCGAAGTCGACCACGCGGCGGGTCTGGCGCAGTGCGGCGATGCCGTCGGGAATGACCATGCGGCCGCCGGCGAAACCTGGCGCGGCACCGGCATCGAAGTATTCGTTCTGGAAGTCGATCACCAGCACCGCGGTCTTCGCTGCGTCGAGCGAGGCGGGCACCGGGGCACCCGCCATGTGGCGGATGGTGGGATGGGACGGTTCAGCGGCAACCACCGGGGCGGTGGCAGCCATGCCGATCAGGCTGGCCAGGCCGAAGGCCGTGAGGTTCATGGGACGACTCCTGTGCGATGGAAAGTGGGCACAGGATGCGAGGCGGATGGCGCACGAACCAGCCATGGATTGACACATGATCTGTGCAGATTTCGAACAGACCGTTCGTGTGGAGTCGCGCCAGGCGCGACTGCTTTTCGTTTGGGCGCCCGTGAACGATCAGCCGCGCAGGGCTCGACTCGACGACGCCAGCGTGACGCCATTGAGCCGCACGATCACCGCGCCCTTTCGCCCTGGCACCACTTCGGCAGCGTTGCTGCCAGCGCGCACGGCACGTTCCAGGCCCGCCGGGTACTTCACCGGCACCCCTGCGAGGGTCTGCACATGCTCTGCCCCATTCTTGCCCCTGATGATGAACTCCGCGCAGGCGCCCTCCAGCCGGTACACCGGCGCCCCCGCCGGACATTCGATCAACTGCAGCGCGCGCGCTTCGCTGTGCCGCAGGTTGCGGATGCAGACCCCGTGCTTGCGCAGGCGACGCAACGCGCGCTGAGAACGGGACCAAGGCCAGCAGAAGACGAAGTAGATGCCTACGCCGATCCAATAGACCGCAACAGCCGCCACCACCCACACAGCCGTATCAGGCATCTGCAAAAACCCTGTCGGTGAAAAGCCACACGTGAAAACGCAGACGGGCCGTACAAGGACGGCCCGTCTTCAACAATGCGCAGCGCTGCCTGGATACCGCCTGGGACAGCATCCAGCAAGAGCGCCGGCCGCTTACAGGCGGCTGGCGATGGCCTGGGCGAAGCCCATGGTGTTGCCGGTGCCACCCAGGTCGCCGGTCAGCGAATCCTTGGCTTCCAGCGTGGCCACGATGGCCTTGCGCAGGCGCTCGGCGTTTTCGACCTGGCCGACATGGTCCAGCATCTGTGCGGCGGCCAGCAGCAGCGCGCACGGATTGGCCTTGCCCTGGCCGGCGATGTCCGGCGCGGTGCCGTGCACGGCTTCGAAGATCGCCGCGTTCTCACCGATGTTGGCGCCCGGGGCCAGGCCCAGGCCGCCGACCAGACCGGCACACAGGTCGGAGATGATGTCGCCGAACAGGTTGGTGGTCACGATCACATCGAACTGTTCCGGACGCATCACCAGCTGCATGCAGCAGTTGTCGACGATCATTTCCTGGAACTCGATGTCCGGGTACTTGGCGGCCACTTCACGCGCCACGGCCAGGAACAGGCCCGAGGTCGACTTGATGATGTTGGCCTTGTGCACGGCGGTGACCTTCTTGCGGCCGGTGCTGCGGGCCAGCTCGAAGGCGTAGCGCACGATGCGCTCGGAGCCCTTGCGGGTGATGCGGGTGCCGGAGAAGGCGGTCTCGCCATCGGCCGACACTTCCTGGCCTTCGGCCAGGTACGCGCCTTCGGTGTTCTCACGGACGGTGATCAGGTCCACGCCGTCGCCGAAACGCGACTTGGTGTTCGGGAAGGACACCGCCGGACGCACGTTGGCGTACAGGTCGAAGTGGCGGCGCAGGCTGACGTTGATCGAGGTGAAGCCACCACCGACCGGCGTGGTCAGCGGGCTCTTCAGCGCGATCTTGTTGCGTGCGATCGATTCCAGCGTGGCCGCCGGCATCAGATCGCCGTGCTTCTCCAGCGCGACCAGGCCCGCGTCGGCGTCTTCATATTCAAAGCCGGTGCCCAGCTTGCCGAGCACGAACAGGGTAGCGTCCATGATCTCCGGGCCGATGCCGTCACCGCGGATGACCGTGATTTTCTGCGTCATTGATGTGTATTCCGAACCGAGGGGGGAGCGCCATCCGTGAGGTGCGCGAAGCGCGGGCGCAAGGGAAGTTTCATCGGCAATTATGCCTTACCCGCCCGATGGACCCCAAATGGGCCATTGGTCTTAGGCAGGCAAGGCAGCATTGCCCGCGCATTCACCCTCTCCCCGCGCCGTTGGCGCGCCGCCATCAACAGAAGGGGGCTGTGCGCCAGACACGCGATCGGTAGTGCCGGCCGCTGGCCGGCAACCAGGGGTGCGCTGAACGATGGGGTAGCCACCGACCGTTGGTCGGTGGAACGGCATCTCGAACATGAACGGCGCACTGCCGGGCCCCGATATCGTCGGGGTGCCCAAGCAGCCGACCAACGGTCGGCTCTACCGCGGCGGGGCCGGGTCGGCCGCGACCTCAATGCTCGTGAACGGCCGGCGCTTCGGCGCCGCCTTCGAGCTGGTCCAGGAAATCGACCGCGCGGCGCAGGTGCGGGATCACGATCGAGCCGCCGACCACCAGGCCGACCGAGAAGGTCTCGAAGAACTCCTCACGGGTCACGCCGGCGTCCTTGCACTGGGCCACGTGGTAGCTGATGCAGTCATCGCAGCGCAGCACCATCGAGGCGACCAGGCCCAGCAGCTCCTTGGTCTTCACGTCCAGCGCGCCGGCCTGGTAGGTCTGGGTGTCCAGCGCGAAGAAGCGGCGCACGACCTGGTTGGGTTCGCCCAGGATGCGCTGGTTCATGCGCTGGCGGAACTCGGTGAATTCGGCGATGCGGTCCTTGCTGCCGTCGTCGGCCGCGCTCATGCCGGGTCCTGCCCGGCCAGCAACGGCTCCAGCTTGCCAGCACGGTGCAGCGCCATCATGTCGTCGTAGCCGCCCACATGGACCTCGCCGACGAAGATCTGCGGCACGCTGGTGCGGCGGGTCTTGGCCATCATCTTCTCGCGCTCGACCGGGTCCAGGTCGATCCGGACCTCGGTCCAGTCGCGGCCCTTGCTCTTCAGGAAGTTCTTGGCGGCCACGCAGTACGGGCACACCGCGGTCGAGTAGATGGTGATGGCGGGAGCGCCACCGGGGGTGGAAACAGCATCTTGGCTCACGGGAAACTCCACAGCGGAACGTTGGTCTGTATATGGTAGCGGTCCGCTGGATTTTCCACGTCACCGTCGCAACACTGTGGTTTAACTGCAGGTTGCACTGGCCCTGTCACGCTGTCGTCCGCCTTCCCCCAGGAGCTCCGTTTGCGCCCTCTGCTGCTCTCTGCCGCCTTGACCCTGGCCCTGGCCCTGGCCGTACCGCTGGCCGGGGCCCAGGAAAGCAAGCTGCCGGACATCGGTTCTTCGGCCGGCGAGCTGCTGACCCCGGCACGGCAGGCCGAGTACGGCGGGATGATGCTGCGCGAACTGCGCAACTACGGGTACCTGCTCGATGACCCGCTGGTCGATGACTGGCTGCAGACCATGGGTGCCCGGCTGGGCTCCAACAGCGCCCAGCCACGCCAGTCCTACACCTTCTTCATGCTCAAGGACCGGCAGATCAATGCCTTCGCGACCCTGGGCGGCTACATCGGGGTCAATGCGGGCCTGGTACTGACCGCCGAGCGCGAAGACGAGGTTGCCGCGGTGCTGTCCCACGAAATCGCCCACGTCACCCAGCAGCACGTGCTGCGCGGCGTCGAGCGCGCACAGCGCGACCAGATCCCGATCCTGCTCGGCATGCTTGCCGCGATCGTGGCCGCGCAGCAGGCCGGCGGCAACTCCTCCGGTGACGCCACCATGGCCGCGATCACCTCGGGCATGGGGCTGATGCAGCAGCGCCAGATCAATTACACCCGCTCCAACGAATCCGAGGCCGACCGCCTGGGCATCCGCACCCTGGCCCGCAGCGGCTATGACGTGGATGCCATGGCCGGCTTCTTCGAGCGCATGTCCGCCTCGATGCGTGGCAACCAGGGGGGCTACAGCGTCCCGGACTTCCTGCAGACCCACCCGGTCACCACCACCCGCATCAGCGAGGCCAAGGCCCGCGCCGAACAGATGAAGAAAGACACGGTGCTGCTGACCACCGAGGTGCCCGGCGGCGTCCGCCAGGAACGGGTGAACCCGTCCGACCCGGCGTTGTCCGATCCGCTGGTGCGGCGGAGCAACCCGTTGCTGCCGGCCTCGATGCAGATTTCGGTCAACTCGCTCAGCCGCGGCAGCACCGGTCAGTTCGAATGGGCGCGCGAGCGGCTGCGGGTGCTCAGCGCCGACACCCCGGGCGATGTCATCCGCGAATACGAAAGCCTGCAGCGCGCGCAGAAAAACGGGCTGACCGAACCACAGCGCTACGGGCTGGCCCTGGGCCGGCTGCGCAACAGTGCCGCCGGGCAGGCCAGCCGCGACCTGGCCGAGCTGCTGCGCGACCACCCGGACAACGTTTGGGTGGCACTGGCGCTGGGCGAGGCGGAGTCGCGCAGCGGACAGCAGGCCCAGGCCAACGCCCGTTTCGAGACCCTGATGCGCCAGCACCCCGGCAGCCGCCCGGTCGCGTTGACCTACGCCACCATCCTCAATGAACAGGGCGGGCGCGAGGCCGGCCAGCGCGCGCAGGCGATGCTGCGCCCGATGCTGTCGCAAAGCGGCAATGATCCGGTCTTCCAGCAGCGCTTCGCCCGCGCCAGCGAATTGGCCGGGGATACCACCCGGGCCAGCGAGGCCTATGCCGAGGCGGCCTTCCTCAGCGGCCGGCCGGAGCAGGCCCTGATCCAGCTGCAGGCCCTGAAGCGGCAACCGGACCTGGACTACGTGGGCCGGGCCCGGGTCGATGCCCGGATCGAGAGCATCACCCCGACCGTGCTGGAAATGCGCCGCCAAGGCATCGACGACCCGGAACTGGACCGCCGCTGAGGCGCCGTTCAAGGGGGTGGGATGACGGCTGGATGGCGGTCAACGACGGGAACGGCCCCCTCGTCACAAACCTGTCATGAAACCGTAGTCTACTGGGCTCAATCCCGATCTGATGAGCAATACGGTGGGCACGTGCAGAAACGCATCCTGATCGTCGATGACGAACCCGCGATCCGCGAGATGGTCGCCTTTGCCCTGCGCAAGGGCGACTATGACCCGATCCATGCCGGCGACGCCCGCGAGGCGCAGACCGCCATCGCCGACCGCGTTCCGGACCTGATCCTGCTGGACTGGATGCTTCCGGGCACCAGCGGCCTGGACCTGGCCCGGCGCTGGCGCAAAGAAGCCCTTACCCGCGAGGTGCCGATCATCATGCTGACCGCGCGCGGGGAAGAGAACGACCGCGTCGGTGGCCTGGAGGCCGGTGTCGACGACTACGTGGTCAAGCCGTTCTCGGCGCGCGAACTGCTGGCCCGCATCCGTGCGGTCATGCGCCGTGCCCGCGACGATGACGAAGACGGCAGCGTGGCGGTCGGCACGATCCGCATCGACGGCGCCGCGCACCGCGTCTTCGCCGGCGACCAGCCGGTGCCGATCGGTCCGACCGAATACCGGCTGCTGCATTTCTTCATGACCCACCCTGAGCGCGTGTACACCCGTGCCCAGCTGCTGGATCACGTGTGGGGCGGCAGCGTGTACGTGGAGGAGCGCACCATCGATGTGCACATCCGCCGCCTGCGCAAGACGCTGGAGCCGTTCGGCGCGGAGAACATGGTGCAGACGGTGCGCGGCGCCGGCTACCGGTTCTCTACCTCGACCTGAGTCTCGTCGGGCCGGGACCTGGCGCGCATGCCTGGTTCCGGCCACTCCTGCTATAACCTTGGATCGAGTCCGAGGACCGCACCTTCTGCGAGACCGCAATGCCGCGCCACATCCGTTCTGCCTGGTTGAAAACGCTGGCCACCCTCGCCGCCCTGCTGCTCGCGGCCGGCTTGCTGGGCCTGGCAGTGGGACATGTGTGGATGTGCATCGCGCTGGCCTCCATCGGCGCGCTGGCCTGGCATTACTGGCGTCTGCGCCGGGTGCTGCGTGGGCTCACCGCGCGCCATCGCTGGGACATGGGCGACGGCACCGGCGTGTGGAACGAGCTGGACCGCCTGCTCTACCGCAATCAGTGGGAAATGCGCACACGCAAGCGCCGCCTGCTCGACATGCTGCGCAGTTATCGCGCCGCCGCCGCGGCACTGCCCGATGCCGTGGTGGTGGTGGACCGCAACAGCCAGCGCGTGCAGTGGTTCAACGAAGCGGCCACCTCGCTGCTCGGCCTGCATCATCCAGGCGATCTCGGCGAGGCGCTGGTCGAACGCCTGCAGCCGATGCCGCTGGCCCACTGGCTGGCCGGTGGCCGCAATGCCGAACCCATCCTGGACGTGCCCTCGCCGGTCGATCCGGCGATCCGCCTCAACCTGCGCCTGATTCCCTACTCGCCGGACTACTGGCTGCTGATCGCGCGAGACGTCAGCAAGCTGCTTCGGCTGGAACAGGTCCGCCGCGACTTCGTCGCCAACGTTTCGCATGAACTGCGCACGCCACTGACCGTGGTGCACGGCTACCTGGACATGATGGACCCGGAGGACTTCCCCGGCACCGGCCCGATGCTGGAGGAAATGCGCAAGCAGTCCCAGCGCATGGCGCAGCTGGTCGAAGACCTGCTCACCCTGTCGCGGCTGGAATCGCAGGAGCACACCGAAGCTGAGGCCGTGGCGATGACGCCGATGCTGGCCACGCTGCGCCGTGAAGCCGAAGCGCACAGCCAGGGCCGCCACCAGATCAGCATCATCGATACGGCCGGAGTGGACCTGCAGGGCTCCAACAAGGAACTGCACAGCGCGTTCTCCAATCTGGTCACCAATGCCGTGCGCTACACGCCGGCCGGTGGCCGCGTGGAAGTGGAATTCGCCCGCGAAGTAGATGGCGTAGTGCTGTCGGTGCGTGACACCGGCTACGGCATCCCGGCCAACCATCTGCCGCGCCTGACCGAACGCTTCTACCGGGTGTCCAGCAGCCGCTCGCGCGAGAGCGGCGGCACCGGCCTGGGGCTGTCGATCGTCAAACACATCCTGGGGCTGCACCATGCCCGCCTGGACATCCAGAGCGAAGTCGGCAAGGGCAGCACGTTCTCCTGCCATTTCGATGCCGACCAGGTGCGTGCGCGCACCGAGGTCGCCTCCCTTCCTTCCGCCGAAGACTTTTCCGCATGAGTACTCCTGTTCCCGTCGCCGTACCCGTGGACGGCGATCCGCTGCGCGACCCGGCGCTGTACATCAACCGTGAACTGTCGCAGCTGGATTTCAATTTCCGCGTGCTGGCCCAGGCCATGGACCCGCAGGTGCCGCTGCTGGAGCGCCTGCGCTTCATGTGCATCTCCTGCACCAACCTGGACGAATTCTTCGAGATCCGCGCCGCCGCCGTGCGCCATGCGCAGGAGTTCGGCCTGCCGCCGGCGCCGGACGGCATGACGCCGCAGGCGATCCTCAATGCGATCCACGACCGCGCCGCACAGCTGGTGGACCAGCAGTACCGCTGCTGGAACGAAACGCTGCGCCCGGCGCTGCACGAGGCAGGCATCGACGTTCTCGGCCGGCACTCCTGGAACCACCGCCAGAAGCGCTGGCTGCGCGCCTACTTCCGCAACGAGATCATGCCGGTGCTGTCGCCGCTCGGCCTGGATCCTTCGCACCCGTTCCCGAAGATCCTCAACAAATCGCTGAACATCGTGGTGGTGCTCAAGGGCACCGACGCGTTTGGCCGCGCCGGGCACCTGGCGATCGTGCGTGCACCGCGCTCGCTGCCGCGCATCATCCAGCTGCCGGAGCAACTCGGCGGCCCGCAGACCTTCGTGTTCCTGTCCTCGGTGCTGTCGACCTTCGTCGATGAGATGTTCCCGGGCATGGAAGTCCAGGGGGCCTACCAGTTCCGCGTGACCCGTAATTCCGAGCTGGTGGTGGACGAGGAAGAGGTCGAGAACCTCGCCCTGGCGTTGCGCGATGAACTGGTCGACCGTGGCTACCGCCCGGCGGTCCGGCTGGAGATCGCGCAGGACTGCCCGCGCGACATCGTGCGCACCCTGCTGCAGAACTTCGGGCTGACCGAAAACGCGGTCTACCGTATCGACGGCCCGGTCAACCTCAACCGCGTGATCCAGCTGTACGACGTGATCCAGCGGCCGGAACTGAAGTACCCCGCCCTGAGCCCGCGCACGCTGCGCGACAGCGACGGGATCTTCGAGATCGTCGCGCGCCGGGACGTGCTGCTGCACCATCCCTTCGATGCGTTCACCGCGGTGCTGGATGTGATCAAGCAGGCCGCCGTCGACCCCAACGTGCTGGCGATCAAGCAGACCCTGTACCGCACCGGCAAGGACTCGCTGATCGTGGACGCGCTGATCCAGGCCGCCCGCAACGGCAAGGACGTCACCGTGGTGGTCGAGCTGCGCGCGCGCTTCGATGAGGAGGCCAACCTCGGCCTCGCCGACCGTCTGCAGGAAGCCGGCGTGCAGGTCGTCTACGGCGTGGTCGGGTTCAAGACCCACGCCAAGATGCTGCTGATCGTGCGCCGCGAAGGCCGCAAGCTGCGCCGCTATGTCCACCTGGGCACCGGCAACTACCACAGCGGCACCGCACGCGCGTATACCGACCTGAGCCTGATCACCGCCGATGCGGATATCGGCAACGATGTGCACCTGCTGTTCCAGCAGCTGTCCGGGCTGGCCCCGCGGATGAAGCTCAAGCGCCTGCTGCAGTCGCCCTTCACCCTGCACCCGGGCCTGCTGCAGCGGATCGAGCGCGAAACGCGCCTGGCTGCCAGCGGGCGCCCCGGGCGGATCATCGCCAAGATGAACGCCCTCAACGAACCGCAGATGATCCGCGCGCTGTATGCCGCTTCGCAGGCCGGCGTGCAGATCGACCTGATCGTGCGCGGCGCCTGCACCCTGCGCCCCGGGGTGCCGGGCGTCTCGGACAACATCCGGGTGCGCTCGATCGTCGGCCGTTTCCTGGAGCACAGCCGGGTCTACTGGTTTGGCAATGACGGCGCCTCGGAGCTGTTCTGCGCCAGCGCGGACTGGCTGGAACGCAACCTGCTGCGCCGGGTCGAGACCTGTTTCCCGATCCTGGACCCGGAGCTGGCGCGCAAGGTCTACCGCGATGTGCTGCAGAACTACCTCGACGACAACCTCAACGCCTGGGAGCTGCAGGCCGACGGCAGCTACATCAAGTGCACACCGGGCCATGACGAGCCGCCGCATGCGGCGCAGATGGCCCTGCTGCAGGGTCTATAGGTACCGACCGCTGGTCGGTACGCGGTCATTGCCTGCCCCTTCGATGCGACCGGTCGTCGCAGCCTGCCCATGTGAAGGGCGCGCGGTGACTTCGCGACCCACCGTTCGGCTAACATTCGCAAATGCCGCATACCTCCACGACACCGCCCGCTCTGCAGGATGGCGACCTGCTCGCCGCCATCGACCTGGGATCCAACAGCTTCCACATGGTCATCGCGCGATACACCCTCGGGCAGTTGCGGGTGGTCGACCGCCTGCGCGAGACCGTGCGGATGGCCGACGGCCTGGATGGCAAGGGCGGCCTGTCCGCCGAAGCCCGCCAGCGCGCGCTGGAATGCCTGGCCCGGTTCGGCCAGCGCATCCGCGCGATCCCCTCGGTGCGGGTCCGCGCCCTGGCCACCAATACGGTCCGCCAGCTGCGCTCGCCGCAGGCCTTCCTGATGCCGGCCGAAACCGCGCTCGGGCATGCCATCGAAGTGGTCAGCGGCCGCGAGGAGGCGCGCCTGATCTACCTGGGCGTGGCCCATGCGCAGCCGCCCAAGCCGGACCAGCGCCGGCTGGTGATCGACATCGGTGGCGGCTCCACGGAGTTCATCATCGGCCAGGGCATGCAGACCCTGGAGCGCGAAAGTCTGCAGGCCGGCTGCATCGCCAGCACGCGGCGCTTCTTCCCCGGCGGCAAGCTGAGCAAGAAGCGCTGGAAGGACGCACTGACCGAGATCGGCGCGGAGTTCCAGCAGTTCGCCAACAAGTACCGCGCGCTCGGCTGGCACGAAGCGCTGGGCTCGTCGGGCACGCACAAGGCGATCAGCGAAATCTGCGCCACCATGAAGCTCAGCAAGGGCGCGATCACCGCCGAGGCCTTGCCGCAGCTGCGCGATGAGCTGCTCAAGGCCAAACGCATCGAAGACATCAATCTGCCGGGGCTGTCCGCCGATCGCCGCCCGATCATCGCCGGCGGCATCCTGGTGCTCGAGGCGGCCTTCCAGGCGCTGGGGCTGCAGAAGCTGCTGGTGAGCAAGGCGGCGATGCGCGAAGGCATCCTGTACGACATCCTCGGCCGCGCCAGCGAGAACGACCTGCGCGACGAGTCGGTCGCAGCCCTGACCCAGCGCTACGGCATCGATACCGTCCAGGCCGATCGCGTGGAGAACACCGCGATGAACCTGCTGGCCCAGGTCGAGGAAAGCTGGCAGCTGGACCCGGACGATGCGCGCATGCTCGGCTGGTCCGCGCGCCTGCACGAGCTTGGCCTGATGATCGCGCACAGCGGTTACCACGTGCATGGAAGCTACGTGCTGGAGAACTCGGACATCGCCGGCTTCTCGCGGCAGGAACAGCAGCTGCTCGCCGCGCTCGTGCGCAGCCATCGCCGCAATATTTCCAAGTCCGCCTTCGATGCGCTGCCCGAGCGTCTGCTGCAACCGGCACGGCGCATGACCGCCCTGCTGCGCCTGGCGGTGCTGCTCAACCGCGCGCACGAAGACACGCCGATGCCGAAGCTGGAACTGACCGCCGAGGACGCGCGCCTGTCGTTGATCCTGCCGCAGGCGTACATCGATGCGCGTCCGCTGCTGCGCGCGGACCTGATCGGGGAAACCGAAGGCATGGCCGGGCTCGGTGTGCAGTTCCGCCCCTTTGTCGCCTGACGCTTTCCACCCGCTTCCAAACGTGCGTCTGCAGCAATTCGTGGACCGAATTCGCAGAACGCACGGCCCATGACGTATTTGTGAGAACGACCTCACATGTCCTTCATGAACGCTTAACGAATCGATCTACTCTCGGAACACCGGCCTTCATTGGGCTGGATTTTTGAAGAAGGCGGTACTTGGGTCCGCCGACTTCTTGGACGTCGTTCCGATTAGAGAGAGAGTCGATCATGTCTTCATCCACTACCCCGCTGGGGCAGGCGATCCGCCTGGCCCTGGTCGCCGGCACTGCTGGCCTGGCATCCACCGCCGTCCTCGCCCAGGACGCCACCCCGACCACCCTGGACCGCATCGAGATCACCGGCTCGCGCATCCGCCAGGTCGATGTCGAGTCCGCCCAGCCGGTGCTCGCGATCAGCCGCGCCGACATCGAGCGGCAGGGCTTCAGTTCAGTTGCCGACATCCTGCAGAACCTGACCGCGGTCGGCAGCCCGGCGCTGAGCCGCTCCAACGTGCTCGCTGCCGGCGAAAACGCCGGCGGCACCTACATCGACATGCGCAACCTGGGCGCACAACGCACTCTGGTGCTGATCAACGGCAAGCGTCTGGGCATCAACACCGGCGGCTACCAGGACATCTCCAGCGTGCCGGTCTCGGCGATCGAACGCATGGAGGTGCTGAAGGATGGCGCCTCGGCGATCTATGGCTCGGACGCGATGGCCGGCGTGATCAACATCATCACCCGCAGCAACGTCAGCGGCGTGACCGCCAACGTCTACCAGGGCCAGTACAGCCAAGGTGATGGCGCGCGCACCAGTGTCGATGTGGTGGCCGGCTGGTCCAACGACCGTGCCTCGCTGACCTTCTCGGCCGAGCACACCGAAGAGAAGGGCGTCTGGGCACGCAACCGCTGGTTCAGCGAATTCCCGAACACCACCCGCCACCCCGGCGACAACTGGACCCAGCTCAGCCAGTGGGGCCAGATCACTGGCCTGAGGGGCCCGGGCTGCACCGCCGCGGCGGGCTGCAATTATTCGCTGGATCGCGGCGCCGACCCGACCAACCCGGCCAACTACCATCTCAGCGATCTGACCCCGTTCACCGGTGATGTCAGCAACGCACAGGAGCAGATGCACCTGATCTCGCCGCTCAAGCGCGATTCGCTGTTCCTCGATGGCCGCCTGGACCTGACCGATGACATTCGCCTGACCACCCAGCTGGGCTACAACGAGCGCACCTCCACGCGCCAGGTGGCCGGCTATCCGCTGCAGTCCGCCACCGCCGGTATCGGGCGGATGTCGGCCGACAGCTGGTTCAATCCGTTCGGCAACCACCACGGCTATGACACCCCCACCGACATCGCCTGGAACCGCCGCGCCTGGGAGGTTCCGCGGGTCAGCACCAGCGAGCTGACCACCTGGCGCGCCGTGGCCGCGCTGGAAGGCAGCTTCGAGGTGGGCGAGCGCTACTTCGATTGGGAAGTGGGCTACCAGTACAACCGCAGCGAACTGCTGCAGCGGTCGACCGGCAATCTGCACAAGGAACGGGTCAAGAACGCGGTCGGCCCGTCGTATTACAACGAGGCCACCGGCAAGGTGGAATGTGGCGTCCCGGGCGCACCGATCGCGGGCTGCATGCCGTGGAACCCGCTGGCGCCGTATGGCAGCAACGACCCCAATGGGCTGAGCGGCAACCAGGCCCTGATCGACCATCTGTTCCCGCCGGAAATCACGCGCGGCAAGACCACCACCCGCAATGCGTTCGCCAGCATCGCCGGTACGGTGATGACCCTGCCGGCCGGTGATCTGGGCTTCGCCTTCGGCGTGGAAACGCGCAAGGAGGCCGGTGAGTTCATCCCCGATGCGCTGGCCCAGAGCGGTGCCACCACCAACCTGGCCGCCGGCCCGACCGGGGGCGGCTACAAGGTCAATGAGGCCTACCTGGAGCTCAGCGTGCCGATCCTGGCCGACCTGCCGGGTGCGCGCGAGCTGAGCCTGAGCGCCGCCACCCGCCACTCGGACTACAGCACCTTCGGCACCACCCTCAACAGCAAGTTCGGCTTCAAGTGGAAGCCGATCGAGCAGTTGCTGGTGCGCGGCACATGGGCGCAGGGCTTCCGCGCGCCGACCATCTCCGATCTGTATGGCGGCGGTTCGGAAACCTTCACCACCGGCTACCGTGACCCCTGCGACACCGTCTACGGGGCCTCGGCCAGCAGTGCCGAGGTGCGTGCCCGGTGCGCCGCCGACATCGCCAATGCCGACGCCTACCGCCAGCTGCGCCAGGGCGGCGTGCCGATCACCAGCAGTAGCGACCAGACCCCGGTGCCGTTCACCAACGGCTCCAACCCCGACCTGCAGCCGGAAACCTCGACCAGCCGCACGCTGGGCCTGGTCTGGAGCCCGTCCTTCGTGCCCCACCTCAACGTGGCGCTGGACTGGTGGAAGGTCCGCATCGACAACACCATCGTCAACGATCACCCCAACGACATGCTGCGCGACTGCTATGAGCAGGGCATCACCTCGCGCTGCAGCGGCTTCACCCGCGATCCGGTCACCGGCATCGTGGACCAGTTGACGTACGGCAGGCGCAACTCCGGTTTCCTGGAAACCGAAGGTTACGACCTGGAGCTGAGCCACCACCTGGATACCCGCCATGGCAAGTTGAGCACCGGGTGGACGACGACCTATGTCAGTTCCTACCTCGAGCGCACCACCAACGACGCTGACGTGGTGCCCGAAACGAAAAACGGCATCGGCAGCGGCTTCCGCGTGCGCTCCAACCTGACCCTGGGCTGGGACGTGGGCAACTTCGGCGCCAGCTGGACCGCCCGCTACTACTCCGGCGTCAAGGAACGCTGCATCAACGCACGAGCCCGACCGGACGAGTGCTCCGACCCCGGCGTGCAGGCCCCGTGGTATGCCGGCTCGCGTGACTACAACGAGCGCGGCTCGGTCACCTTCCACGACGTGCAGTTCCGCTACTCCCTGCCGTGGGACGCCACCGTCTCGGTCGGTGCCAACAACGTGTTCGAGAAGTACGGCCCGATCATGTACACCCAGCCGAACTCGACGTTCTCGTACTACGGCGGTTACGACATCGGCCGCTTCCTGTACATGAAGTACCAGCAGCGTTTCTGATCGCCGCCCGGTAACCTCGCTCGATCACCACGGCCCTTCGGGGCCGTGGTGTTTTTCTGCCGGCGTGCGCGTCATGCCGGCGTCATACGGCGGTCATGTCGGCTACATCGCCCGGCCCCAGCATGCGTGGCATACCGGAGGCCCGCCATGCGCTATGCCATCGTCACCGAAACCTATCCCCCGGAAGTCAACGGCGTCGCCCTGACCGTGCAGGGCCTGGAACTGGGGCTGCGTGCCGCCGGCCACCAGGTGGATCTGGTCCGGCCCCGGCAACCGTCCGATGTGGACAACGCCGAAGGCACCGTCCTGGTCACCGGCGCCAACCTGCCCCGCTACCCCGGCCTGCGCTTCGGCCTGCCCGCGCCCGCCCGTTTGAGCCGCCAGTGGCAGCAGCAGCGGCCGGACGCGATCTACATCGCCACGGAAGGCCCACTGGGCTGGTCGGCACTGCGCACCGCGCGACGCCTCGGCATTCCGGTCGCGACCGGCTTCCATACCCGCTTTGACGAATACCTGCCCGACTACGGCGTGGCCTGGCTGCAGGCCGCCGCGCTGCGCTGGATGCGCCGCTTCCACAACCAGGCCGATGCGACGCTGGTGCCGACCCAGGAGCTGCAGCAGTTCCTCGGCGAGCAGGGCTTCGACCGCGTCCGTCTGCTGGCGCGCGCGGTGGACAGCAGCCAGTTCGAACCCGAGCGGCGCGACCCGGCGCTGCGCGAGGAATGGGGTATCGACGGCAACGGATTCGCGGCGATCCATGTCGGCCGCATCGCCCCGGAGAAGAATCTCGGGCTGGCGGTCAAAGCGTTCCGCCGCCTGCAGCAGGTACGCCCGAAGGCGCGCTTCATCTTCGTCGGCGATGGCCCAGCGCGCGCCAGGCTGGCCCACGACAACCCGGACTTCATCTTCTGCGGCGTGCAGCGCGGCGATGCGCTGGCGCGGCATTTCGCCAGCGGCGATCTGTTCCTGTTCCCCAGCCGCAGCGAGACCTTCGGCAACGTGACCCTTGAAGCCATGGCCAGCGGACTGGCCACGGTCGCCTTCGACTACGGCGCCGCCCGCGAATACCTGCGTACCGATGAGAACGGCATCGCCGTGAATGACGACAGCGAGTTTGTGACCGCCGCCGTGCAGCTGGCCGGCGACGATACGTTACGCCACCGGCTCGGCCGTAACGCCGCCACGGCGATGAAGCGCCTGCATCCGCAGCACGTGGTCGCCGAGTTCGATGCGCTGCTCGCTGAACTGGCCCACGCCCGGAGGGCACATGCCGACCACGCCGCTTGACGCCCTGCGTGGCCGCGAAACGCGCTGGTGCCGCCGCGCCAACCACTATTGCCGGCACCGCCGGATCCGCCATGCCTTCGCGGTGATCAGCCGCCTGGGCGATGGCGCCTTCTGGTACGCACTGATGGGGGCGCTGGTGCTGCTGGATGGCTTGGACGGCCTGCGTGCCTCGCTGCACATGGCCGCCACCGGCTTGATGGCCCTGCTGCTGTACAAAGGCCTCAAACGCTGGACGCGACGCCCGCGGCCCTACGCGGCCGACCTGCGCATCCGCGCCTGGGTGGCGCCGCTGGACGAGTTCAGTTTCCCGTCCGGGCACACCCTGCACGCGGTGTCCTTCACGATCGTGGCACTGGCCTATTACCCGTGGCTGGCCCCGGTGCTGGTGCCCTTTACGATGCTGATCGGGCTGTCGCGGGTCGTGCTGGGGCTGCATTACCCCAGCGATGTGCTGGCCGCGACCGGGATTGCCGCCCTGCTGGCGGCGGCCAGCCTGCAGTGGCTGCCGCTGTAGCGGCCATGGCCGTGCTGCGTTGACGCAGCCAGGCGCTTCACCCTGCAGCGATGCCTCGCCCGTGATCCCGTTTTACAATGCGGGCATGACCACGCTGTTCATCTCCGATCTGCACCTGGACCCGAGTCGTCCAGCCATCACCGACCTGTTCCTGGCGTTCCTGCGCGATGAAGCGATGCAGGCCGATGCCCTGTACATCCTGGGCGATCTGTTCGAAGCCTGGATCGGCGATGACACGCCCTCCCCGGCCGCCGATGCGGTCGCGGTCGCGCTGCATGCCGTGGCCGACGCCGGCGTGCCGGTGTACTTCATCCGAGGCAACCGCGATTTCCTGGTCGGCGAGGACTATGCGCGCCGCGCGGGATTCACGATCCTGCCCGACCCGAGTGTGATCGATCTGTACGGCCGCCCGGTGCTGCTGCAGCATGGCGACCTGCTGTGCACCGACGACACCGCTTACCAGCAGTTCCGCGCACAGACCCGCGACCCGGTCTTCCAGGCGCAGTTCCTGTCGCAGCCGCTGGCCGCGCGCATTGCCTTCGCGCAGAAGGCCCGCGATGCCAGCCAGGCGCGCCAGTCGGAAATGAAACAGGGTGACCGTGCCCAGTTCGAGACCGTCACCGATGTCGCGCCGGCGGAAGTGGACGCTACCTTCGGCCGCTACGGCGTGGACACCATGATCCACGGCCATACCCACCGCCCCGCCATCCATGCCCTGCAGGCCGGGGGCCGCGATTGCACGCGCATCGTGCTGGGCGACTGGTACGAACAGGGCTCGGTGCTGCGCGTCACCCCGGACGGCTGGACCCTGGATTCGCTGGCAAGCTGACGCCGGCAGCGGCCCTGCCTGCCGTGCTGTTCCGGCGCGGGGCTTCCGCGCTACCTTAGCCGGGCATCCTCGGGGAACAGGGACGATATGGCGGTGGCAGCTACCCAACCGACGACGGCGCCGACGGTGTCGCTGCACATCGGCCTGTTCTTCGACGGCACCCGCAACAACGCCGACAACCTGCAGCGCGCCTCGCGCCCGCCCGGTGCCACCACGCGTGCGCCGCGCCCACCTGCGGTGGTCGCCGATGATGCATCGCCGTACCAGAGCCGCTTGACCAGCAGTTACAGCAACGGCCTGACCAACATCGCGCGGCTGCACGCCTTGTACCCGGACCATCGGCAGCTGCCGCCCGCCGGAAGCACCCTCGCGCTGTCGATCTACATCGAAGGCGTGGGCACGCGTACCGGCGAGGAAGACGACCTGATGGGGCTGGCGTTCGGCATCGGGCGCACCGGCGTACGCGCCAAACGACGGCGCGCGCTGGAGCAGCTGCTGCCGGAGGCGCTGCGCCAGCTGGCCCGCGCGCAGCCCGGTCATACCCTGGGCAGCGTGCGGGTGGATCTGTTCGGTTATTCGCGTGGCGCGGCCAGTGCACGCGACGTGGTGAACGTGCTCAATGCGCCCGCCGGTGCCGCGTGGCTGCGCGAACAGCTGGTGCGCTCGGGCTGGGCGCTGGCGCCGGGATTCCCCGCCACCGCGCGGCCGGTACGCTTCGTGGGGCTGCTTGATACCGTGGTGGCGATCGGCCGCCAGCACCGCGATGAGATGCCGGCGCTCGCGCTGCGCCCCGGCTGTGCGGACAAGGTGGTGCAGCTGGTCGCCCGCGATGAACACCGCGAGCATTTCGCGCTTACCAGCGTGGCGCCCGAGCACGAAGAGATCGCCCTGCCGGGCGTGCACGCCAACATTGGCGGCGGCTACGACCAGCGTATCGAAGGGCCCAAACTGCTGAGCCGCCCGCAGGGGCAGCTGCTGCGGGGTACCGGGCTGGCGCCAGGCGCGGTGCCGCCGCTGGCACTGCTGCGCGCGAGCACGGTCTACCGCACCGCGCAGGCAACCTGCCGCCGCTGGCAGCGCACGCTCGGCCTGGGCGATGACGCGATCTGGGTCGATGTCTGGCACCAGTGGCAGCAGCAGCGCATCGCCGGCAGCCGCAGCGTGCTGCCGCAACTCACCCTGCGTGGGTACGCGGCGGTCGTCCTGCGCCGCGAGATCGATGCGCGCTACCAGTTCATCGCGTTGCGGCTGCTGCACCAGCGCGCCGCCGCGGCGGGCGTGGCGTGGACGACCTCGCCCGACCAACTGCCTGCGCTGGCGTTGCCGATCGAGCTGCAACCGATCGCAGCGCGGCTGCTGGCCGGCCAGCCGCTGGACGCCGCGCAGGAGCTGCTGCTGCGCCAGCGCTACCTGATGCAGTCAGCACATTGGAACTTCGATGCATTGGGCGATACCGCGCTGCTCTACGCCGCCGATGAAAGCACCCGGGAGTTGCCGTATCGACCCGGGCCGGGCCTGTTCTACGTCAACCGGCCGACCGCGAGCGGTCAGCGCGTGGTGCTGGCCAACACCTGACCGCGCAGCTCGGTCTGTTCGATCAGCTCGGCCAGTTCTTCCTCATCAAAGCCAGCCAGCAGGCGCGCTTCGAGATTGAACGGGCCATAGAGGAAGCCGCCGGCGTATTCCTTCAGCAGCGCCATGAACCGCGGTCGCGGCTCGACGTTTTCACGCGTGCAGTACCAGCGGTACCAGCGCGAGCCGGCGGCCACGTGCGCCACTTCTTCGCGCAGGATGATCTCCAGCACATCGGCGGTGGCATGGTCGCCACCGGCACGCAGCTTCACGATCATCCCCGGGGTGACATCCAGCCCGCGCGCTTCGAGCACGCGCGGCACCAGCGCCATGCGCGCCAGCCCGTCGTGCGCGGTCTTCTCGCACATTTCCCACAGGCCGTTGTGCGCGTCGAAATCGCCGTAGGCGTAGCCGTTGGCCTGCAGACGGTCGTGCAGCAGCATGAAGTGGCGCGATTCGTCATCGGCCACACTGACCCAGTCGGCATGGAACGACGTCGGCAGGCCGCGGAATCGGTACACCGCATCCCAGGCCAGATCGATCGCATTGAGTTCGATATGCGCGATGGCATGCACGAAGGCGGCACGCCCCTCCACGCTGCCCAGGCCACGCCGCGGCAGATCGCGCGGGTGGACCAGGGTCGGCCTGGCCGGGCGGCCCGGCATCCGGATCGGCGCCGGTGGCGGCGCATCGGCCGGTGCCTTCAGGCGACCGGCGCGGAACTGCACGGCATAGTGCTGGGTCAAGGCAACCTTGCGCAGCGGATCCGGCTCGGCCAGGCACTGCTGCGCGGCCTGCAGCAGATCGCCGGCCGCGCTGTCCAACACGTCATTCATGCCCTGCCCTCAGGCGCGACGCTTGTGCTTGGCATCGTCCGAACGCAGCTGCTGGATGCGCTCGAAGTAGCCCGGCTCGATCCCGGTCGGGTAGACGCCGTTGAAGCACGAGGAATCGAACGATTTCAGCTCCGGATTGCCTTCGCTCACCGCCGCTTCCATGTCCTCGATGTCCTGGTAGATCAGCCAGTCGCAGCCCAGGTGCTTCTCGATTTCCTCGATGCTGCGATTGTGCGCGACCAGCTCTTCGGCCGCCGGCATGTCGATGCCGTAGATGTTGGGGTAGCGCACCGGCGGCGCGGCGCTGGCCAGGTAGACCTTGCGGGCACCGGCGTCGCGCGCCATCTGCACGATCTGCTGGCTGGTGGTGCCGCGCACGATCGAGTCATCCACCAGCAGCACCACGCGGTTGCGGAACTCCAGGTGGATCGGGTTGAGCTTGCGGCGCACCGACTTCACGCGCTCGCCCTGGCCCGGCATGATGAAGGTGCGGCCGATGTAGCGGTTCTTGATGAAGCCTTCGCGGTACTTCACCCCGAGGGTGTTGGAGATCTCCAGCGCGGCATCGCGCGAGGTATCCGGGATCGGGATGATGGTGTCGATGTCGTGGTCCGGGCGCAGGCGCAGGATCTTCTCGCCCAGCTTGATGCCCATGCGCATGCGCGCCTTGTGCACCGACACGTTGTCGATCATCGAATCCGGGCGCGCGAAGTACACGTACTCGAAGATGCACGGGCTGTGCTCGACAGGCTCGGCGCAGACTTCGGAGAACAGCTCGCCGCGCGCGGTGATGACCAGCGCTTCACCCGGGCGCACGTCGCGCACGCGCTGGAAACCGAGCACGTCCAGTGCGGCCGATTCGGAGGCCACGATGTATTCATCGCCTTCGGCATGGGCGCGCTTGCCCAGTACCAGCGGGCGGATGCCATGCGGATCGCGGAAGGCGACCAGGCCCAGGCCCAGCACCACGCTGATCACCGCATAGCCACCCTTGACCCGGCGGTGCACGGCGGCCACGGCGCGGATCGCCGCTTCCGGGGTCAGCTGGCGCTGCGCGTCCAGTTCGAAGGCGAACACGTTCAGCAGCACTTCGCTGTCCGAATCGGTGTTGACGTTGCGGCGGTCCTGCTCGAACACCTGCTGGCGCAGGGCTTCGGTATTGATCAGGTTGCCGTTGTGGGCCAGCGCGATGCCGTACGGCGAGTTCACGTAGAACGGCTGCGCCTCGTCCATGCCTTCCGAACCGGCGGTGGGATAGCGCACATGCGCGATGCCGACGCGGCCTTCCAGCGTGGACATCCGCTTGGCATCGAACACATCACGCACCAGGCCATTGGCCTTCTGCACGCGCAGGCGGGTGCCATCGGCGGTGGCGATGCCGGCCGCGTCCTGGCCACGATGCTGGAGGACGGTCAGGCCGTCATACAACTGCCCGGCGACGTTCTGGTTGCCGACGATTCCGACGATGCCACACATGGTGCGAGTTCTCCGCTGGGCTGCGCCCATCTACAGTGAAGGTGGCCGTGCCTGGCCGGGGGTACCGTTCCGTGCCGGAGCGGTGTCGTCCGGACGCGGGTGCGCCGGCTCGATATTGACTGGCAGTGTGGAAGCCGGCCCGCGCGCCGCAGCGTCGGCAGGTGCCGTCTCCCTCCCCTCGTCAACGGGACGCGGCCCTCCGCGCCCTGCCACTACCTCGCCAAGGACGCCATTATCGCCTGTCGCGAGCGGCTTGCCCAAATCCATCGTCGGCAGTTGCGGCAGATTCACCTCCGGCAACGCCATCTCGGGCAGCTGCGCCTGCATCCAGCGCACGCCCGGCTGCAGCAGCGGGCGCACCTGCGAGGTCTGCCAGGCCGGCTCCTGCGGCAAGGGAGTGAAGGCGGCCAGCATCAGCAGCACGCAGCCCAGGAAGGCGCCCCGGACCAGGCCCAGCGCGCCGCCCAGCACGCGGTCGGCGCCCGTCAGGCAGGTGACCTTCACAGCGGCCTTGATCAGCATGCCGATCAGGCCCACCGCGATCATGACGATCAGGAAGACCCCCAGATAGCCGGCAACATAGTGGCCGGTGCCCGGTTCCAGGGGGGCGGCCCACCCGTGCGCCGCGTCGTTGCCGAACAGGAATGCGGCCCAACCGGCCAGCAGCCAGGACAGCGTGCCGACCACGATCCCGACGAAGCCGCGCATCAGCCCCAGCAGGACCGAGGCGCCGATCAGGACCAGCAGGACGATGTCGATCATGCCGTCAGGCCGCGCGGCAGGCGCCGTCCAGCAGATGCGGGGCGGCGCAGGTCAGGCATCAGGGATGCGGGCGGACCATGCCGGCCACGCCGACCTTGGCGGCGACCTGGGCCTTGAGGTTCTCGGCATCGGCGCGGTTGGCGACCGGCCCGACGCGGACCCGGTTGAGGGTGCCCTTGTCGGTACGGACCTGCTCCACGAAGGCGCTGAAGCCGGCGGCGCGGACTTTGTCGCGCAGCGCGTTGGCTTCGGTGGCCTGGCCAAAGGCACCCAGCTGCACGGCGAAGCCGACGCTGCTGGCCGCCGGGGCCGCCGGGGCAGCAGGCGCCGCAGCGGCAGCTTCGGGCTTGGGTGCCGGTGCCGGCTTGGGTTCGGGCTTGGGCGCGGCCGGCTTCGGTTCCGGCTTGGCGGCCGCGACGGGTTCGGCCGGCAGGGATTCGGTTTTCACCGTGTTGCCCGATGGCGCGGCGGCGGCGCTGGAGGCCGGCGGTGCAGCCGAGGGAATCGGTGCGGTGGCGGCCGGGGTCGCGGCAACCGCGGTGTCCGCGCGCGCATCGAGGGTGATCACCTCGGCCTTGACGTCGTTGCGCACCTTCACCGCCTGCAGGCGGCCCGCTTCGGCCAGCGCACGATCGGCGTAGGGGCCGACACGCACGCGCCAGGCCTGGCGGCCGTTGATGGTGGCCGGCTCGCGGAAGCCCGCCAGCTGGGCACTCTTCAGCGAGGCGATGACGCGGTCGGCATCGGCTTCGCTGGCGTAGGCGCCAAAGCTTACGGCGTAGTTGCCGGCGGCCACGGCCGGCGAGGTATCGGCCGGGGCCGGATCGGCGGCGACGGCAGCGCTGTCGGCCAGCGGCTGGGTGGTCGATGCCCCGCTCTGCAGGCCGGTGGCGCCACCGGTGGGGGCGACCAGCGGCAGCTCGCGGGTTTCGAACTGGCCATCCGATGGCGCGGCCGGTGCGCTGATCGGCACGTTGGCGACACCACTGTCAGGTGCGGGACCCTTGACCAGCATGGGCAGGAAAATCACGGCCAACGCCACCAGGACGATGGCACCAATCAGTCGCTGTTTCAGAGGAGTATCCACGTGAAGGCAGGCAGGCGGCGCGGCGGAATGCCACGGCGATTATACGGGTGCGCGCGTGTGCGGCGGCTGATGCGGCTGAACGGCACCGCAAAGCGCCCTCAGGCGCCGGGGTCGAGCGTCTGCAGCGCCTGTGCGGCGGTATGGAAGGAGCCGAACACCAGCACGCGGTCGCCGGCGTTGGCCTGCGCCACGGCATGCTGCAGGGCCTCCACGACGGTCGCGTGCGGCGTTGCGGCGGCCGCAGCCGTACCCGCCAGGCGTGCCTGCAGTTCCGCGGCACTCTGCGCACGCGCGCCCTCCAGGCCGGCCAGATGCCACTGCTGGACCTGATCGGCCAAGGCATCCACGACACCGGCAGCATCCTTGTCCTGCAGGGCAGCGAACACGGCGATGGTGCTGCCGGTGACGGGACTGGCCTTCAGCGCCGCCGCCAGCTCACGGGCGGCCTGCGGGTTGTGGCCAACATCGACCAGCACCTCCACACCATCACGATCGAAGGATTGCAGGCGGCCACGGATGCGCGCGGCCGCCACGCCCTCGATGAAGGCGGTGCGCGGCAGCGGGCGATCCAGGGCACGCAGCGCGGCAATCGCGGTGGCGGCATTGGCGCGCTGGATCGGACCACGCAGGGCCGGGTGCGGCAGTTCAAGCCGGAAGCCGACATCACGCCAGCGCCAGCGTTCGCCATCGATGGCCTCGGCGAAGAAGTCGCTGCCGCCGCGGATGGCATTGGCCCCGAGCAGGTAGGCACGCGCGAGCACGCTCGAGGGCGGATCGATTTCGCCCAGGATGACCGGCTTCCAGCCCCGGATGATGCCGGCCTTCTCGGTGCCGATCGCTTCGCGGTCCTCGCCCAGCCAATCGCTGTGATCGATGTCTACAGTGGTGATCACCGCCACGTCGCCATCGACGATGTTCACCGCATCCAGGCGCCCGCCGAGGCCGACTTCAAGCACGGCCAGATCCAGCCCGGCCTGCGCGAACAGATGCAGCGCGGCCAGGGTGCCGTACTCGAAATAGGTGAGCGTGGTATCGCCGCGCGCGTCTTCGATGGCGTTGAAGGCGGCCATCAGATCGTCATCGGTGGCGTCCTGGCCATCGATGCGCACGCGCTCGTTGTAGCGCAGCAGGTGCGGCGAGGTGTACGCGCCGACCTTCCAGCCGGCCGCACGGGCGATCGCCTCGATGAAGGCAACCGTGGAGCCCTTGCCGTTGGTGCCCCCGACCACGATGCTGCGCTCGGCCGGTGCGCCCAGCCCCATCGCCTGCGCCACGGTACGCACCCGGTCCAGCCCCATGTCGATGGTGGCGGGGTGCTGCTGCTCGATGTAGCCGAGCCAGTCGGAGAGGGTCTGCGGGCGGGCGGTGGTGGTCATGGTCGTTGGATCGGAATCGTTGGGGCGGACGGCAGGATGGGACGCAGTGCGTTACAGCGCGCGGTGCTTGGCTTCGCCGAAGAACGGCGTGTGGTGGGCACAGTCGTTGAGGCGGACCACTTCCAGCTGGTCCAGGTCGGGCCCTTCGAGCAGGTTGAGGGTGGTCGGTGCCTGGCGGAAGGTCCACAGGCGCGAGATCGGCAGGCCGAGGATGCGGCACAGGATCACGCGGTTGACGGCGTCGTGGGCGACCACCAGCAGGGTGTCATGCTCGCCGAGGCCTTCGGCGGCACGGGCCAGGCCGCGCCAGCTGCGCTCGAGCACCAGGCGCAGCGATTCGCCGCCGGGCATCAGCACGGTATCCGGCTCTTCGCGCCAGGCGCGCAGGCGGGAGGGATCCTTCTCGTGGATCTCGCTGGCCAGCAGGCCTTCCCATTCGCCGTGGGCGATTTCCTGCAGGTCCGGCTCGGTCAGCAGCATCGGGGCTCGCTCGGCGCCAAGGGCGAGCTGGGCGGTCAGCTGGGCACGCACGAGCGGTGAGGCGACGGCGCGGGTGATGTCGACCGAGTTGAGGCGTTCCCCCAAGGCCTTGGCCTGGGCTTCGCCGATCGGCGACAACGGGATATCGATCTGGCCTTGGTAGCGGCCTTCGGCATTCCACGGCGTTTCGCCGTGACGGGCAAGCAGGATGCGCATGCGGACAAGGGGTCCTTGGGGGGAGGAGGTTGCGGCGTTTCGTTCACATCCTGTGAAACCACACCGAACAGGGATCATACCCGGTCGCGGCGGTGAAGCTGTGCGGCGCTTTGCGCTTCGTTGCTTGCGGGCATGCTGGCTTGCTGGCCTCCCTTGCCCGGCCCAGGCCGGCGCGCCCCCACGGGGGAAAACAAGGCGCCGCGGGCTTGACTGTACGTCGCACATAAAAAAAACCCCGCAGATTTCGCTGCGGGGTCATCGAAACCGACGTGTCGGCTTACTTGCTGAGGTTCAGTTCCTTCAGCAGCTGCGGCGCCGGCGCCACTTCCTGCATGATCCACTGCATGTAACGGCTGTCCACGGCAATCATGCGGGTCATCACCGGATCGAACACCCAGTTCGAGCTCACCGATTCCCAGTTGCCGTCGAAGGCCAGGCCGACCAGCTTGCCGTTGGCATCGAGCACCGGCGAACCGGAGTTGCCACCGGTGATGTCCAGGTTGGACAGGAAGTTCACCGGCACCGAGCCGATGCGCTTGTCTTCCAGCCCGCCATAGCGCTTGGCCTTGACCGCTTCCAGCAGCGCCTTGGGCGAATCGAACGGGTCTTCGCCGGTTTCCTTCGCCGCCACGCCTTCCAGGGTGGTGAACGGGGTGTAGTTCACGCCGTCCTTGCCGTAGCCCATGACGTTGCCGAAGGTGATGCGCAGCGACAGGTTGGCGTCCGGATAGACGAACTCGCCCTTGCTCTTCTTGTAGTCGGCCACGGCCTGCAGGTACAGCGGGCGCGATACCAGCGACTCGCCTTCGCGGGTCTTCTTCTGCTCTTCCTGCTGCAGCAGCGCCGGCATCACCGCCACCGCGTACTGGATCGCCGGATCGGTGCTGGCTTCGAAGGCAGCGCGGTCGGCCTTGAACCACTTCAGGCGCTCATCCAGGCTGCCCAGCTTGGTGCCCGAGAGCTTGCCGACCAGGCCATCCACGGCGGCCTTGTCGCTGCCGGCCAGCCACTGGTTGAGCACCTCGTTGCTGCGCTGCGCGGCCGGCAGGGCCACGTACTGGCTCAGCCAGTAGGTCTGCAGCTGCTGGTCCATGCGCGGCACGTAACGGCGGTCCATCTGCTTCAGGCCGCCTTCGATCGAGGGCAGGTCACGTTCCTGGTAGCCGACCTCACGCTCGGCATCGGCCTTGCTGCGTTCAATCGACAGGCGGTACAGGGTGATCGCCGAGCCCACTGCGGAGGTGCTGTTGAACTGGCTGACGAACAGGTCGCGCTCACGCGTGGCCTTGCTGGTGTCCAGGTGCTGGATCAGCTGCGCATGTGCGGCCAGGGCCGGCTTGCCGGCGGCACCGCGCTTCTTCAGCCAGGCCAGCACGGCGGCTTCTTCGGCCTGCTTCTGGCCGGCCGCGTCGATGCGCTTGAAGCCTTCCAACTGGCCCGCGTAGTTCTTGGCCACGTTGTTCATGCTGGCCGCGGTGGCGGCGTACTTCACCTTGACGTCCGGGTCGGCCTTGCCGGCCTCGTCGATCATCTTCAGCACCGCGTTGTAGTGGCGCGCGATGGTCGGGTAGGTCCAGCTGGCGGTTTCATTGAACTCGCCGGCCAGGGCGTAGCGGTTGGTGCGCCCCGGGTAGCCGGCCACCATCACGAAGTCGTCGGCGCCCAGCGGCTGGTCGGCGAACGTCAGGAAGTGCTTGGGCTGGTAAGGCACGTTGTCGGCCGAGAAGGCGGCCGGCCTGCCGTCCTTGCCCACGTAGGCGCGGTAGAACGAGAAATCGCCGGTGTGGCGCGGCCACATCCAGTTGTCGATGTCGCCGCCGAACTTGCCGACGCTGCCCGGGGGCGCGTAGACCAGGCGCACGTCCTTGATTTCCATATTGCGGAACAGGCGGTAGGTGTTGCCGCCGGAGAAGCTGTACAGGCGGCAGCGGAAGCCGGCATCGGCTTCACAGGCGGCCGTCTGGGCCTTGTCGAAGGCCTCCAGCGCGCGGGTGCGGGCCAGCGGGTTCTTGCCGGCGGCGGCGATGGCGGCCTTGGCCTGATCGGTGACGTCGGTGATCTGGTCCAGCACGAACACGCGGGCGTTCGGGCCGGCGCTCAGTTCGTCCTTCAGGGTCGGCGCGTTGAAGCCGTCCTTGATCAGGTTCTTCTGTGCGGTCGAATTCAGCTGGATCGCACCGTAGGCGCAGTGGTGGTTGGTGACCACCAGGCCCTGCGGGGAGACGAAGCTGGCGGTGCAGCCGCCCAGGGCCACGACCGCGCCCATCGGGTCGCCGGTCAGGTTGGAGATCTGCTCCGGGGACAGCTTCAGGCCGGCCTGCTTGAGCGGGCCGGCGATTTCCGGCAGCTGCTGCGGCACCCACATGCCTTCAGCGGCATGGGCGACCTGGACCAGCCCAAGGCTGGCGACGACGGAGAAGGCAAGCAGGTTCGAGCGCATTGAGCAGCCCCTGGTGAAAGAACCGCCGAGTGTAGCCCAGCCCCCTGCCCCGGCCCGATCCCCGGAAGTCATGGGCTGGGCCATGCCGCCGTCCGCCGGGCATGGCCCGGCGAGCGCAGCGGCGCCGTTCGAAACGCCCATGCACCCCCGCCTTTCGTTCCGCCAGCGCACCCGCAGCGCAACATGGGAATTCCGCGCAGCCCTTTATAATCCGCGTTTTCCCCCAGACGAGTTCCACCCCGATGGCGCAGCAAACAATGAAGGCCCTGGTCAAACGCGAAGCCGCCAAGGGCATCTGGCTGGAAGAGGTTCCGGTCCCCACCCCCGGCCCGAACCAGGTCCTGATCAAGCTGGAAAAGACCGCCATCTGCGGCACCGACCTGCACATCTACCTGTGGGACGAGTGGAGCCAGCGCACGATCAAGCCGGGCCTGACCATCGGCCACGAGTTCGTCGGCCGCATCGCCGAGATCGGCCCGGGCGTGACCGGTTATGAAATCGGCCAGCGCGTCTCGGCCGAAGGCCACATCGTCTGCGGCCATTGCCGCAACTGCCGCGGCGGCCGCCAGCACCTGTGCCCGAACACCGTGGGCATCGGCGTCAACGTCAACGGCGCCTTCGCCGAATACATGGTGATGCCGGCCAGCAACCTGTGGCCGATCCCGGACCAGATCCCGTCCGAGCTGGCCGCCTTCTTCGATCCGTACGGCAACGCCGCGCACTGCGCGCTGGAGTTCAACGTGATCGGCGAGGACGTGCTGATCACCGGCGCCGGCCCGATCGGCATCATCGCCGCGGGCATCTGCAAGCACATCGGCGCGCGCAACGTGGTGGTCACCGACGTCAACGATTTCCGCCTGAAGCTTGCCGCCGACATGGGCGCCACCCGCGTGGTCAACGTGTCCAACACCTCGCTCAAGGACGTGATGAAGGAGCTGCACATGGAGGGCTTCGACGTGGGCCTGGAAATGAGCGGCAACCCGCGCGCGTTCAACGACATGCTCGACTGCATGTACCACGGCGGCAAGATCGCCATGCTCGGCATCATGCCCAAGGGCGCGGGCTGCGACTGGGACAAGATCATCTTCAAGGGCCTGACCGTGCAGGGCATCTACGGCCGCAAGATGTACGAGACCTGGTACAAGATGACCCAGCTGGTGCTGTCCGGCTTCCCGCTGGGCAAGGTGATGACCCACCAGCTGCCGATCGATGAGTTCCAGAAGGGCTTCGACCTGATGGAACAGGGCAAGGCCGGCAAGGTGGTGTTGAGCTGGAATTGATCACCTGCGCCTTCGGCACAGATGATCAATGGTCCAATCCACCGTATTCCCGCGCCGTTGGCGCGCCCCCTTGAACAAGAAGGGGGCGGCGCTCCAGCAGGGGTTCCGGTGTGAGACCCACAGAGAAAAGGCGCCCATCCGGGCGCCTTTTCTGGTTCGCGAGGTGGTCGGCGGTGTCGGGCGCCGGTTACTGCCCGATGCCGACCGTGAACACCACGCGGCTGTCGGCCAGCTTGCCGGAGTTGTCGCGGCCGTTGCCGTCGGTGCCGTAGTAGCCCAGGCCGAGATTGAACAGGCCGAACTGGCGGCTGACGCCGACGTTCCAGTCGGTGTAATCCTTGGAGATGCCTTCTTCGAAGGTGCTGCGGCCGACGTTGGCGCTCAGCGTGAAGTCCTGCGGCAGCGCCCACTCGCCACCCACGGCGTAGTACCACGCATCGGTGCCCGAATTGAACACGTCGTTGGTGTAGGTCACGGTCAGGCTGTACTGCTTGGCGAAGGTGGTCTTGGTGATGAACTCGTTGTACGCCAGTTCGCTGGAGCCCGGGTAGGTGTAGCGGTTCAGCAGCAGGTCCAGGTTGACGGTGTCGGTCACGTCGAAGGCGTAGCCGATCAGGTAGTCGACCTCGGCATCCGGGCCGCCATCACCAAAGTCCACGCCCGAGCCCCAGACACCGGCGTACAGGCCGACCGGCGAGGTATACGTGAAACCAGCCTGGATCGTCGGATCTTCATCGGTCTGGGAGACACCGCGGAACACGTAGTCCGACACGCCCGTCACGTTCCAGCTGAAGGGAGAGGCGGCCTCGTCCTGGGCACTGGCGGCAAACGGGGCAAGCAGGGCGGCGCAGAGCACAACGGCGGCGGTACAGCGCGTGGCGTGGTTCATGCGGGGTCTCTCCAGACGTGGGGGTGGGCGGAACGGTGCGGTTTACAGTTTTTTAACCTGATTGATATTGCGATGCAACAATCACGTCTGCAACGGTTCCCCGCCGGCCCCGGCGCGATCGACCGGACATGCAACCCGGCGGCCGCCTGCGACAGGTAAAATCCGGGGTTTCCCGTGCCGAAGACTGCCTGCCATGACCGACGCCACCACCGCCTCGCTGACCCAGCACTACGTTGAAGAACTCGAGGCGATCCGCGCCCAGGGCCTGTTCAAGTCCGAACGCATCATCACCAGCCCGCAGTCGGCCGAGATCACCCTGGACGACGGCCGTACCGTGCTGAACTTCTGCGCCAACAACTACCTGGGCCTGGCCGACCATCCGGACCTGATCCAGGCGGCCAAGGACGCGCTGGATACCCACGGCTTCGGCATGGCCTCGGTGCGCTTCATCTGCGGCACCCAGGACCTGCACAAGCAGCTGGAAAAGCAGATCGCCGGGTTCTTCGGCAAGCAGGACACCATCCTGTACGCGGCCTGCTTCGACGCCAACGGCGGCCTGTTCGAGCCGCTGCTGGGCGAGCAAGATGCGATCATTTCCGATTCGCTCAACCACGCCTCGATCATCGACGGCGTGCGCCTGTGCAAGGCCAAGCGCTTCCGCTACGCCAACTGCGACATGGCCGATCTGGAAGCCCAGCTGCAGGCCGCCGATGCGGCCGGCTGCAGGACCAAGCTGATCACCACCGACGGCGTGTTCTCGATGGACGGCTTCATCGCCCCGCTGGATGAGATCACCGCGCTGGCGAAGAAGTACAACGCGCTGGTGCACATCGACGAATGCCATGCCACCGGCTTCCTCGGCGCGACCGGCCGCGGCTCGGCCGAGGTCAAGGGCGTGCTGGAGAAGATCGACATCATCACCGGCACCCTGGGCAAGGCCATGGGCGGCGCACTGGGCGGTTTCACCTGCGCCAGCGCCGAAGTGATCGAGCTGCTGCGCCAGCGCTCGCGCCCGTACCTGTTCTCCAACTCGCTGCCGCCGCACGTGGTCGCCGCCGGCATCAAGGCCTTTGAAATGCTGGCCGCCGCCGACGACCTGCGCAGCACGCTGGCCGAGAACACCGCCTACTTCCGCGAGAAGATGACGGCTGCCGGCTTCGACGTGAAGCCGGGCGTGCACCCGATCAGCCCGGTGATGCTGTACGACGCGCCGCTGGCGCAGAAGTTTGCCGAGCGCCTGCTGGAAGAAGGCATCTACGCGATCGGCTTCTTCTTCCCGGTGGTGCCCAAGGGCCAGGCCCGCATCCGCACCCAGATCAGCGCCGCGCACACGCGTGCGCACCTGGACCGCGCCATCGATGCGTTCACCCGCATCGGCGTCGAGCTGGGCGTGATCAAGGGCTGAGGGCCGCAGCCGACCAACGGTCGGCACGGCCGTAGCACCCGCGCATTGCGGAGGTAGAGCCGACCGTTGGTCGGCTGCCTCTCGTCGCAGGTCATGAACCTCCGGCATGGGGGCACGCGTTGCGTGCTCCAGCCGACCAACGGTAGGCTCTACCGCTGGGGGGGTGTGGACATCGGATGCGGGGGCTCGCCTTGCGTGCCCAGCCGACCAACGGTCGGCTCTACCGTTGGGGTGACGCGCGCGGCGGGTTACTTCTTCTTTTTCTTCTGGTCCTTGGCCTCTTCCTTGCTGGCCACCACCACCGGTGCCGCGACCGGGCCATCCTGGCCGTTGCCCTTGGCCACACGGATACCGTTGGCCTTCATCCACGCATCGAACTCGTCGGCGCTCATGCGCTTGTCGCCATCGCTCATCAGGAAGCGGTAGCTGCCGCGGCCATCGAGCTCGGGAATCTTGATCTCCACCACCTTGTCGGTCACCGGCGGATCCTGTTTGGCGATCTGTTTGTGGCCGCCGCAGGCGGTCAGCAGCGCGGCCGGCAACAGCAGGCAGGCGCCACGGAACAGGGAACGGTTGAGGGTACTGACGTGCATGGTCTTACTCCCGGTGTTGAACGGAACGTCCCTTCGAAGGCCATCCATTGCCCGGGTCGACTGGCCTGCCACCTGCCGGCAGGCCACGAGGTCACGGTGTCGCCGCGGCGCTGTCGGCCACGGCATGAAGCAGATCCAGATCGTGTTGACTGAGCTCGCGCCAGGCGCCTTTGCCCAGCTCGCCCAGCGGCAGCTGGCCGATCGCCACGCGTACCAGGCGCAGCACGGTGATGTCCAAGGCGGCCAGCAACCGGCGGATATGCCGGTTGCGGCCCTCCTCCAGCACGATTTCCAGCCAGGCGGTCTTGTCTCCGCTGCGCAGCAGCGTGGCGCGGCGCGCGCGCAGCCATTCGCCTTCGTCCTCGATGCCGGCGCACAACGCCTGCAGCTGCGCGGCGTCGGGGATGGCATCGATCTGGACGTGATAGGTCTTGTCCGGACCGGTGGCCGGATCGGTCAGGCGCGCGGCCCACTGCGGATCATTGCTGAAGAGCAGCAGGCCTTCGCTGGCCTTGTCCAGGCGCCCGACCGGCGCAATCCACGGCAGCCCGGCATCGTCGAAGCAGCGGTAGACGGTGTCGCGGCCGCGCTCGTCCTGCGCGGTGGTGACCAGGCCGCGCGGCTTGTTCAACAGCAGGTACACGCGCTTGGGGGCGTCCAGCGGCTGACCATCCACGCGCACCTGGTGGCGGCCGTCGATGATCGGAAATTCGGGGTTGTTGATGACACGGCCATCGACCGTGACCCGGCCCTCGGCGATCCAGCGCGCCGCTTCCGTGCGCGAGCACAGCCCGGCTTTGGACAGTACCCGCGCCAAGCCATGGCGCGGTGCGGTCGGGGTGGCGCTGGAGGCGGTGCTGCGGCTGCCTGTTGCGGGGCTCGCACGCCGCTCGGGGCGGCGTGGTCGGGACGCGTTCGCGGCGGGTGGCCGGCGTGTCGTCATCGTGCTCCGCTCAGGCGGCTTACTTCTTGTCCGCCGGCTTGGTCTCAGCCGGGGCTTCGGTGGCGGCGGCCGGGACGGCAGCCGGTACCGGGCGCGCCTTGACCACGCGCACACCGCGCGCCTTCATCCAGGCGTCGAACTCTTCGGCGGTCATGCGCTTGCCGTTCTGGCTCATGTCAAAGCGCCACGGCGTGTTGTCGAACTCGGTCTGCGGCTTGTAGGCGGCCGGATCGTTCGGGTTGATCACCGGTGCGCTGGGGATCGCCTTGGCGATGTTCTGGCAGCCGTCGATGCGCAGGCGCTGCAGCACGCGGTCCAGCGACTGTTCCTGGTCGAAGTTGGAGGTCAGCACGCCGGCAGGCATGCCCAGCTGCACGTTGCGGATGTACAGCTCTTCGGCCACCGGTGCGATCGCGGTGGCCGGCAGCGGCAGCGGTGATGCGCTGACAGGTGCCGAACAGTCCACGGCAGCGTGGGCGGTGGGAACCAGGGCCAGGCCAAGCGCGGCGGCCAGTGCAAAACGCTGCATGGGATGCATCCAGGAAGGGGTCGACGCGGCGAGTTTAACAGCGCCACAACGTCTTTCAAGCGCCACCTTCAATGAATACGGCAACTTGTTGGATTTATTGTTGATTTCTCTGTTTCTGGCCGACCAGAGGCAAAAAAAAACAGGGCCCGGCAATGCCGGGCCCTGCTGATGAGACTGTACTGCCAGAAGGATTAGTTCTGGACGTTCAGCTCGGTACGACGGTTCTTGGCGCGACCTTCCGGGTTATCCGAACCATCCGGGTTGGTGTTCGGCGCAATCGGGCGGCTCTCGCCGTAACCGATCGGACCGACCAGACGCGAAGCGTCAACGCCGTTCTGGGTCAGGTAGTTGTACACCGAGGTGGCACGACGCTCGGACAGCTTCTGGTTGTAAGCGTCGGTACCCTTGGAATCGGTGTGACCGGCCACTTCAACGCGCAGATCCGGGTAACGCTTCAGGATTTCCGAAGCTTCGCTCAGGATCGCAACCGCGTCCGGACGCAGGTTCGACTTGTCGAAGTCGAAGTTCACGCCCTTCAGATCGATCGACACCGGGACCGGGCAACCGTCCGGACCGATGGTCTGGCCAGGCTGCGAGTTCGGGCACTTGTCGTCGCAGTTGTTGACGCCGTCACCGTCGTCATCCAGGTCGGCGCAGCTCGGGGCAACCGGAGCCGGAGCCGGCACGGCAGCAACCGGGGCCGGGCCCAGCGGGATCACGACGCCGACCGAAGCCAGCACGTCGCCGAACCAGTCTTCGCTCGGAGCAGCAACGCTCTGGTCGTCGAAGTCAGCGCGGTAGGCCACTTCGGCACGCACGGCGACGCGCTTTTCGAAGGTGGTCTGCAGACCGACGCCGAGCTTGGCGGCGAAGTTGCCGTCCTTGCGCTCACGCGGACCGTTGGTGTTCAGCGCTGCGTACTCTTCTTCCGACTTCTGGTAGCCCAGGCCGAACAGCAGGTACGGGTTCCAGCCGCGGCCTTCCTGGATGAAGTGGCGACGCAGGTCGAGCGAGGCGCCGTACTGGCTCCAGTTCAGATCCTGGTTGGCATCGAAGTTCGGGTTCTGGTAGTTCAGCTCGCCGTCCAGCGACCAGTTGGGGCTGATGAACTTACCGAGGCCCAGGGTAACGAACGGAGCGTCGTTGGTCAGACGGTCGCTATCCTGGAAGTTGAAGCCGGCCGAACCGGTCAGGTACCAGCGGTCGTCAAAATCCTGCGCCGATGCAGCCTGGGCGAAAGCCAGACCGCCCAGCAGCGCGGCAGTGAGGATCTTCTTGTTCATTGAGTACAGCTCCTATTTCGGGGGTATGAAACCGGTAGAGGCATGGGCCAGCACTACTGCGTCGTTTTCAGACTGCCGATTCAGCACGCCACCGCCGCGAACATTATGCTCAGGCGAGTGAAGGTGATGTTAACAGTCACGTAACATGTGAAGACGACCGCCAGACCTCTACCGGGTCCAGCTGGTGGCACCCTATACAGGTTGATGAAATTCCGCAAGACCCAGCAATGACAAGGGTTTTGCCTAATTCAGGCGACGTCGCGACACATTTTTCACGTTAGGGTTCAAATCGCGATGGCGCCTTGATTCAGCGCAAAAACAGGGACGGCCTGATCCGTATGATGGGGAGGATTCCCCCGTTTCCGGAGCCGACATGAAAGCCGTGGGATTGACCCAGTATCTGCCGATTGAAGACCCCGCCGCGCTGCAGGACGTGAATGTGGCGCCCCCCGGCGCGCCAGAGGGGCGCGACCTACTGGTGCGGGTACACGCTGTTTCCGTCAATCCCGTGGATACCAAACAGCGCGCACCGCGCGCGCAGCACGAAAACCCACCGCGGATCCTGGGCTACGACGCGGCCGGTGTCGTGGAAGCCGTCGGCCCGGAAGTCAGCGCTTTCGCGCCCGGCGATGAGGTGTATTACGCAGGCGATGTCACCCGCCCCGGTTGCAATGCGCAGTACCAGTGGGTGGATGAGCGCCTGGTCGGGCGAAAACCCACCACACTGGATTTCGCCGAGGCCGCGGCGTTGCCCTTGACCACGCTGACCGCCTGGGAGCTGCTGTTCCAGCGCATGCCGCTGCAGTTCGAAGATCGCCGCCATCGCGGCCAGCATCTGTTGATCATCGGCGGTGCCGGCGGCGTCGGTTCGATCGCGATCCAGCTTGCGCGCCATGCTGGCTTCACCGTGATCGCCACCGCGTCGCGCGAGCAGAGCCGTGCGTGGTGCCTGCAGATGGGCGCCGACCACGTGATCGATCATCGCCAGCCATTGGCGGCGCAGCTGCAGGCGCTGGGGATCACGCAGGTGCAGGTCGCGCTGAACCTGGCCGACACCGACCACTACTGGGACGCGCTGGGCGAACTGCTGGCCCCGCAGGGGCATGTGGGGCTGATCGTCGAACCCCGTGGACCCCTGCGGATCGGCGATCCCTACAAAGCCAAGTGCATTGGCATCCACTGGGAATTCATGTTCGCGCGCTCGCGCTTCCAGACCGCCGACATGATCGAGCAGCACTGCATCCTGGGCCGCGCCGCCAGCCTGATCGACGCCGGTGAGCTGCGCACCACCGCGCACACGCACCTGGGTACGATCAATGCGGCGAACCTGCGCGAGGCGCACCGGCGGCTGGAAGGCGGCGGGGTGATCGGCAAGCTGGTGCTGTCGGGCTGGGCGTAACCGGCGCGGCAACGTGTCAGCGCACATTCGCGGTCATCTGTATCTGTCGGCGCGGCCCGGCGCCGCCTACAGTCAGTGGCCCTTCCGGTGCGATCGCCATGCCCACTTCCCTGCCCCTGCGCCTGCTGCAACTCCTGCTTGGTCTGTTCCTGTATGGCTTCGGCGCGGCGGTGATGATCCGCGCCGCGATCGGCGTGGCGCCCTGGGATGTGCTTTCGCAGGGCATCGCGCTGCAGACACCGCTCTCCTTCGGCGTGGCCACCAATGTGATCGGCGCGCTGGTGCTGCTGCTGTGGTGGCCCATCCGGCAGAAGCCGGGCCTGGGCACCGTGCTCAACGTGCTGCTGATCGGCCCCAGCGCGCAGTTCGGGCTGTGGCTGCTGCCGGAGGTGCACGGCCTGGCCTGGCAGATCCCCATGTTCCTGTGTGGCCTGCTGCTGGTCGCGCTGGCCACCGGCCTGTACATCGGCGCGCGCTTCGGCCCGGGCCCGCGCGATGGCCTGATGACCGGCCTGCACGCCCGCACCGGCTGGCCGATCTGGATCGTGCGCAGCGCGATCGAAGGCACCGTGCTGCTGATCGGCTGGTGGCTGGGCGGCAATGTCGGTGTCGGTACCCTCGCCTTCGCCCTGCTGATCGGCCCGCTGTGCGGCATCACCCTGCCGCTGTTCGGCATCCGCAAGCCCGCCCCGGCAACCGTCACTCCATAACGGGCCTCCGCACCGACCGGCGGTCGGTACGTGGCAGGACACATGCGCTTGCTCTTCAGGGGCTTTCGCGGCACCCTGCGGGCTTCCGTACGCAAGCGTATCCACATGTCGCCAGCCGCTGAATCCGCCGCCTATCCGCATCTGTTCGCCCCGCTCGACCTGGGTTTCACCCAGCTGCGCAACCGGGTCCTGATGGGGTCCATGCACACCGGTCTGGAAGACCGCGCGCGCGATTTCCCGCGCCTGGCGGCGTATTTCGCCGAGCGGGCGGCCGGCGGCGTCGGCTTGATCGTCACCGGCGGCTTCGCCCCCAACGTGGTCGGCTGGCTCAAGCCGTTCGGCGGCAAGCTCTCCTGGCCGTGGGAGGTGCGACCGCATCGCCAGGTCACCCGGGCCGTGCACGACAACGGCAGCAGGATCTGCCTGCAGCTGCTGCATGCCGGCCGCTACGCCTACCACCCCCTGTCGGTGGCGCCTTCCAGGCTCAAGGCCCCGATCAATCCCTTCACCCCGCGGGCGCTGTCCGCGCGTGGCGTGGACCGGCACATCGCCGATTACGCGCGCAGCGCGCGGCTGGCCCGCGAGGCCGGCTACGACGGCGTCGAGGTGATGGGCTCGGAAGGCTATCTGATCAACGAATTCATCGCGCCACGCACGAACCAGCGCAACGACCGCTGGGGCGGCGACGCGGCGCAGCGCATGCGCTTTGCGGTGGAAATCGTGCGCCGCATCCGCGAGGCCTGCGGGCCGGACTTCATCATCATCTACCGGCTCTCGCTGGTGGATCTGGTGCCCGACGGCAGCAACTGGGCCGAGATCGTGCAGCAGGCCCAGGCCATCGAGGCGGCGGGCGCGACCCTGATCAACTCCGGCATCGGCTGGCACGAGGCGCGCATCCCCACCATCGCCACCTCGGTGCCGCGCGGCGCCTTTGCCGGGGTCACCGCCAAGCTCAAGCCGCATGTGCGCGTGCCGGTGATCGCCACCAACCGCATCAACATGCCCGACGTGGCCGAGCGCATCCTCGCCGCGGGCGGTGCCGACATGGTTTCGCTGGCGCGGCCGCTGCTGGCCGACCCGCAGTGGGCCAACAAGTCGCGCGCCGGCCGGCCGGAGGCGATCAACACCTGCATCGCCTGCAACCAGGCCTGCCTGGACCACGTGTTCGAGAACAAGACCGCCAGCTGCCTGGTCAACCCGCGCGCCGTGCACGAGACCGAGCTGGTCTACCGCCCCACCACCGCGCCGCGCCGGATTGCCGTGGTCGGTGCCGGCCCGGCCGGGCTGGCCTGCGCGACCGTGGCTGCCGAGCGCGGCCACGCGGTCACGCTGTTCGATGCCGGCAGCGAGATCGGCGGGCAGTTCAACGTCGCCAAGCGCATCCCGGGCAAGGAAGAATTCCACGAGACGCTGCGCTACTTCCGCCACAAACTGGACGAGACCGGTGTCGATGTGAAGCTGGACACCGTGGCCGACGTGGCCGCGCTGGCCAACTTCGACGAGGTGGTCATCGCCACCGGGATCACCCCGCGCCGGGTCGATTTCCCCGGCGCCGACCATCCCAAGGTGGTCACCTACCTGGACGTGCTGCTCGGCCGGGTCCGGGTGGGCGAGCAGGTCGCGATCATCGGCGCCGGCGGGATCGGCTTCGATGTCGGCGAGTTCCTGGTCCACGAGGGCCCCTCCTCGGCGCTGGACCCGGCACGCTGGATGGCCGAATGGGGCGTGGACCCCAGCTTCGAGGGCCGTGGCGCGCTGGCCAGGCCGGCGCCGGAGCCCCCCGCGCGCAAGGTGTGGCTGCTGCAGCGCAGCCCGGGCAAGCCCGGCGCCCGCCTGGGCAAGACCACCGGCTGGATCCACCGGGCCACGCTCAAGGCCAAGGGCGTGAGCATGCTCGGCGGCGTGGAGTACCTGGGCGTGGACGACAGCGGCCTGCGTATCCGCGTGGAGGGCGAAGAACAGCTGCTGCCGGTGAGCCATGTGGTGGTCTGCGCCGGGCAGGAACCGCGCCGTGATCTGCACGCCGCGCTGCAGGCCGCCGGCATAACCGCGCAGTTGATCGGCGGTGCCGATGTCGCCGCCGAACTCGATGCCAAGCGCGCGATCAATCAGGGCAGCCGGGTCGCCGCTGCACTCTGAGCCGGGATTGGATCAGGCTCTGATGCCGGTCCAAGCGGACCTGAATACGGGGCTGAACCGCCGATTCAGCCCCACCTCCCAACCTGAATGTCAAGCTTTCGGGTTCAGGATGTATTGGGAAATCCCCCCCTATCGTGCGCCAACTTTCCCGCTCACCACCCAGTTCGAGTGAGCGCGCGGACCCCACGTCTTGTTCGGGTCCGCCCCCGGGCGGCCCCGATGGCCGCCTCCCCATGACGCCAAGTCGTATCCCACGCCCCGTCCGCACGATCGGATGGAACAGCCAGGTGCGGCCCACACGGAGCAAGGAGATTTATGAAACTGGCCTGGATTCTCTGGCTGTCACAGTTGTTGCCGCAGCCTGCCGCCGATTCGTTGTGCCTGAGCACGACCGTCTACCTCGAAGCGCGTGACCAGACCCTGCGCGGCCAGCAAGCCGTCGCGGAAGTGGCCCTGCGCCGGCTGGACAGCGGCCTCTGGGGCGACTCGATGTGCCAGGTGGTGACCGCGCGCAAGCAGTTCGCCCCGACCATCGTCGCGCCCGGCACCCAGCTCGGCAACGCCGATGCCTGGCAGGAAGCGATGACCGTGGCCTTCGATGCCGAGCGCAACTGGGCCCTGCCCGCCGGTGAGCGCAAGGAGATCGTGCCCGGCGCGAGCCACTTCGCCGCCATGGCGATCGCCAACCCGAGCTGGCGCAACGCCTACCAGGTGGCCACCATCGGCGACCACACCTTCTACCGCGTGCAGAAACTCAAGCCGCGCGCGTCGTAACGATCTGTTACGGCCATACCGTTGAGGATGAAGGGCCAGCTCTGGAATAGTGGGCGGCTCACCTTCCACCGATCCGCAACGGAGTTCCCATGAAGCTGTACAGCAAGCCCGGAGCCTGCTCCACCGCCGACCACATCGCCCTGCAGTGGACCGGCCAGCCGTTCGAGGTGGAACTGCTCGACAAGGACACCCTGAAGGCACCGCCGTTCCTGGCCATCAATCCGGCCGGCTCGGTCCCGGTGGTGGTCGATGGCGATTTCGTGCTGACCCAGAACGCGGCGATCATGGGCTATATCGCCGATACCCACCCGCAGGCCGGCCTGACCGGCGATGGCAGCCCCAAGCAGCGCGCCGAAGCCACCCGCTGGCTGTCCTTCGTCAACTCCGACCTGCACCCGGCGTTCAAGCCACTGTTCGCGCCGGGCGCCTTCATCGAAGACGACACCCAGTACGACGCGCTCCGCGCCGCCGCCCGCAAGCGCCTGCGTGGCCTGTTCGAGCGCGCCGATGCGCAGCTGGCCGATCGCCCCTGGCTGGCCGGGTTCCGCAGCTTCGCCGACCCCTACTTCTACATCACCCTGCGCTGGGCGGCGGGCGCGAAGATCGACCTGAGCGGCCTGGACAACCTCGCCGCCTTCAAGCAGCGCATGGAGGCTGATGCCGGCGTGCAGGCGGTGCTGAAGGCCGAGGGCCTCCTGTAGGGCCACCCCATGGGTGGCTGCAGGCGGTCCGGCCAGAACACACGCGTCCGGCCGGACAAGGAGCCACGCAAGGCGTGGCTCTACCCGATCGTACGTACCACAGTGCCCTCGGCATCGCGCAGCTCGCTCGGCTCCACCACCACCTGCAGCGCCGGCCAGCCCGGGACCGCATAGGTCCCGCGGCGTGGCATGACCGTGGCAACCAGCGCCTGCACCGTGGCCGGGGCCAACTGGCAGTCCAGCGCATCGGCGTCGATCACCAGCGCATTGACCGCCGCTGGCGACAGCGTGATCTGCCGGTCATTGCCGACCAGCGTCAACGGCTGCCCGAACAGCAACCGCGCTGGCAGCAGCGCGAGCAGCGATTCCACCTGGCGCGCGCCCAGCGTCAGGGTCAACTGCTGCCCAGCGCCCTCGCCCTGCACCGACCAGGCCAGCTTTTCCAGGAACAGATAGGCCGTCTGCGAGCCCTCGCGTGCCGCCCCCTCTGCCACGGCGGCAGCCAGTGCCGGGTCGCCCAGCAGCGAGCCACGCGCGATATCGGTGATCCACAGCGGCATCCTGGGCAGCAGCGTCTCGAGCACGCCGGTGGTCGACCAGCGCTTCACCGCCTCCATCTCGTCATCGGTCAGCCCGATCACCTGCAGGAACTCCAGCGAACCGTTGGGCGTCTCGCGCGGGGGCAGCTGCGGGTCGCGCATGAAGGCGACGTGCCGCAGCAGCGTATCGGTATCGGCGGCGATCGGCCCGCCCGCGTTGAGGTAGTGGCCCTGCTGGAACACCTTGCCGTTGGCGAACACGTAGCGCGCCAGGTTCTGCAGGAAGTTCATCGCCCACGCGGGTGGCTCGCTGCCCGCTGCGGCGGCCACCCGGAAGCTCAGCTCGAACCCGTAGCCACTGGTGGCCGGATCATCGCTCTCTTTTTCATACAGTTCGGAGAAGCCGTAGCTGACGAAGTGCCAGTGCGGCAGCGGCGCATCGTTCCAGTACGCGCTGATGCCGTCCAACGGGTCCTCACCGCCCAGCAGCGAGCGCAGCACCGGGCCGTAATGCTGCGGCGCCTGCGTGGGATACACCGCCTTCAACGCCGCATCGATGGCATCCCACCCGGGTGCGCCGTCGTCCTCGATCTCATCCACCATCACCGCTCTCCAGCCACAGAATCAGCGCGCATTCTAAACACCGCGCTGGCTGACTGCCGTGGAGGCCTCGGCTCAGGCGACCACGGGATCGGCCTGCACCAGCGCGCGCGTTTCGTCGAGCCAACGGTTGGCCAACGCCGGGCTTTTCGCCTTGCTGATCGCGGCGGCCATGTCCGGCCACAGCTTCTCGAGGCTGCCGGCATCGGTACAGCGCTCCACTTTCAACTGCATGAAACAGCCCTTCAGACCGAGATGCCTGCGTACCGATTCGCTCATCCAGTCGTACAGTCGCTTGTACAGGTCCGGATCCTGCTCGCGTCCGGCGGTCAGGGCCGCAGCGACGACCGGCGCGACACTGCCGCCGACGATCTCGATCAGGCCCTGCGCGGACAACTGCGCGAGCGCGTCCTCCGGTGCACGCAGGCCCGGCAACAGAGCGGTCAGCGCGGTGTCATCGCGCTGACCATCCACCATCAGCAGAATGGAGCGCAGCGACGGCGGCAGGCGCCGTGCACGGTCCTCGATTTCCTGACGGCCAGCGGCCGTCTTGGCATGGATATACGCCATGTGTTCCCCCTCACGTGGTGCATCACCGCGCGTGGCACCGGCCATTGGCCGATGCGTACGCGCCCCCTTGCGATCTTCCAGGCCGATGCGCATCACGGGCCGCGCGTGGCGCGCCGTGTCCCCAGCGCGCGGCGTTGGGCCGGTGAGGCCTGCAACGATCGCCTGCGCAGCTTACCGGAGCGCTGCGCTTGCCGGTAATGCGCTGCAGCATGGTCCTGGGCGGTGGCACGGCAGGCGTTGAAGGCCCGCCCTCGGGGGAAGGCGGGCCGTGGGGACGCGTGGGGCACGCCAGACGACGGCCGGTCAGTTGCCCAGCGCGCGCCGGATCTCGTCCAGGGCCGCCGGGTCGTCCAGGGTCGACAGATCGCCCGGGTCACGCTCCTCGGCCAGTGCCTGCAGCGAGCGCCGCAGCAGCTTGCCCGAGCGCGTCTTGGGCAGCGCGTTGACGATATGGATGTGCGCCGGCCGTGCGACCGCGCCCAGCGTGCCACTCACCCGCTGCATCATCTCGGCCACCACGGCACTGCCGTCGCCTTGAAGGGCCTGCTTGAGGGTGACGAACACCAGCGGTACCTGGCCCTTGAGTTCGTCCTTGACCCCGATCACGGCAGCCTCGGCCACCAGCGGATGCCCGGCGATGCACTCTTCGATCTCACGCGTGCCCAGCCGGTGCCCGGCCACGTTGATGACGTCATCGGTGCGGCCAAGGATGAAGGTGTAGCCATCCTCGTCCTGGATCGCCCAGTCGAGCGAGCTGTAGAGCAGTTCCTTGAAGTGGCTGAAGTAGCTCTGGATGAAGCGCGCGTCGTCCTTCCACACGGTGGTCATGCAGCCCGGCGGCAGCGGCGGGATCATCACCAGCACGCCCTTCTGCCCCGGCGCGACGGTGTCACCGGTGTTCTCGTCGATGACCTTCATGCGGTAGCCGAGATTCGGGAAACCAGGCGAACCGAAGCGGACCGGCTTCATGTCCACGCCCGGCAGCAGGGTCAACGCGGGCCAGCCGGTTTCGGTCTGCCAGTAGTTGTCGATGATCGGCTTGCCGAGTGCGTCGTTGATCCAGTGCGCGGTGGGTTCATCGAGCGGTTCACCGGCAAGGAAGACGTACTTCAGCGAGGCCAGATCGTGGCGGCGGATGAAGTCGGCATCGTGCTTCTTGAGCACGCGGATCGCCGTGGGCGAGGAGAACAGCGTGCGCACGCCGTACTGTTCGCACAGCGCCCACCAGATGCCCGGATCGGGACTGGTCGGCAGCCCTTCGTACAGCAGCGAGGTGCAACCGCCGATCAGCGGGCCGTACACGTTGTAGGAGTGCCCGACCGCCCAGCCCACATCCGAGGTGGAGAACATCACCTGGCCGGGCTTGCAATCGAACACGGTCTCCATCGACTGCGCCATTGCCACCGCGTAGCCGCCGACGTCGCGCTGCACGCCCTTGGGCTTGCCCGTGGTGCCGGAGGTATACAGCAGATAGCTGGGCTCGCTGGATTCCAGCCACACCACCGGCACATCCTGGTCGCCCACCTCGGCGCGCAACGTGGCGTAGTCCACGTCGCGGCCGGGCACCTTCGGCTCGGCCGGGTCCAGCCCGCGCGAGACGATCAGCACGTGCGGCGGCGGCGAAGCGGCTTCGGCGCAGGCGGCATCGACCATCGCCTTGTAGGGAATCACTTTGCCACCGCGCTTGCCGGCATCGGCGGCGATCAGCAGCTTGGGTTCGGCGTCGTCGATGCGCAGTGCCAGGTTGTGCGCGGCGAAGCCACCGAACACCACCGAGTGGATGGCACCGATGCGCGCGCAGGCCAGCATCGCGAAGACTGCCTCGGCCATGTTCGGCATGTAGATCACCACGCGATCGCCGCGCTGCACATCCAGCCGCAGCAGCACGGCGGCGAAGGCATTTACTTCGCGGTGCAGCTCGCGGTAGGTGATCTCGCGGGTGACGCCGGTTTCACTGGAGACCGCGACCAGCGCGAGCTGGTCGGGGCGATCGACCAGATGGCGGTCCACCGCGTTGTAGCAGAGGTTGGTTTCCCCGCCCACGAACCAGCGCCGGAACGGCGGGTTGCTGTAATCGAGGATCTGCTGCGGCGGCGTGTGCCAGTAGATGCGCTGGGCCTCTTCGCCCCAGAACGCCTCGGGTTCATCGACCGAACGTCGATAGACATCTTCGTAACGCATGACAGCCCTCCCAGACAAAGTCATGGGATCGAGCATAGTCCGATGGTGAGGCACGGGCCGTCCGACCTTGGTCGTAGGGCCGATCGGTGGGTCGGGCGCTGGGCCCCCATACCCTTGTAGGCGAAATAAAGGAGGAGGGGGCGGCCGCAGGCCGACGCCGGGGGACATTCGCCGGAAAGGGTATGGGGGCCCAGCGCCCGACCCACCGACCGCCGCGCAGGAAAAAGACTCAGCACGCGCCTCTACCTGCACCGCCCATGGGCGAAGAACCAAAAAAAAACGCCGGGCAATGCCCGGCGTTTCTTCCATCAGGCACCGACCAACGGCCAGCACCTGTCGTGGCGTGCGATCAGCCCAGCAGGTGGGCGACGCCGGCGCGCTCTTCTTCCAGCTCGGCCAGGGTCTTGTCGATGTACTTCTGGCTGAAGTCGTCGACCGGCAGATCCTTGACCAGGGTGTACTCGCCGTTCTCGGTGGTGACCGCGAAGCCGAAGATCACGCCTTCCGGGATGCCGTAGGAGCCGTCGGACGGCACGCCCATGGTGACCCACTTGCCGTTGCTGCCCAGCACCCAGTCACGGATGTGGTCGACGGCGGCATTGGCGGCCGAGGCTGCCGAGGACGAGCCACGCGCTTCGATGATCGCCGCGCCGCGCTTGCCCACGGTCGGGATGAAGGTCGATGCGTTCCATTCCTGGTCGTTGATCGCCTCGGCGATGGAGGCACCATCGGCGGTGGCGAAACGGTAGTCCGGGTACATGGTCGGGCTGTGGTTGCCCCACACGATCAGCTTTTCCATGCCACCGACCGGCTTGCCGAGCTTGGTCGACAGCTGGCTCAGCGCGCGGTTGTGGTCCAGGCGCAGCATGGCGGTGAAGTTGCGCGGGTTCAGATCCGGTGCCGACTTCATGGCGATGTAGGCATTGGTGTTGGCCGGGTTGCCGACCACCAGCACCTTGACGTCACGCTTGGCGACCTTGTTCAGCGCTGCGCCCTGGGCGGTGAAGATCTTCGCGTTTTCCAGCAGCAGATCCTTGCGCTCCATGCCCGGGCCGCGCGGACGCGCGCCGACCAGCAGGGCGATATCGGCATCCTTGAAGGCCACTTCGGCGTCATCGGTACCGACCATGCCGGCCAGCAGCGGGAACGCGCAGTCTTCCAGTTCCATCATCACGCCGCGCAGGGCGGCCTGGGCCTTGTCGACCGGCAGCTCGAGCAGCTGCAGGATGACCGGCTGGTCCTTGCCCAGCATGTCGCCGGAGGCGATGCGGAACAGCAGGGCGTAGCCGATCTGGCCGGCGGCGCCGGTCACGGCAACACGAACAGGTGCTTTCATGGGGATTTCCTCTGCTAAGAATCGTAAAAACGGCCCCCTTCACAGGGGGCCGTCGGGATCGGATCAGGCGCTGGGGATCAGCTTGTTCCACTCCGCCACGCGCTCGGCCTGGGCGGCCAGCACGGCGTCGGTGTCGCCTTCCAGGGTGATCGAATGGATCACATCGCCCTGCTTGACCGAGTCCACGATGGCCTGGCCGTCCAGGACCTGGCCGAACACGGTGTGCTTGCCGTCCAGCCAATCGGTCTTGATGTGGGTGATGAAGAACTGGCTGCCGTTGGTGTTCGGGCCGGCATTGGCCATCGACAGCGAACCGACCTGATGCTTCACGCCATTCTTTTCATCTTCGAACTTGTAGCCCGGGCCGCCGGTGCCACGACCCTGCGGGCAGCCGCCCTGGATCATGAAGTCGGGGATGACGCGGTGGAAGATCAGGCCGTCATAGAAGCCGTGCTTGACCAGGTTCACGAAGTTGGCGACCGTCAGCGGGGCCTTGTCGGCGAACAGCTCGACCTTGATCGGGCCCTGGGTGGTGTCGAAAGTGGCGATGAGGGACATGCAAATCCTTGGGGTACGGGGGTTTGTCGTTAGCCCCATAGGATACACCGCGCCCCCTGACCAACGGGCGCCTGTTGGACAAACGCGTCGCCACCCGCCCAGGCACCTCCGGGCCGGCACGGATACGCTTTGCTGAATGCCTCAGGGACGGCGGTCGTGCCGGCCGTTGGCCAGCGACCAGGCAAAACCTGCCGGGGATCACGGGGTTGCCGGCCAGCGGCCGGCACTACCTGAATGCCCGTCCGGCAAGGCTTGCGAAGCACTTTTCGCGATTGGTCATCTTGCCCGTATAATGTTGGACTTCTTTTTCCAAATCCGGCGCCGACTGGCCCCCTTTCGCATGTCTATCGAAAATCTTCGCAACATCGCCATCGTCGCCCACGTCGACCACGGTAAGACCACCCTCGTCGACCAGCTGCTCAAGCAGTCCGGCACCCTCTCCGAGCGCACCGTGCTCGCCGAGCGCGTGATGGACAGCAATGACCAGGAAAAGGAACGCGGCATCACCATCCTGGCCAAGAACACGGCCATCACCTGGGAAGACAAGAAGACCGGCATCAAGAACCGGATCAACATCGTCGACACCCCGGGACACGCCGACTTCGGCGGCGAAGTGGAGCGCGTGCTGTCGATGGTCGACACCGTGCTGATCCTCGTCGATGCGATGGACGGCCCGATGCCGCAGACCCGCTTCGTGACCCAGAAGGCCTTCGCGATGGGCTTCAAGCCGATCGTCGTGGTCAACAAGGTCGACCGTCCGGGCTCGCGTCCGGATTGGGTGATCGACCAGGTCTTCGACCTGTTCGACAAGCTCGGCGCCACCAATGAGCAGCTGGACTTCCCGATCGTCTACGCCTCGGCCCTGAACGGCTACGCCGGCCTGGAAGACACCGTGCGCGACGGCGACATGACCCCGCTGTACGAAGCGATCATGCAGCACGCGCCGAAGCCGGAAGTGGACCCGGAAGGTCCGTTCCAGATGCGCATCAGCCAGCTGGACTACAACAACTTCGTGGGCGTGATCGGCATCGGTCGCGTGCAGCGCGGCACCCTGAAGAAGAACATGCAGGTCGCGGTGATCGACCGCGAAGGCAAGAAGCGCAACGGCAAGGTCGCGCAGGTGCTGGGCTTCCTGGGCCTGGAGCGCATCGAACAGGATACCGCCGAGGCCGGTGACATCATCGCCATCTCGGGCATCCCGGAACTGACCATCTCCGACACCCTGTGCCACCCGGACACCCCGGAGGCGCTGCCGGCACTGACCGTCGATGAGCCGACGATCTCGATGACCTTCCAGGTCAACAACTCGCCGTTCGCCGGCAACAAGGACCTGTCCGGTGGCAAGTTCCTGACCAGCCGCCAGATCAAGGACCGCCTGGACCGCGAGCAGGTCCACAACGTGGCCCTGAAGGTGGAACAGCTGGAAGACGCCGACAAGTTCCTGGTCTCCGGCCGTGGCGAACTGCACCTGTCGGTGCTGATCGAGAACATGCGTCGTGAAGGCTACGAGCTGGCCGTGTCGCGCCCGGAAGTGATCATCAAGCAGATCGACGGCCAGGCCATGGAGCCGATCGAGCAGCTGGTGGTGGACATCGAAGAGCAGCACCAGGGCGGCGTGATGGAAAAGCTGGGCACCCGCAAGGGCCAGCTGAAGAACATGGAGCCGGACGGCAAGGGCCGCGTGCGCCTGGAATACCAGATCCCGGCCCGTGGCCTGATCGGTTTCCAGAACGAGTTCAAGACCCTGACCCAGGGTTCGGGCCTGCTGTTCCACGTGTTCGATCATTACGGCCCGAAGGAACAGGGCGCCATCGCCAAGCGCCAGAACGGCGTGATGATCGCCAACGCTCCGGGTGCCACCCCGGCGTACTCCCTGGGGCCGCTGCAGGAACGCGGCAAGCTGTTCGCTGCTGAAGGCGACAACGTGTATGAAGGCCAGCTGGTCGGCATCCACTCCAAGGACAACGACCTGACCGTCAACGCGATCAAGACCAAGCCGCTGACCAACATGCGCGCTTCGGGCAAGGACGATGCGATCCAGCTGACCCCGGCGATCAAGTACTCGCTGGAGCAGGCCCTGGACTTCATCGAAGACGACGAGCTGGTCGAGATCACCCCGAAGGAAATCCGCCTGCGCAAGAAGGGCCTGACCGAAAGCGACCGCAAGAAGGCATCGCGCGGCGGCTGATAGGACCCTGTCGTGACCGACAAGCCCTACAACCCGGATCCTCACAAGCATCCGGGGCTTCACCTGATCGCCTTGCTGGAAGCCAGCAAGGCGGTCTTGGCGCTGTTGGCTGCGACCGGGCTGGAAATGCTCGGCCCGCAGCCCCTGCGCGATGCGGTCAATGCCCTGATCCGCCGGTTCAGCCTGGACCCGGATCACGGCACCCTGCCCTCGCTGCTCAACATGATCAGCCCCGATGCCGTGCATCTGGCGGCGGCTGCGATGGTCGCCTATGGCGTCCTGCACCTTTTCGAGGCCTGGGGCCTCTGGCGCGCCAAAGCCTGGGCCTCCTGGCTGGGCTGCGTCACCGCCGGCATCTACCTGCCGTTCGATATCTACGCCATTCTCCGTCACCCGGGCTGGGCCTCGTGGTCGGTGCTGGTGATCAATCTGATCGTGGTCGGCGTGCTCGCCCGCGATATCCGCAAACGCCATGGCAAGGCCGCCAACGCGGCTTGAGTTGCCAAGCGCCGTCCGTGCTGGTTAGCCTGTCGGCCGGTTCGGGGGGACAGGCATGCGCCTGACACTGACATCACTGATGCTCATCGCACTGGCCGGCTGCAGCCCGGGCCCGGCGCCCCTGCACGCCCGTGAGTCGCCTGCCGCGGCACCGCCCACCAGCGCGCCGATTCCCTTCGCCTACGCCGAAGCCGACATCGCCGATCTGCAGGCGCGCATGGCCAGCGGCGAGCTGGACAGCGTCACCCTGGCCCGCGCCTACCTGGACCGCATCGCCCGCCTCGACCGCGCCGGCCCGCGCCTGCGCGCGGTCATCGAGCTCAATCCGGACGCACTGCGCGAGGCCGCCCAACTGGATGCCGAGCGCCGCCGGGGCCAGCTCCGCGGCCCGCTGCACGGCATCCCGGTGCTGCTCAAGGACAACATCGGCGCCAGCCCCATGAGTACCACTGCCGGCTCGCTCGCACTGGAAGGCTTCCGCCCCGACGATGCGTTCCTGGTCAAGCGGCTGCGCGCGGCCGGCGCGCTGATCCTGGGCAAGACCAACCTGAGCGAATGGGCCAACTTCCGCTCCAGCCAATCGGTCTCTGGCTGGAGCGCGCGTGGCGGACAGACCCGCAACCCGTATCGGCTCAGCCACAGCCCCTGCGGCTCCAGCAGCGGCAGCGCGGTGGCGGTGTCGGCCAATCTGGCGGTGGCGGCGATCGGAACGGAAACCGATGGCAGCATCGTCTGCCCGGCCGCCGTCAACGGCGTGGTCGGGCTGAAACCGACCGTCGGCCTGGTCAGCCGGGAAGGCATTCTCCCGATCTCCTTCAGCCAGGACACCGCCGGCCCGATGGCGCGCAGCGTCGCCGATGCGGCGGCCCTGCTGACCGCCATGGCCGGCCGCGACGAGGCCGACCCGGCCACCGCGACCATGCCCGGGCGCGCGGTCTACGACTACACCTCCCGCCTGAACGCCGATGGCCTGCGCGGCGCGCGGGTCGGCGTGCTGTATGGCGACCTGATGCAGAAGCCGGGCATCGCCCCGGCCCTGCAGCATGCCGTGGCCGTGCTGCGCGACGCCGGCGCCACCGTGGTACCGGTGCAGCTGCCGACCCAGGGCCAGTGGCAGGACGCCGAACGCATCGTGCTGATGCACGAGTTCAAGGCGGGGCTGCAGCGCTACTTCACCACCTACCAGGCCCCGGTGCGCAGCCTGGAGGACGTGATCGCCTGGAACCGGCAGCACGCGGGCAAGGAGCTGGCGCTGTTCGACCAGGACCTGATGGAAACCGCCGCCACCATGGGCGGGCCGGGCACCCCGGCGTACATCCGCGCACGCAGTGACGCACGCCGCCTGGCCGGCCCCGAGGGCATCGATGCGGTGCTGCGCGAGCAGAAACTGGATGCGCTGGTGGCCCCGACCACCGGCGTGGCCTGGCCGATCCGGCCGGGCAGTGGCGATGACTTCCCGGGCGAGAGCTACAGCGCTGCCGCCGTGGCCGGCTACCCGAGCCTGACCGTTCCGATGGCGCACGTGAATGGCCTGCCGCTGGGCCTGCTGTTCATGGGCACCGCGTGGAGCGAACCGCGCCTGATCGAACTGGGCTACGCCTACGAGCAGCGCACGCGGGCGCGCCGCCCACCACGCTTCCAGACCGACAGTCTGCTGACGAACGGCGTCGCGCCCTGACGGGCGTGTACCGAGCAACGGTCGGTACCTACCCGATAACGTACGCCCGGCACAGGGTCCATGCGTTTGCCGGCCGGCGGCCGGCACTACCGGGATGCATCGCCGGGGTCCGGCAGGATCGCCGGCTCACCATCCTCGGCCCCGGGCGAACGCACATCCTCGGCCGGCTGCGAGCGCGGCCGGCGCGTGGGCGTCACTTCCTGGTTGAGCTCGGCACGGGTGCGCGGCAGCGCCTGCGGATGCTCGCGCGCCAGGAAATCGAGCATCCGCTCGCGCACGATGCAGCGCAGATCGAATGCATCGCCGGAGTTGCGCGCGCTCACCAGCAGGCGCACCTGCAGGGTGCGCTCGCTGGTTTCGGTCACCTGGGTTACGCAGACCTGGCCGTCCCACAGTGCCTCGCCTTTGCAGATCCGCTCCAGTTCAACGCGGATCGCCGGGATCGGCGCGGTGTAATCCAGCCACAGGAAGGCAGTGCCGAGCAGGTCCGCACTGCGCCGTGTCCAGTTCTGGAACGGGTGCTCGATGAACCACGTCAGGGGCACCACCATCCGCCGCGCATCCCAGATCCGCACCACCACGTAGCTGCTGTTGATTTCCTCCACCCGGCCCCACTCACCTTCCACGATCACCACATCGTCCAGCCGGATCGGCTGGGTCAAGGCGATCTGCAGGCCGGCGATCAGGTTGCCGAACACCGGCTTGGCCGCGATACCGGCGACCAGGCCGATGATGCCGGCCGAGGCCAGCAGCGCGGTGCCGATCTGGCGCACCATCGGGAAGGTCAGCAGGATCAGCGAGACGCCGACCAGGATGATCGCGCCCATCAGCACGCGGCTCAGCACCCGGGTCTGGGTCTGGATGCGACGCGCTTCGAGATTGTCGGCCACCTCCATCGGGTGGTCGCGCAGGATCGCCTGCTCGCCGGCAGCGACCGCGCGCACCAGCAGCCAGATGAAGCAGCCGGTCAGGCCGATATGCAGCAGGCGCAGTGACTGGTCCAGCCAACGCCCGTGCAGCGGCGTGGCTTCCAGCGCGGGAATCAGCAGCAGCAGCGGCAGCGCGAACGCCAGCGGCCGGCTGATCACGCGCGCGATGCGGGCGCGGCGGTAATCGCGGTTTTTCAAGCGCCGCGTCAACGCCATCAGCAACCACCAGCCCGTGATCCCGATCACCAGTGCGATCGAGATCGGCCATAGATACAGCGCTGCCTGCTGCCAGTCCACGGTCACTGCAAGCTCCTGTGTTCTTCGCAAGGAAGTCCAAAGGATACCGGTACCACCATGACCGGGGTATCAGACAAATGTAAGGTGCGTGTCGAGGACACGCCCCCGGGTCAGTCGGCGTAATGCGCCTGCTTACGCACGATCGCCATCGCGATCTCCAGCGACTGCTCGTAGTTCAGGCGCGGATCGACGGAGGAGCGGTAGGCACGCTCCAGGTCGCGTTCGGTCAGCTCGCGGGCGCCGCCGGTGCATTCGGTCACGTCCTCCCCGGTCAGCTCCAGGTGCACGCCGCCCAACCGCGTGCCGGCCGCGGCATGCAGATCGAAAGACATCTCGACCTCGCCACGCACATTGTCGAAACGGCGCGTCTTGTAGCCATTGCTGGTGCTCTCGGTATTGCCATGCATCGCATCGCACACCCACAGCACGCGCCGGCCATCGCGCTTGACCGCATTCAACAGCGGCGGCAGCTTCTCGGCGATCTGAGCCGCGCCCATCCGGTGGATGAAGCTCAGGCGGCCCGGTTCGTCATCGGGGTTGAGCACATCGATCAGGCGCAGCAGCTGGTCCGGCTGCACCGACGGGCCGACCTTGATCGCGATCGGATTGCGCACGCCACGCAGGTATTCCACGTGCGCGCCATCCAGCGCCGCGGTGCGCATGCCGATCCACGGGTAGTGCGTGCTCAGGTTCAACCAACCCTGCTGGCGCGGCACCTGGCGGGTCAGCGCCTGCTCGTAGGGCAGCAGCAGCGCTTCGTGCGAGGTGTAGAAGTCGATCCGGTTGAGGTTGTACACCTGCGTGCCGGACAGCGTTTCCATGAAGCGCACCGCGTCGCCGATCGAGGACACCATCTTCTGGTAATCGATGGCCAGCGGCGAATGCCGCACCCACTCCAGGTTCCAGTACTCGGGGTGGTGCAGATCGGCGAAGCCGCCATCGATCAGCGCCCGCACGAAGTTCATCGTCATCGCCGAATGCGCATGCGCCTGCAGCATCCGGCGCGGGTCCGGCAGACGGGCAGCTTCGGTGAATTCCGGCGCATTGATCACGTCGCCGCGGTAGCTGGGCAGGGTCACGCCGTCGCGGGTTTCGGTATCGGCCGAGCGCGGCTTGGCGTACTGCCCGGCGAAACGCCCGACCCGGATCACCGGCTTGCGCATGCCGTGTACCAGCACCAGGCTCATCTGCAGCAGCACCTTGAGCCGGTTGGAGATGGTGGTGGATTCGCAGTCGCTGAAGTTCTCCGCGCAGTCACCGCCCTGCAGCAGGAAGCGCTTGCCTTCCTGGGCATCGGCCAGCTGCTGCTTGAGCGCCAGGATCTCCCAGGAGGTCACCAGCGGCGGCAGCCGCTTGAGCTCGTGCAGCGAGGCATCCAGCGCCAGCGGGTCCGGGTAGGTCGGCATCTGCAGCGCCGGCTTGCCACGCCAGCTCTCCGGCGACCAGGCAGCGTCGACGGCGGTCGCGGCGGGATCGGCTACGGGGGGGGCGGACAGGCTCATCACGGACTTCCGGGGTGTGGGGCCGGTCATGGTCGCAGAGCGCGCCGCCGCCGCAAAGGGCTGGGCCGGCCTGCGTGGCTGAACACCGGTCAACAGACGCGGCGATCGGCCAGATCGCGCATGGTCCAGCGGCCGCGGACAGGCGCATGATTTGTTATGGAGTAACACTTGCCAGGCCGGCCCCTCCCCCTTTGCCCAGCCAAGCCATCCTCATGAAGCCCTCCCTGCTTGCTACCGGTATTGCTGTTTCCCTGGCCTTGACCGGCCTGCCCGCCCTCGCCGCCGCCCCTGCCAACGCCACCCCCGCCGTCACCGATCTGGATGCCGTCACCGTCAGCGCCCAGCTCGACCAGGCGCGTAACGCCCTGTCGCCGGATATCGGCAGCAGCCAGTACCAGATCACCGCCGAAGACATCCAGAACCTGCCACTGGGCGCCTCCACCCCGTTGAACCAGGTGCTGCTGCAGGCACCGGGCGTGGTCCAGGACTCGTACGGCGGCGTGCACGTGCGCGGCGACCACGCCAACCTCCAGTACCGGCTCAACGGCGTGCTGCTGCCCGAATCGATCTCCGGCTTCGGCCAGACCCTGGACGCCCGCGCGATCAAGAGCCTCCGCCTGATGGATGGCGCCCTGCCGGCACAGTTTGGCGAGCGCACCGCCGCCGTGGTCGACATCACCACCCGCAGCGGTGCCGAGCTGGGCAATGGCGGCAGCGCCGGCCTCACCGCCGGCTCCTACGGCAAGGTCAACCCCAACGCCTCGTGGTGGGGCAGCCAGGGCCGCTGGAGCTGGTACCTGACCGGCAACTACGACCAGGACCAGGTCGGCATGGAGAATCCCACCGCCTCGCGCCGGCCGGACCACGATGACACCCACCAGGGCAAGGCGTTCGCCGACCTGACCTACCTGGTCAATGACGCCACCCGCCTGAGCCTGTTCGCCGGCTTCTCCAACAACCGCTTCCAGATTCCGGTCAACCCCGGCCAGAGCCCGCAGTTCGGCTACCTGGATACGGTGAACGCCGACTCGGCCGCGCTGGACGAAAACCAGCGCGAGACCACCCGCTTCGGCATGCTGGTGCTGCAGGGAACAGTGGGCGACACCGCCTACCAGGTCTCGGCCGGCCAGCGCTACAGCGACCTGTCCTTCGACCCGGACCTCGCCGGCGACCTCATCTTCAACGGCGCGGCCTCGCAGGTGGAGCGCAGCAATCGCGCCAACAGCGTGCAGGCCGATTTCTCTACGCCGCTGGGTGAGAACCACACGCTGCGCTATGGCCTGTACGTCAACGCCGAGCGCGCCCGCGCCGGCAGCGACACCTGGGTCTTCCCGGTCGATGCCGACGGCCAGCAGGCCAGCACGACGCCGCTGCGCATCCTCGACGCCAATGCCTTCAACGCCACCACCACGGCTGTCTACCTGCAGGACGAATGGCGCCTGGGCGAGGACTGGACGATCAACTACGGCCTGCGCGGCGACCGCTACAAGGCCTTCGGTGGCACCGAGGGCCAGCTCAGCCCGCGCCTGGGCGTGGTCTGGAACGCCAGCGACAGCACCACCGTGCACGCCGGCTACTCGCGCTACTTCACCCCGCCGGCCAGCGAACTGGTGGCCAGCAGCGACATCGCCCTCTATGAGGGCACCACCAACCAGCAACCGGCCGGCGGCAGCACGATCCCGCTGTCCGAGCGCAGCGATTACTTCGACATCGGCGTCTCCCAGCAGATCGGCGATCACCTCACCCTCGGCCTGGACGCCTATGACCGCAAGGTCGACCGGCTGCAGGACGAAGGCCAGTTCGGCGCCGCCTACATCTACTCGACCTTCAACTATCGCTACGGGCATATCCACGGGGTGGAATTCAGCGCCGACTACAGCAATGGCCCGCTCAGCGCCTACGTCAACGCGGCCTACAACAAGGCCATGGGCAAGCAGGTCATCACTGGCCAGTACAACCTGGATCCGGAGGCGCTGGCCTATGTCCAGGACAACTGGATCCATCTGGACCACGACCAGAAACTGACCTCCTCCGGCGGCATCAGCTACGCCTTCGCCGGCCACAATCGTCTTGGCGCCGACTACGTCTTCGGCAGCGGCCTGCGCTCGGACGCCGATGGCGTGCCCAACGGCGGCGAACTCCCCGCCTACTTCCAGCTCAACCTCAGTGCCGGCCACGACTTCAACGCCGACAGCGGCCACCCGCTGCATGCACAGCTGGCCCTGGTCAACGCACTGGACCGCAGCTACCAGCTGCGCGACGGCGGCGGGATCGGCGTCTTCGCCCCGCAGTGGGGTCCGCGCCGTGGCGCCTACCTCAGCCTGCAGCAGGACTTCTGAGCGGTGCCCTGACACCTTGCGACCGGATCAGGCCGGGAACATCCCGACCTGACCGCAGCCTCCGACCTGGCGGCGCAACGCGTGCCAGGCCGGAGACGATCGGATGCGACCTCAGTGGCGCCGACGCGCACGGAACGCCGTCACCAGCGCCCACAGCGCCAAGGCCGCGAACCACACCAGGCTCCACATCGGCATCGTCAGTCCCAGGAACTGCCAATCGATGTTGCCGCAGTTGCCGGTACCGGTCAGCACCGTGCGGAACACCTCGAACGGCCCCATCGTCTCGCTGAGGAAGCTCAACGGCGGCCCGCAGCTCGAGCCCATGTCCTGCGGCAGCAACTGCACGTAGACGTGGCGCCCGGCAATGCCGATACCGACAGCCGCCGCGATGAAGGCCAGCACGCCATACGTCTTGCGCCCGGCCGGATCACGCGGACCGTGCAGCGCCCCGATCAGGAACAGCAGCCCCAGCGCCGCGAACGCGATCCGCTGGAAGATGCACAACGGGCACGGCTCCAGCCCCATCTTCAACTGCAGGAAGATCGCATACCCCAACAGCGCCGCGCAGACCAGGAACCCCAGCAGGAACTGGGCGCGGAAACTCCAACGCAATGGATTCATTGCCAACACTCGTGAAAGTCCAGGCGCCAAGATTAGCAGGGCCGTGACCGCCCACGTCCATGCGCAGCTGCCGACCATCGGCGCAGCCGACCGGACAGCGTGTTCCGTGCAGCACGCCGAACCACCCGAACGTAGCGACGGTGCGAGGAGCCGGCCAGCGGCCGGCACTACCCAAGCACCGAGACAGGCGCATGCTCCGCTTCACCCCCATGCGCACCGACCATATGTGCAGGCGTTGGCGCGGGTGGGTTGGCGGGACCATGAGCGCCATGGATGGCGCGACATGAGCCTCCATGGACGGATTCACGGCGTGTCCCTCCAACCCACCCGCGCCGACGCCCCCCGCATCGCTCGCGGCACCATGCGGTTCCGGTTGCGGTTGCCGTTGCCGTTGCGGTTGCCGTTGCCGTTGCGGTCGCCGTCGCCGTCGCCGTCGCCGTCGCCGTCGCCGTCGCCGTCGCGATGATCCAACCCCCAGAAACGGAAAAACCCGGCACAAGGCCGGGTTCTTCACCGAATAACAGGTACAGCTCGAAGATTACTCTTCGACGGCTTCAGCCACAGCGGCCGGACGATCGACCAGCTCCACGTAGGCCATCGGCGCATTGTCGCCAGCGCGGAAACCGCACTTCAGCAGACGCAGGTAACCGCCCGGACGGTTCGCGTAACGCGGGCCCAGGGTGGTGAACAGATTGCCGACGGCTTCGTTGTCGCGCAGGCGAGCGAACGCCAGACGACGGTTGGCGACGGAGTCGACCTTGGCCAGGGTGATCAGCGGCTCGGCAACGCGGCGCAGTTCCTTGGCCTTGGGCAGGGTGGTCTTGATCAGCTCGTGCTTGAACAGCGACGCGGCCATGTTCTTGAACATTGCTTCGCGATGGGCGCTGGTGCGGTTGAACTTGCGACCGGACTTCATATGACGCATGACGGTGATTCCTGAAGTGAATGTTGGATCGGTTGGGTATCGCTGTCGCCATCCTGGCGTTGCTGCTTGGACTGCGGATGGTCCGGTGCCAGCCGTCCTGGCTGGCCGTCACCGCAGGCTATCGACCTGTCGGTGCGGGGTGTTGCCGGTGAAGCCCCCGCACCCGAAGGTGCGGGGTAAAGCATCTTGCGTAGCGCTGGATCAGCCGAGCATGCCGTGCTGGGCGACACCGGCCGGCGGCCAGTTCTCCAGCTTCATGCCGAGCGAAAGGCCGCGCTGTGCGAGGACTTCCTTGATCTCGGTCAGCGACTTCTTGCCGAGGTTCGGGGTCTTGAGCAGCTCCACTTCGGTCTTCTGGATCAGATCGCCGATGTAATAGATGCTCTCTGCCTTGAGGCAGTTGGCCGAACGCACGGTCAGTTCCAGGTCGTCGATCGGGCGCAGCAGCACCGGATCCACGCCATTGTTGGCCGGCTTGGCCGCACCGCGGTCGCGGTGGGTGAAGTCACCGAAGACCGACAGCTGATCGCTGAGGATGTCGGCGGCAGTGCGCACGGCTTCCTCGGCATCGATCGTGCCGTTGGTTTCGATGTCCAGCACCAGCTTGTCCAGATCGGTACGCTGTTCAACGCGGGCCGCTTCCACCGAATAGGCGACGCGACGGACCGGCGAGAACGAAGCGTCCAGGACCAGACGGCCGATGGCACGGGTTTCTTCATCCGGACGACGACGCGCGGCCGCCGGCTGGTAGCCGAAACCACGCTCGATCTTCAGACGCATATTGATTGCCGTGTCCTTGGTCAGGTGGCAAATGATATGGTCGTTGTTGAGGACTTCGACGTTGTGGTCCAGCTTGATATCAGCAGCGGTCACGACACCCGGACCCTGCTTGGACAGCGACAACGTAGCGTTGTCACCGGTATGCATGCGGATGGCCACGTCCTTCAGGTTGAGCAGGACTTCCAGCACGTCCTCCTGCAAGCCTTCGAGCGTGGTGTACTCGTGCAGTACGCCATCGATTTCGACTTCCGTGATGGCGAAGCCCGGGATGGACGACAGCAGCACGCGACGCAGGGCGTTGCCCAGCGTATGCCCGTAACCACGCTCCAAGGGTTCGATGACGACCTTGGCGCGGGTATCGGTAAGGCGTTCGATCTGCGGACCGCGAGGACGCAGAACCTGGTTGGCGGTAACCGTCATGTTGCGGGTTCTCCTGCGAACCTCCGGTGTGACCCGGAGGTTCTCCAATGTGAATTACTTCGAATACAACTCGACGATCAGCGCTTCGTTGATATCCGCAGGCAGGTCCGAACGATCCGGCACGGCCTTGAAGATGCCGGCGAACTTGCCGGAATCAACTTCAACCCACGACGGACGCAGGTCATGCGTGGCAGACACGGTCAGGGCTTCCTGAACGCGCAGCTGCTTGGCAGCCTTCTCGGACAGAGCGACGGCGTCGCCAGCCTTGACCTGGTACGAAGCCAGGTTGACCGACTTGCCGTTCACGGTGACGCCGCGGTGCGAAACCAGCTGACGGGCAGCCGGACGGGTCACAGCGAAGCCCATGCGATAGACGACGTTGTCCAGACGGGTTTCCAGCAACTGCAGCAGGTTCTCGCCGGTGTTGCCCTTCTTGGTCGAGGCCTTCTTGTAGTAGTTGCGGAACTGACGCTCCAGCAGACCGTAGATACGCTTGACCTTCTGCTTTTCGCGCAGCTGGGTAGCGTAGTCGGACAGCTTGCCCTTACGGGCAGTGGCGCCGTGCTGGCCGGGCTTCTGCTCCAGCTTGCACTTGGAGTCCAGCGCACGGGCCGGGCTCTTGAGGGAAAGGTCGGCGCCTTCGCGGCGGGCGAGCTTACAGGTAGGACCGATATAACGAGCCATTTCTTATCGCTCCTTTAGACGCGACGCTTCTTCGGCGGACGGCACCCGTTGTGCGGGATTGGCGTCACGTCGATGATGTTGGTGATCTTGTAGCCCACGTTGTTCAGCGAGCGCACGGCCGACTCACGACCCGGACCCGGGCCCTTGATGCGGACTTCCAGGGACTTGACGCCGTAGTCGAGCGCGGCACGGCCGGCCTTCTCGGCAGCCACCTGGGCAGCGAACGGGGTGGACTTACGCGAACCGCGGAAGCCAGCGCCACCGGAGGTCGCCCACGACAGAGCGTTGCCCTGACGGTCGGTGATGGTCACGATGGTGTTGTTGAAAGAAGCATGGACGTGGGCGACGCCGTCAGTGACGACGCGCTTGATCTTCTTCTTGGTCTTAGCGACGGGCTTAGCCATTTCTTAGGTCCCTTACTTCCTGATCGCCTTGCGCGGGCCCTTGCGGGTGCGGGCGTTGGTACGGGTGCGCTGGCCACGAAGCGGCAGACCGCGACGGTGACGCAGACCGCGGTAGCAGCCCAGGTCCATCAGGCGCTTGATCGCGATACCGATTTCACGGCGCAGATCGCCTTCCACGATGTACTTGCCGACTTCGAGACGCAGACGCTCGATTTCCGGCTCCGACAGATCGCGGATCTTGGTGGTCGAGGTCACGCCTGCGGCGTCGCAGACCTTCTTCGAACGGGTACGGCCGATGCCGTAAATGCTTTGCAACCCGACCCAGACGTGCTTCTGGGCTGGCAGGTTGACGCCTGCAATACGCGCCATGACGCGGTTCTCCAGCTGAGTGATGGCCGACAGCGCACCATGGGCGCGCCAATCCGGCAGGATGGATCAAAAAAGTGAACTAGCGATTCTATCAAGGTCTCGGTTTACTGGGAAGCCCGTGGAACCTTGAGGTTCCATGGACCCGGCGTGGGGAGTGTGCCCATGCTCCGGCGCCGGATGTCGTTGACTGCAGAGGTTGCCCTCGCCGCCGCCCGCGCTACTCCCGCGCGGGACCACCACATCACACCCCCACCCGAAACCGCTGCAGGGGCCGCCCTTCGATTTGGAAGGCCAGTCCGGGAACCGGAGGGCCTTCACAACAAGAAGACTAGTGTAACAGGTCAATCAGCCGCGGGCAAAACCGCCGCGGTTGCCGCCCTTCAGGTTGGCCTTCTTCAACAGGCTCTCATACTGGTGCGACATCAGGTGCGCCTGGATCTGGGCGATGAAGTCCATCACCACCACCACCACGATCAGCAGCGAGGTGCCGCCGAAGTAGAACGAGGCGCCCAGCTGGGTGCGCAGGATTTCCGGCAGCAGGCAGACAATCACCAGGTACAGCGAACCGGCAGCCGTCAGGCGGGTCAGCACGGCATCCACGTAGTCGGCGGTGGCCTTGCCCGGACGGATGCCCGGAATCAGCGCGCCCGACTTCTTCAGGTTGTCGGCGGTTTCCTGCGAGTTGAACACCAGCGCGGTGTAGAAGAACGCAAAGCCACTGATCAGCGCAGCGAACACGATCATGTGCAGCGGCTCGCCCGGCCCGAGGGCGTTGGCGACCTTCTGCAGCCACGTGGCCGAGCTGGCCTGGCCGGACCACATCGCCAGCGTCGTCGGGAACGCCAGGATGCTCGAGGCGAAGATGGCCGGGATCACGCCCGCCATGTTCAGCTTCAGCGGCAGGAACGAGGTCTGGTTCATGTACGCGTTGCGGCCGCCCTGGCGACGTGCGTAGTTCACCGTGATGCGGCGTTGGCCGCGCTCGACGAACACCACGAAGTAGGTGAAGGCCAGCACCACCAGCACGATCAGCAGCAGGGCGATGAAGCTCATGTTGCCGTCGCGGTAGGCTTCCACGGTGTGGATGACCGCGCCCGGCAGGCCGGCCACGATGCCGGCGAAGATGATCAGCGACACACCGTTGCCGATGCCGCGCTCGGTGACCTGCTCACCGACCCACATCAGGAAGATGGTACCGGCGGTCAGCGCGACGATGGCGGTGAGCACGAAGCCCATGCCCGGTGCGTAGACGACCGGGGCACCGCCCGGGGAGACCTGGTTCTGCAGCGCCAGCGCGATGCTGCCGCCCTGCACCACCGCCAGCAACACGGCGCCGATGCGGGAATATTGGGTGATCTTGCGACGACCCGATTCACCTTCCTTCTGCATCGATTTCAATGCCGGGAAGATGTGGACCGCCAGCTGCATCACGATGGATGCCGAGATGTACGGCATCACGTTCAGCGCGAAAATGCTGAAACGGTGCAGGGCGCCGCCCGAGAACATGTTGAACATGTCCACGATGCCGCCGCCCTGCGCCTGCATGAGCGCAAGCATGGCATCGGGATTGACGCCAGGCACCGGCACATAACAGCCGATGCGGTAGACGATCAATGCCCCGATGACGAACAGCAGGCGCTGGCGGAGTTCCGTGAACTTGCCGAGCCCGCCGCCGAGGTTACCAATGCCAGCTTGCGCCATGTCTTACTCCTGTACGCTGCCGCCGGCAGCTTCGATCGCGGCCTTGGCACTGGCCGTTGCAGCGACGCCCTTCAGGGTGAAGGCCTTGGTCAGGTCACCCTTCATGACGATCTTGGCACGCTTGGCGGTGCTCGGGACCAGCTTGGCAGCGCGCAGCGCGGCAAAGTCGATCTCGCCGGCTTCCAGGCGTTCCAGCTGGTAGGACAGCACTTCAGCGGTGTCCTTGGCGATCTTGGAACGGAAGCCGACCTTCGGCAGACGACGCTGCATGGGGGTCTGGCCGCCTTCGAAGCCTGCCTTGATCTTGCCGCCACCCTTACGGGCGAACGAACCCTTGTGGCCGCGGCCGCAGGTCTTGCCCAGGCCGGAGCCGATACCACGACCGACGCGGGTGCGCTCTTTGCGAGCGCCCGGTGCCGGGCTCAATTCATTCAGATGCATGGTCATTGGATTATTCCTCAACCTTGACGAGGTAGTGGACCTTGTTGATCAGGCCGCGAACCTGCGGGCTGTCCTTCAGTTCACGCACATCGTTGAGCTTGTTCAGGCCCAGGGCACGCACCGACAGGCGGTGACGCGACTGGGTGCCACGCAGGCCAGCCACCAGGCGGACCTTGACGGTCTTGACGGTTTCATTAGCCATGGTTGAGATCCTCCACCTTCTTGCCGCGCTTGGCCGCGATGCGGACCGGCGACTGCATTTCGGTCAGACCCTTCAGCGTGGCGCGAACCAGGTTGATCGGGTTACGCGAACCGACGGCCTTGGCCAGCACGTTCTTGACGCCAACGGCTTCCAGGACGGCGCGCATGGCACCACCGGCAATCACACCGGTACCTTCGGAGGCCGGCATCATGAACACGCGGGCTGCGCCGTGGCCGGACTTCACCGGGTGCCACAGGGTGCCGTTGTTCAGATCGACGGTGGCCAGGTTCTTGCGAGCCTGTTCCATCGACTTCTGGATCGCGACCGGCACTTCACGCGCCTTGCCGTAACCGAAGCCGACCTTGCCTGCGCCGTCACCGACCACGGTCAGTGCGGTGAAGGTGAACTGGCGGCCGCCCTTGACGGTCTTGCTGACGCGGTTGACCGCGACCAGCTTTTCGATCATGCCGTCGTCGACTTTCTCTTCGCGGCGATCGCGATCGCGACCCCGCTGCTGACGTTCTTCTGCCATGTTGATTCCTTGATTGATTGAGTATGTACGGCTCAGGGCCGCTTATAGCTGTGAGATGGAGCGGTGATTCGAGCGCCCCTGCAGAAGAAGGACGTCGCCCGGCGCAACCCGCGCCGGCAGGCAGGCGGAAGCGGGGACCAGCCCCGCTTCCTTATCCCTTAGAACTGCAGGCCGCCTTCGCGGGCTGCATCAGCCAGTGCCTTGATGCGGCCGTGGTAGCGGTAGCCCGAGCGGTCGAAAGCGACCTTCTCGATGCCCGCAGCCTTGGCGCGCTCGGCGACCAGCTTGCCAACCTTGGCGGCGGCGTCGCTGTTCTTGCCGTTCTTCAGGCCTTCCTTGACGTCGGCCTGGGTGGTGTTGGCAGCTGCCAGCACCTTGGAGCCGTCGGCGGTGAAGACCTGGGCGTACAGGTGCTGACCGGTGCGCAGCACCGACAGACGCGGCACGCCGAGCACACGGATGTGGGCACGGGTCGACTTGGCACGACGCAGACGAGCGATGTTCTTGTTCATGATCTTTTTCCTTGAAAGCTGAGGGCGTGAGTTACGCCTTCTTGGCTTCCTTACGAATGATGACTTCGCCGGCGTACTTCACACCCTTGCCCTTGTAGGGCTCCGGCGGACGGAAGCCACGGATCTTGGCGGCAACTTCGCCAACGCGCTGCTTGTCGGTGCCCTGGACCAGCACTTCGGTCTGGGTCGGGGTCGAAATGGTGATGCCTTCCGGCGCCACGAACAGGACCGGATGCGAGAACCCGAGCGACAGGTTCAGGTCCTTGCCCTGCATGGCGGCACGGTAACCGACGCCGACCAGCTCGAGCTTGCGCTCGAAGCCTTCGGTCACGCCGTGGACCATGTTGGCCAGGATGGCGCGCACGGTGCCGGTGAGGGCGACCAGCGAGGCATCGTTGGCGGCCAGGGTGGCAACGCCGTTGTCGACAGTGATTTCAACGCCAGCAACCTTGGTAAGCGACAGGGTGCCCTTCGGGCCCTTCACGCTGACGGATTCCGGCTGGATGTTCAGTTCAACGCCCTTGGGCAGGTTGACTGGCTTCTTGGCTACGCGGGACATAGTTGTTTCCTTCTCGCCTTAGGCCACGAAGCACAGGACTTCGCCGCCGACGCCCAACTGGCGCGCCTGCGCATCAGTCATGATGCCCTTGGAGGTGGAGATGATGGAGATACCCAGGCCGTTGAGGACCTTCGGCAGCTCGGACTTGCCACGGTACTGGCGCAGACCCGAACGCGAGAAGCGCTTCAGGGTCTCGATGACCGGCTTGCCTTCGAAATACTTCAGGACGATTTCAAGCTCGGCCTTGTTGTTCTCGATCTTGGTCACGCGCAGATCGGTGATGTAGCCTTCGGCCTTCAACACCTCTGCGATTGCCACCTTGATCTTGGACGACGGTGCTTTCACCGTCTGCTTGCCAACCGCGGCCGCATTCTTGATGCGTACCAGCAGATCGGCGATGGGATCAGTCATGCTCATAGTCGATACCTTTGAGTGCACCGATATCCGCTTTCGCGAAAATCTTGTGTCTACCTGGGATGGGCCAGGGCCCTTGTTGCCTGTTCAGCGGACCAACGGCCCGCTCTACGCCAGCCCCCGTGACGGAGCAAGACGCGGGAGTATACGGCAAAAAGAGCCCGACTTGCGTCGGGCTCCCTTAATCCGGGATCAGGGCCGGAAAACCGACCCCTCTCCCCTGCCCCGTGCCGTGAAGGCGCGCGGCAGTGGAAGGGACGAATCCCTTACCAGCTGGCCTTGCGCAGGCCCGGCACGTCGCCACGCATGGTGGCTTCACGCAGCTTGTTACGGCCCAGGCCGAACTTGCTGTACACGCCACGCGGGCGGCCCGAGAGCTCGCAACGGTTGCGGTGACGGCTCGGCGACGAGTCGCGCGGCAGCTTCTGCAGCTTGATGACGGCCTCGGCCTTTTCGTCGTACGACGCGGTCGTGCTGGAGATGATCTTCTTCAGCTCTTCACGCTTGCCGGCGTACTTGACGGCCAGCTTCGCACGCTTGAGGTCGCGGTTGACCATGGAGGTCTTTGCCATTTCGGATTCCTCGACGTATCAGTTACGGAACGGGAACTTGAACGCTGCGAGCAGCGCCTTCGCTTCCGCATCGGTCTTGGCGGTGGTGGTGATGGCGATATCCATGCCGCGGATCGCGTCGACAGCGTCGAAGTCGATTTCCGGGAAGATGATCTGTTCCTTCACACCCATGTTGAAGTTGCCGCGACCGTCGAAGGAACGACCCGAGACACCACGGAAGTCGCGCACGCGCGGCAACGAGATGTTGATCAGACGGTCCATGAACTCGTACATCTTTTCACGACGCAGCGTGGTCTTGCAGCCGATCGGCCAACCATCGCGGATCTTGAACGATGCCACCGAGACGCGGGACTTGGTCACGATCGGCTTCTGACCGGAGACCTTGGCCATATCGGCGACGGCATTTTCCAGGATCTTCTTGTTCGTGGCTGCTTCGCCGACACCCATGTTCAGGGTGACCTTGACCAGCTTCGGAACCTGCATCGGATTGGTGTAGCCGAACTGCTTCATCAGCGCCGGCACCACTTCTTCCTTGTAAAACTTTTCGAGACGGGAATTCATCAGCTCATTCCTCAGGCGTCGAGCGCCTCACCGCTGGAGCGGAACACACGCAGTTTGCGTCCATCCTCCAGCACCTTGAAGCCAACGCGCTCGCCCTTGCCCGAAGCCGGGTTCAGCACATTCACGTTGGAGATATGGATCGACGCTTCACGCTCGACCACGCCGCCGGCAACGCCTGCCTGCGGGTTCGGCTTGGTGTGGCGCTTGACGATGTTCACGTTGGCGACGATCACACGATCGCCGTCGACGCGGACGACTTCGCCCTGCTTGCCCTTGTCCTTGCCGGTGTTGACGACGACCTGGTCGCCCTTCTTGATACGGTTAGCCATGATTATCTCCTGGCGCTCACAGAACTTCGGGAGCGAGCGAGACGATCTTCATGAACTTCTCGGAACGAAGTTCACGGGTCACCGGTCCGAAGATGCGGGTGCCGATCGGCTCTTGCTTGTTGTTGAGCAGGACCGCGGCGTTGCCGTCGAAACGGATCAGCGAGCCGTCGGCGCGACGCACACCCTTGCGGGTACGCACCACGACGGCGTCATACACTTCACCCTTCTTGACTTTGCCGCGCGGGATTGCGTCCTTCACGGTGACCTTGATGATGTCGCCGATGTGGGCATAACGGCGCTTGGAACCACCCAGCACCTTGATGCACATCAGTTCCTTGGCACCGGAGTTGTCCGCGGCGTCGAGGTAGCTCTGCATCTGGATCATGATTCAGATCTCCTTATTCAGCCGCACGCGTGATGACTTCCACCACGCGCCAGTTCTTGGTCTTGGACATCGGAGCAATCTCGGCCACGCGCACGACATCACCTTCGTTGCAGGTGTTGTCGGCGTCGTGTGCGTGCAGCTTGGTCGAACGCTTGATGTACTTGCCGTACAGGGCGTGCTTGACCAGGCGCTCCACCAACACGGTGACCGTCTTGTCCATCTTGTTGCTGACGACACGGCCTTCGACCGTGCGCAGCGTCTTGCTGTCGTTGTTATCGCTCATCGCGGCCATCCTTACTTGGTGCTGCCGAGCAGGGTCTTGACGCGAGCGATCTCGCGACGAACCCGGCGGGTTTCGTGGGTCTTCGGCAGCTGGCCAGTGACCTGCTGCATACGGAGCGAGAACTGCTCCTTACGCAGGTCGATCAGGTGGCTCTTCAGGTCGTCAGCCGACTTTTCGCGAAGTTGTTTGATATCCATCAGAGCACCGTCCGGGTCACGAAAGTGGTGGTCACGGAGAGCTTGGCGGCAGCCAGGCGGAACGCCTCACGTGCCACGTCTTCTGCGACGCCTTCGATTTCATAGATCATGCGGCCGGGCTGGATCTGGGCTACCCAGTACTCCACGTTGCCCTTACCAGAACCCATTCGGACTTCGATGGGCTTCTTGGTGATCGGCTTGTCGGGGAACACTCGGATCCACATCTTGCCGCCGCGCTTGACGTAGCGGCTGATCGAGCGGCGGGCCGCTTCGATCTGACGCGCGGTCAGCTGACCATGAGCGGTTGCCTTCAGGCCGTACTCGCCGAAGCTGACGGCGTTGCCGCTCCAGCTCAGACCATCGTTACGGCCCTTGTGTACCTTGCGGTATTTGGTTCGCTTGGGTTGCAACATTGTCGTTACCTCGCTTCACGAGCCGGGCGCGACGGACGGTCACCGCGGTCGCCGCGATCGTTACGATCGTTGCGCGGGGAGTCGTCCTGCTTTTCCTGGCCAACCTGGGAGAAATCGAAGACTTCGCCCTTGTAGATCCAGACCTTGATGCCGATGATGCCGTAGGTCGTCTTGGCTTCAGCGAAGCCATAGTCGATGTCGGCACGCAGCGTATGCAGCGGCACGCGGCCTTCGCGGTACCACTCCGAACGGGCGATTTCCGCGCCGTTCAAGCGGCCACCGACGTTGACCTTGATGCCCAGGGCACCGAGGCGCATCGCGTTGCCGACCGAGCGCTTCATCGCGCGGCGGAACATGATGCGACGCTCCAGCTGCTGCGCGATCGACTCGGCAACCAGCTGTGCGTCCAGCTCGGGTTTACGCACTTCGGTGACGTTGATGTGCGCCGGGACGCCCATCATTTCGCTCACTTCCTTGCGCAGCTTCTCGATGTCCTCACCGCGCTTGCCGATCACCACGCCCGGACGGGCGGTGTGGATCGTCACGCGAGCGGTCTTTGCCGGACGCTCGATCAGGATCTTGCTGATGCCGGCCTGCGCAAGCTTCTTGCGCAGCATGTCCCGCACCTTCAGGTCGGCTGCCAGATAACCAGCGAACTCGGCCTTGTTGGCGTACCACTTGGAGTTCCAGTCCTTGGAAATGCCGAGGCGGATACCAATCGGATGAACTTTATGACCCATGGTGTTTTCCTTTCCGCTTACTTGCCGGCGCCCACAACCACAGTGATGTGGCTGGTGCGCTTGAGGATGCGGGTGCCGCGGCCTTTCGCCCGCGCCATGAAACGCTTCAGGGTCGGACCTTCATCTACCATGATGGTCTGTACCTTCAGCTCGTCGACGTCGGCGCCCTGGTTGTTCTCGGCGTTTGCAATAGCCGACTCCACCACCTTCTTGATCAGGTGGGCAGCCTTCTTGTCCGAGAACTTCAGCAGGTTGACCGCACGCTCGGCCGGCAGGCCACGCACCTGGTCAGCGACCAGGCGGGCTTTCTGCGCAGAGATGCGCGCGGAGCGCAGGATTGCTTTCGCTTCCATTGTCATCTCTCCTTACTTGCCCGACTTCTTGTCACCACCGTGACCCTTGAAGGTCCGGGTGATGGCAAATTCGCCGAGCTTGTGGCCGACCATGTTCTCGTTGACGAGCACCGGAACGTGGTTCTTACCGTTATGAACGGCGATGGTGACGCCTACCATTTCCGGCAGGATCATCGAACGGCGCGACCAGGTCTTGATCGGCTTCTTGCTACCCGCAGCGGCTTCCACCTTCTTGATGAGGTGGTGATCGACAAACGGGCCCTTCTTGAGTGAACGTGCCATGGTCGATTAGCCCCTACGATCGCGGACGATGAATTGCTGGGTGCGCTTGTTATGGCGCGTCTTGTAACCCTTGGTCGGGACACCCCACGGGGTGACCGGATGCGGGTTGCCCTGGCCGGCCTTCGCCTCACCACCACCGTGCGGATGGTCAACCGGGTTCATGGCAGCACCACGAACGGTCGGGCGGACACCACGCCAGCGCTTGGCGCCAGCCTTGCCCAGCTTTTCCAGGTTGTGTTCGTCGTTACCGACTTCACCGATGGTGGCGCGGCACTCGACCGGCACCTTGCGCATTTCACCCGAGCGCAGGCGCAGGGTGGCGTAGATGCCTTCACGAGCGACGAGCTGCACGGCAGCGCCGGCGGCACGCGCGATCTGTGCACCCTTGCCCGGCTTCAGTTCGATGCCGTGGACAGTGGTACCGACCGGGATGTTGCGCAGCGGCAGGGTGTTGCCGGTCTTGATCGGCGCATCCGAACCCGCGATCACCTGGTCACCGGCCTTCAGGCCCTTCGGTGCGATGATGTAGCGGCGTTCGCCGTCGACGTAGCACAGCAGGGCGATATGGGCGGTGCGGTTCGGATCGTATTCGATGCGTTCCACGCGCGCCGGAATGCCTTCCTTGTTGCGCTTGAAGTCGATGACACGGTAGTGCTGCTTGTGACCACCACCCACGTGACGGGTGGTGATGCGGCCGTGGTGGTTACGACCACCGGACTTGCTCTGCGGTTCCAGCAGCGCGGCATGCGGCGCGCCCTTGTGCAGATCGGGCGTGACCACGCGCACGGCCGAACGGCGGCCGGGAGAAGTGGGTTTGAATTTCATCAATGGCATGGGATGGACCTCAGGCCTTGGCCGTTACATCGATGGACTGGCCATCGGCGAGACGCACGTACGCCTTGCGCCAATCGCCGCGGCGGCCGGTGCGGTTACGGAAGGACTTGTTCTTGCCCTTCACGTTCAGCACGTTGACCGACTCGACCTTGACGTCGAACAGCTGCTCGACCGCGGCCTTTACATCGGCCTTGGTGGCTTCGTTCGAAACTTCGAAGACATACTGGTTGGAATGTTCCTGCAGGCGCGCGGTCTTTTCGGAGACTCGCGGAGCGCGCAGCACGCTGAAGACTTTTTCGTTGCTGCTCATGCCAGCCACTCCTCGACCTTCTTGACCGCATCAGCGGTGATGACGACCGTGTCGGCACCGACCAGCGACACCGGGTCCAGGCCCTGCACGTCACGCACTTCCACGTAGGGAATGTTGCGGGCCGACAGGTACAGGTGCTCGGAAGCATCTTCGGTGACGATCAGCGGACGCTTGCCCACTTCCAGGCCGGCCAGCTTGGCGATCAACGACTTGGTGTTGGTCGCTTCGACATCGAAGGACTCCACGATCGTCAGACGGCCCTGGCGGTTCAGCTCGGACAGGATCGCGCACATGGCTGCACGGTACTGCTTACGGTTGACCTTCTGCTCGAAGCTGCGCGGCTTGGCCGCGAAGGTGACACCGCCGCCGATGAAGATCGGAGCCGTCAGTGCGCCATGACGCGCGCCGCCGCCCTTCTGCTTCTTCGACTTCTTGGTGGTACCAGCCACTTCAGAGCGAGTCTTCTGTGCCTTGGTGCCGGCGCGACCGGCGTTGCGGTAAGCAACGACGACCTGGTGAACCAGATCTTCGCTGAAATCGCGACCGAACACGGCATCGGAGACCGAGACCTTGTTGTTGCTACCCGTGATAACGAGTTCCATCGTCATCTCTCCTTATGCCTTGCTAGCCGGACGAACGATCACGTCACCACCCGCTGCGCCCGGAACGGCACCACGGATCGCGATCAGACCACGCTCGACATCGACCTTCACCACTTCCAGGTTCTGGGTGCTCTGCTGCACCGAACCCATGTGGCCGGACATCTTCTTACCCGGGAAAACGCGACCCGGGGTCTGGCGCTGGCCCAAGGAACCCGGCGCGCGATGCGACAGCGAGTTACCGTGGGTTGCATCGCCCATACGGAAGTTGTAGCGCTTGATGGTGCCCTGGAAGCCCTTACCCTTGGTGACACCCTGGACGTCGACCTTCTGGCCAACTTCAAAGATGTCCGCCTTGACTTCGCCGCCGACGGCGAAATCGCCGAGCTGCGCGTCTTCAACGCGGAATTCCCACAGGCCACGGCCCGCGTCGACCTTCGCCTTGGCGAAGTGACCGGCTTCCGGCTTGTTGACCAGGGCAGCGCGACGCGCGCCGACGGTCACCTGCACGGCGCTGTAGCCGTCAGCTTCGACGGTCTTGATCTGCGCGATGCGGTTCGGGGTGGCTTCAATCAGGGTTACCGGGATGGCCTGGCCATCTTCGGTGAACACGCGGCTCATGCCAGCCTTGCGGCCCACGAAGCCCAACGAATATTTCTTCGTCATGGTCGTAGTCCTCAGGTCAGCTTGATCTGAACGTCGACGCCGGCAGCCAGTTCGAGCTTCATCAGCGCGTCCACGGTCTTGTCGTTCGGGTCAACGATATCGAGCACGCGCTTGTGCGTGCGGGTCTCGTACTGGTCACGCGCGTCTTTGTCGACGTGCGGGGAGACGAGAATGGTGTAACGCTCGATCTTGGTCGGCAGGGGGATCGGGCCACGCACTTGCGCGCCGGTCCGCTTTGCCGTTTCTACGATCTCGCTGGCCGAACGGTCGATCAAACGATGATCGAACGCCTTCAGCCGAATCCGGATCTTTTGGTCCGCCATGACGGTGGGTTCCTTCGTTAAAAGAGCGACGGACAAGGCCTCTGGGTTGCCTTGTCCCATGAATATCCTGAATGCAGACGCCGCACATTCCTGCGCGGCGACAAGATCTTTCCGTAGACCTCAAAAATCGAGGCAGACCGGTTTCCCGATCTGCCCAGACAAAAAGTATAGCGCGCATACAAGTTGGCAGTCAACAGGGTCACTGTTGACAAAGCCTGAATGGCGCGACCCTTCCTGGTCTGGGGAACACGAGGTGCATCCTGCGCCTCTTTTCCCATTTAATTACGCCCCGATGCCCTACCCAGGCAACATCGGGGCGCAGATTCTAGCAGATTACTCGAGGATCTTGGAGACCACGCCGGCGCCGACGGTACGACCGCCTTCACGGAT